>CAVZUV010000030.1:0-129696 GCA_963778575.1 uncultured delta proteobacterium | reverse complement strand
CCTATCTTAAGGCAATTGAACTCGACCCCAATAATATCAGGCCTTATATGTTGGCGGGTGAGTTTTACGATGCCGTCGGCAATGCGACCAAGACTTTAGCCATGTATCAAGAAGCTCTTGAGATTCAACCAAAAAACATCAGGATAATGGATGCCATCGCCAGGTTTTATGTTAAAAATAAACAAATTAAGGACGCTGAAAAATATATTACCCGGATTTTAGATCTAAGCCCAAAGTATTTCCCGACCCAGATGCTAAAAGGAGAACTTTTTATTTTACAACACAAGTATGATGAAGCAGGTGCGATATTCGATATGCTCATTAAAGAAGATCCGGGGTCTTATCGCGCCTATTATTTCAAAGGCGTCGCCCACCTTGGCAAGGGAGAGACCGGAATGGCAAAGACGGCTCTCTTGCAGGCTGTTGAATTTAATCCTCAATTTATAAAAGCAAAGCTACTATTGGTCAAAATATATCTTAGGGAACGTGATTTCGAATTGGCTGGAAAGGAAAGTCTGGAAATTCTGAAGATTGATCCCAAAAATTATCGGGCAGAAATGGATCTAGGTATTGCCTATATGCATCAGAAAAAGATTAAGGAATCTCAAAACATTTTTGAGTCATTGGTCAAACTTGCACCGAAAAAGCCTGAAGGATATTTTTATCTGGGTTTGGCGTATTATAACGGAGGGGACAAAGATCGCGCCAGAAAGGAAATCGAGACAGCGCTTAATCTGGATAAAAAATTTGACGGAGCGGATGAGGCCCGTCGGATATTGTCCGAATTTTAGAGAACAAGAAAGAGAATAAAGAATACCACGGATGAACACGAATAAACGCAAATAGATTGGAAAAAAAGTAAGAAGGTGGGAAGGTAAGATTCAGCCGTCGTAGCCATAGGCTACTATGGCGAAGTCGGCAAGTTGGCAATTCTCAGAACCTACAACCTTCTGATTTTCTAACCTTCTCACCTTCTATTTACATCTGTGTTCATTTGCGTCCATTTGCGGTTGTCTATAGGATTTAATTTTGAAATTCTTTTCGTTAAAAATATTGATTTTATGTATTCTTTTACCGCCGGTTCTTTATATTATTTCCGTTCAGTCCTTAGAACGACACCTTAAGAGCCGGTATTTAGACGGTATTGAAAATATTTACCTCGGGGATACGCGTCCCTTGTTCGAAGGAAATGTCCGGTTAAAAGATGACATAAATCGTAACATCAACCGCTACCTTCAAAGCAAGCTCCTGATCAGATTGGGCGCAAAGGTAATCGTCACAGTGACATCAAAAAAAGGCACGATTTTATACCCTGCTGCCGTGAACTCCAACAAAACTTCTCTTTTACCAAACAATCCCATTCAAATCGCTTCGGACAACTATGCACTCATGGATGAAGGTCTGGTGGTAAGTGTTGACGTGGTGATTGAGCCGAACACGTTTTTAACGAATGTAATACTTTGTATTTATATTTTTGCATCCATCCTGATATTGTCTTTTTATTACTGGTCGGGTTTAAAAAAAGTCCGGAAAGAGGAGACGGAAAAAAACAGTGAACTCTCACGACTTAAAGAAATAGAAATAAATCATGCCGGCAATCTTAAGACGATGGTGCAGGATAAAAAAAATCTTGCTCTCGAAATTAAAAAGATCCAAAAACAACTTAAAAAAGAAACCGTCAAGGCCAGTAAAAACGAAGATGAAATGATCAAGGAAATTGTCTTGCTCGAAAATAAAGTTATTAAGAAAATCGAGCTGCTTAATGAAAAGGAGACAGGAAATTGATGTATTGAAAGAAACAATAAAACGACTTGAAAAAGAAGAACGAAAAGAAAGCAAACAAAAAATAAAATTTTACCATTCCGTACGCAAGAGGTTTAAGACGCTCTATAAAAACATCTCCATTGACAAAAAGGCCATCATGGGTTTTCTAGATTTAACGGAAGATATGAAAATAAAAAGTGAAGAGATCATTCACAAGCTTAATGAAAACCCGAAGCTCGTCCCGGTTAAACGGAAAGTATTTAGTAAAAAAGGCCGTTCGACTGTCCAGGAAGCTATTTTCGCATATAATGGACGTCTTTATTTTCGGGCAAATAAGCAGAGCCGAATTGAAATCTTGAGCATCGGCACCAAGAACACCCAGGCAAAGGATCTTGAGTACCTTGATGGTATTTAGTATCCCTCCATAAATGGCATCTTTAGGCCCAGGCCTGCGTTCTCGTCTTTTTGCAATCCTCGACGTATCGCTGCTACGCCTGTGGTTTCAAAAAGACTGCGGCCTTGCCCTGATCCGAAATCTACCATTTATGGAGGGACACGATTTAGTTTCTTATTTGTGTTAATTTGCGTCTATTTGTGGTTTTATTTTTGATTATTAATTATTGACATTGCATTTTATTTATTTTAATTTAATTATTTTTATCCAACTTCCCCTTGCTCCGGTTTTGCGGGGCTTTACATCCAAAAGGAGGACCTATGAGAAGATACGAAACCATTTTCATTGTCGACAATGACCTTCCCGAAGAAGAACGTTTTCCCATATCCGAAAAATTAAAGGATCTTATTCATCAACATAATGGTTTGCTGGTTACGTTTGATGAATGGGGAGGGAAACGGCTTGCTTATGAAATCAGGAAAAAGTCCCATGGCTATTACATTCGATTGGATTACTGCGGGTCAGGTGTTCTCGTAGATGAAATTGAACGCTTTTTTAGAATCGATGATCGAATCTTAAAATATATGACGGTCCTGCTTGAAAAGGATATCGACATTGATACGATTAAAGAAGAAATCGCCAATGCCGAAAAGATGAAAGCCGAGCAGGCACAATCATCAGATGCGACATCGAGTGATATTCCTGATGAGGAATCCAAGATATCCGACAATCCGGAACCTGAAACAATAGAAAAATAAAATCGTATTGCGATTTTATATATTCCAGCAAGCCTCGCTGCCGTTGGACTATCGATTTGGTCCGACAAGCTTACGGAATCTTTATAAAATAAATAACACTTAGGAGTTATACAATGCCTGCAGACTTTGCCTCCCGGAAAAAGAAGACCGGTATTAACAGAAAAAAAAGGGTGTTTCATCGACGCAAGGTATGTCGTTTCTGTGCTGACGCCAGTCTGGCCATCAATTATAAGGACGCCAAATCTCTTCGGTATTTTATCACGGAACGCGGCAAAATCATTCCAAGACGAATATCCGGGACCTGTGCAAAACATCAGCGCTCCCTGACACATGCAATTAAGCGCGCCCGCACGATTGCCCTTCTGCCGTTTGTGGGAACGGTAGACTATAATTAGGCATCTCGGAACTTCTGCAATTGATCGCGCCTGTTTTTCGCCTCATATGTAGCCCCAGTGAAATAGAAAAAAGTTTCACGGGATAAAAATAATGGAATGATGGCCGCGGTGAAATAGAATAAAAGTTGCGCTATTCCGTTATTCCAACACCCCTCTGGACACACCCTGAATTGGGTGAACCCAGGAGTTCTACCCGATCGGAAGGGGTTATTATTGCGCCTAAAGGAGAAAGAGTGGTACTTCAAACCACTTCAAGAAATATCTCGAAAGATATTATTATCGGTATTGTTGTCACAAGCTTTATATTCTTAATGTCGGTGGTCATTCCCATTATCGGTTTTTTTTCTGCACTCTTGATCCCGTTGCCGACCCTTTTCTATCGTTCAAAACTGGGCAGGACATCCGGCGCCGTCATTCCGGTTATTGCCACCATCATCATGGTCGCTTTTCTTGGCGGCATATCCATCGACATCCTGTTTTTTTTTGAACTGCTGTTGCTCGGATTTGTTTTAAGCGAACTCTTGGAACTGGAGCTTTCCATCGAAAAAACCGTTCTATATGCATGCGGTGCTGTGATTGTCACCGGAACGGTCTGCCTGCTCTTTTACAGCAATATCGCCAACAAAGGAATATATGCCCTTGTCAACGAATATGTGGATAAAAATTTGAAGCTTACATTATCGCTTTACAGTAACATGGGGATAAAGCCAGAAAACATTCAAATGATTTCAAATTCACTTGAAAATATTAAATATGTTCTCGTCAGGATTATTCCTGCGCTCGTAGTGTCTTCCGCTGTTTTTATATCTTGGACAAATTTGCTTCTCGCAAAACCCATATTTAAGAATCAGAACCTCTTTTACCCTGATTTTGGATCTTTAAAGCTTTGGAAAGCCCCTGAATTTCTTGTCTGGGGGGTCATATGTTTTGGGCTTTTATTGCTTTTTCCGTACAAACCAATCAAGGTCCTTGGCTTAAACGGCCTGTTAATTCTCATTACCGTTTATTTTTTTCAAGGGATCGCCATTGTATCGTTTTACTTTGAGAAGAAAAAATTCCCTCGGCTGTTGAGGTTTTTTTTATATACGCTTATGGCTGTTCAACAAATCGTGCTGCTTGTTGTAATCGGAATAGGCTTTTTCGATATGTGGCTTAATTTCAGAAAATTGGGACATAGCCCGAGCAAACCGGAAAAGTGAGCTAATAATTTGCCACGAAGGCACAAAGACACGAAGGACCTTTTTGTTATTCTTTCTTAGAGCCTTGGTGCCTTTGTGGCGAGAAGATAAAAAAAATTGCCGTAAAACACTAAATTCACAGTTAAGCAACAAATAGAAACAATTAGCCCATTTTAGGGGAGGTTTACAATGAGAATAATTTTAAAGCAAACCATTGAATCGCTGGGAATCATCGGGAGCGAGGTAACTGTGGCAGATGGCTACGCACGCAACTATCTTTTGCCCCAAAATAAGGCAGTATCGGCAACCCCGCGGAACCGAAAGATGATGGAACAGGAGAGAACCAAATTTGACATTCAAATCGCCAAGGAAAAAGGTTCGGCCGAAGAAATGGCTAAAAGGCTTGACGGCGTTGTATGCAAGATTGTTGCAAAAGTCAGCGAAGAAGATCGCCTCTATGGTTCGGTATCAACACGCAATATTGCTGATGCTCTTGCTGCCCAGGACATCGAAATCGAAAAAAAGATGATTCTGCTCAATGAACCGATTAAAAATATCGGAACTTATAAAATTCCCATTCGCGTTTACAAGGATGTTGAACCTGAAATTATCGTTGAAGTCGTCTCTGAATAAAATCGTGTAACGATTTTATGAAACTCCCGCAGGTAAACCTGCGGGATCTATGCCGCCACACTGCGCAGTTGGTTGAGGCTTGTTTTATTGCCTTGCATATGGAACAATGAAATAGTGGAATCTTGGTTTCTAAAAGAATTTCGTTTTTCATGAGGTTTTAGCTGCCCTTTGGTGGGATAAATTCAAATATCGGATAGGAATTTTAATCTTTCGTCAAACCAAGCGGTATAGCCGCGTTTCATAAAATCGTTACACGATTTTATTTGAGGTGAGTTTTTATGGCCGAAAACCCACTGAAAATCGGAAAAGATCCCTTTTTATATCATGTTCCGCCCCAGAGCCTTGAGGCGGAGGAATCTATTTTAAGCGCAATACTGGTAGATAACGATACGTTGCCCGAAATTTTGGAGATTCTGTCACCCAAGGACTTTTACAGATCTTCCCACCAAAAGATTTTCACTGCCATAACCGAACTCTTTTCCCGAAATGAGCCCGTTGATCTGGTAACGTTGACCAATATATTGAGAGAACAAGGATGGCTTGAAGAAATCGGGGGAGCAACATATCTTGCAAATCTTGTCGATACCGTTCCGCTTGCAGTAAATGCTCAGCATTATGCCAAAATCATTCATGACAAGGCCTGTTTAAGGCAGCTTATTGAAAAATCAAATGCCATTGCCAAACGATGTTTCGAAGATCGGGGAGATGTCGAAAATGTCATCGATTTTGCTGAAAGTTCCATTTTTGAAATATCGGAAAACAAAATCAAACCGGCATTTTATCCCATCGGAAAAATCATTGAAGTCAACATCGATGCCCTTGAAGAACGTCAGGGAAACAAAGCCCTGGTTACCGGCGTTGCCACGGGCTATACTAAACTTGATGAATTAACGGCAGGGTTGCAAAAATCCGACCTGATTATTCTCGCCGGTCGCCCCGGAATGGGGAAAACAGCCTTTGCTCTGAATATTGCTAAAAATTCTGCTGTCGACACCAATATCCCTGTCGCCATATTCTCCCTTGAAATGTCCAAGGAACAACTGTCGTTTCGAATGCTTAGCAGTGAAGCGAGAATCGATTCATCCCGTTTGAGAAGGGGATTCATCACCCAGGATGACTGGATAAGGATTACAGATGCCGCCGGATTTTTGTCTCAGGCGCCAATTTTCATCGACGACTCTCCAAACATCACCGTTCTCGAAATCCGGGCGAAATCGCGTCGTTTAAAAATGGAAAACGATATCGGCCTGATTATCATCGATTATCTCCAGCTCATGAAAGGCCGGATTTCCGCCGAGCGCAGAGATTTAGAAATTTCTGAGATTTCACGATCGTTAAAAGCCCTCGCCAAGGAACTCGATATCCCTGTTTTGGCCCTTTCCCAATTAAACAGAAAGCTGGAAGAACGAAGCGATAAACGACCACAGCTGGCCGATTTGAGAGAATCCGGAGCGCTTGAGCAGGACGCTGACGTGGTCGCTTTTATTTACAGAGATGAATTATACAACAAGGACGAAAACAACCCCAATAAAGGCAAAGCAGAAATCATACTTGCCAAACAGCGAAACGGCCCCACCGGCACTGCCCTAATGACATTTTTGGATACGTACACTCGATTTGAAAATTTCATCCCAAAAGAATAACGGGGTTGACCATAGATATAAATCCACATGAAAAAACTTTTCGGGAATATCGGAGGGCTCAAAGCCAGTCATATCCGCAGGCTTGAAAATCTCTATCGCCGGCGGCTTCCGCCCCAATTCCTTATTTCATTCGAACTCGCTCGCGATATCAGCAAGCTTTCTCATGAAATACGCCGTCAGATAGGCCTCCTCATAAACCGCCAAGGAAAAATCGCTTATGTTATTGTGGGTGACTATCAAAGAATCGTTATTCCTGACACCAGTGATTACCGCGTTGCTCCGGGCCGCTTGAGAGGGCTCAGGTGCGTTCACACTCATCTTGGCGATGAACCTCTCACAACAGACGATCTCACCGATCTTGCTCTGCTGAGGCTTGATATCATGGCGGCAATAACAATGACGGAAACAGGCCTTTTTCAAAAAGCCTACGTGGGATATATTCTGCCTAAAAGCGCTTATGGAAAACCGTTCCAGATGATAAACCCTTTAAATCCCGGCGAACTGAACATTGGGTGTCTTGATCTCATTCAGTCCCTGGAAACGGAGCTTGCCCATGCAACGTCTTTTCATGAAGCAAATATCGGAACGGAAAGAGCGTTGCTTGTCAGTGTGACAACCGAAACCAGGCAAACCGCCCTTTCTTCGATGGAAGAGCTGAAAGATCTGGCGATATCCAGCAGGATCCAGGTTGTAGGAGAGATGATTCAATTTCGCCGCAAGGTAAATTCGAAATTTCTTATGGGTCCTGGAAAACTTCAAGAGCTGATTATTTCAGCACTTCAAAAAGGAGCAACATTAATTATCTGTGATCAGGACTTGAATCCTTCACAAATGCGCTCGATAACCGATCAGATAGACCTGAAGGTGATTGATCGAACACAATTGATACTCGATATTTTTGCGCAACGGGCCCAAACAAAGGAAGGTAAACTCCAGGTTGAACTCGCACAGCTTAAGTACCTGCTTCCTCGTCTTATTGCCAAAAATACCGCCATGTCCCGTCTCACCGGCGGTATCGGCGGACGCGGGCCCGGTGAAACCAAACTGGAAATAAATCGCAGGCGCGTCCGCGATCGAATAAAACGGCTGGAAAATGACCTGTTGCTCGTACGAAAACAACGATCTCAGCAAAAGTCAAAGCGAAACAAAAAAAACCTTCCGGTGATTTCCATCATCGGATACACAAATGCCGGGAAATCCACCCTGCTGAATACCCTGACAAAGAGCCGGGTACGTACTGAGAACCGCTTATTTGCCACGCTGGACCCATCAAGCAGAAGACTTAAGTTTCCTCAGGACATTGAGGTCATTGTTACCGACACCGTCGGATTTATCAAAAATCTCCCCAAGGACCTCATGGTGGCGTTTCGAGCAACATTGGAAGAGCTGGAGAGCGCGGATCTTCTTCTGCATATCATAGACATCAGCAACCCGCGGTTTAAAGACCAGATTAAATCTGTTGAAAAAATTCTGCTCGATTTAAACTTAGAAGACATTCCGCTGATCCGTGTTCTGAACAAAATGGATCTGGTGGGTCAAGCAACGACTGAACTATTAAGCCGGAATTTTGATGCAACCGCTATCTCGGCAAAACAAGCATCGACATTATTGCCGCTTATTGACAAAATGAAAGATTCCATTCATTACCGGCTTTGATAATTTATGGTTGACATCGAAAATCAAATAAATATAAATTGATGATTCTATGAATCTTGGGCTGATAAAAAGAGTCGGCATTGCCGCTGCTTTTAAAGGCAGCGGCGTGCTTTTGGCTCATTACGGAAAGTTATCCAAAGTTTTTAAAAAAGGGATCATTGATCTCGTTACGGAAGCCGACACCGGATCCGAAAGCATCATTATCGAGACCATTCGAAAAGTATTTAGTGATCATTCGATCCTGGCTGAAGAAAGCGGATTGAGCAAAGGCAATGCGGATTTCCAGTGGATCATCGACCCGTTGGATGGCACAACAAACTTTGCCCATCAGTTGGGCTTGTTTTCAATTTCCATTGCGTTCGCTTTAAAAGGTGAGACTGTTTTTGGGCTTGTTTTCAATCCGATCACAAGAGAATTCTTTACCGCTGAGAAAGGGGAAGGAGCGCTGCTCAACGGTCGCCCAATCAGCGTCTCACAGTCAAAAACAGTGTCTGATAGTTTTCTTGTTACCGGATTTCCTTATAACCTAAGGGACCACTTAGATCCTTTGATCATGCGTTTTTCAAAATGCCTGAAAGCGTCTCAGGGCGTTCGGAGACTCGGTTCGGCGGCGATCGATCTTTGTTTTTTAGCCTGTGGGCGGTTTGATGGATTTTGGGAGCAAGACCTTAAACCATGGGACACCGCTGCAGGGGAGCTGATCGCTAGAGAGGCAGGAGCAACCATCACCGATTTTTCAAACACCCCATTTACCATCGACAAAACGGAAATTCTGGCAAGCAACGGTAAAATTCACGAGGAAATGATTTCGTTGCTTAAAATAGAGGATACGATATGAAAAAAGAGTTAATGAATCAAATATCTCTCGATGATCATCTTGGCTGTCTCGGCAATTTTAATATTCAGGATCCATTATGTCAAAAACTCTGTGCCTTAAACCTTCGCTGCGCCATAGAGCAAGAAAAAAACACCCGGCTGGAACTTTTGGAGGATTTAATATCCTATAACGACATGCTTATCAAAGTACAGTAACCCAAATTATAAGAATAACTATTTCTCGTTTTTTTCGAAAACAGGCAACCGCAAATGGACACGAATATTTTTTTTAATTTGTGTTTATCCGCGTCCATCAGCGGTTTTATTTACCGGAAAGATTTTCCCGGGATTCAATATTCCGTTTGGATCAAAAAGCTTTTTTATTTTCTTCATGAGCTTAAGTTCCAGGGCACCGATCTCCTTTGCGATGTACGGCGCTTTGGTTATTCCGACCCCATGCTCACCCGAAATCGTTCCTCCCAGTGCAAGGGTATATTCAAATAAAGCATCGACAGCAGCTTCAGCTTTTTTGAGTTCTTCCTGATTTTTTTTGTCGAGCATGATGTTAAAATGAATGTTTCCATCTCCGGCATGCCCGAAACTCACCATGGTTAATCCTGTTTTTTCTTTTAACGCCGCTATCTTTCTAACCATATCCGGGATCCTGCTTCTGGGCACCACAATATCCTCATTAATCTTGTCAGGACCGTATTGAAACAATGCCGGAGAGATTGCCTTGCGAGCTTTCCAGAGTTTTTCGATGTCCTCTTTTTTTCGGGCGATACTCGTACCATTTGCGCCTCGGGATATGCATACCGTTTTTAACTGATCGATGAGCCCATCCACTTCTTTCTCTTTTCCATCCACCTCAAGAAGCAATAAAGCCCCGGCATCAACAGGTAGATGCATATTCAGGTAGCGTTCTACACAACGGATTGAGGCATTATCCATAAATTCTATGGTTCGTGGAACCATGGCGCGTCTGATAATTTCAGAAACTGTTTCCGCCGCGGTCTCCATGTCATCAAATACGGCGACCATGGTTCTCACCGTCTCAGGCAGAGGCAATAGTTTAACGGTTATCCGTGTAATTATTCCAAGGGTTCCCTCTGATCCGACAATAAGTCTCGTCAGATCATAACCCACAACGCCTTTCGCGGTCGCTACGCCGGTTCGTATGAGCTCCCCGGTCGGAATGACAACTTCCAAACCCAGTACATAATCCCTGGTTACGCCATATTTCACTGCCCTTGGCCCCCCTGCGCATTCTGCAAGGTTGCCTCCCAGGGTGGAGAAGTCGGAACTCGATGGATCCGGAGGATAAAACAGTTTCTCTTTTTCAACGGCCCGGTGGAACCGGCCGGTAATCACTCCGGGTTCGACATGGGCAATAAGATTGTCCTTGTCAATTCCGAGAATGCGGTTCAAGCGGCTCATTACCACTACAACTCCGCCTTCAACAGGAAGAGATCCTCCGGTCATGCCGGTCCCCGCCCCCCTGGGGATCACAAAGAAATGATCCTCGTTGGCCACATGCAATATTCCGGATATTTCTTTGCTGTTCTTTGGGAATATAACGGCGTCGGGAAGATAAGTGCGAGCGGTTGCATCATATGCATAGCAGATCAGGTCCTCTTTTTTCCTGCTGCAATAAGGGTTTCCAACGATGTTTTGAAGTTTTTTAAATGTCGAATCCGCGAGAGGCATTTTTCTGTATCCAGTTTACCAAAATTTGCACTTAATTCACTTAGGTACTAAAAAATCGATTTACGAATACTTCTTAGCGAATTAGTGCCATAGTGCGCAATAATAAACATTTCTTTCATGTTTTCAAATTATCTCACGTTCTTTCAGTGATATTTTTTATTGTATCTGAATCGGAGATGTTTGCAATGGGAGGGGTACCGGTTATATCTTCCCGGATTCGAGTTTATTGCAGAGGAATTCCACTTGCTTTTGTATCGGACCATTTTCTTTCAATGCTCGCTCGACCGCGCCGATGGAATGAATGGCGGTGGCATGATATCTGTTGAAGCTTTTTCCTATCGCTTGAAGCGGGGCATCGGTATATTTGCGTGAAAGATAGATTGCGATTTGTCTTGCTCGAACAATGGCTTGTTTTCGAGAACTTGAAACAATTTCCTTGACGGGAATCGTATAATATTTGGAAACAAGCTTTTTAATGGTATCTATGGTGATATTCTCTCGATTGCGGATAATGTTCTTGACAACACTTTCAGCCAGCCTGATATCAATAGGCATTCCCAACAAAGATGATTTCGCGGTAACCCCGATAAGGCCGCTTTCGAGCTGTCGCACATCTTCCGTAAGCTCACTGGCCAGATAATCAATGACACTTTCCGGCATTTGACATCCATTGTGTTTCGCTTTTTTTTGCAATATCCTGACCCTCGTTTTGAAATCCGGAGGATCTATGTTTGAAATCAACGACCCGGAAAGGCGGGATCTCAATTTATCATTGAGTTTCGGAATCTCTGCCGGCAAACAACAACTCGATAAAATAATTTTCTTGTGGGATTCGAACATTGTGTCCAGTGTCATCGCAAGCTCGATCTGGGTTCGTTCCTTGCCGCTTAATTGATGAACATCTTCCAGGAGCAATACGTCACATTGATCTCTATATTTTCCTTTAAATGCATTTATCGAGTCATGACGAAACGCGTAAACCATTTCATTGCTGAAATCCTCCGCCGTCATATAATAAACACGGTCGGAAGGATGTTCCGTCAGGATATAATGTCCGATGGCCTGTGAAAGGTGGCTTTTCCCCATTCCGGTTTTAGACAATAAGAATAGTGCATTGGGGAGACTATTTTTTTTTGAAGCCATTGAAAGAGAAGCTGAGTAAGCGAAATCATTGTTTCCACCCACCACAAAATGATCAAAGGTAAAATCCTTTCTTAAAAGTCTACCGTTATATGGACGTGGATTCATGTTGGGAAGCGGAAGTTGAAAATCTTCGCTAAAATTGTTATTTGGAACCCTATCTGTTTCCGAAACCTCAATCAAACATCGGCAAAGCTTTCCGGCAGCCTTGGTGATTTCGGCGGTTATCAAATCACCATAATGTTCCAAGACCCGCTTTTTGGAAAAAAAGTTCGGAGAAGCAAGGTAAATAGAACCGTTATCGCACTTCGTTAATCTCAGCGGCTCAATCCACATCCTGAAACAATGACTTGGGATCCGTGATTTAATGGCTGTTTTTGCTTCTTTCCAAATCGCCTTCATACGAATTAATAATCTCGGTTACGTAATTAGAACCAGTTTGTTGTTTCAGGATAAAAATTCTGATAAAATGCCGATATTAATCTTTCTGGGAGTATTATTTAAGATTACAAAGAAGCTGTCGTGTAAGCTGAGACCGACATTAAAGGAACAACCCTTATATGTCAAACCCGATAAATCCAGTTTTTCGTCTGTTTGTCATCCCATTATCAACAATACATATCTTACTGTAATCAATTAAATATATTGTATTTAAAATTTAACTGTTCTTAAATACAGCTTTTTTTAAACAGCTATTTTTCTATAAGCATTTTAAGCAGATCGAAAGTTATCAACAAAAAGTTTACAATTATGCTTATCAACAAAATCTTTATATTTCTGTTATTTTCTCTCATTTTTATTAATTCTTTAGAATTCTAATTTTTCAAATTTAACCTCAACAAAACTAAAGATTAAGAATTTTTTTTAGAATTTATTTGAAACATATTTATTTTCTTTATAGTATAGTTACTTTTTTAACATATTCGTTTAACAAAAGATGGGGAGAATGCTAATGCCCGATACTCGCCCGATAATTGGGATCACCATGGGAGATCCTGCCGGGATCGGTCCTGAAATTATTCTATTATCACTTTGTAAAGCTGACATCTATAAAGTTTGCCGGCCGTTTGTGATTGGAGATTTAAAGGTTCTGACCGCCGCAAAACAATGTGTTCAAAGCCGTCTTCATATTAAAGCTCTGAAAGATCCTGATAAGGGCATCTATAAATTAGGTACCATCGAAGTACTGAATCTTTCCGAAATCGTCCCTGAGCCGTTATTCTGGGGACATCCCACAGTTGAAACAGGAAGCGCCATGGTGAACTATATCGAGTCTGCGTCCGACTTGGCCGCTCAGGGGCGTATTGCCGCCATGGTCACATGCCCTATAAACAAGAGGGCTATGCAAATTGCCGGTTGCCGCTACAACGGGCACACCGAACTTTTGGCTGAACGGACAAACTCCAAGACTTTTTCCATGATGCTGGCTGGAGATCGTCTTTGTGTCGTCCTTGTCACCATCCATGTTCCTTTAAAGAAGGTCCCCTCATTGCTTTCAACGCCAAAAGTATTGCAAACCATAAAATTAACTTGGCAGGCAATGCATGACCGGTTTGGCTTGAAAACACCCCGTATTGCCGTGGCCGGGCTCAACCCTCACGCAGGCGAGGACGGAATGTTCGGAAGTGAGGAAAAAAATATTATTCTGCCGGCGATCCATGATGCTGTAAAGGAAGGGATTCGAAGTTAAAGGTCCCCTACCCCCGGATACCGTATTTTATCAGGCGGCTAAGCGGAAGTTATGATGCCGTTGTCGCCATGTATCACGACCAGGGATTGATTCCCTTTAAGCTCCTGCACTTTCATGACGGTGTAAATGTTACCCTTGGACTTCCAATCATCAGAACATCCGTTGACCACGGCACGGCATATGACATTGCCGGAACCGGTAAGGCTGATCCGGGGAGCCTGATCGCAGCGATAACCATGGCGGCCAAACAGGCTGTTTACAAGCAGCAAAAATACAGGAAATAGAATTAGCAAATAGAAAATAGATCACCACAAATGGACGTAAATGAACATAAATAGTATTATTATAATTTGTATTTATTCGTGTTTATTCGCGATTTCCCCTCTTTCCTCTTTTCTCTTTCCTATTTCCAACTTAAAGGTTTTTATCATTGTATAACGGAACAGGCGATACCCAGTCTATGTTTTTAGGAGTAAAATGAATACCGAGAAGATAATCATACGTGGTGCCAGACATCACAACCTGAAAAATATCGACATTGAATTACCTCGTAACAAACTCATCGTGGTTACCGGTCTTTCAGGATCAGGGAAATCAACACTTGCTTTTGATACCCTTTATGCCGAAGGTCAACGAAGGTACGTAGAATCGCTGTCGACGTATGCGCGCCAATTCCTCGAACGAATGGAGAAACCCGATGTTGACACTATCGAAGGATTGTCGCCGGCAATTGCAATTGAACAAAAAACCGCCAGCCACAACCCTCGATCAACGGTGGGAACGGTCACTGAAATCTATGATTACCTCCGTCTCCTTTTTGCCAGAACCGGTACACCCTATTGTTATCAATGCGGGAAACCGATTACGGCCCAAACACTCGATCAGATTGTAGACAGGGTTATGTCCCTGGATGAAGGCTCCCGGATAATTATTCTGGCACCCCTTGTATCGGGTCAGAAAGGTACGCACGAAGGCCTTTTTAAGCGGCTAAAAAAGGAAGGGTTCGCCCGTGTCCGGGTCGATGGAGCAACATTAGAAATCGAGTCGGTCCATGGACTGGATAAGAATAAAAAACATTCCATTGATGTGGTAGTGGACCGCTTGATTGTAAAAGATAAGATCCGCAACCGGCTTGCGGACTCCATAGAACTTGCCATGTCACTCTCAAACGGTCTTGTCACCGTAGATATTCCTGAAGGCGAAACCATTCTTTTCAGCGAAAAATCCGCATGTACCACTTGTGGAATCAGCTATCCGGATTTCTCTCCAGCGAGTTTTTCTTTCAACTCTCCACAGGGCGCCTGTCCGAAATGCGACGGCCTGGGTTCAACAACCGAATTTGATCCTAATTTGATTATCCCGAATCATGAACTTTCTTTAAGAGAAGGCGCGGTGGCTTTATGGGCCAACAGAACCACCGTGCATTTCACCGAATTTCTGGATGCACTGACGTCACACTACGGTGTTGATATTTATACGCCATACAAAGATCTGAACGACGAATTTAAAAAAGCCCTTTTATATGGTTCCGGAAATGAACGGATTACATTCTATTTTGAACGAAGCCGTCGTCGCTATACCTACAAAAAATCCTTTGAAGGCATTATTCCGAAACTTCAACGACGATATCTGGAAACAGGATCCTATCAGTCCAGAGAAGAAATTAAACAATATATGAATTTTCGGTCCTGCCCCGAATGCCACGGCGCTAAATTGAACAAGGCCAGCAGGTCCGTGCGAGTGGGCAATCTTAATATCTATGAAGTGACACAACTTTCCGTAACATCAGCAACCGGTTTTTTCCACAATCTGAAACTGACCGGCAAAAAAAAGATTATTGCGGAAAGGATCTTGAAAGAAATCAGAGAACGGCTCGGCTTTTTGGAAAACGTGGGATTGGGCTATCTCACCATCGATCGATCGGCATCCACGCTTTCCGGTGGAGAAAGCCAGCGAATACGCCTTGCCACACAGATTGGTTCAAAACTGACCGGCGTTCTTTATGTTCTCGACGAACCGAGCATCGGTCTTCACCAGAGAGACAACCAACGACTGCGGAAAACCCTCTGTCAGATGCGTGACCTCGGCAACACCGTTATTGTGGTGGAGCACGACGAAGAAACCATCCGCGCTTCGGATTATGTCGTCGATATGGGGCCCGAAGCCGGAATTAACGGCGGTTATGTGGTGTTTTCAGGTCCTCCGGAACAACTTTTAAAAGCAGAAGATTCACTGACCGGACAGTACCTTTCCGGCCGCAAACGTATTCCGGTGCCCGCAAAGCGAAGATCCGGCAACGGCCGGAAAATTGTTCTTCAGGGAGCATCTCAAAATAATCTTAAAAATATTCAGGTGGGATTTCCTCTGGGATGTTTGATCTGCGTCACCGGCGTATCCGGCTCAGGGAAATCGACGCTTGTCCTGGAAACTCTCTATCGCGCGCTGACCCAGCGGCTTTATCAAGCCAGGATGCGAGCGGGCTTGTTCCAGAAAATACAAGGCGTGGGACATATCGATAAAGTCATCCATATCGACCAGTCTCCCATCGGCAGAACGCCGCGTTCCAACCCCGGAACATATACCGGTGTTTTTACGTATATCAGAGAACTGTTTTCCAGGACGGCTGAATCGCGAATGAGAGGATATCAACCCGGCAGGTTCAGTTTTAACGTCAAAGGAGGAAGGTGCGAAGCTTGTCGTGGGGACGGCATCATAAAAATAGAGATGCATTTCTTGCCGGACGTCTACGTCTCCTGTGATGTATGTCACGGAAAACGTTACAACCGTGAGACCCTTGAAATCAAATACAAAGGAAAAAATATCGCCGACATTCTCGATATGACGGTAAACCAGTCATTTGAGTTTTTTGAACGGGTAAATAATATCAGAAACAAGTTGCAGACGTTGATTGATGTGGGCCTGGGATACATTCATATCGGTCAGCCGGCAACAACCCTGTCCGGCGGTGAAGCCCAACGCGTCAAACTGTCTCGAGAACTTGGGAAAACAGCCACCGGAAGAACCGTTTATATTCTCGACGAGCCGACTACAGGGCTCCACACGGATGATATTCGAAAATTGCTTGATGTGCTTTCCAGACTTGTGGATGAAGGAAATACGGTTATTGTGATCGAACACAATCTGGATGTTATTAAAACCGCCGATCATATCATTGACCTTGGGCCTGAAGGCGGTGATGAAGGAGGAAATGTCGTGGGGTTCGGCACTCCGGAAGACATCGTCAAAATGAATGGTTCATATACCGGAAAGTTTTTAAAAAAGGTTTTACCCCAATAAAATCGTGTATCGATTTTATGAAACTCCCGCAGGTAAACCTGCGGTATCTGATAAACGGAAGGTACCGAACTTTCGCTTTAAAAAAAAACAGGGCCGCACCCCATAGGGTACAGCCCTGTTTTTTAAAAAAGTTGTGTCTGTTCTTAATGACCAGCGCCAAACAAAGCGGCAATCGCCGACGCCTGGGGATGGGCATAGATCAGAATCAGCGCAACAACCAGTGCATAGATACACAGTGATTCAACCATCGCAAGGCCAATCAGCATGGTAACCGTTACCTTACCGGATGATTCGGGATTCCTGGCAATACCTTCAACAGCGCCCTTTATGCCAAGTCCCTGTCCAATACCACAACCAAAAGCTGCAATCCCGACTCCAAACCCGGCTGCGGTTACGCAAGCAATGAAAAATTGTAATGCTTCTGCGCCCATAATCGACTAATCCTCCTTTACTTTAGGTTTTTATGCTTCTTCCATTTTCCCATTAAAATATAAAAAGCATATTATTAAATATCCTATATTATTTTTACGTCCTAAAACTCACATAACATTAATGCGCATGTTCGATGGCACCGGTAAAGTACATGACCGACAGCAGATAAAAGACAAACGCCTGCACCAGCGCAACAAAAATGCCGAGAACCATAATCGGAAGCGGCGCAAAAAAGAGTCCGGCCAGCATGAAAAGAATTCCCAAAACCAGCTCGTGGCCCATCATGTTCCCGAAAAGACGGAAAGAAAGAGATAAAATACGGGCCAGATGTCCGATAATTTCAATCGGCAAAATAAGAGGGACCATCCACCATACAGGCCCCAGAAAGTGTTTAATATATTTAGCGCCGTGATATTTAATGCCGATCACGTGCGTAAACAGAACCACAACGAGTGCGCATGAAAGGGTGGTGTTCAAGTTGGCGGTCGGCGGGAAAAATCCAGGAAAAAGTCCCATGATGTTGCAAAAGAAGATATAAATAAAAACCGTTGCAAGCAGTGGAAAGAGCCAGCGCCCTTCTTCCCCGGTAATATCAATGGTGAATTCCTCGATTCCGGAAATCATGATCTCCAACACATTTTGTAGTTTCGAAGGAACCAGTGTTACACTCTTTGCCCCGATGACCCCAAGTGCAATCAGGATAATCATCACCACCCAGGAATAAATAATGTGAGGATATGTATGGGCGAAATGGCCAAGACCGAACAGTTCAAACAATTTTACAAAAAATAGATAGGGATGTGCCACCTTACATTGCCTCCTTTAAAATATATATGGTTAATTCGCGTACAGTCGCAATCATGATGCTCATCACCACCACCGAAAGCCCGATAAAAAGCCCCAAAGGATCGACAAAATGTTCCGATATAAGAATAAAAATAACAATGCCGCTGGCAATAAAGCGCATATAATATTTGCCCAAAATCACCCGGAGAGAAGCCAAATGAGGCGGCCTAAACGCTTTTTTCAGCGTCCGGTAGAGCAAATGGAAATTGATCGTAACGATCAAGCCGCCACAAATAATTCCCATGGCAAAATGAGGAGGCATAAAAAAAAGCCCGGTTAGACCGGCAATAAAAAATAGGACCCAGTTGGCACGGGTGACAAATTTAACGAGACGCTCTTGAATTTCCACAAAAAAAATATCCGTTAAAGTTTTCTGCTCTTTTTTATTGCGATTCCGATGTTCCTGAACCCCGCGGCGATTCCAAGTCCTAAAAAAATCAATGTCAGCCACGGTGTCGTATTAAATACTTTTCTGTCAAGGTACACGCCGATAGCCAGCCCGATAAAAATGGAAAGCGCTACGGATAACCCTATGCTGCTGTAGTACGCCAGCTCTTTTATGGCACGTGTGGTTTCCCTTTTCATGAAAAAGAACACCTTGAGACCTTTTTCAAAAGTCTCACCTAATTGGACCATTAAAGTCCTCATAAAAACAAACATCAATCAAGGACGTTGTGCATCTAACACATGAATTTTCCCAAGTCAATGCAAAAAGTGGTAAAAATATTATGATTGAGGCTGAAACTAGACGTTAATAGTACTGATATCAAAAACAGGACCGTCCACACAGGCATGCAGATAGGCCTTTTTCATTCCTTTTTTTTCGACCGCACACCCAAGGCAGGCACCCATGCCGCAGGCCATCACTGTTTCAATAGAAACTTGGCACGGCACATGATACTTTTCGGCGATGGCCACAACACATTTTAACATTTCCATTGGGCCGCAGGCGTAAATAATATCCGGCCGTTCTTGTTTTGAAGTTATTTCAAGAGGATGGGTGATAAAACATTGGTCTCCCTCACTTCCGTCATCCGTAGTGACCTGAAGTTTTATTCCCATGTCTAAAAATTCGTCCCTGCATAACAGATCATCCTTTGATCTTCCCCCCAAGAAAATCTGAGACGTTTCCATGTCAACCCCTTTTGTTTTCAAATAAGAGGCCAAAAAAACCATCGGTGCCACACCTATACCGCCTGCGGCAAGATAGACGGTTTTATACTGACTGGAAAAAGAAAAACCATTGCCTAAAGGGCCCAAAATATCTAAATCGTCATCGATCTGACATCCGGATAGTTTCTCAGTGCCCTCTCCCACGACTTTATAAAGGAGTTCAATCCCAACGACCCGCTCATTATCATAAATAAGCTGATGGATGGAATAAGGTCGACGCAAAAAAGGAGTGACCTGTCCCGGAAACCTGAGCATAATGAACTGGCCGGGTTTGGCATCTTTATATCCATGGTGGCAGGTTAATCCGATTCGATAGTATCCCGGGCCAACACTTCGGTTCCACAATACGTTTACTTTTTCCTGGATCATTTTATATGTTCGTCCCTTGCCATTGGCCATTATCATTTTTTTATAGGACGCAGATTGCGCGGATTGAACGGATCTGCGCGGATATTAAAATGGGTTCGCTCCGCTCACAACTAGGGCGAAGCCCCTCCCCTGCTTCCTCATCCGCGAAAATCCGCAATATCCGTGTCATCCGTGTTCTATCATTTCAAGCCGATCAGGTTCGCAAATCTTCCGGTCGTTCCTTCTCCTCGAAAGGAAAAAAATCGGTTTGTCTCACATTTTGTGCATATCCGGCTGACATCCACATTTTCGGGCAACACCCCTTTGTCACATAATTGATCGCGACTGATGGACCAAAAATCAAAATGGTGGACATTATCCCTGTATTTCCAAAACGTTTTTGGGATTTCTGTTTTGTAATTGACGAATTCTGCACAGCACGGACCAAGAGACGGTCCAATCCCTGCAATCATATTTTGCGCACGGCATCCGAAACTTTTTTCCATCACTGTTACGGTGCGCCCGACGATATCGTTTATGCTGCCGCGCCACCCGGCATGCACATTTGCCGCCACATGTTGAATTGGATCGTAAATGAGTACGGATTGGCAGTCCGCCGTCTGGATCACAAGAATTTTTTGAGGAATATTCGTTACCATTGCATCGGCCTCGAATCGGCGTTCAGAATAAAAGCCTTGATTGACCGTCCAATGATCAACATTTTCCGAATATTCTTTTTTACGATAATCATCTCCATCAACCATCTGATACGAATAATCCTCTTTTGCAAATACAACAATGCGTCTGCCATGAACCTGGTTTAGAAAAACCAGGTCGTTTGCATTGATGCACCGGGATATAATTTTTCTGTTTTTCAAAACAGCCCGGCGATCGTCTCCAACGCCGAAACCGACATTCAAACTTTTATAAGGTCCTTTGCTTTTTCCATTTTCCCTGGTAAAAATTCCATGCAGAATGCCTGAAAAACCTGCAAGTTTTGGAAACTCTAAAAAAATGACGCTGTTTCCCCGGTTAATGATCATAGTCAAATTCCATTTTTTAGAGAATAAATAACCGAAGATGAACGCAATTATTATCAGAAGTTAAGAAGGTTAGAAGATCAGAATGTCGGAAGCCCTGAGCCATGCCAACCTTCTTACCTCCTCACCTTCTTACTTTCTTTTTGTTAACCTATTCGTGTTCATCCGCGGTTTCCGTTCCATAAAGTTTTAGAATCTTTCGGATAATGCCGGAAGTCGAAATATCCGGAACTAATTTAATTCTGACGACTTCTCCCCCGTACGATTTGACGACATCAGTTCCGATGATCTTTGTTTCCTCCCAGTCGGCACCTTTTACAAGGATGTCCGGTTTTATGGCTTGTATCAGCGCCAAAGGGTCAGGCTCATCAAATATCGTGATATAATCAACACATGCCAAGCCCGCCAAAACTTCAGCGCGTTGATTCTGGTTCACAACAGGCCTGCTGTCGGATTTTATCGATTTTACTGATGCATCGGAATTCAGTCCTAAAACCAGAACATCACCTTTTGCTCTGGCTTCGGTAAGATACCGCACATGCCCGACATGCAGAATATCAAAACATCCATTCGTAAAAACAATCCGTTTCCCGGATTTCCGAAGGTTTTTTAATGTGATCATCAGATCTTCTAATTTTAAGATTTTAGATTGCATTATCCCAAACTCTCTATTCCATTATTCCATAATTCCAATGGTGAGCGCAGTGAAAAAACTTATAAATTTGAAATCCCCATTGCTGGCCGAAGATTGCCTTTCACGAAACCGTGCGGGATGAATTCAGATAAAGAAACGAAGCGGCATAGCCGCATTTCATAAAATCGTTGCACGATTTTATTCACATAGCCCTTGCCAGTGTCAACACATCGACATGAGATGCACCGGCGGTCACTAAAACTTTTGTACACTCCTCTGCAGTTGCTCCGGTGGTATAAACATCATCGATAAGCAAAATTTTTTCCCCATTAATTCTCGATGGATCATTGACGCTGAATGCATTTTTAATGTTCTTTAAACGATCCTTTCGCCCAAGGCCTGTTTGAGATTTTGTCCATCTTGTTCTTAACAGGATATCTTCCGCCACGGGTATCGCCTGAAATTCATCATCTATAGCCCGAGCAATAGAAGCCCACTCTCTGACCAAAAGAGAAGAAGGGTTAAACCCTCGACGTCTGAGCTTTTTGTTATGAAGCGGAACCGGGATGATCAGATCGGGGCGGTCCTCATTCCAATAACGACAAAAAATAAAAAACAAAAGAACGCCCAGCGGCCTCGCCAGTCGAATTTTCCCTTTATATTTCAAACAGTGGATCACTGCCATCAGTACTTTGTCATATACTCCTGCTGATCGTGCCATTCCGTAACTTTTAGGAGTACTGAGGCATTCTCCGCAAAGATGATCCTCTCCGAACCTGCTTTTAAAAATAATACCACAAGTTGAACATATGGGAGATTTAACGGCCAAAAATGTATCCATGCATTTGGCGCATAAGAATGGTGCCATTAATGTCGCGAAGATGTTTACTTCTGTGCTCGAACTATCTTTAAAGCTATCACCGCATCGGTTGCCGGCCGTGATAAAAGTATCTAAAACGAAAGCGTTCAGATCCTTACAATTTAACACCTGCAAAATAGATTTCAAGCTGTTCCGGAACGGTTTATCCATCCGGTAAAAAGATCCGCATGTCAGACATCGTGCAGGGAAAAATGCTTCTTTCAACGCATCGACGACGCGTACGCCCAGGCTGTGAGGCTTTGCTAAGAAATTCCGGCTCAGAAAACCGCGAATTGGTTGTCCCCGGAGAAAAATTGCTTTGTTGAAAGCTCATTCTTATAAAATAAACAACCGCAAATGGACGCAGATGGACACAAATATTATTGTTTTTATTTGTGTTTATCCGTGTTCATCCGTGGTTTCCCTAATCCTATTTTCTCTTTTCTATTTTAAAACTTTCTTTTGATGAAATCCTTTGTCTAAATGCCTCATACATTACCACCGCGCCGGCCACAGATGCATTGAGAGAGTCTATGAGACCGGTTTGGGGAATGGAGAGTAATTTGTCGCAATGCTTTTTTACAAGCGGGCGGATGCCTTTGCCCTCTCCCCCAACGACAACGGCATTGAATACCTTCATATCGCAGGCGAATATCGATTCATCGGCGGCCCGATCAATGCCGGCAATCCACAATCCATTGTTTTTTAATGTCTTTATCGTATTGACCATGTTTGTCACACGTGAAAGGCGAACATGCTCCAAAGCACCGGCCGATGACTTGGACACTATCGGCGTGGGCGAAACAGATCTGTCCTTTAAAATGATAACCCCGCTCACCCCCACACAGACTGCCGTCCTCACCAGAGCGCCCAGATTATGAGGATCCACAATATTGTCGAGCAATAGCAAAAATGGTTTTGATTCGCCGGTTTTAATGCCAATAAGCATATCTGAAAAACTGACAAAAGGATACGGATCTGTTTCGGCGCAGACGCCCTGATGATAATCGGTGCCGGATATCATTTTCAAGTCTGCGCTGCTAAATCTTTCTACGGATATTTTCAGGGAGCCGGCAAGAGCTGCGATCTGTTCGAGACGCTTTGAAATTTTTCCATTTGCGATTAAGATTCTAAAAACTTCTCTCCGGCCGGCCTTCAAGGCTTCATAAACCGGATTGATGCCGTAAAGGATTTCCTTGCTCATAGGTCATTGATCATTTTTTAATTATAGGACACAGATGACGCGGATTTAATGGATCTACGCGGATATTTTATTGGGTTCGCTCCGCTCACCATTAGGGCGACGCGCAGCGCAGTTGCGCTTGCGCCGCGTGAGCCCCTACTTCTTCATCCGTGAAAATCCGCAAAATCCGTGTCATCTGTGTTCTATTAAAGCTTTGAGCTTTCAGCTTAGCGATATTTTTCAATTATCGCGATAATATCTTCAATGGCTTTTGAAAGATTATCATTAACGATAATATGGCGATACAAATCCTTTTGCGCCATTTCATTTTTTGCATATACAAGACGTCTTTCAATCACCTGCCGACTGTCGGTTCCCCGCATTTCCAATCTTTTTTTAAGGGCCTTCATTGACGGGGGCAAAATGAAAATGGTTACACTGTCCGGATATTTTTTGAGGATCTGAATCGTTCCCTGAACATCGATATCAAGCAGAATGTCACGTCCGGACGACAAACCATTGTCTATGAACTTTCCGGATGTTCCATAATAATTTCCATATACTTCGGCCCATTCCGCCCAATTTCCCTCTTTGATGCCTTTTTCGAAATCATGTTTTGAAATAAAATGGTAATCCACACCGTCTTGTTCCACGGCCCGGGGTTTCCTTGTTGTAAATGAAACCGAATAGAGCAAGTCCGCATATCGTTCGAGTATGGCTTTGGCAAGTGTTGTTTTTCCGGCTCCGGAAGGCGCTGAGATGATGAAAAGATATCCACGGTTTCGCGACATCCTCTTTGAAGCCATCATGAATTATATCGATCCTTTAAGCGTCGTGTACCGCTGGGATATGGTTTCCGCCTGTATGGCGGAGAGTACGATATGATTGCTGTCCATGATAATAATAGACCGGGTTCTCCGGCCGTGCGTGGCATCGATCAGTCGTTTTTCGTCTTTCGCCTCGTCCTTAAGACGCTTCATGGGGGCTGAATTCGGGGAAACAATGGCAACCACACGTTCCGCCACAACCGTATTCCCAAAACCGATGTTCAAGAGATTCTGATCCATGTACGTTACCCCTTTCTTATAGCTAAATAATGCTTTGCATTAGATCTTCAATTTATTTACCAGGTCAGGCCAATCCTAATCTATTGTCGAGAAGTTAAGAAGGTTAGAAGATCAGAAGATCAGAAGCTCTGAGACATGCTAACCTTCTTACCTTCCCACCTTCTCACCTTCCTGCCCATCGTCTTCTAACTCTCTTTCCTCTTTCAAGCTTAAAAGTTTCGATCTATGCAGACTATTCCACATTCTGCAGTTGTTCCCTTATTTTTTCAAGCTCGGATTTCACTTCCACGATGATATGAGATGCTTGGGCACTTTCAGTTTTAGATCCCATGGTATTGAATTCACGGTGAAGTTCCTGCAATAAAAAATTGAGCTTTCTGCCGGCAGGTTCTTCCGACTTCATAATCTCGTAAAACTGTTTGATGTGACTTTTCACCCTTAATATTTCTTCAGAAATGTCGCTTTTGTCGGCCAGAAAAGCCGCTTCCTGCGCAATCCTTTCAGGATCAATGTCTACCATCCCCCGGGTTAAAATCCCAATTCTTCCCCTAAGCCGCTCCTGATAATGGAATAAAAGGTCGCCGGAGTTTATTTCAATCTGATGAACATTTTGTTCAATCCGGTTGATCCGGTCGGTAATATCAAAAGCTATCATCTCTCCTTCATTTTCTCTCATGATGACAAGACTTTTTAATGCCTCATCCAAGCAATCTTTCACAACGGTCCAGACAGCTTCCATATCCCGATCAATTTCTGCAGGTCGAATAACGCCCCCTTCTCTGATCAAAAGGTCAATGGAAATGTCAGCATGAAGCTCAAGCTGATCCTTTAATTGAACAAGGCTATCATAATATGCTCTGGCTTTGGGGATATTGACTTCAAATTTATATGCCTCATCAGCATCATCATTGATCTGCAGACTCATTTCAATGCGGCCTCTCTCGACGACGTTATTAACCAGGGTTTTAATCTTTTCTTCCAAAGCGCTGTAGCCATGCGGCATACGCAACGCGATATCGAGATGTCTGCTGTTGTATGATCGGACTTCCGCCAAGACATTTATTTTGGCTTTTGTTTTCTCGGCGGCGGCAAAGGCGGTCATGCTTTTTATCATTATTTTATTACACCTCATTTTTTATTAGAAGCTATCTCAAAATAATCTTTTGGCCCAAACTCGGCGTTGGAACCTCCTTTTAAGTCCTCGACATACTTGAGTATGCCTGCGGGTTAAAACTCGGCTCCGCCTTGATTTTGAACCAAAATCTTTATTTTGAGATGGCTTCTAAATATTCGGGATTGCGGCTTGCTTGACATCAACGCCATACTTTTTTCGCACCTTTTCAAGAAAATCTATTATATTTTTAGAAGCATAATCGGGGTAAGTCCACGGCAAAGGTTCAAACCGGCCGTGGACATAAATCAGGGTCAGATCGGCATAAATCCCCTTTCCGATATAAATCCGATGGCTGTAATTTTTTCCGGTGGCCAAAACAAAACGTTCATGGAGCAAATACCCGGGATCAATATTCACCGGCCGTTTGCCGCCGGATGCATATTGTTGCTCAAGCAAATTGGTCGTCAGCTTTATCTGTGCCAAGTCATGCTGTTGAATGAGCTGTTTGAAGCCGAAAAGACGCCTGAACAGGGGAAGGCCGGTTTCATCATGGTAATAGGTAGTAAAATCAAATGGAAACCATGAACTCGCCATATCTATTGGACCAAACTTTTCAACAAGCGCTTTTATGATACCCCCCCCGATTTTTTTTTCTTTCAAGAAAAATCCAATCACAAGTTTGGCAGGTCTTGGGGGTTGAGGTCGGCTCATGATTTTTAGGACCTGTCCGCCTATGTCGTGTGGCGGATCTGCTTCTAAACGGTCTATCCGTCTAAGGGCTTTGCTTCATCAATCAGCATGATCGGGATATCATCTCTAATTTCATACAATAACCGGCAATGCTCACATATCAGCCCGTCTTTTGCATCATTTAAGTATATGTCGCCCTTACACTTAGGACAGGCAAGAATATCAAGAAGCTCTTTACTTAATGCCATTTATCCTCCTTTAGAGAATACTCAACTTACTGTCAATATCTTCTCAAAATATGCGATCGTTTTTTTCAATCCTTCTTCAAGCTCAACTTCAGGTTCCCATTCGAGAATGTCCCGAGCTCGTGTAATGTCTGGTTTTCGTTGTTTTGGATCATCCGCCGGGAGCGCTTTAAAAATAATTTCAGAGCTTGAGCTGCTCAGTTCAAGTATCTTTTCCGCCAGCTCCAGAATCGTGAATTCACCGGGTCTTCCCAGGTTGATTGGGCCGGTTACATCATCATCGCTGTCCATTAATCGAACCAAACCTTCGATAAGATCATCCACATAGCAAAAAGACCGCGTCTGAGTTCCGTCACCAAAAATGGTTATGGGTTCACCTCGAAGCGCCTGAACGATAAAATTGGAGACAACACGTCCGTCATTGAGATGCATTCTGGGGCCGTAAGTGTTGAAAATACGGGCCACTTTAATTTTAAGTTTATGCTGACGATGATAATCGAAAAAAAGCGTTTCAGCGCATCGTTTACCTTCATCGTAACAAGAACGGGGACCGATGCAGTTCACATTCCCGTGATAGGTTTCCGGCTGGGGATGAACAATGGGATCGCCGTATACCTCCGATGTGGATGCCTGGAGAATTTTCGCCTGGATCCGCTTGGCCAGTCCCAACATGTTGATGGAACCGTGGACATTGACTTTCGTGGTCTGAACCGGATCGTTCTGGTAGTGAACGGGAGACGCCGGACAGGCTAAATTGTAAATCTCGTCTACCTCCACATACAATGGGAATGTAATGTCGTGGCGACTTAATTCAAAATAAGGGTTCCTGATGAGTTGCTCGATGTTTCTTTTGGTTCCGGTGTAAAAGTTGTCGACACACAAAACATCACACCCTTCGTTGAGCAAACGCTCACATAAATGTGAGCCGAGAAATCCCGCTCCACCGGTTACCAGAACCCGTCTTCGTAGATGCATGTTTATCCTTTCTGTCTGGTTACAATATCATCGCTTGAAAAACCGAAAGATCTCAAAAAATAGGCTTTGCCAGATATTCGCTTATTATCATTCGCTTGTCAACTGTTGCTGTATTTCATATGGAAATCAATGCTTACAATTTTTTGTATATTCGAATAATGTCATTTTGGATATCGAATTCATAATAGGGAAATACGCTTTTTACGAAAGTCTTTAGAAATTCAATCGTTGGAGAATCGTTTTTTCCTGTAAAAAGATGCGCATCATCGATCAAGATCACATGATTCTTAATGAGATGAGCACAAATTTGCTTTAATTCCATCAGTATCGTTGCTTCTCCCCTTTCTTTTTCGGCATTTTCACTCGAATAATGACTATCCAGCCAAAACAGACAGGAGACATTGATCTGTCTTAATATTCCCGGCATGACCTGAAAGCTGTCTCCATGTAGGATAGTAACGTGATTGTACCCGGCAAATTTTTTTGCAGCCCGGTTAAACAGCTCTTCGCTGAGTTCTATGGAATAGATTCTGTCAAAATCACTGGTCACTGCCGCAACCATATCACCCAAGAATGTACCGGTCTCGATGAAGACGCGGACCCCGTATTTTTGGGCAAAGGTTTTGACCGCTAATGGTTTCATGGCATGGGGAACCGTCGCTGGCTTGTTCTTTTCGAGCCACCGCTCATAAGTTTGTTTTATGCGGTAACCCTCCAGTACATTACCGATAAGCGAGCGATGAAACCGGTGTTTCAGTTTCTTTTTGAACATCTATAACTCCCAACCGCTTGTGGACCTGAAACAAAACCTTCCGCGTTGAGCACCAAACATCAAAACCCCTCATCAAACACAATCGCTCAATAGACATATTGTATTAAATAGAAGTTGTCTCTAACCTTTCTGTTTGTCGTCTAACTAGTGTCCATCCATAAATGGTCTTTTTGCCCGATTTCGGCGTTATGCTCAAAAAATAATCCTCGGAATATCAACTATATGCCTGTGGTTATTTTTTTCGCATGCCTTGATTTCGAACAAAAATCCTCATTTATGGATGGACACTAACTATCATGCAATCCATAAAAAAAACAAGATACTTTAACCTGCTTTGAGCGGTTCCGGGTTCCCCGTTCATCGTTCAAGGTTGAAAAGACATTCGGTTGCAGCTTTTACGCTGAAAGCTCAAGGTTCAAAGCAAACACTTTTTTAAACTTTCAGCTTTGATTTTCTTAATATCCCGCCTCAAATCACTTCATCATGAAATTGCCAATATAACATCCAAACCGCTATATTTTAATAAAGGAGATTTTAGTTGAATTTGATACTTCAATGGGATATCCAAACAAACTAATGAAGACCAACTATAACCTCTAATTATTTAATCGATTTTCCTGTCGCAAACCGAAAGGTCTTTATACTCAAAAGGAAGTTTGATTCCATTAAAATGGACCGGACAACTGTTGACATCATTATTGCAACTTATAACCGAACAGGTTCTCTCGTAGAAGCTTTAGACAGCGTGCAGAATCAGAGATTTTCAAACTGGCAATGCTGGATTGCAGAAGATGGTGAAACTCAAGAAAAATTGGAGACTGTAAAGCCTTATTTAAAAGACAATCGCTTTAAATATGTCCCCGGGGAGCATGCAGGTTTCCCTGCGACGCCACGAAATAGAGCGATTCGCAGAGGAAAGGGCAAATACGTGGCCATACTTGACGATGACGATCTATGGCTGCCTGAAAAACTGGAATGTCAGGTAAAATTTTTAGAAAACCATCCACATTGTGTACTGTTGGGGTGCAATGCCCTGCGTTGGACCGGAAAAGGCGAATGGAATAAAAATTTACTATATTTTAAGAAATACAAAGAGGGAAGAATAAACTATGAAACCATGCTCAGTCAAAATTACATCGTTCATTCTTCTGCAATACTACGAAGAACCGCTCTCGAACAGGCCGGGTTGTATAATGAAGACCTTGATCCACCCATAGGTGAAGACTATGAGTTATGGTTGCGCGTGGGTGCGCTCGGTGAAATTTGGGCACTGGCAGAGTCCTGTGTTGTCTATAGAGAAACTCCTTTGACATACTATACAACACTGAACCGGCCTCAAAAATATGAAACAATGGCAAATATTTTCGAATCCGCGCTCAATGGGATCGGTGGCATCCCGAGTCCCCTCTCTTATCCGGAAAATGCGCGCTTGGCTGAGGCATGCAAACGCCAAAGAGATTTTTACCTTCGAGGCCCCCGTTTTTTGGGGCGATTCAGGCACGATTTGGCATCAACACTCAAAGCCATATTCAAGCCTTTACAAGAAAAACGTGCATGAAAAAATATATCATTTCAACCCTCAATCTTATTCTAAACAAATTCGGCCTCGCGCTCCAAAATCGTGAGGAGAAATGGGAAAGGCATGTTTATGCGAAGCTTTATGAATCACGCCTGAAATATGTTCCCGATTCCAGCACCCATCCTGCAGAAGCCATCGCCTTTTCTAAGGATAGAGCCTTACAACTCCATGCACTCATATCTTCATACCTGGAAAAGGTTGCTTTGCCGGTGCCCGTTTACATCTTGTATCAAACCTCGACGCCGTTCCACCAAAAAGCATATGACGAAGTTATTGAAATTTTCTCTAAGAATAATATCTCTTTCAAAAAGCAAAATTCCGGCAAATCATTTCGCAGCGATCTAATTTTGTTGCTTCAATCCGTACATGCGGAAAAAATCTTCTTTCTGGTGGATGATGTGCTATTTATCGAAGATTTCGACATTGAAGATTTCGTAAAATTCGATACGGATAAATTCGTCCCGACATTACGGATGGGACACAATTTGAATACATGTTATACGGTTCAAGAAAATCAACCATTGCCTGAATTAATGCCGGATATCATAAAAGATAAAGACAAAATAACGTGGCAGTGGGACCGAGGCATACACGATTGGTCCTATCCGCTTTCTTTGGACGGGCATTTTTACTCTACCCAGGAAATTAAGGCAATGATACCATTGATTAATTTTTCCGCACCGAATACGCTTGAAGACCAATTACAACATTTCCGCCGCTTTTTCCTGTTTCGGAAAGGGGTCGCTTTCAATAAATCGCGAATCGTCAACATTCCATGCAACAAGGTCCAGAAAGAAAACAAAAACATCCACGGCAACCGGCACCAGGATTTTTTGTTGGAACAATGGCAAAAAGGGTATCAAATGGATTATCGGCAATTGTATGGTTTCAACAATACAAGCGCCCACCAGGAAATTAGCTTTCGCTTCAAAAAACGCTAATTTTCGGGACGATACCACCGTGACAACAATACTGACTATATCTTTTTACTTTTGCTTAATCTACCTTATGGCGCAAGAATGAGAAAACAAAGAACATCAACGAACATCTTTTCAAGACTCAAAAAACGATACAAATTAATTTATTACCATCTCAAGAGAGAACCGCCCGTAGCCGATTCTTCCATCACCAAAGAATTTATATACCAGCTGGTTTCAAGGCCAAATCCGACGATTATAGAGATCGGTTGCCATGATGGAACGAATACACTTTGGTTTTTGGGCATTTTCGATTCTCCCAGGATCTTCTGTTTTGAACCCGACCCCAGAGCCGCATTGCGTTTCAAGGAAAATTTAGGCAGTAGACCTGAAATCAGTCTCTATGAATATGCTATTAGCAGTAAAAATGGAGAAACAACTTTTTATATGAGCAGCGGAGAAAACAAAGTGATACCCGAAGATTGGGACCATTCAGGATCGATTAGAAAACCCAAGAATCATTTAAGAGTCCACCCTTGGTGCAAGTTTGAAAAAAACATTATCATTGAAACAAAGACGCTGGACACATGGTGTAGAGAACAAGGCCTCGACAAGATTGACTTTATATGGATGGATGTTCAGGGGGCTGAAATCGATGTTATCCGAGGCGGAAGAAATACGCTGAAAAAAACGCGCTACCTGTATACCGAATACAGCAATAAAGAACTCTACGAAGGACAGATATCACTCAAACAGTTACTCAAAGAATTAGTTGAGTTCGATGTTATGGTCAGATATCCTGATGATATACTTCTCAAAAATAAAAACGAGTCGAATTTATAGCAAAGTTCAGAAATGTCGATAGGATAAATATCGACAGACTGGCTCAAATTGATTGTCAGACTGTAAATAAACATCTCTGTGGGCTATTCATTTGAAACGGATACATCTAAAGATTTCTTTGAATGATTTTTTCGACAATGGCGTCTGATTATTTGTAGACTCAGTAACCATTGGTAATTCAGTGTAGTAGTGCAGTTTGTCGAAAAAAAGAGTAGTGTCAACCATTTCTAAGTCAATCATTTTTTCAATGTAATTGATATGTTTTATTTTATCTGGTCTTTGTGCATACCACTCATGATATTCTATGTATCTTATAATTGTTTCGTCAATAAGGCACGGTACTTTCACTGTTAGTTCATTATTAAGGATAGATTTTGATGTTGCATGTTCAATAATACTAGAGAATAAGCATGGTTTAATCTTTACATTTTTGTAATTAGGTAATTCTCCGTACAGGTCAAATCTGAGATGTATTTTATCGTATTCTTTTATGTCAACATAAATTTGTTTATTTAACTCTTTTATTTCTATAGTGATTTTGTCGCTGATGTATTGATTGGTATTTTGCAGAATGATATTCGCAATGTTATTGATATCGTAACAAAATATGTCAATATCGGAACCTATGGCATATTCAGGAAATTCATCTGGTATTTTTATAATGCAATAAAATTTATTTTCCAATAATTTGAAAATTTGAATTAAATCTATCTTGCAATTCGGCATATTATAATTTCCTCGTGCCCTTGGTGAATATGAATTGCAGCCCGATGGAGACCGTCATGGATAATTAGTTTATTGTCTGATTCTTCAACAATTACAAATGATGTATTATAAGGTTTTTCAAGATAATTAAATTTTTTTGATAAACTCAAAAATCTATCAATATTATAGTCTTCTTGTAACGGGGCACCTGCAAAGCGGGTAATATAATCGTAATATATTTTTATATCCTTGTTGAGGCCAGCATAGTGTGGGGAGTCTTTTATTGATACCGTTTTGGGACGGCAATCGTCCCACGAAGAACCCTCTATTATATTGCAGTATAAGCTGTTAGTTTTGACTTTTTTAATTTCAAATGATGTGTAGCCAGTCATGTAGTATGGCATCTCGATTGTTTTCTTTTTGTCTTGGAATAGCTTAATCCCTTCTTTATATCCAAGATATTGCAAAAGTTGTTCTGTTTGTTTCTCGGAATCAGTTGCATGGATTACATGGTCATGTGTTCGTATTCCGTTTTTGCGAGGGTTATATTTATCTCTTAACATTTCTTTGAATTTTTTTAATGACATAGACTCGTTATGCCTAAAACATCCTTCGTCTATAAAATCTTCTTCTGGTTTTAAATTTTTAACAAAAATAAAACAGACTTCTTTTTTGGTTTTTAATAAATATTTTGTTTTATCTTTTAAGTGAGAGTAAGGGGCATAATCATGTGAATAAATTTCCCTTACTAAGCGTCTTATCGATTTTGGTCTATATTTTTGTATTTTAAGAATTTTTAAATTAGGCTCATTTTGGATATCATTGCGTATTTTTTCAAAAAATTGTAGGCCATGTCCCCATATTAAAATGCAGTCTATTCTGTTTTTTCTCTTGTCTATCATGATGGTTATTTGCTCTCATCTACCGAAAACCTTTGAGAAATTGGTATTGGGAAACATCCATTTTTAACATATATCGTATTAGTAAAATCTTTCCAAATAATTTTGTAATATGCATCATCAAAATATCTAACAATTTTTTTACACTGCTCTCGAATATGAATATAGTCATCATTCTGGTCATGCAATTCAATAATGACCATCTGGGGTTGCCAATTGGAAATATCAAAATTTTTTAATACATTCCATTCAAATCCCTCAACATCTATAACCAATATTTCAAATTGTCGTTGAATTTTGTGTTCAAACAATAAATTGTCAAGAGTCGTCATCGTGACAGTAAGACTTTCTTCTTTCAAAAAATGATCTTTTGCCCACTCCAAATTTTTAAAATTATCCTTCATTTGTCTACTGGCAGTTGATAGGGGTCCTCCGTTATGAATTGTTAAGTGGCCCTCCGTATCCCCTATAGCAATGTTGACAACTTTCACATTATCGTTGTTTCTATGACGAGTTTTGCATTTTTCAAAGAAGTCCGTTACTGGTTCTACGTAAATGCCTTTCCATCCAATATCGGATAGTCCGCTCGTGTTACTGACGTACTCGCCGTCAAACGCACCGATCTCAACAAAAGTCCCGTTTTTTCTTCTTCCAAAATACTGTTCGTAGATAAGGTGAAGTTGTGGGATTTGGCAAGTTTTTGTTATCGGGTAAAAATGATTTGGGGCTGCCTTTGATCTAAAGAATCTGCGCATATATTCTCCAAACATAAATTTGTTCCTTCTGTAATAAGTTTATTAGGGATGGAGTGTCCGGTCCCAACGGGAACAATTATAACTTATGCGAGGTATTTATGGTAAAAGACTGTTGAAATATTTTTTTGATTTTCTGAACTTTCTTTTCCAGTTTTTTTCTCTGAGTTTATCCCATGTTCTGCCGTCGAAGTCCTTGCCTTGGTGGGTGCGACACCAGTTGTGATGGACAACGCACTTACCGCAGAAACCACTTTTCCACTGTTGGCTGTCTGGATAGCGCTCATCGGTAATTGATAAGGATTCCTTTTTTAACAGGAAGTGTATCGAAAAGTTATGATTGTGTATGGAACTTATTAAGACCGCAACATATGGAAGCCTAACGGCTACGGTGACACTTAAAACTCGGATACCAAAGCCGAGCCAGGTTGTCAATCGCCATTTTTCATCAAACCTTGCCCAATTAGGGCAATTTCGGGTAAAACTCACCATTTGATCTCAACGGGTTGGCTGCTTACAAGTAGGTTTCGACCGGATAGTCAGGATCTATCATGCAGTCATCCACTGAGGGGATGGGATTTAAGTCCGGTATTATGGGCGGGGCGTTGGCTGTCGGGCGCGGCTTGCACTTCAAAGCCCGCAGGTCAAGTTGCTTGAGGATCTTTTTGATCACATCCTCATCTTCGATAAAGGCAATTATTGTCCTGGTGCGAGTTAATTCCGAGGTTGAGAGTGTGGTTGGGAGGAAGTTGATCGTTGCTTACAAGATGAAGCCGATCATTATTACGCCTTTCACCAATCAAGGAGAGGTTTTGGAGCAATTTGGCTTTTGTAGCTCGACCCGAGAGGTGTAAAACATGCTGAGGTAAAACACAGTGTAATCCTCCAAAAAGACCTCCCCCCGAAGTAATTCAGAGTGCTAAAAACAAGGTGAAGGCATCCAATTCTTTGCCAAGTTTCCCCTTAATGAGAACAGAAATGCCAGAACCAATGGTTAAGGATTCATCGATCGCGACCTGACAGCCTGTTTCAACGGTAGAATCCGCAACTGTCGCGTTTTTCAGAACGTCTTCAATGGGTTGGAACTGGATTTGTTGAATTTTTGATGACATATAATCTCCTCTTTCTTGATTTGATGATCAAAACGGCACTCTTGCCTTTCAAAAATCCAATTACAAACGCTATACTAGTCGATCCTGAAAAATAATTTAACCATAAGAATTTATTTGATTTAAACAACAAATGATGGTATATGAATTTGCAAGTTTTTCAACCCAAAACCACCAAAATCTTGCAAATTTTAAAATGAAACCAAAGAAGATCGCCGCACAAAAACCATCAGTTGGATCTTTTCAGGCCGGAATTGATAAAAATCATCAATCGCGGTCATGAAATGGTCAAGCTTGCCACTGTTGTGGATTGGGACAGATTGGACGAGCTTTTTGGTGAAACCTACTGTCCCGATAACGGCCGCCCAGGTATAAGTACCCGCTTGATGGTTTCTCTTCACTACCTAAAGTACACATTCAACCTCAGCGATGAAGATACAGGTTGCCGGATGGGTAGAGAATCCTTACTGGCAACACCTTAGCGGCATGAAGTAAGGGGGGATGGAATGCCCATTGATCCTTCCAGTATGACCAACTGGCGGAAAAGAATCGGCGAAGCAGGTGCTGAAGAACTTTAAAAGGAAATCAGCGCCGGACTAAAAACCAAGGTCGTTAAAGCCACCCAGCTCAAACGCGTGAATGTTGATACGACGGTTCAGGAAAAGGAAGTTCGTTTTCCAACGGATGCCCGGTTGTATGATCGGGCACGGCAGCGTTTGGTGGCAGCAGCTGAAGAACGGGGCATAGCCCTTCGGCAGAATTACAACAGGAACGCGAAAAAACTGAAAAAAACAGAGCCGAAAAAAAATTAAACAGATGAGAAGGGCCGACCGAAAAAAAAAAACACTTAAAACCTATCTTGGCCGTGTCATCCGGGATATTGAAAAAACAGCCGATTCCGGACGAGAAAAAGGCCGGCAACTCTGCTAAACATTGCCACCCGGGTTCATCAGAGAACAAAAGGGAAAAAAAAAAATCTACAGTGTCCATGCTCCGGAAGGGGGGCAAGGGAAAGGCCCACAAACGCTATGAATTCGGCTGCAAAGTAAGTGTTGCGGCCACCAGCCGTGGCGGCTGGTTTGTCGGCGCCATGGCAGTTCACGGAAACCCTTACGACGGCCATACACTGGCAGATACCCTGGCTCAAGTAAAACGCATTGCAAAAGAACCGCTCCATGTCTTTGTCGACAGAGGCTACCGCGGGCATGATTACCAAGGCAGCGCCGAAGTTCATGTGGATAAACCAAGACGAGGCAGAACAGCTAAGAGTCTCTGGCGTTGGATGAAAAGACGCGCAGCGATTTTGAACCTGGCATCGGACATCTCAAACAAGAACACAGGATGGACCGTAACCGCCTCAAAGGAACTGAAGGGGATATGGTAAATGCCATCCTGAGTGCCGCTGGAATGAATTTCAGCAAGCTGCTCAGGTGGGCAGCCCATATTTTTGGTCTCATTTTTTCAAAGATCATTGCGGCCATCTGGCAGAAAATTTCGGTTATGTTGCTCCCTGATTTTGCGGTTTTTCAGGATCGACTATACTATATTTTGGCGCAACGCTTAAGCACATATGGACATGGTCGGGCATCAGATGTCCTTCCAACAGCTCCACTCCTCGTTGGCGGCACAATTCTCGCAATATTTTGCCAACTTGGTTCCGGAATTTTCCATATAATGTTTTTTTCGAAATTTTGGGACAAATACCACATGGTATTTGCAATCCCATCTTACGTGCGATAAGCTTCTTCAATCATGCATAGGTAATTCCTCCGGTTTGCCCTCTGGGGCTTTCCCGGGGAATTACCTATATTATTTTTCACCGGATCGGTAGAACCTATCCGGGTCCTCCACCAGAGGTGGAGGGCTTATATCGAAACTAACACCGACTCTAAATAGTTGGCTCCTCTGGTTACCATAATTTTCATGAAGTAAACCTCTGTTCAACTTTCTTTTTGATTTAACTCAGACATTATCGCTTGGGTTTTCAAATTAGGGTGCAAGCCCTCTTCTCTTTTGACCCCAGAAAGCTTTCTCTGGCAAAAAGTTAACCGGAATTTCAGTCTGCACTTGCTTTTTAAAAAGAAAAGTTCCTCCTGAATCTCTTTTTTTATCCACATTAAAACATCATATCGTGACACCAGCCTGCTATCTTCACCGATAGTGAAAGCCTCATATCCATGACACCAAAATTTCTCGAAGGTTTGGAGAAAGTTTGGATTAAGCCCTTTTGGATATTCCCCGAGAGTAGAATCTCAACAATCCATACTGATTCAGGGAAGGTGGTCAGTATGTTATTAGTCCCCTTCACCACTTCGAATTCAGCACCTTCAACATCGATTTTAATTAAAAGTTTCTCATCAGCAAATCGATCACCTATGATAACGTCCAATGTGGATAAAGGTACTATTCTTTTCTTGGTCGATTTACCGGACCAGTCCTGAATGAGTGATGCAGCAGTTCCAGGTCCAAATAATATCGCCAAGCCTGTATTTGCGGCCAATCCAAGCGGAAACACTTCGACATCATAATATCCATTTGTTTCCAGGTTTGCATATAAATATTCAAGATTGAATAATAAGGGTTCAATTGCAATAACTTTTAGTCCAGCGAATCTCCCTAAACAAGAATAGTATCCCATGTTTGCCCCTATATCGACAAAGACTGTCGATTTCTTCAGATAGCTTTGAATCAGCTTTGTCTCATCGGGCTCATACAAGCCATCTTGTAATTCTTTCGGTCCTATAAACTTAAATCCATAAGGGGTCAATTTAACACCAAATCGTTTCATGTCTCTTGCAAGAGATAAGTAATTACTTGCAACAGATAATGGAGGATACTGGTTATACACATAATTTTTCAATTTTTTTAACATAAATGTTTTCTCTCGAAAAGTTAACTTATGACCATCCAAACCCGGATTCTCACAGAATTTATACCACACCTGATAGAAAGTGGAAACGGCTACCAATTGGAAATTCAAATTAAACTGTTATGTTCGCAGATTATATTCGGTTCTGCCACTTTAACGCCGCCACCTCGCCAAGTATCCTCATCATTTCCTGATGATTCTTTTCTTCGGAGTAGCTCCGGCCTGTACGTAACGCCTCCCAGGACATCTGATGGCGTTTTTCATCATCCAGAAGCAGCCTCATTTTTTTTGCCAAATCCAACGATCTGGGCGGATGAGAAATGATATAGCCGTCCTTTCCGTCATTTATAATGCCTGAAGCCCCATTGGACGTTGTTGTGATTGATGGAAGACCACTTGCCATTGCTTCAATCACAACAAGAGAGCATGCGTCGTAATAGGTCGGAAGCACGAATACATCGCTGTTGGCATAATATGCTTCGATGGAGCGAACAGGTCCTGTAAAAATTATCTTATCATCAATATCAAAGGCCTTGATTTGCCTTGAAACTGATTTGTAGGGCATCCCGCCGACAACTATGACTCTAAAGTTCGTATTATCCATTTGTTTTAACTGAGACACCGCCTCTACCAGCGTCTCGATTCCCTTTTTTTTAAGGTCATATGAAACAAATAAGAAAACGACATCATCCGCTCTTATCCCAAATTGTCTTCGTAATGGTCCTTTATGATCATGACGTAAATTCTGATTATATCGGGAGGTATCCACGCCATTATATACAACTTTTATATCTTCGTTATTCACGCTGAAAAAAGACGACATATCTTCTTTTATCATTTTAGAAATAGCCACTATTCTTGGCCTGGGATAAAGACGAAACGGCGCTGATTCAATCCAGGCTCTTGTCCATTGTTTCAGAGATATAAGAATAATCAATCGTTTTATTGCCCGCTTAATTTCATTCTTTTCCGCGTAAATCCTTCTCTTCACCGAAAGCCAGTGAACCCCGCCATGGCTCTGATAAACGTTCATATACAATGTATTACCGAACCCCAGAATAACATCGAAATGCTGTCTTTTAACTTCCCGTTCATGATAAAGTGCAAACAATAGCAACTTTAACCATGCGGGAAGATATTTCGGAATGGTTATCTTATGAAAAATCGCCGTTTCAGGTTCACTATCCCATGACTCCCCGAAATAATGGACTTGCCACCCGTTTTTTAAAAGAAAATCGGCAAGGGAAATTGCATATGATTCCGCCCCACCCCCATAACGACTAAAATTCTCTAATGCTAATGCAATCTTTTTCATAATTCATTGATATTTGCTGTTCAACGACGGATCGTTGTCCAGAAATACCCGAAGGGCTAGTTTTACCTTGTCGATGTTTAATGTTTCAAAACAGTCGCTGGTGCCGGTTCCCCCGCACCCTTTCTGATGGCAGGGGACACAGTCGCGATCAGGTGTAACGACGCTGTGTATTTCACCGCGCGGCGCCCAGTCCCTCCAATCACTGGGCCCGAAAATAGTAATGGTTGGGGTTCCCACAGCGGCGGCGATGTGAGGCGGCGCGCTGTCCACGCCAATATGTAAGCTGCTCAAACGGAGAACGGCCGCAAGCTCATCCAATAAAGTTTTCCCGGCTAGGTTAAATATCCGCCCTTTACTTTTCTTGGCGATGTTAATTGCTTTTTCCCTTTCTTCGGGAGCCCCGACAATTACCGTTGGAATTCCATATTCTTCCCATAGCCAGCCTATGATATGCACCCATTTTTCATACTTCCACTCCTTGTAGGGCCATCTTGAAAAAGGATTCAGCGTAATCCATCGGCGAAAGGCCGATATATTATGACCATCCAAAAGTTTTTCTGCCTGTCTTTTTGCTTTTTCTGAAATCCAGAGTTTGGGAGTAGTATCTTCTGTATCGATACCGAATTCTCTGACAAGTCGAAGTGACTGTTCGGCAGCACCAAAAGTTCTTTCTTTGGGAACTGGCGGAATCACAATATGGGTAAACAACCGGTTACGCCACAAAACGTCTTGGCACGTTATGGCGACTCGCACAGGCGCGCCTGAAAGAAAAGCCATAAAAGCTCCTCTGTCATCCAATCGCAGATCAAAAATCAGGTCAAAACGTTCCCGGTGTAACGCCCTGAGAAGTCTGTATTGCTCTTTTACTTTTTTGTTAAGATTCCCTTTGGATCGCTTCACTTCAAAGATTTTATGAATATGAGGGTCCGCTTCCAACAGCAATCCAATATTTTCCCTTAAGAGAACGGAAACATTTGCCTTTGGATAGATCTCTTTTACAGCCCGGAAAGTCGGCGTAGCCCACACCGCATCACCTATATCGCCAAGCTGAATCAACAAAATGTTGCGGATATCTTTTGATGTGAAGGTATTCCCCTTGACCAACATATTAATTATACCTGGCTTTCATCCGGACATCCCTCAAGGTGCCAGACAATCAACTTGACATAGGTCTTAAGCCTTGTCCCAATGCCGACATGAAACCCTAACGTCGCAATGAATCCAATAAAGCTGAATGCGGTATTCATCAACAGACGAAAAAAAATGATCCTCTTTACAAGACCGTAACTATCCCGGTGCCATTTTTTAAAATAAATATAGCGCGAGCGATAGAATAAAATCCTGGATCCTACATTATGGCCCACGCTCCGGCCTTGAAAATGAACGATCTTGGCGGTTGGCACAAAATAAATTTTCCACCCCGACTGTTTTATTCTCCTGGCCCAATCGGTTTCTTCAAAGAAAAAAAAATAGTCTTCGTCTAAAAGACCGACATGATCCATGGTTTTTTTTCGGACGGTTAAACATGCACCGATACATGAATCGACCTCAATGGGGCTTGTATATTTCTTTCGCTTACTCGGATATCGCCCGGGCAATAAAATTCTTAGCATCGTTTCATTGAACAATAAAGACGGCAGCCCGGGAAAATTAGCAATGGAATTCTGTTTGGATCCGTCAGGATTCAAAAGCTGGCCGCAAGCCATTCCTGCATCAGGGGTATTTTCCATGAAGTTGTATATCCTTTCAACCGCCCCATTTGTGAGCAACGTATCTGTATTCAGTAATACGGCATAACGCCCGTTCATTTGTTTAAAAGCTCGATTATTGGCGGCTGCAAAACCGAGATTCCGGGAATTTTGAATGACTCTGATATCCGGGTATAACCGCTTGGCGGCTTGCACGCTGCCGTCCGTGGAGGCGTTATCCACCAGCCACACTTCCTTGGAAATGCGTTTTATCGTTTTATAGACTGATGCCAGGCAATCCAGTAACAGTTTTTTGGTATTCCAGTTAACGATAATGATGGAAAGGTTTAATTCGTCACTCATTAAATTTGTACCCTTGAACCAAATCTGTAAAAACCCGCCCCCTGCTTCCAGCCCGTTGGCTTACAGCAGGGGGGAGAACCAGGCTTTGTCTATTCCCAGAGGGGATCTGCTTTATTGAATGCATGTTAGCTTACTGAAACTCCAAATATCAAATCCCAAATAAGTTTTTTACCATAGTCCCGCCCGAGATAGATAGCTTTTTAAATTATCGTTTTACGATCTTTATGGCAACAAAATTTAAAGCTTAGATTTAATAAATTGAAATTATTGATAATACATTGATGTACGAAGCCGATTCGCGTACGCTTCGGTATGATTTTTCGATATGGGTATTGTATTTTAATATGATATTGGAGAAGCTTCGCTAATTGCCGGATTGGGATTTTTCGCGGGAACGATCTGCGATGAACCACACTGCATATTTCAATATTTAGCCCGTAATGTTCTGTCATTTGAAGATATGATTATGGGTCAAAACGCACCTCTCCTATCATTATTCATAAAGACACTTCAAAGATACAGATTTAGCCTCTTAATTTGCTGTACAAGCCAGGCGGTCTGGTGGCCGTGCCCGGCCTTTTGGTATTTCCGCAAAAAATTGCAGCTTTCCCCCGAGCAGCGAGGGCAAGTCGTAATATCCGTTCCCGTAAGCCAAAGCATCATCACTTCAAGGGAAGCGATTTCTTTTTCTAAAGGAGTAAATATGTCCATCACTCTTTTTGATGGCAGTATGTTTAAGGCAGTACCGGGCACCACCTCGGTTCAAACATGTACGCAATGACGATTTGCGCCTTCCGCATGAGCCGCTGCATTGTAATTTCACAGGACAGGCAACGTGCGCATTGACATGAATCTATAGACCATTCAATTAGATATTTATCCCTTAGGCTTGCAATTTTTACTCAAATCTGTCTATACTCAGCCCTAACAAGCGGCCGATCCCAACGAAAAATCCTATTCATAATCAGATAAAATTCCATACCAACTCTGAATACGGAAGCGGTTCTTTTCAATTCGATTTTTGGCGTCGGCTTCGCGCCGCAAAAATTCTTATTCGTTGTTTGTTTAATTAGTTGAGGGGTCGGGGAGTTTATCCCAAAACCCGTTCTTTGATAATCCAAGTTGATTTACCTTGTTTAAATGCTTCGAGTTGATGCATTTGGATAGTTAAGCCCATTGCCGCAAACAACCATCGGTTGTTCGCGTTACCCCTCATCCAGCAACGGTTTAGGTCAAATATATCCTTCACCAAACCCTGCATCGGCTCGACTTTAAATGATCTTTCACGGTAAATCTTTTTATGTTTTGGTTTCTCCATAAACTTGATCATTTCTCTGCGATGCCTTGTCTTATCCATGTTTTGGCGACAGCAAGTAATCAAGTTTATTTTTCGTTGCCTTTTATATTCTCGAAAATGCCTTGAATTATCTGCCTTCGAGTCCATGGCAGCGTAGTCAATTTGATCTTTGAAATGAGACGCCTCAAGCCACATTTTCCTGGCTTCGTTGGCACTGTTTTTCATCCATATAAATGCACCTAAAAATGGGACCTTATGTGATGTAAAGCTAAAACTGCCATGGCCATAAACCCAGCCATCGGCATTCGATTTACTCCAGGTGGCTTCTTTATCCAGTGCTCGTAGGTTTTTGGGTACGATGCCTTTATCCTTGTATTTCTTATGCCAGACAGGACCCTTTGCTTTATTCATCATTTTATCAGCACTGACCACCCTGTCATTGGTCAAGTTCAGGAAATAGCTGAAAGATAAACGCTGCTGGTTTTCCAGGGAAATGAAGGATTTTTTTTAACCGCTCTCTTAGCTGTCTTTCGCTAATTGGCGTTAAATCTAATCCTTCTGCGATCACGTCCCAATATTTAACTGCCATTTTATGGATTTGAACATATGTTTTTATTTTCAACTTAACCGACAAGATAGCAATGAACATGATCAACCATTCTGGATACTTGAAAACAGGGCCACGTTCTCCAAGGCGTTCAGGATCAGGAAAATCGGTTTCATCTAAAAAGGCTCTAAAATCATCTCGCGTTTCACGGATCCAATGTGCTGAAATCTTGTTCGATTTTCTGGCCATGAATAATCTCCTTTGTTGTTGATATCGTTGAGATTATTCATAACAAATACAAAAGCTTATGTCTAGTATTATTTTTTCGTTAAATATTAATGGGTTACGGACGGGGCAGTGTTTCTAAAAACTCCCCGACCCCTCAATTAGTTGTTATTTTTTTCTTTATTATTCAAACTACTATTTTCTGCGTTTTTTAAAAAAGTGTCTTATTAAAGATCACAGTGATAAAAAGACGATTCAACATAATATATAATGTTGGGCCATACAAACATAAGGAGACTTCAATGCGAATAAAACTTGATGAAAAAGTGGAGCAATTGCTTTGCTGCCCACTGTGTAAGAGCGACCTCGCCAAGTCCTCTGATGGCTTCAGATGCAGATCCTGTGGACTCCCTTTTCCGAAACGAGTTGTTAGAACAGGCAAGAATCAAGAAGAAGTCTTCGATTTTCGCATTGTCCGTCCGGCCTACTGCACACCTATGGGCTTTGAGTCCTGGGCGAATGCACAGTCTGAGTTTGAGCATTTTCACGATAAAACCGTGATGAGTGACTCACTTCAGGGGTACTTGGATGAGATAGACTCAGTACGTGAGATCTATACTATCGAGTACGATATCAAAGGCCAGGTACTTGACGTTGGCGGACACCAGGGGCGCCTCAGGCATTACCTTGGGAGTGATGTCAGTCTATATGTTTCCGCTGATCCATATGTCGAAATATTTGCGGACATTGAATCACAACCCAATCTGCTTCGTGCGTATCCATGCCTACAAGAGCCCTGTAACTTCATCTCAGCCCATGCAGAGTATCTTCCATTTAAGGCGGGCTCTTTTGACTGGGTTCATATGAGATCAGTGGTTGATCATTTTGCCGACCCTTTTCTCGCTTTTCTTGAGGCATATAGATGCTCAAAGGTCGGCGGGAAGCTGCTGGTGGGTTTGGCTATTATGGAGAAGAAATATGAGTTGGACAATAAAGTGACACTCCCAGCTCGAGTAGCTCGGAAACTGAAACGGGATGTATTCCCGAGCCTTCTATCGGCAATCTCTAAGAGGCTTCTCCATCTCAGGATCCTCGACAATGTAAATAGGCATAAGGATGACCACATGTTTCGTCTCACGTACAGAGAACTGATGGATCTATATGTGAGGACCGGCTGGCATATCGTCAAAGAGCATTGGCAGAAACCCCCTTGCGAGTTCTGTATCTACGCATGCGGGGAGAAGAGAATACCAATTCCGGTGGCCCAATAAAACGCTGCGCTGGACAGGGATTCCGCTACGCTCCATCCCCGCCAGTGAGCTTTGTCATTGCATCTATCTCTGATTGCCGCATAGCGGGGAGGTCTCTCTTAAATTAACCCCCAATTATCTTCGAAACCGCATCGAAAACCTGATCAACGGAAATCAGGGCCATACAGTCACATGTCGGGCAATGCCGTTTGAAACAGGGGGCACACGCTTGGCCGGTCGTGACGACCTGATTCCCTGATCCATAAGGCCCGGTTCTCCATGGAGCCGTCGGGCCGAAAAGCGCCACCACCGGCGTCCCTACCGCGACCGCCAAGTGCATAGGGCCGGTGTCGGTGGAAACGACCACATCCGCCTTGGCGCAAAGCGCCGCCAGCATCTTCAATGTCGTTTCTCCGGCAAGATTAACTGCCGGCACCCTCATGGCTGCTTGGATTTGATGAATCATCGGGCGATCTTCAGAGCTGCCGGTGAAAACAATCCCGGCATCACATTGTGCGATGATCCGGTCCGCCAATTGCGCGAACTTACCGTTCGACCAGAGCTTTGATTCCCATTTTGCTACCGGGTTTACGACCACCAATCTTCCGGGATTTACCAGGCCGTATCGACTGCAACAGATCCTCCACTTTCTGACGATCATGATCCGATACCGCAAGTTTGTATTCGACTTCAGGCGTCGGGATCCCCAGGGCATTGAGCAGCATCAGTCCCCGGGTCAGAGCATGGTGCTCCATACTTACGGCCGGAACACGTTCGTTCAAAAACAGATAGCTGTACTCCATGTGCTCCAAACCTTTGCCGAATCCGATTTTACGTTTTCCGTTGGTCAGGGCAATGAGGATACCGCTTTTGAGCAATGCCTGAAAATCGAGTATCATGTCATAATGGGTGTCTCGTAATTCTTTTATAAAACCGTACATTTCTTTTATCGCACTCAAAAACAACGGTCTTCGTAATTTTTTCAACCAGCGCTTGCGCTTTGAGACCAGAACGCGATCCAGTGCCGGATGATCTTTGATCAGATCGTGTGCCGCCTCTTCCACCAGCCAGGTAATCCGGGCTTCAGGATAAGCCTTTCGAATGGCATTTAGGGCGGGAAGGGTATGAATGACGTCCCCGATGGCGCTCAGCTTAACGATCAAGATATTCACAGCATTTCCTTCACAACGTCAAAAACCCTATCCACATCAATCTGATCCATGCATTTCAGGTGGCCTTCCGGGCATTCGGAGTTCAAACAGGGACTGCACGGTACGCCCGCCTGAACCACCCTGCTGTTGAGACCGATCGGACCGGTAGCAACAGCGTTTGTCGAACCGAATATTGCAACCAGCGGAACATCGAGTGCCGCCGCAACATGCATTAATCCGCTGTCGTTCGTAATAAAAAGTTGACATCTTTCTATCAATGCCATGGCTTCACCCAGGCTGGTTTTTCCGGAAAGATCCACCGGCCGATGTTGCATTTTCCCTGAAATTTTCTGACCAAGAATTTTGTCGCCGGGACCGCCAAAAATGATAACCCGAGCTTCTGAAAAGGCCAATATCCGGTCGGCCAGAAGCGCATAGCGATCAGCCGGCCATTGTTTTGCGGGACCATAGGTGGCGCCGGGATTGATACCGATGATTTTGTCGTCAAGTGATAAATGATGTTTCAACAAAACTTTTTCAGCCCGAAATCGATCGCCTTGATTCAGTTTCAGATAAAGATCCCGGTTGTTTTGGATGATCCCGATTTCACGTAATATGTTCAAATAATACTCTGTTTGATGTTTGGTTTTAATCTCATGCGTGCATGGAATGGCATGCGTCAGCAATAAGCGGCGAGCATCCCTGCTATATCCGATGCGAAGGGGTATTCCAGCAAGAAACGCAATGAGCGCCGCTTCAAAAGCATTCTGTAAAAGTATGGCTGCATCAAAATAATATTTTTTCAAATCCCTTGCCAGGCGAAACTTGCCGAGCACACCTTTATGGCGTCTTTCGCCATCGTATATTAACAGCCGATCGATATGTTCGCTGTTTTCAAAAACAGGCGCAACCCATGGCTTGGCCAAAATGCTGATATGGGCGTTGGGAAAGCCTTTCCGAATCGCCCGAACCGCCGGCGTGGTCATAACGGCATCGCCGATCCAGTTCGTGGATCGAATCAGAAGCTTTCTGATATTACTTTAACATCGATTTGTATAGCCATTATTTATATATGGGACACAGATGACACAGATTTTATGGATTTACACAGATTAATTCTGACATGGGCGAATCTATTATCCGTGAAAATCTGTGAAATCTGTGTTATCGTGTTCTATCCATTTTGGGTCCGTGCAATCTGTGCCCTATTGACCCTGTTTTTCTAGGCCAAGGCTGATACGGCTTTGTTTTCCAGCGTTGGTGAATCCAGAACCATTGATCCGGATAGCGATGGATAACATTTTCGATGATCCTGTTATATTCCTGGGTGTTAACCTCAATATCTTTTTGCTTGTCCCCTGTTTTAAGGGTAGAAATTTCCGGTCCGAATTCAGCCCTAAAGCCTTTCTTTTCCCGGATCATAAAGCACGGAACCACCGGTGCCCCTGTTTTCAAAGCTAAAAGCGCCAAACCTTTGTTGGTACAAGCGCGATGCCCCATAAATTCGACAAAAACGCCTTCATACCAGTCCACATTCTGATCCATCAACAACGCCACCATCTCCCCGCGATTAAGGCCTCTGATTATGCTGCGAAATGATCGTTGCTTGGAAATGATCTTTCCGCCATATCGGGTTCTTAAATTGAAAATAAAATGATCCAGAGGCTTAAAATCCAGTGGACGAACCACGATATTGAGCGGAAATCGAATCATTGCGGCGATGATGGTCAAAAGCTCCCAGTTCCCAAAATGAGCCGTCAGTGCCAAGACGCCCTTTCCCTTTTCATAGGCATTTTTGATATGATCATAGCCGTCGATCCTAAAATGTTCACCGAAATGACTTTCCTTTAGTTGCAAAGACCAACCGATCTCAAAAACAACCTTTATCAGGTTAACAAATACCTGCCGCGCAATTTTTTTAATTTCTTGAGGGGGTTTTTGACCCCCGAAAGCGTATTTCAGGTTACTCATCGCGATATCACGATGTTTTTTGTCGACACAAAACAGCATTCCGCCCAAAATATCGGCCATTTTTGCAGCCCATGCTCTCGGGAAATGGCCGAGTAACTTGAACACGTTCTCAAAAAAATCCGCCGCAATTATTTCAGAATAACGCATCATCCGAGTCCAAACGAATCCAAAAGACGACCTTCTATATGCCAATGAGTGATCAAACCCAAAGCACTTGTGGATCGTAACTTCTTTGGGAAACTGGAATGATGGAATGCTGGAATATTGTTTTTAAAAGGAACCATTATTCCATTATTCCATTATTCCGGTTTATTCTTCTCCCATCTTTTGGCATGCTTTAAAAACACATACCAGGATGAATTCATCGCAATAATCAATCCCGGTACCCCATCCAACACACCCAGTTTCCAAACGTAACACTCCAAAAATTTAATAACGGCGTGCCCCACACCGGCAAGAACAAATCCACCGCCGGCCGGAGTGCATCCTTGGGCATAAATGTCGGAGAATCGATTAATGGTTTTCACATGATCTTCAATCCCCCGGTAAACATGGTGAAGAATCGGATTTTTAAGTCCGACTACCGTTCCGTCAATTGAGAGCTTGTCATGAGGATTCACCCCTTTCCATACGCCTCTTCCCCGTCGAACCAAGCGCGCCTTGCGGTCCGGATACCATCCGCCGTGTTTTATCCATCGTCCGAGATACTTAGATAATCTGGGCATTGAAAAGCCGGCCACATTCGAATCAACATTTTTTACAGCCTTAAGGATCTCTTGAATAAGTGCCTCAGATACCCATTCATCGGCATCAAGACTCAAGATCCACTCATTTTGGGTTGATTCCAGCGCAAATTGTTTCTGAGCAACATGCCCCGGCCACGTATTAAAAATAACTTTTGCACCCAATCGCCGACAGAGATCCTGAGTCCCATCTGTACTCCCGGAATCGACAACCACCACTTCGTCGGCAAAGTCGACGCTCTTGAGCAAATGACCGATTCGATCCACCTCGTTTTTTGCAATGACCGCAACAGATATGGAGGGTGTCTTCATATTAACGGACCTCTTTCCTTGTACATATTCAGAGTGAGCAATCCCCCAAACACGAACCTTTTCATTGCTACTTTCAAGTGACGACTTAATTCTTTTCCTTTAATTCTTTGAGCCGATCCTTGATAAAACCATTAAACCTTTCAGCACCGTCCCCGAATTCGATTTCGATACCCACAACATAAAGGTCTATGGGCCATACAATTTTATGAGCAATCCGGACATAATCTTTTTCCGTGGTAATGAGACACTCCGACAAGCGTTTTCTGGCCGCTGCCAATATATCTTTTAGATCGCTGTCTGAATATGAATGATGATCGGGAAATTCCAAATAACCTGCTATATTGCATTTAAGATTTTTGAGAGTGCGCCGAAAATTACGATTATCTGCCAAACCGGAAAAGGCAAAGACAGTGCGTCCTTTTATGCAATCGCAGTTTTGTCTTATTGCCTCCTTAATATTTTTCTCTCGGTTAATGATTTTATAAACGAGCGGCTTATGATAAGCACGATAGACCGGCGTTTTCCTTTCATAGAATCGAGGCATCTTTAATAACGATTTCATTTCTTTATCATTCATCGTATCAGACCGCGTCAATATAATCGCAGTTGCACATAATAGCGCAGAAGCTGGTTCTCTCATCACACCCCTTGGCAACAGGTGTCCATTGCCGAAGGGTTTGCGATAATCGAGCAGCACAAGATCAAGGTCCCGTTGAAGCTTTAAATGCTGAAATCCATCATCGAGTACAAGAATATCCGGGTCAAATTTCCGAACAGCCAGCCGGCCTGCCTTAAACCTGTTTTTCCCCACAATAATAGGCACATTCCTCAATCTTGCAGCCATCATATAGGGTTCATCACCCGCGATTTCAGGTGTCATCAAAAGAGTTTTCCCATCACTCACAATGCCGCCGTTTTTTTCCGCCTTACCTTTATACCCTCGGCTGATAATCGCAACTTTGTATCCCAAATCTCTTATAACATTAGCAACATAAATCGCCATGGGCGTCTTTCCGGTTCCGCCGACCGTAATGTTTCCGATGGAAATGACGGGGCATGAAAGTTTTTTCGATTTTAAAACAGATTTTTTGTAAAAAGTGCGTCTTAATTTTACAGCTCCACCATAAATTTTTGAAATTACAGATAAAAAATATTTTAAAGAAAAAAATGAGCTTACCCCGCTATCGTATACAATCGTCTCGATTTTTTCAAAAATATTTCCCATGGTTTAAAAGCGAATAAAGTATAATTTTAGAGTTAAAGATACGCCTCGATCACCTTCATCGTCCGTTCAACCGCCCCTTTATTGACGGTAAAAACACCGAAGGCGTTTTTCCCCATCTCTACGGCTCTATTATCATTTTCTACAAGTGACACCACAGTTGCATAAAAATCTTCTGCATCTTTCACGCAAGCAGCCCCTCCGGCTTTCAAAAGCATGCGCGATATGTCTGCAAAATCACTCATATCCTCTCCAAAAAGGATCGGCTTTGAGAATACTGCCGGTTCGAGGGGGTTGTGCCCGCCGCATTTCATCAGACTCCCTCCGATAAATGCAATATCCGAAACAGCATAAAGCGTTTTTAAAAGACCTATGGTATCGATGATGACCACATCAAATTTTTTATCCGAAAATATTTTTTTAATTTCTTGCATCATACCGACTGAAAACCCGGCAGAATTAAACATGCGAAATATTGAGCCAGCGCGTTCCGGATTTCGGGGTGCCACGATGAGAAGTAATTCGCCGACATGGGTTTTTAATCGAGTAAATACTTTTAGCAATATATCTTCTTCTCCCGGATGGGTGCTGCCTGCCAAAAGCACCTTTTGTGCATGTTGGATATTCATGGACTGTTTTAATTTCTCTATATCTTTTAAGTCGAGAGCCTGATGGGCTTCATCAAATTTGATGTTCCCCGTGATAGTAATGCGATCGAGGGGAACACCGAGCCGGTGAAAACGATCGGCGTCTTCTGATGATTGCGCACAGATATGAACAAAATTTAAAAAGACCTGCTTTGTAAAAAATCCAAGACGCTTGTATCCAGCAAACGATGCTTTTGACAGTCTTGCATTCACCAGCAGCACAGACGTCCGGCGCTTTTTCATTTCATACAGAAAATTGGGCCATATGTCCGTCTCGACGATGACCACAACTTCAGGAGCAATTTTTCGGGTGATCCGGTTTACTGAAAAGGCGAAATCATAGGGAAAATAAAATATACTCTCGACATGGCCGGTTAAGTGCCGGTTGGCAATATCATAGCCGGTTTTAGTGGAAGCGGAAAACACGAGACAGGGAGCAGCCGAAGATTCATTTAACATTTTTATGAGAGGGACGGCGGATAGTACCTCTCCTACTGAAAGCCCATGAACCCAAACACGCTTTTTTTTAGACTTTTTAAAACCTTTCCGAACGAATTTCGGCGGCAACCGGATCAACCCCAATCGTTGAAAAACTGTTTTTCGCCGTTTGTCGGATATCAAAACCATGGGAATTATCAGCGGCAATCCCAAAGTCACAATGATAAAAAATACGATATTATAAAGTAATATCATCTATCATCCCTTAATCGGCGTTCAATAATGTCAGCGCTCCGAAACAGAAAAATGCCACGTTTGCGGTCCAAGCGGCAACCGCGGGCGGAAGCATTTCTCCATATCCGAGGGACAAGCAGAAACTGTAAAAAATCCAGTAAATAAACGCCGTAGCAATACCATATGAAATGACAACAGGCATGCCTTCCTTCATCTTTCCTCTGGTTGAAAGACCGGTCCCGACCATGCACATAATGATACAGATAAAAGGAAAGGCAATCTTGGCATCAAGATCCACCTTGTAGATGGTGGCGTCATATCCTTCCCTTTCGATTTTATGAATATACGAAAGAAGTTCTCCGAATGTCATTTCGTCTGATTCTTTGGCCACCCGGTTTAAATCTTCAGGCATAAAATTGAGGTTTTCAACCTTATTTTTTTGGAATGTAATGTCGTATTTTCCGCTTTTTGCATCAAGGTCCTGTTCCATTAATCCATGCAACAGCCATTTCCCTTTTTCAAATACGCCGTCCTCGGCGTCAATCCTTCGAACAAGCTTGAAATCTTTATCAAACGTGTAATCGGTCACCCCATAGATGACCTTGCTTTTCGGATTAAAAAATTTTATGTTGGTGATGCGGCGATCGCCCTTAATCCAAATATTTTTTTCCTTCGTTATCATTGTCGATTCTTTTCGGACTTCTTTCAGCCAAATCTCGTTAAACTTTGCCATTGTGATGGGCACAATGCTGTCGGATAAAATAAAAAGTACCACACTCGCGAGACAGCCCAAGATGAAAACCGGCTTGAACAGATAAAGGATGCGTATGCCACTGCTTTTTAAAGCCACAATCTCATTATTTCGGGCCATAAGGCTGAAAACAATGAGAACAGACATGAGGATGCAAATAGGAAGGATCTGGGCTACGATAAAGGGTATTTCAAGGGTGAAAAACAACAACATCTTAAACACCGGGATACCGGCTTCCATAAAATCATCGACCTTTTCAAAAAAATCGACCGCCAAGTATATCCCCACCACAAATGCCATAACAATACCGAAATATTTTGAAATCTGAATCGTTATATATTTATAGATGATAGTCATTTTATTTTCGGTGTTTTCGTGATGACGGTTTGAGTTTCATTTTGACAAACCCAAAGGCCGACGTGATTTTCACAGGTCGATCATCATTAGCTCTGACAAGAAGAAACAGGCCGAGGCCGCCCATAACAACATTTGGAACCCACATCCCGATTTTCGGCGGATATATGCCGGCTTCTCCAAAAACAGATCCGGCAGACAACATGAGATAGTAAATCAGAAAGAATATCATACCCAGTCCCAACCCCGTGGAACGTTTGGAAGATTCAGAGTGAACCCCCAACGGAACAGCCAGAATGCCAAGGGCAAGGCAGGCAAAAGGAATCGAAAACTTCTTCTGCAATTCAATCAGGGCTGAATAATACTGCTCATTTTTTTTGGGAAAGGTTTTTAAATATTTTTTCAACTCGCCGAAACTCATTTCATCTTCGTTTTTGGGTCCGCCGTTTGACGAAGTCAATGTTTTTTTAAGGTCTAGATTGACGTCATAAGTATCAAAGTTGATTGAATGGGCGGATTTGTTTTTCAAATCCACCTGATTGATGGCGCCGTTATATAGTTTTAGGTGAATTTCCAGTTTGTCCGGTTCACTGATCAGCTTTCCTCTGGGCGCCATTACGGTGCTGACAACGTTTTTGGACCGTTTATCTTCGATAAAAATATCCTTTAGCACTTTATTCTTTAAATCTATGTTATTAATATACAGCATGACATCCTTGAAACTGTCATTGAAAGTGCGTTCTTTAAGACCGGCATCGACATGAGATGCAGCGACCTGGAACGTCAGCGTTTTCATGGAAACCGTTCCCCATGGCATTCCATAAAGCGTCATAATGCATGACAGTGCTACGCCCATAACGCAAAACAGCAAGACAGGGGGAACCAGGCCATAAATGCCGACACCGCCTGCTTTGAGGGCAACAAGTTCTTTATCGCTCGATAGTCGAAGAAACGTCAGCAAGACAGCCATCATCACCGACATGGGAATTACGAAGGATAAAAAACGGGGAGTGGAATAGATAAGTATTAACAGTACCGAAGTCAGGCTGATTTTATAATTGACAATCAGTTTGGTGATATCGAGAATTTTTGTCATCAAAAAAATAAACGTAAAAAATACCGTATTGATAACAAAAGGCAACATCATCTCTTTGAGAAGATATCTATTTATAATGGAATTTATTTTCATTTCAGGCGGGTGAGGGAAAATTACCGGAATTGAACTTTTTGGCCATAGTCATTGCTGTATTGCATCTGATAAAGTTTGAAAAATTCTCCTCTCATGGAGATCAGATCTTCCTGTTTGCCCTCTTCGACGATGCGTCCGTCAACAATCACAACAATCCTGTCGGCATAGTCGATGGTTGAAAGCCTGTGGGCAATGACAAAAGTTGTACGCCCTTTCATCAAATTTTCAAGCGCCTTTTGAACGAGCATTTCCGATTCCGTATCCAGCGAAGATGTTGCTTCGTCAAGTATCAATATAGGGGCATCTTTAAGCAGTGCCCGGGCAATGCATATCCTCTGTTTTTCTCCACCGGACAACCGCCCTCCCAGTTCTCCGATATTTGTGTCATATTTGTTTGGGAATGCCTGTATAAAATCATGGGCATAGGCCGCCTCTGCGGCCGCTATGATGGCTTTATCCGTCGCATCCTTTTTGCCGTAAGCGATATTATTCCGTATACTGTCGTTAAACAGAATCGGTTCTTGTGTAACAATGCCCATCTGATCGCGCAATGAAGAAATTGAGGCATCCTGAATATCCATACCATCGATCCTTATGGCCCCCCGAGTCACATCATAAAATCTGGGGATCAGATTAACCAAAGATGTTTTGCCGCCGCCGCTCATGCCGACCAGCGCCAGGATTTCATCGGCGTTGACATCCAGATTGATGTCTTTGAGCACCATTACATCATCATATTTAAAATAAACATTCTCAAAAGTCACCCTGTGAGACCTCTTTTCAATTCTCACGGAATTCTTTTTCTCTTTGATATCCGATTCCGTTTCTATGATGTCAAAAATTCTGTCTGCAGCGGCGAGCCCTTGCTGAACCGCGTTATTGAGACCGCTCAGTTTTTTTACAGGATCATAGAGCATCAGGACAGCAGCCATAAACGAAAAAAAAGTCCCTGCCGTGGAACTTCCCGTAATGACTTGATACCCTCCGTACCATATGATGAAGGCGATCCCCAACCCACCCAAAAACTCCATGACCGGAGAAGACAAAGACCTCGCAACCACCGCGCTCATCTCCAGTTTAAACAGCTTAAGCGTTTTATTAAAAAAACGCTCTTTTTCATAAGATTCCATACCGAACGCCTTGACAATTTTGTTGCCGGCAAACGTTTCATGCAAAAACGTATTCAGATCCGCCATAGCCTCCTGGCATCCGGTGCTGATCCGGCGGACCCTTTTTCCGAATTCGACAACCGGGAAAAAAGCGACGGGTAATATAATAAATGCAAACGAGGCCATTTTCCAATCACGATAGAAAATAACAAATGTCAAACCGATGACGGTAAAACTGTCCTTTAACGATCCGGTGACCGCTGTAGAAACCATGGTCTTGATAATATTCACGTCATTGGTGATTCGCGACATCAGTACGCCGGTCTTTTCCCTGTGAAAAAAGGCGATGGGAAGGTCTTGAATGCGGGCATAAAGATCGTTTCTTAAATGTTGGATGATACTCTCCCCCACATAATTCATTAAATAATCCTGACCGTACATTCCCAAACCCCGCAAAAGATAAATGACAACAACGGCCAGCGGAATGAGTTTGAGCATGGTGGTATTTTTGTTGAAAAATATGTCATCCAGCACGGGTTTGACTAAAAAAGCCGTTGCAGAACTCGCCGCTGCGATAACCAGCATGCACAGCATCGCCAGAAAGAGTTTAAACCTGTTTTCCTTGATAAGAAAAAGGATGCGTTTATGTCTGTCTTTTAATTTTATTTTAAACATATTTGTAAAAATCCTGGCATAGCGGACCAGGCTTTGGTTATCCTCAGTGGAAATTTGCCGTTTTGACAGTTCATTTTAAAAAATAGTTAACCGCAAATGAACGCAAATGTAAATAGAAGATGAGGAAATCTCGGAAAACAAGAAGGTAAGAAGGTTAGAAAATCAGAAGGTCGGAGGTCTCCAGCCATGCCAACCTTCTTTCCTTCCCACTTTCTTACCCTCTTCCTCTTACACCGTCTTGCTTTCTTATTTTTCAAAATATCTGTGTTTATCCGTGATTTCTCTTGTCCTCTTTCCTCTTTTCTGTTTCCTAATTCCGGTATCGTTCATCTTCCGAGAATGCCAAAAGCGATATCCGCTACGCGTTCCGATGCCCCCGGTCCCCCCAGCTGGTTCCTGATATTCAGCAGCTCAAGGCCTAAAATCTTGAGGCCGGACGAATCGCTCAGCATCTTAAATACGGTGTTTGCTATCCCTTCAGGGCAGGCCGCTTTTTGAATCAACTCGGGCACCATTTCTTTTCCTGCGATGAGATTCACCAATCCGATATGTTTCACCTTTATCAGGTTTTTTCCCAAAAAGTAGCTCAGCGGTGAAACTTTGTAGATGATGACCATCGGCGTACCTGAAATTGCGGCTTCCAAAGTCACGGTCCCGGAGACTGCAACGACCATTCTACTCTCTTCAAATATTCCTCTCACACCGTCCGTGACAACCTCAATAGCAGCCGCTCCGTTGAATCTTTTAACAATATCTTCTTTGTACTTTTCTTGGACTTCGGGTGCAAGTGAAATGATAAACTTTATGGGGTTGATCTTTTGAAACAGTATCCGAGCGGCATCAAGCATTACCGGCAGATGTCTTGCAATTTCTCCATGGCGGGATCCCGGGAGAAGACCGATAACAGGGATATCTTCCAGCCACTTTCCGGCAATCGTTTCTTTCGGCGGTAGGCTGTTTTCCAGTAGCGGATGCCCCACAAACGTGACCGGGATGCGCTGTTCTTTGTAAAATTCCTCTTCAAAGGGTAAAATTACGGCCATGTGGTCCACGAGTTCGCCAATCTTCTTCACCCGGCCGGGCCTCCACGCCCATATCTGCGGACTGATGTAGTATAATATAGGGATTTTGTTTTTTTTGGCAGTTGCCGCAACGTGAAGATTAAAATCAGGAAAATCAATCAATATCAACAGATCCGGAGGAGCAGTCTTGAGGATTTTTTTAACCATTCGAAGACCTTTTAGAATACCAAGGGTCTTTGAAAATACTTCCGTTATCCCCACAACGGAAATTTCAGAAGCGTCAATCAGGATGTCAACGCCGGTTTCTTTGAGCGCTCGTCCGCCGATGCCGCAGAAAACAAGCCCTTTGTTTCTTTTCTGCATGGCGCTGACGAGTTTTGCTCCGTGCAGATCACCGGAAGTTTCACCGGCGATAATCATGATACGGCTTTTTTTTAAAAACTGCTTCATGGCCAAGTCAATTTGCTTTGCTCATAAAATCGTTATACGATTCTATTGCAAAAATCTTTGAACGCCCGCTTTGATCTGATCCATGACATTCAAAGCGATTTTGAGGGCATCACGTCCCATCTGAGCGGTAACCTCAGGGATTTTGCGATGAATGACTGCCTTGACAAAAGATGCCAACTCATTTTCCAAGGCGTCACCGGTTTCAAAACTTATCTTTTTGATGTCCATGCCGGGAATCACTCCGCAATGACCAGCGTTATTCTGCTGAATCGCCGTTATCTCTCTTTTCGAAAAATCGACAGAGACATAAGCATCTCTTTGAAACAGTCTGATTTTCCTTTCATTTTTGGTTGAGATCCGGCTAGCGGTTATATTGGCCACACAACCACTCTCAAATTCAAGACGGGCGTTTGCAATATCAACATGTTCAGAGACTACGGGCACTCCCGACGCATGAATAGCACTTATTCCGGACCTGACAAAGTTCAGAATAAGATCTATGTCGTGGATCATCAGGTCCAGAACAACGCTGACGTCGGTGCAGCGTCCCTTAAAAATACTCAACCGGTGAGATTCAATGAACATCGGCTGTTTCACAATATTTTTCAGCGCCACGATCGCCGGATTAAACCGTTCGAGATGTCCGACCTGTATCATCAGATTGTTCGACTCAGCCAAACGAATCAGTTCATCAGCCTCTTCAATGGTCACTGTAATCGGCTTTTCTATCAATATATCGATATTGTTGAGCAAAAAATCTCTGGCAATGACAAAGTGCGACGGGGTCGGCACGGCGATGCTGACGGCGTCGACCTTCCCAAATAACGCTTGATGCGTGGTATATGCCGTCGTATTTGCCTTATCGGCCACGGTTTGGGCCCTGGATTCATCAATATCAACAATCCCCACCAATTCGACATCGGTCATCCGCGCATATTTTTCTGCATGAAATTGCCCGAGATATCCGACCCCGACCACACCGACTCGTAGTATTTTCTTCATGTCATTCATCTATTGCAACAATCACGATGCCATATTTATCCGCCAGATCGATCATCTCTTTCCTGTCAAAAACAACCGCCCTGCCGGCTTCAATACCTAAAACCTTCGCCCCTGCTTCATGCATGACTCTGATGGTCTGAGCGCCGACAGCAGGAATGTCAAACCGTGTGTCCTGATGAGGCTTACATACCTTAACGACAATAGCCGTACCTTTGCCGAGTTTCCCTCCGCGCTTTATGGTCGCATCTGTTCCGTCAATGGCTTCTATCGCCAGCACGGATCCGCCGCCGACCACGACGCATTGTCCGATATCCAGGCGTCCGATCTCTTTTGCCAGTTTCCAACCGATGTCCAGATCCTTCTTTTGGGACCGGGACGGTTTTCTTTTTGTCCAGCATCCCGGCGGCGCTAACAGCTCCGGCATTAAAAATGTTGAGGATTTTATTTGAATCCCCTCCTCTTCAAGGGCCCTCACAAACCCTCTTAATATGCCATCGTCATGGGTATTTCGCATCTCTGCGATGAGCGAAATGGCTTTAGCATCCGGTCTGACATCAACAAACATTTTTGTCTTTGTGATGCCGCCGACCAGAGCAGCCTGGTTGACACTGTTTTTTTTAAAAAATTTAATAATGCGCTTCAGTTGGCCAATATAGATCCATTCTATGGTGTCGACCAGATCGTTCAAGCCCGGATCGGTCTCGTTTTTATGAGCAATAGCAAAAACACGAAATCCTCTGGCTTTTGCCGCTCTTGAAAAAAGAATGGGAAATTGTCCGTTCCCTGCTATGAGTCCTAATCGCATAACAACAAGTGAGTTGGTGGAACGGAGTCTTTTTATTGGCCTAACCGTTCCATAGATACGTTTTATGTTAACCGTTCACGGATTCTTTGAAATTTCAGATTCCAAGCATCAAAAATCAAATAAATTCCAAATTCTAAATAACAATAATCTAAGCGATTTCGATTTTTCCAATATTGATAAGGATGTCTTTTTCAATCCACTATTCTTTCTTCAGGAGTACAAGGTTTGGAATTTTGAATTCTGTTCATTGGGATTTGCTTGGAATTTGGGATTTGTTATTTGGAATTTTTATTTTACCGTGTAATACCTCGCTGTGAAGATTTAATAAAACTAATAAAATCAATAACTTCTGGAATCTGGTCGACCTCCGCCTGGACTCTTTCTATGGCCTCGTTCAGTGTCAGACCGTATCTAAAGATAATTCTGTACGCCTTTTTCAATAAGGATAATGTCTCTTGTGTAAAATTCTGGCGTTTCAGTCCCACGCTGTTCAACCCATGCAGTTTTGCCCTGTCTCCTGCCGCGATAACATACGGGGGAATGTCTTTCACCACCGCCGATTTCCCGCCGATATAGGCATACTTGCCAATCCTGACAAATTGATGAATCGCCACCAGCCCTCCCACGGTCACAAAATCTTCGATGACGATATGGCCTGCAAGGGTTGCATTGTTTGCCAAAATAACCTTTTGGCCGGTTTTGCAGTCATGGGCGATATGAACATAGGCCATGAGAAAATTTTCTTCACCCACTTCCGTTATACCGCCGCCGAATCCGGTGCCTCTATTTATGGTAACAAACTCTCGGACAACCGTTCCGCGTCCTATGGCAACATGGGTTTCCTCGCCTTCAAATTTTAATGCCTGGGGCACCGCGCCGATGGAGGCATATTGAAAAATTTGGCAGTCCGGACCGATGTCGACAAACGGCTGAATGACGACATGGGGGCCGATAACCGTTCCGGACCCGATCCGAACATTTGCGCCGACCATCGAATACGCACCAATATTGACATTCGCATCTATATCCGCCTTTGAATCGATAATTGCCGTGGGATGTATCATTCTCTATCTCCAAAAGTGGCCATCAGCTCGGCTTCAGCCACTATCTTTTTATCAACATAGGCGATTCCGGCCATTTTGAACACTTTGGCCCGCAGTTTAAGGAACTTCAGCTCAAATATCACCTGGTCTCCCGGCGTAACAGGTTTACGAAATTTGACCTTGTCTATCCCCATAAAATAAATCAGCGAATCATGGAACTCCTTGTCGAGGGATTTGGCAGCCAGCACAGCCCCGGCCTGGGCCATGGCCTCAACAATCAGAACACCGGGCATGATCGGATTCTCCGGGAAATGACCCTGAAAAAAAGGTTCGTTGATGGTTACATTTTTAAGGGCGACAATTTTCTCACCCAGCGTCAATTCCAAGATGCGATCGATCATAATAAAGGGGTATCGATGAGGTATCAATTTCATGATTCCCTGAATATCCAAAACCCTATCCGCTTTTTTTTCTTTTGTTGCGTTCATTCTGTTTTTCCTCAATCTCCTCTAATCTCCGTTCCATCTCGGAAAGCTTTTTAGCAAGCTCCGGAAGCTTGGGAAGGACCCTTTGCACTCTTAACCATTGCCGGTGAGGAATTGCAGAGGATCCTGATACTGTTTCCCCGTCAGGCACGGATTTAGCCACTCCGGCTTGCGGCCCGATGACGGCACGATTCCCTATGGTCAGATGCCCCGAAATACCTGCCTGTCCTGCCAAGATAGCATTTTTCCCAATGGTAACGCTCCCCGATATTCCGACCTGCCCGACAAGCAACGTATTCTCACCTACCGTCACATTATGTGCAATATGGACCAGGTTGTCGGTCTTGACACCGCTCTGAATCCAAGTCTTCCCAAAGGTTGCCCTGTCGATGGCGTTTTGTGCGCCGATTTCAACATCATTGTCGATTTTTACGATACCCAAATGGGGTATCTTGTAATAATTGTCTTCATCAGGCACAAAACCGAAACCGTCACTCCCGATCACCGTGCCGGCATGAACGGTCACCCGATTTCCAATGACGCAACGCTCAAGAATGGTCACATTGGGATAGATCCGGACATCATCCCCGATGACCACGTTATCGCCAATAACGACGCTCGAATGAATTATGACGCGATGGCCAAGGGTGACATTGTCTCCGATCACGGCAAAGGGCGCTATGGACACATCCTCTCCGCAAAAAAAAGTTCTCCCGATATAAGCGTCCCGGCTGATGCCGAAACCCGGTTTAGCAAAGGGATGAAAAAGGTTTAAAACTTTTATAAATGCCAGTTGGGGATTGCCCACCCGTAGGATGATCTTCGTTCCGGCATCAAAATCTTTGGGGACGATAATCGCGCCGGCATCCGTATCATCAATCCGTTTCAAGAACTTTGATTGACCGGCATATGTAATTTCATCTGCCTTTGCATCCTCAAAAGATGCGGCGCCGCATATCTTTAGATGCTCATCTCCCCTGATCTCTCCTTCAACGATTTCGGCAATGCTTGCAAGCGTTAGTTCCATTTTTGGTCTCTCTGGTTATTTTTTGCTTTTCTTTGAAGCCTTTTGAGCAAATTCTGCATTGTATTTCTGAATTAACCGGTCGGTGATATCGATGGCATCGGGCGCATACAATACGCCTGCCTCTCGTTTTTCGAAAATAATGAGAAACCCTTCCTTTTTGCCCATCTCCGTAACGACCTTCAAAACCTGTTTCTGAATATCCTTAACGTATTGCGCTTCCTGCTGCTTAAAATTGTTCATATATTTAGTTTTCAATGATTTGAAATCATTGATATTGATTCTTATTTCGCGTTCTTTCTCTTCCCGCATTTCTTTGCTCATGACCAGCGCTTCGCGCTCCAGCTTTTTCTTTTTCGCATCGATCTCATCCCCTTTTTTCTTGAGATCGTCTTCCATCTCTTTTCCCTGTTTGTTGATTTCAATCGTGGCCTTTTTGCCGACATCTGATTTTTCAAGAATTTTCTGAAAATCGACAACACCGATTTTGGCTACATCCGCCCCGTAGGAAGATGTGACAAAAAAGAAAATTGAAAAAACCATTGTCACCATCAATACTTTACAATTACGCATGTTATCCCCCTTCAGAGATTATTTTGTCCATTGTTTTTCTAAAATGCCGTCCCCATGGAGAATTCCCAACGGCCGCCTCCTGATTCGTCTTCCTCACTGCTAAGCCTGTACCCGTATTCAAGCCGTATCGGACCCATGGGAGAATACCATCTGAAGCCTAACCCGATGCTATCCTTCAGCGTGCTCAGGTCAACGCTCTCGCCGTCATTATAGACGTTACCGGCGTCAAAAAAGACCACGCCGACAAGCCCCTGTTTTTTTAATATGGGGAAAATACATTCTGCATTAAATTGAACGAATTTGTTCCCGCCGATTATATTTCCATCTTCATCCAAAACATGTATTCCCTGCCAACCATATCCACGGACCGAATTGATGCCGCCCAGGTAAAATCGTTCATAATCAGGCAAGATTCCACCCGAATTTCTTGTGACGAATCCTGCTTTACCATGCAAAAAACCAACGGTATTCCAAGGTAGAGGCTTATACCACCCGGTATCAGCGACAACTTTGGTAAATCCGACATTTCCGCCAAGTCCTGCATATTTGACTATTATACTGTGTTTCGATCCTTCTGACGGATTAAAGAGTCTATTCCTGGAGTCATAGGTTAAACCCGCAGTCACGCTGCTGGTGATGTTGATGCCTTCTAGGTCTTTGATCGATTTTGCGGCATATTCCGTGATGTTGGTAATATTGGCATCATCGTAATTGTATTGAACGCTCGCCCTTAAATAGTCATAAACAGGATAACTCAGTTTGAATCCTCCGCCGATGCTTTTCCGGTCATATGTATCATAATCGGTGCTCCAGATATATTGATCAATTCCCGCCGTTAAGGGAATATCAAACAGCCACGGTTCCGTGAAACTCAGTTTATAGAGAGTAGACCTGCCCCCGAACTGGCCTTCCAGTTCCAGCGTCTGCCCTCGCCCAAAAAGATTTCTCTGGGAAACGGACACCGTTCCAAAAATAGCTTCTTCACTGCTGTATCCCGCGCCAAAAGACAGGGTGCCGGTGGGCTTTTCGGTCACATCGATTTTCAATATCATCTGATCATCGGCACTTCCCTTGACGGTATTGATTTTTATGTCTTCAAAATAATCGAGGCGATAAAGGTTTCGCACGCTTCGTTTCAGTTTTTTGCCACTGTAAAGTTCGCGTTCATAAACCTGAAGCTCCCGTCGAATCACTTTATCTCTCGTTTTCGTATTGCCGGCGATCATAATTTTTTCAAAATAGACCTGTTTACCCTTGTGAATAACATAGGTGATATCCACCTTCAGTTGTTTAATATCTTTATCAATAGTCGGCGATATATCGGCATAGGCATAACCTTCATCGGAATAGAGATCCGTAAGCGCCAAAACATCATCGCGCACGATTTCGCGATTATAATACGTTTCTTTGGTAATTTTGAGACGTTTTATCAGTTCATCTTTGGGCAGAACCAAATCCCCCTTTATGTCTACTTTTCCGACCTTGAACTGCGGGCCTTCCTCGATCTTTATGGTGATATAAATCCAGTTTCCCTTATATTCAATTTGTGGTTCTCCTATCCTGGCTTGTATGTATCCATGGTTATAATAAAATGCCGACAATTTGGTAACATCCTGCTCAAGGTCCTCTTGTTTAAGATCGCCAGACGAGGTCAGCCAGGATAAAAAGCCTTTTTCAGAAGTTTTCATTATTTTTTTTAATTGGTTGTCCGAATAAGCGTTGTTCCCTTCAAAGATTATGCTTTTGATCAAAACCTTATTACCCTCATCGATATCGAACTCCAGATCGGCCTGGTTGTGTTTTAAATGATGAATATGGTAGGTCACTTTTACATTATGATAATTTTTCTCCTTATACAGATCTTCTATTCGCGCAACATTGCTGCGGATTTTAAAAGTATTCAGAATAGAGCCTGTTTTAATGGTCAGGTTCTCTTTGATTTTTTCTTCTTTGAATACATGATTTCCTTTAATGCGAATAACCCGTATCGTCGGTTTTTCTTTAACCCTGAAAATGATTTTTTCCCCTTCGGGTGTATTTTCAGCTTCGATTCTTATATCATCGAAATATCCCATCGCATACACTGCTTTCAAGTCTTCGGATAGGCGATTTGGCAGATAGATATCACCGGGCTTGGTTTTAATGACCCTTTTTATGGCATCGGACTCTATTCGTTTGTTGCCGGCGATTTCCACACTGACAATCTTTTCCCGCTTAAAAAGCTTCATCCCGATATTACTTGCAAGTTGTTTCACGATCCCGGGTAAATTTTCTATGCCCTGACCTTCTTTGATAAAAATGAGCGGAAGCCCTCTTTTGTAGACGTTGATCATTTTTACATCCAGGCTGAATTTTTGTCCGATTAAGGTCAAACTCCCCCAGACAACAAAGTCAGCGCTTTTGCTTTCGCCAAGATGCCGGATTTTTTCATGATTTTGAGACACCTCCTGTAATGCTGCTTCAGAAGTGATTCCCGATGCCACAGTGACAGCGCCTTCTTCTCGGATATGCGCTTGAAGGACAGTCAAAATTTCCGTCTGCAGAGATGAAAGATTTTCACTTGAATGAATATCAAAGGGCAGTACCATTACCTTGACGATGTCCGCAGATCGGGCAATATTGGGTAAAAACAACAGTGTCGCGATGATAATCAGGCTCAGGTGTCTATAAATTAAAGTTCTCAATACCTAAATTCTCTATTCTGTTTTTATTGCTCCTTCAGTGCCATTAATTTGCCGTCCACAATGGTCATGATACGCGACATGTAGGATGCGAGCTCCGTATTGTGAGTGACAACGACCAAGGTCATATTCAACTCGTGATTCAATTCCAAAAACAGCTGATGGATGTATTCGCTGTTTTTTTTGTCTAGGTTGCCGGTGGGTTCGTCCGCCAAGAGAATTTCAGGTTTGAGCACCAGGCTCCGGGCAAGCGCCACCCGCTGCTGTTCGCCTCCCGAAAGTTTAGCGATTCTGAAATTTAATCGGTCTTTGAGACCGACCCTGACGAGCATTGCCTCTGAAGACGCTCTGGCTTTATTTTTGCTCTGGCCGCTAATCAATGCCGGCATCATCACATTTTCAAGTGCCGAAAATTCAGGGAGCAAGTAATGAAACTGAAAAACAAATCCTACGGTTTTATTTCGAAATTGGGCCAGCCGAGTTTGATCAAAAAGAAAAATATCCTCTCCTTTAAAAAAATAGGCCCCGCTGTCAGCGTGATCCAGCGCTCCTAGAATATGGAGCAGTGTCGACTTTCCAATTCCCGAAGCGCCGACAATCGCCAGCGTCTCTCCGGCATTTAAATCGATATCTACACCCTTTAAGATATCGATACGGGCATTGCTGTTGTCATACCCCTTGGATAGATCTCTAACGGACAAAAACCGATCCTTAAGAGAGTCTCCAGCGTGGCCTTGAGCGTTACCCATAGCGGATCGCCTCTATGGGATTGAGTTTTGATGCCTGAATCGCTGGATAGAGTGTCGCAAAAAAACAGATGATCATCGCTGCAGAAGCTATCGTAATTACATCCATTGCTTCAAGCCGCACCGGCAATGTCGAAATATAATAAACATCCCCTGGAAGATGGATGAATTTATATTTTTCCAGCAGCTTGCATAAAGAAAACCCCAAACATACGCCCAGCGCAGTCCCCACGGCGCCGATAATCATGCCCTTAAAGATAAAAATCTTTCTAATGCTGCTGTCCATGGCGCCCATAGCCTTTAGTATAGCAATGTCCTTTGTTTTTCCCATCACCATCATAATCAGTGTACTGGCAATGTTGAAGGCTGCAACTAAAATGATAAGCGCCAGGATAATAAACATTACCGTCTTTTCCAGCTTAAGTGCGGAAAAGAGATTGTGGTTCATCTGCATCCAGTCTCTGGCCCAAAACGGAAACCCCAATTTGGAAACGATCTTTCTTTCTATATTTCCCGCATCATATATGTCATGAACACGAACTTCGATACCGGTCACCGTGTCTTTCATATGCAACATTTTCTGGGCATCTTTCAGATCGATATACGCCAGAGACCCGTCATATTCGTACATACCGGATACAAAGAGTCCCGCAACCTCGAACCGCTTCATGGACGGAAGATATCCTATGGGAGACATCATGCCCCGGGTTGATATCAGATATACCGTATCCCCTTTCACGACACCCAGATTGCCCGCAAGCTCTTTACCGAGAATGATTCCCGGAGTCAATGCCTTTGAATTTTTTTGATGATCCATCTGCTTTAAGCGCTGCAAGGCCGGCTTTTTCAAAATTTTTATAACGTCTCCGGCGGAGTCCGGATCTATGCCTCTTAAGACAGCGCCGGCAACTCCGGTTGACGATCGCAGCATAATTTGAGAATAGATAAATGGTGTGGCTGATTTAACGCCATCCATTTCATCGATTTGTTTCGTTATTTTTTGGTATCCGGAAAAAGATCCGCCGTGGCGCATCACCACGATGTGGGATTCCACCCCAAGTATCCGCTGTTTGAGATCAGATTCAAAGCCGGCCATGACGGCAATGACGACGATCAGCGCCATTACGCCGACGGTAACGCCGGCAATGGAGAGGAAGGTAATGAGTGAAATGAAGGTCTCTTTTTGTTTGGCCCTGAGATAGCGGCCGCCTATAAGATATTCAAACGACATACAAAAATCCTATCCCAAGGACCTGGCTATGGTTATTCCCATAGGGAACTTGCTTAGTTGAATGTTTATCGATTAATTGAAATTTCAAATATCAAACAAAAATCATGGGGCATGGAATTGTGATCTTGTTGTCCATGGTACATTATCACATACCGCTAACCGGTTTCAATCGGTTTCATTTGTGGAAAAAGAATCACCTCTCTGATGGATGCGACATCCGCAAAAAGCATAACCAGTCGATCTATTCCGATTCCCTCTCCGGCGGTGGGAGGCATACCGTACTCCAATGCTTCGATGTAATCTTTGTCCATATAATGCGCTTCTTCATCACCGGCGTCCCTGTCCGCGGTCTGCTGCAAAAACCGCTGTTCCTGGTCTTCCGGATCATTGAGTTCCGAGAATCCGTTTGCAATTTCATGCCCGGCAATGAAGAGTTCGAATCGATCCGTTAGATTCGGATCCGCCTCATTTTTCCGGGAAAGGGGTGATACCTCTACCGGATAACCGGTAATGAATGTGGGTTGCATCAGTTTCGGTTCCACCAGCGTATCAAATAACTTTGTGATAATCTTTCCTTTGCGCCCGGTTTTGGTTATTTTAATGTTTTTCGAATCCGCTAATTCAAGCAATCCTTCACGGTCGTTCAACAGACCGGGATCTATCCCTGCATATTCTTCCAAAGCGCAAGCAAGGGACATCCGTCGCCATTTTGTGCCTAGATCTATTGTATTCCCCTGGTATGATATCGATGTCGAACCCATAACTTCCCGGGCGATATAACAAAACATTTGTTCCGTAAGTTCCATCATGTGCTCATAACTCGGCATAGGCCTGGTAAAATTCGAGCATGGTAAATTCGGGGTTGTGCCGCGTTGAAACCCCTTCATTTCTGAAATTTCTGTTGATTTCGAAAACCCTTTCAAAGCCGCCGACGACCAGACGCTTGAGGTATAATTCAGGCGCAATTCGCAAAAACAAATCTATTCCCAAGGCATTATGATGTGTGACAAAAGGAGTCGCCTCTGCTCCGCCCGGAATCGGCTGCATCATCGGCGTTTCCACCTCAAGAAATTCGCGATCCAGAAGAAACGCGCGGACGGCCTGAATAATTTTGCTCCGTTTTATGAAGATTTCCCTCACATCAGGATTCATTAATAAATCGATATAGCGCCGACGATATCGCTTTTCAGGATCTTTGAGCCCGTGAAATTTTTCCGGCAGGGGACGCATTGACTTGCACACAAGCTTTAATTCGTTGACAAGAAGCGTCCATTCACCTGTTCTGGTTTGAAACATACCACCTTTGAGGCCGACAAAATCTCCAATGTCCATCTGTTTAAAAAGACGGTAAGATTCGTTTCCTATCTTGTCTTTTCTTACATATGCCTGAAGTTGGCCGGTCCGATCCCTGAATCTGATAAAAGATGCCTTCCCGAACCGGTTGATAGCCATCATACGTCCGGCTACAACAAAAACAGGGGTGTCGGGGGTCAGACGGTCCGGTGATGTCTCTATGAACTCTATAATATCGCAAATAGTATGCAATACTATAAAATCGTTCGGAAAGAGATTAATATGGTTATTTTTTAAATCGATTATCTTTTGTTTCCGATTTTCTATGATAGAGCTCTTTTTATCCATATGCTTAGTGTAATATCTATGAAATTCATCACATTATGTAACCGTTAAGATCTTTGAAACAGAGAACAGATGGTTGCAATCAGTTCTTGCTTTTCGGCTACGCCAAATAAGAGAAAACCATGGGTACAAACGATTAAACTTGTTTTGCTAACCTATTTGCACGTGAGTGTCAAGATTAAGTTTGAATATCTATCCGATTTAATTTCCAAGCAAATCGCGTGCCTTTGCCGACTTCACTGTCAACATCAAGCCACGTATTGTACGATTCGAGGATTCTGTGAACGATGGAAAGGCCCAGCCCTGTCCCGCTGGGTTTGGTTGTGAAAAAGGGGTCATAGATCGACTGTATGAGGGTTTTTGTCATGCCGCAACCATTGTCATCAACTTCAATGCATGCAAAGCGCTGCTTCAAAGGATACGTCTTGACCTTGATAAGGCCTTCACTTTCAATCGCCTCGGCTGCATTCAGAAGGATATTCCACATGATCTGGTGGAGATGAACGGGATCCATTTCAACCCAAAGATTGGGAGAAAAATCGCTTATAATCGATACCTTGGAACTGTTGTTCTGATTTTTTTCAAAAAGCTTGATCGCTTCCGTCAAGGCGCTTTCGAGATCTACTTTTTCGATTTTGCCGACCGGCGGTTTTGCGAACAATAGAAAATTATTCACGAGGGAAGTGAGACGGTCTGTTTCACGCAGTACAATCCGCATCAGTTTGTCATGTTCGGAATTATAGGGAATTTCTTTTCTTAAAATCTGAATCGAGCCTGCCAGCGAGGCCAGGGGATTCTTGATTTCATGGGTCATTCCGGCCGCCATCTCACCCAGATAAGCCATTTTCTCCACACGCTCTATCCGATCTTTAATGGCTGAAAGCTCTTTTTTGGTCCGTCTCAGCTGTTCCGACAAAAGACCGCTTAAAAAGGCAACGGCAAAGCATGCCACCATGGTAATCACCACCTTGAAAAACACAAAGTCCCAAGCATAGTTGCCGATAGAGCTGCTCTCTTTTGAGAAATAAGAATGAATCACACCGTAATATTCCAGGTCAACCAAAATGCCGTACTGGATGCTGCAAAGCGCGGCCATGATCATGCTTCCCTTTCTAAATATGATCATGCTGGAATAAATGATGACCAACAGATATAAAAAAGAAAAAAAGCTGGCGAAACCGCCGGTAATGAGAATGATCAGCGTGACACAAAAGGTATCGATCCCGATTTGAATATACGGGAAAAGAAACTTTATTTTTTGCTTGCGATAAATAATAGCATAGCAAATCGACAGCAGGAATATGAAGACGGAAAGGCTGTAAAGGACGGTGAAAGATTTGGCCGAAGGGTAAGTCTTTTCATTGAGTTGAACGACAATCGTTGAAGTCAACAACAATGCGGCAAAAAGGATTCGAAAGACCATAAGCCATTTAAGCTTTTGGTCTAAATCACCTTCAGACTTCATTGAAGGACTGCGCATAATGTTCATTATAGGCTTTATAATTTATCAACCCAAGGCCCCTGCCATTTTAAAGATAGGCAAATACATGGACACCACCAGGCCGCCGATCACCACACCCAAGAACACGATCATAAACGGCTCTATCAATGATGTCAGGTTCTCAACGGCCTGATCGACTTCCTCTTCATAAAAGTCGGCAATTTTTGTTAACATCGCATCAAGCGCACCCGTGGATTCACCAACCGCTATCATCTGACAAACCATTGAGGGAAAAACCCCGCTTTCAGAGAGGGGATCGGACATTGTTCGACCTTCCGCAATGGCCGTTCGTGTATCAAACACCGCTTTTTCAATGGTTTTATTACCTGCAGTCCTCGCAACAATTTCAAGCGCGTCCAGTATTGCGACGCCGCTGGTCAGCATTGTACCCATAGTCCGTGTAAATTTGGCAACGGCGGCTTTGCGGATTAATTGCCCGAAAAGCGGCAGTTTCAGCAGGAAGTCATCAATAAGGATCTTGCCTTTTTCCGTTTTATAAAAACGCCGTATAGCAAAGAAAGCGACAATTACTGCACCGATGATATAGAGAATGTTGGATTTAATAGCTCTGCTTAAATTAACGACCAACTGGGTGGCAGCCGGAAGTGCGCTCCCCATGCTCGAAAACATTTCCTCAAACACAGGAATGACAAAAACCATGATAATCGCAACAACAACGATGGCAATAACTATGGTCACAATAGGATAGGTCATGCCGCCTTTTATTTTGGATTTTAGTTTCGCAGCTTTCTCCAGATAGGCCGACAGCCGTCTTAGAATCGAATCTAAGATACCGCCGGCTTCTCCGGCGGCAATCATATTTACAAACAGATCATCGAACTGTTTGGGGTATTTTTTTAATGCTTCTGAAAGGGTTTGCCCGCTCTCGACGTTTGCCTTGACCTCTTTGAGCATTTTTTTAAACGTTTTGTTGTCATTCTGGGCATAGAGAATATCGAGACATTGAATAATGGGAAGTCCGGCGTCTATCATCGTAGAAAATTGCCGGCAAAAAATGATGATGTCGGCCTGTTTCACCTTGGGCTGCATGAAAGAAACATTTTCAAACAGGTCCTTTGGTTTCTTTTTAATCTTGGCAGACGTAATCTTTCGTCGGGTCAATTCCGAACGCACAACGTCTTCGGATGGCGCCTCCATTTCACCTTTTTTGGTTTTATCGTGTCGATCCTTCCCCTTCCAAAAATACACCGGCATGATTTATTCCTCCTTATGATGGAGCCAGCATAGGATATGTATCTATAATATAAATAATATCATAATCCTGGTCAAACAACAACTGGTTTGCGGAATTTATTGCCAAACGGGATACTATACCGCTTGATAAACGCATTCATATATGCATATGTTTAATATTCGATATTTTCTGCCAAAAACTTTAAACTATTTGTAATAAAATATTGCGGCCGTTTAGGTCATCCATATACCTAAGCTCTTAAATAAAAAGAATAAAAGCTTAAAAAGGTGTCATTGTGGCACAACCGCAAATAAAACAAACCAAGGGCCTTACCGTCATCACGACACACATCAATGCCGATTTTGATGCATTGGCGTCAATGCTTGCGGCCCAGAAATTGTATCCCAATGCTGTGGCGGTCTTTCCCGGTTCTCAAGAAAAAAATTTGAGAAATTTTTTTATAAAATCGATGGTCTATCTGTTTAACATGGCCGACATCAAAGATATCGAATTGGCCGACATCAAGAGACTGGTCCTGGTGGATACCCGACAGGCCAATCGAATCGGAAAGTTTTCGGCCATACTGGATCGACCGGATGTTGATATCCATATCTATGATCACCACCCTTCAATGGGCGGCGATATTAAAGGACGATACGAGGTTCAGCGCCTGACCGGTTCCACGGTCACGATTCTCACGGAAATCATCAAAGAAAAAAAAATCGATATTTCACCTGACGAAGCCACAATTATGTGCCTCGGCATATATGAAGACACGGGCTCCTTTACTTTTCCTTCCACCACGGAAATAGATTTCAAGGCCGCTGCCTTTTTACTGTCAAAGGGCGCTAATTTAAATGTTGTGTCAAATTTGATTTCCAGAGAAATCAGTCCGGAACAAGTGGGACTTCTGAACGACATGATTCAGGCCGCCAACCGATATAATATCAATAGTATTGAAATCGTCATCACCAGCGTTTCTACTGACAATTATGTATCCGATTTCGCCTTTTTGGTACACAAAATGGTCAAAATGGAAAATCTGGACGCCATATTTGCGATCGCCCGAATGGCCGATAAAATATACGTCGTCGCTCGCAGCAGGATACCGGAAGTCGATGTCGGCGCCATTGTCACGTCTCTAGGCGGCGGAGGCCATACATTTGCGGCAGCCGCAACAATAAAGGAGAAGACGCTGGCACAGATCGAAAACGAATTGATCGAAATCCTTTATAAAAAAATCAGATCTCGAAGCCGGGCAAAAGACCTCATGTCATCACCGGCCATTACCGTCGGTGACGAAGTTTCCTGTAAAGATGCCGGCGGCCTTCTTACTCGCTATAATATTAATGCGCTTCTGGTTACCCGGAAAGAGAACAGCAAGGAGATCATTCAGGGATTCATAACCCGTCAAACCATTGAAAAAGCGATGTACCACGGACTCGATCACATCCCGGTAAGAGAGTATATGACCACCGAACTGGTATCTGTTGAATCCAATGCTGAACTGCCTGAAATACAGAATAAAATTATTGAAAGCAAGCAGCGCATCCTTCCTGTTATCGATAACGGCATCATCTCGGGTGTTATTACCCGCACCGATTTGCTCAATGTTCTGGTACGGCAATCCAATAACCAGGAAGCAGGCCCACTCGATCACCTGAAAGATCACGGACATGCAAGGACCAGGAACATCTTAAAGTTCATGAAGGAACGTTTGACACCCCGAATTATAGAAGTCCTTGAAACCATAGGTATAAAAGCCGAAAAGCTCGGTTATCGAGCCTATGTCGTCGGAGGATTCGTTCGGGATTTGTTTTTGTATCGGAAGAATGAAGACATCGATATTGTTATTGAGGGAGACGGCATCGAATTTGCCAAACAATATGCAAAATTCGTCGGCGCCCGCATTCATTCCTATGCAAAATTTGGTACCGCCGTTATTATATTTCCTGATGATTTTAAAATCGATGTAGCTTCTGCAAGAATGGAATATTATAAATTTCCGGCAGCACTCCCCACAGTTGAAATGAGTTCCATTAAACTCGACCTCTTTCGACGGGATTTCACGGTGAATACATTATCCATCCAACTGAACCCGGGCAAATTCGGCCTGTTAATCGATTTTTTTTCGGCACAAAAAGACCTGAAAGAGAAAACCATAAGAGTACTTCACAATCTAAGTTTTGTTGAAGATCCGACTCGGGTTTTCCGAGCGATCAGATTCGAACAGCGTTTCGGCTTTTCCATCGGAAAACTGACTTCAGGACTGATCGAAAATGCGGTAAAAATGGATTTTTTCAAAAGGCTCAGCGGGCGAAGAGTATTCACAGAAATCCGGCAGATCCTCGAAGAAGAAAATCCTTTAGCCGCTATCTTAAGAATGAATGAATATCATCTGCTTGATGTTATTCATCCTTCCATCCTATTAAACGACGATATGATCTCATTATTTAATTCAGTAAAAAAAGTGCTATCTTGGCATGATTTGCTTTTTCTTGAAGAACCTTATATGAAATGGGCCTTATATTTTCTGGCGCTGATTAGATTCTGCGAAAAGGAAACGAGCCGTGAAATTTGCAAGCGGATCGAAATAGCGCCGAGATACAGCGCCATCTTTTGCAAAGAACGTTTTGAAGCGGATAAGAATATCCTGTGGATGGAAAGAAATTTACCGTTAAAAAACAGTGCCGTTTACCGGAAAATTTCCGTTTTCAGGATCGAATTGATTCTTTACATGATGGCCGCCACGAAAAATGAACAGGTTAAGCGATCCATTTCCAACTATTTTACACAGCTCAGACACATCAGTACCACGATAAAAGGGAAGGACCTGAAAAAACTCGGTATAGAACCCGGGCCGATTTACCGCAAAATTCTGGATGCGGTCCTTGACGGCAAATTAAACGGCAGGATTAAAACATATAATGACGAGCTTTCTTTCGTAAAAGATTATGTTCAGTAATTCAAGTTTGAATCAGTTGGTCGTAATGATTGTCCCACTGTTGTTTTCCGTGGCCATGCATGAGGTTGCGCACGGATACGTGGCGCTGCAAAGAGGGGATAATACCGCCAAGCTGGCCGGAAGATTGACTTTAAACCCCATCAAACACCTTGATTTTTTTGGTTCTTTGCTATTGCCGCTCATTTTGAAATTGACCGGGTCACCGATAATTTTTGGTTATGCCAAGCCTGTACCGGTCAATTTTTCCAATCTAAGGGATGTTCGAAAAAGCACCATATTGGTTGCCTCGGCAGGTGTTTTTGCCAATTTTATACTTGCATTTGTATCAGGGATTCTTTTTCAAATCCTGACCCACTATCAACCTGCGTGGCAAACGACGATTTTCGATCCAATAATAACGGACTTTTATTACATGCTTTATTACTGCGTGGTTATTAATTTGATCCTTGCGATCTTTAATCTGATTCCCATCCCTCCTCTCGACGGGAGCAAAATCCTTGCCATGTGTTTGCCTCCTTCATTCAGAATTCAATATGCGCGTTTGGAACGATTCGGCATGATCATCATTATTTTCTTGCTTCTCACCAATGTTCTGGATAGATTGCTGTCATTTTTTTTAACGCCAATGTTAAATATTTTGCTGGGAAGATAATAAGATTAAAGCCGGACATAATTAAATATTCAGAAATACATTAAGCTGTAAATGTACCGAGACATTCAATCAGTATCCGGCTATAAAAACGGATGCATTCACTGAATGCTTGAAATTTCGGTTAAGGAGATGTTCAATGACGGAGAAAAAAAGAGTATTAAGCGGGATGCGCCCTACAGGACCCCTTCACCTTGGGAATTTGCATGGCGCGCTGGCAAATTGGGTAAAGATGCAAGAACAGTATGATTGTTTTTTCTTCATCGCCGACTGGCATGCCCTAACCAGCGACTATGAAGATACCGGACATATCTCGGACTATGTCCGGAAACTGTTAATCGACTGGTTGAGTGCGGGTCTATTGCCTGACAAAAGCACCCTCTTTATCCAGTCCCACATTAAAGAACACGCCGAACTGTTTCTCATCTTATCAATGATTACACCGGTGCCATGGCTGGAAAGAAACCCCACTTACAAAGATCAGATTCTTCAACTGAGCAACAAGGATCTTTCCACATTTGGTTTTCTTGGCTATCCGGTGCTCCAGGCCGCCGATATTATAATGTATAAAGCCTTTGGCGTTCCGGTAGGTGTCGATCAGGTGCCACACGTTGAGATAACACGTGAAATCGCACGACGGTTCAACTACTTCTACGGTGAAGTATTTCCTGAACCCGAATCGATATTGACGCAAACCCCTAAAATACTCGGCATCGACGGACGCAAAATGAGTAAGAGTTATGACAATGCCATTTTTTTGTCGGACAGTACAGATGACATCTCAGCCAAAGTCGCCAAAATGCTTACCGATCCGCAGCGTGCCAGAAAGAACGATCCCGGGAATCCCGATGTCTGTAATGTTTACGAATTTCATAAACTATACAGCGACGACAAAACCGTTGAAAAAATCAACAGAGAATGCCGGACCGCCGACATCGGGTGCGTTGAATGTAAAAAGATCATGGCCGAATATCTCATCGCCTTTCTCGAGCCTATGCGTCAAAAAAGAAAAGATTACGAGTCGCACCCGGAGCTGGTTGACGATATTATTGCGGATGGGTGCGATAAAGCCCGGCGAGTGGCCCGGCAAACGATGTCGGAAGTCAGAGCGGCCATAAAAATATAAAAATGCAGGAAGACAGTTACAAAGTTCGGATTGAAAATATCTTTGAAGGTCCAATGGATCTTTTGGTTCATTTGATCAAAAAACATGAGATGGACATCTATGATATTCCCATTGCTCTCATAACAGAACAGTATCTCAAGTACCTTGAATGGATGGAATCGATCAATATAGATATTGCCGGTGATTTTATCTTAATGGCATCTACCTTGACGAAAATTAAATCCAAGATGCTTCTCCCGATTCATGGAGAAGAAGATGACGATGAAGATCCTCGGTTGGAGATCGTCAAACCCCTTGAAGAATACCTCCGGATTCGGTCAGCGGCAGATGAGCTGGCTTCAAGAAATCTTTTGGGAGAAGATACTTTTGTCAGAAATCCGCATCAGGAGAATTTGTCCGTTGATCAAGATGATGAAATCATAAAGGTCGGGTTATTTGAACTGATTGATGCGTTTCAAAAAATACTTGAGAAAATATCCGTACAACGCGGCGTGAATATTTTTACCGCCGACACCATTTCAGTCAGAGATAGAATCGCCCAATTAATAGAAATCTTTGAAACGAAAAAATCAGTGACATTTAATGACCTTTTTTACAACAATGTCGATAAAAGTGAAGTTGTGGTGACATTTCTGGCAATTCTTGAAATGGTGAGACTTTCCTTGATTACAATCGTTCAGAATACACAAACCGGAATTATCAGACTCTTTTACTTATAATGGAACATATTAAGAACATTATTGAAAGCCTTCTTCTGGTTGCCGATGAACCACTTAGTGTGGACCGCATAAATAGCATTGTCGACCAAGCGGAGAAAAAAGAAATCAAGAACGCGCTGGAAGAATTAGCATCGGAATATGAAAATCGAAATGGAGGATTCTTTTTACGAGAAGTTGCCGGCGGATATCAAATCCGCACCCGTCCGGAATACAGAGAGTGGATTAAACGTCTTATTCAGCCTAAACCAATACGTCTCAGCAAGGCTGCCCTTGAGACACTTGCGATTATCGCCTATAAACAACCCATCATCCGAAATGACATTGAACATATTCGAGGCGTCAATTGCGGCGGCATCCTTCACATGCTGCTCGAGCGAAAATTGGTGCGCGTTCTGGGAAGAAAGGCCATTCCGGGTCGGCCCCTGGTTTATGCAACTACAAAACAATTTCTTGAAGTGTTTGAATTAAAAAACCTTGAGGACCTCCCAACGCCCGGAGAAATCTCAGAACTCGGTGATTCAGCTCCGGAAAATAAGGCATAAGAGGGCGTTTTAAAAATATTAAAAAGTGCTTGACTTAAATTTTTTTAATACTTATAAAATAAATGAATATCCTTCAGCCATTCTGAAACAACGCATATTTATATGATCCGATGATTTATTTTTTAAGGAGCCACCATGAACAGATCCGATTTAATCAATGCATTAAAGGATAAAGTTGCGCTTAGCAGAAAAGATGCAGGCAAGGTTGTGGATACGTTTTTTGATGCGTTAAAAGAAACACTTGCAAATGGCGATCGGATTGAAATCAGGGGCTTTGGCAGTTTTTCGGTGAAACATTACAAACCTTACGTTGGACGGAACCCGAAAACAGGTGCTCAGATTCATGTGACTTCAAAAAAATTACCTTTCTTCAAGGTCGGCAAAGATTTAAAGGAAAGTGTCGATAATCCATAACAACGGGCGGTTAACTCAGCGGGAGAGTGCTACCTTCACACGGTAGAAGTCACTGGTTCAAATCCAGTACCGCCTACCAGCAAAATCAAGGGGCTGCGAATCATACCGTAGCCCCTTTTTTATATCCATTTTCCGATTCAACCTAAAAAACTACAGAGATTCATGGACTTTGACAATAAACCAAGGGTTCAAGAGATTTTTTTTGTTGTACTCCAGAGGTTCACGCGTCTCATAATCCACTACACTTCCGCTCGCCTGTTCGACAATAGCATGGCCTGCCGCTGTATCCCACTCCATCGTCGGTCCCAATCTGGGATAAATATCCGCCGTGCCTTCAGCAACCAGACACAGCTTCAAGGAACTGCCGGACGATATAACTTCTACTTCCGCATACTTCTTCTTCATGCTTTCTACGAAATCTTCAAACTCTTTTGAAGGGTGCGAACGACTGCCAACGATAATCAACTGAGAATCGGAAGTGTCTAATTGCAGGTCCTTGTGCGGCAATTTATCGGATCGCTTTAATATTGCGTCCAATACCTCATCCTCATCACTTCCAGCAACCCCCTCATCCAAGCACTCATCAGCATCATTATATCGAAGCCTGTAAGCGCCGATATCCACAGATGCAAAATAGAAACACTTCTTCACCGGCGCGTAAATCACCCCGAGAACCGGCCGTTTTTGATGGATCAAAGCGATATTTACGGTAAATTCCCCGTTTCTTTTAATAAATTCCTTGGTCCCGTCCAGGGGATCGACCAGCCAGAAATACTTCCATGCGCATCTTTGTTCAAAAGGAATTTCTTTCCCTTCCTCGCTGAGAACCGGAAAAGTTTTTATGCTTGGATCGTTCAGATGGTCAACGATGATTTTGTGGGAGAGTTGGTCCGCGGCAGTCAGCGGCGACCGGTCCTCTTTATACCACACGTCAAAATCTTGTTTATAGACGTCGAGAACGGCGCGTCCGGCATCTTTCGCAGCCCTTAATGCTATGAGTAATGGACGGGTTAACGGATATGAGTTGTTTGCCATTTCATCTCCGATAAGGATCAGTTCCAGGTTCAGGGTTCAAAGTTCAAAGGTTGTGATCTTGAGTCCCCCAACCTCGATTATTCTAAATATACCCCTTCTGCCCCAAAAGCAGCATAATCTCCTTAGCGGCTTCATCAGGGGCAAGATCGGTGGTGTTAATTCTTACTTCGGGCGATTTCGGAATTTCGTAGGGGTCGTCAACCCCGGTAAATCCCTTGATTAGACCGGCTCGGGCTTTGGCATACACCCCCTTTCGATCTCTTTTTTCACAAACCTCTATGGGAGTGGATACATGCACCTCGATAAACCCACCGTAATTTTCGATAGCGCGCCTTATTTCTGATCGTGTGGCATTGTATGGTGCGATGGGTGCGCAGATGGCAATGCCGCGGTTCTTGGTGATCTCACCGGCTACAAAACCGATGCGACGGACATTGATGTCTCTATCTTCTTTGGAAAAACTCAACCGGCTGGATAAATTTCGCCGTACGATATCTCCGTCCAGTAGGGTAACCGGTCGGTCGCCTATCTCAAGGAACCGTGCATAGAGCACTTTGGCAATGGTTGATTTTCCCGCACCTGAAAGCCCTGTCAGAAATATGGTAAATCCCTGTTTTTCCGGTGGCGGATATGCCTTTTTCAGTTCTTCATTCACTTCAGGGAATGTTGCCCACTCAGGGATTCTGCGGCCGGATCTGATTCGTTCTCGAATATGGGAACTGGAAAAAGAAATGAACTGTTCTCCTTCCGGTATTTGATCCGAGGAGCGATACTCATCTTCAAAAGGCAAATAGACAAGTTCTTCAAAAGGAATAATGGTTACGCCGATCTCAGTGCTGTAATTCTCGGTCATTTTTTGGGCTGAACGGCTTTCGTAAAAAGGATTTCCTGTCGAATCGCTCCCCGGACTGGCATGGTCCCGTCCGATAATAAAGTGGGTACACCCGTAATTTTTGGCAATGATGGCATGTAAAAGCGCCTCTCTGGGACCGGCCAGGCGCATGGAAAGGGGCAGCAGGTTCAGTATAAAAGAATCCGGCGGATAATGACGGGTCACTGTCCGGTAACATCGAACCCTCGTGTAATGGTCAAAATCTCCGGGCTTTGTCATGCCGGTCACCGGAAGAAGGAGAAGGTTGGCCTTGGCCTGCCGCATGGCTTTTACCGTCATTTCGAATTGAAGACGTTGAATGGGGTTTCGCGTCTGGAACCCCAATATCCTTTTCCAGGACAGTTTTTGATAAACACGCCGAATCTCATGCGGTGTCATACGAAGCTGTTTGAAATCAAAGTGAAGCGGAACATTCAGAACCTCCAGTTTTCCGCCGATGTAATAATCTCCCTCGGTATTCAACAGATATTTAACACCCTGATGCGCCGAATCTGTCGTGCCATATACCAGCAAAGCCTCCTTTTCCCGGTCCGAAGGCCACATATCTTCAATATGCATAATGGCCAGCAGAAATCCCTCGTGATCCCTTAATGTCACCGATTGACCGACCTCCAGGGTCCTGGCCTTGGTTTCGGAGATACCCAGACATACCGGTATGGGCCAAAGCACATTGCTTTGCAGGCGCATGCGGTCAAGCACAGACTCATAGTCGGATCGAGACATAAAGCCGTCAAGAGGAGAGAAGACCCCTGTTGCCAAAAGTTCAAGATCGCAAAGTTGACGGTCATTAAGGGTGATATCAGGAAGGTTCAGGGAGATATCTTTGAGTGTGGCCGCACGTTCTTCATTTACGAGCAGATGAACGGGCAGCCCGCCGTGATACTCGTTTGCCGATGCATTTTTCATTTACAAATTTCCGATCACCTGTTTGATAGTTGTCCATATCATCTTTCTGTTCCTATGAAATTCGAAAAGTATCTTAATGAGAACTGCGTTCTTTGTCAATGCGAATGCGGTGAAAGTGGAACGGATTGGCGGGATAAAAAAGGCGCTGCTGAAAATTAATGGCGGGAAAAAAGTCGGCAGGTGTACCCTTCGGGTAATATTCACGATGATTTGATTGGGCCCTCGCTCTCGTTAGGACGAAGCTCAAAGCAAAGACCGATTCATCTACCGACCTCGCTCTTCGAATTACCACGGGACAAGACAACCCAACCAGTTTGCCTGAACCCTCTAAAATCAATAAAATCGAAAGATTTCAATTAATTTTTATGTGGAATTCAGGAATTAAGCGTATCCAGATACGACTTTAAGGATTCGAAACGCTGCGGCGATTGAAGTTCATTGCCGGAATCCCGATCCGTGACACTCACGACGACCGGTTCATTCATGGATTCCGGCAAGTGAAGTTCATCTTCGGCGGTGATGGTGACAAACGCGTCATTTCCTTCATAGACGATGCCTTTGACATACCACTCGAAACCGCTGCAACTCGTTGAGGACTCGAAACCGTATGTTTCCAGTATTTGATCAAGTTCCATCTGCTTCTCTTTTCTTAATTTTTTATTTTGATTTTACCTTAATAAATTATACTAAAATAAATTATTGCAAATACGATCACACATGTCAAGAATCAGTCTGATGAACCTCAAGGCAAGCGTAATTTGACTTCGCTGCAGCGTAACGACGGCATGTAATCTCTTTCCAATCGAATGACGGGTTGAAGGGTTTTAGCACGCGATATCCCGAACTGAATATAATGATAACATTAAGAATCAATGGAATGATTTAGCGATAGATAGCCATAGGCAACTCTGGTGCGGTTCGGAGGTACGGGTACTTAAACACAAGTTTCAGGCACATGGAAAGAGATACACGCTGCCGCGGAGATTTCTCCGGTGTATTGGAATTGAAAAGATTCCCCGACGATCAGGTTTGTCCTGTCTCCGGATCATAAACTGTGGTATATAACACCTAAACTGAGCGCTTCAAATTTTAAAGAGGTATGAAAATGTGCCATAATAGCGATGCATCAAATGCCATGAGCATAAAACTAGAGAATATACTGGACAAACTTCCCGACATGCCGGAATTTCTCAGCGGCATTCGAAGGGCTCCCAAGCGACATTTTTCACTGTCAAAAAGCGACACGATCCTGGCTTTAACAAACGCCCTCAGATACATTCCGGAAAAATGGCACAACACGCTGGCTCAGGAATTTCTCGATGAATTGCTGACACACGGCAGAGTATATGGTTACCGGTTCAGACCTGCCGGCAGGATTAAAGGCCTTCCCATTGATTTATACAAAGGACGATGTATCGAAGGCCGCGCCTTTCAAGTGATGGTGGACAACAATTTGGATTTCGATATCGCCCTTTATCCTTATGAGCTGGTCACTTATGGTGAAACCGGCCAGGTCTGCCAGAACTGGATGCAGTATCTATTGATCAAACGATATTTGGAGGTTCTCACCCGTGAGCAGACCCTTGTGGTGGCATCCGGCCATCCACTGGGTCTTTTTGCATCCGGCCCGGACGCCCCTCGCGTTATCATCACCAACGGCCTCATGGTGGGGATGTTCGATGACCAGGAAAACTGGCACAGGGCGGCAGCACTCGGGGTAGCCAACTATGGCCAGATGACTGCCGGCGGATGGATGTATATCGGTCCCCAGGGTATCGTTCACGGCACTTACAACACCATCCTGAATGCCGCCCGAAAAAAAATCGGTATGTCTTCCGAAAGCGACTTTTCGGGCTATCTCTTCGTGTCCTCCGGCCTCGGGGGCATGAGTGGCGCGCAGGGAAAATCAGTAGAAATTGCTCGCGGAGTGGGAATCATCGCAGAGGTTGACCATTCCCGCATTCAGACCCGATACGATCAGGGCTGGATCAGCGAGATCGTCGATTCACCTGCCAAAGCCTTTCAATCTGCAAAAGAGCACCAGGAAAAAAAGCATAGCGCCGCTATCGCATTTTTCGGTAATATCGTCAACCTGCTCGAATATGCGGTCCAAAACAATATTTCCATCGATCTTCTCTCCGACCAGACCTCTTGCCATGCAGCATATGACGGCGGGTATTGTCCTCAGGAGCTTACTTTCGAGCAGCGTACTGAAATGCTAAAAGCCGACCACGATGGATTCAAAAAAATGGTGGATATCTCTTTGAGGCGTCATTACACATACATCAAGACACTGGTCAACCGCGGCGCTTATTTTTTTGACTATGGAAACAGCTTCTTAAAAGCTGTCTTTGACGCAGGTGTCACGGAAATCTGCAAAAACGGCAAAAATCCCATGGACGGATTCATCTTTCCATCCTACGTAGAAGATATTATGGGCCCCATGATGTTCGACTACGGTTACGGCCCTTTCCGCTGGATTTGTCTCAGCAACAAACCCGAGGATCTCGATAAAACCGACCAGGCTGCCATGTCGTGTATTGATCCAACGCAACGTTTTCAGGATAGAGACAATTATATCTGGATTCAAGATGCAAAGAAAAACCGTCTTGTAGTCGGAACTCAGGCCAGGATCTTATATCAAGACGCCCCGGGCAGAATGAAGATTGCGCTAAAATTTAATGACATGATCCGAAAAAGAGAAATCGGTCCAGTTATGTTGGGCCGGGATCATCACGACACGGGCGGTACTGATTCGCCTTTCAGGGAAACGGCCAATATCAGAGACGGCAGCAACATCATGGCCGAGATGGCAATCCATTGTTTTGCAGGAAATGCCGCAAGAGGTATGAGCATGGTGTCCCTTCACAACGGCGGCGGCGTAGGTATCGGAAAGGCTGTTAACGGTGGTTTTGGTTTAGTCCTGGACGGGAGCGACCATGTGGATCACATCATCCGGCATGCTGTCCCTTGGGATGTCATGGGGGGTGTTGCCCGTAGGGCCTGGGCCAGAAACAAAAATGCTGTTGAAACCGGCATCGCGTTCAACCTGGATTTTCCGGAGCAGAATCACATCACGCTTCCCTTTGTTCCCGACGAATCCATGATCGAAAAACTCGTGTCGGATAGATTTCATACGTGATCAATGTTATGCCTTCACCCACATCCCCCGCCAATTTGTATTTAGTGTCCATCCATAAATGAAGATTTTTGTTCGAAATCAAGGCATGCGAAAAAAATAACCGCAGGCATATAGTTGATATTCCGAGGATTATTTTTTGAGCATAACGCCGAGATCGGGCAAAAAGACCATTTATGGATGGACACTATTTAACCGCCGGTAATGTACTTCTCCAGTTCTCGAATGGCAAATTGTTGATCGGAGATGAGCTGTTTGACGACATCGCCGAGCGTGACGATGCCGATCAACCGGTTATTTTGCAAAACAGGCAAATGACGGATGTGTTTGACTGTCATCAGCGCCATGCTCTCCTCGAGGGTTGCCTCGGCATCGATATAAACGACCTCCCGTGTCATCAGTTCGCTTACAGATGTGTTTTTTGAAGACTTATCTTTCAGAATGACTTTGCGGGCGTAATCCCGTTCGGAAAAAATGCCGACCACTTTTTCATTTTCCATAACAAGCAACGCCCCGACATTTTTCTCAGCCATTATTTGTAATGCATGGAATGCTGTTGCCTGGGGTGCAATTGACCAGATATCGCCTCCTTTAACGTGTAGGAGTTGTTCAACAGTTCGCATGATGATGCTCCTTTCTCTGTACGAAACTGTCAATAATCAGTATAAAAACCCGGGGTAGCGGCAGAATTTTTAACCCAAAATTCTGCCGCTGTTTCGATTCTGCTTGTTCAACTATCCGATGGGAGAAGGCTTGCAGAGGTGTTTTTCTTCCATGGCCACACGGCCGCACCCTTCGCATACATACTGCATGGCAGCCAATTTATCCTTACATATGTGTTTGGTATCAACTTTGGGAGCACCGCAAAAGCTGCAATTTTCCGTATCGCCGCAGGGATTGCACAAATGACCGGGCGCATCCGCTACCGCACCACAATTTTTACAAGTATAAGCCATAATAATATCTCTCCTTTCCTTTAAAAGCAAATAACATAGAACTTCGGTTATATATTCAATGAACCGGCATTTTATTTGAGATGGTCTCGGATGTTGTTTTTTCTTTTTTGGTATTTTCCCAACAAAACGTCATATTTTATGAGTAACACCGAAAAATCCGTTGTCAAGCAACGGCCGGGCATTAAAAAACATGTAATCGATGATCAAACCGAATTTTTATTCTTTTCGATATAAAGTTTCCAGGCATTTCATGGCAAAAGTTTGAGCAGATCTTTGGCGTCCATGGTCGACATTCCTTTAAAACTTGAGTTTTAAGAAATCCGGGAATCAAGATGATGATCTATTTTTCAGACAGAATCTTTCTAAGCACATATTGTAAAATGCCGCCGTTTAAGAAGTAATCGACTTCCACCTCGGTATCCAGCCGGGCAATGACGTCAAAATGAACTTCCTGTTTGTCTTCTTTTATGGCTTTGACGGTCAAGGTCTTCCTCGGATGCATATCTTCGATTCCGATGATGGAGAAAGTCTCTGAACCGGTCAGACCAAGAGTGTTAACGGTTATATCGTTTTTGAATACGAGCGGCAAAACACCCATCCCGACCAAATTGCTCCGATGTATCCGCTCAAAAGATGATGCGATCACCGCTTTCACGCCCAGAAGTGCCGTCCCTTTGGCAGCCCAGTCCCTCGAAGAGCCCGTACCGTATTCCCTGCCGCCCAAAACAACAAGTGGCCTGGATTCCGAAAGGTATTTCATGGCCGCATCATAAACAAACATCTCCGACTTGCCCGGAAACTTCAGTGTAAAACTTCCTTCCCTTGGCGATACCATCTTATTTTTAATTCGGATGTTGCCGAACGTCCCGCGCATCATGACTTCATGGTTTCCCCTTCGAGAACCATATGAATTAAATGCATCCGGCAAAATGTTTTCGTCAATAAGATACTTTCCGGCCGGATAGTCGACGGGTATCGCACCTGCCGGAGAAATATGGTCCGTCGTCACCGAATCGCCGAGCAAGAGAAGTGCGCAGGCATCCGTTACATCGGAAGGGTTGAGAGGATCCGGACCGAAATTTTCAAAAAAAGGCGGTTTTTTTATATAAGTGGATTTGGGATCCCAATGGAATGTTTTGCCTTCCGGAACATTTAACGAATTCCAGAATCGATCCCCATCAAAAATCTTGCCGTATTCCTCCCGGAAAAAATCATTTTTAACATGCAGTTTCACGAGGTTTCTAATCTCATCGTCTCCGGGCCAGATATCCGTCAAAAACACCGGTGCACCGTTTAAATCGTATCCAAGAGGCTCTGTGGTCAAATCGATGTCGATCCGTCCTGCAATGGCCAAAGCCACCACCAGCATGGGAGATGCCAAATAATTGGCTTTGATACTTTGATGAATCCTGGCCTCGAAATTTCGATTCCCCGACAAAACCGACGCCACAGTGAGGTCGTTTTCGGCAATGGATTTTTCGATTTCAGGATGCAGCGGGCCGCTGTTTCCGATACAGGTGGTGCATCCAAAGGCCGCCAGATGGAATCCAAGTTCCTCAAAATACGGCATCAAGCCGGCATCATTAAGATATCGAATCACCACTTTTGATCCGGGCGCAAGGGATGTCTTCACAAAAGCAGGCACTTTCAATCCTTTCTCGACGGCATTTTTCGAAAGCAAGCCTGCGCCGATCAGAACAAAAGGGTTTGAAGTGTTCGTGCACGAAGTGATGGCGGCAACGGCAATACTCCCATCGCCGATAGATGCCGTTTTCCCACCAAGATTCACCGAACATACTTTAGCGTGAGCGGATCTTAAACCCGCAAATTTTTCTTTTAAATTCGGAAGCTCAATTCTATCCTGCGGCCTTGCCGGGCCGGCAACACAACGCGTGATCGAAGAAAGATCCACCTCAAGAATTTGTGTATATTCAGGCATTTCATCCCCGGTATAAAATAGTCCTAGTTTTTGAGTGAAGGTTTCCACCAAATTGGCCCGGCTTGCCCGATGGGTCAGTTTAAGATATTCAATGGTTTTTTCATCTACCGGGAAAAACCCGATGGTAGCCCCGTATTCCGGCGTCATGTTGGATATGGTGGCTCTGTCGGGAACCGTCAGATTCTTCATTCCCGGGCCGAAGTATTCCACAAATTTTTCCACGACATTATGTTTTCTGAGGAGTTCGGTAATCACCAGCACAAGATCGGTGGCCGTGATGCCTTTATTCAGTTCTCCCGACAGACGGACCCCCACGACCTGGGGAATTGACATGTAATACGGTTGCCCCAGCATCACGGCTTCCGCTTCGATGCCGCCGACCCCCCATCCCACCACACCGATACCATCGATCATGGTAGTATGCGAATCAGTGCCGACCAGGGTATCCGGATAGGCCCATTTAACGCCGTTTGAATCCATGCTCATCACGACCTGTCCGATATATTCAAGGTTCACCTGGTGGCATATACCGGAATTCGGCGGCACGACCCTGAAATTATCAAAGCTTTTTTGAGCCCATTTCAAGAGGGCATATCTTTCCCCGTTTCTTTCGTACTCTTTGGCGACATTTTTCTCCAGGGAATCATTGGTCCCGTAATAATCCACCTGGACAGAGTGATCGACAATCAAATCTACCGGAACCAGCGGATTGATCATCATGGGATCTTCGCCAAGGTCTTTTACCGCATCCCGCATGGCGGCAAGGTCCACCACAGCGGGCACACCGGTGAAATCCTGCATCAGCACCCGGGCCGGATGAAACGGTATCTCAACGGGCTGATCATACTGTTTTTGCCAGCGAGCGATGTTCATTACATCTTTTTCTTTTACCGTTCGCCCGTCCAGTTTTCTCAACAGGTTTTCAACCAGTATTTTAATGGAAAACGGAAGTCTTTGAATATCGGCGATCCCTTTTTTCTCCAAGAGTGTGATATCCGAAACATCGTAAACCTCGCCGTCAACGTCTATCCGTGTAATAAATTCTTTTGGGTCCATGATTTAATTTTTCTCCAGCTCCCTTCAGTTAAATAGTGCCTGGTACAAAAGATATGTTTAGGCAAAATCCGAATATCGAAATCCGAAACAAATTCGAATATCGAATGACAAAATTAACAAAACTAATGCATTGAATATCCGACCTGACTGTTCGTGCCCTACGTAACAGGCAAGCATTTTTGTCATTTGAATATTTTAATTTTGATCATTGTTTCATATTTCGTGCTTCGTATTTCGAATTTTTGACCAAAAAACATGGGGTTCGATCAGACACTAAATGAATTAGATTTTCCCCTGAACCTCAGGATTCGATCGCCCCTCCTCACGTAAATCCCAAACCTGCGGTGCAGGTGTAACAATGATCGGCCGTTGCAATATGGCTGCCGGGATTCGGAGGACCCGGCATTTCAGATACATGGATTTTGCGCCGATCCATGAAAATTCCCCTGGCCAGGTTAAAGTCGCAATCGTAAAGATAACCATCCCAGGAGACAGAGACCAGCGATCGGCACATCAATCCGTCCACCGCACAAGCATTGAAACTCGAACAAAGCTTTTTCATATATCCTTCGAGATTGCCGGTTTCGACGAGCCATTGACGGAACCGGCCGAGAGGGACATTGGCAAAGCTGTACAGATTGTTGAACACAATGCCCCATTTTCTCTTTAACACCTGGCGGAATCTCTTTTCCGTTTCTGCCTGAGAAGGCGGAAGAAATGCGCCGGTGGGATTGGATACCAGGTTCAGTTCAAGGCCGGAACCTTCCTGACCGTATCCTATAGCATTCAGTTTTATGAGCGCATTGATACTGGTTTGAAATATGCCGGAGCCCCTTTGAGAATCCGCCTGGAGGGCATTCAACGAAGGCAAGGAGCCTACGATAACCACTTTTTCTGCCTGAAGAAGCTCGAAAAGGTGTTCTTTGGTGCCATCGTTCAGCGCCGACAGGTTTGAACGCATCATAACGCGTTTCGCAAAGGGAACAACGCCTTGGATCAGCGTAACCGTATGAGGATTCAATTCAGGTGCGCCGCCGGTGATGTCGATAGTGTCAAATCCGCTTCTTTTCGCATAGGACACGACTTCTCTGGCAACGATATCCCCCATGTTCTCTTTTCGATGGGGTCCTGCATTTAGATGACAGTGCCTGCAAGTCTGGTTGCAGAGAAATCCCACATTAACCTGTAAAATACGCGTTTCAATGCGCCTCAAATCAATGCCGTGTTGAGACAGGGTCAATCCGAAAGGTGTGATACCGTCGCCTTCTCTTTCAGGCGCCACCTGCCTTTGACCGGACGATGTGCTTGCCAATTTTTCCTTCAACATGATCACAATTCGACAACGTCTTTTCTACATGGATATTTTTTCGCCAATATTTCGCATCTGTACCCCGTGCACCAGGGAAGCTCCGCCGCGTATGGCCGCAGCAACATGGATCGCTTCGGTCATCTCTGCCATATTTGACCCTTTTTCGAGGCATGTCTGAGTGTAGGCATCGATGCAATACGGGCATTGGACGGCATGTGCCACTGCAAGGGCAATGAGGGATTTTTCTCTTTCCGTGAGTTCGCCTTCCGCAAATACAGCGCCATAATACTCGAAAAACTTCTTCGCCAGTTCCGGTGCGTCTTTCCCGATATCTTCGAATTTCAGTAAATCTTCAGGTTTGTAGTATGTCTCCATTTCTGCTGCTTCCTTTCTAGAAGCCATCTCAAAATAAAGATTTTGGTTCAAAATCAAGGCGGATCCGAGTTTTAGCCCACAGGCATACTCTAGTATGTCGAGGACTTAAAACAAGGCACCAACGCGGAGCTTGGGCCAAAAGATTATTTTGAGATAGCTTCTAATTATTCTTCACCCGGTTCAAGGCCGCAGGCCCGGCCTTTGAGATTGAAAAAGAACTTGAGCCCTTTTTTGATCTTGTCTGAAAAAATCTTGGGCGTAAAAAATGTACCGGCGACTTTTTTGTTGATCTCACCGATGGTGGGATACGGATGAACCGCCGCCGCCAGAGTGGAAAGTTTTACCTTTCCGTTTAATACCGCCACCCATTCACAGACCAGGTCTCCGGCATGCGGGCCGACAATCTGAACGCCGATGGGTTTTTCTTTTTCATTCAGAAGCATTTTGATTCTCCCGATGCTTTCTCCCTCGGCAAGGCTCCGGTCATTGTTTTTAAATTCTTCAATAATGATGGAATAGTCGATTCCCGAGGCTTTGGCTGTTTTTTCGTTCATGCCGATACTCGCCAGTTCAGGATCGGTGTACGTACACCAGGGCAGATACGTGTAATCCGTGTGCCTCGGAAGTCGAAAAACAGCGTTGCTGACCACAACGCCGCCTTCATATCCGGCCGCATGAGTGAAAAGATACCCGCCGTTGACATCGCCTGCCGCATAGATATGCTTATGATTCGTTCTCAACCGTTTATCGACATCGATACCGAGACGGTTGACCTTGACGCCGATAGCCTCGATGCCCATTTGGCCGATGTTGGGAGTTCTTCCCACCGCGACCATGATGGTTTCGGCTTTTAGAGTGACGGATACACCTTCTTTGTCTGTGATGACCACCTCTTTTTCATTGCCGAGATCCCTGGCAGCCTCGATGGAAGCATTTAGATAAAACTCGACGCCTTCGGATTCCATGACCTTTTGAACCGTATCAGCCATGTCCTTATCCTCTTTGCCCAGGATCTGATCGCCACGGTTCACAATATACACTTTGGTCCCAAGCCGGTTGAACGCCTGCCCCATCTCACTTCCAATGGGCCCTCCGCCGATGATGACCATCGACTTGGGCAGATGGTCCAAATAAAATATTTCTTTGTTCGTGATATAGCCGGTCTTATCCAGCCCTTTGACGGACGGAATAAACGGCGAAGAACCGGTGGCAATCACCCAGGTTTTAGCTGAAACGGTTTTCCCGTTCAATTGGACGGAATGTTCATCCGTAAAAACAGGAATGCCGAATTCTACTTTTGCCCCCAGACCACAGAACCGTTCCGTTGAATCGTGTTCCTGGATGACCTCGATGACCGATTTTATTCTCTGGGAGACCTTTTTAAAATCAATCGGCGGCTCTTGTACCGGGGGCAAGCCGTATTTTTCGGCATTTTTCATCATGTGATATACATGGGCGGTCTTGATAAGGGTCTTGCTGGGAACACAGCCGAAATGGAGACAGTCGCCGCCCAGTTCTTTTTCCTTTTCAACGAGAAGTGTTTTTGCGCCGAGCTGGGCAGCGCCGGATGTGACGGTCAAACCAGCCGCGCCACCGCCGATCACCCCGATGTCATAATCATAATCGGCCATGATCATTCCTTACATTTGAATATCTTTTTTTATGATTAAAAGTCCTATTAAACAAAATCTATTCCTTTGGTCTTCGCTATGCGTTATGCCCAATGAGAAGGAGCTTCAGGATGCATAAATCGAGCATTTTCGAACCGCCATGGCCGCCTCGTGAAGTGCTTCGGAAAAGGTCGGGTGACCGTGAACGGTTCGGGCGATATCCTCGGAACTTGCCCCGAATTCCATTGCCAGAACGCATTCTGCAATCATGTCGGACGCACGGGGACCGATAATGTGAACCCCTAGGATTCGATCGGTTTTGGCATGGGCGATCAATTTGACGAAGCCTTCCTTTTCTCCCATGCAGCGCGCACGACCGGCCCCGGAAAATGGATAGGTCCCCACACAAAAAGGAATATTTTTTTGTTTGACCTGTTCTTCGGTCATACCGACGCCGGCCACTTCCGGCCAGGTATAGATCACCGCCGGGATAGCATCATAGTTCACTTCTCCGGGAAGCCCTGCAATGCATTCCACTGCGGCAATGCCCTCGGCAGAAGCCTTGTGGGCCAACATGGGGCCGGGAATGAGATCGCCAATGGCATAAATACTCGGAACATTGGTGCGAAAAGATTCATCCACCAGAATATGACCGGTTTTGGAATCAATATGAATACCGGCGTCTTCAAGGCCCAGGTTTTGCGTCAAAGGCCGCCTTCCCACGGCAACCAGCAATCGATCGCAGGAAAAGGCCTCTTTTTTATCTTTGTTTTCCAGAATAACCCGAACCGCGTTTTTTTGAACCTTTGCGCCTGACACACGGGTGTTGAGTAGAATATCGAGTCCTTGTTTTTTAAGAATTCGCTCCAGAGCCCGACCCACTTGTCCATCCAGCGTAATCGCGATGTGAGGCAGCATTTCAATAACGGTCACCTTTGCGCCGAGGCGCACCCACACGGATCCGAGCTCAAGACCGATATATCCACCGCCCACAATACCCAGATGTTTGGGAACCGAGTTGAACGCCAGCGCCTCCGTGGACGTGACGATATGTTTTCCGTCAAATTCAAGACCTCGAACCTGGACCGGCGCGCTTCCGGTGGCCAGGATGATCGACTTGGCGCCAAGGGTTTGCATGTTTTTTTTGCGGGAAGAAGCACCCGATTGCTGAATCTCAACGCGATCTTTTCCGGCAAGACGCGCCGTGCCTTGAACAATCGTAATATCGTTTCCCTCCAATAGCTTGCGAACATTGCCGGTCAGCTCTTCGACGACCTTTTCTTTTCGGGCCATCATGGCCGCCAAATCAAGGCTCGTCTTTCCGGTTTTTATGCCGTGTTCAGCCAACCGATCTTTAGCCAGGTGAAAGTATTCACTGGAATCGAGCAAGGCTTTGCTCGGGATACAGCCCACATTCAGGCAAACGCCGCCCAGACGGTCTTCTTTTTCAATACAGGCGGTCTTCAGTCCCAGTTGTGCCGCCCGAACCGCCGCCACATAGCCACCCGGACCGCTACCGATAATTATGAGGTCGAAATTCTCTTTTTGTGCCATGGTTATATCTCCATCATGATCCTTTCGGGATTTTCGATACACTCCTTGATCCGCACCAAAAATTTGACCGCTTCTCTGCCGTCCACGATACGATGATCATAGCTCAACGCCACATACATCATGGGCCGGATGGTTATTTCGTCATCTAAGACCACGGGGCGTTTTTCGATTTTGTGCATCCCCAAGATACCGCTTTGGGGTGTATTTAAAATGGGCGTGCTCATCAGGGATCCGAATACACCGCCATTGGTGATGGTAAAGGTACCGCCTTCGAGATCGGCCAACTCCAGGCGATTGGTTTTGATTTTATCCACAAAATCGACAATGGCCTGTTCCAACTGGGCAAAGCTCAGCCTGTCGGCGTTTCGAATCACCGGCACTACCAAACCTTTTCCGGTGCCGACGGCGATGCCGATGTGGAAATAATTGTGATAAACGATATCTTCCTTGTCAATGAATGCATTGACCTGCGGGTATTCTTTGAGCGCCTCGATCACGGCTTTGATAAAAAAGGACATAAACCCTAAAGAGATACCATGCTTTTCTTTAAAGACTTCCTTGAACTGCGCACGGAGGCCCATGGTGCGTGTCATATCTATCTCGTTAAAGGTCGTGAGCATGGCGGTATTCTGCCTGGCCTCCAAAAGGCGAGAAGCAATCCGCCGGCGAATCGGTGTCATGGGTTTTCGAACAACATCTTCGTCACCAAAGGAAGACGCTTCCGCCGGTGCTGCAGGTTTGACGTCAGCCACCTTCTTGGCACCGGCATCAGGCGCTGGTTCCTTAGACCGAGCCGGCGCCGTCTGTTCCAGATAAAGGAGCACATCACCCTTGGTGATCCGGCTTCCCGGACCGCTGCCTGCGATGCCGGAAATATCGATGTTTTTTTCGGAGACAAGGCGTCTTACCGATGGGGAAAGAATGCTTTGAACCTCGGCCGGCGCCTTTTCAACCGGTTTCTCTTCAGCCGGCGCCTCCTCGGCCGCCTTTTCGGGTACAGCCCCGGATGGGGCCGGCTCTTCCGGCCATTCCCGAACTTTCGGAGGCCCTTGCTTTTCTTCTTCCCGAGGCGCCGATTTCTGAACAGCTTCGGATACTTTTTCTTCCTTCGGCTCAGGTTCCGGCGCAGCTTCGGATATTTCTTTGATGTCGATGCTTCCCACAACAGCGCCGATGGAAACCGTCTGGCCCTCTTCAATCAAGATTTTTAAAATCCCGGATGCTTCGGCCACGATCTCCAAGGTAACCTTGTCGGTTTCAATCACAAAAAGTGGTTCATCTTTTTGAACCGCATCACCGTCTTTTTTATACCATTCTACCAGGACGGCTTCTTGAACCGATTCTCCAACGCTGGGTATTTTGATCTCGATTTCCATGGAGGCTCCCTTATTAATTGGCTTGATAACCCGCCTGCATCACCTGAGCAACCGCCAGTCTTGCGATGGCGGGCAGGTTTATGATTGTTAATCGTTTGTGTTGGGTTCTTTACTTGTCGTCGGGTTCTTCGATTCCAAGGGCGGTATTTGCCACGGCGGCTTGTTCTTTTCGATAGATATTGGGATATCCAGTTGCCGTGGTGGCTGCTGCTTCTCGACCGACATATTCCATGGGTTTCCCAACGATATTTTCAAGACGGAAACGCAAAAAATACCATGCGCCCATATTTTCCGGTTCTTCCTGGACCCACATAAATCGCCGGGCCTTTTTATATTTTTGAAGGACGGTTTTGATCTGAGTTTCCGGGAAAGGGTAAAACTGTTCAAGACGAACAATGGCGAAGTCGTTTTTTTTCAGTTCCCGGCGTTTTTGAAGTAATTCATAATATATTTTTCCGCTGCAAAAAAGAATGCAGCTAACGGATGTCAAGTCATCCGGATCTTCAAGGACTTCCCTGAATTCGCTCGAAGTCAATTCATTTATTTCTGAAATCGCCAAGGGATGCCTCAAAAGACTTTTCGGCGTCATGATAATCAGTGGCTTCCGATAACTTTCTTTTGCCTGCCGCCGGAGAAGATGAAAATATTGTGCCGGTGTGGTGAGATTGCACACCTGGATGTTGTCCTTGGCACACAATTGCAGGAAACGTTCAAGGCGGGCACTGGAGTGTTCGGGACCTAACCCCTCCCAGCCGTGGGGCAGCAACAGCACCAAACCGCTTAACCGCTGCCATTTGGCTTGTCCGCTGGCAATATATAGATCGATGATCGATTGGGCGTTATTGGCAAAGTCGCCGAACTGGGCCTCCCAGATCACCAAACCCTGGGGTTGAGCGGCTGAGTAGCCGTATTCAAATCCCAAGACGCCGGATTCGGAGAGCAGGCTGTTATACACTAAAAAAGGGGCCTGGTTCTTGTCGAGCGCGTTAAGCGGTATATATTCATCGCCGGTTTTGGTATCGAAAAGAATCGTGTGACGCTGGCTGAAAGTGCCGCGAGCGCTGTCCTGACCGCTCAAACGCACGGGGTCGCCTTCCGTTAGCAAAGAAGCAAAAGCGAGTATTTCGGCATTGGCCCAGTCGATGGAGTGACCTTCTTCAATGCTGTCTCGGCGCTTTTTCATCAGGCGGACCAATTTTTCATTCAAAGAAAACTCCTTTGGAACCGTATTCAACTTACGGGCCAGTGCGACGAGCTTTTTCTTGGGAACGCCGGTTTTAACCGGATCATGGGTGTAAGTGCCGTGATAATTTTTCCAGTTTTCATAAAACCGGTATTGAGGAAATACGCAGGTGCCGGACTTGACCGCTTCAAGAGCATCTTCCAGATTACGATTGATACTCTGTACCAGGGCATCTGTATCCTCTTTTCGAATGACGCCCTTTTCTAACAGCTTGTTCGCGTAAACTTCATTCAAAGGAAGACGTTTACGAATCCGATCATACATTTGAGGCTGGGTAAAATAGGGTTCATCTCCCTCGTTATGGCCATATCTGCGAAAACAGACGACATCGACCACAACATCTTTGTGAAAGGTTTCCCGGTAATCAAGGGCCAGCCGGATCACATGTACGGCAGATTCCGGATCTTCCCCGTGAACATGAAAGATCGGGATCATCAACATTTTGGCCACGTCAGTGGCATAGCGGGTGGAGCGGGCATGTTCCGGCAGCGTGGTATATCCGATCTGATTGTTAATCACAATATGAACGGTACCGCCGGTTTTGATACCCGGTAAGCTGCGACATGTTCAGGGTTTCCGTTACGACACCCTGTCCGGCAAAAGCGGCATCGCCATGGATCAGAAGCGGCCGGATCACATTCCTTTCATCATCCTTTAGAATGTCTTGCCGGCCTTTCACGAATCCTTCAACCACGGGATTGACGGATTCCAAATGGCTGGGATTGTTGGCCAGAAAAATACGAATCTGCACTCCTTCGCTGGTTTTTACATCCGCCAGGTACCCGTCATGGTACTTGACGTCTCCGGCGCCAAAGATTTCGTCCGGATCGTGGCAGCTTTCAAATTCGCTGAATATCTCTTCATAAGACTTGTTCAGTATATTCGTTTGAACATTCAACCGTCCTCGATGGGCCATACCCAAAATAATTTCACGGCAATTCAGGGAGGCGGCCCTGTCCATGAAAACATCGAGCATGGGAATGACCACTTCCGCACCTTCGATAGAAAACCGTGTCTGTCCCAGATATTTTTTATGAAGGAATTGTTCGAAAAGAACGGCCTGATAAAGCTTTTCCAAGATTCTGAGCCTGTCGTCGACTTTAAGATCGGGCGTATTTCGAGCAGGTTCCATTCGATCCTGAAGCCATTTTCGTTCTTCCGGATCCTGCAGGTGCATAAATTCCACGCCGATGGAACGGCAGTAAGTCTCTTTGAGTGCCTGAATAATCTCTTTTAATGAAGCACGATCATTGTGAGCCAACTCTTTTGCGAAAAATGGGGTATCCAGGTCATTCGGCGTCAGATCAAATGCGGAAAGGTTCAACAATGGATGGTCGGTGGGGCATGCCGTTAATGGGTCGAAACAGGCCAGCAAGTGTCCGATCTCACGATACCGTCTAATGAGTGCTTCCACCCGGACCTGTTTGAAGCATTGTTTTTCATCATAAACGACCTCGGCCTTGCGATCCATACCCGAGGCCATTTCAAATCCCTCAAAGAAAAAACGCCAGTCACGGGATACCGAATTTGCATCGGCTTTCCACTGTTTGTATTGGGATTCAATATAGTCCTTGCTCAGCGTTTCAGAAAGATTCATGAAGACGTTCCTTAAACCATTTCACTACCAGTTTAACGGTCTGCGAGCGATGTATGTCGTTGCTGAACATGTGATCGGCACCGGAAATGATAGACAACTCCGTGCGTTCTGGATTCAGTGTTTTGGCCAGATAGGCAGCCTTGACCGGAATGATTTCGTCGACATCCCCGTGGATAACCATCAATGGCGTTTTCAATGATTTTACGGTTCCGGGAAGATCATACTGCTTTGCATCGGCAAAAAATTCCGTTGAAAGTTGCAATGTCCGGCCCCGGCTGGTGAACGACACTTTCCCGGTGTCTTCAAGTTCCTTTATCTGTCCCTGACTGAAAAAATAGGCGGCGTTCAGATCGGTCAACCGCCCGGCCAGCGTGCACACCGCCTTTACCGCCTCGATCCGGGGCGCGGTGAGAACAGCGATAACCGCGCCCATACTATGCCCGGCAAGGCCGAGTCTCCGGACGCCCTTTTCCAAAATAACGCCGACAGCTTCCTGCATTTCGGCAATCTGTTTGGAATAGGTGGACTTTGAGAATTCACCCTCACTTTGTCCGTTGCCGGAAAAATCAAACCGCAAAGCCAAAAAGTTTTCAGCAGCCAAGGCATCACAGGCCTCACGGATAATACGGGTGTGCCGGGTACAGGTAAAACAATGGCCGAAGACTACTCCGCATCCGTCATGCTGTTTGGGCAAATGGAGCGATCCTGCAAGTTTTTCGCCGTGCTGATTATAAAAATGAATCGGCTGTTCCATAGCGTATTAAATGGACACGTGAACATGCTGTTTCCATTTAAAAAAGATGATCGACATCGCTTCCTACCAATTACGATTAATCTCCTTGCTCGGCCATATGGTCATCGTAGAGACCTTCCAAAAACAGCTTATGTTTCGCCTCTTCCTGGCAGAGCACCTTTAAAATCCGGATATGTTCCGGATTGCCGGTCCTCTTTTGAAGCGCGTTATACATCTTCAGGGCTTTTTCTTCGCGTTTCATGGCAATGCGAAGGATATCCGTATAATTCATGCCGTCTTCATATTTCATTTCGACCATGTAATCACTTCGTTTCATATCCGGAATCCACTTGAAATTATATTCTTCAACCAGTACTTTGTTGTTTTCCAGATTTTTCAGCATGCTTTCATGCTTTTTTTCTTCTTTTTCCATCTCGAGCAATGATTCTTTTACACCTGAAAAGGATGTTTGCCGGGCCAGGTTGGCATAAAATGCCGCAGCTTCTCTTTCTTTTTCAATTGCAAATTCAATCAGTACCTCAAAAGATTCAAACGTCATAATCCCCTCCTGTAGATTTTGAATTTACCTGCCGACCCTCGGCACAGTTCACCGAGGACGCCGCCTCAAACTCACAGACCGATAACCTGTACGTGCTCAGGGGGCGCGATCCCCCGTTCCACGCGGACGTCTGCGGATCCGGTAGTTGCCGCAGGCCGAGACACGCAATAAAAATATCAGTTCCCGATGTTTGCGTACCGGGCCAAAAAAAAATAATTTCGACGGCCATCGTCATATGCCTATTTTTGCAGGATGTTTTGAAAGAATCAATCATTTATTTTAAATAACGTCAACTATTCGCTGGGTGCATAAAAACATCTTTTCGGGGATACCACTTTTCCTTGCTTCTTCAAATCGCCAATGATCTTTGAAACCGTTTTGCTCTCTTCACCGATCATCTCGGCCACTTCACCGGGCCTTAAAGGTTTACCCGCCTTTTTCATGGCATTTAACACTTTTTTCTCCATTTTCTCCTCCTTGAAACCAGTTCTATGGATTGAGTTCATTCTTGAGCCATGCTTTGATATCGCCCTCAATGGAATAAACACCTTTGGCTTCGCCGTTCTTTTTGATATATTGTTTTTTCAACATCTCAGGAATCTTGATTTCCGCCAGTTCTTTCGCTTCATGGGAATTTCTTTTTATAAGATAGACAACCGGAAAGCCTTTCCAAGTATTAATCACAAAATAATGCACCGTATCATCCTTGGAGCGGATGACATAATTACCGCCGGCCCAGTTGTTTCCCCATTCGAGATAGAGCCGAACCGCCTCTTCCGGCGTCATGTCCCAATCTATGGCATTAATAAGGTCCAGATCCTTTTTGATTTCGTTTAGTGTCATCATCATATACCCCCACTGAAAATATTCAGAGCTTTCAATTTTTATTTAGCAATTTATGTGCCATGAATATTTCTCATCCAATGGAATGAATGCATTATGTCATGTTTCGAAGAATTATTGTTTGCCGCTTGAACATGATCCCTTAAATGTTTTATGATGTTTCAAAGCCGAGTATAACAATGCCCGCTGATCGTTGTTGATCAACCGGCATTTTGTCTGATACGGCAACACCCAATTGACATTTGACGCGATCGTGCTTTTAAAATATAAATCAAGTTCCGACGCTGATCCAACAAAAAGGTTAGACCCCGCAAAATAGCCAAAAATAACCCCTCTTTTGTATTATGAGACATGTTTGTCTCAAAAAAAATATGAAACATACAGGATAGTTCATGATCAACAAGTACAGGGCGAAACCGGCAAAAGATAATTTTAAAGCAAAAGATGCGATTAAATTTATAGTCACATGCGGCGTTCTCATGTGGCTGATGTTTGCCGGCGCCGGCAAATTGGATTACAATTGGCAGTGGTATCGGATCCCCAAATTTTTTTTTACCTTTGTCGACGGTTCATTTGTTTCAGGCCCCTTGCTCAAAGGCATCTGGGTCACTTTAAAAATCACCGCTGCGAGCCTTTTATTTTCGAGTATTTTCGGTCTGGTGACCACACTTTTTCGACTCTCGGATTCTTTTGCGGCCCGATCGCTGGCCCGGGGCTATATGGAACTTGTCAGGAATACCCCGCTGCTTGTGCAGATCTTTTTTATTTATTTCGTGATCTCACCGGTTTTAGGATTCGGCAGATTGACGTCCGCTGTGCTGGCGTTAAGCCTTTTTGAAGGTGCGTATGCATCGGAAATCTTCCGGGCCGGAATTCTTTCCATCCATCAAGAACAGTGGGAGGCCGCATACAGTATCGGCCTGAATCGCTGGAATACGTATCGTCATGTCATTCTGCCACAAGCCATCCGGCATATGCTCCCGCCGCTTGTGAGTCAGGCCGTATCGCTAATCAAGGATTCCGCCCTTGTCAGCACCATCGCAATTTATGATCTGACCATGCAGGGAGAGCAGATTATCGCGGATACCTACATGGTTTTTGAGCTGTGGTTTACCATCGCAGCCATATATTTAATCATGACGGCGACATTATCCGTTGTCGTCAACAGGATGGAAAAAGGAGAGGTAAAATGAGTTTTTTAGCATGGATGCGAACATGTTTACTGGCCGGTGTCATCCTGATGTTAATGGCATGCGGCAATAATTCCACTCCGTCCGGACAGACTGAAAAAAAGGAGAGTATGATCGAACAGGTCCAAAAGCGCGGTGTTCTCCGGGTGGGCATGTCGACCTTTGTGCCGTGGGCCATGAAGGACAAGACCGGAAAATTTATCGGTTTTGAGATTGACGTTGCAAAGCGTCTGGCCAAAGATACCGGTGTCAACGTCGAGTTTGTTCCAACCAAATGGTCCGGGATCATTCCGGCGCTCATCACCGGAAAATTTGATATCATCATCGGTGGCATGGGGATTATTCCCAGCCGGAATTTAAAAGTCAATTTCAGTATCCCCTACGATTACACGGGAATGTCGATTGTCGCCAATAAAACGCTTGCCGCCGGATTCAGCCGGATCGAAGACTTCAATCGTTCCGATGTGGTCATCGCAGCCAGACTCGGTTCCACTGCAGTCACCGCCGCGAAAAAATATTTGCCCAAAGCCCAGTTGCGGCTGTTCGACGATGAATCCGAGGCATATCAGGAACTGGTGAATGGAAGGGCCCATGCCGTTGTCGCATCGGCCCCGACACCGGCATTTCAGGCCCTCAAATATCCCGAAAAGTTTTTTATGCCACTTGATAAAACCTTTACCCGGGAGCCCATTGGGTTTGCCGTAAAAAAAGGCGATTTTGACACCATGAATTACCTCGACAATTGGGTTCGCTATGTTGAAGCCGAAGGATTCCTCAAGGATCGAAAACATTACTGGTTCCGGACCAAAGACTGGGAAAAATTGATCAAATAAGTCCTCACATTCTTTTCGCCGAAAGCATTGGAGCAAAGTTCCTGTTGAAATCATTGAAGCATAAAATTACCCGCCTGGACATTTTGTTGTTTTTAATTCTCGCAGGCATCTGTGTCTGGATTGTGCATCGAATAAACGTCGAAGTTCATTACAAGTGGGATTGGAACGTTATGCCGCAGTATCTTTTCAGGTTTGATGCGGCAACGGGCCGGTGCGTTCCGGGCCTGATCATGCAGGGCCTTTTCATAACCCTTCAACTCAGTATCTATTCCACTGTCGTCGCCATGATTTTCGGTACCGTCATGGGCCTTTTTCGTACCAGCACAAGTCCTTTTAAGCGGCTTGTTGGCTGGAGTTATGTTGAACTGATTCGAAACATACCCATTCTGGTCTGGATATTCATATTTTATTATTTTATCAGTGATCAATTCGTATCGATGATCGGACCGGATTCCCTGGAAAACGCCGCTCCGGGATTTCTTAAAGAGATATTGTCTGACATATTTATCTCACCTACCCGTTTTCCGGTGTTTTTGTCCGGCATAGCGGCACTGGGTGTATATGAAGGCGCATACATTACTGAAATTATCAGAGGCGGCATTCAGTCCATTGAAAACGGCCAGTGGGAGGCTTCTGCGGCCATCGGGCTTTCGCGACATCAACAGATCCGACATATTATTTTACCCCAGGCTGCGCAGAGAATACTCCCGCCTTTAGCCGGCCAGTTCATCTCAACAATCAAGGATTCATCCATCGTCTCTGTGATCTCAATTCAAGAGCTCACATTTCAGGGAATGGAACTCATGTCCGCAACGTTTTTAACCTTTGAAGTCTGGATTACGGTGATGGTGCTCTATTTCTTTGTTTGTCTTGCCTGCTCGCTGATGGTGGAACAGCTTGAAATAAGGCTGAGAGTTTCACATTAGCATTTTAAAAATATTACCGCTTCAGGTATATTTTATTGTTTTCCTTCCGATCAATTAAAGCGTTAACACCTTGACGATTATGAGGGCGCCATGCTAATGAAATACGATTTGGACCGAATCAAAACGATCAGATATTTTTAGACAAGACAGTTCGCTTCGCTCACAATCAAAATGTTGGAATAATGGATAATGTTTGGGAGAAATAGGCATTTGGAATATTGGTTAAATCGCGGAATGGTCGATTGGTCAACTCGTTAAAACCATTTAATGATTCAACGATTTAACTATTCAACTATTTAAAGGAAGTTGTAAAAATTCCGAGGCGTTTAATGACTCAGGATTCGAATGTGAAGATGACACAGCCGGCCCGCTCATATACTGGATTTCAAAAATTAAAACTATTTCTGGCGCTTTCCAGAACACCTCACGGGTTACTGGACATGGCAACCCCGGCATTGGGCGCTTTGCTGTGGCTCGGCCGCTTCCCCGCTGTTGAGATTATTTTTCTGGGCCTTGTCACGACATTTGCCGGTTATACGGCAGTATATGCCCTTAACGATGTCATTGATTACCGTGTGGACAAAGAAAAACTGAAACTTTGCGGTAATACCGGTGTTGAATGCGACCTGGATGCCGCGATGGTGAGGCATCCCATGGCCCAGGGATATCTGAGTTTCACCGAAGGAATGCTTTGGACAATCGCCTGGTCCATCGTGGCCGTGTGGGGTGCTTACCATTTAAACCCGGTATGCATCTTAATTTTTGCGATCGGCTGTTTGCTCGAAACTGTTTATTGCCTGCTGCTCAAAGTCACCCATTTCAGAACCCTGGTCAGCGGCGGCGTGAAGACAGCCGGCGCCATTGCCGGTATATTTGCCGTGGATCCCAAGCCCTCGCCGCTGTTTCTTTCTGTGCTTTTTTTATGGTTTTTCTTGTGGGAAATCGGCGGGCAGAACGTGCCCAATGACTGGACCGACATCGAGACCGATCGGCACCTCCATGCCAGAACCATTCCGGTTCAACTGGGTCCGGACTCGGCCAATACGATTATCATAGGGTCTTTAACTGCTGCGACAATTCTTTGCGTGTTCGTATTTCTCGGTTCGCCCATCCCCTTTGAATTTCCGCTTCTGATTGCCGCTACATCAACGGGGCTTCTCTTTCTGATGCTGCCTGCGGCCCTTCTTTATAGAACCCAAAAACCACCTTATGCCATGGCGCTTTTCAACATGGCCAGCACCTATCCTTTGGCGTTGCTGGTCATCGTGGTGATCGGCATAATTACCGCCTGAACGGAATATGATCCAATCTCTTGGCAACCCCCAAAATTCCCAATATTTTGAGTTCAAAGGCGTTGATAAGTCTCAGGCCGGCCGCATCCATTTCAGTTCGAAGATCCTCGCTGGTGAAACGATCGTGTTCAGGATGAAGAAGGATGCGCTTGGTAATTGTGTTCTGATACAAGGAAGGGTAAAGCTCTTCCATGTAATAAACAGCGCCTGGTTTTAATACCCTGGCGATTTCCAAAAGGGCCTGACGCCAGTCTGGAACATGATGCAAAAAGCCGAATCCAAAAAGCGCGTCCAGGCAGCCGGCTTTAAAAGGAAGATCGATGGAATCACCGACCAGAAGATTCAAAGAAGAAAGCGGCGTCGAAGAAAGATATTTTTTTGCTTTATGCATCATGTCAATGTCCAGGTCCAGAATGTGCAATTGAGACGGTTTAAAAACATTATGGATCAATTTTGCCCCGGCGCCGCGGCCACATCCCAATTCCAGAATCGTGTTTCCGGTCTTCAACGGCATCATTTTCCGGAGCCAATTCACCTCTATGTGTTGTTGAAATACCCGTAAGGGATTATTGACCACCCAGCGTTCCGCCCAGTTCAGTTTCATGATGATTTCCTATATCTCAATCCTTGACAGCCAAATGAATCATTGCAATCCCGTTGGTAAGTTTTCGTTCCGTCACTGTTGAAAATCCCACCTGTTTCAAAACAGCCGTCAGCTCATTCGGCAATGCAAAAGTCCGTATGGATTCTGTAAGGTGAAGGTATGCCTTTCTTGACCCTGCAAAAACCTCACCAAGCGCCGGCATCACATGAAATGAATACACATCATACATCCATCGGAACAAAGGCGATATCGGTTTCGAAAATTCCAGGCACATCATTTTCCCGCCGGGTTTCAGCACGCGACACATCTCTTTGAATCCCTGATTCATGTGAGTCACGTTACGGATTCCAAAACCCACCATGGCAGCATCGAAATATCCGTCCGGAAAGGATATATGTTCGGCATCTCCTTGAACAAACCGGATACGGTCTGCCAACGGCAAATATTGGACCTTTTGCATACCGGCATCGATCATGGCCCGGTTGATGTCGTATATGATCACCTGCCCGTATTTGCCGACGGTTTCGCCGGCCAGAATCGCCAGATCACCGGTGCCGCCGCAGACATCCAGCACACGGTCTCCGGCATTTAAGGCCATCATCTTGACGGCGCTGCGCTTCCACAGGTGATGGATGCCAAAACTCAACAGCGTGTTCATCAGATCATATCTTTTGGCAACGCTGTTGAAGTGTCGCAGAACCCATTGGGACTTTTCATCTTCGGGAACTTTTTGGTAACCGAAAAAAGCTTCTTTTTGTAATTGATCGGCTTTAACGGTTTGTTTCAGTTCACCGTATTCATCGAGCCATCTTTTTTGTTTCATCAATATCTCTCTGTGTTGGGTCTTAAATCTGAAATTTTCGAGCCACCTTAACAAAGGGTCTCCAAAGTATCAAGCCATATCTAAAATAGGTATTGGAAACTGTTTCGGCAAGATGACCGATGTGTCTGAAGGATCGGGCTGTTTTTGCTCTGAAACATACAAATTCTGCTGAAGAAATATTTCAGATTTTGTTACAGGCTTGACAAATATCGTTGCATGATGCAGTAATACATAAACATTTTAATGCCCGGTTTATCCGGGTGAGGAGGTGTTCACTTGAAACAAGGAAAATGCCCCAAATGCGGATCCGAAGAGGTCTATGCAGGCGTCGAAATCGTGCCGAAAAGCGGTCCTTTCGGCAGCAACAGTATCCCCATCAGTATTGTTTCCATTGCCGCACTTGATAATTATGTCTGTATTGATTGTGGTTACCTCGAGCGGTATATCGCAGACCCCGAAAAGCTGAAAGAAATCGGCAAAAAATGGCCCAAAGCCGGAAAGATTGCACACGAGGAAAGCTGAATCGAATTTTTCGTGAAAAACCTGTATCACGAGATTCAAGTCTGAATATAGAGAACTTGAAAGATCAATGCGTTGATCTTTAGTGTCTGAACGGAAAGTCATGTTCAGGCAAAATCCGAATATCGAATCTTTTATGTTTCGAATTTCGAATTTTTGATCGAAAAGCAGGTTTTTCGGTCAAGCACTATTTAAGAGGATGGCAGTGTGAAAGAACTCTTTCGGCTTGGAAAAATAATCCGAATTCTGGTCAAACACGGCTTTGGAGATATTACCCAAAGGCTTTTCAAAAAAACAGAAAACAAGTCCGTCGATCAAGAAGAAAAGGAATGGAAGATCCAAAACGGATTTCCGTCTCCCCAGCGACTTCGGTACGCACTGGAAGAACTCGGCCCCAGTTTTATCAAGCTCGGCCAATTATTCTCTACTCGTGCCGACATATTCCCGCCCGAATATATTGATGAGTTTACAAAACTTCAGGACCAGGTGCCGCCGGTGCCTTTCAACCATATCCGGGATATCATTCAAAAAGAGCTGAGGCATCCTCTGGAAGATATTTTCGCCGAGTTCGCCCGGGAACCCATGGCTGCCGCTTCTGTGGCGCAGGTCCATTTGGCAAAACTGTTCAGCGGCGAACAGGTGGCCGTCAAAGTGGTTCGCCCCGGAATCGACAAGGAGATCAAAAAAGACATTCGCCTGATGTACGCTTTCGCGAGACGGACTGAAAAAACGTTTGAAATCGCCCGCATCATCGGCGCCGTCAATCTGGTAAAAGAATTCGAGCGGACTATTTTCAAAGAGCTCGATATGTTCATCGAAGCCGGAAATATCGAGAAATTTGCCAAAAACTTCAAGGAAGTGGAAGAAATACATATCCCACGGGTCTATTGGGACACCACCACCAAATCGGTCCTGACCATGGAACATATTCCCGGCATTAAAATGGACCGGGTGGAGGAGATCAGGGCTCACGGCATCGATCCAAAAGAAATCGCAATGATCGGGCTCCGTTCCTTCTCCCGTCAATTGATGGATTTTGGGTTTTTCCATGCAGATCCCCATTCCGGAAATACCATCGTCATGTTTGACGGCCGTGTCGGTCTGGTGGATTTCGGCATCACGGGTTATCTGGACCCTGAAACCATGCAGTATATTGCAAATCTCTTTCTGGGATATGCCGAGCACGACTATGATCTGGTGATGGAAGCGCTGATAGATACCCAACTCATCAACGAAAATACCATGGATCTCAAGAGCTTCCGAAGGGATCTCATAGATACCAGCGAGCCCTTTTATGGCCGGAGCCTAAAAACTGTTTCAGTCAAAGAAGTCTACGACCAAGTCATTCTTCTGGTGTATAAATACAAAATCCATTTGCCGAGGAATCTGTTGCTGCTTTTTAAGACACTCCTCCAGACTGAAGCCCTCGGCAAGATATTGGGAAGTGACGCCAGCCTGCTGGAAGTAACGAAACCCTATGCCAAAGAACTGCTCAAACGCACGTACATGTCAAAGAGTATTCTGAGAAATATTCGAAAAGACACCTTGGCCATGGGCGAACATATGAAAGTAATGCCCAAGCTGGTTCATGATATCCTCGATCAAACCGCCAAAGGCAAACAGCGGATCGAACTCCGGCACACCGGTTTTCAGAAAATAAATACCCATCTTGTAAAAAGCATTAACCGGCTGATCATCGGAATCGTCATCTCAGCATCACTCATTGCCGGCGCTATGGTGTTGAATGCTCCCCAACATATCTCTTCGATGACGTTCAACCTTTTCGGATTTGAAAAAGTTCCCCTGACGGCGGTTTTGGGGCTGACCGGCTATATCGTTGCGACCCTCCTGGCCATTTGGCTCATCATCATGATTTTGAGATCCGGGAAATTATAACTCAACAACTTCAGAGTTCCCATGAATGAGAAGCAAAAAAGTTTAAAATCTTCTTTTGCATCTCCAGCGATTTGCTTGAATGAGATAAAACATCTCATCATCCGCCATCTATTGGGTTAGCTTGTTATGTTTTTAAAATCAATTTGGATATATATCGGTGTGACCGTATGCGTGACAACAGGGTTAACAGGCTGCGCATCGATACGATATTATGGCCAGCTGATATCCGGTCAAATCGTTATTCTCAATAAACGGCAACCGATCCGCCAGCTTCTGGCACAGCCCGATACTCCCGAAAAACTAAAACAAAAACTCAAGCTGGTGCTGGATATCCGGATGTTTGCAAAGGATAAACTTTTTCTGCCGGCAAAAGATCAATACCTCAGTTTCGTAGACCTTGAGCGTCCCTATGTGGTTTATAATATTTTCGCAACGCCGGAGTTCTCTTTTTCCCCTAAAACCTGGTGTTATCCGATCATCGGTTGCGCGGTATACCGGGGATATTTTTCAAAAAAAGACGCCTTTGATTACGCCGCTCAGCTAAGGGCGAAAGGGTATGATGTCTACATTGGCGGTGTTGTGGCGTATTCGACGCTGGGGTGGTTTAATGACCCGGTTCTCAGCACTTTCATTAACCTCAACGATATTAAGCTGGCGGCGCTGATTTTCCACGAACTCTCCCACCACCTTCTCTATGTATCGGACGATACCACATTTAACGAAAGTTTTGCGACGGCCGTCGAGCGGGAAAGCCTGCGACGCTGGCTCATGGCCAAAGACCGTCCAATAGCCTATGGTGAATACATGAAGGCTTACCGGCGACAACAACAGTTTATACAGCTGGTGTTGAAATACCGAAAAAAGCTTGAATTATTGTATGCACGGGATTTACCCGTCTTGGAAAAAAGACATGACAAGGCAGTTGAATTCGAAAATTTAAAAGCCGATTATCGCCTTTTGAAAAAGCAATGGGGAGGGTATTCAGGCTATGATGGGTGGTTTAATCAAAAGATGAACAATGCCCAATTGCTGACCGTAGCCACTTATAACGATCTGGTACCGGCATTCTTAAACCTTCTGAAAAGCTGCAATGACGACCTTAAAACGTTTTACAAAAAATGCCGGGAACTATCCAAAAAGCCCAAAAAAGAAAGGCGTGCCTATCTCGATCAATACTTAGACCATTCCCACAACCCATCTGCCATGCAAGGAACGATCCGGCAGGTGCCGTGACGCCCGAAGCCATGCCCTCTGAAAACGCACCATAAAAAAGTGAAATTTTTTTCATAAAATTATGATGAATAATACATAATATTTATGGCGCGCCCCTCCAGGAAGTCTTGTTCATAACACAACTATATGTTTTAATTCATAAAATAACAAGATGGCTCTTTGTGCACATTTTTTGCATTGCCATCTCATATCGTACCTTTTCAAAAAGAATTTTAAAAACCAATGCTATCGTAATGGAGGGTTTATTCTATGATTATCAAAACCGAAGACAGTGAGCTTGAAATCTCTATCGGAAGGGATGTCTATTTTGGATCGAGGGCGTCCGGACAGATCTTTAAAAAGTGGGATGATCTCGAAGATGATGAAAAACTCGGATTAAAAAACATACTTCAAAAAATTCATCACCTCATCCTTGAATCCGAAGGGTTGTTACTGGAAGCGCAACTCCCTTATACTAAAGATTCTGACGTATCTCAGCCGATGAGCATGGTGTCTTACCTGGCTGGATAACGGTGCTAAACGACAATTCACGCCTCGGGTTTGTAACTCAAAAGATTCATCTTCGATTTTCAGCAACGAGGAACCTTTTTAAACGGTAATACCAGGTGAATACAAGGCAGGGACTTTAATTTGATGACAGGTCTCGCCAACGATTGGCTCGATTTATATTGACACCCAAGGAAGGTTTTTCTATATTTTTAAATCAATCAATTTACAGGATATGGAATCCTACCAACAATGAAAGCTTACCAACTGACAATACCGGCAGAGAATAAGCCCGGCGTCCTGGCTCGGGTGACATCGATCCTTTCCCGGAAAAATATCAATATACGTTCCGCCACCATATCTTCTTTTGGTAATTCGGGGTTTATCAATCTGATTGTCGACAACCCGAAACAGGGGCACAAGGCGCTCACCCAGGAAGGTATCCCGGTTGAGCTCAAGGAAATTATCGCGGTGCTGATCGAAGATCGTCCGGGTGGGCTTGACAAGCTTTTGCAAATTCTTTTCACTGAAAATATCAATATTGAAAACGGCTACGGTTTTGTCATAGAAAGTCGAAAAAATGCCGTTTTTATTTTGGATGTCAAAGAATTGGAACGAGCCAGGGATTTGGTTACCACATCAGGATTTAAAACACTCGCCCCCCAGGAACTCTCCGAAATCGAACCGTTTCATTATTTGGGATATTAGATTAGATCATAAATATCGAAAATGTCCAAAAGAAAATTTCTCAAAGTATCGATCAGGTTTATAGCAGGAATCGCTTTTTTTACCGGTCCCTTGTTCTCGTGGGTGCGTCTTGTCCATGGCAAAATTCAAAAGATGGTCCTCCCTAAAAATTTCCCGCGAAAAGACCTTATCGATAAAAACCCTGCGGATCTGGATACCCGCAACTTAAGCATCACGCCCCTGGATGATTTTAAAACCATGGGGATAACCGATCATAAGACGAATCTGAACACTTGGCGGCTCAGTATTGAAGGACATGTCGAACGGCCGCTTCTCTTGACGTATTCGCAAATCCTTTCCCTCCCCGCCTTTGAACGGAATGTCCTTTTAATCTGTCCGGGATTTTTTGCCAATAACGGCCGCTGGAAAGGCATTTCCCTTATCCCTTTGCTTCAGCAAGCCAAAATAAAACACGGCGCGACCCTCGTTGCCTTTAGCGGTCCTGAAGGACCATATGAAAAAACCGAGAGTTTTCATATAAAGGAGGTCCTCTCCAACGAGATCTTTCTGGCATACGGAGTAAACGGAAAACCTCTTCCCATAAGACACGGCTTTCCGCTGCGCGTTGTGGCCCAGGGGCATTATGGCTTCAACTGGGTAAAATATGTCCACAAAGTCAGAGTAAATTAAGCCCCCGTGTATTTTCTAAAAAATCGCTTCATTGATAATGTTTTTCGTAATCGTTCACCGATCTTTTGAAATCCCAAATCCCAAGCATCAAAAATCAAATAAATTCCAAATTGAAGAGTACCCGCAGCAAGCTACGGGGAATGTGCTCGCTGGTGCCGGTTCAAAATAACAATAATCTAAGCAATTTCAATTATTACAATATTAATGCCCTTGTGAAACCTTCGTTATTCAACCTGTTGCAGAACTATCGCGGTTCGGTTGGGGATGTAAAGGCAGAGCCGATTTCTGCTGTATTCTCTTGAAGTATCATGCAGCGTCAGGTGGTGTTGATCCGGAATCAGCCGGGAATGACCGCCGTATTCAGGGGCATCACTGTTGAAAATCATCCGGTATTCGCCGGACGGCGCTTCAAAGCAATAGTCGGTATATGAACGGACCGGATGGAAATTAAAGACAAATATAAGCCCTGCGCGTCTAAAAGCGATCACCTTGTTATCATTATGTTCATAAAGAAGATGAGCGTCCGGCGAGTCAAGGAGCTTGAAACGTTTGGCCAACGAAATCATGCCCTTGTCAAAATCAGCAAGAAAACGATATTTCAGGTTGGTATCGTCCAACAGGTGCCACTGGCGCCGTGCATATTTTAAAGACCAGTTATTTCCGTTTCGCGGGAAATCGATCCATTCAGGATGCCCGAATTCATTCCCCATGAAATTGAGATAACCGCTGTCGGCCGTCGAAAGGGTAATGAAACGAATGAGCTTATGAAGCGCCATCCCCCGGTCTACCCTAAGGTTTTCACACCCTAAACTCATGCAGTCATACATGTCCGAATCGATCAATCGGAAGATGAGCGTCTTATCGCCGACCAATGCCTGGTCATGTGACTCGGCATAACTGATGGTCTTTTCATCCTGTCTCCGATTGTTCAGTTCAAACCACAGATGAGCCATATGCCAATGATCATCCGGCACGTCTTTGACAAGACGTATCCAGTTGTCGGAGATCCCCATGGCAAAACGATAATCAAATCCAATGCCGCCTGAGGAAGAAGAAACCGCCAGACCCGGCATTCCGCTGATATCCTCGGCTATGGTAACGGCATCAGGTCGAATCGCGTGAATGACTTTGTTGGCAAGACCCAGGTAGGTAAGCGCATCCTCGTCCACGCTGGCATCAAAATAGTCGTCGTACGACGTAAATGGTTTAGACAATCCATGATGAAGATAGAGCATACTGGTGATCCCGTCAAAACGAAAACCGTCAAAACGGTATTCATCCAGCCAAAACCGGCAGTTGGAAAGCAGAAAATGAAGTACCTGGTACTTGCCGTAGTCGAAACATCTGGAATCCCAGGCGACATGAAGACCGCGCGAGCCTTCGTGAAAGTACTGATACCGGGTACCGTCGAATCTGCTCAGCCCTTCCACTTCGTTTGATACGCCATGGGAATGAATCAGATCCATAAGGACACGAAGTCCCGATTCATGGGCCGTATCGATAAGCTCTTTGAGCGCCTCGGGGGGGCCGAATCTTGATGAGGCTGCAAAAAAATTTGAAACCTGGTAACCAAAGGACCCGTAATAGGGATGCTCAGGAATGGCCATCAATTGCAGCGTATTGTAGCCCGCATCAAGAATGCGGGGAAGCGTCTGTTGCGTAAATTCTCTATACGAACCGATCCTTTCTTCTTCCTGTGCCATTCCAATGTGAGCCTCGTAAACCAGAGGCGCTTCATTTGAAGCCATAAAATTTAAACATTTCCACGAATAGGGTTCCGGAGGGAGCCAAACCTGGGCATTAAAAACCAGTGTGTCGGGGTCTTGAACCACCCGTCGAACCCAGGCCGGAATCCGGTCTCCTTGGCCGCCGGGCCAGTGGACACGAAGCCGATATAGATCCCCATGTTCCAATGCATTCGACGGAAGACGGATCTCCCAGATCCCTTCCTTATTGACCTGTTCTAAGGAAAACCTCTTTTTTTCCCGCCAGTTCGTCATGTCTCCGATGAGATATATCACATCGGCATTGGGAGCCCATTCTCTAAAAATCCATTCGTCGCCGGAAAAATGAAGACCAAAGTATTCGTGGCCCGAGGCAAAATCAGCCAGGCCGATCTTATCTCCGGTAAGCATTTTTTCCGTTTCTGCAATTTTGTTAAACCGCCGACGAATGACGTGCTCGTATGGCTTTAGATAGGCGTCACTTTCCAGAAGAAGTTTTACGGGGTCATGGATCATAAGTAAACACGTTAGCTTCGCAATTGGAATAGTGGAATAATGGGTTTAAAGGTATTCTTTCGTTTTTATAAGAAGACATGTTCCGCTTTAACACCCAATACGCCATCCTTCCAACATTCCAATATTCCATGTTAGTAATATAAAAACCTGAAGCATTCAAGAGATCTTTTATTTCAATCAACCATAGAAATTCCGAGACGTTATGTAAATCGGCTGACAATCAGCGGACGCTGAAGCATTTTTTCGTAAAGCTCTATATACTGCCGGGCCGTAACGTCATAATTGAAGGTAGCGGCACTTTCCGTCATAATGCGTTCGATTTGACCGGCTTTGGTTTTTTTCGGGAGTTTGTAAAATTTCATGGCCTCCTGAATCGCCCAAATCAGGCCGGCGCTGTCATAGGTTTTAAAGACGAAGCCGTTCCCTGAATTCTTCTTCACATCGATATGATCGACCGTATCATGAAGGCCTCCTGTATCATGGACAACAGGCAAAGCACCGTAAATGGCGCCGATCATCTGCGGCAGCCCACAGGGCTCAAACAAAGAAGGCATCAGCACAAAATCGGAAGCGCCGTAGGCCAAGTGCTCCAATCTCTCGTTAAAATCATATATGGCCACTCGACCATACAATTGATGATAGTTGACGATGTCTCTAAAATGCTTTTGGTACTCACCGTTGGCCACAAAAACCACCTGAAGATGTTCTTTCCAGTATTGAGACACCACCCGATAGAGGACTTCCGCCAGCAGTTGGCATCCCTTTTGCTTGTTGTCCAGACGGGACGGCCAAAAAAACATCGGGGCCTTTTCGTCCTCAATCAGGCCGAGTCTTTTCTGTAGATACTGTTTATTTTCCTTTTTGCCTTCGGGATGATCTTTCGCGTTGTATTGGCGGCAAAGTTCATGATCCTTGGAAGGATTAAAGCCGGGGTCCGGCGCGTTGAGGATACCTGTTGCACATTCGGCATACCATTTGTTGGTGAGTTCTTGCTTCAACGGCCACTCCACAAAATCATGCCGCCCTTCGACGATCTCCTTTAAAAAGGTCGGGCTGACCGTATTGACAAAATGGGCCGCAAAGACACCGCTGGCCAAGAAATCCACCGGATTGGTTTCTCGAGCTTTTTCGTATTCGTCGGAATAATTCACATAGTATAAATGCTGCCAGAAATATGCTGCATCGACCCCACGATCTTCGATAGCGGAAAGAGGGGCCTTAACGGTATGAATATTGTGGATGGTGAAAAGGCACGGAATCCCCCCTTCTCTGGACAAAGCCGGAATGAGGCCGGTCATCCAGTCGTTGCAATGAATCAGATCCGGCTGCACGCGAGGAATGATATTATTGATAACCTCCCTTTGAAAAGCCAATGAAAGCTTGATGTTTTCACCTCCGTAATCGGAATAAACCCGATTCAGATAAAAAAAAGCGCGATCTTCAGCCAAATGGATCCTCTCATCCGGCATAATGCGACGAAGGGCTTTCAACTCTTTTTCAAGAAAGGATGCAAGACGGTCTCTGAATATGGCCCGATAATCGGGAAGCGCCACATGAACATCGGCACCATGATCAAACAAGGCCTTAATCAGAGCCGCGGAAACATCGGCCAAACCGCCGGCCTTGGCCGTAAGAAAGTTGGCCATGCTTCCCATGCGGTCGGGCAGATAGGTGACTTCAGGAGTGACGATCAGTATACGGGGATTTGCCATTTTTCAATCCCTATTGTTTTGTGGTTATTTTAAGCATCACGCCCAGGTAATGCGTCCGGGAGCGAATTTAATCCGGTCATCTCCGCGGGGAACAGCCCTGACGGTAAATCCGTACCGACCTGAGGCGTTGCAGACGATGTCGCATGCATAAAGATACGTTCCGTTTCCTTTATCTTCTTTAACGGTCATTTCTTTAAAATGACTTTGAGAAATCGTGTTCACCGCTCTCATCGGCCCGTAATAGAGCTCTATGCTGACCTCATCCGGACGAAGTTTCCCCAGCGTTGCGACTGCCGTCACCGAAAAAGTGTCCCCCACCCGATACGCACCGTTTGTTTGCCCAACAGGAGATTCGATTTTAATATTACCCCACAATTCTCCAAGTCGTTTATATTGTGTCGACAACACGACGGCTTCTTTGGCATTGTCCGAAGTCAAAGACTCAAGACGTTTCGCAGCAGGTACGTAAAAAAGCGTTTCATATTTAGATACCATGGCATGGGTACAAAATTGTTGTATCGCCATCTTCATGGAATTTTTCATCATTTTTAGCCAACGAGTCGGTATGTCGCCATTCTTCCTTTCGTAAAAACAGGGGATCACCTCATTTTCCAGAACATTATAAAGCGCTTGGCTTTCCACCGAATCCTGATAGGCCGGATCTGTATACTCCTCGCCGTTGCCGATACGCCACCCCCTTTCTTCAGCATATCCTTCACACCACCATCCATCAAGGATGCTAACATTGAGGACGCCGTTGGCGGCTGCTTTCATGCCGGAGGTACCGCACGCCTCAAAGGGGCGTCTGGGCGTGTTCAGCCACACATCCGCTCCCTGGACCAAATGCCTGGCAATGTTAATGTCGTAATCTTCGATAAAAGCGATTCTGGAACGCACTTTTTTTCTGCGGGCAAACTCAATAATACGCTTGATCAGCTCCTTGCCCTCATTATCTCTGGGATGGGCTTTCCCGGCAAAAATAAACTGAACCGGCTGATTTTTCGACGCAATAAGGGCCTCAAGCCGATCAGGATCCCTGAGCAGAAGATAAGCGCGCTTATACGTTGCAAATCGACGGGCGAACACAATGGTCAGTATATCCTGATCCAGCACCGATTCTGCATCTTTCATCATTTCCCTGGGAGCATTTCGACGGCTGTACTGCTTTATCATCAAGGTTCTGCAGGTTCGAATCAGGCGGCTCCGGCTCATCTCGTGAGCCCGCCACAACTCCTCATCATAAATATCATCAATTCGATGGGTCGTTTCCGGATTCGGTGCGTGCAGATACCATTCGGGGCCCAGGTATCTTTCAAACAGCAAGGCATTTTCGATGGAAATCCAAGATGGAATATGTACCCCGTTGGTGATATGGGTGATGGGAATCTCGTCTTCAGGAATACCCTCCCAGACATGCGACCACATCCGTCGGGCCACCTTTCCGTGCAATTCACTGACGCCGTTAATGTATTGGGTCATGCGCAGCCCCAGAACAAACATGGAAAGCGGCGCATCTGATCCGGATTTCATCGCCTGTCCCCATGAGATCATCTCATCGACCGTCACGCCCAATCGATGCGCCAGGGGTTCAAGATACGGCTTTACAAGATCTTTGGGAAATTCGTCATGTCCGGCAGCCACAGGCGTATGGGTGGTCAAAATCGTTGTTCGGGATACAATCTCTTCGGCGGTTTTCAGATCGATTTTGTATTTCGACATCGTTTGCCAAAGCCGTTCTAATGTGGCGAAAGCGCAATGACCTTCATTCAAATGACACACCATGGGAAAAATATCCATGGCTTCAAGACAGCGCATCCCTCCGATTCCCAAAAGCACTTCCTGCGCCAGCCTTGTTTTTTGATCTCCGGCATACAGCCGTGATGTAATGTCCCGAATTTCCGGAGAATTATCCGGCAAATTGGTATCGAGCAAATAGAGCGGAACACGCCCGACCATGAGTTTCCATACGGCAGCCCGAATCTCGCCCGTCGGCCCGGACACGGATATGGCGACCTTATTACCCGAACGATCCTTCGCCCGCTTCACGGGTAGATGATAGATGTCGGTAGCGGGATAATCTTCCTGCTGCCATCCATCCGGATCAAGAAACTGATGAAAATAACCCTGATGATATAAGATCCCCACTCCGATTAACGGAAGCCTCTGATCAGAAACCGCTTTTAAATGATCGCCGGCCAGTACACCAAGACCACCGGCAAAGATGGGCACGCTTTCGTGAATGCCGTATTCCATGGAAAAATAGGCAACGGTGCCATTTTGCCCGTACGGCGAATTGCTGCGATCCACAGGAGATAAAACTTCTGCGACAAACCGTTCTCTCACGCGTTCCTGATGGGCGAGAAAGCTTTGGTCTTCTGCCAGTTTTTCCAGTTGCTCTTGAGGAATCAAGGTTGAAAAAACAATGGGATTCCGTCCGGACTGCTCCCATAACCTGGGATTTATGCGTCGGAACAGCTCAATAGCGTCCAGGCGCCAGCACCACCAAAGGTTGCGTGCCAAAATCTGGAGAAAAGAAAGCGGTTCGGGAACAGCAGGAAATACCTGAAAGGTTTGTATATGGCTCATATTCACCTACTCTTGTGTCGGGTTATTTGCTTATTCGGAAAAAATTAATTATACTTGAGGCGAACCCTTGCTGTGAGACCTTTGCAAAACGCCTCTTTTTGCCCAATTTCTGCGTCAGGCTCAAATTGTAATCCTCAAAATACTAAATGTATTCCTGCGGTTAAAATTATCGCCTTCCTTAAACTTGAACAAAAATGAGCATTTTTCAAAAGTCTCGCTGTGGGTTCACGTGGTTTGAAAAAAATACTCCATGCAGCGGCTGTTTAGAAAAACACTCCGACCCCTCAATTAAATAACTACTAAATCATTGTTCGATAGTCAATTTAAAGATGCAAGCAGTTTCCAAACCCGGACGATCTCACTGGCGCCCCAAGCCTGGGCATCGCACCCCCGGGGCTGATGCGGAAAATCTCCGTCCAGAATTTCGGGCACATGACCGATGCAACCCACGGAAACGAGCCCGGCACTGCTTGTCAGCCATCCAAGTGCCGTCTTTTTCCCTTTTTTGCCATACGCTTTTATCCAGGCTTCACAATAACTGGGAAACATCCATGTCCAGGCCGTGCCGTTATGATAAGCCGGTTTTCGCTTTGTGTCCTCATCACCGGAATATTTCCCCTGGTAAGGATGGTATGGATCATTGATGGTTTTTCCCCGATGCTCGATGACCAGCGGATGCCGAACAGACCGATCGGCAAGACTCCTTATCGCACCCGGGATTAAAAGTTCCTCGCATGCGGCCACAATCTTTCGGCATACATTTAGATCAGGCACCGCCCCAAGGGTAACGGCAAAAAGCTGGTTCGGTCGCAATGCATCGTCAGGCTGTGCCTGTCCGGCCGGAATTCCCGGACCGGCGTGGAGGCAATCGGACAGATATCCTTCATTTTTAAGAAAATACAATTCAACAATGGAGGATTGAACTTTAGACGCCCTCCGTTCCCATTTTAAGCGATCATCCGCGCCGTCGATTTCGGCCAGAAAAGAGAGCGCCGCATACCACAGCGCCTGTATTTCAATGGGGTATCCCTCACGGGGTGTTCCAGCCGGGTAGTTGGTATCCATCCAGGTAAAGTGGGCCGGGCTGAAGATGAGACCCGATTCCGAATCCATTCGGATGCCGTTGGGTGTTCCGGCCATATATGCTTGAGCGATGGAGAATAGAATCTCGCGAATGGTCCGGTCGCCGCATGTGATATCAAGAAATGCGTCATTTCCTTCAGCCTTCAAAAGCGCCTCACAGGCCGCAAAATACCAAAGGGGGGCATCGGAAGTATCCCTGTTACCGGCATTTTCCCCTTGAATCATATTGGGAATCGTCCCGTCTTTTTCATATTGGCCGAACAGCTTGAGAATGTCCCTGGCCGTTTTTGTCTTTCCCGCTGCGATCAATCCCCGAACAAAGATCAGCGCATCTCGGCCCCAATCTAAAAACCAGGGGTACCCCGCGATGACCGTATGCAGCGCACCTCGATGCACGGTATAATGATTCAAGGCATTTTCCAAAACATCGATCAATTTAAGAAATTTGGTTTTTTTAATATCGGACAACTCTCTGTCTTTTTGTTTCGATATAATGATCCCGCGATCCGCTTTTTTCCTCTCCGAAATTCGTGCATAAAGCGTCGCAGACCCATCGCCGGTTAGAGACGTGTGAAAATAACCGGGACTGAAAAGGTCCGAATCCGGATCAAGACCCCGCTCGGCCTCTTTGGATCGATACACCATATAATGCCATTCAGGCTCACTTACAAAAGCCCCGTCAAACATCCGCAGGTTCAGACAATGGCCCTGGTCCGGCGTAAAAGTGAAGCCGTCCGGCCCTGAATCCACGGCATTCGGCCAGTTGTTTTCAGGCCCCTGGTAGGCTTTTATGGTATCATGAAAATTTCGGTTTTCAATATCCGGCCTTAAAATGAGGCGAACCGGTTCAAGGTCGGGAAGCTGCCCTTTTCGCCCTTTGGATGGTTCGCGCTTAAAAATCATGCGCATACCATTCTCTCCGGAGATCATTTCCACATCAACAGATAAAAAAACATGCTGCCCCTGACCGGTAGGCACCTGGAATTGCCATATCCCTTTTGAGCCTGAATCAGCATCATAGGAAACAAAACAATCGTCACAGATCTCTTGGGAATAGTCCTGAAACACCAGCCATGCCCGGCAGCGAGTGAACATGATCCAGCGATCTTCGGGAAATTCGGGGTCCATATTTGCCGCCAACAGCGCATCATATCGGCTGGAAAGAGCACCCCAGGAAATCGGGACTCGAAGCATACCGCCCCGCTTGTTGGTTCCGAGCAAAAGAAGATCGCGATCGAAAAGAGCTTCCCGGTAAAAAATTCGTTTGACGGTCGCAGCCTTTGCTCCTGGAAGATAAAGAAGATGGCTTTCGACATGTTGCGTTTTTCCCGGGATGTAAACCGATATCTTCAACGTACAAGAATATTGATTCCCGGATACCGGAACAGGGGGAAAAAGCGCAAAAAAGGATCCGTCTGAGCAAGGCAGACTCTCCTCCTGAAAAAGACATTGGTTTTTATCCATAATCCGGGAACGAAAACCAGTATCTGACAGGAGCAGCAGGAAATGATCCGGCGGCACCATAACCTCCCGGCGTTTGTCTCTGGGCCACTGCCAGGTAATGACCCTCGGTTCATCACTAAAAGGATTGAGGCTGCGACAGTATTCCAAAGGATTCTCTGCGAGATTACGGGCCATTGCATCCGGGTCCAATGCCTCTGCACCCTTTAAGTTTCTGTAAACACAATGGATATCCAGGGCCTTTGCCCTCAATTGCTGTCTTTCTATCCGTTCCGGGAAACGTGCGAACCGAGATTCTGCGTTGAGGATAAGATCCATATCGCCGGGGTCATCGGTCAGACAAAGGACCTGTCCGGGAGCAAGGGACAAGGATTGTTGTTCATGAGATTCGGCCGTCATTACCTTCTCTCCGGAAATGAGATCCATAAAAGACGACCCCGCCATACCCGATTTGCGGGAATCCCAGATCGCCCGTGTCTCCTTGTCATCATCAAGATTTATCACGATGAGCAGCTTCCTTCCTGAAGGCAAATGATGCCGCAACAGCACCAAATGATTTCCTTCGCCGTTTTGAAGCATTTTCAACTCGGCATGGTCCTGAAAAACCGGATGGTTTTTCAAAAGGGTGTTGAGACGGCGGATATGGTCGACCTGGTTCGTCTTTGCGCCCCAGTTCAATGAAGGCGCTCCGTGGACATAGATCCTTTCAGCGGCATACCATTCCACACCGTTGGCAAAGCCGAATCCTCCCTGCGAACTGCAAAGGGCGCATAAAGCGGTGCGCATCCGGGCATATGTCTTGGACCGCTGGGCAAGACGCAGGTTGTCGTGGGTTTCGGCGAAATGAACGGCAATCCCGTCACTTTCAGATATTTGGTTGGCTTCCGGCAAATACGATTCAATCTGGCCGCGGTCATAGTTCTGAAACAGCTCTGAATACGTCCAGTTGAAATTGGCCCGGTTCAGGATGTCGCGAGACACGGAAATTTTTCCGCCAAGTCCCTCCAAAAGAAAAATCGTGTCCGGATATTGATTCCGGACTCTGGCCACAATATATTGCCATGCGGAAACCGGTATCATGTATCCCGCGTCACAACGAAATCCATCCACACCCCTGCGGCACCAGGTAATAAAAACGTCTGCCATATATTGCCACAGGTCCTTTTGGGTATAATCGAGCCTTGTCAGGTCGGCCCATACCACTCCCCAGGCACCGGGCATTTCGATATGCCCTTCAGGGTTTCGGACCAGCCATTGCGGGTGGGTCTCATGGAGACCGGCGGCCCAGCCCGTATGGTTGATGGCAATGTCGATGAGTATCTTCGCTTGACGCTCGTGGATCGCATCCACCAGTTCGATAAATTGTTCCAAAGGTGTGGCACGGGTATCGAATTCCGCCAATGCCGAATCAACGGCGGTAAAACTGAGAGCGGCATATGGACTCCCGAAACGGCCCATTCGGGCATATGTGGTAGGCGTGGGATGGATTGGAAGTAATTGTAAGATCCGGCATCCCAACTCACCGATGATGAAATCGAGTTCCCGAATAAGATCGCGAAAGGTGCCTGAAGGTGGTATAACCGTATAACCGTTCTTATCCAGATTCTCAATCAAATCTGCGTCCGCATTCCGGAAAAAATCTCCACTTTTGTTTGGACCGAACTGCCGGACAAAAGCATTGTAAATGATGTTTGCGCAGCATGTATCCGCGGGTTCTACATTGACCGCCACATTCGGTCCTTCCGGCCATACCGGCCGTGTCTCTCCTCTGGGCAAAAAGAAACATTTGGCCTCAAAATGTCCGACTTCACAAAGAGGGACCCATATTTTAAAATTAAGATCGTCGGTCCGCTGCATGGGAAGGTCAAACCAATCCCCGCCAAGAAGCGGCTGGTTCTCATTTACCTCTTTGATGATCTCTTTTCTGGCAACTTCTGCATGTCCGATATTCGTTCGAAGCCATGCATTCCCTTTTTGAGGATGAGAAAGAGAAAGCGTGAACAGAAGGGTATCACCCCGAAACAACAGAATGCGACTTCCGGAGGCAGGATACTGAATGATCGGATGTGGGTTTTCCATAAGGTTTTATTTTTTAAATTTGAGGTTTTGATGAATTCGCAAAAAGTCGAATTCGTTTAGCGTTTGGTGTTTTAATTAAAATTTATGCTGTAATACCGAAACCTTAGATTGTCAAACACTAACCACTCTCGTAATGAGCTCACTTTTTGACTTTTTAGGAGAGCATCGTTCTTGTAAATTTATTAGAAGCGACCTCAAAATTAGGATTTTCGGTCGAGATCAAGACGATGCCGAGGATCAACCCACAGACATACTCAGGTATGTCGAGGACTTGAGACGAGGGCTCAACGCCGATATCGGACGAAAAGACTTTTTTGAGATGGCTTTTAATATAATCCACTGACAATTGGGTGTCAAAAGAAAAGGCGTTACGATGGTATTGGCGAGCGATAACGCAAATACCGGCGGGTTTAAATCAACGAAGTAATTTTAGGACTCATCCGCAATATAATGCCGATCGCCCAACAGGGCAGATATTTTTTGTCTGAGTTCTTTACCTGCTCTGTGGCTGTTGACCACGTATCCATCAGCCAGAGAAAGCTGAGGATATTTCATGAGGGGGTCATGAATGGTCACGACCAACACGGGGAGGTTTGGATTTCTGCTTTTTATTTCTTTTAAAACATCCAATGCAAAAAATCCGTGTTTCAGATATTGATTCAGCAGAACAATGTGGGGCTCGAAGGATGAAATATTTTCCGTCACCGCTTCGATATCATCCGTTGCAAATATGTTATGCCCTTCACCGATCAAGCCTTCCCGGCAAAGATCCTTTATCCATGCCTGATCGTCAACAATAAGGATATTTGCCATTTTTGTCTCCGAAATCGAGAATCCGTCAGCCCATACCTATAAGTCTAACCGAGGCTTTTAATAGTACTCCATGTACTTAACGCCGAAACCGAAATGTTTGGCCCTTTCACCACCGATATCTTTCGACCATTTTATTCGAGCAACGGATACGGTTCGCAGTCCGTCGTAACGTTCGGGATCAGAAGAGTCAAACTGACAATCGTTCATTTGAAAATAAATATTGGCACCCTCTTTCAATAATACCTCAGACTCGAAGTACATCCCCTCCTTACTGTAGTTGAGCATTTTGGCACGGGACATCTTTTCTTTATTAAAACAGCTCAATGCAATGGATGCCTCACATCTGTGTCGTTTATCGGTTCTTTTTTCCATAAGCCTTTAAATCTCCCCTTGATACGGCATTTCTAACAACCGGTATTCATCAATCAAAGTCGTTCTAAGATTTATGAGCTCAATGTAAAATAGATTTACTCATTTCCTTTACAATTTCGTCATCAAGGTACAAAGAGATGAGTTCCAGCGTAAAATTATCCAAGATATATTCCTTCCAACCAAGCCTTTTCAGTGCTTTCTTCACATCTGAATGGTTAAAATAATAGCAGTCTCCGGTGACATTGGATACATCTTTAATCAGACGCATGATCTCAACAGGTGCCAATCCCCTGTCTTGCAATCTTCCCGATATCTTATCCTTTATATTTATCACGAGAGCTCCCATTTGATCATGAGTGCTTGATTTGCATAAATGAAAACAGCTAATCGTTTTATGTTTCATAAAAACAGGTTTGTATTTTAAAAAAGAATATTACCTTAGTATTCTTTATATCAACTTGTAATTCAATATGTCTATAGAGAGGATGATTCATTTTAATAGGAAAAATCCCTACCAATTGGGAGCATGTCCTAATCATGGAATTGACTATTGACTTCTCTTTTTTAATTTTTTATTGATATCCGATTGATATTCGAATATGAAATAGTTTTTATCGAATTTTTTAGGTACGGTCGTTTATCCTGCATATTGTAAGCGAAAAGGAGCAATGAGCATGACTCTGACAAAAGCTCAAATCATTGAGAAAATCAGCGACAATGACGGATTCACAAAGAAAAAATCCATTGAAATCACGGAAATGCTGGTGGATATCATCAAAAACACACTAGAATCCGGCGAAGATGTGTTGATCAGCGGATTTGGCAAATTCTGTGTTAAGGAAAAACATGCTCGCAGGGGCAGAAATCCGGCGACGGGTGAAGACATGACGCTTGAAGAAAGAAAGGTCGTCACTTTTAAATGCTCTGCAATGTTGAGGGACATGATTAACAGATAATCAACAGTCGTCATCATCGAAAATGCCTCTACCGTTGAAACTGCGGCCATGACCATACGTATACTTTGCATAAGAGAATATATCCGGTTGTCAAGGACAATAAGAAATTTCTGAATTATACCGCCAAATATATCATCATATATTCTCAGCATCCCATCGATATCATGAGATCCCGATAAAATTCGGCTGCCCATTGAACCTGGTTGAAAGAAACCGACTCCTCGGGAGCGTGAGCCATTTGCAACTGACCCGGGCCGAGTAAAATAGGCTTCACCCCGGAGATCCATAATCGATTGGCGTCGGAATGACTGGAAAACGCCTGAGGGGTCCAGAGCAATGAACGCATTTTGTAAAGGTTCTGCACCGCTTCCACCACCGGTCCTTTTTCCGGAAGCTCATAACCGTCATGCACTGTGACAAAGCGCATGGCGGCATTATTTTGTGGATTGTCTTTCCGGATCCGCTCAACAATTTGCTCCAGTTCCAAAGAAACCTCACCGATGGGAGAATGGGGCGGGAGGTGAACATCCAGCCAGACTTCACACCAGTCCGGTACGGCAAATCCCACATGGCTGCTTAAAAGATCCCTGATATTGTAAACTCCCTCGGGACGGCGGTCCACCATATAACGGGAAATCTTCATGAGCACCTTCAGCATGTTTTCCACTGGATTCTGAGTACGGTCGGCCAGAGAGGCATGCCGCCTCTTGCCCCGGGTATAGATTTGTATCTCCAGGTACCCATAATGACTCAGACACGGATGAAGATCCGTGGGTTCGGCCACCACCGCCCAAGGGAAATAAAAATCTTTCACCAGACGCTCGATCCCGTCACCCTCTTCCTCTTCGCCGACAACCAGGGCCAGGGCTACGGGCAATCGAGTAAAACCGCTTTCCCAGACGCTAATGAAAGCTTCCACCATGGCGGCGCAACCGCTTTTCATGTCAGCGGTGCCAAGGCCCGTAACCTGATCCCCGTTTTCCTGATACCCATAGTGATCAAGATCGTATGCCGCCACCGTATCCAGGTGGCCGATGAGCGCCAGCTGAACATCGATTTCAGGCGGTATCACCACCAGATTGTATCGACTATCGTCCACAAACTGGCGCATCACCGGAATATGATGTCGTTTCATATAGCCATATACATATGAAAGAACATCTTCTTCCTTACCGGACGGGCTATAAATATCTACAAGACGGCGCAAAAGACGGCGCAGGCGCCAAGGCTTGATCTGAGGGATTGGGTGATGCATGGCTGACATGAAATCCGCGGTGTTATGTCCGCCCATTCTCTTTCTTTTCCTTTATTTGACGACGAAGGTCGGATAAGTTGAGACTCAGGTAAATGTGCTGCTGCGGATTTCCGAATCCCATTTTTCGAAAAAAATGAAGCGCCGGCAGGTTGTCCGCCTCGGTATCTACCTGTAACATACGAACGCCGTTTTCGACCACAAGTTCCATAAAACCTTTAAAAAGCTTTTTCGCAACCCCTTGTCTCTGGTATTCGGGTTCGATACCCAACCAATAGAGGTGCCCATATTTCCAAGCGGAGCCGCTTTTACTGATGGTCGACCCCAAAGCAAAACCGATAATCGCGTCATCTGCCTGGGCCACCAAACAAAACTCGGGATCGCTCTGAAACAGGGAAACCACCTCGTACTCATCCCAGGTTCGGTAAAGATTGGGGACTTTACGGGCTGTGAAAAGTCTTTCGCCCAAATGAAACACTTTGGCAATGTCGTCAATTTGCATCTCTCGGATGGTTAGATTGATGCGTTTCTTTTTATGATTAAAATTTTCATCTTTTTCCATAAAAGACCGATGGTTCCCTCCCTGCTTGTAATGTCGTTTATATCAATCTTATTATAATTCAGCATTTTAAATCAATAAGTTTATACGATGCGGCGGCAGGGATCATTTCGATTTAAAAGATAGATTCATGTTCTTTCTTTACGATCCCTTGCCGCAAGTTCATGCGGTTTAAAAAAGAGATTATCCATGGAGCGCCTGTTTGGAAAACACCCCGACACCTCAATTAATTTCCATGCAAGATTCAGGTATTATAATCGTTGTCATAGACCAATCGACAAAACGTTTTTTTATGACTTGAAAAAACATCGATTCAATTTTATAGATGAGAATGATTACACTATAAAATGGATTCGAGAATAAAAGACGAGGAAATACCCTGTGAAGCCAAAAGTCGGCGTTGCCGTTATCGTGATCAAAGATTCAAGGGTTCTTCTTGGAAAACGTGCTGAATTCACACGGATCCGGCACCTGGCAGTTTCCGGGCGGCCATTTGGAATTTAGTGAGCCGATAGAAGATTGCGCTAAAAGAGAACTTTTTGAAGAAACGGGTTTAACCATACGAAATATCAGATTCGGGCCATATACCAATGATATTTTCGAGACCGAACAAAAACATTATATCACACTGTTTGTCATCGCAGATTACGATTCGGGCCTATTAACCGTCAAAGAACCGGAAAAATGTGAAAAATGGGATTGGTTTAGTTGGTCACAATTGCCGGAACCCAAATTTCTGCCGATCCAGAATTTGATTAAACAGAACTTTAATTTAGAAGATTGGATAACCCAAAAATAAGGAGCCGAGTATGAAGATATTTCTATATGCCATCAGTCTTCTTTGTATTGCAACCGGGTGCAGTACAATTCTTTACACCCGTGAAACCAGACATTTTATAAAGCGGTTCTTTAACGAAGTTAACCGAAAAATTCTTTCGCTTTTCGAAGTTGCAATGGGCGTTTTACTTTTAGTTTCCGCTGTTGCCAGTCAACAGCCGTGGTTTATCAGATTGATCGGATTACTGGCGATTATCGAGGGAACGCTTATCTTTCTGCTCCCCAAAAACCTGTATGATGAACTGATCAAATGGTATGTGGATTCGGCATCAGATCAAACCTACAGGCTGTTCGGCATTTTGTCATTGATCTTTGGCAGTGCGATGCTGTCCTGGATACTGTAGTCGCACGGGAGACCCTTTTGAAGTCACTGTTTTATCAAAATATATGATAGGGAGGTAACCATATGGGATTGCTGACCGTAAATCAAGAATTGTGTCGGCGTGATGGTATTTGTGCTGAAGTTTGTCCTGTGGGAATCATTGAGTTTAAAGACAAAGATGCTTTCCCCACCCTTATTGGCGGCGGAGAAAAGCTGTGTATCAGGTGCGGACATTGTGTGGCGGTCTGCCCTCACGGCGCCATGACCCATGCAATTATGAAGCCGGAAGAATGCTTGTCTATCAATGATGACTGGTTTTTACGTCCGGAACAGGTCGAGCAACTTTTGCGCTACAGAAGGTCCATAAGAAATTACAAAAAAAAACAGGTCGATCGAGAGGTGCTGACAAATCTGATAGACATCGCTGGATTTGCTCCTTCCGGACATAACTTCCAACCCGTCAGATGGCTGGTCATTTATGACAGGGATGATGTCTGGAAGATGACCGGATTGGTTATCGATTGGATGCGCCACTTAATCAAGGAAGATTCTCCGCTTGTGGCCGCGATGCACCTGGATCGAGTCGTTTCTTTTTATGATGGGGGACATGATCCCATATGCAGGAATGCGCCCCATATTATCGTTGCTTACGCCAAAAAAGATGATCGAACAGCCCAGACCGCCTGCACCATTGCCTTGACATACTTGGAACTGGCTGCTTTGTCTTATGATCTTGGAACATGCTGGGCGGGCTACTTTAATGCCGCAGCATCCTTCTGGCCGCCAATGCAACAAGAATTGGGACTTCCTGAAGGAAATATTTGCTTCGGCGCAATGATGGTGGGATATCCGAAATTCAAATATCAAAGAATGCCGCTTAGAAATAAGACTTCGATCATGTGGCGTTAAACACGCTGATTTGATAATATTGAACTGATCTTTCAACCACCGGCCTGGTTATATCCAAGGTTCATTCACCCTGACCCTATAGTGCCCTCATTGGGATATCTTTTGTAACCCACATATTTTCTTGACAAATCACACTATCATTGTTTAAAATTCACCAACCTTATTAAAACTTCAATATTTATCTAAAAGGAGTCTTCAATCATGACACTGACAAAAATTCATATCGTAGAATCCATCCAGAATCAGACCGGTTTTCCCAAAGAACAAGTCGTCAGAAATTGTAGAAACCCTTCTTGAAATCATCAAAAGAGCACTGGCTGCCGGTGAAGATGTACTGGTATCAGGGTTTGGCAAATTTTGTGTTAAGGAAAAAAGGGAACGCAAAGGCAGAAACCCCGCCACCGGTAAGGATTTGATGCTCAAACCAAGGAAGATCGTTACTTTCAAGTGCTCAGGGAAATTGAGGGACAAGATTAATTGATTGATCTTTTAAAATGGTTTTTTTATGCCGGGAGGTCTCTGGTTCTTTTATCCACTTTTCGATCATATCACAAAGCTCTCGCGGGTTAACCGGTTTACAGAGGTAATCATCCATGCCTGAGTCCAGACATCTCTCGCGATCTCCCTGTATTGCATGAGCAGTCATGGCAATAATAGGGACGTTATGGTCGAGCACTTTCGATGTCGGTTTCCGGATTTCTCCGGTTGCCTCGTAACCATCCATTTCCGGCATCTGGCAGTCCATCAATACGATATCGTAAGGTATTATTTCCAAGGCTTTTACCGCCTCTTTACCATTGGCAGCCGCATCAACATTATATCCGAATCTCCTTAGAATGTTCAAGGCCACTTTCTGGTTCGTAATATTATCCTCGACCAGCAAAATGCGGATTTTGTGCTTTTTGTCTTCGGCAACGGCGTAACGTGTAACGGTCATTGCCGACGGGTTCTTTGGCAATTCTGCCGTCGCACCGGTAACCATGCCCAGACAATCATAGAGTTGGAACTGTTTGATCGGCTTGTTCAAACATGCGGCAAAACCAGCTTGTTCAATTCGTTTGACATCACTTGGCCGGCCCATTGACGTCAACAGAACGAGTATTGTGTTTTTCAGATCCGGATCTTGTTTGATCTTGTGTCCCAGAGTTTCTCCATCCAATCCCGGCATCTGCATGTCAATAATGGCGATCTCGCAAGGATCTTTATCGGCCTTGGCAAGCCTGAGCATCTCTATGGCCTGTGCGCCGTTTGAAGCTTCTTTATACCGGCATCCCCACAAGTTCAGCTGTTCTTTTAAAACAAACCGATTCGTTGCATTGTCATCCACTATCAGGATATGTTTCTTTCTGATATGCTCAGGCACTCTGATTTTTTCTTTGTTCCATTCGGGCTGTTTTCCAAAAATTGCTGTAAACCAAAATGCAGAGCCTTTCCCTTTTTTGCTTTTCACGCCAATCCGACCGCCCATCAATTCTGTAAGCTGCCTTGATATGGCCAGACCCAAACCTGTTCCGCCGAACTTGCGGGTTGTGGAGCTGTCAACTTGGGAGAACGATTTGAAAAGTCGATCCATATCCATCGGGAGGATGCCTATCCCGGTATCGGATACGCTAAAACGGATGGTGACATGGGTTGCATCCTCGTCATCGAGGGAAACCCGAATCGTGACTTCACCTTCATCCGTAAACTTGATCGCATTTCCCGCAAGATTGACCAGTATCTGGCGCAATCGACCTGGGTCTCCGCATAATAGTGAGGGAACCTCAGGCTGAATTACAGCAACATACTCTAAACCCTTTTCATGAGCTTTTAAGGCTAAAAGATCGGTGACTTCCTCCAATGACATCCTCAAATCAAAATCGATATTTTCAAGATCGAGTTTACCGGATTCGATTTTTGAATAATCAAGAATATCATTGATGATGGACAATAATGAATCTCCGCTTTTTTTTATAATTTCCGTATACTCTTGTTGTTCGGAGCTCAACTTTGTGTCTAATAGAAGTCTTGACATGCCGATGACCGCATTCATCGGGGTACGAATTTCATGGCTCATATTCGCAAGAAACTCGCTCTTAATAAGGCTGGCCTTCTCCGCTTTTATTGCCATTTTATTGGCCTTAATCATCGCGTCTTCTATTTCTTTGGTTTTGTGCTTTACTTTTTCTTCAAGGATACTATTTTGCCGGTGCATTATGTGACAGAATCTGGCATTTTCTATTGCATTTGCCGAATTAAGAAGGATAATGGATAAAAGATCCAGGGAGACATCAGGGATTCTTTCCCTTTGACCGGGCCACAAACCCACAAACATACCGATTATTTTTGAATGTGTTGCAATGACATGGAACAAAAACCGCTTTAAATGATCTTTTGAATCGACAAGAACGCCTCTTCTTTCACGCATGACCCATCCAAACAGGTTTGTTTCGATCATCGATTCAATCTCATTTTTAATAAAATGCTTCACATCGACAGGTTCGCAAACAGACAGGGTAAGATTTGAATCATTTTCGTTCACAGCATAAAACGCACGTGCTTCAAAGGGAATAATGCGGCTAATTCTTTTTTCGGTCTCTTTGAAAATTTCAAAATGTCCATTTTGTTCGTTAACTTTTTCCTGAAAATCTCCCAAAGACAGCGCCATTTCCAAAGCATTTTGGATATACCTTCTATTCTCCTCCAGATATTCGATACGCGTTACAAGTTTATCTGAATAGGGGTTCTTATTCATTGATCTTCGCTTTTTGCTTCCGACTTCGCTCTATCGAGCTATGGCCGGACAAGACGACCCAACCAG
>CAVZUV010000029.1:0-222222 GCA_963778575.1 uncultured delta proteobacterium | reverse complement strand
TTACCACATTACCCGACGCATCGGCAACAACTCTTAAGGAGCCCACTTGGTCATAGGTGAGATAATAGGTTGAGCCGCCTTTAGTCATGGACATCGGCATCCGACCGTCTGCATACTCGAATCTCATGAGGAGGTTGTTGCTGCCGTCATATACTGCTAAAAGTTTGGTTAATCCTTGCCAGAGGTATTTTTCGACAATGACACCGTCCACTTTTTTAGCGATTCTTCTGCCTAATGGATTGTACACATAATCGATGATCCTGCCGTCGGGGAGCGTGACGGTCAAAAGCTCGCCTCGGGATGAATAGTCGTAGGTGGTGACGTCCGATCCTTCGGTTTTGGCGGTTAAGAATCCATCCAGGTTATAAGAATAAACGGCGGAACCTGCGGTTAACAGATGATCTTCATTGTCGTAAGAGAAATTTTTGCCGGAAATTCCTCTTAGCGAATTCATCTCATAGATTCTGGTGCCATTCTGATTATACTGATATTCTTCGACCAGGGTGCCGTTTTGGGTCACCGTCAGCAGCCGTCCCACGGCATCATAAGTGTAGATGTAGTCAGAAGATATACCGCCGACGGTTTCGGACTTGTTTGTAATTCTGCCGTTATTATTTCGAGTAAGACTCCATGAAGTGAGATATTGTCCGCCTATCGAATAGTCCTGTGCGTCAACTTCTCCATATCCATTGAAAGTTCGGGACAGATTGAGCGAGCCGCCGGCGACCGTCTCCGGCAGGCCGTTTCCTGCATTGCGAGAAATCGTAAAGCTTCCTGCGCCGGTCAACAGACCATCATTATCATAAGTATAGCTTTCGGTACCGCCGGAATAGGTCAGCGAGGTGAGGTTAAAATCATTGTTATAGGTGTAAGCAAGGGTCTGATTTAAAGTGCCGGTCAGGGTTTCAGAGGTAACGAGTTTTCCATCGTAACCGTAAGCGATTGATTCCGATCCCTTTGTGATCGAGCCCACCTTGATGCTGCACAGATACGTATAATCGATGTTCCCTTCAGGCGTCTGGATCTGTTGGAGTCTGCCGTTGGCATAAATATTGTTGATCTGGTTGCCTGAAGGAAAGTTCGTTTGTTTCAGTCTTCGGTCTTTATCGTAAACGTAATAATAGCTGCCGCTCAACGGCGTCTGGTAGGAACTGTTCAGGTTGACCTTATTGTATCCAAACCCGTGATTGATGGCGGAAGGATTGGTCAGGACTGTCATGTTGCCGTTTTTGTCGTAGGTAAATCCTATGGAGCTTCCATCAGGTCTGCTGATCCCGGTTGTGCGGCCCACTGGATCGTGGGTGTACGTGGTGGTATATCCTCCGGGATCGGTTACGGATTGGAGGAACCCTTGTGCATTATAAGTGAAAGCGGTTTGCCGAGTGTTCGTTGTGACGGAGGTCAATTTTCCCTTGGAATCATATCCATAAGATGTATCAAAAAGACCGGGTATGCTCATTCTTTCTGCCACCAATGTCGAAGGATTGTAAAGCATGGTTATTGTTCTTCCTTCAGGTGACGTCACCGTTTTTTGCGATTGAAGAACCTTGTCCTCAAAAGTTGTCGATTTGTCGTTGATTGTAACGGTTTCGGTGATCAGATCCGGGGTATCATCTGAATTTGTATCCAGGTAAGTCTTATCTCTGAGAGTGACTTTTTCCAGACCGGAAGACGTGGTTTCCGTCATTTCTTTGACAAATTTGAATTTGTATTCGAAATCGAGGCCATATTTATATTCAAGGTCCATGCCGCAAGGCAGGGTATTATTCACGGTCAAACCATCGGCTGATTCACTAAATAGCGTCTGAGAACCGGCAGGATCGGTGATGGTGGAGGTATAAGCGCCGGTTGAATCCGTGTGATCCCGGAAAATGGTAAGATTGCCTTCTCCGGTGAGCACATTTGTTAGAATATCGCCATTAGCAGAGACGGTTCTATTATATTGCCAATGTCCCCCTTCTTCATTTGTAGCATCCGTCAGTTTTCCCGTAGAACTAAATGTATGGTCAAAACGGTTCCCCTCTGGTTCGAATTCGGCTGTAATCAGCCCATCAGAGGTATATTCAAAGCTGTAGAAACTGCCATCCGGATAGGTGATTCGAGTTAGATGATTTGAACTATCTATTAATAGTTGCGTCGTGAGACCATCCGGAGAAGTAATTGACGTCGGTATACCGTTGCTATCCCTATTGATGGTTGTTTGGTTGCCGAATTGGTTGGTAATTGAAATCAGGTTGTTGTTTTCGTCATAGCCGAATTTGCGCAATATGGCTCCAGTATCAAGGTCAATAGTTGTTTTGTGGAGGCCAGTACTGGATATGATATGGCCCAGACCATCCTCTTCTGCAAATGGGATGTCGCCACCAACCGTTATTGCTTCAAAAACAGAAGGTGGTCCTACTTTTCGGATACAGTTGTTATAAAAACCAGCGAAATATATATTTCCGATGCTATCAACCGCTACGAGTCGAGAACGAGAAAGCCTTGCTTGCGTTGCAGGACCGCCATCGCCGTTAAAACCAACGGTTCCATTTCCTGCTACGGTAGTGATAATGCCACTAGTATCCACCTCTCGGATGCGTAGATTAGAACTATCCCCGATATATAAATTTCCAGAGCTATCGACTGCTATTCCAAAAGGAAGATAGAGGCTTGCATCTGTGGCAGGGCCACCATCACCAATAAAACTTTGGTTTCCATTTCCTGCTACGGTAGTGATAATACCACTAGTATCCACCTTTCGGATGCGGTTGTTTAGACTATCAGCGAAATATAAATTTCCAGAGCTATCGACTGCTATTCCAAAAGGATGATAGAGGCTTGCATTTGTGGCAGGGCCACCATCACCGCTAAAACCATAGATTCCATTACCTGCTACGGTGGTAATAATACCACTTGTATCCACTTTTCGAATGCGGTTGTTATAAAAATCAGCGAAATATAAATTTCCAGAGCTATCCATTGCTATTCCTTGAGGACAATAGAGGCTTGCATCCGTTGCGGGGCCTCCATCGCCGCTAAAACCATAAATTCCATTACCTGCCACGGTAGTAATAATACCACTTGTATCCATTTTTCGGATTCGGTGGTTACCTGCTTCAGCGAAATATAAATTTCCAACGTTATCAACTATTATTCCACTTGGAGAATAAAGAGGAGACTGAGTTGCAGGAACTCCATCTCCGCCAAAACCGATTATTCCATTGCCTGCTATAGTGGTGATGATGCCATTTGTATCCACCTTTCGAATTCGACAATTAAAGGTATCAGAAATAAATATATTTCCTGCGCTATCCACTGCTATTCCAACAGGTTGGTCAAGGCGCGCTTCGGTTGCAGGGCCACCGTCACCACTAAAACCAATGATTCCATTTCCTGCTATGGTTTTGATGATGAGAGCATCGTCCTTAATTATTGTTCCGTCTCCCTTATGAAGGATAGAGAGATTCATGGAACTAACTTGATGCTGGACGGATAAAGTCCATCCTTCAGCTAAAGAACTATGTGTTTTTCTTGGTTGTATAGGCACTTCTAAATCGCTTTTTTTCCATAACGTTACTTCCTGACGTGTCAGAACCGAAGTTAAATCCCGTCCTGCAATTGCAAACGCCCACTCTAAGACAGGCGGCACAGTGTAGACCCCATCATACACAAAACCGATATTAATTTGAGCAGAAGTGTCGCTTGTAACTTTTCTTCCCAAACAATCCAAACCATCCCATACGAACTCGGCTTTCTGATTCGGTACTGGATCCAAAGTCTGTTCTAAAGTTCTGCCTGCAATCTCTACCTTAACGATGATCCGTTTTAGGCCATCCGGAATACTTTCTCCGCTGGCGGGAACTGTAATTCCATTGCGAAACCCCTCTACACGGTTACTTGCATAATGCAGACTTATCTTGGTGCCGGGAATAGGAATGTCTTCATGAAAGATTCTACTGCGATTTTCGACATAAGAGTTTATGCATTCTATATTATTAGGTGGATTTATAGGTTCTTCAAATTTTGCCTTTTCTATTGAAGGTATGCTATCAGGATTTGGAGAGATAGAACCTTCCGGCCCCTGTGGGATTAATGGTGTTAAACTTGCAATCGTTCTATAAGCCCAATTTAAATCACCTGGAGAAAAGTGTTTCACTGATACTCTCCAGTATGTACTTCCAGGCTGGTATTTCTGTGGGTCTTCAAGCCCTTTTATCTCGTCTGCAAAAACACCGTTTCCATTGAGGTCATCGGGCTGGTCATCACCATTGCTATCTAACGCATCCACAATGCCGTCGGAATTCGTATCGAGAAGTTTTACCACAACGCCGTTATCCGAGGGTACCCAAACGACTCTATCCCGATCGTAATACCCAACAGGGACAATCATTCCCACATCGAACCCAAGGAAATTATTCACCCAAACTGTCACGGGTTTTTCGAACCGAACCCTTTGGGCACCGTCAACACTGAGTTCAACACAATAGGTGTAGGCGGATGTGGGCGGCAGGACAGCCGGCATGGATTCGGGGGTGGTGTATTCCGTGGCCCGGGTGGTGATGGTGGTCAGTTCCTGGACATCGTTGCCGTTTTCATCTGTCAGATAGGCATGGTTGTCGCCGGTAAAGACCATGGTCGCGGATCGACTGCCGAATTCGTCGGTCACAGGTGTGCTCTGATGGGTCACTACCGTGTCCGGGTTGCCGTCAAAAGTGACAATAGTGGTTGCTGGGTCTTGGGCAATCATCTGGATGGTCTCGGCAATGGCAATGTCGTTCCAGGGCACATAGACCTTCCGCTGGGAGGTTATAAATCCGTCCTTTTTATAGATGACGGTGAGCGTTGTTCCGCCTTCGACCGGAAGCGTAAATCGACCTTGTGCATCGGTCGAGACCGTGCCGTATTCAGGATGACCGTGCAGGGTCACCGAAACATCCGGTATGGGGGCGTCGTCAATGGAACGAACCAAGCCGGTGATGAGTGAAAATCGTTTGGTGTCATATTCTTCCACCGTGGAATCGGGTGGAATCAGGTCTTCATACTGTTTGCCGAAAGATCCGTCGGGCAGCGGGGCCGGATTGCCGGTTACCTGAATCTTTGCTTGTGCGCTGTTCGATCCGGTGGTGCCGGTTACCGTGATGGTGTAAATGGTGGTGTGCTCCGGTGACACCATGGCGGAACCGCTCACCGGCACGCTGCCGACGCCGTTATCGATAAAGACGCTTTGGGCGCTTTGAGAGTCCCAGGTCAGTGTGATGGATCCACCTTGAGAAATGACGGCAGAAGTCGGGTCCATGATGACAGTTGGAGGCGAATTGGGATCGGTGACGGTAATGGATATATTCGCGGTGGCTGTTCCTCCGGGACCGGTGGCCGTGATGGTATAGGCTGTGGCATCCGTGGGTGAAACCTGGAAAGAACCGTTGACGCCCACCGACCCGATGTCCGGATCGATCACACAGATATCGGCATGGGTGGAACTCCAGGTAAGGGTGGCGGATTCGCCCAACAGGATATTCACGGGATTCGCGCTGACGCTGACGGTCGGCATAGGGATATTGACCGATACGCTGACGCTTTTTGTGGTGGTTCCGCCCGGACCTTCAGCAGTGAGTGTGTAGGTGGTGGTTTCTGTGGGTGAAACCTCGGATGTGCCGTTTGGTTCGACACTGCCGATGCCCGGGTCTATGCTGATCGTATCCGCATCGATGACATTCCAGGACAGAGTGCTGGATTCTTCAAGTGTAATGGTCTGCGGGTCTGCGGAAAAAGTGACCTCCGGAGGCTGATCAGGAGTTGCGCCTGCGTTGATGGTTATCGTTATTGACGCCCCAGGGGTTCCCCGGAGGAAAACAGTGATCAAGTTGTTGGATCGTAAGGTTATTTCTTTTTCAAACACGGCGTCGCTTCCGATCAAAAAATCTTGAAGGGGAACAATCGTGGTATTGAAAAGAATAAACCCGCCGTTGATCGATTTATCAGGGGTATTTTTACTGACAGTGATAATACCTTGTCCGGGATCTTCTGCATGGAATGTATGGACCGAGGCGTGAATGTGCCACTTTCCGATTTCAAAAGATTTCGGGCCGAATAGGGTTTGATTGTCTGCATGGCTCAATAAAGGAAAGGCAAGATAAATAAACAATAAGATGAAGAGACGGAACATTTTTCTAATCATGGTGAACCTCCGGATGATGTTTGGCGCTTCAGCACAAGCTCAATTTAACTGAAAATTTACCAGCGACTCTTCGCAACATATGTGCCAAAAAAATTGGTTTTTTTGAAACAGCATCATTTGAAACAGAGTTTTTTAGTATGAAACTCTTCACAACATCTTGAATGAAGCGGTTTCAGAAGGAGTTAAAAAAATTGATATATTTTAGAATTTTAGATGAGGCTGATGAGATAGGAAGACTTTAATGAGGAAAATCAAATAGCGGTCTGCACAGAAAAATGGGCATGAATGCACAGGTTTTCGTGCATTCTTGTAAAAGGTATGAAATAAAAACATAGAAAATCAGGATCGATTTTGAGGAAAAACAAAAAAAGCGGATGGTCATTTTTACGACCATCCGCTTTTTATCAATGGGTTACAATCAGTCTATTCGCTGTGCGGTGCAGGAGAGGGCGTCTTCGCATGGGTTTTCGGCGCGGGTGCCGATGATTTTGTTTCGCCTTTCGGCGCAGGTTTGGCGTTGACTCGGTTTTAGCCGGCGGAGCAGCAGGCGGTGATGCGGCGGCTTTTTCTTTAGCTTTTAGGGATGCGATCTCTTTGTCTACGGCATCGATTTTTTGACTGACCAGATTCATTTTCAGTTTATCGATGTCGAGTCGTGACGCCTGGGTAAGGAATCCTTTTGCTTCGTTAAGATCGGCAAGGGTGTCTTTACCGGTTGCCACATCCGCTTTGTACAAAAGAATCATCAGATCGATATCATTCAAGCGGGTATAAACAAGATCTTTGGACTTGGGCGTCAGGGCATAGGGCATGGCCTTGTTAATATATGCTTTAATTCCATTAAAATCCGGGAGTCCCGGTACTTTCAGAAGGGTATCTGCTTTTTCCACGTAATAGTTGAAGATTATGGGGAATACATCTGTTTTGGAATAAACGTCTCTGATTTTTGCAGGCGGTTGCACTCCGGGTAAAGAGATCAAAAGTTTTTCGCCCATGGGAGCAAACCGGCCCTGATAGATTTGCAGTGCGCCGTCTGTTGAGTGAATATAATATTTACCCTGATTGATCATGCTGCTGCCGACAACCAGAGCGATAAGAACCGCCACAACGGCGGCCAAATATTTCATGGCTGTATCCATGGGGTCGGACGGAAGGGTGTCTTTAGCATCGGGCGGTTCATATGATACTGAAACTTTAGCTTCGGCAGCGGCCTTTTCAGCAGCGGCCTTTTCAGCGGCGGCTTTTTCAGCAGCGGCTTTTTCGGCAGCGGCTTTTTCAGCGGCAGCCTTTTCAGCAGCAGCCTTTTCAGCGGCGGCCTTTTCAGCGGCGGCTTTTTCAGCAGCGGCTTTTTCAGCGGCGGCCTTTTCGGCAGCGGCTTTTTCAGCAGCAGCTTTTTCAGTAGCAGCCTTTTCTCCCGCAGCCTTGATCTCGGCTATATCATATTTTTTCATTAAAAGCTCTTTGATGCGGTTTTGTTCGGCTTCCGGACCTGAAAAAAAGGGCGGCGCCGCAACATCCTTTAAACTTGCTTTATCCGCACCGGCCGTATAGAGTTTTTCCGGTTTCCACGCAGGAAATTTTTTCTTAAGAAGATCTTTCACGGAAACGGTTTTCTTTTCGGGTGCGGGAGCGGCTTTTGCAGCAGCTTCAGGTTTCGGGATCGGTTTGGGTTTTGCAGCAGCCTTGGCCTTAGGGGCGGCTTTTGCGGCTGGCTTTTTTGCGGTTTTTTTCTTGGCGGCGTTCTTTTTCCCTTTGGTTGTTGATTGGACCAGACTGTTTTTTCCCATAAAAAACCTCTTTGAAATTGTTTGTGGCGTTGCGCATGAAAAGTGTCGTATGTTATATAGGAATTAATTTATATATATGAATTTATAAGTTTTGTAAACATTTTTTTAAATAGGTTAAGCGTTTCGAATTTTTGAAATGGCTAATTTAACAACATTATAGTATTCTGGCATTTTGAATTTTAATAATTTGAAACGCTCAACCTGGTTTTATTTTGATCATGAATATAAATCGCTTAGCAGAAAAAAAGGATCGACTTCTTTCGATCTTAAAAGGATATGGGTCTTTACTGGTGGCTTACTCCGGCGGAGTTGACAGCTCATTTTTGCTGGCCATGGCCCGCGAAGCGCTGAATAAAAACCTTATCGCCGTCACCGCAGCGTCTCCGATTCATCCGGAAATAGAAACCCGCGAGGCCTGCGATTTTGCGGCAACACTGGGTGTTGAGCATCTGGTCCTTCAATCGAAGATAATGCTTCGGTCCGACTTTACAGCCAACACCAAAGATCGATGCTACTTATGCAAAAAACATCTTATGGAAGAATTATTGAAAATTGCCGGCCGCAGAGGAATTCAGCATGTGGCCCATGGGGCAAATATCGATGATTTGAACGATTACCGGCCCGGATTCGCCGCAGCGCAAGAAATGGGAATCAAGGCGCCGATGGTGGATGCAAAACTGACTAAAAACGACATTCGCCGGCTTTCAAAGCGGATGAACCTTATTACCTGGAACAAGCCGGCCATGGCATGCCTTGCCAGCAGAATTCCATACGGCACATTGATCACCGAAAAAGACCTTAAAATGGTGGACCAGGCCGAACAAGTTCTGTTTGGTCTCGGTTTTATCGGATGCCGGGTGAGAATGCACGACAAGGTGGCCAGGATCGAAGTCGATACCGGAGATATTGAAAGGCTCATCCATAAAAAGACAAGATCCGTCATTGTTGAGAAATTGAGAAAAATCGGTTTTTCCCATGTGGCGGTGGATCTTGAGGGGTATCGACAGGGGAGCTTGAATAGGGCTTTAGACCTGTGAGACCTTTGAAAAACGGTCCTTTTTCGCTATCTTAAATAAATAGAGACTTACGAACGGGCCTTGGAATAGGCCAGCGAAGCACGGATAAATTCTCTGAACAAGGGGTGAGGATCCATGGGGCGCGATTTGAATTCCGGATGGAATTGACACCCGAGAAACCAGGGATGATCTTTGATTTCGACAATTTCCACCAGTTCACCATCCGGCGAGGTTCCGCTGATGACCATCCCTTTTTCTTCGAGCCGGTCCATAAACGCATTGTTGAACTCATACCTGTGGCGATGACGCTCGGAAATGTCCGAAACGCCGTAAGCCTTGCGGGCGAGAGTGCCCTCTTTGACCGTGCAGGGATAGGCGCCGAGGCGCATGGTTCCGCCCTTATCTGATGTGATATCTCTTCTTTGAACGGTTCCGGTTTTTTCATCATACCATTTTGTCATCAGATATATCACCGGATACGGCGTATTTCTATCAAACTCCTGGCTATGGGCATTGGAAAGGTTTGCGGCATGCCGCGCAAATTCTATGACGGCGATCTGCATTCCGAGACAGATGCCGAAATACGGGACTTTTTTTTCTCTGGCGTATCGCGCGGCGCAAATCTTGCCTTCGATGCCGCGGGAGCCGAACCCGCCGGGGACCAGGATTCCGCTGACATCTTCTAAAAATTCTGCGCAATTATTGTGCTCAATCTTTTCAGAATCTACAAATTTAAGATTTACCCGGCAGTCATTGGGAATCCCTCCGTGACGGAGGGCCTCATTCAAACTTTTGTAGGACTCCGTTAAATCGACATACTTTCCGACAATGGCAATGGTTACATCAGATGAAGGCTCTTTAAGGCGTCTGACAATGTCCTCCCAGCCATCGAGTTTGGGCGCTCTGGTCCAGATGTTCAGCTTTTCCACAATTTTCTGGTCGAGGCCCTCTTTGTGGAATACCAGGGGAACTTCATAAATGCATTCGACATCTTTTGCCGTAATGACCTCGTCGACGTTGACGTTGCAGAACAGGGCGATCTTTGCTTTGATTTCTTTGGGCAGATATTTATTGGTCCGGCAGAGAAGGATATCCGGTTGAATACCGATACTGCGAAGCTCTTTTACACTGTGCTGGGTCGGTTTTGTCTTCACTTCTCCGGCGGTATTGATATAAGGAACCAGGGTGAGATGGATATACAAGGCATTTTCCTTCCCGACATCCGCTCTGAATTGCCGGATCGCTTCCAGAAATGGAAGACTTTCAATGTCACCGACGGTTCCGCCGATTTCAACGATGACGATATCTACGGAATCCGCCACCAGTTTGATGCTTCTTTTAATTTCATCGGTGATGTGAGGAATCACCTGAACCGTTCCGCCCAGGTAGTCTCCCCGACGCTCTTTGGTGATGACCGAATAGTATATTTTTCCGCTGGTAAAGTTGTTGTCCCGGTTCAATCCCGCATGGGTAAATCGTTCGTAATGGCCAAGATCCAGGTCGGTTTCCGCGCCGTCATCCGTGACATATACTTCTCCGTGCTGGAAAGGATTCATGGTTCCGGGATCCACATTGATGTATGGGTCGAGTTTCTGAATAGTTACGGTAAGTCCCCGGCTTTCAAGCAGCGCCCCGATGGCTGCGGAGGCCAGCCCTTTGCCCAGGGATGACAGCACGCCGCCGGTGACAAATATAAATTTTGTCTTATGATCCATATCGTGCCCTTTTTCTCAGAAAGTTGCGAATCAAAGATGAGATATTATTTATATATTTTTTTGAATTCCTCAATGGTTTTTTGAACTTCATCCAAATCCTTTTCGGACCCCTTTTCGGGTTCAGAAAGGGCCTGCTGCGGATATTGTGATTTAAGCTGTTGGATGTCAAAGATATCGGCCGGTAAAGAAGGGTTCACCTTGATGTCCTGTACATAAATCTCTCGGACCAGACTGCCGTTTAAAAAAAACTCGATATGCATGGGATACCAGGCTTTGCTGGTTGACTGCCAGTTGAGATACAGCACTTCCAGGCGTTGTGTGGGCTGGTGCGTCATGATCCACCGGATAGGCCGGAAGGTCGTTTTGTCCAACCATACTTGCGGTTTATCTTCATCAGGATATTGAGCGCCTACAACATATGCCGCTTGGCCCTGATATCGTCCGAGGCTTGAGACCCGGATGTTCACACCAAGATCCAACAATCGTTTCTGGAGGGATTTATTGGATCTGAAAAGGAGAAGATCCGTATACTGATCATAGGGGGTGTCGGACTTGTCGGATATTTTTCCGTCAATAACCGTTATAACACCTTCTTTCGACAGGACATGAATCCTTTGAACCTTTTGTGAGTCAATGTCTGAACGGAACGTATCCGGAAAGACGAACTTTAAGGTTTCATTGAATTCAACCAGACCGGTTTCCGAATCATTATCATAAACCAACAGTTTTTGAGTGACCAGGAGCCGATCACCGCCCCCGAGATGCTGCGTCATTAATTGCAGGAGATAAGGCCCCGGCAGCACATAGGCATTAAGAGCGCTATGGCTAAAACCCAGTATTGCGAGACAGAAAAAAACAGCCCATGATTTTTTTAAAAAATAATGCATCCCAACGTGTACGACCACCGCCTTTTCAAAAATTTCTATACGGCGCAGAATCCCTCTACAGTAGTTCCTCTTCAAAAACAGCGCTCTCTCCGAGTTCTTCTTCAATCCGCATCAATTGGTTGTATTTGGATATCCGGTCGCTTCTGGACATGGAACCGGTTTTTATCTGACCGCCGCTGATGCCCACCACAAAATCTGAAATAAAGGTGTCTTCTGTTTCGCCGGATCGATGAGATATGACGGTGGTGTATCCGGCCTGCTTTGCCATTTCGACGGTATCGAGAGTTTCGGTAACCGTTCCGATTTGATTCAATTTGATCAAGATGGAATTGGCGATGCCGTCTTCGATGCCTTTTTTGAATATTTTAGGGTTTGTGACAAAAATATCATCGGCGACAATCTGGATGGCGCCTTCCATGCGATCGGTCATTAAGGTCCAGCCTTTCCAATCCTGCTCAGCCAGGCCGTCTTCGATGGAAAGAATCGGATATTTATCGACGAGATTTTGATAATAGTCAATCATGCGCTTCGGTGGTCATTGTCTTGTTTTCAGACTGAAGGACATATTTTCCTTTTTGGTAAAATTCACTGGCAGCGGCATCCAGCGCCAGACCGATATCTTTACCCGGAGTATAGCCGGCGGCTTCAATGGCGTTGATGATAAATTGAACGGCTTCTTCATGGGAAGCGAAATCCGGCGCAAAGCCGCCTTCATCACCCACGGCCGTATTGAGATTTTTGTTTTTGAGTATCTTTTTTAAGCTGTGAAAGGTTTCCGCCGCCATCTGAACGGCCTGGATTATGGATTTGGCACCCACGGGAACGATCATAAATTCTTGAATGTCCAGGTTGTTGGCGGCATGAGCGCCGCCGTTGATGACGTTCATCATGGGTAGGGGAAGGCGTCTGGCATTGATGCCACCCAGATATCTGTAAAGGGGCATTCCAAAAGCTTGTGCCGCAGCTCTGGCCGCCGCCATGGATACGCTGAGAATGGCGTTTGCCCCGAGATTCGACTTGTTGGCGGTGCCGTCAAGTTTAATCATGGCGTTGTCCAATGCGATTTGATCCGCGGCATCCATGCCACGAACGGCAGGTGCGATTTTATCCATCACGTTTTTGACGGCCGTGACAACGCCTTTGCCGCCGTATCTCTTTGATCGCTTGTCGCGAAGCTCCAAGGCTTCCCGTTTGCCTGTAGAAGCGCCGGATGGGACTGCAGCACGGCCAACGGCACCGCAGGAAACATAGACGTCGGATTCAATGGTGGGATTGCCTCTGGAATCGAGAATTTCTCTTGCTTTGACTTCAATGATGTCGGTCATGTTCCCCTCCTGTGAATGTTTTAACCCAATTGTGCGCTATCGCTCAATTGAAAGTTATTTGTTATCCGTTACGTGTAATTTAAAGGCAAATGATTTGCTATTTTACAATCCATTTGGCGGTTGGATATGATGTCGATGTTTGATCTTAGAAAACCGGTCACCATTAACGGATAACGAATAACACCTGATCGGATTTTGACGCGATTAGGCTTTTATTAAAATAGTTTTCGATTGAACGCCATGACATGCAACGTCCCGTTCCGAGTACGCATATTGCAGCTTGACAATTTGGGAACAGATGTTACTCTTGTAATCATTTAATGTCAAGAAGCACAACGGCGATATCTTTTTGGACGTTGGTTTTTTAACCCGAATTAGGTGGAATAATCGCATCAAGTTGTTATGCAACATTCAGATGTATATGAAAATGCCCATCTTGTGGCGGCGGCGATAAGGATATTCACACACCAAAACTCAAGACATCCTTCCATTGATGAGATTTGTCGAATTCTATCCTTTTCTTTGGAACAAGGCAACCTGATATGCAAAAAATTAAAGGATATGGGAATCGTCGATGTCGTTGAAGGCGCCTTCGAAAATCATTTTTTTATCAAAGACCACTTAAAAATAGAAGAAATTCCAAGGGATAAAAAGGAAGACAAGCTCGAAGACGCCCTCAAAAAATTTAAGGATTCAAGAAAAGATTTTTCTAAAAAGATAGAATCGTTTCAGGTGAAGCAGGCCCAAAAGCAAAAAGCCCTTTTTGCCGAACTGGAAGAAAAATTGAAAAAAGGTTCTGATAAACCCAAACCAACGCCTGAATAGACCTGCCCTGTAGATGTTCACCCGCACATGTTTCCAATTCAACGAAAATGTATCTGTAAAGATATCACGACACCGTGATTTTTTAAAAGTCACACGACTTGGAATCATTTTTTGATAGACTCTTTAAAGCGATCTTGATATTTATCCCCCTCGTTGCGCGATTCACTAACCATTTTTCTTTTTACATTACTTAGGGAAAGGATTCTTATAAAATGAGAAATATTATTCTGACAGGCACAATGATGCTGTGTATATTAACTGCGGGAATCGGATGGACCGCTGAAAAAAAACAAAAGGAGAATCCCGTGTATGTCATTCAAACAACACTTGGGGATATTGAGGTGGAACTGTTTCAGGACGAAGCGCCGAAAACGGTTGCCAATTTTATCGGTCTGGCCGAAGGCACCAAGGAATTTACAGACAGCAAGACCGGCAAAAAAGTAAAACGGCCTTTTTACGACGGTCTTATTTTTCACCGGGTAATCAAGAATTTCATGATTCAAGGCGGCTGCCCGCTGGGTAATGGACGGGGGGGCCCCGGGTATGTCTTTGATGATGAAATCGATGCCAAAGCCTTGGGGTTGGATAAGATAAAAGCATTTGATCCCCAAAAAGGGCCGCATCGATTTTTGATGATTCGCAGCGAGGAGGAGTTTCAGCGAAACCTGCTCATACCGCTGTTTCGAAAAATGAATATCAATTCTCAGAAAGAGCTCGATCAAAGAAAAGATGAATTTAACGCCAGGCTCGAAAGCCTGACCCTTATGGAAGCTTACGAAAATATGGGCTATGTCTATTCTGAAAATGGATCAAAGCATGCGCCGGTTCGGGGGTCTCTGGCCATGGCCAATTCAGGCCCCAATACCAACGGTTCACAGTTTTTCATTAATCTGGTGGACACGGACTGGCTCACCGGCAAACACACCGTGTTCGGGAAAGTGGTCAAGGGGATGGATGTGGCAGACAAGATCGGGGCGGTCAAGGTCGATTCGCAAAGCAAACCGGTTAAGGATGTGAAAATAATTTCCATTCGCCGGAAGACATCGTCCTAGGTATTGTGTATGGGTTGATATCAAACCTTAGCTTGTGTCCATCCATAAATGGTCTTTTTGCCCGATCGCAGCGATATGCTCAAAAAATAATCCTCGGAATATCAACTATATGCCTGCGGTTATTTTTTTCGCATGCCTTGATCTCGAACAAAAGTCCTCATTTATGGATGGACACTATCTTGCATTTTGGAGAATTAAAATGGGATTTAGCCTTTTGGAAGGAAATGAAGCGGTGGCCTGGGGAGCGGTGGCTTCAGGATGCCGTTTTTTTGCCGGGTATCCCATCACGCCGGCGACAACCATCTTCAACACCATGCTCAAACTCCTGCCGCCGTTGGGGGGTGTCTGCCTTCAGGGCGAAGACGAAATCGCTTCCATCGGTTATTGTTTGGGAGCTTCCATGGGAGGGCTGAAGGTTATGACCGCCACCTCGGGACCGGGCATCAGCCTTTACAGCGAGCACATTTCCTTTGCCATCGGCAGTGAAATTCCCATTGTCATTGTGGATGTCCAGCGACTGGGCCCTTCTACCGGTTCGGCCACACGGGGGGCTGACGGCGATATCCAGTTTCTGCGATGGGGCAACAGCGCTGGATTGCCGGTTATCGTACTGGCGCCTGCGGATGTCGGCGACTGCTATTTACTCACCATCAGCGCCTTTAATCTTGCCGAAGAATTCAGGTGCCCGGTATTTATCGCTTCCAACAAAGAGATTGCCATGACCCGGGAAAATGTGGATCTGGATGCCTTTGACCGGCCCGAGATTTTTGAACGCCCGATGCCGCCGGAAGGAAAGCGTTTTATTCCGTTTGAAGCGCCTTCCGGCAGCAGTGCTCCTTATTTTTTACCCATCGGCGGCGAGGTGATCGTTCGCCAGACCTCTTCGACCCATGGCACCGACGGCTACATCACCACCGATGCCGATGAAATCGCCCGAATCCAGGATCGGCTCGGCAACAAGCTGATATCCGCTGTGAAACGGTTCAGTTTTTACGAATACTATCCGGAAGAAGACGCGGATACGCTGGTTTTAACCTATGGGATTACGTCCCGGGCGGCCCGTGATGTGTATCGTGAAAAAAAACGAAGCGGCAAACCAATTTCCCTTCTGATTTTAAAAACCCTCTGGCCGGTTCCTGAAACGCTGATCCGGGAAAAAGCCGAACCGGTTCGACGGGTGGTGGTGACGGAGATGAATCTCGGGCAGTATGTCAGAGAAATACAGCGCGTTCTGCCGAATAAAACCGTCGATTTCCTGGGGCGGATGGACGGACGACTGATATCTCCGCAGCAGATCATGGAGGTGATAGACCATGCCTAGTTTACTGAATGCCGGCAGACCCCCGGTTTTCTGTCCGGGATGTTCCCACGACCGGATTACCCGGGCCCTTGACCGGGCGCTTTCCAATATGGGGCTTAAGGGAGAAGAGATTGTGATCGTCAGTGACATCGGGTGTTCCGGGCTTTTCGATACTTTTTTCAATACCCACGCCTTTCACGGTCTGCACGGCAGGGCGTTGACCTACGCCACGGGTTTGAAAATGGCCCGGCCGGAACTTCACGTCATCGTGACCATGGGGGACGGCGGCCTGGGCATCGGCGGCGCCCATGTGCTTTCCGCATGCCGACGCAATCTCGATGTGACCCTGCTGGTCTTGAACAACTTCAATTTCGGAATGACCGGCGGCCAGTTTTCGGCGACCACACCCTTGACCGCTCAGGTGGGATCCGGTTTCCTCAACCGATTGGAACACCCTATGGATGTCTGTCGGGTAGCGGCATCGGCAGGCGCCGCTTATGTTCGGCGATGCTCGAGTTATGCGAAAAATCTTTCGGAAGAAATCGAAAGCGCCGTTCGGTTTGAAGGATTTTCAATTCTCGACATCTGGGGGATATGTCCGGGACGCTACACAAAGCGGAACAGGCTGACGCCTCAGATCATCGAAGAATCCCTCGCCCAAATGCCGGCAATCAAGTCCCCGATTCCTGAAAATCAAAGAGAAGAATACGGCCGCCATTACAGGAAGCTGACGGCCGAACTGCGGCCGGTTCCACCTCCCAAGAAAATTGAGGCACAATTTGAACCTCCTGAACGCCAAAGAAAGGACATGATGATTCTGGGCAGCGCCGGCCAACGGATTATCACCGCCGGAGAGATTTTGTGCCTGGCAGGCCTTTTCGCCGGGCTTCAAACCACCCAGAAAAACGAATACAACATCACCGTGCTCAGGGGACCCTCCATCACGGAAGTCATTTTTTCTCCCGACAAGATCGGTTACACGGGCATCCGCCGGCCGGATGTTGTATTGGCGTTGAGCCAGGAAGGGGTGGCGCGCCGAAACGCTGTTTTTGATTCTCTGGGCACTGCCGCCCTGGTTATCCAGGCTCCAGGGGTCATGGTTCCTTCCTGTAAGGCAAAGATTCATAACGCGGACTTTAAATCACAGAAAATAAAATCTGATGACTGGGCCCTTGCCGCCCTGGCTGTCCTGGCTAAAATGAACCGGGTCATCCATACCCGGATGCTGACGGCCGCTCTCAATTTCAGGTTCAAGAATAAAATTTTGGCATCTTCGCTCGATCTTGTCGAACGGGTCAAAATAGACTGAATAAGCACCAAAAAAAAGAAAAGTTTTGAAATGGTTTCTATTGTAAAATCTGGCTGAGAAAAAGTTTGGTCCGGTCATGCTGGGGGTTTTCGAAAAATGCTTCGGGGGTGTTTCCTTCGACGATCTGACCGGAATCCATAAATAGAACCCGGTGAGCCACACTCTTGGCAAACCCCATTTCATGGGTGACCACGATCATGGTCATCCCCTCCTGGGCCAGCTCGATCATCACGTCCAGGACTTCCTTGATCATTTCCGGATCCAGGGCGGAGGTGGGCTCATCAAACAGCATGACTTTCGGATTCATGCACAGGCTCCTGGCAATGGCGACCCGCTGCTGCTGACCGCCGGACAGTTGGCCGGGGTATTTTTTGGCCTGTTCGGCAATATGCACCTTTTCCAGGTAATACATGGCAGTTTCCTCGGCTTGTTTCTTCGCCGTTTTTCTTACCCATATGGGCCCTAAGGTCAGATTTTCGACGATGCTCAGGTGGGGGAAGAGATTGAAATGCTGGAATACCATGCCGACTTCCATACGAATTTTTTCGATATTTTTGATATTGTTGGAGAGTTCAATGCCGTCCACTATAATATGTCCCCGCTGGTGTTCTTCCAGACGGTTGATACAGCGGATGAGCGTCGATTTCCCGGAACCCGAAGGGCCGCAAATGACAATGCGTTCCTGCTTGTGCACGGTGAGATTGATCCCTTGAAGTACATGGAAGTCACCGAACCATTTATGCATATCGATGATCTCTATGATGAGTTCATCGGGCAGATCTTGACCGGCTGCAGCTGAAGGTTCCTTGTCCATAAAAATACTTAATCTCCCCTTGATAATTCTTTTTCCAATTTTCTACTGTAATTCGACATGGAAAAACAACCCAAAAAGTAAATAATGGCCACAAAAATATAGGCTTCTCTGCTGTACCCCATCCACCGCGGGTCGGAAAGGACCGTCTGGGTGGTTTTGAGTAAATCATACAGCGCAATGATCACCACGAGGGAGGTGTCTTTGAAGGCGGATATGAGAATGCTGACCGTCGGCGGGATAACGATTTTCAGTGCCTGGGGCAATATAATCAGGCGCATGGTCTGATAGTAGTTCAGTCCCAGAGATTCGGCCGCCTCATACTGCCCCCGGACCATCGCCTGCAACCCGCCCCGAACCACTTCTGCAATATAGGCGGCGGTAAACAGGATGATGGCGATCTGGGCCCGGAGAATCTTATTGATGGTGACACCTTCGGGCAGAAACAACGGGAAGATGATGGATGACATAAACAACAGACTGATGAGCGGAACCCCTCTGATCGCTTCGATGTAGACGATGCTAAGCATTTTTACGGTCGGCAATTTGGACTGGCGTCCCAGCGCCAGAACGACGCCCAAAGGATATGCTGCGGTGAGTCCGAACACAGAAAGCAACAGCGTCAGCAGCAGCCCCCCCCACTGGGAGCTGTCCACCGAAGCAAGTCCGAAAAGTCCGCCCTTTAGAAGCAGCCACATGATAAAAAGACCTGCGATCCAGGAATACGCCAGGGACTTTTTCCAGTGTTTGCGATTCTGGCTGAAAAACAGCAGGACAAAAAGGATGATCATGGCCAAAAGAGGCCGCCACTGAAGATTGTAGGGAAAGAACCCGAAGATGATAAACCGGTAATTATGTGGAATAATCGACCAGCAGGCGCCGGTTGCGTGGCGACATGCCTGTGATGGGGTATTCCACACGCTGTCGATGAAGGCCCAGCGAATGAAAGGCGGAACGGTTTTCAGCAGGAATAAGATCGTCACTACCGTCAATACGGAATTGAACCAGTTGTTGAATAGATTGGTCTTTAACCAACCGATAACACCGACATGGACGACCGGCGGTTTAATCTCCTCTATTCGGGATGGTTGTATCACCTTCGCCATAATATCAGCTACCGTTCCACCAAAGCCGCTTTTTTATTATACCAGTTCATAATCGCCGATGTGAGTAAACTGAAAATAAGATACAGCGCCATGATCAGGGCCACGCCCTCAATGGCCTGACCGGTCTGATTGATGGTCGTGTCGGCCACGGATACAAAATCCGGATACCCGATGGCCACCGCCAGCGTACTGTTTTTGGTCAGGTTCAGCATCTGGCTGGTGAGCGGCGGAATGATCACGCGAAGGGCCTGGGGTAAAATCACCAGGTTGAGCACCATACCGGGCCTGAGCCCAAGGGCCATGGCAGCCTCGGTTTGCCCTTTGCTAACGGATTGAATTCCCGCCCGGACGACTTCGGCGACAAATGCCGCCGTGTAAAGGACAAGCCCCAGCAGCAGGGCAATAAACTCCGGGGAAAAGTTTTTGCCTCCGGTAAAATTAAAACCGACCAGTTTCGGCGTGCTCATCGCGGTCGGGGCACCCGCCAGCCACCATGTTAGCAAGGGAATCCCCGCGCAAAATGGCCAGAGAAACCCGAAACACCGGGAAAAGCTGTCCGGTTTTGTCCCGCCGCTTTTTTGCCCACCGGCGGATGAGATAAACGAAAATGCAGCCGGCCAAAAAAGCGATCGCCATATAACCATGTGCGGGGTCGGCCTTTGGAACGGCGATTTCAAGCCCCGCGATTGCACAAATAAACACCCCGGCAGGGGATGAAGGGCCTGCCGAGGAGTTGGAAGGGTTGTGTAAAAAAGAGAATACCAGAAAAACAGTTGCAACAGCACCGGTATATCCTGGAACACTTCAATGTAAATCGCGGCCAGTTTGGATAGCAGCCAGTTGGAGGAAAGCCGGGCCACGCCGATAATCGTGCCCAGTATGATTGTGATGATAACGCCGATGGACGAAACGTACAAAGTGTTCAGCGCACCGACGATGAGTGCCCGGCCGTAAGAATTGGCCGCAGAATAACGGATCAGGGATTCGCCGATTTCAAAAGAAGATGCCTTATGGAGAAAACCGAATCCCGTGGCGATGTTTTGTCTTTTAAGATTATGAATCGTGTTGGAAATGAGATAATAGGCCAGTAACCCCACCATGCAAAGCGTTATGAACTGAAAAAAGATCGCTCTTTTTTTGGGGTCGAGCCAGAATGGCACTTTTTCGGATGCGGTATTTTTCACAATTTTTTAAATGCCGAGGGTCAATTTGTTTTCAAATCATGAGACAATACAAGTCCGGGAATGACAGATAAAAAAGGTGCCCTGAAAAGGGCACCTTTTTTATATCATCTGTTATTTGAAAGGAGCGGAGTACATCAAACCGCCGTGGGTCCACAGGGCATTCAAGCCGCGTTCGAGTCCAAGAGGGGTATTGACGCCCACGTTGCGCTCGAAGATTTCGCCGTAGTTTCCCACCTGTTTAATGATGTTGTATACCCACTTATCACTCAGTCCCAGATCTTTACCCAGGCCCGGGGTGACACCCAGGAAGCGCTGGATTCCGGGATCTTTGCTCTTGAGCATCTCATCGACATTTTGGGAGGTAATGCCGAATTCCTCTGCCTGGATCAGGGCCAAAACCGTCCAGTTGACGACATCGTACCACTGGTCGTCGCCCTGGCGTACCACCGGCGCCAATGGTTCTTTGGAGATCGTTGCAGGGAGAATTACATAGTCTTTGGGATTGGGGGCGATAGACCGTTGAGCCGCCAATTGAGATCTATCGGAAGTCAGCACGTCGCAGCGACCGGCAAAAAACGCCTTGGAAAGTTCGGTGGTCGACTCGATGACCACCGGCTTCCATTTCATTGCATTTTTTCTAAAAAAGTCCGCGGCATTCATTTCCGTGGTGGTTCCGGGCAGGACACATACGGTGGCGCCGGACAGTTGCTTGTCACTTGTGATGCCCGATTTTTTCGGTACCAAAAACCCCTGACCGTCGTAAAAGTTGACGTGAGCGAAAAGCAGACCGTTTGCGGCTTCCCGGGTCAGCGTCTGGGTGGTGTTTCGGCAAAGGACGTCAATTTCTTTGGACTGCAGGGCGGGCAGGCGCTGGACGGCGGTGAGCGGAAAATATTTGACCTTGTTTGCATCGCCGAAGACCGCGGTTGCAATGGCCCTGGCCGTATCCACATCCAGGCCTTTCCATACGCCTTTTTCATCCGGCATGCTGAAACCGAAAACGCCGCCGTTGACACCGGCCTTGATAAATCCGGCTTTCTGAACATCCTGAAGCGTTCCCGCGACAGCCATCGGCGCGGTCACCATCAGAAGCGCCAGTACGGCTGCCACACATAGCTTGATAGATTTCATTCTTCGTACCTCCTTTCCGGTTTAATGTTCATTGCATAGCATTCACTGACATCGCTTTCTTTGTCATTGCCAATACCGCTTAATACTAATTTCATACCATAGATATGATGTTTTGCAAGAACAAATCAATATGCCGCAATAGCTTAAAGCAACTTTAAAAGGGCATTCATTTTGATCGGGCTTCGCGCCCTTTTACCTGAAGAAGAAAACTTTTCCCATGCCGATTGAAAAAATCCTTTACAAATTTTCAGGAAAAATTCCTATGGATCAGGACGTTTTCCTATTAAAATAAGCGCATATTCCTATGGATTATTTTGAATTTGGTGACAAAATATAATGATCTATAAAATCGAATCTATTTCTGCTTTTAACCTCCGGGACTGCTTGGAGAAAATTGACGTATCAATATGCGCGATCAATTGAGTCCATGGCCGTTTACCGACATCCGATCAAGATTCAACCCTTCACATGAACTGCTATAACAAACGACATAGCCGCAAATATCAACTTTCGAATTTTACCAGGGCCTATCGAAGCTGGCTTATTCCCTACGTAAATTCAAAAATCCATCCCAAACAATTCAGGCCGGTTCTTTCATTTTTATACACGGACCTCAACTGCAATCTTAACTGTCACTACTGTTATAGCCGGGGTCAAGACATACCGGGGATGACCATGGACACGGCAAAAAACGCCGTAAGATGGCTTAAATCCAAAGGATGTCGGGTCCTGGCATATATGGGGGGAGAGCCTCTGGTTCGCAAAGATTTTATTATTGAATTGACCCGCTATGCCGTATACAATGGATTTTTTGTATATCTGCCCACCAACGGCATCCTTATGGACGAGGCATTTATCGACGAAATCGGCCAGGCCGGTGTATCCGTCATCAATCTGGCGGTGGATGCCATGGATCGATATCAAGGCATACCAAAATACTTCAACCGGATAAAGTCCCAGTTCGAATATTTAATTCAGCAGGAAAAAAAATATCAATATATCACATTTTTTAACATCAACATTACCCAAAACAACGCCCCCGATGTCAAAGCACTCACTGAAATCGCACATGCGTACGGTATTGCAACGGATTATCATATCAATGAACCGCCCCCAATCGAATATCACGATTACAAGCATCGACATGACGGTGCCTGGATCACTTCGGCGGAATTCCTGGCCATTGACGAGCTCGTCGACTGGCTGATTGAAAAAAATCGTGAAGGATATGTTATGGTGAATTCCGTGGAACATCTTTGTGCGATGAAACCGTTCATTCGCCGCACACTGGCCCCATGGCCGTGTCAAGCCGGGAATCTGTCCCTGGTGATCCGGCTGGACGGCAGTTTTGCGCCGTGTTTTGAGCTGTACGGTTCGGATGAAGATTGGGGAAACATTTACGAGGGCCCCAAGTTTGATCCGGACAGGCTTTCAAAAATAAAAATGCGCTGCACCCCTACTTGTCTTTCCACCTGCAATTTCCAGGTCTGCCACTATTCAAGCTCCTTTTTGTATACATTCCAGTGGCTGGCTAAACACGCCTATTCCAGCGTCTTAGGTACTTCTTAATCCAACAGGGTTGAAAAAATCTTTTTTTGGCGATATGATAAGTTATTTACAAGAGGTTGATTAATGGAAACACATCAAAATGATAAATTTATGGGTGCCAGCCGGTATGTTCTGGATGATGAACTGGCCGGCATCGTCAATGTCTCCATGGCTCTTGAAATGCCGCTATTGCTCAAAGGGGAGCCCGGCACCGGTAAGACCATGCTGGCCCATGCCGTTGCGGAAAATCTGAACATGCCCCTTATTGTACTCAATGTGAAATCGAGCATGAAACTGATAGACGCCCTTTACCAATACGACACGCTGACGCGTTTGAACGACAGCCGTTTCGGCGATTCAAAACGGGACGTCAGCAACATCGAAGATTATATTAAGATGGGCAAGATCGGCCAGGCCTTTACGTCAAAAGCAAGGACCGTGCTGTTGATCGATGAAATCGACAAGGCCGATACTGATTTTCAGGACGATATGCTCGATGTTCTGGACCAGATGGAGTTTGACATCATTGAAATTGACAGGACCGTAAAGGCCGTATGTCGGCCGGTCATCGTGATTACATCCAATGCCAAAAAGGATCTCTCGGATCCGTTTCTGGGAAGGTGTAATTTTCATCATATCGCCTTTCCGGATCCGGAAATGATGCGAAAGATCGTTCAGGTTCACTTTCCGGATATGGACACGCACCTCATGGAAAACGCGGTGGCCGCATTTTACAAGCTCCGTAAAATTGACGGCATTGAAAAGAAACCGGCCACACGGGAACTGATTAACTGGATCCGGGCGCTTAAAACCGACCCTGATTTTAATCCCGATTCACTGCTCAAAGAGGACGTTCCGTTTTTGGGGGTATTGTTCAAAAAAAGTCAAGATTATACCATCGCCTTGGATGTTATAAATCGCCGCAGCCCTTTTTAAGAGCGAATATGTTTATCGACTTCTTTTACCAGTTAAAAAATGCCGGCGTTCCGGTCAGCCCCACCTCTTTTTTGACGCTTCAAAAAGCCATGGATATGGGACTCATCAACTCCATAGATACGTTCTACACCGCCGCCCGGGCCATTTTGATCAAAAGTGAACGATACTTCGATCGTTACGATCAGGTTTTTGCCCACCGGTTTCAGGATGCCCAAATGCCTGACAATGAAGGCCTGGTGCTCGATGAGATCACCAGAGCCTTGCTGGAGGGATGGCTGGAAGACCCGGTATCCCTTGCCGCCGCCTTTGAAATGGATGTGTCGGATATCATCGATCTGACCCCCGAAGCGTTGATGGAATATTTCAAAAAACGGCTGGAGGATCAAAAAGGAAGGCATGAGGGTGGAAGAACGTGGATCGGAACCGGCGGCACGTCGCCGGTAGGTCATTCGGGATACCACCCGGAGGGCATGCGCGTGGGAGGTGTATCCCGCAACAAATCCGCCGTCAAGGTCGCCATGGAGAGAAGATACAAAGACTATTCCCGAAGGGGCCTTTTGACACAGGATATGATGGGCGAAGCTTTGAAACGGCTCCGCAATATGGTTCCCGTGGGCCCCAAAGATGAAGTAAACGTCGATGAAACCATTTATCAAACCATGAAAAACGGGGGCGAAATCGAGATCGTTTTTTCAAGGCGTCTTAAAGACCGCATCAAAGTCATACTGGCTGTCGATAACGGCGGATGGTCCATGGATCCTTATATTCCGGTTGTTCAGACACTTTTCGACTATGCCCGGGATCAGTTCAAGGATCTTAAAACATACTTTTTTCACAACACGGTTTATGATTTTCTCTGGGAAGATCCGGTCCGAATCAACCGGCCTTTTAAGGTTGAAGATTTTATCTCCTTTGATCCGAAGACCCGCCTCATCATAGTGGGGGACGGGAGTATGGCGCCCTATGAACTGATGGCGGCGGACGGCTCCATTCATGTAGAGGAAAGAAGCGGAAAACCGAGCATCGAACAGCTCAAGTTCTTATCCCAAACATTTCCCCACTGCGTATGGCTGAACCCGGTGTCTGCCCAGTTGTGGGGCCGGACCACGACGATTACCGCTATCCAGCAGATTTTTCCCATGTTCGAACTCACGCTGGACGGTCTCGAAGGCGCGGTCAATTATCTGATGGCGAAATAACTGAGAACTCGAAAAATATCTTTTGAAACAATGCATGATTCAGGAGAGATCCAACCCATAAAAACATCGCGATTCCTCAAATAAATGAGATAAAATGGAGCAAAATGTGTCGACGTTAGCAGCAATTGCAAAAATCATCGCGCCACTGGCGGCTGCCATACTGGTGGGAAACTGGTTTCTGTCGGAAGTCAAAAAAGTGCGTATTAAAGGCGGCCCGTGGTATCAGCCCTATCTGTCGATCCCGGGAATCATGATTATTCTGGCAATATTGGTTCCGGTAATCTTCTGGATGCTTAAAAGATAAGATTCTCCCAAATAACGAATAACGGATAACGAAGAACTTCCAATTGAGCGTTTTCGCTCAATTGGGGTTATACATTCAGCCTTTCGGATTTCAAAGCATAGGCAACAACAATTCCCGCTAAAAATCCTATTGCCAGATTTGAGGCCAGCGTGATTCCCAATATCAGCAGCGAAACAAACAGATCCTTCCGGGCGGTGATGTCGATGACGGTCAATGCCAGTTGGGTTCCGGCAAAAATCAGCAGCACCCCTAAAATCGCCATGGGCAAAAGATACACCACCGAAAGGGCATGAACCCCGAGAAAAAGGGCGAAGGCCAGAAACAACATTCCGATCATTAAATTGGAACCGGCGGTGCGCGCGCCGAACCGGTAATGCGCCGCCAATCCTCCGGCCCCGTGGCAAAGCGGCATGCCGCCCACCGCGAAACTTAAAAAATTGGCGAAAGCCATGCTGAGGGTCAAGGAACGGTAGGTGACTTTTTTGGAATCATCTCCAAAATATTCATAGGACAAATCTGCATCGGCGATGACGGCGTTTCCGATGGTCATGGGAAGTTGAGGAAGCACCAGGGCAAAAAATGCGAACGTAAAGTCGGCGCCGGCCGGCAGTCCGAAGGGCAGCCATTTAGGGAAATATAAGCCGATGCTCAGCTGATCGAGTCCTTCGTGGGTCCCTAGCACCAATCCCAGTAAAAGACCTCCTGAGACCACGACAAGTCCGGCGGGGAACGTTTTGTTTTCAAGCAGCAGCAGCGTTAAAATACCACCTGCAACGCCGATCATGATACCGATGGGTATCGGTCCGACATGCTGAAACGTTAAGTAAGGTTCCGCCATATGCCGCATGGCCTGAAATGTTGAAGAGCCGATCATGAACTTGACGCCTTGAGCCATCAAAAGGGTACCGGTTGAAAGCTGAACGCCTCTGACTACCGGTTTCGGCGTATATTTGCCGATAACGGTGATGGCATTGGTCCCGCCGATGATTAAAAGAAACACCCCCATTAAGGCCACCGACGCCAGAACCTGAGACGGCGTCATTGACGTTGCAATGGCATACGCACCGATGACTTTCATGGGCTGGACCGGCACCGTAACGCCGAAATACAGGCCGGATAAGATATAAAATACACCGATGGAAAAAAACATGCCCATGGGGTTCAAACCGTTGATGAGGATCATTCCAATGGCAATGGGGAGCAAGGTTCCCAGATCCCCCAAGGATCCGGCCATTTCCATTCGGTTAAATCGATAACGGGGACTCATCATCGGCCTCCTTCAGAACTGTCACGCATAAACAACTGATTTTAAACAACTTCCAGGCTTTTCAAGCGATTTGATACCAATCGCTCAATGATTAGACAACTAAATTTTGCTCTCGCAAAAATCTAGCAGGGTCAGCGATAGACCAGCTTGCTGATGGCGGAAAGATGAAACTTATCCTCCAGCGCACCTACATCCTTCATTCGTTGCGGGTCAAGAAAGATCCGATATAATTTTTCGGTGCGATCGATGGGTTTACCCAATAATTCTTTTTCAAGCATCGATACCGCTTCAATGGATTTGTCACACACCGGATACCCTTTATCATCCAGTCTGATGTCCGCCGTAAAAGATACCTTTGAAATATTGTTGATGTCTACGAGTTTAATGTCTCCGGACGGGGTGATCAAAAGATTTTCCACGCCCGCAAAATCCGGAACATAATGGGCTTCCAAAATCATTCTTTTAATGCAGGCGATGAAATGTTCAACTTTTTTATAAAATTTTTGAATCCGTTGCTCCGGTGCGGTCCAACGTTCATCGGGTCTATTCACATCCGTTTGCGCCAAAAAATCCGCCAAGTGATCTTCAGGCATCGGGTCCCACGGATTCAGCACCTCGCCCTCGATATATTCCTGAAGACCGCAAAGGATGAAGTCTTTGGTTCCATTTAAGATATAATCCGCGATAAATTCATCCGACTTTGCATAGGAATCTTTTGGAAGATATTTTTCGATGATTTTTAATGTTTTGACCTCTTCAAAAACATCCTCGATGCAAGAAAATTTTGTTCTAAAAATTCTGAGAATCTTTATTGGCTCCGCCCATGGGAATATGCGTATCCCGTCGACCATTTCTCCTTTATTTTGTTTTAAGACATCCTTTGGGCTCAGTACTTCCATAATATGTGATCTCAGTCCCTGCTTATGATATTTTCGAAAAACATAGGCGCCGGGCTTCCGTATAAAGTTTAAGGACAGGATGTCTTCATGAGTAATATAGGTTTTGTTTCTGATATCTTCGGTCATCTGGCGTTGATTGGATGTTATTCGGCGTCTGATATGAAAAAGGTGTGAGATTTTTGTGCTACGGAATGTTTTCTGCCTGCGGAGAACGCAGGCAGAAAACGCCATATGTCAATCGATTATTGCGGTTAAACATCAAATTCCAACGGCGTAACAGTTCTGACCAGTTCCAGCCTGTGCATCTCTTCAATGACCTCCTGAGGAATCGAAACATTGGTTTTAAGAAAAATAATGTTCATTTGACCGGCCTCTTCCTGGCCCACCTGCATCTGATCGATGTTGATGTTATGCTTACCGAGAAGCGTTGCAAAACTTCCGATGGCGCCCGGCTTGTCAAGGTTGTATATCAGCGAAATATGTCCGTTGGGTATCAATTCCAGACGGAAATTGTTGATTTTTACAATTCTCAACTCGTTTTTGCCGAAAATGGTTCCGGTCACGGTATTGGTGGTCTCTGTAGTCTCAACCTTGACGGTGATTCGATTGATGTATTCTCCGGAATCATCACTGGTTGTCTCGGTTACTTTTATGCCCCTTTCCTTTGCCAGGACCTGTGCATTGACAAAATTGACATCATCTTTTACCACGTGGGTCAGTAGTCCTCTTAAAACCGCTATGGAGACCGGCGACAAGTCAAGTCCTTTAAAATCTCCGGCATACTCGATGGACACTTCTTTGACAGCGCCTTTGTTCAATTGCGCCTGAAGGCTTCCCATTTGATTCGCAAGAGTTAATAGCGGTCTGAGTTTGATGAGGATATCACCCGTGACCGATGGCGCGTTGACTGCATTCATAATCGTTCCGTTTTTTAAATAATCGATAATCTGTCCGGCGACATCGACGGCCACCTTGGTTTGTGCCTCCTGTGTAGAGGCTCCCAGATGGGGGGTGCATATGAGGTGGTCGAACTCGAAAAGCTGACAAACTCCCGGAGGTTCGTTTTCAAAAACATCCAAAGCCGCCCCGGCAACTTTACCGGACTGCATAGCCTCATAAAGATCTGCCTCATTCACTATGCCGCCTCGGGCGCAGTTGACAATCATCACACCATCTTTCATTTGGTCAAAAGCGTCTTTATTGATCAATCCGATGGTGTTTTTGAGTTTGGGGACATGGATCGTGATATAATCGGAACGCCGGTAGAGTTCATCAAGGCTTACGCTTTCGAATCCCGCTTTTTCAATCTGTTCCGGCGTGACAAAGGGATCGTGAACAATGACCTGCATTTTCAAACCCCTGGCGCGATCAGCCACAATTGAGCCGATTTTTCCGAAACCGACGACGCCGAGGACCTTGTTGTATATTTCTCTGCCTTGAAGTTTCTTTTTATCCCATCTTCCGGCCTTTAACGACGCAGTGCCTTCGGGGATATTCCGAGAAAGGGAGAGGATCATGGCAATGGCGTGTTCGGCGGTGGTGATGACATTTCCCCCGGGGGTGTTCATGACAATGACCCCCCGCTTGGTGGCCGCCGGAATATCGACGTTATCAAGACCGATTCCGGCGCGACCCACCACTTTCAATTTCGTGGCCGCATTTAAAAGATCCTCGGTTACCTTTGTTGCGCTTCGAATGACCAGCGCGTCATACTCTTTGATGATGCTTTTTAGTTCTTCGGGTGAGAGCCCGGTCTTGACGTCCACATCGATCCCATCTTCATTTTGGAACATCATGATGCCGGCGTCTCCTAAATTGTCGCTGACTAACACTTTCATAATTGGCCTCCTGAATACAAAAATAAACCCAATAAATGGAATATGAATAAGAAGCTGCTTCAAAAAAAGATCACCGCATTATAGTTGTTTTATTTTGAGATTCAATACATTTTTTTAAGCTTTCGAGCGCTTTCCGGAATTTTACGGTTCGGTTGATTTGTCTTAAGGGGTGTCTTTAACCCGGCGATCAAGACAACGGTCAATAATCCGTAAAGCTGTGATAATAACATCCCCGACAGCATAAAAATGCAACCGGCAAGACCCCGGGGACTGATGGTTTCATGGAGAAGAAGCCATCCGCCGAAAGCGGCAAAAACCGATTCCAAACTAAAAATGATGGCGGCATGAGCCGGATGAGCGTTTCGCTGCGCAACCACCTGAAGGGTGAAAGCCACCCCCACGGAAAGAACGCCGCCGTACAAGATGGGCACGGCGGCCTGAACCAGGCCCTGTAAAACGATTTTTTCTATTATAAACGCCGCGATGAGGCTTAAGAACGAACATACCAAAAACTCGACAAAGGCCAGCTTTAATGGATCTGTTTTCGGTGAAAGCCATCCCACGATATGAATTTGTACAGCCCAGAGAAAAGCGCCGATCAGTTCCAGCAGGTCGCCGTATGAAATGGTGAGCTCATGGGTAACGCTTAAAAAATACAATCCGATCGCCGCCAGCAAGGCTCCGATCCAGGTTCCGGCGTTGGGATGCTGGCCCCAAAAAAGGCCGAGGATCGGCACGATGACGACGTAAAGGCCGGTAATAAAACCGGCATTACCCGCCGTAGTGGTGACAAGTCCCACCTGTTGCATGGAGGCGGCGGCAAATACGGCGATTCCCAACAGGGCGCCGCCAAATATCAGCGTTCTGGTATTGGTTCGAGGCAAATTGCCGGTGGGGGTACTCTGTTGGATGCCGTTTTTTAAAATCAACGGCAGAAGAACGAGACTACCCAGAGCAAACCGGACGCCGTTGAACAAAAAGGGCCCTACGTAATCCATGCCCACCCGTTGAGCTACAAAGGCGAATCCCCATATGGCCGATGTGAGAAGAAGCAGTGAATCGGATTTTAATGTTTGTCTGTTCATAGGAATATGGTTTCAAAAATATATCTGAATGAGTACAAGCTAAAAACACTGAAAATATCTAACCGAAATTTTTAAGTCAAGCGTTGATACCCAAATCGTCGGATTCAATTAGGTGTTGACAATGGGTATTTTTTTGAGATATGAGCATTTTGGAGAGTAATGAATAAATATCATTTGAGGGCATGATGATCATCAGAAATTGGTGCTGGTGGTGGCATATGACATGAAGTTTGCTCATCACCTGATCGGATGCGGATAATATATCAAGGGCTGTGAGCAGCTTCGAGGGTTTCCCGGAAGTCGCTTACGGCTCTTTTGGTTTAAAAGCCGGGGCTGCTTCGGAGAGCCCCGGCTTTTTTATTTCTCTTAAAAGGAGGTTTTCATGAAAATCAGGAAAGTTGTGTTAACGGAAGCGGAAATGCCGAGGCAATGGTACAATTTGCTGGCGGATATCAAGTTGAATCCGCCATTGGGTCCGGATGGAAAGCCGGTGACGCCCGATATGTTGTCTCCGGTGTTTCCCATGAACCTGATCGAACAGGAGGTCAGCACCCAAAGGTGGATCGATATCCCCGAAGATATCCTAAAGGTGTTGACCATCTGGCGACCTTCACCCCTGGTCCGGGCCCTTGCGCTCGAAGCATATTTGGACACGCCGGCCAGGATTTACTACAAGAACGAAAGTGTCAGTCCGCCCGGCAGCCATAAGCCCAACACCGCCGTGCCTCAGGCGTATTACAACAAGGTTTTCGGCATCAAGAAAATAACGACCGAGACCGGGGCCGGACAATGGGGAAGTGCCCTGGCATTTGCATGCTCTCAATTCGGCATCGAGTGCAAGGTTTTTATGGTACGGGTCAGTTTCGATCAAAAACCCTACCGAAAATCGATGATGGAAACCTGGGGCGCCAAATGTGTGGCCAGCCCCAGTCCGGAAACCAAAGCCGGCCAGGATATCCTTGCCGCCTATCCGGATACGCCGGGGAGCCTCGGCATTGCCATCAGCGAGGCCATCGAAGCCGCCGTGGCCGATACCAGCGGCCAGACGCGCTATTCCCTGGGCAGTGTTCTCAATCACGTGCTCTTGCACCAGACCATCATCGGATTGGAAGCTAAAAAGCAAATGGAAAAAATTGGTGAGTATCCCGATATCATATTGGGTTGCGCCGGTGGCGGGAGCAATTTCGCCGGGTTGTCTTTTCCGTTTGTTTACGACAAACTCAACGGAAAGGAGATTGACATTTATCCGGTGGAACCGGCAGCCTGCCCCACACTTACCCGGGCGCCCTTTGTCTACGATCACGGCGATACGGCCAAATACACGCCGCTGCTTCCCATGCACAGTCTGGGGCATGCCTTTGTCCCGCCGCCGGTGCATGCCGGAGGTCTTCGCTATCACGGCATGGCCCCCATGGTCAGTCAACTGGCGGCCGAAGGGATTATCGAACCCAGGGCCGTTTCCCAGTTGGATGCCTATGCCGCCGGGGTGATTTTTGCCAGAACCGAAGGCATCATTCCGGCGCCGGAGACAAACCACGCCATTTCAATGGCGATGACCGAGGCATTAAAAGCCAAGGAAGAAGGCAAAGAAAAAGTGATTCTCTTTAATTTCAGCGGTCACGGATTGATCGACCTGGTGGGCTACGATAAATATTTTTCAAATGAATTGACCGACTTTGCCCTATCCGATGAAGAAATTGCAGCCGCTGAAAAGGTCTTCGAAAATTTTCCAAAGCCCAAGATGTTAAAAAGCCGCTGATGAATCGATGTTTCCTTTGGAATCACGGCATTCATGTTGACTGGATCGATCAGAACAAAAGGAGGAAGGATTGATGAAATTCGCTAAAACATATGGTGTTCTATGCGCATTGATCGTGACGCTGGCGGGGGCTTTGCCGGTTCAGGCCTATGATTTGCCGTCCGTGAATCTGGGTTTCACCAGTTTTTTGGACGGTGGTCCTCCGGCAGGGCCGGGGCTTTATTTTTCCCAGTATCTTCAGTACTGGACCTCTGACGAATTGAAGGATTCGAACGGAGACCGGCTGTTACCGGCGTCAGCCGATGAAGATCTCAAGGCCTGGATCAGTCTGTCCCAGTTTATCTACCAGTCCGATCAAGCCATTCTGCTAGGCGGCAAATGGGGATTGGACGTGATCGTACCTGTCGCCTCGATTGATTTTAGTTCGACGTTGGGCGAGGCCGGGCCTCTGGATAACGGGACCGGTTTGGGGGACATTCTGGTGGGGCCCTTTTTGCAATGGGATCCGATCATGGGCCCCAACGGTCCTCGATTCATGCACAGGATCGAGTTACAAATGATTTTTCCCACGGGCCAATACAATCCGAATAGAGAACTGAATCCCGGCAGCAACTTTTTTTCCTTTGACCCTTACTGGGCGGGCACCCTGTTTATTACGCCCAAATGGACGGTCACCACTAGGATTCACTATCTCTGGAACGCCAAAAACAACGATCCCAACCGGGAGTACGTCGCGGAAGGCGCCACCGAGACCCAGGCCGGTCAGGCGATCCATCTCAATTTTGCCACGGCTTACGAAATACTGCCTCACCGGTTGCGGTTGGGCATTAACGGCTATTATCTCGACCAAATTACCGATACGCAAATGAACGGCAATGATGTTCCGGGCACCCAGGAGAGGGTTTTCGGCATCGGTCCGGGGGCGGTTTACCATTTTTCCCGGGACTTGCATCTTTTTGTCAATGCCTATTTCGAATCCATGGCTGAAAATCGTCCCGAAGGAGAGCGCGTCAACGTACGGCTGGTGTATCATTTTTAGGTTTTTTTATTCTACTAAAACCATAAAACCCAAAGGTGCCGGCCTGAATATGACAAAAAAATATTCGGGCCGGCCGGACTTGGTCTTTGATTTAGGTTGACTCCCCCTGTTCCATCTCCTTCCTCATCTTTCCGGAAAGGCATGTGAAAATTAATTCAATTCAGGCCGGCATAAAAAAACTTGACATGCCACTTTGTGGCACTATTTTAATATTTAAGCCAAAAATTTATTCCGGAAATTGCCATGCGGCCATCACCCGATGACCACTGGTGGCTTTATAAATGCGCGGTGTATTGTCAATCCGGCGTACCTTCTTTCAAGAAAAATTTTAATCCTGTCAACGGATAGGAGGTGAAACTATGAGAAATCAAAAGAACTTGGCATTAGTCGTTGTAACCATTATGGTCCTTTCATTTGCCGCAGTTCCCCCGGCCCACGCATTCGTAGGGATTGCAGCGCTCAGCGCCATTATTGCAGCGACTTTTGCATCTGCGGTGGTTGTCGATAAAGCAGTCGTCAAGCAAAAAAATGAGCCGATACCGGAACATTCCGCATCAAACCATAAAACACAACATAAAATAGAGGCATCAAACAAACCGTAGAATGGCGTTGATGTCACTTTTTCGATGGAAAAGCCCCTATGCTTAACCGGCATAAGGGGCTTTTTATTTTCCCGGAATAAGTTAAGATCTTATGATTATCAAAGCTCAAATTGAACGCCCACTTCAATCACTTGATCTGAAGGTATGCCGAAAAATGAACTGGCATCCATGGAATTTTTGGAAAGGAATATAAACAGGTTTGTCCGCCACAGGCTCATTTTCGGCCGCTCACCGATCACCAGCTTCTGCCGCCCTAGAAAGAAACTCGTGTTCTCCAATTTGATTTCGACGCCTTTTTCCCGGGCTAAAGCAAGGATGGTCTCAATTTTAGGTGTCTCCATGAACCCGTGATGCGCGGTTATTCTATAAAAACCGCTCAATGTCTTTAGCTTTTCAGCTTCAACTTTTTCAAGATTCGGGATTCTCGGAATATCCTCTGTCCTGAAGTGAAGAATTGCGACTTCAGCGTGCAAAATTTTGTTGTGGTTCACGTTCTGCACGATAGCTTGCGGGATTCTATCGGGGTTGCCTGTTAGAAAAACAGCTTGGCCTCTTACCCTTTGCGGTGGATTCTCCTCAAGGCTTTTCCCGAAATCTTCAATGGACGGCGAGAGATTCAACAGTTGCTCTCCGAGGATATGTCGGCCTTCCTCCCAAGTCAACATCAGGATGAAAAACATTGATGCGATGGCCAGCGGAAACCAGGCCCCGTGAAAAATCTTGATGATGTTGGCGCAAAAGAAAGGGATGTCAACCAGAAAAAAAAGACCTGAAAGCGCTCCGGCCGCCAGCCGGCCCCATCCCCACCTGCGCCGCGCAACGACGAAGAAGATCGTCGTTGTAATCAACATGGTCGAAGCAACGGCCACTCCATAAGCGGCGGCCAATTGGCTGGATGAATGAAAGCCGATAACCAGGCCAATCGTGCAGATCATGAGCAGCCAGTTCACCGGCGCAATATAAATCTGGCCGATATGAGCCGCCGAAGTGTGCGAGACTCTGAGGCGCGGAAGGTATCCGAGTTGGATGGCCTGCCGGGTAAGTGAAAACGAACCGGTGATGACGGCTTGAGAGGCAATTATCGTGGCGACTGTGGCTAATAATACCATGGGGATCAGCGCCCAATCAGGCACAAGCGCATAAAACGGATGGTGGGAGGCTTCCGGCTTGAGCATCAGGAAAGCGCCTTGCCCAAAATAGTTGAGGGCCAGCGCCGGAAACACCAGGAAGGTCCATGTCAGACGAATGGGGCGCTTTCCAAAATGTCCCATATCGGCATACAGTGCTTCGGCTCCTGTAGCGACAAGAAAAACCGCACCGAGGACCACAAAACCGTGTAACCTGTTCCGCGCGAGAAACATTATGCCACGCCATGGAAAAAGAGCAACCAGTACTTTCGGATTATGGACAATCTGGCCGATTCCCAGAACGGCAAGAACAAAAAACCATACCAGCATCACCGGACCGAAGATGCCTCCCATCTTTGCCGTGCCGCGACTTTGCAACAGAAACAATCCGGCGAGGATGACGATGGTCAAAGGAACAATATACGGTTTGAACACCGGAGTGATGATTCGAATGCCCTCAATGGCGCTGAGTACCGAGATGGCAGGCGTAATCATGCCGTCTCCATACAACAGGCATGCCCCGAAAAGACCCGCGGATATTAGACCTAACCATTTGTTTTTTATTGTCTTTTTGCGTTTTATGAGCGCCGTTAATGCCAGAACACCGCCTTCGCCATTATTATCGGCTCTGAAAATAAAAATCAGGTACTTGAAGCTTACAATCATGACCAGCGTCCAAAACACGAGAGAAAGAACGCCGAGAATGTTTTCATGGGTTACGGGAATACCATAATCGCCATGAAAACATTCGCGAATCGCATAAATCGGGCTGGTTCCAATATCCCCGAAGACAACCCCCAATGCCGCCAGGGATAACTTTGCAAGGCGCCCTCCGGTTGCTTCTTTTTGAGAGGCTTGAAATTGATCGGACGAACCGTGTTGGCTTTCATTTGAGACGCTCATTATTTGTTCCTTTAAACATTTCCTTTGTGATTACGCCGCCACATATCGATCCATAAAATTTGAAATAGATTAAATCCTTATATGATAATTTTATTTTAAACTCAATTCTTGAACACCCTATTTTTTTATAATCCCAGACATATGTGTGATAGAATAATCAGCATGGCCGAAGTTCTTGCCATATTGATTCAGAGAACAATTCGGAAAAGCATAGCATTTCTTATGTTCCTATCACACGGAGTCTTGTAGATTAATGCCAGCAGAGAAATGCGCTGCCCCAAGTCAATCCGCCGCCGAAAACCGGCATGCAGATATAATCACCCGGCTGTATACTTCCGTCTCGAACGGCTTCATCCAGTGCAATGGCGCATGATGCCGAGGAGATGTTGCCGTATTTGTCGGAGTGTCAAATAAAATTTCTCAAACGGAATTTTCATGGACTTGGAAATGTTTTGAAACATTCGAATATTGGCTTGATGGGGAATAATCCAGGTGATTTTTTCAAGGGGAACATGGTTGTGTTCGGCAGCTTCTTTGATGGATTCCATGAAATAGCGAATCGCCACCCGAAAACTGAGATTGGCTTCGATCAGCGTCAACAGGTGGACGCCCCTTTCGACGCTTTCGTGACTGATGGGGGTGGTTTTGGATCCGCCGCCGGGCAGAAGCAGATCCTGTCCATTCGCACCATCGGAGTGGATGTGGGTGGAAAGAATTTCAGGGCCTTCTTTGCCGAGGGTCAGGACGGCCGCGCCGGCACCGTCTCCCCAAAGAATGCAGCTGGAACGGTCCTTCCAGTTCAATGTTCGACTCATGACCTCTGAGGCAACGACCAACACCGTTTTAACGGTTCGATTTATCAGGTATTGCTCGGCGACATTGAGGGCGAAAATAAAGCCGGAGCAGGCTGCGGTGATGTCAAAGGTCACCGCCCGGGGTGCATCCAGTCTCGCCTGGAGCCAGTTTGCCGCGGACGGGCAGCAGGTGTCGGGTGTAATGGTCGCCACGATAATCAGGTCGATCTCGCCGGGTGAAAGGGCCGCCATGTGCAAGGCCCTGTCGGCCGCCTCATAACCGAGATCAGAGGCCGCAACATTGGGATCGGCAATTCTTCTTTCACTGATGCCGGTGCGCTTCACGATCCATTCGTCCGTTGTGTCAAGTCCCATGGCAACCAGGTCATGATTGGTCAGTATTTTGGAAGGGACATAAGAGCCGGTGCCGAGAATTCTAATGGTTTCCATTTTCAAAGGTCTCTCAGATGGTAAGGTGTTCGCTCAACATCCGCAACTGCCGCCGCGCTTTTGGGTCGTAAGCCTGAGAGTTGGCACGACTCCGTTGCTTTCCGTCAAAATATTCGCCGGTTACTTCGTCAAGATCGGTAATAGTGCCGTCCAACGGTATGCCGGATATAGCTCCGAGATTTTTGAGATGGCTTCTAAAACAAAGCACCCTTAAGGAGGCTCATTGCGTGTTCACCGCCTTTATTTTTAACATAGTCAAGGATTATCGGCGTAAATTTACCGACCATATCACCGGTCAAACCTAGTTTTTCAAAAGAGCTTGTTAAACCCGCTGCTCCTGAGAGTTTGTTCGAGTGGCTGCCCATCATCGATGAAATACTGCCAAGAGTACCGGAGCTCTTTTCTATTTTTGGTGCCGCACCTATCATCTGGTCGATACCGGGGACCGATTTTGCAATAACAGAAAAATCTCCAACGCTAAGATTTTGTTTTGCCAATTGAAAAATTGATCCTGCGCCACCTTCTGCTTGATTTTTAGAAACGCCAAGCCGGCTTGAAAGGAGATCAACCAAACCCATGTCTGCGGCATAGGTTGGCGTATACATCAGCCAGGAAATCGAAAGTAATGTTAACAATATCTTATTGACAAATTGGCCCTTAATCATTTCACACCTCCGCTATCTGTTATTTTTTCTTTCGTGCCGGTATCTACAAAATCAACCAAACAACTGAATCACCGATATCATCATTTGCTATTATAAGAACAGGTTAAACTTATTTATGACTTTTGTCAAAATCATCTTCGGCAGCCGACAACTAAAATCACCATCATATAGTCAGCATGCCGTTTTGAGAGATAGGAAAGAGGAAACAGGAAATAGGACTAAGAATCAAAAATTAGGCGGGAAGGAAAGGACAGGATAAAGGATGGACATGAACTAATCTATTGACTTTTATTTAGATTCATGCAAGCGGCAATATATAATCGGCAAGTCTTGAGGATGTCTGACGGAGATTTTGACTGAGTATCCTTGAGATTCCTTTGAGAATGGTGATGCCGATTTGAGGATAGTCTTTAAGTATCTTATCGAAACTCATCCGGGTTAACGTGAGAAACGAGGATTTTGTGCGGGCTTTTGCCGTCGCTGATCTGGGGAAGTTATCAAGAATTGACATTTCACCAAAAGAACGCCCCTTCGGCAAAACGGCAATCACGACACTGTCTCCGGTTACGGATTTTTTAAGGACATCTATAACGCCGTCCAATACAAAGCAGATATAATCTCCCTTATCCCCTTCTTTAAAAAGGATTCCGCCCTGATCGATCTCATGATAATTCATATGGTCTGCAACAATATTCAGTTGGTTTCCCTTAAGCGCATCAAATAATGGGAAGTCCATAAGGTAATTGATGATGTCTTTTTTCATTTGTTTTCCCCTTGGCTTTCTAAGGTGATAACCCTTAATTTATGCCTTAAGAATTTAGATTTCTCGATTGAAAGCGAATTTATGGTTTCGGTATTTCCATCGATTTCCTTAAATATAAGCTTATCACGGCGATTCTCATGAATAGTCGCGGGTTTTGCATGTTCACTTTCGAGGTGTTTAAATCCCTTTGTCTTTGCTGTGTCATGGGGTTCGGATTGAGTGATTCTCTTTATAATATTTGAGGCAATACCATCAATAATGGTTTCCCGTCTGGTCTTTGGAGAGATACTGATTCTCACGGGTTCTCTGCCATCGGTACCCTCCGGCTGATTAGAAATCCTGCTTTGACAGAGTTGATCTCCATAAACTCGAAGAACATTATTTACTTGATGCGGTGAGATGAGCATATTCATATTGGCGCTGCAGTAAATGGTTATTCTTGTTGGATCTATGCTTGGGGTTGTTAAACGGAAAGCAAAAACCATACCATTTAGATGAATGTCCGTTTTGTGTTGAATTACAGAGAATTATAGGGATGACTTCAGTAGGCTGCCTCACGGACCGGCAAAATTTGCCGGTCTCTACCGTTAACGTAGAAAATAGGAAATAAGGCTCAAAGCTGAACACTGAAAGGAAAAGACAGGCTTAAGGATTGAGATGCCGTCAATCCGGGTTGATGGTCCCTGTTTTTTCAAAGTTTTTGATCCATTTTTGGATACGGTCTTTGCCGTAGGCTTTTTCCCATTCATCAAGGATATTGTCGATAGGGATATCCGAATATGTTCCGTGATATTCTAAATATTCCATGAACTGCTTTTTATCCTGACTAAATTCATGGAAGATGGCATCTTCTTTGCCGTTGAAGTCAAGGGGGGCGACATGGTGTTTTTCGCACAACTCGATATTGAAGGTAGGGGTCGCTTTGATCCATTTCCCGTTGAGATAAAATTCCGTATACCCATGATAGACAAAGCGGTCTGAACCGATAAATTCCAGAAGCTTCGGGGTCGCCAGGTGGTTGCGAACCGTGGCAAAGCCCACCCTGGAGGGAATTTTGCAGGCCCTTCCCAGGGCGCAAAGAAGCCCGGCCTTACTGATGCAAAATCCCCGGCCGGAATCGAGGATATTGCTGGCCCGGTAATGTTCCGGAAGGTAAAAGGGATAATAAGGATCGTACCAGATGCCGTCCCGGACGCCATAGAAGAGTTTTATTGCCCGGGAAGCAGGATCGTTTCCAGCATCTTTTACGGTTTCATAAGCATATTCGACAATTGCCGGATGATCGCTGTCGATGATCGATGTGGGTGACAAATACTTTTGATCAACAAAATCCATTCTCAAACTCCTGAATCAAAAAAACAAAACAAAAACAAATAAATTTATCACGAAAGCGCGAAAATTCGAAAACACGAAAAAATTGAATTGATTTCGTGTTTTCCTTCTGTCTTGTTTTCGTGAAGGGTTTCAAAATTTGGTCTCACTTGCTCCACCCATTTACTTCGGCGGGGAGAGGTTTATTATTTAATCTTCCCATAATTTAACCATCTTGATCATCCGTGTCCATCTGCGTCCAAAAAGAAAATGCTTAGGCGGTCGATTTAACGAGATGCGGGGTAAATCTTTTGTTGGTCAGATAAACACCGGAGCAGACCAGAAGGGTCCCGATAAACAAGGACGGGGTGATCGGCTCATTCAAAATAAAAAATGCCATCACCACAGCGCTGATGGGAACAAAATTGATAAACAGGCTCGCCTTCATGGGGCCGATCTTTTTGATGCCTTCATAATACCAAACAAATCCAATGACGGTTCCGAAGAACCCGAGATAAAACAGTCCCGCCCAGTCCACAGGGTGATACAGGCGGAAGTTTTGTATCCCGCCTTCAAAAAGCGCCGGAAAAAACAGGAAAAACGCTCCGATTATCGAGGAATAAGATACTGCCGCCAGCGGCGACAGACCGTCCATGACCGCCTTTCCGATCAACGAATACGCCACCCAACTGAACACGCAGCCGAAAATGAAAATTTCTCCCCACCCCACGCCGCCGGCAATAATTTCATTTAAACTTCCTTTTGAGATCACGATCACGGCGCCGGACACCGAAAGCATAATCCCGGCAATTTTGATAAGATTTAATTTTTCCTTGAAAAAGTATGCGGAAAACAGGGTGATGAATATGGGATTTCCGGCGATGATGACGGCCGCCCGTCCGGCATGGATGATTTTAAGGCCTTTGAAAAAGAACACATTATATAAGAATACGCCGGTCATTCCCAAAAGAAAAACCGGGATGATCTGTCTTTTCCGCAAAGCCGGAAGCCGGCCTTCGATTTTGCAGGTGAACAGGACGAGAAAAATCGAAGCGATGAAAAATCTGAAAAATGCCGCCGAAAACGGGCCCACATCTCTTGCCACCACCCTGCCGGCGATAAACGTCCCGCCCCAGAGGACGGCCGTGAGTATTAACTTAACGTAAACGAGCATTATTTTGAAAATCCTTTGTATAACCGAGCTAAAGTTTAAAATGATCTAAAACGATCTAAAGTTGCTGATTTCGTAAAAAGTCGCTTTTTTGACGATTTACGAGACCATCGAAGTTTAAAATCAGTTATTGAACCGGTGGATCGATAGCGCCAAGCGTCAACAACACATCGATCTGCTGTCCCACGGGGTTCATGGATATGGGCTGAATCTGCTCCACCCGGTATTTCATCTTTTTAAACGCATTTCGGAGAATCCGCTCAGGTCCGGCCGTCAGCCGTACCATTGCCTGAAAAATAAAGAAAACCAAAAACAATGTGATGGCAACGGCTAAAAACGCATGCAAAAAGAAATTTGAAGACAGGTATTGACCCGTAAAATAATCCCGTGTGGTGATCCATCCCACATGTGCCAGGATGCCGATCACCGGCAGATTGAATAAGACCTGCAAAATTAAACTGCTGAGGTTCTTGGAAGCGGTTTCCATGGTATGATCCAGAGAATCGGTCCAAATGGCATTCAGATCTTCGTTTAAGGTCGTGTTGTCCGGAAGTGCCTGTTCGATCTTTCGTACGCGCGGGTCGAACCGGGACCTAACAAGGGTTTCGGCAATGTCCGGCCATTGCTGTAAGACAACAAGCCGGTACGCCCGCATGGCAATATCGACATGATCCGGCCCAAGGGATTCGGTCACAGACGCCTTGGATTCTTTAAAGTGAATCAGTGAAGACACCATGTCGGAAAGCCGGCGGATGGGATTGCCGAACCTGAACATGGTTGAGATGCCGGTGCCCAAAATCAATATCCGCGCCCATATCGCGATCAGCCACCCCACAGGTCCCAGCCACCGGTGGGCAAGCTTTTGGTAGATAAGAACGTTAATGTCCGGGATTCGGTTGGATTCACTTGGATTAAAAGCTGAAATCGCCGCCTTCAGGGCGTTGTTTTCAGCCGATCTGATCTGCTGTTTGGTTTTTTCCAGGGATTTCGAATCCTTTTGGATTTGCCGGAAGACTTCTTCAAAGATATAATTCCGAAGGGTTCGGGCATTTTCAATCCGTTGGTCGATACTGTATCCCGGACGGTTGAAATCGCCGAATATCATCTGTTTCAAGTCAATAAACTCGTCAAAATCGTGCTTGGGCGCGGCAGTCGGATCCCATTGCGGGTTTTTCAGATGCTGCCGCGCACTGATACAGAATATTTTTTGGATGGGCGTCTCCCAGGCGGTCTTAATAAATTCCATAAATTCGGGAACGATCGTTTCAATAAGTTCTTTTTTATCCTGGCGGTCGCACTTGTTGATCGCCACCACTATCGCGTCTCCGTTAAACAGGCGGACATAATGCGCCAGAAAATCCACGTGATCCTTTCTTTTTGGGTTTTCCGCATCGAACATGCAGATAAGAATATCTGAAACGGTAATGGCTTTTTGGACCAGGTGAATGTGCTTTTCCTGCTCCGTGCTGTCCGTGTCCGGAGTGTCGATCAACAGGACATGCTCGAGGGAAGCAGCAGCCGAACTCGATCGCATGTCCACATGTGACACACCGAGCTGATCCTTCAAATGCTCGGCATCTTTTGTTTCGCGGCCAAGCACGACAATGTTTTGGGTGGTGGGCCGCCGATTGCCTGTCTCGGACAGGTTGTCCACTTCGGCCAGGGCATTGAGCAGCGTCGATTTTCCCGAGCCGCACGGGCCGATAATGGTCACAATGAGTTTTCCCTCAAAGCGCGCTTCAAGCTGATCGATCATGCGAAGCACTTCATCGCACTGTTTTCTCAAGCCGGCGCCGGGCCGCCACATGGGCGCCTGGTCAACGGCATCGGCCAGCATCCGGACATCATTTTTAAACCCTTCGATATTTCCGAGGGCCTTGATGATACGGGTTTTGATATTTGAAATCATCATGACGTCAAACCCTTTTTGCATTTGGCGATGTCGTCGTCGATCCGTTGGATCAGGGCATCGGACGATTTAAGCGTATCTTGTATAATTTGAAGGATATTGCCGGTGATCTCTTTTTCGAAAAGATCCTTAACCGCGATGAGTTTGCTGTTGAGCCAGGCCTGGATAATGGGCCCCAACATTTCTTTGAGCTGAGTCTGGTCCGCCTTTTTGAGTCCCGAGGTGGCGGGTATTGCAATAAGGGCATAAAGATCATGCAGTCCGAAAAGCCCGGAGAGCTTGACCTTGATTCCGACGGCCCCGACAGGATCTCCTGTTGAAAGGATATAGGTGATGGCTGCGGTGGCCGGCACCACGTTTAGGAGTGCGGCGAACATCTGCCGAATTTTGGTCCACATCCCCATTTTTCGCCGAAAACCGTTCGATAGATCTGTAAGATCCCTTTCGATATCAAGGGATAGTTCAGAAATGATGCTTTGCCGTGAAAGAATCGATTCTTGAATGGATTTCCAATCCAAAGCGCGCATGGTTTCCTGTTGCGGAAGAACAACCGGATGGGCCGAGACAACAAATTTGATGGCCCCTTTTCCCTGCTCGATTTCCTTTCGGGGGAGATCCTCATCTTTTAACCCTTTTTCCGATCTGATTCGGTCAACGGCGTCCGACATGCGCCGGGTCACCGGATCTTTTAAAGCTGCCAAAACCGATATTTGGGCATTTAACGTTTGATAGCGCATCCGGTTTACAGCGCTGAGCAAATCCTCCTTGACCGCCTCGCTGAAGTTCTCCTGATCGAATGCCTTCTCACGGCCGGAAAATGCGTCCTTAATGGTTTTTGCGGTACGGGCCGCTATTTTGAAAGGCAGCTCAACCATGTGGCCGGTTTTTCGCATGGCTCTGATAAAAGGAGGATCCGTAGACAACCATATATCGACAAAACGCTTCATCACCCGGTCCACGGGAAAATGCGAAAGGGCCTGGCGAACACAATGACTCTGGGCTGTCTGAAGGGCATCGAGATAAAGACTCAGCGCCGTGTTGGAGCTTTTTGTCTGTTCAAGAAATTCTTCGGCCCGGGCCAATACGTCGTTTAGGATCGATGACAGCAATGCAAGCCGAATCCCGACGGAATCGATATTCATCAGCGCATCGATAAAGGAAGGATCATCTTTACGAACCGGCCGCAAGGTCATCAATTTTTCACCCGAGGCCACGGCATTATCCTCATCGGCGCGGTAAACTCCCAGGACATACTGATCCGCCAAACTCCCGTAGAGATTTCCGGCGACGGTCATGGCGTGTTCCTGCACCTCCCGTGTTTTGAAACTCGGATAGACGCGATAGATCAAAAAGCATTTTCGCATGCCGATGCCGGTGAGCATTTCCGAGATAAAATCCGTATTTTCGCGGTTGTTATAATTGGAATTGGTAAAAATATAAATGAGGATATCCGATGATTCCAGGGCCTGCCGGGCCACATCTCGGTTGACATAGACGCCTTTTGCGCCGGTATCGAAATCAGGGGTGTCCAGCAAAACCAGGTTTTTCGGAATTGCGTTGGATAGAACATAAACCGGATGCCCCCGCGACAACAGTTCGTCTTTGTTTTTGAGCGGGAGGGGCAGCGTTCCAAAGGGTTCGAACAGCGCGGAAAGAAAGTTTTCCTTTTCTAAAAGCTCGCTGTGGGCCGAGGCAAGCACCCGGCGGTTCAAGCCCGCGCTGCCGCCGACAGGGGAGAGTTGTTCGCCCGCAATGGTGTTGAAAAGGGTCGATTTGCCCGAAGAACCGCCGCCGCAGATGGTGATCGTAAGCGGAAAATCCGGAGCCAGCCTCGTCAGTAATTTTTTATCGATGATCTGAGCCCATGCATCCGCCGCCTTGTGACGGTCAAGTCCCAGCATATCCATGGCCCGTGGAATATCGATCCTAACTTTTCTAAGGGCGTCATTCAGATGTTGATCATTTATGTTTTCCATCATGGCATGGATACGAATAGCACATTTTCAGAAACAAAGGAACATTTTGCGCTAAAGGTTCTTAGGTATGTCAAAGTCAACTTTAATCGATTCAATAAGAAGCGATTTGAATTTCAGGATACAGTACTAAAATCCCAAACCACAATATTCAAATAACAAAAAAAAAATCAAAATTACAAATTACAATGACCAAAATATTTCAATCAGTTATTGGAAGCATTGCCGTCTTCTTATCTGTTTTGAATTTTGAATTTCGGTCATTGATATTTGTTTGAGTTTTGTATTTTGGTGCTTGAAATTTTCACTATTTTCATGGGCAATAGCTTTAATTATTCCATGCCATATCCTCTTTTATCTGTCTCCATATTCTGCCAGCCCCTCAGTCCCCATATCAGAGAGGCCAGCCCCAGGCCGCTCATAATGCCGGAAACCGTCCCGGTCATCGATATTCCGCCGGCCAACCAGACCGGACCCCCGATCAGGGCGCCGGCGACCCGACCCATGCCGGCCGCCGCCAGAAATCCCGACATCATGGTTGCGCGCAGGCCGGGAAGCAATTCCGTGCAAAGGGACAGTGCCGAAACAATAGTAAATTCAAAGGTTAAAAAAATAAGAAACAGACCGCCTAAAGATAAAAACAGGGTCTGACCCAGCAAGGGCAGAGCGATATTGCAGATGATGCACAACGCCATCCCTGAAGCCACTGCATGTTTCAACCCCAGACGGTCGGAAATCGAAGCGGTCAGGCTTTCCCCTGAAAGCTCCGCGATACCGATGATACTGGTGCCGAAACCCAGGGCAACAATACTCAAATCAAAGGATTTTTCCAACCATGCGCCATACACCACAAAAAGGTTATCATTGGCGGCACAGGCAAAAAAACCAAACCCCAGCGCTCCCAGGGCGGCCCGCTCCCGGCCCAATCTTCGCCAGGCGTTTAAAAGACTTGCGGGGCTTTGATGTTGGATGGTTTTTTCATCATCTTTTGGTATTAAAATTTTTAGCGCCACCATGCCGATCAGCCCGACACCGGCCATGGCAAAAAACGGCGCCCGCCACCCCACTGACCCGATCAACAATCCCGTTAAAGGAATACCCACCAGTGTGCTTCCCGCCCAACTGAACTCGATGAGGCCGATAAACAACCCCCGCCGGTGAAAAGGCACCCGTTGGCCGATATACGCCTGTATGGCCGGGTCGAAAATACTTTTACCGAGGCCTGCCAAAAAGAGCGCCGCCAAAACCACGCCGTAAACCGGTAAAAACCCGCCGGCAAACATGCCGACAACCAGCATTCCCAGACCGGCCAGCATCATCAACCGGTATCCCACGCGGTCCGCCAAGGGGCCGAAGAACATGCCTGGCACCGCCGTAAACTGGTTCACGGCGATGATAGACGTTACTGCGGTCAGGGGCACGTCCATACCGCGGCTCAGCGCAGGCGCAAACGGGTAGGCAAACCGCCGCGCCGTATTCAAAACCAGACGGCACAGCGTCACCACGCTGATCTTCAAGACCAGCCCCGAGCGGTTAAGGTCCCGCGTCTCAACCGGTGATGGATGAGGCATGAACAGACTCCCCAGATTGTTTTTTTTACTTAGGCGGCTATTAAATCAAAAGAAAAATAATGAATTAATCTGGTCTGTCTTTGAATTGCAATCAAAATCTTCAGAAAACCCGGCCCGATGCCGGGCAGGCCGTAAAAACAGCTTTACTTTTTAAAAAGAAAGGCATAAAGGGATGCTGTTATTTTGGGTTTAAACGTTGTCGGCCATCGGAGGCAATCTGTGGATATTCGCGTGGAATGCTATGCCGGATACAAGGGTGAAGAGACACCCCGGCGGATCTGGTTGGGCAAAAGAAAAATCGAGGTCAAGGAAATTCAAGATTGCTGGCTGGCGCCGACCCACCGATATTTTAAAATTCATGGGGACGACAACGCCATTTATATTCTTCGTCACAATTCGGAAACATGGGAATGGGATCTCACGTTCTATCAGCAGGCAAACACATCTTCTGATACGCCATAAACCTCCCGGTTATGCCGCTATTTTCCCGACAACATCATCGAAAATGGACAAGCAGGTATCGATTTCCGTGCGGCTGACCGTCAGTGGCGGACAAAAGCGAATGCTGTTCTCTCCGCATCCCAAAAGCAACAACCCTTTCTGAAAAGCATTTTTAATGATGTTGCTTCGAAGCTTTCTGGCAGGTGCCTTGGTCTCTCGATCTTCAACAAACTCCACGGCAACCATCAAGCCTTTGCCCCGAACATCTCCCATGCACGCATAGGATTGTTGAAGTGCTCCGAGTCCGTCAAGAAGACGCTTTCCCTGAACCGCGGCATTTTTCATGAGCTCTTTTTCGAGAAGTTCAATGGTCGCAAGCGCGGCCATACATGAAACAGGATTCCCTCCGAATGTCGAAGCATGGGAACCGGCCTCCCAGTCCATAATTTCAGCCCGTGCCGTGAGTGCCCCCAGGGGCATGCCGGAGGCGATGCCTTTGGCAAGGGCGATGATGTCCGGATCGACGCCGAAATGCTCCATGGCAAACATTTTCCCGGTCCGGCCCATTCCGGACTGGACCTCGTCGGCGACATACAAGATGCCGTATTTTTTTGCGATGTTATTCATTTCTTTGTGAAATTCAGGCGGCGGAACGATATAACCCCCTTCACCCTGGATCGGTTCCACGAAAATGGCCGCAACCTCTTCAGGAGGAATGGTGGTTCGAAAAAGGGTGTCTTCGACCCATCGGACACACCCCAGTCCGCATGTTGGATAACAAAGATTGTACGGACACCGGTAGCAATACGCATAAGGGATATGCGTGATTCCGGGCACCAGGGGATTATAATGTTTTTTTTGAATGGCCTTGCTTGCCGTCAGCGAAAGCGCCCCCATGGTCCGGCCGTGGAATGCTCCGTAAAAGGCCAGGTTCAATTCACGCTTTGTGTGCCATCGCGCCAGCTTAAAAGCCGCCTCTACAGCTTCTGCGCCCGAATTGCCGAAATAGACTTTCTTGCCCCCTTTACCCGGTGTCAGATGAGCGAGTTTTTTGGCCAGTTCGATCTGAGGCCTGTAATAAAAATCAGTCCCCGACATGTGGAGCAAAAGCCCGGCCTGTTTTTTGACGGCTTTAATCACTTCCGGATGACAGTGTCCCGTGGCACAAACGGCAATGCCTGCGGTAAAATCCAAAAATACATTGCCGTCTACATCCTGCACCCAAAGCCCTTTGGCCTTTTCAACCACCAGAGGATAATAGCGGGTATATGAAGGAGAGACGTAAGTTTTATCCTGATCAATGAGTTTGCGGGCATTGGGACCGGGCAAAGATGTTTTGATGACAGGTGATTTTCTCATGATTGCTCCTGGACAAAAACTGTTCCGGTTCCGTATTAATAAAAAGGCCTCTCGAAAATTTTCATGAAAATATTCGGGCTAATTTTTCGGGCATACCGAGAGTACCGGGCAAGGGGCCTCACGGATAACACGATCCGTGGTGGAACCGACAAACATCCGCTCCACAAGACCTTGTCCCCGAACACCCAGAACGATCAGAGAAATTTGATTTTCCTTGGCATAACCGATCAATTCCTCGTTCGGTTTTCCCTCCAGAATATCGACTTTCGGCATGCACCAGTGGGATGCTTCTTTGGGAATCATCATTAAGAGTTTTTCTTTTATCTTGTCATTCAACGCGTGATAAAGCACTTCTTCCAAGTCAACAGCTGTCTTAATCCACTCCGAATAAACGGCCGGCTCTTTTACATGGACAAGGTGAAGTTCGGACTGAAACTCCTGTGCGAGACTCAGCCCGTATTGAAATGCGAGATTAGCGTCTTCGGAAAAATCACAACCCACTAAAATCTTTTGAAAATGGATCCTTTGACCCGACAGGATGGTAAGATCATGCTTCGGCCCCCGAACAATCATCAACGGACAGTGAAGGGTACGCATAAGCCTCTCGGTAACGGAACCGAGGATCAGTCGCTTGAGCCCGGATCGGCCGTGAGTGGCTGAAATGACCAGGTCTGCACCTTTTTCCTCGGCCAGCCGGGTGATTTCATCACCGGCATGACCGATGGTGATCAAAGGTTCCCATTGGACCGGTTGATCGCCGATCAGCTGTTTGATTTGTTGATGAGCGTTATCCATCGCCTGGTTCTGTTGATCCATAAAAAATATGGGGCCGTCGCCGTATGTAACGGCAGCAGGGAAATCGACCACATGACAGACAATAAGCTTGGCTCCGAATTCTCGGGAAAGAGCGGCGCCCCAGGATATGGAATGGTTTGAAAAGTCAGAAATGTCGGTGGCGCAAAAAATAGTTTTTATTTCCACTCTCATAACCGCTTCCTCCTTTGGTTGGGGTTTAAATTTATGGCGTTGGTTGCTGTTTTGTTATGTTTCGATCCTTATAAAATACCCTGATGAATTCACCTGGCGCATTCAAAAGATTTGCCGGAAAAAATTTGGCATCAGGATGGTTCGAGCACAAAATAGTGCCCATTGAGATATGATTTTAAAAAATTATCGTAAGATAAAACTGCGCTCATGTCAAAAGAAACCCGCTTCTCTTTTCAGTCTTTTTTCTTTTCTTGACACCATCTTAGGGTAAAATTATCATAATAAATAGGCGGCGGAAAAGGAGGGATCATGAAAGCAAAAATACGTTCCATCGAACAAATCGTAGAAGAACAGGTCAAACGATGGCGGATGACACCCGCACAGGAGAAAAAAGATGAGAAAACGATATCCGTCATCACCATCTCCAGAGAACCCGGAAGCGGCGGAAACATATTGGCTAAACGACTCTCCGACCAGCTTGGCTTCGACTTGTTTTACCAGGACTTTATCCACAGTATGGCTGAGAGCGCCCATGTCAGCGTTCGCCTTCTCGAAACGCTGGATGAAAAAGGCGTTTCAGTGCTCGAAGAGTGGATAGATTCTCTTGTGGATAAGCGCCACCTGTGGCCGGACCAATATCTTCAACATCTGATGAAGATTCTCGGCACCATCGGTAAACATGGCGGCTCGGTGATTGTTGGAAGAGGCGCAAATTTTCTTTTGCCGCCCGAAAAACGGCTCAGCGTCCGCGTCATCGCGCCGTTGGATACTCGGGTAAAAAATGTATCCCGGGAATACGACGTGACCGTTGAAGAAGCCAAAACCAGAGTTTTAAAAACAGAGTCGGATCGGAAAGCATTTATTAAAAAATACTTTAATGACGACATCAGAGATCCTCTCAACTACGACCTTATCATCAATACCGGAGCGTTGAGCATTGATGACGCCGCCAATGCCGTCAAAGGGGCTCTGAGCCGGTTGAACAGATGATAATTATCCTGGCATTTTTGTAATTTTACTCGGGTTATCGAGTTATCAGCCGATCGAGAATCAAGGCGTGAAAACTTTGTTTTCCATGAGCGGTAAAGAGCCAGCCCAAATGGGTCAGGCACATGAAACAAACCGCCACTCGCCAGCTGTATCCTGAAAACCAGCTGAATTCATCCGAAGGGGTGCCCACATGCCCGCATCCTTTAACCGCTTTAAAACACCCGATCTCAAAAACAATGCCATGGGGGTTGGCGAAAGTATGCCGGTGGGCCCCCTGTACGGTGATGCGGTCGTCCGGACTCCCAATGATGTTTCGGCATTGCCGGCAACGGATATATTCTTCTTGTTCTAGTATGTCCTCTTTGGTTTCGTCTTCAACCAAACCGACAGGCATTCCATTGTCTTTATTTTCAGGCGGAATGCGAAACCGATAAGAAGAAGCCGGGTTCGACAAGGTCATTTTGCACCTTAATTATAAATCTTGTGTTTTTGAACCTAAAACATCTAAACGGTATAATTTTGCTGTGGCAAACGATTGAAGATTTTCAATTTCAGGGTACAATGGTTTGGAATAGATTTCAATACAGTGTTCCAGATTCACTCCATTTCTTTGCCTTCATTGGGCATTATGAACACGGTCAAGACCAGCGCTTCTATAATCCCCTTGAAAATACATCCATTCTATATTAATATAATTTTGCCTTTATACACGATAAAATGGAGGATGTTGACTAAAACGAAAAAGTAGGGTTAATAAAGGCTGTAGGTTTTTGTGATAATCGGAAAGGAATGATGCCGGAGATGAACTCGCCGACAATTATTGCTGCATTATTGATATTCTGGCTGGTCATGGGGCTGGGGTTTTTGGCCAAATACGTCAGCATTCGTAATAGAGGGAAAACCCGGTTGGAAGCCTGGATTTCTTATGAAGGGGTGTTGTTTATCCTGAGTGTCGTCGTGCCGTTACTCATTTTAATTCATAATTCCATATCCGGCTGAAGTTAGGTTTCATTTAACAGATAACGAATAATCTCTAATCGAGTTTTGACTCGATGAGCGTATCACCGTTCCCCGCATTATTATCCTCGTCAGCCAATTCCAGGATTTTTACCGTTGCCTCCATGGGCAGCTCCTCAACTTCTCGCAGCTTACGCTCCATGGCGCGGGTTCGTACACCGGTCTGATCGATGGTATTTGCGGCGGTATCTAATTGTTTCTTGACCTTGCTCAGCACGTCTCCGAATTTACCAAATTCGGTTTTAACCGCTGCAAGAACCTTCCAGACTTCGCTGGATCGCTTTTCGATGGCCAATGTACGAAAACCGATGCGCAAACTATTCAGTATTGCCGAGAGCGTGGTGGGTCCGGCGATCACAATCCGGTAATCCTGCTGAATTTTTTCGACCTGTCCCGGCTGCCGAAGCACTTCGGCATAAAGTCCTTCTGTCGGCAAAAACATGATGGCAAAGTCTGTGGTTTTGGGCGGCTCGATATACTTATCACGAATTTCTTTCGCGGAGCCGTGTACGGAACGGATAAGCGCCGCCGTAGCCTTCTGTACGGCATCGACGTCGGCGGCGTCGGCGGCTTCCACGAGCCGCAGATAATCTTCCTGGGGGAATTTTGAGTCGATGGGCATCCAGACATTGGACGCGACAGAATCGTCTTTTCCGGGCAGGCGAACAGCATATTCAACGCTCTCCATGGACTCAGGTTTAATATTCACATTTTTATCATACTGGTCCGGTGTCAATATTTGTTCCAAAAGTGAACCGAGCTGAACTTCACCCCAGGTGCCGCGTGCTTTGACGTTCGTCAGAACTCTCTTCAGGTCGCCCACCCCCGTGGCAAGATTTTGCATTTCTCCCAAGCCGTGCTGGACGGCTTCAAGGCGTTCGCTGACAAGTTTAAATGATTCGCCAAGTCGTTTTTCAAGGGTGCTTTGAAGTTTTTCGTCCACGGTTTGTCTCATTTGATCGAGCTTTTTTTCATTGCTCTCTTGCAAATAATTCAGTTGTGCATCGATGGTTCCTCGAAGCTTTTCGATGCCGGCCTTGTTGGATTCCGTCAGTTCCTGAATGCGTTTGGCAATGGATTCAAGTTGGTCGCTTTGGGATTTGCCCATTTCGCCGATGGTTTTGACCATCGTGTCCAAGGAATATTTCTGGCTTGTAAAGACTTCTTGTCTGAGATCTTTTGCGGCTTTTGCAGATTCTTCGCGGCCGAAACGAAGTTCTTCGCGAACCGCCTGCTCAACGGTCCCTGTTCCGCCGGATCTCAACCGGATCAGTACGAAAATCAACAGCAGCGCACTGATGCCCAGCAAGATGAAACGCGCCCATATGAGTATATCCGTTTCGATAGGTTATCCTCCATTTAGTTTACTATAAATTAAGGTTATAAAAACAGTACAGTACCTTCCAAGGAAAATCAACCTTGAAGCCCTTTAAGATGCACCATGCGGTAATGCGCTGAAAAGAAACAGAAGAATGGCGAGGGTATATTCTTCAACAAAACTGGAATAAAAGCTGAAATTAAGGCGGATCGAGTGCATCGGTCAATGGGAAATCCGCTATAAGCTGATAATGGGTAGGGCAGGATTCAACCGGACAAAAAGCAGCTGTCCCATTATTTTATTTTGCCGGCTGAAAAATAATCTGTTAGGTCTTCCTTTCTATTCAAAAAGGAAATAAGGATCTTTATCTTTCTTTTCTTTGAGCATGTCACGTATTTTTCTTAATGTATCCGAATCTGCTTGATGAATTAATTTCGCGAGTTTATGTCGTTCATCTGACATGTCGTCGCTAATATCTTCTTTGCCTTCCCACGCCACCCCCAAAATCTTGCACGTCGTTTTGATCAGATTGGTGGTTGATATCGGTTTATCCAATATCATTTTTGGGCGCACGTTGGATGTCAAGGCCATGAATTCCTTAATTTGTTCGCTACCCATATCATCACGGGCGTGGGCGGTGATGATGATGATGGGCAATTTGGCCCATTTTTTTTGTTTTCTCAACGCTCGAATAACCTTTATCCCCGGCATTCTCGGCATGACCATATCGAGGGTCATCAAATCAGGAGAAAAGGCTTCAACCTTTTCAAGGGCATCTATACCGTCAACTGCTGTTTCAACAATAAAACCGGCATCTTCTAAACAGGCAGCTAAAAAATTGCGGACATCCGGTTCATCATCGACGACCAGAATTTTCTTTTCAGATGCTTGTGCCATTTTTCGCCTCCTTATATTTTATTTTTTTATTTTCGGCAAACGCCTTCTTGGAAGTCTGATGCTGAACGTTGTTCCTTTTCCGGGCTTGGATTTCAAATCTATCGTACCACCATGCTCATGGACAATTTTTTTGGTCATTAACAATCCTATGCCGGAACCCTCTAAACCCTTTGTGGTAAAAAATGTTGTAAAAACCTTACGCTTTACCTCATGGTCCATACCGCATCCGTTATCCGCCACCTCATATATAATCGTGCTATACTCCTCAAAAGTTCGAACCGTTACATAACACGAATTTTCGTCACTCATCTGACAGGCATCTATGGCATTGCCCACAAGGTTTGTCAGGCATTCGTGCATGCTTTCAAAATCGATGGGAGCCGGAGCGATATCACCTATTTTTTCGTATTTAAGCGTTATACCCAGTTTGTCGGCTTTGACGGCATATAAATCGATAACTTCTTTTGCGATTTCAGCAGGATCACAAAGTTTAGCTTGGATTTCACGGCCTTTTGAGAAGCTTAAAAATGCTTTTACAAATACGGAAACCCGTTCGATGTTCCGCGCCAACATTTCCATGCCTTTTTGAATTCGATCGATATTTCCTTGTGCCAAACCTGTTTTCAGCATATACATACCCCCTTCAAGGGCGGTATTCAGATTCTTAATGCCATGAGCTAATCCGGCGACCGTTTGCCCCACGGCGGATAGGCGTTCCGCTTCCAGCTTTTCTGTTTCAAGCTGTTTGATTTCTCTTAGATCCTGAACTGAAAAGGCCATACCGATTGATTTATCGTCAACGATGAGTTTGTTACCCACCAGGCGTACCGGAAAAGGCTCTCCGTCAATTGTTTTAACCTCCGCTTCCGGCAGATAAACAGGTTCGCGCCGGTCGAACACTTTGGCTAAAAAATCTTTTGGCAGAATGGCGGTAAAATTTTCTCTCGAAACCACTTGGTTATCCTTGATTTTAAAAAATTTTCGAGCCGCCGAATTGAAAATAGTCACTTTTCCTTTTTTGTTCACCGCAAGGATGCCGTCCATGGAAGTTGAAATGATGGTATTCAGATACGTATTCGCAAATTTCAGTCCATCCTGCAGCTTCATCGTTTCCGTAACGTCAACCGCCATTTCCATTACGACATCAAAACTGCCGTCTTTGCGTTTCAACGGTATGGTGATCACATGTAAATGGAGAGGCTGCTTTCCTTTGGATTTCCATACGTGATACCCGGTGTGTATTCGGCCGTCCTCAAACGTTTGTCTTGCCGTACATTCACTGCAATGGTGCTTTAATCCTTTGAGGGCTTTGAAACAGAATTGTCCTTCGGGATTTCCGAGAGAATCCTGGAGCCGTTTATTTGCTTTAACGATGTGGAAGTCTCTATCAATTAAAAGAATGTTGCACGGCACCTGGTCAAAGAGAATCTGATGCTCATCCCGAATCTGTGTTGCTTCGGTAATGTTGGTGAAAATATGTACGATATAGGGGAAATTACCATCTTCGTCCTTGACAGGGGTCGCGTGTTGTAAATAGCTGATATAACGATTGTCTATGTCATATCCCACCTCTTCATTTACGCGGGAAAGTCCGTCTTTAAATGTCATGGTGCTTTCGCAGTAAGCACACATCTCATCTTTGTTTTTGTAAGCGTTGTAACATTTTCGGTTCTTCCAGGGGCCGAACAGTTCTTCAAAGGCCTTGTTGGCATAAACCAGGTTGTAACGCGGATCGATGACGGCAATGCCCAAAGGTATGCTTTCAATGAGTTGCAGGCTGATCCATCTTTCAAGATCGGCGGGAGGTGTTGTTTTGGTATATTTCTTTGTCATTACCTGAGTGGGATTTGCCGGAAACTTTAGGCTTGACAAGGGTTGGTTTTAACAATTATATCATACTAAATTTATATATATTAAATTCATTTATATTACAACCGTTAATTTTATTGATATGAAACTGACCACAAAAACGCGTTATGGGGCCAGACTGTTGATGGACTTGGCGCAACGTCAGGGTAATGGCGTTGTCACGATGAGCGAGATTTCCATGCGGCAGAATATTTCCGTCAAATATCTCGAGCAAATTATCCGTCCGCTCAAAAAGGCAAAATTGGTGAAAAGTATTCGCGGGCCTAAAGGCGGGCACATGCTCGCGAAAAAACCTGAAAAAATTACACTGGGCGATGTTACACGACTGTTTGAAGGTCAGCCCGATCTTGTCGGTTGTATTGGTAACCCCGAAAAGTGTTCAAAGAGTAACGATTGCGTGGTTCGGCTGGGTTGGCAAAAAGCCACTCAGGCACTTTACAAAGAATTGGATTCCATGACCATCGCAAATTTATTGGAGATTAAAAATCCCGATTTATGAGGGGATGAAGAATGTGCATAGAAGCCATCCCAAGAATACATCAAATTCCCAATTACGATGACGCGAGCCGCATCAAAATTCTCACGCCCGCCCGTCTTGGTCGTCTAATGTTACAAAAAACGTATAATTATCAAATGCATCCTCCCTCTTTAGCTGGTTTGACAGCGAGTCGCTGTATATATCTTCCAGCCGCCCCAGGATCCGCTTAAGATTTTCAATGCTTTCGTTCATTTATTCTATACCGTATGACCGCAGTTTTCTTCTTAAGGTATTTAGCCCGATGTCAAGAATTCTCGCTGTCCGGGATTTGTTGCGACCCGTCAGGTCATAGACTTTGATAATATGTGATTTTTCAATCTCCGAAATCGGCAAAATTCCTCCGGGGGACGACGGGACCGTACATTTCAATAGGGTTTTTTGATGTTTTAATTGCCTGGGGAGAACATCTGCCGAAACAGGTTTTCCCTGTGACAGGTTCGCCGCCGATTGCAGGATCGACTTGAGTTCTCTGATATTTCCGGGATAGTCGTATTCCATCAGCAAGCATGCGGCATCTTCGTCAATACGACCGCTTTTCCCAGCGTATTCTTTTAAAAATTTGTCTGCCAGAAGCGGGATATCCTCTTTTCTTTCCCTCAAAGGCGGCAGGTGAAGCCAACCGCCCCGTATACGGTAGTACAGGTCTTTGCGAAACACCTTTTTGGCCATCAGTTTTTCAAGATCCTCATTGGTGGCCGCGATGAATCGAACATCGGCGGTTTGCCGGCGGCTGGTTCCCAGTTTGAAATATTCCCCGTCCTGCAACACCCGCAGCAGCTTCCCTTGTAGTTCCGGCGCCAGGTTTCCGATCTCATCTAAAAAAAGAGTTCCGCGGTGGGTATATTCCAAATAACCGCGGCGGCTGTCTTCGGCGCCGGTAAACGCGCCTTTGGTGTGCCCGAAAAACTCCGCTTCAAACAGACTGCCGGTCAGCGACGCCATATTGACCGGCGTAAAGGGGAAACGGGATCTTAAGCTGGCTTTATGAATGGCCCAGGCTAAAAGTTCTTTGCCGGTTCCACTTTCGCCGGTGATTAAAAGCGGAACATCGCTTCGCGCATGAAGTTCTGCCTCTTTCAAGATTCTTATCACTTTTGGCGATCGTGTGACTATGGGTTTAAACGGCTCAGCATTTTTCAGGCGGGGCAGGGTTCGGCTTTTTCCGATATCCAAAATATCCATCAGTCGTTTTTTTTCCAAGACCCGCTTCATTGAAAAAATAAGATCTTCCCGGGATACCGGTTTTACCAAGATAATCATAGGCGCCTTTTTTCAAACATTCCACGGCAATTCGGGCTTCGTTGACGGCAGTGACCATGATACATTCTGTTCTTGGGCTTGTGTTTTTTATAATTTCAAGAAGATTTAACCCATCAATTTCAGGCATGGTCATATCGATCAGCGCAATATCGAAATCTTCCCCTTGTTCAAACAGCGCTGCAACGGTCAGCGAATTATCTTCCGTTTGAATATTTTGAAACCCCGAATTCAAAAGATGTCCCTTTAAAATTTCAAGGAAATCGAGGTCATCATCAATGACGATGATCTTATCATCCATGTCTGTTCCCCATCGGTATTCATTTGAAGTCCAAAAGCAGCTATTCCAAAAAGGACCATTCCAAAATGGCACGGTTTTTTTCCAAAGAATGGGCTGAACCGGTTTACATGTATCACATATGCCAAATTGGCACAATAGCCGAGCAGCACGACACTGATGAGAATATAAAAACCTGAAAGCCATTTGGTTCATATTTATCCGAAATAACATTGAATTATAATTTTCATTTTTAATATAATTTTCCGGCATGATTGTTGCTCACGCTGATCATAGAGCATCTGACCCGTCGTGATTGATTCTTTATTGATGATTCGCCTCAGAAGCTCAGAGGACGCAGAGGATTGTTTTTAACATGCCGCGCTTTCATAATTTTGACCTTTCCTTAAGAAGACCCTATGGGATTTCGGCTGGGAAAATTCAACAAGGTTGTATGGGCTGGCGCGCAAAAACCTGCCAAAATAAAGGAAGATTGAATTTAATGCTTAAAAGATTAAGGTTAATCACTCACGAACAAAATCTTCTTTATAGCCATTCTGCAACTATTTTTTTCCTTTGGGACCCAACCTTAAACGGCAAAGGAAAATCCACCGGTCTCTGCGTCCTCTGAGATTTTGAGACCACTTCCAGAGAAAGCGGCAAAGCGGAGGTAATGATATGCAATTAAAGCGCAAATTCGATGTAGGGGAATTTGCCGTCCTTGCGGAAATGGAACCCCCCAAGGGAGTGGATGTTTCTACGATGGCAACCTGTGCCTTGAGAGTCAAAGGCGCGGTGGATGCCTTTGTGGTGCCGGAAATGAGCAATGCCGTCATGCGGATGAGCTCCCTTGGCGGAGCACTGATTCTGCAAGCCAAAGGGATGGAAACGGTCATGCAGCTCAATTGCAGAGACCGAAACCGAATCGCTCTCCAGGCGGATCTTTTGGCGGCCTGTGCCTGCGGAATTACCAACGTCATGGCGGTCACCGGAGAAGATCCCAGCTTTGGGGATCACTTCCAGGCAAGATCGGTGTATGACATCGATCTTATGGAATTGCTTGGCGCGATCAGGCAGCTTCAGAAAGGAAAAGACATGGCCGGGATCGAGCTTTCGGGCGTCCCTGAATTCCTGGTCGGGTCAACGGTAAATGCCGGCGCCAAAGGAAAATCCCCGGAGTTGGTGATTGAAGAGATGAATAAAAAGAGTGAGGCGGGGGTCCGGTTTTTCATTTCTCCGCCGTTATTTGATCTTTGTGCCATTGAACCGTTCATGAAACGAGTGGACATCCAGAAGGCAAAAATCATTCCCACGGTGTTGCTGCTCAAGTCTCTGGGAATGGCCCGGTACATGATGCGGAATGTGGATGATGTTTATCTCCCGGAATCATTGCTGGACCGCATTCACAAATCTTCGGACAAAGTTCGCGAATGTACCCTGATCGCGTCGGAACTGGTCTCTTCGTTAAAGCATGAAGGGTTCAGCGGCGTTCATATCGCAACCCTTGGGTGGGAACATAAGCTCCCTGAAATACTTGAAAGAATATAAGGATGGGAAAAATGGAGCAGACAAACAGTCAGAAGGAAAACAGTGTGGTCACGAGACAAGCAAAAGATCTTGTCGGTTCGGTCATGGTGCTCGGCAGCGGCATCGCCGGCATGCAGTCCGCCCTGGATCTCGCCAACTCCGGCTATTACGTGTACCTGGTGGAAAGGTCGTCGGCCATCGGCGGACTCATGTCTCAGCTCGACAAGACCTTCCCCACCAACGACTGTGCCATGTGAATCATCTCTCCCAAACTGGTCGAGGTCGGCCGGCATTTGAACATCGAACTGTTAACCAACACGGAACTCTTGGGCCTCAACGGCGAACCCGGACGTTTTTCGGCCCGTATCCTCCAGCATCCTCGATATGTCGATCTTGCCAAATGCACCAGTTGCGGTGAATGCGCCAAGGTGTGTCCCGTTAGCGTTTATGACAATTACAACGAAAATCTTTCAAACCGCAAAGCCATTTATAAACAGTATGCCCAGGCCATGCCCGGCGCATTTGCCATCTCCAAACGGGGAACCTCCCCGTGCAAGGCCGCCTGTCCCGCCCATGTGAGCGTGCAAGGATTTATTGCCCTCATGGAAGCGGGCAAATATCAAGAAGCGATAACGCTGTTTAAAAAAGATCATCCGTTTCCGGGAATCTGCGGTCGGGTCTGCCACCATCCCTGTGAGGCGGTCTGTACGCGAAATGACATCGAAGAACCCTTGGCCATTCAGCATCTCCATCGATTCCTGGCAGACTGGGATATGGCCCGTGAAACCTATTATGTGCCTGAGAAAAAAACGGCCAGAAAAGAAAAAGTCGCCGTCATCGGTTCTGGCCCAGCAGGACTGACCTGCGCCTATTTTTTGGCCCTTGAAGGCTATTCGGTCACAGTGTTTGAAAAGTTTCCGGTGCTCGGCGGCATGCTCACCGTGGGGATTCCATCCTATCGCCTTCCCAGAGACATCATCGATGCGGAAATTCAAGTCATTAAAGATCTTGGCGTAATCTTCAAAACCGGGGTTGAAATCGGAAAGGACATCACCATTGCAATGCTCAGAAAAGAAGGTTACCAGGCGATCTTTCTGGGTATCGGTTCCCATGAATGCAAATTGCTGGGTATCGAGGGTGAAGATTTGGAAGGGGTCTATCCGGGCGTCGATTTTTTAAGGGAGGTCAATCTGGGCCGACGGATTTCGTTAGGCGACCGTATTGCGGTCATCGGCGGCGGCAATGTGGCCATGGATTCGGTGAGAACGGCACTGAGAACCGGATCTGCAAAACCCTTTATTATTTACCGGCGAAGCGAAGAAGAGATGCCGGCAAGCAAAGAGGAGATCGATGAATGCCGTCAGGAAGGCATTGAGATCATGACCCTCACCCATCCTGTCCGGATTATTTCAAAGGACAAAAAGGTCAAGGCGATCGAATGCATCAAAATGGAACTGGGTGAGCCGGATAAAAGCGGCCGGCGCCGTCCAGTACCGATACAAGGGTCCGAGTTTGCGATTGAAATCGATGCATTGATTCCGGCCATCGGTCAGGAATCCGACTGGGCGTGTCTGACCGATGAGTGTGCCTGCACCCTCAGTGACTGGGGAACCCTGCGTGTGGATCCGATAACGCTTCAGTCGGATGATCCGGATATTTTTGCGGGCGGCGATTCGGTGACCGGTCCGGCAACGGTGGTGGATGCGATTGCCGCCGGGAAAAAAGCCGCCGTTTCCATCGACCGTTTCATCCGCGGCGAAGATCTGAAAGAAAACAGGGACAAAGAGTGGAAAGGGATAAAGGATGTCCCGACACAAGGATATGATCTCATCTTCAAGGAGAAAATGCCGTGTCTGCTGCCTGAAGAACGAATGAAAAACTTTAACGAGGTCCAACTGGGGTTCAGTGAAGGACAGGTGCACCACGAGACCCAAAGATGTCTGGCCTGCGGCATTTGTTCCGAATGTTACCAGTGTGTAGACGCCTGTCTGGCACAGGCCATTGATCACGACCAAACGCCTGTTGAAAAAGAGGTGGAAATCGGTTCTCTGGTGCTTTGTCCGGGCAGCCAGCCGTTTGATCCCTCGGGACTGGAACAATTCTATCATTACAAAAACAATCCCAACGTCGTGACCAGCCTTGAGTTTGAAAGGCTTCTCAGCGCTTCGGGACCCACGATGGGCCGTCTGGTTCGTCCGTCGGACCAGAAAGAACCGAAAAAGATCGGCTGGCTCCAGTGCATCGGATCTCGCGATACCAACAAATGCGGCAACGGATACTGCTCATCGGTTTGCTGCATGTATGCCATCAAGGATTCCATGGTGGCCAAAGAGCACGCCGGCGGGGATATTGATTGTGCCATTTTTAACATGGATATCCGGACATTCGGAAAAGATTATGAAAAATACTTTCTGCGGGCACGGGACAAAGCCGGCATCCGGTTTGTCAATGCGCGGGTGCATACCATTGATGAGATCGGAGAAAACAAGGATCTTCGCCTCCGGTATGTGGATGCCGGCGGCGAAATGCATGAAGAGATTTTCGACATGGTCGTTCTTTCCGTGGGGCTCCAGATTGCCGAATCCACAGTTGATTTGGCCAGGCGATTGAAAGTCGATCTGAACAAATACAACTTCGCGGTGACGCAGCCGTTTACCCCGGTGGAAACGTCCCGTCCGGGGGTCTACGCCTGCGGTGTTTTTCAGGAACCCAAAGATATTCCGAGTTCCGTCATTGAAGCAAGCGCGGCTGCGTGTCTTGCCGGAGGATTTCTAAATAAAGCCCGCAACACCCGAACCGTCAGCGTGGAAGTTCCCGAAGAAATTGACGTCACCGGCCAAAAACCGCGTATCGGGGTCTTTGTCTGTAACTGCGGCATCAACATTGCCGGCGTTGTCGATGTCAACGGCGTCCAAGAATACGCCAAAACACTTCCTCATGTGGCCTACGCCGGACAGAATCTGTTCACATGTTCCCAGGATTCCCAGGAACAGATGAAAAAAATCATTAAAGAACACCGTCTCAACCGGATTGTGGTGGCGGCATGCACGCCGAAAACCCACGAAGCCATATTCATGGACACCCTTGAAGCATGCGGTTTGAACAAATATCTTTTTGAAATGGCCAATATACGGAACCAGGGGTCATGGGTCCATTCCGATGTTCCGGAGAAAGCCTCGGAAAAGGTCAACCATCTGGTTCGAATGGCGGCCGCACGCGCCGCAACGCTCCATCCCCTGCACGAAAAAAAGATACCGGTGATCCAAAGGGCCCTGGTGATCGGCGGTGGCGTGGCTGGAATGAATGCCGCGCTGGGTCTGGCCGATCAGGGCTATCCCGTGGTGTTGATCGAAAAGGAAAAGACGCTGGGGGGCATGGCCGGTCGTCTCACGACCACCATCGACGGCCAGGATATCGGAACTTACCTCAAAGAACTGATTGAAAAGGTCACTTCTCATCCGGATATTCAGGTGCTGACCCGGTCTTTGATTGTGGGCTTTTCCGGATTCAAGGGGAATTTTACCACGGAAGTGCTGGTGGGTCCGGGCATGTATGAACGAAAAATCGGTCACGGCGTCGTTGTTCTCGCCACCGGCGCTACGGAATACCGCCCCGTGGAATTTCTTTACAAAGAGAATGAAAACGTGGTGACCCAGATCGAGCTGGCCCGACGGTTGAAAGAAAAAGGGGCCAAAGACTTGCAGCGGGTGGTCATGATCCAGTGCATCGGATCCAGAAATGAAAAGAATCCGAACTGCTCGAGGATTTGCTGCCAGAGCGCCGTCAAGAACGCCCTTCACATCAAAAAACTTCAACCGGATGCCGACGTCTTCATCCTTTACCGGGATATCCGGATGTACGGCCTTTTGGAAGACTATTATACCGAAGCAAGGAAACAGGGAATTATTTTTTCCCGGTACCATCCCGAAAATCCGCCGACCGTCGAATCGGCGGAAAAGGGGGTGTCGGTCACCTTCGAGGATCCGATTCTGGGCCGATCCCTTTGCGTCCATGCGGATTTGCTGGCCCTGAGTGCAGGGATGGTGGCGGAGGATACCGAGGAACTCGCATCCATCGTAAAACTGGCCAGAACGGCCGAGGGTCATTTCATGGAAGCCCATGTCAAGCTGAGGCCGGTGGATATGGCGACGGAAGGAATTTTTGTCTGCGGAACCGCCCACAGTCCGAAGCTGCTTCATGAATCGATTTCTCAGGCATTTGCTGCGGCATCCAGGGCCACAACATTCTTGTCCCGGCCGCAATTGACGTTGTCGGCGGTCACGGCCCAGGTCAATGCCGACCTTTGCGCGTCGTGTTTGATTTGCGTCCGGTCCTGTCCCTACCAGGTGCCGAGGATCAACCGGGAGGGCGTCAGCGAAATCGATGTCGCTTTATGCCACGGATGCGGCGTCTGCGCGGCGGAATGTCCGGCCAAGGCCATTGAACTCAACTGGTATGAAGATGCTCAGATCATGAGCAAAGTAGACGCCCTGCTCGAAGGCGTTATGTAATGTTGATGTGAATCGTCAATCCAAGGGGGTATGATGACGAAAGATTTCGAACCGATCATTATCGCGTTTTGCTGCAGTTTCTGAGGGTATACGGCAGCGGACCTGGCAGGTTCCATGAGACTGCAATATCCGACGGATATTAAAATCATTCTCCTTCCCTGCACCGGGAAACTGGATGTTCTTCATATCCTCCACGCCTTTGAAAAAGGAGCGGACGGCGTATATGCAGTGGGATGTATGGAAGGGGATTGCCATTACAACAGCGGCAACCTGAGGGCCAGAAAACGGGTGGAGCAGGCCCAACATATTCTGGATACCATCGGCATGGGAGGGGAGCGCGTACAAATGTATAATCTTTCATCCAGTGAAGGACCCCGTTTTGCCCAGATCGCCGTTGAAATGGATGAAAGGATCAGAAAGTTAGGGCCCAATCCCATCAAACAGGTCAAACACAGGGCCGCATAAACCCATCGAACGTTTGTCAGTCTTGGAACACCTTGGATTTTTGAGAATATCGGCGCTTTAGAAGTGATTAAATATTTATTGAAAGAGAGGACTTATGATTGTTGCAGACAAAAAACCCATTGAAGAAATTATAGAACAAATCAAGGAACATGAAAAAATCCTGATTCTTGGCTGCAATGAATGTGTGACGGTCTGTGAGGCGGGCGGAAAGAAGGAGGTCGGGGTTCTGGCTTCGGCGCTCAGAATGTATTTTTTAAATCAGGGACGCAATGTCAAAATCGATGAGGAGACCTTGGAACGGCAGTGCGACCATGAATATCTTGAAGAGATTCGGGATAGAATGGATCAGTATGACGCCGTTGTTTCCCTTGCGTGCGGCGTAGGGGTCCAGTTTATGGCTGAAAAATATCAGAATACGCCCGTCTATCCTGGAGTGAACACCTGTTTTTTGGGCGTCACGGAAAAACGGGGTTTATGGACGGAACGATGCCAGGCATGCGGTCAGTGCATTCTGGCGAGCACCGGCGGAATCTGCCCGGTTTCCCGCTGTGCAAAACGGCTCCTGAACGGGCCTTGCGGCGGTTCCGCCCGCGGCAGTTGCGAAATAAACAAAGACATCGACTGTGCCTGGCAATTGATTGTCGATCGCCTCAAGGCACTCAACCGGCTCGATGATTACGAAAAGATTTGCGGCTTAAAGGATTGGTCCTTCGACAGGGCCGGGGGACCCAGAAAAGTTGTCAGGGAGGATGTGCAGGAATGAAACCAAAGACACCCAGCAAACTGGAAAAGATTCTGGCCGACGGCCATATGGCCGTTACCTCCGAATGCGGCCCCCCGCGCGGGAGCGATCCTGAGGTGATCGTTAAAAAAGCCAATATGATTAAAGACCATGTGGACGCCATCAATATCACCGACAATCAGACATCGGTTACCCGGATGTGCAGTCTGGCGGCCTGTATACGCCTCAAGCTCATGGGGCTTGAACCGGTGCTGCAGATGGTGACCCGCGATCGAAATCGAATTGCGCTTCAGAGCGATATCCTCGGCGCGGCGTCCTATGACATATTCAACGTTCTCTGCCTTTCCGGAGATCATCAGAGTTTCGGCGACTGTCCCACAGGACAGAATGTCCATGACATCGACTCCATGCAGTTGATTCAAACCGTGCGACATATGCGGGACGAGGGAAAATTCTTGGGAGGAGACGATATCGGCCGTCCGCCGCAAATGTTTGTCGGGGCTGCGGCCAATCCTTTTGCCGATCCATTTGAAATCCGTGTTCCACGGCTGGCCAAGAAAATCGCTGCGGGCGTCGAATTTATACAGACTCAGTGCATATACGACATTGATAAATTTGAACTCTGGACGAAAATAGCCGGCGATCGCGGGCTTCTGGATAAAGTCTATATCCTGGCCGGCGTAACGCCGTTTAAATCCGCCGGAATGGCACGCTACATGAAAAACAGGGTGCCGGGAATCGAAGTGCCGGATGAGATGGTCAAACGGATGGCCGATACTCCCAAGGAAAAGCAGCCCGAAGAAGGCATCAAAATCTGTATCGAAACGATTCAACGGCTCAAAGAAGTCAAAGGGGTGCGCGGCTTTCATGTCATGGCCATCGAGTGGGAAGATAAGGTTCCCGAAATCGTTGAAAAATCCGGTCTCTATCCCAGACCGACCGTGGTGTGAGTTTGTGTGCAGGAAGGTTCAGTGGCCGGCTGCCGGGAATGGTGTGCCGGCGGAATATATTTTTAAAGGATTAAAAACAATGCTCACCGTCCTGAATAAGAACGCTGAGAGATCATCGTTTAATGGGCAAAAGGTCAATGACAAATGACCGGTGCCAATATCAAGGAGGTTTACTATGAATGAAAAAAGAAGAATTTTAGTCGTCGATGATGAGCCTGATTTCTGCTCGATTGTCCAGAGTCAACTGGAAAAAGAGGGCTTCGAAGTCGAGTTGGCTTATAACGGTATCGAGGGGCTGGAGAAAGTTCAGGCCAATCCGCCGGACGCCATTGTCCTGGATGTGATGATGCCTGAAATGGACGGATACGAGGTGTGCAAAAAACTGAAAGCCGATGACAAGCGCTGCAATATTCCCGTCATCCTTCTGACGGCCGTTGCATCACACGTCACGTCGACCCGATATACCCATCGGGATGGAATGGCCACGGAAGCGGATGACTATATCGCCAAACCCGCGTCGGCAGAGCAAATCTCGGAAAGCATTAAACGGCTGCTCGACTGATCGAGCGGCAAAAAACGTTTCATGGTTGCAAAGGAAATGTTCAATTGAAGATGGACGATATCAAATGTCCGATTTCCGGTCGTCAATCTTTAATTTAAAGGAGGGATAATGTCATCCCGGATCATCGAGGTTAAGGGAAAGAAAAAAAGCACGTTCAAAGATCATGTGATGTCCTTGCTGCCCGAAGGTGGGAACCTGAATCTTTGTCTGACCTGCGGCCTTTGTTCCTCAGGCTGCCCGGCGACCGGTCTTGAAGATATGGATCCCAGAAAATTTCTTCGCATGGCTTCTTTCGGGCTTGACGACGAGATCATCAATTCGAATTGGGCTTGGATGTGCACCATGTGCACCCGCTGCACGTATGCCTGCCCCATGAAGATCGACATTGCCGCGCTGGTCTTCAACATTCGCAGCAACTGGCCCAAGGACGAACAGCCAAAAGGCATCCGGGGTTCGTGCGAGATGGCGCTGAAAAACGATACCTGCAGCGCCATGGGGGCCACCGAAGAAGACTGGCGATTTGTTGTGGAAGATGTTGCAGAAGAAGTTCGGGACACCCAAAGCGGATTTGAAGGTCTTCAAGCCCCCGTGGACAAAGAAGGCGCTTATTTTTTTTTGAATCAGAACTCGCGGGAACCGGTGACCGAACCGGATGAAATGGTGCCGCTTTGGAAAATATTGCATCTGGTTGGCGCCGACTGGACTTATGCGTCCAAAGGATGGGCTGCGGAAAACTACTGCCTGTTCTGTGCGGATCTGGAAAACTGGGAAAACATCGTCCGGGTCAAGGCCAGGGCCGTGGATGATCTCAGGTGCAAGGTATGGCTCAATACCGAGTGAGGGCACGAACTTTTTGCGGTCCGGGTCGGACTGCAGCGATTCAACATTGATCATCACTTCGAGTGTAAAAGCATTATTCAGTATTATGCCCAGTGGATCCGCGACGGAAAGCTGAAAGTGAACTCCGACTGGAACAAGGATCTGAAGATCAAATTTACGCTCCAGGACCCGTGTCAACTGGTTCGAAAAAGCTTCGGCGACGCGGTGGCGGAAGACCTGCGGTATGTTGTCAAATCGGTGGTGGGTGAAGAGAACTTCGTGGACATGCAGCCCAACAGATCCAACAATTACTGCTGCGGGGGCGGCGGCGGTTACCTTCAGTCCGGGTTTCCCGAGGCCCGCCGATATTACGGCAGGCGAAAATTTGAACAGATTATGGAGACCGGTGCCGATTACTGTCTGACACCATGCCATAACTGCCATGCTCAGATCCATGACCTCAAAGAACATTACGGCGGGAATTATCACACGACACATTTGTGGACCATCATATGCCTGTCCCTCGGGATCCTCGGTGAAAATGAACGGGAGTATCTCGGCCCGGATTTGGCCGAGTTCGGTTTATAACCGGTTTGTTCCTTAACAGACCTGCCCTGGGAAACCGGTGCGGGTCTTTTGTCTAACAAGTGTTCGTCCATAAATACTGAAAAGATGCTGCATGCAGGTATATTGCATACTGGGCGATGAACGGGTCATGCGCTCAAAATCGCCGATCATATTTTCCACGGTTTTGAAACGGATCGGATTAAAAGGGACCTATGTACCCTTCAGCGTCGATCCTCGCCAAATCGGTTCGGCATTGCAAAGCATACGGGTTTTAAATATCGCCGGCGCGAGCATCACCATACCGTTTAAAGAAAAAGTCATACCGCATTTGGATGTTCTTTCAGAGGGGGCGAACATTATCGGCGCCATCAACACCATCGTCCGCAGCGGCGATATCCTCAAAGGATACAATACCAACGCCATCGGCTTCATGGACGCGCTGAATGCTTCAGGGTTTGATGTCGAAGGAAAATCGGCGCTTGTTTTTGGAACCGGCGGAGCGGCCAGGGCCATTGTATTTATCTTAAACTGGCTGAGAACAACTTCTATTTTCGTGGTCGGCCGCGACAGAGAAAAAACCCTTCAAATCGTGGATCGTTTTGGGGGAGAAGCAGTGCCTCTTGATGAGCTTTCAAATCGAACGTTGGCCGTCGACATCGTGGTCAACGCCACTTCGGTTTCAAGTCCGGATGAGTCATCGAACATGGCGGTGTTACTTGAAAAATTTCACATAAAGAATTGCGAACTGGTCGTCGATCTGAATTACGGACGCAATAACAATTTGTGGCGGAATCTGGCTCGGCGGGTCGGCTCACGGTTCATGGACGGTCTGTCGCCCCTTGCCTATCAGTGCAGGCGGACCCTGGCGCTCTGGACGGGCGTTCAGGTTCCGCCCGAAGAATTTTTAAAAGCCCTTGATGAAAATTTGTAATTTTTCAATGTTTGATCGGGAGCAGAACAGTAAACATACTCCCTTTCCCGAACTCGCTCTCAACATCGATAATTCCGCCGATAGAATCAAGAAGCCCCTTGACAATGGGCAGCCCAAGACCGGTTCCGGTAATATAACGGGTTCTATCGTCTTTGACCCTGTAAAATCTTTCAAAAATTTTATCCAGGTATTTGTCCGCGATACCGAATCCATTGTCTTTCACCCTTATGCGAATGTTAATTCCCGTTATATCCGCCATGACGTTGATTTCTCCGCCGTCCTGGGTGTAGTTGATGGCGTTGGTGATGAGATTTCCAAAAATGCTTTCAATGCCGATGGGATCGGCAGTGAGTTCGGGAAGTGCATGTTCAGGAAGCAAGAGGGAAAGCGTTTGGTTCTTTTTTTGGGCCGAGGGTTTCAAAAAGTCGACAATATTTTTTAGAATCTCATCGAGTCGGACCGGCTGGGGTTCATGGCAGATAATCCCTTCTTCGATACGGGATAAATCAAGCAGGTCTCCGATCAGCGAAATCAATCCTTTTGTTTTTTCTCTTGCTCTGGCGAGTATTTGCTGATCTTGTATTGTCTCTTCACCCACCATGTCTCGGATTACAATGGCCAGTTGTTCATGAATGGTGGACAAAGGCGATCGCAATTCGTGTGAAACCTTTGCAACGAACTCCGACTTGAGCTGGTCCAGCAGTTTCATACTGGTAATATCCACAAGATTCAAAATCGCGCCCAGACATTCTTTTCTTTCACCCAAAACCGGTCGCCCTCTGGCCATCACATATTTTTTATCTTCAAGAGAAAACTCGAGGTTCGGGATGTCGTCGAAATCCACATGTTTTCCCCGGGAAATTTCCATGACCATGCGGCAAACCGCTGAATCCGGCAAGTAGTCTTTTATAGGGCGGCCGGGTTTAAGCCCGGAATCAAGTCCGATGAGCTTTTTAAAAGCAGGATTCATCAATACGACATGCCCCTTGGGATCGGTTACCACGACGCCGCTAGGAAATGATTCGATAATGGTGCGGATGCGGCTTTTTTCCGTATCCAGATCATACAATGTCCTTCTTCTCTCCTGTTCGAGCCTCTGCGACTCCCGGATAAAGCAGATTTTTTCCCAGGCGCGGTTGACGACGATTCTAAGCTGGTCCGGCTCAAATGGCTTGGGAATGAAATCATAGGCCCCTTTCTTCATGGCTTCGATGGCGGTTTCCACCGTAGCATACCCTGTAATCACAATGACCTGAATGGTTTCGCTCAATTCGCGAATCCGCTTTAAAACCTCCAGTCCGTCCATTCCCGGCATCTTCAGGTCCAGCAGCACGATATCGATCCTTTCTTTTTTTAAAATATCCAGCGCTTCGCCGCCGCCGGATGCTTTCGAAACCTGAAAACCGGCGCGATTGAGGATGCGTTCGGATGCGTCGCGAATATCCTGCTCATCATCAACAACCAGTACCGTTGCGCCGGGTGCTTTTTCCACTTTCTACTCCTTTGCTTTTTTTAAACTGTTTAGATGTTTGAAATAAATCAATGCAGAAGTGTTTCAGAAAATATTTAACCCCATCTGGAACGGTCCATTTTCAAAAACCGAATGCTTACATTTTTTTAGACCCAACAGGAAGCACTATCGTAAACATCGTTCCTTTTCCGGGAACACTCTCAGCTTGGATTCGACCGCCATGATTTTGTACGATTCGGTAAGCCAGGCTAAGTCCCAAACCGGTTCCCTTGCCTTCTTCTTTGGTGGTGAAAAACGGTTCGAAAATGTGGGGCAGATTTTCCCGGGATATCCCCGGTCCCGTATCGGATATCTCGATGCAGACCTTGTCGCCGTCCGGCAGCAGGAAACTCTTAATCGTCAGCATTCCCTTTCCCTCCATGGCCTGGGCTGCATTGAGAATGATGTTCATGAACAAGTGATATAACTGCTGGATGTCTGAAAGAACAGGGGGGAGTGATGCATCCAGGTTTTTTACGATTTCGATGTTGTGAAACAGGGTCTGGCTTTCCAACAAAAAGAGGGTCCGGGTGAGGGCCCGGTTGATATCATGGGGGCGCATCAGTTGCCGTGTCTGCCGGGTGAACTCAAGGAGCTCTTTTACCGTATCCCGGCATCTTTTGGCATCCCGTAAAATCCTATTCAGGTCTTCTTCGATGCCGTCTTCAAGATCATATTCTTCGAGGATGAGTTTGGTAAACAGCGTAATCCCGCCGAGGGGATTGTTGAGCTGATGGGCCACCCCGGCGGCCAGTTTCCCGAGAGAAGACATTTTTTCGGCTTGCAAAAGTTGAAGCTGGGTTTTGCCAAGCTCTTCTTTTATTTGAAGCTCTTCCCGTAGATCGTGGAAAAAACCGATGGTGGCGACCTCTCTCCCATTTTCGTAGACGATGGCGGCATTTAAAAAAATGGGAATAATTTCTTTGTTTTTACTGATGATATCGACCTGATAGGATTGAAGTTTTCCTTTGCCGCCGTATTGGTCGCTTCGAAGATTTAGCATGACTTCATAGGCATTGTTGTCGGGGTAAATGTCCCGAACATTGAGATGATGAAGCGCTTCATCCACCGAATAACCGAAAACCTTGGCGGCGGCGTCGTTGAAGATGAGAATCTTCCCGCTGATATCCGATGCGATGACGCCGTCTACGGCACTGAAAATGAGATTTCGCAAAAAGGCATTGGAACGATGCAGTTTTTCTTCCAGTCCTCCCCGGGTGGGGAGGTCAAAATCCATGCTGACATAGGCTTCGATCTCATCCCCGGAATAAATGGGATATGCAAAATAACACGGCATTTCGTCCAGATCCAAAGTAATTTCCGGTTTGGGCATGAGGGTGGGTTTACACCTTATCATGGCCTCCTTTACCGCGCAGTTATCACAAGGATCCTGTCGTTCATAAAACACCCGGTGACAGCATTTCCCAATAATTTCGGATTCCGACGCACCATTTAATCTGCAGTTGGCGGCCAGGATTCTGAATTCCGGCGAAACGACAATAAATCTTCTTTTAAAAGCGCCAATCGCCTTGAGCAAATATTCTTTTTCTCTATCTATGCCCATCACGCATCCGATATCAATGCAATTGAACAAAAAAGGCTCAATTGAAGTTCCCGGTTATTGGAGAAGAAACACCCTGTTGTGCGTTAAAAAGAAATTTAAAAAGCGATAAATACCGCTTTTGCAGAAGAGTTCGTAATTAACCATATATGTTACATTGTGGGATTTTGTCAATAGGAAGATATGGGGACTTTTTTCTTTGTGCGGTACGGAAGTGATCTATCCGGAAATGAACATTGCAGCCTATGATCATAACACTATCGCCAGGGTTGATCTTCATCGGGATCTTCGCGGCGTTTCGACAGGTTTTGGCGGTATTCCGGCAACGGATGAATAACTATTGACGGTCATGCCACACCGTGACATAAGGGTATTAGATAGCTGCTTACATACGAGTTCCTTAACTAGTGTCCATCCATAAATGGTCTTTTTGCCCGATCTCGGCGTTATGCTCAAAAAATAATCCTCGGAATATCAACTATATGCCTGTGGTTATTTTTTTCGCATGCCTTGATTTCGAACAAAAATCCTCATTTATGGATGGACACTAACTAAAAGAGTCCAACAATTTCAATAGAGAATAAGCATTAAGTAGGCTTTTTGAGCGTTCAGTGTTCAGGACATGAACGCTGAACGCACGCCGAATTCGAGCCGTCGATACAGTGAACAGAATTCGTCGGAGTCAATAAAATTTAAATATGCTTGGATCGTTTTAAGGTCAGCGAACTTCGAGAAAGGAATCCATAACTTTTGACTTAAGAGGCCGTATGGGTAAAAAAGAAAAAGAAACCAGCAGCACCGTAAAGAAGGAGACCATGTGGATGGTCGCTTCATTGGCCCTGGTCGTGGGTTTTTTAGCAGGCATCGTTTTCGGCGTCTACAAATCCGAAACCCTAAAACCATTTCAGAACGCACCGGTTTCCCGGCCGGATGAAAAAGGACAGGGCGCTTCAGCCGAAAAAGCCGCGCAAATTTTTGAGCTTGAAAAAAGGACCAAAGAGGACCCAATTGATGTTGCCGCATGGACAAATTTGGGGAATCTGTATTTTGATACCGGCAGCTATAAAAAGGCGATCAAGGCATATACCCAATCACTGGCGTTGAACCCGAACAACGCCGATGTCATGACCGATTTGGGGATCATGTACCGCCGCACCGGTCAACCCCAAAAAGCCATCGAAGCATTCGATAAAGCCGCCAAAATAGACCCTCGCCAGGAAACGGCGCTTTATGATAAAGGCATTGTGCTTATGCATGACTTAAATGATATTCCAGGCGCAATTAAAGCCTGGGAAGAGCTGATCAAAAGGAATCCTGCGGCCACCTCGCCGAGCGGACAACCTGTCAAAAATCTGGTCAAAACATTAAAAAGAAACATGAAACCCTAGCGGGCACCGACCCGATGAAAGATTGGATGGAAAAATGAAGAAACTGGTCTTTTTTTTGATGATTTGTCTGCCAGCAACAAGCTGGAGCGCAAATTTGCAGTATGCGCTTGATGTGAAAGTCAATACGGCCGAAAAAAAGATCATCGGCACAGCCCGCTTGAAAGCAAATATCGATATCACGCTCGATTTGGCTGTTCAGAATTTAAAGATATTGGACCTGGCCGGCGGCAATATCGTCCATTCAACGGGCGATATCCTTCGATTTTCCATGAAAAAAGGTTCGGAGATCAAAATCAGCTATGAAGCCATGATCAGCGAAAACCAGGATAATTTTATCGATAAAGATGACGCGTTTTTAACCTCCGGCTGGTATCCTCAACCGGATGTCCTTGCTGAATATGCATTTACCGTAACGCTGCCGGAAAATTTTATGGCCGTGTCGGAATCGGAATTTATCGGCATTCAAAACCACGACCGATCAACAACCATCGCTTTTGAATTCAGCCATCCCCTGGAGAGTCTGCACCTGGCAGCCTCAAGCCGCTGGGTCCGAAAAGCAGATCGATATAAAAACATCGACATTGAAACCTATTTTTTCAAAGAGGATGCGCATCTTTCGGATGAGTATCTTGCTTATACCAAAAAATATCTGGCCATGTACGAGAAGATGCTGACCCCATATCCATACCGGCGTTTCGCCGTCGTCGAAAATATATTGCCCACAGGAAATTCAATGCCCACGTTCACTCTTCTGGGAAATCAGGTGGTGCGTTTGCCGTTTATCGTCAAGACCTCTTTGGGGCATGAAATTTTACATCAATGGTTCGGCAATTCCGTTTATATCGATTTTGCGTCGGGCAACTGGGCGGAAGGGCTTACAACCTATCTTTCAGATTGTTATTATGCCGAACTGGAAGGCAAAGGCAGTGCTTATCGAAAAGAGATCCTGGTGAATTACGACGCGTATGTCCACACGGACAATGCCATACCACTGAGCGATTTTCAAAGCCGAAGCAACAAGGTCCAAAGCGCTGTCGGCTACGGTAAGGCGGCCATGCTTTTTCACGGACTTCGCAAACTTTACGGCGATGACATTTTTTATGAGGCCATCAGGGATTTTATCCGAGAAAATCGTTTCCGTCAGGCATCCTGGCTCGACATCCAGCATGCCTTTGAAAGTGCCACCGGGAAAAAACTGTATACCTATTTCGGAGATTGGCTCACCCGCAAAAGTATCCCCGATCTTCAAGTCAAAAATACGCAGCTGTATTTGGAACAGGGGCAGCTGAAGCTGACTTTTGATCTTTTACAGCCCAAAGAACTCTATCCGCTGCATATCCCCATCACGTGGTATATGGGCAAACAAAAGGATACACAGTGGGTTGATGTGAGAAATTCCAAAGAAAAGATATCGCTTGCATTGGACGAACCGCCCGAAAAGGTCGTTATGGACGAAAATTACGATCTGATGCGGCAATTAACCCCTGAGGAAACACCTGCGGTTTTGGCCGGCATCATGGGCAAAGAAAAGCTGATCGCGGTGATCTCATCCGGGCGGCGTTCGACATACCAGCCCCTGATTGACGCTTTAGGCGTTAAAGCGATCACTTATGTGACACCGGATAAAATCACCTTCGATCAGATCCAAAAAAATTCATTGTTCATTGCCGGCGATGACAATCCTGTTGCGGATATGATGCTGGGTCAACTGTCCGGTTCGACACACGGCGTTTATTTGAAGGTATATAAAAATCCGTATAATGAATCGGAACGAGTGGTATGGCTGCATGTGGCGGACAAGCAGGAGGCGCTGGACGTTCAATATAAAATACCGCACTACGGAAAATATACCGAGCTTGCATTTTCGAACGGCCGAAATACCTTTAAAGCGATCGCCGAGACAGAAAGCGGCATCCAGATATTATCCCGCCCGCCAGTCCGGGCGCTGAACCCCAACACCATTCCAACCTTGGACGAAATTACCCCGAAGCTGGCAGCCTCACGCATTGTTTACGTCGGGGAAATACACGACCAATATGCTCATCATATGAATCAACTGAAAGTGATTAAAAACATTCACGAAGCCGGATATCAACTGGCTGTGGGGATGGAAATGTTTCAACAACCTTTTCAACCGGTAGTGGATGACTATCTGTCCGGACGGATTGATGAGTATACATTTTTAAAAAAGACCGAATATTTCAGCAGATGGGGATATGATTACAATTTATATAAACCCATTATCGATTATCTGAAACAACAACACATCCCGCTGGTTGCATTAAATATTGAGGGAGATATCACTCACGAAGTTGCACGGGAGGGGATATACGGCCTTTCCGGCACTGAAAAAAAACAGTTGCCGTCTGCCATGAATTTTTCGAACGAAGCATACCGAAATGATTTGCGCAAGATATTTTCCGTGCATAATCATCAGGAAGATCTCGGGGATTTCAACTATTTTTTGCAGGCGCAGCTGCTGTGGGATGAGAGCATGGCCGAATCCGCCCATCGATTCTTGACAAACCATCCCGGCTTTAAAATGGTGATCCTGGCGGGAAACGGTCATGTCCGTTATCGTTATGGAATTCCGGAACGACTGTATCGGCGCGACCACGAACCGTTTGCCGTTGTGGTACAGGATGAAGAGATTGAAAGCGGTGTCGGAGATTATGTGCTGTTAACCACTAAACTCGAGGGCAAAGCATCTCCCAAGCTGGGTATAACGGTGGAAGAGAAAGACCGGCATCTGGTAATCACCGGCGTCGATGAACATACTCCCGCACAGAAGGCAGGGCTTAAAACGGGTGACGTTATTCAGAAGTTTGAACAGCGGCCTATTCAATCACTGGCGGACTTGAGACTGAATCTGTTCTTCAGCAAAAGCGGCAGCACGGTCAAGATCCAGATAAAACGGTCGGACAAAATGATCGACAAAAACATCAAATTGTTTCATTTTGAACGTTTTTTCCATAAAATGTAATGGATATTGTTTTGATGGTATGTCCTAAAATATGGATTTGAAAATTTCGCAGGTCCGGCAAAGATTCATTTTTTCTTTCCAGGATCTATGGACATTGCCGTCACAGATGGTACCATTGATAAACCAGCAAAGATCTCCGGCCCGGAACTCCCAGGCCGGGCAATGTTTTTTCTTTTCAGCCGGACACGTCTTTCGATCCCAGCACGGCACTTTGTTTTGGATATTTTTCTTTAATCTGGAAACCAGAAAGAAAATCTGGCGTTCCACATGAGCCGGGACGGATCGCCACCCCTGCTCATAGCTATGAATGGCCTTGATGGATACGCCAAGAAGCTGCGCCATCTGCCGCTGTGTTTTTCCCAATTCAGCCCGGTGCTTTTTAAATTCCTTGCTGGTCATGCCAATCCCCCATAGACAACCACATTGTGGCAATTAACACTATTGCTATGTGGGATTTCTTGTCAAGTCTTTTTTTAAGATGATCAGAGTCTTTATCTGGCTCAAAGAAGCCCTATGAATAGAATGAGAATAGGAATTGCGACGGATCAACCTTTCTCTTCTACGATGCCGAAGGTTCACATGAAAAGTTTAGCGAAACGATGACAGTATTTTATTGCAAAAAAATTTTTTTGTTGACAACATGTACTACATTGTAACATATAATAAATTTATAAGCGCAAGCACCTGAGAGAAAAATATCTTGGATTTTTTCGTAGATGCCATCGAAACTTCATATTTTATAAAAATCAAACAAGACGATGAAGTAAATGCCTTTATCATTTGCCTCCTTCAACGATCGCATGGCCAAAGGATGTTTTGAATCCTTCTGTAAATCATACCGTCTTTTCACGTTGAGTGATGTCAACCCCATTAATAGCTTCAATGAGATTTGGTTTTTTTGTGTCTCTATTAATAGTCAAACAACATTAACAGGGAGGTACCTATGAAAAAAATCGTTATCTTGGGTTCAGGTGCCGGTGGGACAATGGTCGCCGCAAAGCTGCGCAAGGAGCTGATGAGTCGGGAATGGCAGATTACCGTCATCGACAAGGATCCCATGCACCACTATCAGCCCGGCTGGCTGTTTATTCCGTTTGGGATCTACAGGCCTGAAGAATGTGTAAAACCTAAAGGCGATTTCATTTCGTCTGGCGTCGACCTCGTGGTCGACGAGGTTGTAAACATCGACCACGAGAAAAGGACCGTAAAAACCAAGAAAAGCCAGTACGATTACGACTGGCTGGTCGTCGCCACCGGCTGCAGGGTCTTGCCGGAAGAAACCGATGGCATGATGGACGACTGGGGAAAAGACGTCCATACCTATTATACACTGGAAGGTGCTATCGCTCTTTACAAAAGATGGAAATTCTTTAAAAAGGGAAGAATCGTGGTCAACATCGCCGATATGCCCATCAAGTGCCCCGTCGCACCTCTGGAGTTCGTCTATCTTGCGGACTGGTTCTTTGGAGACAATGGCGTTCGGAACAACATCGAGATAGAATTGGTCACGCCGTTGGCCGGCGCTTTCACCAAACCTGTGGCTTCAAAAGTTTTGGGAGATGTGTGCGGTCAAAAGAACATCAAGATCACTCCCAACTGGTCCATCGACCATGTGAATGCCGGCGAAAAGACCATCGAATCCGTGACAGGCGATAAAATCCCCTATGACCTTCTCATTTCAATCCCTTTGCATTCAGGCGCACAGGTCATCCTAGACAGCGGGCTTGGTGATCCCATGGGCTTTGTCAATACCGATAAAGGTACATTAAAGGCTGCGGATTTCGACAACATCTATGTGATCGGGGATGCAACCAATGTGCCCACATCCAAGTCCGGTGCGGTCGCTCATTACGAATCCGACATCGTTGTGGACAATATTCTCCTCGAAATCGAGGGCCAAGAGCCAAGACCGGCCTATGATGGACACTCAACGTGATTCATCGTCTCGAGCCATGGTATGGCTTACTTGATCGATTTCAGCTATGATATGGAGCCCCTTGCAGGAAAATTTCCTTTCCCCGGCCTGGGCCCTTTCTCTCTACTCGGTGAAAGCCAATCGAACTATTTGGGAAAGATGATGTTCAAATGGGTCTATTGGAACCTCATGTTGAAGGGGTTTGAATTACCTTTGGAACCCCAGTTCAACATGGCTGGCAAGATGCGTCAGAGCTTTTGAAAAAGGAGGCGCCATGACAAACGAAGAATTGATTCTTGAGCGACTAGATCGCATTGAAAGCCGGATAGCTCCTCTGGCTGAATCCGCTAAAAGCATGAAGGAATTTAAAGATGAATTGTTGGCGATGTCACAACCGGTTTCCAAAAGATTAATTAAAGAACTTGAAGACGTAGAATCCGCTTTCCAATTGGAAGATCTGGCGACTCTGACCAAGCGAATGCTCAGAAGTGTCAAGCATATTATTTACGCTTTGGAACAATTGGAAAATATTATCGATTTTGTCACAACCGTTGAACCGGTGCTCAGGCTGATGGTTCCTCAACTCATCGAATATCTGAATGATTTGGAGCAAAGAGGGGTTTTTCGAATAATAAAAGCCACATATGATATTCGAGCCAAAATTGCAACAGCCTACACCGCTGAAGACATCGACCGGATCGGAGACGGTCTTGTGGCTTTGCTCGGTATTACCGAAAAGATGTCCGATCCTCAGCTCAAAAAATTGTTGGAAAATCTCGCTGATCTTGGGGCTGGTCTGGATCTGTCCAAAAGTAAGGATGTCGGCGCGTGGGGCTTTTTTTCTGCCTGCTCAAAAACCGAAGCCAAAAGAGGACTTGGTGTTTTGTTGGAATTGACCAAGTCCATGGGTCATCTGAAAACCAGTGCCGCAGCATCAGTGTCTGAACAATAAGAAACAAAGTCAAAAGATCATCGGCGGCGACCGATAAAATAGATGATATCGGAAATTTTAAACTCGTTGTAACGAGATGCCGGCGAGATTCAAATGATATTACTGAACCATTAAAAAAAGGCGGTTCGTTCAAACGAACCGCCTCAAGCCAATAGAGGAGGAAGAAGAGAGGATTATGGCTTGTTTTATTGATACCTTCCCCCAAAGCGCTTGTCAAGGAAAAAAGTGCTACATAGTGGTAATTTAATATATATCGCCCACATCAAGACAATTGTTTGAGAATACGTTATAGTTGCTTAAAATAATGCGCATTCATCGTATCATATCGGAGCGTTGCCGAAACTGAGCTTATGGGAGAATCCCAGAGGAGAATCCATGTCGTCAGGCGCTATCAAACGCACCAACACCATTTTGTATTGTCGAAACTGGGAAGAAACCATGAAATTCTACCGTGATTTGCTAAAACTCACGGTCAATCACGAAACCGAATGGCTGGTGGAATTTCAATTGATTGACAACACCTTTTTAAGTATCGCCAACACCGCTTTCACAACCATTCAAAGCGCAAAAGGTTCCGGAATTACCCTCTCATTTCAAGTTGGAAATGTGGATATCGTTCATCGCCGGTTAGGTGAGGCCGGTATAGAAACCGGTCCGATCAAAGCCATATGGGGTGCGCGGGCATTTTACATCTTCGATCCTGAAGGTCATCGCATTGAGTTGTGGTCTTAAGCTTCGTATTCTTTGAAAATAGCATACCGTACGGATATTGTTTCGTCGATACATTCAAGATGACGGTTTTCGTTCTTGAAGTGGTTGACATGGTTACGTTGTGGTATTATTTACTGAAAAGAAATAAACGGAGGTACTCAAATATGACAAAACAAACCTTTTCCATACCCAACATTTCCTGTGGTCATTGCGTGATGGCGATCAAAAACGAATTGAGTGAACTGGAAGGCGTCGCAACCGTGGAAGGTGATCCCGGCGAGAAAAGCGTTACGGTTGAATTCGAAGCCCCTGCTACGCTGGAGCAAATCAAGGAAACGCTTAAAGAAATCAATTATCCTGCGGCCTAAGCAGGAGTGTTGATTTTCAACGGAGAATTTTCATGGCGGTAACCCCTGTGGATTCAGAAAAAAACCGATTGGTTCAAGATTCAGCGTCGGCGGAATCGAAGATAAGCCCCTGCTGACCTCAAAAGGAAAAAGCTCGGTTGAGCTTTCCCGATTTGAATCAGCCGTTTATCGTCGGTTCCGTTCAGACGCCGGTGGGCGGCGTCCCCAAAATTTCTTCCGATCTGCGTTGGGCGGATCATTGGGGGACCATAAAGGCGCGATGGGGTGTGGGCCGCATGCATTATACCGTAGATCCCGGTCTTTATGCCTTTGGAGAGCCTGATGATCAATCTCCGGTTCTGGTCACCGCCAATTACAAAATGAGTTTTGATCGATTGCGGGAAGCCCTTTTGAACCGGAAGGCATGGATACTGGTTCTGGACACCAAAGGCATCAATGTTTGGTGTGCGGCCGGGAAGGGGACGTTTGGAACAGACGAACTGGTCCGGCGCGTTGAATTTAGCGGATTGAATCAAGTGGTGTCCCATCGGCAACTTATTTTGCCGCAGCTTTCAGGTCCCGGGGTGGCGGCATACCAAGTCCAAAAACGCATTGGATTCAAGGTTATTTTCGGCCCCATTCGGGCTGTTGATTTGCCGGCTTTTCTGGATGCCGGCCTAAAAGCAACCCCTAAAAATGCGGCAAAAGACATTTACCGCGGCCGAAAGGCTGGTTTTGATACCGGTTGAACTGGTCAGCGCCTTAAAATGGTACATGCTGATTCTGCCCGCTTTTTTTCTGCTGGGGGGGCTGGGCGCATCCTCCGGGTTTTGGAACAATGCTTTGAACCATGGGCTTTTCGCGGTACTCAATCTGCTGGCGGCGTTGGCGGCAGGGGCGGTTTTGACGCCGGTTCTGTTGCCGTGGCTTCCCGGTCGGGCTTTTGCTCAAAAAGGCGTGATCATGGGCGTAATCATGACCGGCGTGATTTCCGTTTTCAGCACAACCTATCTTCATCTGAAAATCGAGTTTCTTGAAATCCTGGCCTGGTTTTTTTTGACGCCGGCGTTATCGGCTTACCTGGCCATGAATTTTACCGGCTCTTCAACCTTCACATCCCTTTCCGGTGTCAGAAAGGAAATGCGATGGGCCGTACCCTTTGAAATTATGGGCGGTGTGGCTCGGGTTGATCCTCTGGTTTGGATCGCGATTTATTTTTTAAAGGTCAATAAAAATGAAAAATATGGTCTACTTAAAAAATGTTGTCACACTTCGATTCAACAAGGAAAAATGCTCGGGCTGCGAAATGTGCATGGTGGTGTGCCCCCATGCTGTTTTCGGAATGAACAGCGGCCGGATTCAAATCGAAAACAAAGATGACTGCATGGAGTGCGGCGCGTGTTCAATGAATTGTCCCACAGGGGCGGTAAGCGTACAGTCGGGTGTGGGCTGTGCGGCCGCCGTCATTAATTCGGCCCTGGGTAGAGAAGGGTCCTGTTGTTGTGTCATCGAGTCCAAAAATGAATCTGCCGGAGGACAAACCACCGGTTGCTGTTAAGCCTGTCACCGCAATGCATTTCCCTTGGCATAAAATTCATCTCAACATATGCCTTCCGCTAATATTTTTGTTCACCCCGGCATTCCCTGGTACATATTCACGGGGCGTGCATCCATTGGATAAGAATATAAAATTTGACGATGCAACGTTGTAAAAAACAACTCTTGACATTTTCAATTTTAAAAATTAAAGAAATCCCTTTGATCCATGAGGTTCAATTTAAATGCCTCGAAAGGCATTTTTTTTCGCTGAAACCAGCTTTTAGGATTGCGAAATGACAAAAGCCGCCCTTTTAGACTACATGTACATCTTTATTTTCCTCATCGTGGGGTTCATCGGAGGATTTGCACCGTTTATTGTCAACTGGTTTATTCGCCCCAAAACATCACATCTTAAAAAATCTCTGGATACCTATGAATGCGGGATGGATATTTACGGAAAAGCCTGGGATTACCGCTACGGCGTTGCTTATTACCTTTATGCGCTGATTTTTCTCGCATTTGATGTCGATATCCTCTATCTGTTCCCGGTTGCGGTGGCCTATGACAAGGTATCCGGCATTCGTGGAATTGTTGAATTCTTTATTTTTTTGGGCATTCTGGCCTTGGCGATCGTTTATGCCTGGGTCAAAGGAGTATTTACGTGGGAGAAGAAAATAAACGTTCACCGATGACCCCCGATTTAGATGCATACGCCGAATTTTTAAAATCTGAATCCTGCCGACCGGTTGTGGAAGGTGCCGGAGAATACGGTGAGGGTCCCCTGTTGCGCATGAAGCTGACGGATACCATTCTGAAGCTGTGCCAAGCGAACTCCCTTTGGCCCATGACCTTTGGCATTGCCTGCTGTGCCATAGAGATGATGGGGACCGGCATGGCCCGTTTCGATATTTCCAGATATGGATCCGAAGTGTTCAGGCCGTCGCCCAGACAGTCGGATCTGATGATCGTGGCCGGGACGGTGAATAAAAAACTCGCGCCGGTGCTCCTGACGCTTTACGAACAGATGCCGTCTCCCAAATGGGTCATTGCCATGGGGAACTGTGCCATCTCGGGCGGACCTTTCAAGGTCAAAGAAAACTATAATGTTATCGAGGGGGTCGACAAATTGATTCCCGTCGACGTCTATGTTCCCGGCTGCCCCCCCAGACCAGAAGGCCTGATTGAAGGCATTCTCAAAGTGCAGGAAAAAATTACCGGTATTCGGCATCCCCTTCCTCAAAATAGACACCCCAAATCCCCTTTAAAAAAGGTCAAAGGCTTGAGGGTGAAATAATGGATCAAATAATCAAAAATTATAAAGGATTTTTGATCGAGCAAGGATTTGATGCCATTGAGACGGACTATGACCAGCGGGGATACCATCTGGAAGTTGTGCTGGCGGTGAACCAGGTTCGAGAATTTGCGAAAAAAGCGTATGAGCTTGGATTCTATCTGGTCTTTGTCACCGGATTTCAGGTCCGTTCTGATGAAAAAAATGATTCCCTTCATTCCGGACTGGCGGTGGTTTATCAATTCGCCAGGTATGACCGGCAGTACCGGATGAAGGCTCTTGCTTTAGTGCCGAACAGTCTTGAGATCCCAAGTATATCCGACATTTACCATGGAGCCGACTGGCATGAAAGAGAGACTCGCGATCTTTACGGGATTATTTTTAGCGGCCATCCCAACCTGAAACCGCTTCTGCTTTCTGAAGAAGACTGGGATTTTCATCCGCTTCTCAAGGAAGAAACACGATTGAAATCGCTCCATGAGGTTTCATGGACGTCAGAATCACCGGAAAATGACACGCCGGAAACCGGGGCCGAAACCGATGGATAGCTCCATTTTATAACCGTTTTAAAAAGATACATACATCATGCTCGAATCAGAATACCAGGAACAAAATCGGTTCTTTTTGAATATGGGCCCCCAGCATCCCAGCACCCACGGCGTGCTTCTGATTGTGCTGGAGATGAATGGGGAATACGTCCTCGATCCCCAACCGGTGCTCGGCTTTATCCACCGCATGCACGAAAAAATGGGAGAATCAAGACCGTGTCCGGGTTTTATGCCCAATACCGGCAGAATGGATTATGTTTGCGCCCTGCCGTACAACCACGGATATGTTTCGCTCATCGAGCGAAAAGCGGGAATCGAGGTTCCCAAAAGAGCGGAATACATCCGGATCATTACATCGGAACTGAACCGGATTGCCAGCCACTTGCTCTGGCTCGGCGCCTATCTTCTCGATCTCGGCGCGTTTACCCCCATTCTATACGGCTTCGATGACCGCGAGCACATTTTGGATATTCTGGAAAGTGTCACCGGTTCCAGGCTCACATACAGTTACTATCGTTTCGGCGGTGTTTGCCAGGATATCGACGAAAGATTTGTCGAGCGGACCCGCGCCTTCATCAAACGATTGCGCAAACGGTATGTGATCTATGAAAAGCTGGTGACCAAAAATATAATTTTCATCAAACGCACGGAAGATATCGGGATTGTTTCGCCGGATATGGCGCTTCGATACGGAATGACAGGGCCGAACCTCAGAGGATCCGGCATTTCTTATGATGTTCGCAAAAATGAACCGTATTCCCTTTATCCTGAATTTGATTTTGAGATACCGGTGGGAAGGCAAGGAGATTGTCTGGACCGATACATGGTTCGTATCCGGGAGATCGAGCAGAGCCTCCGGATTATCGAACAGGCCCTGGACCGGCTGCCGGACGGGCCGGTTCGATCAAAGGTGCCGAAAAATATCAAGCTGGCTCCCGGCGACTGCAATTTCGCCGTGGAAGCCGCCAGAGGGGAGCTGTCATACTACCTGATAGGGGATGGAACGAGCACTCCCTACCGGTTGAAAGTCAGGGTTCCGTCATATTCCAACCTGAGCTGCCTGCCGGAGTTGGGACGCGGTATTCTCCTGGCCGATCTGGTCTCTATTTTGGGGAGTTTTGATCTGGTGATACCGGAAATCGACCGGTAGGATATTTAACGAATCTTTGTTCTAAAAATTATCAAATGCGCGTTTAAAAAGAAGCTTATGGAAACGATTTCAACTTTACCGCCCGAACTGATCCGGATGGTGATCAGCGTCATCATCGTCATTTCATTCCTTTTTCTCAACGCCATCATGATGGGTTACGCGGAACGGAAAATTGCCGGACACGTTCAGCGGCGTCCCGGTCCCATGGAAGTGGGGTCCCACGGCATCCTCCAAATGATTATCGATGGCATCAAGCTGGTGGGAAAAGAGTTGATGAGTCCCGTTCAATGTGGATCGCACCCTCTTTAGGGTGGCGCCGCTATTATCGTTTACGCCGGTGATTCTTCCCCTTACTCGTGATCCCGTTCAGCGAAAAGCTCCAGGCAAGGGATTTGAACATGGGACTGATATTCATTGTCACCATGGGATCCGTCAACGTCATGGCGCTTTTGGTCGCCGGATGGGGTTCCAACAACAAATATTCCATGTTCGGCGCCATGCGGGCCGTGGCCCAGGCCATTGCTTATGAAATCCCGATTTTGCTTTCCATGCTCGCCGTTATTCTCATGTGCAACACGTTCAGCCTTAAGGAAATCGTCGGTGCACAGCAAAAGATCTGGTTTGTTTTTTTACAACCGGTGGCCTTTCTTATTTACGTGATTGGCGGACTCGCGGAAACCAACCGCGCCCCATTCGACCTTCCTGAGGCCGAAAGCGAGCTCACGGCGGGATTTCACACTGAATACAGCGGAATGGGGTTTTCACTCTTTTTCCTCGGTGAATATACCAATATGTTCATCGTCGCTTCGGTGGCGACGGTTCTTTTTTTGGGCGGATGGCACGGTCCCCATCTTCCCTACGGCGAATATTTAGGCGTGGTCTGGTTTTTCCTCAAGGTCTATTTCCTGCTGTTTTTGATGATCATGGTGCGATGGACCTATCCAAGGGTGCGCTTTGATCAATTGCTGAACTTTTCCTGGAAGTATTTGGTGCCCTTTTCTCTTGTGAACCTTTTGATAACAGCCGTGGTTGTTAAACTATGAAACAATATTTTTCCGAATTGTTTACCGGCGGAATAAGTCTGGTTGAAGGACTCGGCGTTACTATGAAGGCGCTGTTCATGCCCATCGTCACGGTGCAGTATCCCCGGGAAGAAATCGATATATCCCCCAGTTACAGAGGACACATCGACCTGATTCTGGACCCCGACAAGAATACGTACCGGTGCATCATGTGCGGAATGTGCGAAAAATCCTGCCCTTCCAACTGTATCACGGTCAAAGGGGAAAAACGTGAAGGAGAAAAAAAGAAGACCCTGGTTCTTTTCGAGCTGGACTTCACCAAATGCAGCCTGTGCGGAACATGTGTCGAAATCTGTCCCGTGAATGCACTCGAGTATTCCAAAGAATACAACCTGGCGGCTTTTTCCAGGGAAGCGTTCCATTACGACATCCTCAAACGGCTGGAGGAACGGAAAAAATGACGTTTTACCAGAGCATTGCCGAAGGGCTTTTTTTCGCATTTATTCTTCTGGTGGTATTGGGAAGTCTCATTACCATCCGAGCCAAAATGCTCATGAAAACGGTTTTAGGACTCGCAGTGGCGCTTCTCGGGGTTGCCGGCATTTATTTTTACCTGGGGAGCATGTTTCTCACCCTCATGCAGATTCTCATCTATGTCGGCGCCATATGTATCGTTCTGATCTTCGGCATTATGGTCGGATATACTCCCACCGAAGTGGCGGAAAAGTCTATTAAAGACTGGCGAAATAAATTTTTGGCCGTCTCGTCGGCAGTGACGGCTTTTTTACTGATCCTCGTGTGTGTGCTGAAAACCCATTGGGTCCCCGCCGCGGCGGAAAACAGGGATTTCTCGACAGCTCATCTGGGACACGAGTTTCTATACACCTATTGTCTGGCTTTTGAGTTGATTTCGATCATCCTTCTGATCGCAATCGTCGGTGCCATTATTTTGGCCAGAGGCGGCACCGGAAAGACGGCCGTGGATGCATCGGCGGAAAAAAAGATCGTTGCGGTCCGGGAAGAAAAGGGGGAAACCTCCACATGATTATGATCAGTCATCATCTTAGCACTTACTTAATTCTGGCTGTATTTCTCCTTATCGCCGGTATCTACGGTTTGATCCAGCACAAGTCCTTTATCGGAATGCTGATTTCCACCGAACTGATCCTCAACGGCGCCGGCGTGAACTTCATGGCTTTTAACCGTTTCCTTGCTCCCGATCCGGCCGTCGGACAGGTGATCACCCTTTTTATCATGGGTATCGCCGCGGCCGAAGCCGCGATAGTCGTGAGTTTTATACTTGCTGTTTTCCGTAAATATCATTCCATTGACCCGGATGAGGTCAAAGAACTTCATGGATAGGTTTTTTTATTAGCCCCGAATAAAGAGGCGGATAGCAGGACAGGGTAAATTTAAGGCATTTTTATGGAAACCATTATCACCAGTAAAATCGTGTTGACACCGCTGATCCCCTTTGTGTCGGCCCTTCTTATTTTGGCTTCGAAGAACAAACCGAACCTGAGAGAGTCCTGGTCCGTTTTCGGCGCGGTATTGACCTTTCTATCCGTGGTCTATTTCTTGCCCCACCTTTTGGCGGGAGGCTCTTATCAATACACCCTGTTCACGATTTACCCCGGTGTCAGCGTAAAATTCCACTTGGACGGTCTGGGCATCCTTTTTGCCGGAACATCCTCATTTTTGTGGATCATGGCCGGATTCTATTGTGTCGGCTACATGCGCGGTCTGGATGAACATGCCCAGACGCGATTTTATTTTTGCTATGCCGTGTCCGTGGGCGGCGCTATGGGCGCGGCATTTTCCGGAAACCTGTTCACCCTGTATCTGTTTTATGAAATCGTTTCCATATTTACCTATCCCCTGGTTGCGCACCATCAGGACCAGGAAGGGTATTTCGGCGGCCGTAAATATATCGTTTATTTAATGTTCGCGTCCAAAGCCTTTTTGCTTCCGGCCATGGTTTTGGTTTACGTTCAGTGCGGCACTTTGGATTTTGCCATCGGCAACATCGCAACGGGCATCTTTCCACACAACGCAGCCCCGCTGTTGGTAAAAATCACGTATCTCCTTTGTATTTTCGGATTTGCCAAGGCGGCGATTATGCCGTTTCACGGATGGCTTCCGGCGGCAATGGTGGCGCCCACACCGGTTTCTGCCTTGCTCCATGCCGTGGTGGTGGTCAAAGTCGGGGTGTTCTCCATCGCAAGAGTGATGCTTTCGGTATTCGGCATCAATTTGCTCGGCAGACTCGGCCTTGGAATCTTCACGGCGTATCTTGCGTCCTTTACCATTATTTTGGCGTCGGTGATCGCGCTCACCCAGAACAATCTGAAAATGCGATTGGCCTATTCTACGGTCAGCCAGCTGTCTTATATCATTCTTGGGGTCGCCATGCTGACCCCCAACAGCATCACCGGCGGAATTATCCATATCACCAATCATGCCTTTGCCAAGATCACCCTATTTTTCTGTGCCGGCGCGATTTTCGTAGCCACCCATAAGAAAAACGTATCGGAGCTGGGCGGAATCGGCTGGAAGATGCCGTTTACCATGATTGCCTTCGGCCTTGCTTCTTTGAGCATGATCGGCGTCCCGCCGGTCAGCGGTTTTGTCACAAAATGGTTTCTGGCGTTGGGGACGCTGGACATCCATAATATGATCCTGTTGACCGTCATTTTGGTGAGCAGCCTTCTCAACGCAGGCTATTTCGTGCCGGTGGTCTATACATCGTTTTTCGGAAAACCGAATCCCGGGGACAGCTCTTCTCCCGGCTTTTTAGAGGGCTCCCCTCTTATTATGTGTATGGTGATTCCGCTGTTTTTTACGGCGGTGGCTTCGGTGCTGTTCGGGATTTATCCGGATCTTTTTCTTAAAATAATCAATCTGATGGTGGTGAGATAATGGTGCGACTCCTCAAATATCTCAACGAACATTCGGGTATGCTGAAACGGATCTTTTTCGTTTTTTTGATCCTTGCCGTGGTGTTCGATTTTTATGTCAAGCGGCACGAAATACATTTTTTCGGCGATGCCATTATCGGTTTCTGGTCTTTGTTCGGTATTTTCGGATGCCTCGGCATGATCATTGTGTGCAAAGGTCTGTCCCATGTCTGGTTAATGAAAAAGGAAGATTATTATGATAAGTAGTACGGTCCTTATTCATCCCACCACCTGGTTTCTCGGCGGCGCCGTTCTACTTCCTTTTCTGGATAAAAAGGATAAACTGAGAAAAACGGTCCTTATCGGTATCCCGCTCATTGCGTTTACGTTGATTCACTGGCTCCCGGATAGCTTCGGCCATGTGTCTTACCTGGGGTTTGACCTGGTGTTCGGAAGGGTGGATCGCCTGACCCGGGTATTTTTGCACGTTTTTACGATCATGGCGTTCATCGGCTGTATTTACGGGCTTCATGTCAAAGAGACCGGCCAGCATATTGCGGCGTTTCTTTACGTGGGCGGATCATTGGGTGTGACCCTTTGCGGAGATTACCTGACCCTGTATATTTTCTGGGAAATGATGGCGTTTTCATCGGTCTTTCTGATCTGGTACCGGAAAAAAAGACAATCCATCGAAGCCGGATTCAGATATATTTTGGTTCATACGACCGGCGGGCTGGTCCTGCTTGCCGGCATTTTTCTCAGATATAAAAATATTCATGATCTAAGCTTTGTGCAGATTGCGACAAACGGCGCCACTTTTGCCGATTATCTCATCATGATCGGTTTTATGCTCAATGCTGCGGTTCCGCCGATTCATGCCTGGCTTCCGGATGCATATCCGGAAGCATCTGTCACGGGTGCGGTCTTCATGTGCGCCTTTACGACCAAGACCGCCGTTTATGTTCTGGCCCGGGGTTTTCCCGGATTCGAGGCCTTGGCTATTTTGGGCGCCATCATGACCGTTTACGGTGTCGGATACGCCGTGGTGGAAAACGATGCGCGCAGAATCCTGGCCTATCATATTGTGTCCCAGGTCGGATACATGGTTTGCGGCATCGGCATCGGAACGGCCATGGCCGTCAACGGGGCTGTTGCCCATGCGTATGCCCACATTATTTACAAGGGACTTCTCTTTATGGGCGCCGGCGCCGTGCTGGAAATGACCGGAACATCAAAGCTCAACGAACTGGGCGGATTGTATAAACGGATGCCCTGGGCCATGGTCTTTACGGTGATCGGCGGAATATCCATTTCAGGGTTCCCTCTCACTAGCGGCTTCATCAGCAAGTCGATGATCATTGCCGCGGCCGGAGTAAGCCATCATCCCGTTCTGATGCTCATGATGGATCTGGCGGCGGTGGGTACATTCCTTTCCGTTGGCATCAAACTCCCGTATTTTATATGGTTCGGAAAAGATTCCGGTGTCGAAGCCAAAGACGCGCCCTGGAATATGAACCTGGGAATGGCCATTGCGGCATTTTTATGTTTTTTCCTGGGTATCTTTCCGGACTATCTTTACAAGATGCTTCCCTTCCCGGTGTATTGGCATCCGTACAATGCCTATCATCTGTCCGAGACCCTTCAGCTTTTGGGATTCACGGGCCTGGGCTTTTTTATCATGGTTAAAAAGCTCAAACCCGAACCTAAAATCAACCTGGACCTGGACTGGTTCTATCGAAAAGGCGCAAGGGCATTCATACGATTTGCCTCCCGGCGAGTGGTTCCGACCAATGACTGGGTCAACGATGTTTACCGCAATGTCGGCATGAGAGCCTCGGTGGCCCTGGCAAGAGCTTTTTCATGGTTTGACTGGGAGGGGATCGACTGGACCATTGACGGTTCCGCCAGAGGGGTCGTTGAAGGCGGCAACCGTCTGAGATCGCTGATGACGGGAAAGATTCAGCATTATATCGGCGCTGCCGTGGCGTTGACGTTCATTATTCTGATACTGGTGGTACTGTTGTAGTAAAAATATGTGTTAGGACACCTCATATATGGAACAATATTTGATCTATAATTCGTTGAATTACCCGATACTGACGGTTCTTGTGGCTGTTCCGCTGTTTGGATCACTGATTACACTGTTTATTCGGGGTGACCGGTACTTGAAAATTTGGGGCCTGGTGGTGACGCTCACGACCGCCATCCTCTCTTTGCCCCTGTATTCGAATTTTGATCTCACAACGGCCAAATATCAATTCGCCGAATTCAGAAATTGGATTCCTTTTGCCAAAATCAATTATGTACTGGGAGTGGACGGTATCAGTCTTCTTCTCGTACTTCTCACCACATTGGTGATGCCCCTTTGCATTCTCTGTTCATGGACCTACATCAAGGAACGATTCAAGGAATTCATTTGTGTGTTGCTGATCATGGAAGCCGCCATGGTGGGCGTTTTCGTCAGTCTGAATACCGTTCTTTTCTTTATTTTCTGGGAAGCGATGCTGGTTCCCATGTATCTGATCATCGCGGTATGGGGCGGTCCCCGCAAGGACTATGCCTCCATCAAATTCTTTCTCTACACCCTGATCGGAAGCATATTTCTTTTTGTGGCCATCATCGCGATGTATGTCACCACCGGTACCTTTTTTATCCCGGAGTTAATGGCGCATCAATACAGTTTCAGCTATCAGATGTGGATCTTTTGGGCCTTTACCTTGGCATTTGCCATAAAGGTGCCCATGTGGCCCGTTCACACATGGCTTCCTGCCGCCCATGTGGAGGCGCCCACCGCAGGAAGTGTGATTCTGGCCAGCATTCTGCTTAAAATGGGCGGCTATGGTTTCCTGCGGTTTTGTCTTCCCATGGCGCCGGCCGCAACGATGTATTGCATGCCTTATCTGATTGCGATTTCCATCATGTCCATCATTTTCGGCGGATACCTCGCCCTTGGACAAAACGATGTCAAGCGGCTCATCGCTTACTCCAGCGTGGGACATATGGGCTTTGTCACGCTGGGGATATTTCTTCTCAATGGCGTCGGCATCAAGGGCGCCATATTGCAGATGGTGAATCACGGTGTCACCACGGGCGCGCTCTTTATCTGTGTGGGAATCATCTACGAACGGACCCATAGCCGTGAGATTTCGGACAATAGCGCATTGGGAATGATTATGCCGATTTATGTCACCTTTTTGGTGATATTTTCGCTATCGTCATTGGCATTTCCCGGCACCAACAGTTTTGTAGGAGAGTTCCTTGTCCTGATGGCCTCATTCTCCAAATACAAGCTTGTCGGGGGGCTTGCCGTCATCGGCGCGATATTGGCGGCAGCCTATATGTTAAGACTGGTACAGAAGATGGTATGGGCGGATTCGGACGGTCATATGCACCGTGGAGAAAAATCACATCTGTTTGATCTGAATTTCAGAGAGACGGCGACACTGACGTTTCTGGCCGTCTTTGTTTTCTGGATCGGATTGAATCCGGGACCTTTTTTAAAAGTGATGGACACCAGCACCCTTCACCTTCTTCAACAGTTGGAAGCCGGCAAAAAAGTTCTGCCGGCAGGTCATGGAGAAGTCCATGCGCTGCTGAACGGGATGGGGGAGTCGATCCGGCATCTGATCGCCTTTAAATAAAGTCGGATTTTGACGCAACGTGATGCTTCGTTCGCGCACTGACTTTCGCAGAAGTCAACTGAGCGGCGAATAAAATAATACCTATAAATGGATTGAATTTCATGACACTGTTTTTACCTGAACTGGCATTGCTGTTAACGGCTGTGGTTTTCTTTTTCGTTTCTTTAGGGAAAATCAAAGGGGCTCGCCTGCAAGGGCTGGGGATCCTATTTTCAGGCATAGCCGTTCTTCTATCTTTATATTCCTATGGTATGCAAGGATCCTTGTTCTTCAATGCATATCGTGTGGATGCTTTTTCCCAAATATTCAAAATCATCATCGCCTTCGGACTTTTTGTCGTCATCTACCTGGGGAAGGGACTTTACGGCATCGATGACTTCCTTCAGCCGGAGTACTACCTTTTTTTGACCTTGAGTGCATTCGGTTTGATGGTTATGAGCAGCGCGGTGGAGCTGATAACGATTATCCTTTGTCTTGAAATCCATTCATTTGCGCTGTTTATCATCATTCCGTTTCGAAAACAGGGCGCCTACCGTATACAGATGGAAGCGGGAATCAAATACGCCCTTTTCGGAGCCGCGGCATCCGGCATATCCCTCTACGGCATCAGCTATATTTTTGGAATGACGCACACCACCTATCTGGCCGATCTCGTGAAAATCATACCCGGCGTCATCCTCAAAGAACCTTTGATGCTCGTCGGCCTTGTCATGCTCCTTGTCGGTTTCTTTTACAAACTGGCCCTATTCCCCATGCATTTTTGGGCACCGGATGTCTACGAGGGCGCCGCCAACGAAACATCCGGCTTTGTCGCAACCCTTCCCAAAGTGGGTGCCGTGGCATTGCTGATCCGGCTGATTTCCCTGGCCGGTGTGGATGCGACCCAGTTTACATGGGTTCTGATGGTTTTTGCGGTGCTTTCCATGACCTTTGGAAACCTATCAGCCCTGGTGCAGAACGATATCAAGCGTCTTTTGGCATACTCCAGCATCGCCCATGCCGGTTATGTCATGATCGGTCTCCTTTGCGCCACCGAGTTTGGATATCTTTCCGGCGTGTATTATATTACAGGTTATCTGCTGATGAATTTGGCCTGTTTTTTTGTTATCTACAACCTTGCACCCCAGGGGGAAAACATTACCTTTGCCGATCTGAGCGGATTATATAAACGTTCGCCCCTTCTGGCCTTAACGCTGGCCGTGGGTGCCTTTGGTCTGGCGGGTATTCCGCCGACCATCGGGTTTACCGGAAAGCTGTTCCTCTTTACCGCCGCCATTAAAAAAGGCATGTACGGGCTGATCATTCTTGCGGTGATCAATACCGGAATTGCGATCTTTTATTATCTGAAAATGGTCAGGGCGGCCTATACGAGTGTCGAGACTCAGGTTTCGCCCCTTAATCTTAAATGGTCCACATCGATTCTCGGGATTGTTTTTATTGTGGTCATTCTTCTGCTGGGAACGTTTCCCCAGGGATTTATGGACATTGCCAAGGAAGCGGTAGCTGCGGTCATATAACTTGTACGAATTTAAGCCCCTTTCCGGGGTAAACCAAAGCCTGGTCTTTTGGGCCGGGATTCCTTACTGAATTTCGCTTGCTACATAAGGGTAAAAACGCAATTGTTCGCAAAAGACCAGAAGTATGATGGAAATATTCCCATCACAAGAACACCGCATCCGGCAATCGCAAGAGCAAGCATAGTGGAACGGGAGGGAGACGACATGACAACATCCGCATTGGAAGGATGGAAGTACATCACCACAACAACCCTGAGATAGTAGTAGATTGAAATGATACTGTTGATGGCTCCAAATATGACCAGCCAGACATAACCGGCCTTTATGGCTTCAGTAAATATATAAAACTTTCCCATAAATCCGGCCGTGGGGGGAATGCCGGCCAAAGAGAACATGAAAATAGACATGACCACTCCTGTTGCAGGATTTTTAAAACCCAACCCTGCAAAATCGGAAATCATGTTATATTCCCCTTCCTTTTTCCCAAGAAGCGCCACCACCCCAAATGCCCCGATGTTCATAAAAGCATATGCCATAAGATAGAACAGCATCCCGGCCTGGGCCAAACGGGTCCCCGCAACAAAACCGATGAGGATGTATCCGGCGTGGGCAATGCTTGAGTAGGCCAGCATCCGTTTGATATTGTCCTGAGACAATGCAATGATATTTCCCACCGTCATGGTCAGGAATGCGGCAATCCACATGATCATGCTCCAGTCACCTTTGAGTGCAATGAGCGGAACGAGAATCGTCCTGATAAGTGCTGCAAAGGCGGCGGCTTTAACACCGGTGGCCATAAATCCTGTTATGACCGTGGGAGCGCCCTCATAAACATCCGGCGTCCACATATGAAAAGGAACCATGGATATTTTAAATCCGAATCCGACCGTCATCATGACCAGACCGGCAATAAGAAGTTTTGAGTACAGTATCTGGGGATGGTTCGATATAAAGTTGCTGATCTTGGTAATGTCGAGGGTACCTGTTGCACCGAAGATAAATGCAAATCCATAAAGAAGAAAACCCGATGCAAAGGCCCCCATCAAAAAGTATTTTAAAGCCGATTCAGTGGATCGAAGCTGGTTTTTATGAAAACCTGCAAGGACGTAAATGGAAACCGACATGGTTTCAAGGGCCACGAAAATCAGAATCAGATTTCCTGCGGTTGCCATGAGGGTCATGCCACAGGCAGCAAAAAGTACAAGCGCGTAATATTCTCCGGAATTGATGTGTGAAAAAAATTTCTGGGAGTTTATGGAGACCATAATGGTCAGCATTAATATAATTAAGACGGTTAAAGTAATAAAAAAAGAAAATCCGTCTGTGAATGTCATTCCGCTGAAAGTAGTGCCGTTAGCCATCGGCCATGTCTTAAGTAGAGCGCCTGTTGCAATGATAGCGCCAACCAGCGATATAAACCCTGTAAGAGCGGTTCTTTCTCTCCGCTTGAAGACGTCAACAAGAAGTACGAATAATGCAGTTGCAACAAGAATAACCTGCGGCCAAACCGCCTGGAAGTTTGTTGTCGGCAGAATGAAATCCAAGGTCTCCATCCGTTCCTCCAAATTTATTACACAAAAAAGCGATTATTCTACAAAAGCTTTCTGGTTTAAGGGTTTCTCCAGCGATACGATCAAGCCGGGATTTGTTAGGGCCAGTTTATTCGTATTGCTGCCGGTGGTTTCTTCAACAGACATTTCATAGTGTTTATTGTATCGACTGATAAATTGAGAAACCGAAGCGTCCATTTTCCGCAGGAAAAATCCCGGGAAAATTCCCATCACAAAGACAAGTATGGCGATGGGAAGTAAGGTGACAATTTCACGCAAATTTAGGTCTGGAATATTTTTATTGGCATCCTTATCAACATGTCCGAACATCACCTGCTGATACATCCATAACATATATGTGGCCCCGAGAATCATTCCCGAAACTGCAAAAACACCAAAAATCGGATACGTCTTAAACGCACCGACGAGGATCAAGAACTCTCCCACAAAGCCGTTTGTTCCAGGAACGGCAACCGACGCCAAAGTAACGATCATGAGAAATATGGCAAAAATGGGCATGATTTTAGCGATACCGCCGAAGTCCTCCATAAGCCGGGTATGCCGCCTTTCATAGATCATCCCCACAAGGATAAAGAGGGCACCGGTGTTCACACCGTGGTTCATCATCTGGTAGATTCCTCCCTCGATTCCCTGCATGTTCAGGGCAAAGAGTCCAAGCATGACATATCCAAGATGGCTTACGCTGGAGTAAGCCACAAGCTTTTTCATGTCAGGTTGGACCCATGCAACGAGCGCCGCATAGATAATTCCGGCAATGGCCAAAACTGCGATTACCGGAAGAAGTTGATGGGCGGCGTAAGGGAAAAGTGGCATTGCAAATCTCAGAAAACCATAAGTCCCCATTTTAAGAAGAATGGCGGCAAGAATTACACTACCCGCGGTAGGCGCTTCGACATGAGCATCGGGCAACCAGGTGTGCAAAGGGAACATCGGAACCTTGACGGCAAAAGCGAGAAAAAAAGCCACGCACAGCCAGAATTGGATGGATACCGGTATATGCAACTTATAAAGTTCCAGGAGATTGAAAGTCGAGATGCCGGTGACCTTGTATTGGTAATAATAAAGGTAGATAATCGCCACAAACATCAGAAGACTTCCGGCCGCTGTATACAGAAAGAATTTAACCGCAGCGTAGATACGCCTGGGCCCGCCCCAGACACCGATAAGCAGGAACATGGGAATAAGCATGAGTTCCCAGAAGACATAGAAAATAATCAGATCCAGCGCCACGAACGCGCCGATCATCGCTGTTTCCAGAAGAAGCATGCTGATGAGAAATGCCTTGACCTTTTCCTGGATATACGTCCATGAACAGAGGATGCACAGGGGAACAAAAAAAGTGGTGAGCATGACCAACCAGAGGCTTATACCGTCAATACCGACATAATAAGCCAGCCCCATGCTCTTAACCCAGGTTACATGCTCAACGAATTGCATGTCCGGCGTTTTGGAATTAAAGTAAAACAGAAGAGACAGTGAAACTGAAAATTCGAAAAGAGATAACACAAGAGCGGCTTTCCGTAATAGACCATCATTTCTCTCTTTACCGCTTCTTATAAAGAGAAGCAGAAATGCTCCGGCAAGGGGGAAAAAAATAAGGAAACTGATGATCGGGAAATTAAGTGGATTCATTCTATCATCTCCAGCTGGACGTTTAAGAACACGATCGCTTTAAAACCATGCCAAATTTTGCTAAAAGAACCGGTACGTTACGCTATTTTCAGATATTATTCAGATAGAATTGGATCATCTTTTTTTAAGCATAAAGCAAGTAAATATAATAAATAAGGACCACCACCGTGCCGGCAACAAAGGTCACTGCATAACGTTGCACGTAACCGGTCTGGATGCGACGCAGCCTAATGCCGCACCACATGAAAAAATTTGCCGTTCCGTTCACGATGCCGTCAATGAACATCACGTCGGTGATGTTCCACAAAAACAGGCTCAAAGAATGAAGCGGTTTGATGACGACCATTTCATACAACTCATCAACATACCACAAGTTGACCAGAACTCTGTAAGGGAAGGGAAGCTTTTCCGCAATTCCCCGGGGCATGGTCCGCTTTTTCATGTACATCACGTATGCCGCAAAAATTCCTGTAAATACGATGATTACCGTTATAATCATGAGAAGGTATTCCATTGTGAAGGAATGATGATGGCCGGCTGTTTCTACCGCATGTATTATCGACGTTCCTCCGGCGTCTTGAAAAAGTTTTTCGGGTCCGAGCCCTATGACCGGGTCAAGGAATTTTTCCACGAGATTGCTTCCGCCAAGTGCCTTTGGGATACCGATATATCCTCCGACAATAGAAAGAAACGCCAGAATGATCAGAGGGACGGTCATGGATCTGGGGGCCTCATGAATATGTTCTCGGACCTCTTCAGATGCCCTGCACTCGTTGAAAAAGGTCATGAATATAAGACGAAACATGTAAAAGGCCGTCATGGCTGCGGCAAGAACACCAATGAACCATAGAATAACATTTCCGTTGGGACTGCTGAAGGCCTTCCAGAGTATCTCATCTTTGCTGAAAAAACCTGAAAATCCCGGGAAACCGATAATGGCGAGCGTTGCAATCAACATCGTATAAAAAGTAATCGGCATTTTTTTTCGAAGTCCGCCCATGTTTCTCATGTCCTGCTCGCCGCTCATGGCGTGTATGACACAACCGGAGCACATAAAGAGAAGGGCCTTGAAAAAAGAGTGTGTCAAAACGTGAAAAAGTCCCGCAGCAAAGGCACCCACTCCCAGGCCGAGAAACATGTATCCGAGCTGACTAATGGTTGAATAGGCCAAAACCTTCTTAATATCGTTATGGGTTAAGGCCATAGTGGCGGCGAAAAATGCGGTTACAGCACCCACAACAGCAACAACAGTCAGAGCAAAAGAAGACATTGTGAAAAGAATGTTGCATCGGGCCACAAAATATACACCTGCGGTAACCATGGTGGCGGCATGGATCAGGGCGCTTACCGGGGTAGGGCCAGCCATGGCGTCAGGAAGCCAGACATATAGCGGAAGCTGGGCTGATTTGGCCGTGCATCCCATGAAGAAAAGAAGACATATCAGTGTGATCAATTTAGGAGACAGGAGTGAAGCATGTGCGAAAACATCGATATAGTTCAATGACCACATCCCGTGTTTTCCGAGATTTGTGAGCAAAAGGAGCATCCCAACAGCAAAAAAGAAATCTCCCACCCGGTTGGTAATAAAGGCCTTTTTCCCTGCAATGGCATTGGCTTTGTCGCTGAACCAGAAGGCGATAAGGAGGTAGGAGCATAATCCGACACCTTCCCATCCCAGAAACAACAGCAAGAAGTTATCCGCCAATACCAGGGTTATCATGCAGAACATAAAGAGATTAAGATAGGTAAAGTATCTGAAATATCTTCCTTCATCATGCCACATATAGCCGATTGAATATATATGGATCAAAAATCCGACTCCTGTGACAAACATGCACATAAACATTGAAATAGGATCAATCAGGTATCCCACGGCGACGTTGAAATTGCCGGATGCCATCCATGTAAACCATGTGTAGTCGAATAGTCGTTTGTCAGGTTCCAGTGTAAGCAACTGAATAAAGATAAGGCAAGTCACAAAAAAAGCCAGCCCCACTGAACCACAGGCGATCCAGTGTATCATACTTTTACTCGATCTTTCTATACGACGGCCGAAAAGACCATTTACCAGTACTCCAGTGAGTGGCAATAGGGGAATCAACCATACATAATCAAACATTGTATAAACCTCGATTTACCATTTTAGGAGATTAAATTTGTCGATATTGATGGAACCGGTTTTTCTATACAAAAGGACAAATATTGCCAGTCCAACGGCCGCTTCTGCCGCTGCAACCGCCATAATGCACATTACCATGAATATCCCTTCAGGAGAGTGATTGGCCCGGCTGAACGTGATAAACGCGAGATTAACCGCTCCGAGCATAATTTCTATACACAAAAATACAACAATTGCGTTTTTACGAATGATTACCCCCCCGCACCCGATGGTGAAGAGTATCGTTGATAAAAAAAGATAGACATTTTGATGGTTGGCCATTTTCGCAATACCTTTTTACATGTTTTGTAATTTTAATCCGGTAGATGGGCCGGAAGAATCATTTTTTTTTCGCCAGATAAATCGATCCCACAATTGCCGCTGTCAAAAGAACAGATACGAGTTCAAATGGTATGAGTCCGTCCGCGAATATGTAATTTGCAAGGAGTTGCACCTCACCGAATTTCATGATGGCCGGTTCTGTCATGGATCCCTTTAACGCCATGGACGTGGCACTGACCCCAAGGATTAACAAAGCGACAAATAAAAAGCACAGAAGAGAAAAACGACAATACAAAAGATTTTTACCTAATTTTTCATCGTTACCCGTTGTGCGAAGGTTCAGCATCATGATGGCATAAAGGATAAACATCATGATGGCCCCGGCATAAACGATCACCTGAAGGATGGCGATAAATTCAGAATGAAGCAGGAGAAATAAGACCGCAAGAATAAAGCAGTTTCCGACCATCCACAATGCACTGTGAACCGTATTGCGCGATAAGATAACCATTATTGCAGTGACGATTGTCAAAATTCCGAAAAACAGGATCAGTAAATATTCCATGACTCAAAGACCTTTTCCAAAAAAAGAACATCCCCGGTTGGAAGATGTTCAACGTTCGATTTACTTTCCCTTGAAATAAAAATTTTCAGGGGTTTTCAGCTTCTTTATGTCAAAGATAAAATCTTCACGGTGATAATCGACATAATCATAAACTGCTGTCAGCCTGATGGCCCCTTTGGGGCAGGCTTCTTCACAAAACCCACAGAAAATGCATCGGAGCTCATTGACGACAAACTTTTTTGGATACCTTGTTTTGCCTTCCTCTTCATAGGGAACGATGGTGATGGCCAAAGAAGGGCAGATCCGGGCGCACAGGCCACAGGCAACGCATTTTAATTCCCCTTTTTCATCAACTTCGAGTTTATGAAGTCCTCGCCAGCGATCACTTCTTTTCGTTTTCTCCGTTGGGTACTGAACGGTGACCGGTTTTGAAAAAAAATTTTTAAGGATAAAGGAGAGTCCTTTAAAAAGAGGCTGAACATACTTTCCTTTTTCAGGACGGCCTTGACTTACATTTATAATATCCGTCGTTTTCATTACCTTACCTGTTGTTTTTAGGCGCTTATTCATAAATTTTATAGAACGTATCGAATTTTCGATGATAAACGGTTGAGCCGTCGGCCGGTTTCATAGGGCCATGGCAATTCCGGTGAACAGTACATTGAGAAGGGACACCGGCAAAAGAAATTTCCATTCCAGCTTCATGATTTTATCGTACCGCAAACGGGGAAAAGTCGCCCTTACCCAGATGCACAGAAAGATGATGGCAAACATTTTTATAAAAAACCAGACCACCCCGGGTAGAAACGCCGGGCCGTGCCATCCGCCCAAAAAGAGTGTTGTCACCAGGGAGGCATAGACAATCATATGTATGTATTCAGCCAGGAAAAATAATGCGAACTTCATGCTGCTGTATTCCACATTGTATCCACTGCACAGTTCGGATTCCGCTTCAGGCATATCGAACGGTATCCGGTTTAGCTCGGCGGTTCCGCTGATTAGAAATACCAGGAAAGCGACCGGCTGTCTGATGACGTTCCATACCCCCGTCTGTGCATTGACCATGTCCACCAAACTAAATGAGCCGGTAATCATGATAATGCTGACAACAGCAAATGCCATGGAAATTTCATAGCTTAGAATCATGGCCGATCCCCGAAGCCCACCCATGTATCCATATTTGTTTCCTGAAGACCATCCTCCCAGGATTGTTCCGTATGAGCCCAGGGTTGAAAATCCAAGAATAAAAAGAATGCCGATGGATGGGTTGGAAAGATAGAGATTGATCTTCTTTCCGAAAATCGTGACAGGACCGCCAAAAGGGATCACGGCAATAAGAATAATCGCCGCCGTAATGCTGATGACAGGGGCGATAACAAATACCGCTTTGTCGGCGTTTTCAGGAATGACATCTTCTTTGAAAAAGTTTTTGATTCCGTCTGCAATCGGCTGTAGAAGTCCATGATACCCAACCCGCATAGGCCCGTATCTCATCTGCATGTGTCCCAAAACCTTCCGTTCAAGGTAGGTTGTGTACGCAGCGATAAAGAGGACCACACTGAATATCACAATAAGTTTGATTACGGGAATGATTAAATATTCAACCATCTGCATTACTCCCTCATGACGCTTTTTCGATCTTGACCGCGCTGACTTTGAATTCGGGGATCTTTGCCACCGGATCGACAATTCCATGGGTCAATTTGTTTACTGCAGCTTCATGGAAATGGAACGGCACAAAGACCACGCCGGGACTGGGACGTTCCGTGAGCCATGCTTTGACTTTTATACTGCCCCGTCTGGATGTTATCTGGAGATAGTTTCCCTCTGACACATTCAGTTTTTCTGCATCTTTGGGGTTGATTTCCACCAGCGCCTCCGGATAGATACGATTCAAGCCGGTACCGCACCGGGTCATGGTGCCGGTATGATAATGCGCTTCAACGCGGCCGGTACTCAAGATAAACGGATACTGGTCATCAGGGGATTCAAAAGGCGGCTTGTATTCGATGGCAAAAAAGAGTCCTTTTCCCTAGCGAATTGGCCCGCATGAAGTAACGGTGTTCCTGGATGTTCTTTATTTGGGCACGGCCAATTGAGTCCGCCTTTTTCAAGTCTTTCATAAGTGATCCCCCCATAACTTGGGGTAAACCGGTTGATCTCCTTCATGATCTCAGCAGCGCTGGAGGCGGGCATTGAATAGCCCATCCTTTTTGAAATTTCACTAATAATCCAGAGATCTTCCTTGGCTTCTCCCGGCGGTTCAAGGGCCTTCCGAACTCTTGTGACCAGACGTTCGGTGTTCGTCACCGTTCCTTCCTTTTCCGCAAAACATGTTGCCGGCAGAACCACATCCGCCATTTTTGCGGTTTCCGTAAGGAATATATCCTGAACAACCAGAAATTCCAGAGTTTCTATACAATGCTCGATATGATGTTTGTCCGGATCACTCAACATGGGATTCTCTCCCATGATGTACATTCCTTTGATTTGACCCGATTCGGCAGCAGGAAACATTTCAGTGACGACCAGACCCGGCTTGGACGGAAAGCCGCCCACCTGCCATCCGTCCGCAAACTTTTTCCTGACGTCATCACTGGCAACCGGCTGATAGGCCGGAAAAACATTGGGCAGACCGCCCATATCACATGCGCCCTGAACGTTATTCTGGCCACGGAGCGGATTTACTCCACCGCCCACCTTCCCCACATTACCACAGAGCATGGCCAGGTTGGCACAAGATTTGACATTATCCGTACCGGTGATGTGCTGAGTGATCCCCATGGCATAAAGGATTGATCCGGGAGAGGCCTTTCCATAGAGTCGAGCCGAAGCATAAAGATCTTTTTCAGGGATGCCGGAAATGGATGACACATATTCCGGGGTGTATTTTTCAACACAGCTTTTGAGCGCCTCAAATCCTTCCGTCCGCTCATCGATATAAGCCTGGTCCTGGAGGTTTTCCTTAATAATAATGTGCATCAATCCGTTTATCCAGGCAACATCGCTACCCGGATTTTGTCGCAGCCAGAGTGTGGCATAATCCACCAGGTCGATACGCCTCGGATCCACAACGATGAGTTTTGCCCCATGCTTTGATACAGCCTCTTTAATGTAGTTTGCAACGATCGGATGGTTTTCGGATGTATTGGTGCCGGTGATCAGAATAACTTCTGAATGGAGCACATCGCTAATGGAGTTTGTCATGGCCCCGCTTCCAAACGTGGCGGCAAGACCTGCCACCGTTGAAGAATGTCAGAGCCGGGCGCAGTGATCCACGTTGTTTGTTCCGATCACCGCGCGCATGAATTTTTGAAAGAGGTAATTTTCTTCATTGGTACATTTGGCGGAAGTCAGTCCGGCAAGACTGTCCGGCCCGTGCGCATCCCGTATGGAAACAAATTTCTCGGCTACAATATCAAGGGCTTCGTCCCAGGTTGCGTTCCTGAAAGTGCCATTTTTCTTGATGAGCGGTTTTTTCAAGCGGTTTTCATCGCCGATGAATTCATATCCGAAGCGGCCTTTGACACAAAGGCTTCCCTGATTGACGCCTTGAACCATTTGTGTGGTAACACCAATGACCCGATTATCAAGAACATTCAGCTCAAGCTGACAACCGCAGCCGCAATAAGTACATGTGGTCTGAACCCTGTTTTCCAGCCAGGGCCTTCCCTTGTATCTGCTAAGATTTTCAGTCAGGGCGCCGGTGGGGCATACGAAAAGACATTCGCCGCAGGATTTGCATTTATCGGCAGCTACAACAACAAGCCTTTCGTTTTCCCCTTCTCCTTGTATGTCTATGGCTCCGATGCCCTTGATCTCCCGGCATGCGGTAACACAGCGCCGGCATAAGATACACCTTTCCGCCCAGTAACGGATCAGTGATGTGGAATAGGTGTCGTCTCTTTTTTCTTTTCGGGGTTCAAACGGGATATTCTCAATACCGAATTCATATACAATATTCTGAAGGTCGCATTCCCCGGCCTTGTCACATATGGGGCAATCCAGCGGGTGGTGCTTTAATATCTTTTTCAGATTTTTTATGCGCTGCTCATGGAGAGTCCGGGAGTACGTAACGATTTCAAGGCCGTCTTCAACAGGGGTGTTGCAGGAATTGACAGGATCTTTTTCTCCCTTGATTTCAACGATACACATATTACAGGAGCCGATGGGCGGCAGCCTCTTGTGATAGCAGAGGGTCGGGATATGGACACCTGTTTTTTCAGCGGCTTCAAGAATCGTCGTTCCCTCGGGAACCTCAACCTCTTTTCCGTCGATGGTTAAACTGACCATACTTATTTTCCCCTTTTCCGGTCATATATATAAATGGGGTCTGTATTAATATTCAAAAAGGCAACGCGCCTTTTTGAATATGTTCTTCTTGATTTCGAATACGGTTAAATCAACCCGACCTTACCTATCGATTTCACCTAAAACAACATCGATGCTCCCGATAATGGCAATGGCGTCTGCAACCATATGTCCCACCATAAGCCGGGGAAGCGCACTGGCCAAATAAAAACAAGGAGACCTTATTTTGAGTCGATATGGATGTTCGCTTCCATCGGAGACCAGATAAAAACCCAATTCTCCTTTGGCCCCTTCAACAGCTTGGTAAACTTCACCTTCAGGAGCGACCGGCCCTTTTGCCTGAATCATGAAACGTCGGATCAGCGCACTGATGTCTGTTTGCACCTCGGTTAAATCAGGGTTGTGTATCCATGGATTATCAACGATGATTGGGCCTTCAGGAAGATTTTCAATGGCCTGTTCAATGATATTTAGGGATTGTTTGAATTCCTCCATGCGGACCAGGTATCGGTCATAGACATCTCCCTTTTCTCCGACGGGGATCTGGAAATTAAAATCATCATAACTGCTGTAAGGAAATGCTTTTCTAATGTCGTAAGCCACTCCGGATCCTCTCAGACTCGGTCCGGTCAATCCGCAATTGACGGCTTCTGCTGCTGAAATAACACCAATATCCATGGTCCGGGTCGTCCATATTTTATTTTCTGTTAACAATTTATGGTAACCGGCGAGCCCTTTTGGGAACCATTTTACAAAATCGCGCACCTGTTGAATAAATTTCGGCGTTGCGTCATGGGCCACACCGCCTATACGGAAAAACGTGGGGGTCAGCCTATAGCCGGCAATCTCTTCGTTGATGTCCATGATCATTTCCCGGTCCCTGAACGCATAAAATACCACACTCATCGCTCCGATATCCAGGGCATGGGTACCGATCCAGAGATGGTGACCCATGATTCGGGCAAATTCAGCCATGATCACCCTGAGATACTGGGCCCGTTTGGGCACATCAATTCCCATCAGTTTCTCCACGGTCAAACAGTAGCCCATATTATTGGCCGAAGCAGATGCATAATCGAGTCTGTCGGTAAGGGGGATCACCTGTTGATAGTTCCTGTTTTCAGCAATTTTTTCGATCCCACGGTGAAGGTAACCGATATGGGGTGTTGCATTTACAATCGTTTCACCGTCCAGTTCCAGTTCAATACGGAGAACGCCGTGCGTGGCTGGATGATGAGGCCCCATGTTCAGGATTGTTGTTTTGACTTCAGGCATGGTTTCCACACTCATTTATGCTATTTGAAATCGTTATATGAAAGGATCGCATATTGTTTTCAAACCGAAGACTTTGATTATGGGTAATCCTCAATGGTTTCCGGATCAAAAGGCTTGTCAAAATCCTTTCCCTCAAGGGGAAAATCTTTGCGAAGCGGATGCCCCTCAAAATTTTTCCATGTCAGGATGCGTTTTAGATTCGGGTGATCTGAAAAGGGTATTCCCATAAGATCATAAACCTCTCGTTCTCCCCAGTCGGCGGATTGCCAGATACCGCTTACACTTGGGATTTCTTCCCCTTCTTCTGCTTCAAGCCTTACAAACAGACGACTGAAATCCTTTGTTGTCATGAGGATATATACCAAATCGAAACGGGGTTTTCTGGGAATTCGGTCAATTCCCAATATGTCGATAAGCATGTCATAGGGAAAATCAGGGTGATCATGAAGGGCACGCATGGTTTCAAAAAAGTCGCTGTGCGCCAGCATAATCTCCTTTTGGTCTTTATTTTCAGACGCTTTAATAATCGATTCGGGAAATTTTTTATGGATCGACTGGATAACGTTTTTGTAGCTCATTCGCCTCGGTTCCTCTCTGTTATTTTTCAGCCGGCAGAATCCTTTCTTTGGTCCAATTTTTCCGTCCTTATCTTTTCCTGAATTTTCATGAGGCCGGCCAGCAGGGTTTCAGGTCGAGGAGGGCAACCCGGCACATAAACATCCACCGGCAAGATCTGGTCCACCCCCTGAACCACGGAATAACTCTGAAATACCCCTCCACAGGAAGCGCAGGCACCCATGGCGATGACCCACTTGGGATCTGCCATTTGATCGTATATTCTTTTGACCATAACCGACATTTTCTTGGTTAGCGTACCCGCAACGATGAGGAGGTCCGATTGTCTGGGCGAAGGCCGGAAGACTTCTGATCCGAACCTGGAAATGTCGAAAGTGGATAGGGTGCTTGCAATCATTTCGAGGGCACAGCATGCCAGACCGAAAGTGCAAGGCCACACCGAGTTGCTTCGTGACCAGTTTACCAGTTCTGTCAAACTTGTAACCAGGAAGCTATCACCTTGCAAAGAGTTTTCTATTCCCATTCCAGAGCCCCCTTTTTCCATACATATATGTAACAGATGATAAGAATCAGCATAAACAGAAACATCTCCACGAATCCAAAGACCCCCAGCTTTTTATAATAGACGGCCCATGGATACAGGAAGACACATTCAAGATCAAAAACAAGAAAGAGCAGCGCAATGACGTAGAACTTGACCGCAGTTTCGGTATACCGAGCGCCTTCGGTTGGGATACCGCATTCGTAGGGTTCTGACTTTACTTTAGAGCGGCGTTTGGGGCCAAGGAGGTTTGAGAGGATGACGGTTACACCGCCGAAGATAAGCGCCAGAAGGACGGTATAGAGGATAGGATAGTATTCGGATAGCATGTCTAATTACACCTCCTGATCATTTTCAAGGCCATACATTTGATGTCGTCTCCATCAATTCTTTTACGGCTGCTTGACAAAGCCTAATTTGAGGCACTTTTCCGGGTTAGGGGCAGAGAGAAGTGCAATGTAATCAACCGGGATGTAATCGAATTGTTTTCTATATCTGAGCACAAAGGAAGGGTCAAGGGAAAAATAAGCGAATATTAAAATCTAAAGAAAATTTTGATGGTTTTTACTAAAATTAATAATAGTTATCAATAATAATAAAAAGAATCGTTTTTTTAACGTACGATAGCTTAAGATACTCATCAATTTCGTTAACCAAACCGAACTTTCCGGTCAATTAATTTGCGATTGTATTGGGATTAGCTTCTCGTTTGATACGATCCCCGTAACCAAAGTCTTCGTAAATCATAAATAGGGTTTCCATCCATTTGTTTGCTTTAGGGTAATAGTTGATGGTCGGGAACGTTTCCTTGGCTCATCTCGATGAGGAACTGAGTGAATATGACCCATTGCATGGCTTCATCGATGTTTTGTATCACCGCTGAGTGGTATCGAAATTCAATGGTGGATCGAAACCAGTATGAGTGAAGATTCAGACCGTGATAGCGTGTTTTGTCATAGCGCGGGTATCTGCGCCGCTTTCCTTCATAACGGTTTTCAATGGAATACCAGAGTTGTTTGATCCGGCAGATTCCTTGCTTCTGTTTCACCATTCACAAACGTCCAGAAATGACCGCGACGTTGATTTCCATAGGGCGGCAAGTCTCCGCCTGCTGCACGATTTCCGGGGATGAGAAGATAAAAGTATTTTTCAAGAGGATGAATAATCCGGACCAGTTGTCTGAAGTTGCTTGCAGGTGAAATACGCTCATGGGATCCACGCCGTGGTGAACATGAAAACCGCAGGTTTCGTCAATATTCGACGCCATTGATATCATTGAGAAATTTGAGAGCGTTATATACTTGCAACAAGGCCTTCGATATGCCGCTAAGTATCGGGCTGGTCAGCTCGGCACCACGCCGGGTGTGGCATTTTCCTCTTACGGATGTATCTCTTTCAAAGTGCCATGATTCTCTGTCAGAACGCGACGGGGATTTTGTAATCTTTATAAAGGTGCTGGATAGTGCCGGCAGTCTTTGGCGCGAGATGAAATGCAATAGGGTTTGATGATATTATTGTCGATAGGTGTAATAACGTAATTCAGCCCGAAAAATTCAATTTCAACGCCAAAGTTGCTGGTCGGTGAAATATTGCAACATAGGATACCGATTTTTGAGTTGCAGCGCCAGTAGGTCGGTGAGTGCCATTCGGGTGTTTATCCTTTTTGTTCGATGATTCTTGCGTCGGCCACCAATATTCCGTCGGGGTAGGCAAAAACCGGGTTCAGATCGATTTCCACAACAGACGGATGGGTTTGGGCCATTTGCGCCACCGCGGTCAAGCAGTCCGCAAGGGCCTGTTCATCCACCGCCGGCCGGCCGCGATAGCCGGAAATGAGTCCGTAGCCTTTAATTTGACGTATCATGCCCAGCGCCTCTTTACGAGTTATGGGTAAAAGTCTGAGGCTTACATCCTGAAAGATTTCTACCATGACGCCGCCGAGGCCGAACAGGAGAACCGGACCGAATTGCGGATCCCGATTCATTCCGATGATCACTTCCAGACCGGCCGGCGCCATCCGGGTGACCAGCACACCATTTACGTGAGCCTGGGGGCTGCTTCTTTGCACGGCTGCCAGAAGTTCATCATAGGCTTTTTCGACCGCCTCGTCAGAATCCAGATTCAGTTTCACGCCGCCGACATCGCTTTTGTGAAGGATATCCGGAGAACTGATTTTAAGCGCTACCGGAAATCCTTGTGCTTTTGCCGTTTCAACGGCATCGATTTTAGTATTCGCCAATGCAAATTTCGTGCAAGGGATGCCGTTGGCCTCAACCCATTGGAATGCTTCATGAAGCGGTAATTGGCGTCCAAATGCCGGCTCCGTGAGCGTGGGCTTTTGAGGCGCCGTCAGCACGCTGCGCTTGAGCACCCGTGCCAGTGCTTTTATCCCCCGTTCGGGTGTCGGAAAAACGGGTATTCCTTTTAAATGCATGCGCTCTCTTTCGAATCTTTCGACATCCGCGCCTCCCAGGAAAATGACCAATTCATTGGCTCCGGGCGTGACCACACCTGAAGCGCCTTCCACCGGATCGCCGAATATGATTCCCAGCGTGTCATAGTACTTCCGGGTGACCTCGATAACATCGCCGAACATCTTGGCGTCGGCATCGCCGGTAAGATCGATGGGGTTGGCCTTGATCGCATGGGCCGGAATTAGAGGCATAACCGCTTCAATAGCTGCCTGCGGCAATGGAGAGACATCAAGACCTTCCTGCTCGGCCTGATCCGTGGCGAGAATCGCTGCGCCCCCGGATGTGGTAATAAAGAGAATCCGGTTCCCTTTCGGCGGTTTCAGATATGCCAGGGCTTTTGAAAAATCATAAAATTCTTCCATGGTATACGCCCGGCAGATATCGTGTCCGGCAAAAAGCGCATCATAGATGGCGTCGGCACCGGCTAGAGCTTTGGTGTGGGACTCAGCCGCCACTTTTCCCTTGGGAGTCCGGCCGGACTTGAGAATCACCAGTGGCTTTTGAAGTCCTTTCACGGCGTGGATAAATTGACGGGGGCGCTTTATGCCTTCGATATAGGCGGCGATGACTTCGGTATTTTCATCCTGATTGAAATAGGCGATAAGGTCCGCTTCATCCACATCCGCCCGGTTTCCCATGCTCACAAAAGCCGAAGTGCCCAATTTGTCTTCGGACAACCAGTCCATCATGGCTGCGCCCACGGTGCCGCTTTGAGAAATCAGCGCTATCTTTCCCCGGCAGGTCAAGAGCGGCCAGGACGCACACAGGGGATGATGGGGGTTGTTGACACCCTGACAGTTGGGTCCGATAATACGAATGCCGTATTTTTGCGCAGCCTCGATCACCTGGTTTTGAAGAATTTCACCTTCGTCGCCGGCCTCACTGAAGCCGCCGGTTATGATTACGGCACCTTTGATGCCGGCCGCGCCGCATTCCTGAACGGCCTGGGATACAAACCGGGCGGGAATGATAATCACCGCTAAGTCCGGCGCCTCTGAAATATCGCTAACGCTCTTGTGACAGGGAAGATCAAGAATAACATCGGCCTTTGGATTAATCGGGTAAACAGGTCCTTTGAAGCCACTGTCTAGAATGTTTTTCAGAATTTCGTAGCCAAGTTTATCCGGGCTGGTCGACGCGCCGATCACGGCCAAACTTTTGGGTTTGAGAAATGCGTCCAATCGGCGTATCGGATCCGACACCGTCATAGTACAGCCCTCCTTTCGGATAAATGAATATCTAAGAAGCTTTCTCCGCCTTTTGCGCGACCTGGGCGTTGAATTTCTCGGCGTTGATGATGAATCGATAATGAGTGGCTTCACCGATCTTGTCGACTTCGTCGAATCCTTCCACTTCAAAAGCCAGTTTGGGCCCGTCAACTTTCGTTAACTTGGCGTTGTAACGAACCTTCATTCCCAAAGGTGTTGCCGCCATGTGTTTGAATGTCATACCGGTGCCCACGGTTTGCTCGCCTTTTTTGAGATAGGGAAGAACCATGTCTGCGCAGACCTCCTCGATATGTCCCACCATGGCCCTCGTGGCATACACGTTGGGAACATGAGGATAGACTTTTTGGGCCGACATGTCTTCGGTGGTTTCTCTTTCCATTTTATGGGTGATACCTGCTTTGAGTTCCTGGGTCATTGGTTAACCTCCATGATGATATAAATTTCTGAAGAAAAATAGAACCACACAAAATAGTTTCGCCGGCAAATGCTCCCCATGATCCCGTAAAAACATCTCGCTTTAATGCGCTTTATGGGCATCACTTGCCGGCGAACCGAAGGGAATTCAATGTATAAATAATATCCAAATCAATGAATTAAGTCAATAAACATTTTATCTTGCAGTCAATTGATTTTATAGAATATGCAGGCGTTCATCACGCGTCTTTGCGGCAGTTGATCAATGGGGAGAGTGGATGTTCAGGGAATTTCAATACCGGATTCCGCGACAATCCCAAAAAGGGTTTCACGCAAATGGGGATGCCCCAGCAGTTGATCCCCGGTCCCGGCAAGGGTTATTTTTCCTTCTTCAATGAGAAACGCTTTGGTCGCCACGCGCAGAATTCGACGAACATGCTGGCCTGCCAAAAAAAGCGTAATGCCGTGACGTCGAATTCGTTTCAGGGTGTCGCACAGCCGTTTGACATCTTTTGGGGCCAGCCCAAGAAAGGGATCGTCCAAAAGGAGAAGTTTGGGACCGCTCATCAGACCTCTGGCAATGGTGAGCATTCTTTTCTGGCCGCCGCTCAAGGTTCCGGCCATTTTTCGGCGGTGATCGGCCAGCGCCGGAAAGATTTCAAACACATAGGAGAGGTGTTCCTTTTTCTTTTCTCTGGCAACGTAAGCGCCGATGTCCAGATTTTCCATCACGGTCATAAAAGGGAAAACATTCATTCCTTCCGGCACATAGACCAGACCCCGGCGAACAATCTCGTAAACGGGAAGCGATTGTATCATTTCATGCTGATAATGAATCACGCCTTCAATGGGACGAAGAATTCCCGCGACAGCCTTCATTAAGGTGGTTTTTCCCGAACCGTTGGGCCCGACAACGGAAATGATCTGACCGGCGCATACCGTTAAATTGATCTTTTTCAGCGCCAAAATGGCACCGTATCGAACATTTAAGTTACAAATTTTTAAAAGGGGCTTCAGAATGTCCATCATTCACCTTTCATCGTTCTCATCCTGATATCGCAGCCCCAAGTATGCCCGGAGGACCTCGGGGTTTCTCATGACTACATGGGGGGGGCCTTCTGCGATTTTCTCTCCGTGGTCAAGCGCCAGCAATCGATCGGATACCTTTAAACTCAAGTTTAAAAAATGGTCGATGATAAGAAGGGTTACCCCTCTTTTTCGAACTCTGTTGATCAGCTCAATGGCCTGTTTGACCAACACCGGGCTGAAACCTGCCGCCACTTCATCCAACAGGAGGAGCTTCGGGCGGGTCGCCAGCGCTCGGGCTAAATCGAGGCGCCGCTGTTCACTGAGCGTCAGCCGGCCGGCGGGTGTGCCGGCTTTATGGACGATGCCGACGATATCTAAAAGCTCTATTGCCGCTTGTCTGTCTTTCGGACGGTTATGAAAAGAAGATCCTTTGCCGAAAACCTGCCCTACCATCACATTTTGCAAAACGCTCATGTGAGGAAACGGACGCGAAGATTGAAATGTTCTGCTGATGCCTAAATGACATATCGCATGGGGTTTAAGATTGGTGATATCAATTTCTTTAAACAGAATATGGCCGCTGCTGGGTTTGTATCGGCCACAGATCAAATTAAAAAGCGTGGTTTTGCCGGCGCCGTTTGGACCCACCAAACCGATGATCTCTCCTTCGCTGACGGAAAAATCAATATTGGTGAGGGCGCAAAAATTGTTAAACGTTTTATTTAATGATTTTAATTGTAACAGTATCACGATGCGTTCCGCAACTTCCCCCAAAATCCGTTGGGCATAAAAAGCACCGTTAAAATCAACACTGCTCCGTAAAGAAACTCGTGGCCCGCCGGAAGAAGGGGATGAAAAACAAACTGATCCATTGGATAAAGCACCATGGCCGCAACGGCAGGTCCGAGAATCGTAAACCGTCCCCCGCAAATGGCAAAGATCATGGGGACGGCGGAAAAATGAAGCCCATAGACCAACCCGGGCTCGATATAACGGACAAGATGTGCATAACATGCGCCGCAGACGCCGGTAAAAAAAGCGCTCAATAAAAGAGATAACATTCGATATCTGTTGACATGGATGCCGACGGCTTCCGCGGCAACTTCCTCTTCCCGAATCGCCTGCAATGCCAGGCCGATGTTGGAACGAAACACTACGGCGACGATCCCCAGCAGTATCACAAAATACGCAAATACAAGATAATATGAAACAATGATCCCGGACCCGAAATCGATACGAAAACCATGGATGTTAAATGACGGGAGACCGGATATGCCGACCAGTCCGAGAGATCCCCGGGTCACTGCATCCCAGTTGTCCGTTATCACCCATGGGATCTCGACAAATGCAAGGGTCGCCAGGGCAAAATAAGCGCCCCTTAAGCGCAGGCAAATCAATCCCATGATCAGCCCCAATCCTGTTGCGATCAAACCGGCCAAGGGAATGGTGACCCAGGAGGACAAACCCAGATCGAGGCCCAGCAAGGCAGAGCCATAGGCGCCTGCGCCAAAAAACGCAGCATGGCCTAAGGAAATTGAACCGCTGGCACCCAAAAGATTCCACGCTAGTGCCAAAGAGGCCAGAAGCAGGGCATGGGTAAAGACCTGAAGGATGTAGTGGTTGGATTGAACCAGAAGGGGCAATGTGAAAAACAGCAGAAATCCCAGAAAGAGACCGATCCCATGCGTCTTTTTTCCATTGCGTCTGTTTTTTTCAGCCAGAAAATTCATCTATTCATTTTGGTCATTGGGATTTGCTTGGGATTTGGGATTTGATATTTGTAATTTCAATAATCCAATGAATTCCGAACAAAGCAAAATCCTCTCTGGGTATAATTAAAATATAATCTTCTGGGTCAGGTTTTTTACCTTATCGTTCCCCATGGCCCAGGATGCCGTGGGGTCTGAAAGACAAAAGGGCAAGGAGTAAAACAGCACTCACCATCTCGCGCCAACTGACGCCGAAAAAAACCACGGTAAAAGATTCCGCCAAACCCAAAATCCATCCGGCAAGGATAATGCCGCTGAGACGGCCGACACCGGCGAAAATGGTAATGGTGACGGCCACCAAGGTCGCTTCACGGCCGGTGGACGGATACAGGTAATGAATGCAACCGTAAAGGGGACCGGCGATTCCGATCAGAACGGCGCCGATGCAAAAAGCCAGTGTGCCCATCGCCGCCACATTGATGCCCGCCAGGGCCGCGGCATCTTTATCCTGGATGGTGGCCCTCATGGCTTTTCCCAAGTAGGTCCGATACATCAGGACATAAAGCATTAAAAGGATAATCAGAGATAAACCCAGCAATGTCGTCTGGGTGTAACTGATATAAACTCCTAAAATATGAAACCCGCGGCTTAAAACCGGAATTCGTATCAGACGGTAGTCGCCGGAAAAAAAGAAAAGCATACTGTTTTGAATAACGACGGCGATGCCGAAACTCAGTACAATGGAATTCAGCTCCTGAGGCTCATACAGATGAGCAAAAAGGCGCTCGAGCCCCAGGCAGATCAAGAGCGTGATCAGGATGGCCGCCGGAAATGTCAGTATAAAAGGAAACGCCCATATTTTCCACAGCCAGTATGACACATAGCCGGCCAGCACCACCAATTCACCATGGGCCAGATTAAAGTTTCGGGTCACTCCGAAAATCAATGCAAAACCCAAAGCGATAAGCGTATAAAAGGAACCCAGCGAGAGACTGGAGACAAAGAGCGTTGTCCACATGGGTTAGTTTCTCTGCTCCCAAGAGGGCATTGGATAGATGTCATGTCCCGAGGCTCGATCCGGCGGGTAGATAACAACAAGCTTTCCCTTTTGAATCTGTACGATCACTTGGTGATAATGTGTTGGATCACCGTTGGCGTCGAAAGAAAGATGTTCCATGGGAAGCGCCATATCCAGTTTTGACAGTGCTTTTCGAATATTTTCGCCGTTTACGGTCTGACGGTTATCCCAAACTTTTTGCATCGCTGCAATAATCGCCCTGGCGGATGTATATCCATGCATGTTGGTGGTGTTCGGTTGGTGATGGAATGTTTTTTGAAAATCACTGACAAAGGACGCAGAGGCTTTCTCCGTACCCGGCATCGTAATACCCGGATTCCAGGCGCAGGTTGTGTAAAGATAGTCGGTGTCATTTCCCAAAGCAGAAATAAAGCTTTCATATGCGATGCCGAACGGACCGATATAGGCCTTGGGGGACATTCTGTTCTCTTTGAGCTGTCGAATAAAGAGGATGTGATCCGGTGTAAAACCGCCGGAAACGATCACATCGATTTTCATGCCGGCCAGTTTGGCAATAAGGGGGGTAAAATCGGGTGTTCCGGGACGGAATTTCTCCATCAGCCGGACTGTTAAATCCTGCTTTTCAAGGCATCGTTTTAGATCTTGCGCCAGTTCGGTGGAACCCGGGGTGGCGGCATAAAGAATGGCCAGACGCTGGTCTTTAAACCGTTCGGCCATAAATCTGCAGAGCGGTTCGACAAACCCTTGAAGTCTGGAAACTCTGAAAAAGTAAGGATTTTTATGCGCTGCAAGTTCCTTTTGGAGACTGGCGCTGGCGACATAGGGTGTCTTGCATCTTTGGCTGACTGCGGCGATAGGCCCCACCAGTGCATCGACATAACCGCCGGTAAGGGCCGCCACTTTTTCCCAGGTGCACAATTCTTCGGCCCTGGAGATGGCCACGTCCGGACGGCTCTGGTCGTCCCTTGTAACAAGTTCCAGCCTTGCTCCTCCGATGCCTCCTTTTGCGTTGGCTTCGGCGACGGCAACTTCGATGCCCTGATGGATTTCAATACCGTTTTTTGCAAGTCTGCCGGAAAGGGGATCGATTTCACCGATCTTGATGACGCCGGCGAAACTTGTTTCAATCCGGAAAATAAGAGATAATAAGCAGAATATGATAAAGAAGCCTTTAAGAAGCAAGGCCATAAAATTTTGGTCATTCTTGGGTTTCGAGTTCATGATGAAAGCCTCTAATTGTGCAGAACCGTCATTGTCCTCACCTTTTGGGCGGGGTCAGAGGCGAGGGGTAAAACGACCTTCATCACGAAAGCATCACCTTGGATCCCACGCTGTTGAGCATAAAGCTTTCGGGGAACTCTTTTTGAAACCGCCGTATCGCCTTCCAGCCGGTACAGTGCATGGGCATCAATACATCCGGATCGATTTTTTTCAATGCCTCGACGGTGGGATCAAGGATTTTCTCGAAAAACGGGCCCGACAGATGAAATCCTCCCATAACCGCATGAATCTTTTGCTCTCCGGTGGTTTTTTGTGCAAACATCAATGTGTTGATAATCCCGGCATGGGCGCATCCGGAGACGACCACCAGTCCTTTATCCCGGAGTTTAACCACAATGGCCTGATCGTCGATAAATGGATCGAATACCAGTTCTCCGTCTTTCTCCACCAAGGCATTGGGCATTCCTTTTTCAAATTGCGTGATTCGTTCCACCTCTCCGGTGACCATGATCAGATCGTCGGCGATGGTGATGGGTGATTTGCTTTCCACGATTTCAATATTTTTCTGCTCAAGATCCTTCTTAACCAAGGTTTGAGGGAATAGGCGTTTGCTGCCGTCCGGGGTGCGTGTATAACGGGGATATTGAAAGGCGCCCGGGTGAAGCACCAGCGGAATCGTACCCGGTATTTTTTCAAGAATATTATAAAGTGATCCGGTGTGGTCCATATGTCCGTGGCTCAGGACAATGGCCTCTATCTCTTCGATATTGAGTCCAAGTTGCTCCATATTGTGGAGTACGCCGACCTTAGTGTATCCCGTATCAAAGAGAATGGTGTGTTTTTGACCATTTTGAAAAACGGTCACCAGCAGCGACAACCCATGTTCCGCCAGAAATGTGTCGGCGTTAATTTTGCCCTCTTTGGCCAGGGGGGGGCGGATAATCGTATCGGTACTCGGCAGCAACAGATCCACGTAATTGTCCATCAATGTGGTGACTTCAACACGATCCACTGTTTTTAAGGAAACGGACGGGTTCTGTTTCATGGTTTTTCCTCCATTTGATGCAGTTGATTTCACTTCGCTCATCCCCCTGCTGCAGGAAAATGACGAGGCAGAAAAAAGCCGACCTAATATTTATGTCAAAAAAACCAGTATGTAAAGAGATTTATTTAAACCCGACAGCGCCCTGTCTCCGGATAAGGGATTGATAGGAATAAAAAAAACCCCTCCCACGCAGGCGCGTGAGAGGGGCATCGTTTCATTGCTTTATTTTGCCGACCGTTGTTTATTTCGCCGGTCGCAAATGACGACGCAACAGCTTGCCGGTGGGTGTACGCGGCAACTCCGTCCGATACTCGATGGCTCTTGGGAGTTTGTAAATGGCAATGTGTTCCTTCAAGAATGTTTTGAGTTCTTCGAAAAATTCATCGCTGCCTTCATGTCCTTCTTTCAGAACCACAAAGGCTTTGGTAATCTGACCTTTTTCAGGATCCGGAACACCCACAACACCGGCCTCGGCTACGGCCGGATGTTTTTCGATGGCCTCTTCCACTTCAGCCGGACCGATACGGTATCCGGAGCTCTTGATCATGTCGTCTTCACGGGATACAAAGAAAATGTTGCCGTCCGCTTTCATGTAGACCGCATCACCCATCTGATTCCAGCCTTTAACCACCCCTTTTTTCTGGGATTTGATAAGTTTTTCATTATCTTCGTAAGGTTTCCAATACAGACTTCCCGAGGGGCCCTTGAGAACCATGCTGCCGACTTGATCCGGCTTGCAGTCATTCCATTCGGGATCGACCACCCGTACCTTGACACCAGGCAGGGCTTTGCCGATGGAGTTGGGCATTGGTTCGGCGTTCATGGTGTTGGATGTCACCAGATGAAGCATTTCGGTACCGCCCAGACCTTCCCAGATGGGCAGGCCGGTCAGTTTCTGCCAGGCTTCCAGGGTCTCGGCACCTAAGGCATCTCCGCCGGAAGTATACATACGGATGGAGCTGACGTCATAGTCCTTGAATTTGGGGAACTTCATCAGTCCTCTGTAGGCTGTGGGCAGACCGGTAAGGATGGTAATTTTGTGCTTCTGGATCAGTTCCATCATATCCGCCGGTGTGAACTTTGGAATCAAGGATATGGCTGCACCGCCCTCAAAAGGCATCAATGTAAAGGTGCCGAACCCGGCGGCAAAAGAGACCGGCGCCGCGCCGCCCAGACAATCGCCGGTTTTCATTTTGTATACATGCTTGTTGACCAGTTTGGTTTCGATAACCACCGGACGGACAAAATGGACACAGCCTTTGGGCATGCCGGTGGTGCCGGATGTATAGAGCATTATACCGATGTCGCCACCCTTTAGCATGGTGGCTTTCAGGTCAGCGGAACCTGCCGCCAGCATCTCTTCATAGACCATGTTTCCGGCGGCCTTTACTTCAGCGGCTTTCCCGCCGATGGTAATGACTTTGGTACCAAATTTAAAATTGGGTTTGGCCTGCTCCACCGGAGGCATCAGCGGGGCATTGACGATAAAAAATTTCATTTCAGCGTTGTTGGCCACAAACGCCACTTCTTCACCGGACCACAGCGGCGATGTCGGCACCGGAATAGCACCGATTTTCTCTATGGCAAAGATGGCCACCATGGCCTGAATGGAATTTACCAGGCGAATACCCACGCGGTCCTGGGATCCAACCCCGGCATCTTTAAGACTGTTGCCGAACTTGTTCACCATCTCCTGAAGCTGAGCATAGGTGACGGTCTGGTCCATGAACTTGATGGCAGGATTGGCACCTCTGCCTTCACGAACATGGCGATCAAGCAAGAAGTCGGCAAGATTCAATTCATCCGGCGTATCGGCAAACTCTTCTGGAACTATGTATTCCGGCCACAAATCTTTTGGCGGCAGCATTTTTTCCGGTATTTTACCCATAGCATAAACCTCCCCTAATTTGATTGTTGTCTGATTAATGTAAGATGCCTATTTTCCCACAGCCGGGGATGTTTCCCGTTTGTCGTCTGCAAGTTTAAGTATTAAATACACGGCAGACGTTCGGGCTTTAAGCCCGGCAAATTTTTTGACGCTCACCTCCTTTCTAAAAAAAATGTTGGAAATGTTTGGGATTGATTGAAAACATTTTAATAAGCCTATTAGTCAAAAGTGACATGTACATCCTTTTTGGGAAAGCTCTCAAACATTTGCGTATAAAATATCCGAAAACAAATTGCAAGGTAAAAAAAGCATTCGTTTTTAAAGCACTTTTGTCCGGTACAACGCCGCTGAAAAATGCACCGTTTCAGCGTATGGGTGACTTCATAGAGAATACCTTATAAAGTATTCTGAAATGTCTCACATTCTACATGTTGTATTTTGGGCCATCTTCAACCCCATCAAAAAAACTTTTGAAGGTCTTTTTTCGATCCGCCTTGGGACAAGAAGTATTTTAAAGAAGAAAATGCATAACCCCTTGTCATCCGAGACTAAAGCGAAAATTTTCGGAATTATTTGAATAAAATTCATTTTTTACTCTTGACAAAATTTTTTAAGAATTTTAAAAAAAACACTACACTAAATCAAATTCACTCATGGATTTTAAGAATAACCCAGCTCAATTATTGCATTCAATAAATAGAATTCAACCATCATTTATCAAGATACTGTTTCATCGATTCTGATTCTATTACCTAAAGGAGGTGATGCAAGATCTTTGCGCTTTCCGAATAACATGGAAAGAAAAATGACCCGCCGGATCACCATGCAAATTATAGAATAAGGTATTAACTCGGCTGTTGGAACGATCATCCGCTATCGACATGCACGGGTCGTTTTAATATGGTCGCCGCTCAACGCCGAACTTCAAAAAGAAAGGAGGTGATAACATCAGCAGGGAGGAATTATTGCCGTTCCTCTGATGCTTAAAACAACTCTGGATAAATTCTTCAGTGGAATTTAAACTTTTTTTGGAGGTAAAATATGGCAGAAAAGAGAGATATTGAAATAAACAGCCGGGCCGACACCATTGGTCTCATGGATATGGATGTCAGACCTTATCCGGTCACGCCGCCGCCGACCTACGATCAAGTCAAACCGGTGTATGAAAAACGGAAGGCGCTGGAATTCTGCGACTGGGCCGAGAAAAACCTCAAATTCGAAAAAAGGTACGGCAAAGATGAGTCTCTGTCACATCTCAGAGTCCTGGATATCGGCCTCTGGCGACTGGGTCACAAATTTGCCACATCTCTGTTCGGAGAAGCCGGAGCGGAATGCGTTTCCATAGAACCGCCCAGCGGCGATCCTTTGAGAAAACTGACGCCCTTCGGCCGCGAAGAGTACCTGTTGGAAAATCGGGACACCGGTGAAAAGTGTGGGATGGAGTTTGTCTGCGAGACAGTGAACACGCACTGCGTCACCCTGGATGTGGAGACCGCGGATGGCCAGGAAATTTTCAAAAAAATGGCGGCCAACGTGGATGTTTTGATCGACGGGATGCCCCCCGGCTATATGGATAACCTGGGTATCGGGTACCGGCAGCTCAAGGACGCCAATCCCAAGATGATCTATGTCTGGGTCGGCATGCTCGGCCAGTGGGGACCGTGGAAGGACAAGCAGTCCAAGTTCGGCCAGTGGGAACTGGAGCCTTTTGCCAGTTGCGCCAATTCATGGGTCCACAACACCGGTCTGGCCCAGGACCTGCTGCCCCGCGGCAGGGGCGGCGACCCGACCCGTTCGGGTCTCTGGCTGGCCGACTATGTGGCCGGCGGCGCAGGCATTTCTGAATGCCAATGCAGCCCTTTACTGGAGAGACGAATTGGGGAACACCGGGCAGATGATCGAGGTGACCGGCGCTGAAACGCTGCTGGACATGCATCGACTTTGATATCACCTGGTACGGATTCAATGCCAGCATCAAGGGTCGATCCGGCGGCTGGGACCCCAACCTGAACCAGTATGCCTGGAACCCTTGCAAGGACGGATACATGATGATCGGCGGTCAGACCGACAAGCTGTGGTACAATATCGGCTTTTGCTTAGAGCGCGATTACCACCAATTTGGCCGGCTGATCCACGAAGATCCCTTCCTCAAGGAGGTGGGTGCCCGGAACGCGCTGCACGCTTTGATCAAGACCTATTCCGTGACCACCCGGTGGCTCAGAGACCAATGCAGGGTCGAGGCTGAAGCCAAACTATTCGAGTACCAGCTTGCAGCCGGACCGGTGCATGTTTATTGATGAAGTTGCTGAGTTCCCGCACTTTAAATACCGCCCCTGGCAATATGTGCATGAGACCGACTACGGCCCGCTGCTGATTGCATTCGAGTCCGGCATCCTATCAGGTGCGTGCACCGTTCCGATGTAAATGGATGGGGAGAGATATTGGCGTATGACAACTATGAGATCTACATGAAGTGGATTGGAATGAACCAGACCACGGTGAATGAACTATAAGCAGAAGGGGGTGATATAATGGCAAAAGACCCAAGAGTAACACGCATAGAAGACCTGCCAGGCCCCAAGAGTCAGGGTGAAATGGACGAGATGAAGATGCCCTATGAAGAGTACTGCAAGAAGGCTTTTGACGTGGGCAATGAACACACCAAACCCGACGGCGCTCAAAGGCATCAAGTGGCTGAGCTGCACCATGTATATCTTCACGCCCCATTCTGTGGCCAACCTGGCTGAACTGGGCGCCCAGGTCGTTAAGATCGAGATGCCCAGGATGGGGGATGCCATGCGGCACACCTCTCCGTTTAACGAGTGCTATTTGTATCCACTCCACGACACGCGCCCCATGACCGGAACCGGTCTCGGGTTCACCAACGCCAACCCCAACAAGTACTTTCTGACCATGGACTACCACATTCCCGAGATGGTGGAGGTCTTTTACGGGCTGGTGAAAAAGTTCGACGGGCTCACCGAGCTTTACCGGCCGGGAACCCTGGACAAGTGGAAAATGAGCTACCGGTACCTGTCTGAAATCAACCCCCGGTTCATCTATGTCTGGGGCGGCGGTTTCGGCTACGGACCCAAGATTTTCGGCGGTTCCTACGACATTTTGGGCCAGGCCCACGCCGGACTCGCTTCCGTCACCGGTATGCACGAGTACATGGGCGGCCATTGCCACCAAGCAGACCAACTGGGTCATTGACTGGCAATCCGGCAACCTGATTACCTGTTCGATTCTGGCGGCCATTCATCATCGCCGTAAGACCGGCCTGGGCACCATGATCGAATTCTCCCAGGTACAGGTCCCCACCCGGATGCTCGGACATAGCTTGCCCATGTACGGCAAGTTCGGTATCGTGCGTCAACGCTGGGGCAACTGGGATACCCAGCTCTGTGCCCACGGCATCATCCTGTGCGGCAAGTCCGATTTTCCGGATGCCGACAATCCGCAGGACAATTCTGTGCGCGGTATGTCATGGTCAGTGCTTTCCAGGATGCAGACTTCAAGGAGCTGTGCGCCATTACCGGCATGAAGAATCTTTATGAGAAGTATAAATCTCATAATCAACGCTGCGAAGGCGAAGCCCAGGTGGAAATCTACACCGCTCTGGAAAAATGGGCCGAAGACAAATCCCGGTCCGAAGTTGCCAAGATCCTGCAAGATGCCGGAATTCTGGCTGAACCGGTCCGCAACGACCGCGAGGTTTACGAAAGCCCGCATTATAGGGAAAGAGGCACGGTACGGTGGCTGGACGATCCTTTGTTCGGCGATATGCTGCTCCACGTGGTTACAGTTGCGGACTGATGGAAAAAACCCCTCGACGGATCAACTGGCACTGGCGTCCGGTGGGTGCGGACAATAAAAAAGTCTACCAAGACTGGCTCGGCGTACCGCAAAGCAAGATTAAAGAATGGTATGACAAGGCCTGGATATAAAAAAGGAGGTGGTACAGTGTGTGATATAATTTGGTGCAAAAAACAAGTGGATGGAAAAGATTGTGACACCATCAACTACCTCGACCCATACTATTTTTGGAACTGGGAAGGCACGATTGCTTGTGCCGAGTGCGGTACGGTGTACTACATCTACATGATTAACGGATTTATGTACAAGGGACCCGAGGAAAGTCCCGGTGAGAAACACGACATTTTGCCGCTGTATGCGGACAAGCCGTATGACGGCTATTCCAACTACAGACCCGGTGTCGAAGGCCGAACCCGGCCGTACCAGTGCAAGCCCAGGTCCTGGTTGACAGGTACCGCTGACATGGTTAAGTTCAGCATCCGGAACCGACCGATGCGGGGATGGCGCCCGCAGCCGCCGTCGGCAGGGTTGGCCGGACAGTTCCCTTTCAACTGGGATATTCAGAAACTGTCGCCCGAAGTCTGGGAAGAGTATCAGCAGAAACTCGCCAAAGGCGAAGTCAAGGACTGGTAACTTAGAAAGGAGTGTCATATGGCCGAATTAACACCTGAAGAATTTCTGGAAAACATAATGATTCCGGAAAAATCGAGTGACCATATATGCTGGAATTGCACTGGTTTGAAACCGGTTCTCAAGGGCTCCAAGTTTCCGCCCGCAGACATTATCGGCTGGTGCAAGAAGATCCACTGGCCCCATTACTGGTGTGTAGCAGACTTCAACGTGGTTAAAAAATGCTATGCTTTTGAAGCAAAGAAGAAGTAGCATGGAAGAAAACGTAGTCAAAGAACTCGATACCCTCAAGGGGATGCTGAACAACTGGAAAAGAGGTTTCTTAACTTGGGCATCCCCGGACGGGGATAACGAATATGTGCTTCTGGAATTTACTGAAGAAATTCAGCAGCAGCTTTATCCCTATGTCACAAGATTGCTTGAGGCCAAACATCTCAGCCAATCCGAGGCCAGAGAGTTCATGGATTATTGCTATAGCCAGGTTGAAGATCTTCGCGACCAGTTGAATAAAGTGGAGACCAACGAAAGTAAAAAGGAGGTTTGATATGCCTGAAAAATGTCGTGTGGGTATCTGCGGCTTTGATCCCATGCTCGTCAAAGGATATATCGCTTTGAACATGAGAGCCATTTGGTGGCACATATCCGATGAGCTGTATGAGGAGTTTGACATGAAGCCGGGAATGAAGGTTTCCGGCAAGCTGCTCAAGCTTTATAGCGGCAAAACCGGCAAGGAATTCGCAGCTCCCAATGAAGCGTTTGAGTGGGTGACCAGCAAAGAGACCGGTCTTGTCGTTCTGATTCCGCCGGATGTAGTAAAAAAATACAAGCTCACGGAATTTATGTTCGCTGAACTTCTTGTTGAGAAGATTGATGGCAAAGACGTGTATCCCGGGAAAGAAGTAAAAAGCAAGAAGTGGTGGCCGGATGATAAGATGAAACTGGATTTTACTATTGACTACATCGGGTAGCCATCATTAGCCCATAACAAAACACCCTCTCAACTGATAGCAGGGGAGAGGCCGAATCGAAATAAGAATCCCCCTTTTGGATTTATTCCGAGAGGGGGATTTTCTTTTGTGTGATTGTCAGAAAAATAGGCTTGTCATTTTGGTCTTTATATATTAATCAGGGGTCAGTGATTGCAGCGATGACAGCCGCTGACTATCAATTAATTAATAATGATCTCTGTTAAATCAATAATCGAAACATTTTTAAAGGAAACAAAATGACCAAGAAAGCAAAAGATGAAAACCAGCAGGAATTAAACCAGGAGACAAAACCACTGGTAGAGGATGAAGTGTATCCCGAAGAAGAGCCGGATCACCCGGGATGGCTGTCCATTGCCGAAATTATGAAGATTGATCGACCCTGTCTTTGAAAAGAGCAAGTTTCTCATCGGGTATCATCATTCCAGCAATGTCTATGTGCTGGTTGGTGATTATCTCACCATCGTGGATACGGGAAATGATTATACCATTTTTGGTGAACTTGAAAAATTAGGGTTCAGTATTCTGGATATCAAAAAGATTGTTCTAACCCATGGGCATAGGGATCACTGCATGGGCGTATTCGAATTTTTGAGATACCCTCCGATCATGGAAAAAAAAGATGTGGAAATTATCATTCACGCCGCCGGCCCTGCCGAGTTTAAAAAAATGCTGACTGAGACCGGATTCACCCTGACCGAGTTAAAAGGAGGGGAAACCCTTGAATTGAGCGGCTTTGAATGGGAGGTGATTCATACGCCCGGGCATACCATTGACGGCATCTGCCTCTATAACCAACCGACCAAAACCGCCATCACCGGCGACACCGTATTGCCCAACACCATGGCAGATGCTGACAAAGCCGGCGGGGGAAGGCTGGACCATTATTTATACGGGCTCAGGCAGCTCATGAAAAAAGAGATCGAAAATATACTCCCCGGCCATGACGTGCCCATGGCGCGAGCCGGCCGTCAGGCTATCGAGCAAACCTACGAGGGCGTGATGATGAAAGTCATCGAGGTCAATCCGGAAGACAGAATTACCTGGATGGAGGGTGCCTCAAAGCTGGCTGAAAAAGGGCTTTTGGAAGAAGCCGTGTTTTGCTGCGACAAAGAGCTGGCCCTCAGATCGGGAAATGTATCTGCCTTGCAATTGAAAGCCTTTGCCCTGAATGATATGGGCCGGTGTGAAGAGTCCATTGGAATTTTAGATCAGATTCTGGAAAAGCAAGTCGACAATGTTCACGCCTTGACAGCCAAGGGCCATGCCCTGCTGGGTCTGCAAAAATACAATGAAAGCCTGCCGTACTTTGATGATGCTCTGGCCATCAATCCGGATATCAAGGAAGCCCAGATATTTAAGGGGATGGCCTTGACCTTTTTGGGGAGACATGACGAGGCCATGAAAATCGAAGCTTTCAAAACAGAATTTGCCGCAAGATTCAAGGATGAAATTGATAAACACCGGCAAGAAAATAAACAAGATGGGAAGGATCAAAGCGCTTAAGACCAATTCATACGTAAATTGAAAGGATAGATGTTCCCTTTTTTGGGACACAGAAGAACAACGATTATAAAAATTTTAAATAATGAAATTATAACATCTGTGTATATCTGCGAACATCTGTGTCCTATTTAAATGTGAGATTCGAAAAGCACGAAGGAGAAGATACAGATGAAGAATGAGTTTTTGACATTGCTGGACGCTGCAAAATGTTTGGTGACCTACATTGATAATGAGTCTGTTTTTGACAGGGCCGCCGCAGGAGGATGCAGTGGTATGGATTTTCATTTATCGGACGCTTTTTACGATTTGATTGTAGATGCCAGAAAAGCAATAAATGAAGCTGAAAACGGGTTAAAAATTTCGACGATGGATGGCAATAAGAAGATATTAAGACTGCTTGATGCTGCAAAAGCTCTGACCGTCCACGTTGATAAAGAACACGCCTTCGACAAAGTTAATGATATGGGGTCTGTGGGCATAGAAACTTATCAATCGGAGGCTTTTACTGAAGTCATTCAAAAGGCGAATGACGCCATTGGGGAAGCTGAAAGAGGATTGAACGTTTCCGAATGATTCTCCCTGTTTTTATTAACTTCACCAACCTTGAACCTCTGAACCTTTGAACGGTTATGGTTTGGAATCTAAAGGAGCATATATGGCAATAGAGCAAATCACTTACGAAGAGTATATGAAAAAGATCGACGAGCTCGAGAAGCGATATTTGTCCGATGAAAAAGGATTTCCCGAAGGCGCCAAGGAAAAAGGATTGGAGATTTGCAATAAATTTCGACGGGAGGTAGCCCAGATCGGTCCTGAAAACTGTGAATATTACATTGATACGCTTTATGGACTGCCCATGCACAAACCCATAAAGCGAGACCTTGAACACGAAGAATAAACTTAATTTAAATGAACATGAAAAAAGAAGACATTCAATATGTAAATTGTGCGCACTGCGGAGCCCGGGTGCGTAAAGAGGAAGCCGTTGACTACAAACATAACCTCATTTACGGTGACCACTACCACTGCCGGGACTGCGATCCCAAAGGGGTTTGGGATTGCGTAAGTCATCATGTGGATATGGATGTCCACTGATGCCGTTAATAGTTATCCGTTATCCGTTAATTGTTATTCGAAACGACCTTTCATATTTAAAACCGACAACTTATAACCAATAACGAATAACAACCCATTGAGTTTTAACTCAATGGGGTTTCTACATTCTTTCAATCAGCTCCGGCGGGGGGTTTAAGTTGGGTTGAATTTTGTCTTTCACTTCGTTTGCTATCGCCTGGATCTCCTCCGCATTTAAGGTTCTTCGGGTATCGACGAAGTCGATGTTCGTCGATTGGCGCCACACCGTCTCATGGCCGGAGAGAATGCTCCTTTCCCGGTAATGGATTTGCTGCTCGTGCCATCCGCTGTCACCGATGACGATGCTGTAACAGAAACTGCCGTAGACGGTTTCCATAATTTTGGCTTCGGTAATCGGTTTATCTGTTATCAAAGAGACGCTGCCTTTCTCCAAATCCTTTTCCGCAAACCGGTTTTTTTCCAATAATGCCAGATCCTGAATAGGAATCTCTTTTTTAGCCAGCGGCTTTCGGGTTCCTCCAGCGACAAAATCCAGCACGGTCCGGTTGTTTTTTTCATCGGTGGGTGAAAAGTGTTTGTAATTTAAAGCGCCATGAGAATGAATCCATCCGTTGATGATTTGGTCCTTGGGCAAGGATTCATGAAATTCTGCAATCTTCATGGAGCCGAGGGTGGTATAGTCTTGAAGATTCATATTGTTTTCCGGCAATCCAATGTTAATGATAAATTCCGGATGATCTGGATTAGCGAGGGTAAATCCATACCATTCATAGCTGTCTTTAAAAATTTCTCGGACAAGCTCACTGATCTTAAATGCCTTGGCCCTGGCATATTCCGCCATCAATATACTTTTGGGAAGGTTTCCCAAGATGATTTTAAGCGGTTCGGACCGCTTGAGTTGTGAAAGGGTCTTGAATCTCATCCCAATCTCTCTTTCACAGTGTGTTGATCCACGACAAATTTGCCGACGTAGCTTCCTGGAAGCTGATACATGTCTTCCAGCAATACCCGGTGAAGTATGGCGATCAGCCCGCGCGCTCCGGTTCTTTCTTGCTCGGCACGCCTGGCGACTTCGGTGAGTGCATCATCCGTGAACTCCAGATCGATGCCCCATGCCTTGAGGTCGTAAGTATATGCCAGTAAAGCGCTTCCCTGGCTTTGGGTCATGATGTTTTTCAAATCCTGTGTGGTCAGTTGATCGTAAACCACTCTTACGGGAAAGCGGCCCACAAGCTGCCGTTCCATGCCAAAGTCTACCAGATCATCCGCCGTCAGAAATTGCCGCCAATTTCCGTCAAGCTCTTGTCGGGCCATCCGTTTTTTCACGATAATGTCGATATTTTCAAATGCGCCGCCGGCAATGAACAGCACGTGTTTCGTTGACAGGGAAATTCTTTCTTTGCCGACATGGACAATGTTTTCCAAGCCGTCGACCATATGCAACAGTCCTTTTTGCACGCCTCTGCCGGAAACATCCTTGTAAGCGATGGTTTCTGTCGCAATTTTGTCGATTTCATCAAAATATACAATCCCCATTCGAGCCACATTCGGATTTCCGCCTGCGGCCAAAAGAAGGTCCAGAAGGATGTCGCCGGCATTCTGTCCCACATAACCGACTTCACTGAATTTGGTCATGTCTTCGTGCACGAATGACACACCCACCAGGTTTGAAGCGGTTTCACTGGTATAGGTCTTGCCGCATCCGGTGGGGCCGATGATCATGATGTTGGCTTTAGGTGCGATAGTATTTCGCAGCGCAACATCAATGTCCCCATGGCTGTCCGCCAACCCTTTTTTAAGTGCCTGCCCCAGTCTTCGGTAATGAAAGGAAATGGCGGTGCACATGATTTTCTTTCCCTGCTCCTGACCCACAACAAACCGGTCCATATCCGCTTTCAGCTGGGACGGCGTTTTGGTAAACTCGATAATCGCCTGCACGGCTTTGCTTTCCTGATCTTCTCTCAATTGCTCGATCTTTTCTTTTATGCGTTCTTCTTTTTGCTTTGAAATGCCGTCATCCATTTTTATCATTCCCTGTTAGTATTCATACGGTTTCGTTTGGCGCATTCATGTAAAAAAAGCGTCTCAAAGTGGTAGTGCATCAGTGTCTCGGAGCTTAGAGCAGGATTCAGCCGATACAACGGGTTACACAATAGAATTTCATCCGGTGAATCTGCGAATATGAGATATGGGGTGTCGACTTTATTGATAATCGACATGGTAAGGTGATACTCCTCTTCGGCAACCAGAGAAAATAAAGGTCTTACTGCCGGTGTCTTCACCTTGATCCGGAAAATATTGACTTTCTTTGGGGTTAGATGATCTTCAACCGTATCGAAAATGTCGAGAAAACTCTCCTTAAGACCATATTGCCTGACGATACTGCTAATTTGGTTAAACACATCGGGCTTGATGGGCTTTTTTTGTCTCTGTTTCGCTCGATGATCTTTTATATGCCTCAGTAAATCCATCTGGCCGATATCCATATTCCAAATATCCGGCAAAGCCGGGTTCTATGGCTGTGAGACCCGGTTGATGCCGGTACACAATTATTGTGTTTTAATTATATGCGATAATCTTCAAAATCAATTGTGGGTATATGGACCCATAATTGATCCAGGCTATGATAACCGTTCCGTCGACGGGGATCGTAGCCGTATCGCAAGGCGGTGAGTCCTTCTTCCAAAACACCGATGATACGCTTTGCTGTCAGTTCATCCGGCGGATTAAAATTTTTTAGACAGATTTCCTGCCCTGATTTATGTTCGAGCAGAAAGGGATGTTTGTATTTTTCCATGACAAAAGGTCTGAAGGGCGTGTAAGTTGAAACTGCGACCCTGCAGTCCGGAAATAAATAGCTGCGATCGTAATAATCTTTAAGGATATAATCTCCTGAGTGTTTATAAATATGGTACTCCTTCCGGTCGGCATTCTTTCTGATAAAGCCGAAACCGTCGATTTCCATGGAACCCGTATCCGTAATGTAAAGAAGCGTTGCAATGTGCTCCGGTTTTATCCGGCTGAATTGCTGCCGCACTTGAACGGACTTTGCGATACGATCAACCTCGTCGGACAATACTTTTGCATGAACGGCGTTGCGGAACCAGTCCCGCAGCTTGTACCCGGATGTCAGGCCGTTTCCGGGTGGTTCCAAGAGCGGCGCTTGATTTTCGATATTCTTCAGGATTTCTTTTAACGGATCGATATCCATAAACATTTTCGCTTCTTGATAATAGCCTTCCGGAACGTTGATCTTTTGACCGATAAGATCCAAAATTGCTTCATCGCTCAATTTCTTGCGGCTCAGTCCTTTGTTTTTCTTAATGAAATGAGGCATAACCTGAAAAAGTATGGTTCTGAGGGTCCCATCCAAAAAAGTTTCATCGACCTCGCGCATCAACTGATATCGTCGGAGGCATTCATTTTTCATGTGTTGATATGAATGTGGGTTGATCGACTCATAGTTTTTAACCAAAGTGTCTAAACGAAATCCTTTTACGAAATACTTATCCTTGAGCTTAATGACGGCTTTCGATTCATACCCATTGAAAATCCCTTTGTTTTCTTCCGGATGGAAAACAGTCTGAATTTCTTTTTCAATGTCCGGGTCAAACAAAAGGGGAAAGTATATGAAATCCGATTCCAGCACAAGTTCAAGGCCGGCATCAAGCAATTGTTTCATTATTAAACTCCTGATTTATTCCCCAATCGCCTTCATCAATCAACCATCGCCAATCAACCATCATCAATCCAGTATCCCTCCTTCTTGGGGCTTTATGGCTCGAATGGGGACATACAGATATTTTTCACCGGCCTCCGTCTGTTCGGAGACAGCATATTCCAGTGCGGTGCCTTCGATCTCTTGTCCTCGAGACAATAATTTGCCGCCGTCCAACTGTCTTTTGATATCTTCAACGATAAGCTGTTCTTCGATACTTAAATTTTTTTTATTCAAGGTTTTATCGCACAATTTTTTAAGAGACTTTGCTGCGTAACTTCCCGGCTCGTAAATATCAATTAATCCTTCGGCGGCATGCCCCGGAATGATTTCAAGGACGAGCGGCAGCAATTTTTCAGCTTCATCTAGTTGAAGTTCTTTTTTAAGATCAGTTTCCAGCATGTTATCATCCCTCCTTGATCCGGCTTGGAAGTTTCAATTAGGTTAAAATCTCACAGAACTCGTAGAATCGTAAAAAACATTTGCAGGTTTTTGGCCGTCAATGAGCATTCTGTAGGAATCCACCATAATCCCGGCGGTGATCTGATTCGTCATGATAACGGAAGGGTCCGGCCGATAAATGCAAGCGGCTCTTTCCCGATGATACGCTTCGGGATTTCGTTTTTCAACAAGATCATACAGCCCCAGCAATTCCGCAGGCGTAACGCTGTCATCGACAGGATTATAGGTAACGATCTGGCCTGCATCGGCGCTTGTTCCGCCGCTGATCAGCATTTTGCCATGTCGTTTGCTTTTTTCGCTGAGGACGATTCTCGATTCAAAATTATCGACGCAATCGAAAACGATATCATAGGACGCAATGTCGCTGTTTCTATCGAAGTAGGCAACAAGGGCGTTGCTGCCGGTTCCAAATAGCGCGTTGAGTTTGTTGGAAAGTGTCTGGGCCTTATACGAGCCCACAGCATCATAGAACAAAACCTGCCGGTTTAAGTTGGTTATTTCGACAACATCCGGATCCATAAATGTAAGGTTTCGAAACCCTGAGTAAACCAGCCCCAAACCGACAAATATACCCAAAGCACCGGAACCGACGATCAATATCCTGGGCTGGCCATAAGCCGAAATGATTTTTTTTCTTTGATACAATATGAGATCGTCAGACGGGTGCTGATTCATTAAAAGATTTTTGGTCTCTTCCAATACAATTCCGGAAACAATGGTACCCAGCACAGCGTCATCAAAATGATGCTTCGGCAGGTTGTGAGCAGATACCACCTGTTCGAGTTCCCGCCATTCTCGTCCTTTTAAATAGCTAAAAACTTTGAATCCCTGATGGCCGTTTGTCTCATGACAGAACCCCCTAATAACCGGAGTGTTCTCCCTAAACCCTCTTTCTATCAACAATTTGTTGGCCAGACCATACTGACTTAAATCCACCATAAAATCGCAGTCTTTGAAAAGTTCCGCCATAACCGGATGTGTAAAGAAACCGTCTATGTGGGTGAGAGAGAATCGAATGTTCAATTTTTGAGCGATTTCAATGAGGATGGGATCTAATACCGGCGCAAGGGCAAACACATGGTTGATTCCCAGGGCGGATGCCGACATGATATAAAGTGATGCCAACAGATCGTTATCACCGATAACACCTATTTTTGCATTTTCCAATGCCTGTTGATTCCATCCTTCGATACGCAGTTGTCTGTCCAGTCGGCTTGACCGCATCATGCTTTTTCCCCTGGTTTTTTCAAATCAGCCATGAGGCGGCGCGAAAAGGGATATTTCCAATGGTTGGTCGGCGGCAAGCCGAGGGCCCTTCTTTTCTATATCCTTTATCCGTTTATTCAGATACTTGACTTTTGCCCTAAGGTATTCATTATCCGAATCGGACCTTAGACCGGCCTCGGCATCTCTTAACAGCGTTCTAAGATCGAGGTATTCTTTTTCCAAACGTTTGATTTCCCGACGCAAGGTCTGAAAATCCTTCATTTCCGGCATATCATCATAAAGCCACATACCCATGCTACACCCCTTTTTGGCGCCTGATTTCGGATGTCATGTTATAGAAGCTATCTCAAATATAAATCATATCGGTTAGAAGTCAAAGTGGAAAGTCTCTTAAGGATCCGTCAGGCTTTTCTATATTTTAGCCCCGGTTTGACCAATGATCTTTTTCATTTCATTGACAAACCAAACGGCGAATCTATAATAACGAATACGCTGTGAGTTTTTCATTGGCTTACAGGGTTAACAACGGATCATTCGAAATGGAATCATTCTCAAAAGGATACATTAAATTATGCCGCAAAACCCTGAACAGCTTGCCCTGGCTGACCCCAAACGTTTTAAAACCATTCAGGACCTGACGCAATTGCGCCCGGACTGCGGCGCATCAATCGACGACATGCTGGTCATCGATAGTGGCTTTCTGATCATTATCGATCTTTCTCACATCGGGAATATATTGAATCCGTATAACAGTCCACCGGCCGATTACGTGAGAACACACGGCGTCTTTGTTTGCAGCGATATTCATCCTGAATATCGTCCGGTATTCTGGAGAGAACCTTTTCTGCTGCTTCCGATATCCTGTCATTTAAATGAAAACTTAACAGGTTATGCAGGCATCGGGGCGGTTGTCGGAAAAATTTCCTGCCTTTCAGGGTCCTTGCTTTTTATGCCGGTTCGTAAAGATATGCCGACGCCGTTGGGTGACCTGATAGATACGGCTTTAGCGAAAGAGCCCGGCATGCAGATCATGATGCCGAACGGAACCTATAGGATTTTTTATGAACAATTTGAGGCGGCCGAAAAGTCCAAAAAAGAATGGTATCGAAACATTGTTGTTCGTAAACAATAAAAATCCTCTTACAAAATCTCAACGAGTTCAATGTTAAAGGTAAGGATCTTGCCGGCAAGAGGATCATTTTCATCCAAGACAATACTATCTTCGGTAATTTCTTTAATGGTAACGACGGTATATCTTCCATCTTGTGTGCGAATTCTCAGCCGCTTCCCAACTTCTAAATTTATTTCATTGGGGAAACCTGATTTTTCCATAACGGTTAGGAGTTCTTTTTTTTGATGGCCATATGCCTCTTCTGGAGAAAGTGTGATGGTTTTGGTGTCCCCTTTTTGCATGCCGATGACCGCATGTTCAAAACCCGGCAGCATGTTTTTCTCTCCGATGGTAAATTCAAAGGGTGCTTCATCCATGGTAGAGCCGAACACCGTACCGTCTTCCAAGTAACCTGTAAAATGAACTTTTACCCTATCGCCGGTTTTAGCTTCAGTCATGTCCCCCCACATTCATTTGGTTTTTAAAGAGTATTTTTTATAAATATATGCGTTAATTGCATCCACCATGACTTTTCGGCAGAATTTTGTCAAGAAACGATTTAACAAAAAAACGATCCGGATTCAGTAAATGCGAAAAACGATTTCACCGCGAAGCCATGCAGTGGCCGGATTGGGGTGTCTGAAATAATCTTCAACAGCATCCGACAACTTTAATGCATCGGATTGGCATCCCTTTTCACGGCAAAATTCAATCAAGCGCAGGTGGACGGTTTCAAACATCTCACGTAGTTGTGGGTAGGAGCGGAGCCTTGATCGATGATTTTTCGTTTCAAAAATCATTTTGCAGTGGGCTTCACTGGTTGAGGAGCAGGCGCGACATACGGCCGGTCTGACCGCGTAAATCATGCACATGGTTTTTTCTAAAAAGATACAGGGCAATTCATGCCGCATCATGAAAATTTCATCAGCCCGTTTATCGGCAATTTTTTCATTAATTTTCCGGATTCTTTGATTTAATGTCTGTTTTTGATGGTAAGTGAAGGTCCGATCCAGATAGTGTCCGATCAAAAGTGCCTCGGGCGGTGTCACCATGGGAAGATTGAAACAGCAGTAATGGCATCCCGGCTTGCACGCGATCGGTTCAGGCAAAGATTCAAGTGACAAGAATCTCCGGATGGCGTCATCCGTCCGGCGGAGCTCGTTCGATGCCTGCTTTAAAACGTTGTCTTTAATATTTTTCATTTTCTTTAAACTTAAAAGCATTGACACAAAATTGCAAATCCTTTTAAACTTTAAAGATTACATCGTTTAGGCACCTATTCACGGAGTGCGCTTCCCTGTCTTACTCCGCCAATATCGTTACACGAGGAAGCACACCCCGTGAACGCTGACTCATTTGATGAAAATGCCGTATCAGATAAAAGGAGCGATACATGTCAAACTACAAACAGGGACTGGCGTTTCGCTATATACAGGGCACAAAATATCACCGGGATCGACCGTTAAAAGACGATCTGGGGTCGATCCCGGTTGTCCGGACATTTAAAAACTATCCGGAATCGGAACGCTTCCAGTTGCCGCAACCCGAGTTGAACCGCCCGGCGAATTTATGGCAATGTCTGGCCAATCGCCGTTCGGAAAGGGACACCACGCCGGACTTGCTGAGCCTGGATGAACTGGCGACACTGCTTTGGGCGGCGCAGGGAGTGACGACCCGGGCAGGCATTCACCTGCTTCGAACCGCGCCTTCAGCCGGTGCCCTTTATCCTTTTGAAACCTACATGTATGTCGAACATGTTGAAGACATGCCCAAAGGATTCTATCATTTCGACGTTGAAGCCTTTGCCCTGGAACGGCTGAGAGAAGGAGGCTTCAGCAAAGATATGACCGCCGCCTGCATGGGTCAGCCCGTGGTGCGCCGTGCTGCGGTTGTTTTCATCTGGACCGCTATGTTGCTTCGATGCATGGTCAAATATCGGAACCGTGCCATGCGCTACATTCCCATGGATCTGGGCCATGTCTGCCAGAACGTGCAACTGGCGTCTACTGCTCTGAGTCTCGGTTCATGTCCCATCGGCGCTTTTTTTGATGATGATATCAACCGGCTGCTTGAAATCGACGGTGAAGATGAGACGGTGTTGTATCTCGTCACGGTAGGAAAACTCCAAATGTAGCTTAGCAAGTGCCGGAACGGAACGTTAAGTTCAGGAAAAATCCGAATATCGAATATCGAAATCCGAAACAATTTCAAATGTCGAATGACAAAATGACCAAAACTGACACACTAAATATCCGATGTTTTTGTAATTTGAACATTTTTATTTTTGTCATTGTTTAGTATTTCGGGTTTCGAATTTCGAATTTTTGACCCAAAAAGCAAGGTCTTCCGGTCAAACGATAGTTGTTTACGTCGCTAGAATTTCAATAATAGGCGGGATCACGGCAGTGGCGATGTCCGTGCGGGAGCCGCCGCCTAAAACCACTTCCAGGCGGCCGCCGGACACCTCTTCGGCGGTTTTTTTCATAAAGCGGGCGATTTTTTCGTAACAGCGGCCGCTTAACCCCAGGCTGCCGTAATCGCCCTGATGGGTATCAAAACCAAAGTACCAGAAAATCAGGTCCGGCTTAAAAGCCTTGACTCGTGGATAGAATTCATTTTTTACGTTATCCGCGTATTGCTGGTCGACATTTGCGACTTTTTCATCGCGTCCCGAAAATCCCCAATAGCTGCCCGGTGCCCGGATGTCTACTTTGGTGCCGTCGGGGGATTCGGATGAGATGCCGCAGCAGCATACATGGAGCACATCCGGATCGCTTTTGATCAGATCCCGGGTGCCGTCTCCATGGTGGGCGTCCGTATCCATAATAGCGAAACGCCGAATGTTGTGGATCTCCCGAAGGTAGGTGATGGCAATGACCACATCGTTAAAACAGCAATAGCCGCCAAAATAATCTTTACCGGAATGATGGCCTCCAGCGCCGATGAAGGCAAATGCATTGTCGATCTCGCCAACACAGATTTTTTCTCCGGCCAGAACCACACCGCCCACCGAATGCCAGGCGGTCGAACATAGGTGGTCTGCCGCCACGCCCCGGATGAGTTCCGGGGTATGCACTTTCAGTATCCATTTTTCTTCGATGGGGGGCGATTCATAGGGAGTGATATTATCGAGCGCCAATAAGTGTTCAATGGCGCCGGGAAAATCCTCCAGCCGGGCACCGCGGGTTAAATAGCTTCTACGACTGAAACTGGGATGGTAAAACACGCCGGTTTTTTTCATTGTGCTATCCCTTGAAAAAAAATCGGTTTCATTGGTCTTCGCTTTCAGCTACGCGCAACAAGAAAGCGCTTCAGGTATGATTAAATTTTTAGCTGAAAGAACTCGTGAATAAGGGCTCGTAATGAAAGAACCGGCCTGAGCTATTTATAAAGGTCTCTGCTTTAACAGAGAGTTCAGTCATAACGTTAAATGGCGTTTGGTTCTTTCATAACGATTCCTAATCCACTCAGACAGCTTCCAGTCAAAAATTTAATCATACCTGAAGCGGCATTGTTTTCAAAAGGTTAAAGTGTTCCAGTCCGAATTGTTCTATTAAAAATCGGACAGGGCGGGTTTCCCCATTACTTTGAGGTAGGAAGTGTCATTTAGATATGAAACGATCCACTGCCCGCCGGTATAAACAAAACAATTGGTACTGGCTGTATCTTGTTGAATTCGCCAGAAATTACTATTGTCTATCCCTATAAGGCTACAACAGATGACTTTGTTCGGCACCCTGTGAGCGACCAGGGCAATGTTCTCGTTTGGATGTTTTTCAATGAGATGTTCGATGGCGTCCATTACGCGCACCCGAACCCCTTCCAGGCTCTCTCCATTGGGAAACATAACCATGTGGGGCTTCTCTATCCACAGATCATATAGGTCCGGATATTTTTTCTGAACCTCAACCAAGCCGACCCCTTCCCATTCACCGTAGCTGATATCGATAATGGCCTCGAGAGGCGTGACTTGGATATTTTGAAACTTCGCAATATTTTCAGCCGTTTCCATGGATCGAGACAAGGGGCTGCTGTAAATGGCATGGAGCGTTTCGTCTTTGAGAGCTTCACCGGCCAGGTGCACTTCTTTTTTTCCGGTTTCATCCAGAGGAATATCCATGCGTCCCCGAAATACCTCTTCCAGATTCCAGGCGGTCTGACCATGACGTACAACATAGACTTTGGTCGTCATTTGAACCTCCGTTAACGGCGGTGTTCACAGGATGTGCGTTTGGGTTTCACTCCGGCATCTATATGTCGGGTCTGAAATGGGTGGGCACTAACTGACTTCAATCCCTTTGATTTGCCGGTGCAGTTCCCTGGTTTTTTCCCTGCGGGCCCGGTCGCGGTCTTCCGCCAGGCGTTGGATGTTTTTATCAGCGGCGGCCATTTCGGGGTCAGACAGATCTTTTCCCTGGATGAATCCATCGATAAGCATTCGGTATGCATGAATCATATCAGATATCAACGTCACCGGATATTCGCGTCCCTGAATTTTTAAGGTTCGTAATCCAAGTTCGACATACTGTTTCAGTTCTTCTCCCCTAATGGCAAAGGCGACGTTCGGTCGACGTCGGATTCTTTCATTGATGTGGGTAATTTCCGAAGCGCTTTTTCCCTTGCGACGCATCAATTTTTCCCGCTGCGCTTCGGTAAGCAGACAAAAACGAAAACAGCTGCCGCTTCTATCCGGCCATCCCTCATATTCTGTGATTTCATTGCCGTCTTCATCGTGATACACTTTTTTAACATAGGAGTCCCTGGTCATTTCATGAAACAGGCAGTTCCCCACTCCACCGATGCATCGATTACCGTGGATCAGTATTTCAGTAAAAACGCCGACCTCGTCCGCTTCTTTTTTATATGCGGCCAGTTTTTTTACCGTATCGATTTCGGTGCTGGCCACAATCTGAGTGGCCCCTGCTTCACGATAATATTCCATTTCTGGTCTGGTCTGGATATTACATCCCACACTGGCATGGATGACCAATTCAGGATAATTGCGATGAATGAGTCTCATGAGATCCGGCGTCTTGACAATAACGCCTTCTATACCAAATTGAGACCATTTGGCGACCTTGTTCAGCACGCGGATAAATTCTTTTTCCTGAACTTCCGCATTCACCGCCACACGAATCTTGCCGCCACGGTCATCGGCGATATGAACCGCTTCTTTGATTTGACTGTCTTCCAGTTCCCAGGCGCACTTTCTTCTGCTGAAACCTTTTGCCCCGACATAGACGGCGTTGGCACCGCTTTCCAATACGGCTTCCACCATTTCAAGGCTGCCGCCGGGAGCCAGCAATTCGTTCATCTTATTAGCCCCTCCTTGAGGTTCGTACGGTGATTTTTTACGTTCCTGAGAATTAATATAATATTATAAAACATATAAGAGACAAATTCAATAACATTATACTTAGAATCACGTTCGATTTTAAAGGAAAATAATTTAAACGCATATGCTCATGCTGTCAAGAAAATTTTGTAAAAGTGAGCGTTGCAAAAGGGGTCCTTGGCGGGATATTATTTCTAACCAGTGTCCATCCATAAATGGTCTTTTTGCCCAACCCGCCGGAGGCGGGCAAGTCTCTGCGCCTGCCCCGTGGAATGCGGAGCCTATTCCTCTGGGGTTATGCTCAAAAAATAATCCTCGGAATATCAATTATATGCCTGTGGTTATTATTTTCGCATGCCTTGATCTTGAACAAAAATCATCATTTATGGATGGACACTAATGACGTCCGACTTTACCGTTGTTTTTTGTTTCAAGCATTTTATGATGCAGCCTTTCTGCACGCAAACAAAAGCTTTCCAATTTTGCGGTGATGACTTGAGGAAAAGGCGAGCCGTCGCTTTCAACGGCTAAAAAAGGCAAATCTTCTATATCGGTGAGCAGTGATCGGAGGCGGTGATTGTTCCGGTCCGTCGCCAGTTTTCCCTCTCGGGTCATGGCTTCGTTGAGGAGCGATTCCGCCAGACGGTTCGGCATACAGCCAAACGGACCGATGGCGATAACGCCGCAGGTGTGTGATGCGATTTCAGTGAGGGAGCTTCCCACAGTCAAAATGGCTTCACCGGGCAGATTGATCGATATATGGGGAGATGCGTTGTTGATGACGGTTTGTATATTTAACGGCGTTGAATGAATCAAACCTGAAGTTGCCAGTATGGACTTGATACGCTTCATGTAGCGAGACATATAAATCTTTTTTAGTAAAAACAGTAGCTTTTCTCGCATAGACATGTTGTAGTCAACGAGCCCTTTCTCCACCAGGTAATCCGCATAAAGCACCCACTCGGCAATGGGCGAACAAATGACGGCAAATCCTTTTTTAGCCAACTGTTCCGTTAGATACTGTCGCGACAATCCATCCCTTCGCACAAATATCTCACCCACAAGAGAAATGACCGGCACCGCTTCAGGCGGGCGCTTGAGGGGAATTTCACGAATCTTTTCAGCGGTTCGGATTAGTTGGTTCTCAAGGGTTGAAAAATCTCTTTCTCCATATGCGGCAATGATCAAGTTCCATTCATCATTGAAAATTTGCATTGCCGATTCCACACTGACAGCATTGGCCAACAGCATTGAACGAATATCTTCCATGACATCCGACACTACAACGCCGCACCATGCCCGGAGATGAAAATCATTCCCCATGCCGGCATAAGAGTTTTCGGATGTGAGAGAAAAGATCGCCACATCCGGTATCTTAAGCCTTTTCACCAGATCTTCCATAAAAATCCGATACTGCCCGAACCGGCATGGACCGGAACCGGTCAACATAAAATATGCCAGAACGTCATTCTCTTTTTTTTCATTGAAAATATAGTTGAGCAATGTTCCGGTGGTGAGTATCAAGGGCAGGCACTCTTTGCAGGATGTATTTGCCCTTCCAAGCTTTAAAATCGATTCATCCGACGGAGGATGAACAACGGCATTGAAGCCAATGCTGCGGAATATAGCAGCCAAAGATTCTGTAGCAAGTTGACCCATGGATGGAATCAACAGCTTCACGCGCGGGTGAGTCATGGGCAAGGTTTCGCCCGAAGATGTGACTACCTTTGGGATGCCGTTATCCATCGCTACATGAGCCGGAGTAAACATGGACTTTTTGGGTGCCACATTTTTTTTAGCTGCCAGTTGCCGGTACGCAGAGATAATATCGATAAACGCTTCGATCCGGGTTTCCAAGCCAGCATCGGCGGTATGACTGTCCAGTTCGAGCGTTAGAGAAGGCTTGCGACCCATGATGTCTCTAAAATATCCAAGAATAAATGAATCCGGTCCACAGGAAAAGTTGGTGATATACACGCCGAAGAGTTGGGGATGTTTTTTGACTTTCCTCGCCACCTGAAGAATCCGCTGCCCCATCCCCCAGTACATATGTTGCTTTGATGGCTCATGATTGCGCAAGAAGAAATCAAAAGGCAGAACCGGGATACCCCGTGATGCGAGCTTGTGGGGAATCCCCATGTGTGCTTCTTCAACAAATCCGTTGTACGACCGACCAAAAATCACGACAGCGATTTCGTGCGGAGCGGATTCGAGTTGTTGCAATATTTTTTCGCCGGCGTGTCTCATTTCAGCCGTGCAGGCCATTTGCCGTTTCACGGCGGCTTCATATGCGGATAATGCGGTTTTTCGCCCGATCCCCATTTGATTCGCTGTTTGAAGAAACGCATTTTGGGCGGCCTCCAAACCGTTGGTCATATCTATAAGCGGGGTCAGAAATTTTGTGCCGCTGGCTTTTATCTCATTGAGTCTATTTCGAAATGTGGCTTGAAGATAGAAGGTTTCCCCTTGAACGAAAGGACAAACCTGTGAACTGGAATGGCCGTCAGAGGTGGGAACCGCCTTAAAATGAGGTAAAAAGATGTAATCCGGCGGATTTTCCCTTTCGATAAGCGTGTGAAAAAAACCATGTGCCAATTCTGTGGGATAGCAAAAAGCGGCATTTTTTTGTTCGATACCTTTCTGGGTATAGGCATCCGGAACAACTACATCAAATCCGAGTTCTGTAAAAAAGGTCGAATACAGCGGATAATACGTGTTGACCAAAAAACTTCTGTTGATGCCCACTCTTTTTGGGGGTTTTTTTATCTTGTTTTTCCGGGAATCCCTGCGGGTATCGGGAAGCGGCTGAACACCGTACGTTTCAAAAACCAGTTGCTGTCGCAGTCGCACCAGATCCAGATGCTGAACATTATATTTGATTTTATGCCGCAGATTATAATACCGGTTGCAAGCGCCCCCGAACGGGTACCGGGTTCCTTCGATATCGATCACGGCAATGTCGCATCGGCGATCGCATTTTTCTTTGCCGCCTTTGCAAATGAAGGATTTCCCAAACTTAACCTGCCGGTTCAGCAATACTTCAAGATCGAAATGTTGTTTTTTCAGTATCCCGGTTTCAATTCGTTTTTTGACTTCCAGAGCCACGCCAAAGGCGCCCATAAGACCGGGTTCCGGCGGAACGATGATGGGTTTACCTACCAAAGAGGCCATGGCAAGGGGTATGGCCTTGTTATAGCAGACGCCGCCTTGCATAAACACTTTCTCTCCCACCGGCCGGTTTCCCTTGACCCGGTTTGAATAGTTCATGCAGATGGAATAGACCAGTCCTGCGACGATATTTTCATGCGCTACCCCTTCATGAATGGCATTCTTTATATCTGAGGTGATAAATGCCGCGCACTGATCGTTGAAATTCGGCGGATTTTCGCCTTTGATGGCAATATCAGCAATATCTTCCATGGCCACCCCCAGGGTCTCGTGGGCGGATTCCTCCAAAAAAGACCCGGTGCCGGCCGAGCAGGCTTCGTTCATGGCATAATCCGAAGCCACGGCATTGGTAATATAGGTATATTTGGCGTCCTGTCCCCCGATTTCGAAAATGGTATCCACCTGAGGATCAAAATAAACGGCGGCGGCGGCATGGGCGATGATTTCGTTGATAATGCCTTCCGTAAGGGCATGAAGGCCGGCAATTTGGCGTCCGGAACCGCAAACACCCAAACCTATTATGGATATTTCCGATGGATCGGCATTTTTCTTAACCTGGTCAAGAATGGCACGGTAACATTGCCGTGAGGCGCCGACCGGATCTCCACTGGTGCGCAAATAGATCGATGCAAGCAATGCATCATCCGATTTTCGCAAGAGAATAGCCTTGGTGGTGGTGGACCCGACGTCAAGACCCAGTATGCATGTATCGCCGGCACGAATTACGCCTCTTTCGATGGTTTTGAATTCTACCATGTGGCTGAAATTTTTCAATGGGGGCAATGTGTCAAAGGATGCCGCTTCCTTACCAAACAGCTCGGATGTGCCAGCCAGGGTGGTCGTTTTGTGTTCCAGGCCCCAGAGCGCAGCACCCAGCGCTTCAAAATAGGGGGCTTCATCCGGAACGATCAATCCGGGAATTTCCTCGCGCAACCGCTCGATCATCATACGATTTCGAGCTGTTCCACCGGTGATCATAATATTTTTTCTTTCCACTTTTTTCAAAAGTTCCAGGATTTTCTTGGCCATCATTCGGCAGAGGCCGGCGGTCACTTTTGATTTCGGAACACCTTTATTGGTGGCGTGGGTACAGTCGGATTTGCAAAAAACCGAACAGCGCCCGGAAACAAGATACGGCTCGGTCTTGGCAGCGAACCGGGTTGCCTCTTCCAAGGTGACGTCCATCCGCCGCAACTGCTGGAGAAAGAATTCTCCGGTCCCGGAAGCACACTTGTTGCCGGTAAGAACATTGGAGATTTGACCGAAACGGTTCAGAACGTACACCATAAACGTCTCTCCACCGGCGGAAACCACTGCCGGACAGAAAACATCCGGAGGTTTGATAAACCGGTAGGCATATTCCACGGCTTCAGGTTCCGGTATGGAGGTCAAATTGACAAATGAACGGAATCGTCTGCCGGTGGCGACAATCCTGTCGAATGTGTTCAGATCGAAACCGTTGATGGCTCGAAGAAGGGTCTTTTTAGGATCTCCCTCATGGGGATAAACGGAGTGCTTTACGATCTTAAGATGATTGTTCTGCGGTGTCGCGGTGTTTGTATCGGGATGTCGGTCTTGTTCCAACTGGACAAGAGAGACGGTCGAAGCCCCGAGACATACCCCCAGCGATGTTATCTTGCCGTTGGAAGGCCTTTTCTGCTGCAGTTCCTTTGAACCTTCATAATTCATGGGAATTCAAAACCAAATGAAAAAAAACAGATTGCGATGAAACGAATAAAGTTACGCTAAAACGATATCCGAATCAAATTCAAAATATAAAAAAAATTGAATCACGTGTCAAAGAAAAAGTATTTATTCCTAAAAGGAAATGGCCAGTTTATCCTTGTTTCTCCATTTGTTCCATGGTATCAAAGATTTTTTGAATAAGCGAGATGTTTTATCTTTCGGTACACCGGCATGCGAGTTCCGAATCTTTTGCATTTTATGATCAGCTGGCAAGCGCCTCGATCTTAATGAGAGCGTGCATCATATGTCATCAAATTTATAATCGTCAATGGATTGCGGGCGGATGATGAAAAGGAGGAAATCTATATGGCCCAATTCAGCAAAAGCGCAGGGATCATTCTGATTTTAATTGTCGGGTTTATCGTTCAGTTCATCTTTTCTATGGCGGACATCAGAGATACACCGAGCAAGGCCGTTGTCGAATTCAGCAAAGCGTATTTCAACCTTGACAAGTCAATGGCCAAAAGTATTTGTAAAAAAGAGCTTGCTTCCAAAGATGGCAATGTGGTTGATCAGTATTTATACCATGCCGCCCAGACAGCGAAGGCGCGTGGATTTAACATCGATTTTTTGAAAAACAAACTGTATAACATCGAAACCGAGACCATTTCAAAAACCGATACCAAAGCTCAAATTCGAATTACCGGCACAATAAGGGTTGCGATAAATTCCGTTTACCCGGTGATTGCACAGCTGTTCAACATCGGCACCACGCATAAAGTGGATCAAATCATTCATGTGATTAAACAAAATGGGCAATGGAAAGTATGCGGCAAACTTTTTTCTTTGACTTCGGCATAAAGCCCATTCATAAGTGAGGATTTTTGCGTACATTAAAGCCAAATTAAACATAACTTTTTAATGCAGCGACGAACATGAAAATTACTTATGCTCGTATTCGTCAACGAGCCCGTCAGATTGTCACCCAGTATCCATCCCCTGCTTTTTATCAAGACTATTCTTTTGCCGATGAATTGTCTCGACAGTATCTTGAAACAAATCCATTCACTGAAAAACTCCAATCATTTGTTGCCGAACACTTGGAGGATGATTTAGGACATGGGATTGAACATGCGTTAAAAGTCGCCGTTGATGCCGGAACATTAATGATTATTGAGAGTCGCCTTGTAGGCCGCTCCGAAAATTTTATCCATCGAAGGGTTGTCATCGCCCAATGTGCCGGTCTGCTGCATGATATTCAGCGGAAGCACCAAAATCACGCGATTAAAGGCGCTGCTTTTGCAAGACAGGTTTTAAATCTTTTTCCGTTTAAGGCCGATGAAGTCGATGATATCTGCCGGGCGATTCGGAATCATGAAGCCTTTAAAAAGACGGAAAACACCGGCACGCCGGAAGGTGCGCTGGTATCCGACTGCCTTTATGACGCCGACAAATTTCGATGGGGGCCGGACAACTTTACAGATACGCTCTGGGCCATGGTATCTTTTTCCAACATTCCCATTGCCGAATTTATGGATCTTTATCCCGAAGGGATGGAAAAGCTTGCCAAAATAAAACATACGTTTCGTACGATTACCGGCAAAAAATACGGCCCCCAGTTCATCGATATCGGGCTGGCGGTCGGTAAGGAATTGTTTGCGGTTATTCAAAAGGAATATGCGGATTTGCTATGATTCCTTATTTTTGAGGTTTGTTTGAGAAACACAGTGTATTCGGACACTTTTCATATCCTGATGAAATTTCTTAAGGGTCTCTCGCTCTTTGTCATGGTCATGGCGATATTTGGCGTACGTTCCGGCGCCTGCGGTGACAAGAAGGATCTTCCTTTTCAGCCGGGAGAGAAACTGACCTTTCAGCTTAGATGGACGTTTATACCGGCCGGGGAGAGTACCCTCGAAGTGCTCCCCATGGAAACCATCAGCGGTATAAAAGCCTATCATTTTTTGCTGACCGCAAAATCAAATGCCTTTGTCGATGTATTCTATAAAGTGCGTGACAGAATAGATGCCTTTGTGAGCGCTGATGTGGATCACTCGATCCTGTACAAAAAAAAACAGCGTGAAGGAAAATCCATCAGGGACATTGTTGTGAATTTCGATTGGCGGAACAAGAAAGCGCAGTATACCAACTTCAAAGAAAAACTGGCGCCCATCGACATTTTGCCCGGAACCTTCGATCCGTTATCCGCATTTTATTTTATCCGCTTGGTTGATTTCAAAGGAAAATCAACCATCGAGCGTCCAATAACAGACGGGAAAGATTGTATCATCGGCAGACTTTCCGTTATAAAAAAAGAAACCATTCATTTGACGGCCGGCACATACGACACGTATCTCATAGAACCCGAATTGAAACATATCGGCGGCGTATTTGAAAAAAGCAAAAATGCTAAAATTCAATTATGGGTTACTGCGGACAAACGTAAAATTCCCGTAAAAATAAAAAGTAAAGTGGTTGTCGGGAGCTTTGTGGGTGAGCTGGTGTCGGCTACAGGTTTAAAATGAGACCTCTCAAAGATATATCGGCGGACATAATCTATGAAAAATAAAAACGTGCCAAAAGAAGGCGCATTATCCAAAATATTGGTTTTGGACCTGTCCCGTTTGCTGCCGGGCCCTTTTTGTTCCATGATCCTGGCAGACCATGGTGCGCGGGTGATTTCAGTGGAGGACCGACGGTTTTTATCGGACGATCTTTTTATTTCAACGGTCAACCGAAACAAAGAACACATGACCTTAAACCTGAAAACCCCCCAAGGCAAAGACGTTTTTAATCGCCTGGCAGCCAAGGCTGATGTCTTGATGGAAGGGTTTCGACCGGGGGTCGTTCACCGGCTCGGAATCGACTATGATACGGTTAAAGGCATCAATCCCGGCATTATTTACTGTTCGATAACAGGATACGGTCAAAGCGGAACTTACCGAAATCGCGCCGGCCATGACGTGAATTTTATGAGCTATTCCGGCGTACTGGATCTTATCGGCGAACCGGATCGACCGCCATCCATTCCGGGCGTCCAGGTGGCGGATATCGCAGGAGGAGGGATGAACGCAGCCATCGGAATCCTTTTGGCCTTGTTTGCCAGGGAAAGGACCGGAAAGGGTCAACATATCGATATTTCCATGACCGATGGCATGGTAAGCCTTCTGTCGCTGGCGCTTTCTTTATATCAGCACACCGGAGAATCTCCCCAACGCGGCAAGTCCATGCTTTCCCACCGTTTCGCTTTTTATAATACTTATGAGACGTCCGATGGACGATACATTTCCATTGGGGCCGTGGAGAATCGCTTCTGGAAAAAGCTTTGTGAACACCTGAATGTTCCTGAATATGCCGCACGCCAGTACGACGAAACACACCGGGAAGAGATTATCCATGTGATGCGAAAAATATTCAAGAAAAAGACACTTGCCCAATGGGAGACCGAACTTGCAGATATCGATGTCTGCTGGGGGCCCATTCGGAATCTTAAAGAGGTGTTGGAGGATCCTTATTTTCGGGAAAGAAAAATGGTCGTTGACATAGGTCCGAAAAAAGGAGAAAAGATCACAACCCTTGGGGTACCGATTCGGCTGAGCGAAACACCGGGCTCGATTCGGAGCATGCCGGTGAATTTTGGAGAGAGTACCGTTTCCATTCTCCGGGAACTCGGTTATTCGGAAAATCAGATCGCATCTTTTGAAGAAAAGGGTGTTTTTTGATCGGTTGAATATATTGCCGATCAAATATAATAAAATCGTTAATCTTTAATTAAAAATTGTCAATCGTTTGTGCCTGAAGCGCATTTCGAACGGGATAACATATGAAAAAGATTTTGGTAATTTCCCCCAAAAATGGTGAGTTAAATATGATGTCCGGCTTTTTGGAGGGGGTTGTTTCAAGCGGTCCCGTTATTTTCGCTCAATCAGGGACTGAAGGGTTGAAACACGCAAAGGTCGAGTCTCCGGAGATTGTGCTGCTGGATTTTGGGATAGAAGAGATGGATCGATATGAGGTGTGCAAAAAGCTTAAATCAGACCATAGGACAAAACACATCCCGGTTCTTATGATGACCGATACCGCGTCGGACGCTAAGAGTAATATGATGGGATTGGAAGCCGGTGCAGACGGTTTTTTTCAGAAACCCATAGACACATCCGAGTTGACGGCTCAAATGAATATGGCGCTGCGAATCAATCGGTTGGAAAAAGAAAAAGCAGAGCTTAAACAGCAGCTTCGACAGGCTCAAAAGATGGAAGCCATCGGGACTCTGGCCGGGGGTATCGCCCATGAGTTCAACAACATTCTCTTCCCGATCATCGGATACACTGAGATGAGCATGTTTGATGTCCCTGAAGACAGTAAAACCTATAAAAATCTGACCGCAGTCCTCAAGGCAGCCGATCGGGCTAAAGAGCTGATTCAGCAGATTCAAAATTTTAGTACAAAAGAAGGAAATCAGAGGAAAAAATTAAAGATTCAATATGTTATAAAGGAGTCACTAAAGCTGCTACGAGCCTCTCTTCCGTCAACTATCGATATCCGCCAGGAGATCGACAAAACCTGCGGGCCAGTGTCCGCCGCTCCATCCGAAATCCAGCAGATCATCATGAATCTTTGCGCCAATGCCTATCAAGCCATGGAAGAAAAGGGCGGTGTGATGGAATTCACCCTTTCGGAAATGCCTTTGGATGCCGGCGATATTTTATCCGAAATCGGTTTGAGCCCAGGATATTATCTTAAGCTGGCGGTTATCGTCAAAGGCCCGGGCCTTGAACATGCCAAAGCAAAATATATCTTCGATCCGTATCATGGCATCAGCGATAAAGATGACGGGGCCGAGTCGGGTCTGGGCATCGTATATGACATTGTTCATCGGTATGGGGGGAAGGTGCATGTCGGCTCTATCCCGAATCAGGGGATCGTCATTGACATTTATTTACCGTTAATCGATATCCCATCCGCCGCCAACATGTCTGAGATATCCGATGAAGTACAGATGCCTTTTGGCCATGAAAGGCTTTTACTGGTCGATGATGAAGAAGACATCGTTGAGATGATGCATTCGATGTTGGAAAAGCTCGGTTATCGCGTCGATTCCACCACAAGCAGCATAGATGCCCTGGATCGGTTCCGGAAAAATCCCGAAACGTTCGATATGGTGATTTCCAACCAGACCATGCCTCAGATGACAGGAGTGGAGCTGATCAGAAGATTGCGTCTCACGCGTTCCGATATTCCCGTTATTTTATGTACCGGATTAGATGAAACCATCGCCAAAGATTATGCCGCGCAGTTGGGAATTGACGCTCTGGTCGTCAAGCCGGTCCGGACGGCTGAAATGGCAGGAAAGATCCGGGATGTCCTCAGCCGAAACCTGGACCCAAAATAGATGGATTATGTTCTGATAGTTTTATCGGGGAATTCACACAGATCGTCAAGCGGGCAGGTGGGGCATTTAGGCTTTCTCGCCGTGCATATGGCTCTTCCGAAATAGATCAACTGTAAAGAAAAGTCGTTCCAATTCTCTTTAGGTATAATTCCCATCAGATCATATTCGATTTTAACGGGATTGTCGCTCCCGGTAAACCCGAGTCTTTTTGATATTCTTGCCACATGGGTGTCCACGACCATACCCGGAATATTAAATGCGCTGCCGAGGACCACATTGGCGGTTTTCCGTCCCACTCCCGGGAGATCCACCAGCTGATCCAAGGTTTGGGGCACCCGGCCGTTATATTTTTCCAGAAGTTGTTTTGAACAGTTTTTGATGTTTTTGGCTTTGTTTCGGAAGTAACCGGTGGGCCGAATCAGCGCCTCAATGGTTTCATTGGAGGCCCTTGCGAAATCCTGCGGTGTTTTTAAACGCTGAAACAACACTTTCGTTACCTGATTCACTTGTTTGTCCGTGCACTGGGCGGACAGCATGGTTGACACGAGAAGTTGAAAAGGATTGGAATGATGCAGCTGGGTTTTGACTTCAGGGTAGGTTTTTTTGAGTATTTGTTGAATTTTTAAAGCTCGGGCCTTATCTTTATTTAAAATTGTTTTTTTCGCCATTATCGATCCTTTTTATTGTTATATTCAAAACTTGGTCTTCTATACCATGAATTTATCATTAAAAAAAGTGAGAGCTTTGGGACTCTGTTCCGGCGGGTTGGACAGTATGCTGTCCGCTCTGTTACTGAGAAAACAGGGTGTCGATGTTCAATGGATAACGTTTGAAACCCCTTTTTTCTCGTCCACCAAAGCAAAAGAGGCCTCAAAAACCACACGAATACCGCTGATGGTTGAGAATATCACACCGTCCTATATAGAGATGCTCAAAAATCCGCGTTGCGGATACGGGAAGAATATGAACCCGTGTTTGGACTGCCACGCACTGATGTTCAACCTGGCAGGTCGTATCATGAAAGAAAAGGCGCTTGATTTTCTTTTCAGCGGAGAAGTACTGGGGCAGCGACCCATGTCTCAAACCAAGAATTCGCTTCGCTATGTGGAAAAGCAATCCGGCTTTGACGGATATATTCTGCGTCCTTTAAGCGCAAAGCGGCTTCCGGTTACCGTTCCCGAACAAGAGGGATGGATCAACAGGGACCTTTTACTGGACATAACAGGGAGATCCCGAAAGCCTCAGCTCAAACTGGCCAAAGAATTCGGCATTTCTAAATTTCCGGCGCCGGCCGGCGGCTGTCTTCTCACGGACAAAGGATTTGCATCCCGCCTCAAGGACCTTTTTGACCACCAGGACACCCATGCCGAAAGGGAGTTTTATCTTTTAAGGCATGGTCGGCATCTAAGGTTAAACCTCACCACAAAAATTGTCGTAGGTCGGACCGAAAAAGACAATGAAAATATAAAGAAATTTTATGACCCGAATCTGGACACCATGATCAAGACAAAACAAATTCCAGGTCCCATCGTTTTGATACCCAATGACAGCGGCAGGGAAACCAGAATGCTGGCGGCTTCCATCTGTGTCGGCTACAGCAAGGCCTCGGGAATCACGCCCATTGAAGTTTCGGTGACCACTCCTAAGGGGCATGAGATTGTTCGTGTCATCGGTGTTCCGCCCAAGGAGGTCAAACATTTTTTGATATAGATCTTATTGTTGTTTCGGCATCGACTTTAAGACCTTGCAATACGTCACCCTGGCATCCCCGGGCCCATAAAAATCTTCCAGAACAGATTCCTGCCGGTAGCCTCGATTTTCATAGAAAGTCCGGGTGGCGGCATACTGGAGGCGCTGAGACGTTTCCACATAGATGCGCGTTCCGCCCGCTTCTTGAACCAGACCCTCGATTTCTTTCAACAGCCGTCTTCCCAGGCCTCTTCCCTGAAAGTCCGGATGAACTGCAATCCAGTATAAGTCGTAGCTGGTGGCCGTACAGGGAATCGGACCGTAACATCCATATCCGGCCAGACGACCGTAAAATTCCGCCAGAACAAAATAATAACCGCTGACTGGCCCGTTTGACAGCCGCTCTTTTACCAGTTCCTCGGCCAGATCCACTTCTGCCGGATAAAAGAAGCCGGTAACCTCCACTAGTCGGCGAATCCTTTCGGGATCAGCCGGTTCCAGGTCGTAACGGAACTTGACGCCATGGAGAATATCCAAACGCGGCTCACCTTTTGGGAATCCATGAACCGCTTCGGCCAGGCCGTTGAAAAAGCGAAGGGCGTTAGTTCCCAGGGTTCGATTCCGATATCCGCCCTCCTGGACAACCACTGTGGGAAGTCCCAATTCTCCGATCATTCGACCGTTGGCCTCAAAATCTTTGGGCACCAGGGACCACGATCCCGTGGGATCTCCTTTGGCTGTATCCAGACCCAGTGCCACCACGAGAAAATAAGGATCAAACTGCTCTATCCTGCGAATGGCCTTGGTCAAGGCTTGACGATATTTTTTACCATCCACTGCTTCGGGCAGGGGAAAATTCAGGTTAAAACCGTCACCGTCACCGTCACCGCGTTCATCATCGAATCCCGAAAAATAGGGATAAGCAAATTTCGGGTGCCCGTGAATGGAAATTGTCAGCACATCCGATCGCCGGTAGAAAATGTCCTGCTCACCGTTGCCATGGTGATAATCGATATCTAAAATAGCGACTTTCCCAAAATCGGAAAGGTATTGGGCAGCGATGGCGGCATTGTTGAAATAGCAGAATCCCCCGAAAGAATTCCGTTCGGCATGGTGGCCCGGCGGCCGGACCAGGGCATAGGAGATGCGCCGGCCTTCGAGAATTTCATGGGCCGCCGTCAGTGCGCAATCCACGCCTCGGCGCGCGGCAATAAAAGCATTCCGGTTAAGGGGAGTGAAGGTATCGATACAGTAATACCCCGAAAGAACCGAGGGCTCCTTTGGCGGACGGGTCTTGTTGCGAATCGGAAACACATACGGATAAAGGGATTTCCCTTCGGGCATCCCCTCGCAAGCCTGCTTGAGATAACGGATGAAGCGGTCGTCATGAACCGTAAATAGATGTCTGTCCGGAAAATTTTTGGGCTTTATCCGGGCAAAGATTCCGGATTTATCAAGTTCTTTCAGGATACTGCGCACCCTGACCGGAGATTCCACATATCCACGCTCATGGACATGATGGACGGCGTGATGGTCCGTGACCACCAGGCCGATCTGCTCCAAGGAAAGGCTTTTAACCTGCGGCTGCGCTACCTCGGGTTTGACATATTGGTGGGGCCTGAGTTGAACGGGGTTGTCTCGAATGGACTTGACGACCTTTTCCACGTATTCGGTGGGACAATAGTCGGAATACTTTCGTTCAAGGATAGCCCGCACCACCTTCCGAACGTAGGCCGAATCCGGAAGTTTGGTCTGTCCCAGCCCGTCGTAGACCAGATGTGGCATACAGGTATCGCCGGGCGTCACCGGCGTTTCATAGGCGGTATTGATAATGGGACGGGCGCCGTACCGTTCATAAAACCTGAGCCTTGAACGATTGTCTTTGATCAAGGCGTCATCCGGACAGGCGTCTTTGTTGTCCGGAAGGCACTCGAAAAAAAGCCCTTTTGCCTTGAGATCCACAGCCTCCTGCCGAATCGTGTCATAGATGGCACTGCCGAGCCCCCCGCCGGATTTTCCGCCGGCCGCGGCGATCCAGTCTAAATAACAAAAATTGATTTTGGGTTCATACAATAAAAACGCAAACCCCAAAACCTTCTTGTGATAGTTCTCGGCCACAAACAGGATAGAACGAAATTGATGTTTAAAAGGATTGCGGAGCTTTTCACCGATCTCGTCGATCTCTTCTTGGGGAACCTGGTTGAAACGGGTCCTTAAAATGTCTTTGACCTGTCGCAGGACCTCCTTGTTTCGAGGAAGAATATCATCATAAATACGGCGGATGCGAAGCATGGGATCATTTCCTTTTTGTCGGGATTCCGTTCATTGCGATGCTTTCAATGGCGCGAACAAAAGTCATTCCGGATCGATCGATGGCCGCAGCAAAGCCGGCATCCGGAGAAAGACAGGGATTGGCGTTGACTTCGAGAATCCACGGACAACCATTTGAATCCACACGAAAATCGATGCGGGCATACCCTTTGAGTCCAAAGACCTCCCAGCAGCGGAGCGCCTGATTTTTCAGTTGTTGAAGCAGGGGTTCGTCGGATGCCGGAAAGTCGAACCGTCTGGGGGTGTGATGATACTCGAAGGACGAGGTATCCCATTTTGCCCGGTATCCCACAATGCTTAGTTTTTCGGTGCCGTAGTTTTCGAAAATAATCTCCGCCGGAGGAAGCACTTGAATTCCCGCCGTGCCTTCGAGAATCGAGAGATTAAATTCCCGGCCCTCGACAAACACTTCGGCAAAGCAGCTCCCACCGAGTTTTACGGCTCTTTCTTCGAGAATTTGACGCAAGGTTTCGGGATCATTTGTTTCGACGGACTCATCATCGTCCAATCCCAAAGAACCGTGCTCCCATGTGGATTTAACCAGCCAGCGTTGCTTTTTTGGTGACGTCAAGTTTTTGTAAACACACGGAAAATCGCACGGATAAGGACCGATCCACTCGGGTGTGGAAAGACCTGCAAGCGCCATTCGTTCCTTTGCCAGCGCCTTGTGGGAGGTCACGAAAACGGCTTCTGTTCTCGAACCGGTGTAACATATCCCCATGGCATCCAGAAGACCCGGGAACAAATGGATCAACCGGCCTTGACCATCCAAAGATTCCACCAGATTGAATATCAACTGAGGTTCAAACGCAATCAGTCGATCTTTGATGCTTGAAAGGTCCAAACGTGCACGGCATTTGAGCGACATCGTGGCCCAGTTCTTTCAACGATTTTGAGACGGCCTCCGCCTGGACCAGGACATCTTGTTCATCCGGGCGGTCTTCCGGGCCTGTCGCGTTATGAACGACGGCAATACGCATCAGGTTTGTTTCCTTATTTCAAGCCTTGTTCCCATCGATTCTCTTTAAGGCCGATGCAAGGATGCGTTCGATCAATACCTCATAAGCCAGGGGAATCCCTTTGCAGATAATCGGCAGGTCCGAATGGTCCGGATGCAATCCGGCCAGGGGATTGACTTCCAAAAAATAGGGCTGTTCGGCTTCGTCGCACCGGATATCCACACGTCCGGCATCCCGGCAGCCCAAAACCCGCCAGGCATCCGAGGGCGATGTCTTCAGCTTTTTGGACCAGCGGTTCTTCCGAGGATCGAACCGGACGATATTGAACCAGTTCTTCGCACTTTTCTTTGTTGACGTAAGAATATACCCCTTTTTCGGCGCCGGCCAGCAAAATCACTTCGATGGTGCCCAAGATCTTCGGCATCCGCTCCTGTTCCAATAATTCCGACGGTAAATTCTCTTCCGGAAAGATAACGTTCCACCAGAACCGGCTGACGGTAAGACCGTGCCATGGCCCCGCAGGCCGGGACCAGGTCGCGAGGACTATAAAGAATTGATTGCGGGCTTATCCCCTTTCCGGTGCCTTCGGCCACCGGCTTGATAAAAAAAGGCGGCGGAAAGCTCACCCTTATGGTGTCACTCTCTTTTTCCACCACGCAAAAATCGGATGTGGGAATCTTTGCATCCCGGATGACCCGTTTGGTCATGCCCTTATGAAGGGTCAGGCTCATGACCAGAGGATCCGAGAAGGTATAGGGAATGTTGTATAGATCCAGAATCGCCGGTACCTGAGCCTCACGACCGATGCCATTTATGCCTTCGGCGATGTTGAAGACCAGATCCCAGCGGTTTCCCCGGGCCAGTCGTTCGACGAGCCGGCGGGCATTGCCGATGCGATCCGTTGTATGACCCAGCCCTTTGATGGCGGTTTCAAGCGCGTCAATGGTATCTTCCCGATCGAACTCGGCGGTTTCCAATTCATCATAGCCGGCGGCCAGGTAGTCGGCGCGCAGATCATACGTTAAACCGATTTTCATGGCGATATATCTCCTGTTTCCATAATTTCCTGGTAGAGCAGGTGATGCCAATGCCGGGCCTCTTCCTGACGAAAACCTTGAATCAATTGTTCAGGCGGCTCGCCGGGCGGCAACAGGTGTACGGGGCACTCCGGCGCAAGTTCCGGATAAAGTCCCTGGGCGTTATAAAGATGAGGGTGCAACCGGCAAATCAGCGGACGAACATCCAACGGAAGGGTACACCCCGTGGTGCTCAAAAACAGGCACCTGCCCGAAGAATCCCGTTTTACGACACGGCGTGTTCCATCGGGCCGAAAGACCAGGTGATCCCACTGGGGATCATCGGATTGATCTTTGTAAGCCTGTGTGGTGCAACCGCGAAATTCATAAAAATCCGGGCTTTTCGTAAAATCAAAGATCCGGCGAACATCACCCATTGTTACAAAAATATCCGTATCGACGCAACAGGTTTTGCCTTTTTGTGCGCAAAGGGAACATAACACTACATGATCGGTCATATTGATCCTCCCACACGCAGTTTTCGGTGTTTGAAAATAAAAGCCTTAAATACAAAAGACTTGCCTGCGGCAAGCCTTTAAATCGTTATGGTCGCATCCTCAACCGGTATCAGCGCAATCGTCGGATGGCGACAAAATCCAGGGGGGGTCACTTAACATGGCCCCGCTTATAACGGGACACTAACGAATGGACGCTTACAATTCAATGTCATGAAAAATGATATCTATTTTGATGGAATACTCTCAACTTCTTCTTGGATCACGGGACCTTACGTAAACGGCGCTGATATGTGATGCTCCGGGTCCGGATACTGGAAAGTCTTTCCTTCATAGTTGCGCAATATCCACTCCGAACCGGTACGACCCGCGACATAATCGGGCATTATCGGAATCTTGCCGCCGCCCCCGGGCGCATCGATCACATACGTAGGGATGGCATAACCGCTGGTAAATCCTCGCAGTCCTCTGATAATTTCCAACCCTTTCTCTACGGGCGTGCGAAAATGCGACGATCCTGAAATGGGATCGCATTGGTAGAGATAGTAGGGTCTCACTCTCATCTTCAGCAATTGGTGCATCAGTTCCGTCATGGTATCGAGGGTGTCGTTCACCCCGGCCAACAGCACGGTCTGGGAGTTTAGAGGGATCCCGGCATCGGCCAGCATGGCACAGGCCCGATACGCTTCGGGCGTGCATTCATCCGGATGGGTGAAATGAAGACTCATCCATATCGGATGGTGCCGCCGCAGCATTCTGACCAACTGGGGCGTGATACGATGGGGCAAAACAGCCGGAACTTTCGTCCCGATGCGTATAATTTCCACATGGGGTATCTGCCGCAGTTTTGTGAGAATCCAATCGAGGCGAGCATCGCTCAACGTCAGCGGGTCCCCTCCGGAAATGAGGACGTCCCGGATTTGAGGGTTGGCCCGGATATACTCCATGGCCTTTTCCAGGCGAACCCGGTTGGGGTACAATCGCCCGTGCCCGACAACCCGTGAGCGCGTGCAATACCGGCAGTAGGTGGAGCAAAAATCGTGCGCGAGTAACAGAACTCGGTCCGGGTACCGATGGACAAGTCCCGCCACCGGACTCTGGCGGTCTTCGCAAAGGGGATCGTCGGCTTCTTCGGGTGCTTTAAAAAATTCATGAACCGTCGGAACCACCGTTTTTCTCAAGGGAGATTCAGGATCTTCCCGGGAAATAAGGCTCATATAATAGGGCGTTATTCCCAGCGGCAGTTTGACCGACAAATTGCCCAACGCATCGGTTTCCTCCGAAGAAAGGTCTAAAAACCGGCGAAGCTGAAGGATCGTTTGTATTCGATGACTGATCTGCCAATGCCAGTTGTTCCATTCCTTGTCAGTTGCAGTTGGAAAGAACTTTCGTCGGAATGTCCTGGTTTTACTGGATGTTTTGGGTTGTCGCCTGACGGCGAAGGGCAGAACGACCGCCGCTTTCCGGGGGGTGGTAATTCCCTGGGGTTTGGGGTACAGGTGGGTTAATGGTAAAAATATACTTGGAGGTTCTTCGCATTCCTCCTGAATTTCATCTTGGTGCACATCCGTTCTGGGACATTGTATAAGTGAAATTCCTTCATCCATTTTTGTTGCCTCCTATAATAAGAATAAGAAGTTTTTAATAATTCACATTAATCACATCTATTAAAAAAGCAAGCGAATTTTTTTAAGTATTTCACTTTTTTTTAAAATATTTTTTACAATGCTTTTAACGAGCAATCGGCATAAAAGAATCGCATTCATTTGATTGCCGATACCAGTCTATCGGCCGAAAAAATTGTTTATTGAGATAAAATTATATGGATGAAAAGAAAAATGCACATGTTTAAGAAGGTGCGCTTTCCCAGGGAACGATATTGTTGGAATAATGCGGATCTTGACTTCTTTCGGATGTAATCTTGCGTCATGCGCCATATTGATCAGGCGACTTTAAGAAATTCCACATCCTTGACATTGAAGTTGAATATCAATATCTCACAGATTCTATCTAAATTGTCTTTGAGTGCCTTTACCTTCATATCACCTGTCAGGCGGTCTTCTGCCAATTCTTTAGCCATTACGGCAAGAAGCTGAACCCTGCGTTGGAATTCCCGCTCCTCCTCTGTATCAACTCCGGCGGGGATGCCTGACTGAATTTCTGAATTGGACAATTGCAGAAAATGATAAAAAACGCTGTGGGCATTTTCGATAATGGCTAATTTTCGATACTTTCCAAGGGGAAAGTTTTTTAAGTACGCCTTAGCCATGATAATCAGCAATTTCAATCGAGATAAAAAAATATCGTCCCATGTCATTGCTCTCATTTCTTCAGAAGCCGGGCCTAATCGCATCATCATTCATCCCTTCCAGTTTCAGCCATCGATCGTTCGAGGTCCGTTCAATTTAGGATTTAGTCAGTATGGATCCATTTACTTCTTGCATGCAAATATCATGCAAAATCAGATACATACACTCAATTCCCTGGAACTGCTAAGATATTAAGCGGTTAGATCCGTCGGAGCGGAACGACAACCGTCACGATGGGTCTGATAAACTATGTAATTGTGTAGAAAGTTACATAAAAAAATATTACCTTATTTTCACAATATTGGACGCCCTATCAAATGGTTAATGCGACATTGTGGTGCAAGCGGATGACACGGTTCTATCGAAAGCAAGAAAATGTTGCTTTAAGGCAGCTTGCTTTAAACAACGCCGGTTCCAGAATTTGGGAATCATCCGGTATCCGGCATCATATTCGCCCTGAGTTGGCCGCAGGCCGCGGAAATATCCTGTCCTTTGCTGTATCGAACAATGGCCGTGTAATTGGTTTTGCTGAGGATTTCTTTGAACTTTTGAATGACGGATTCTTCGGGTCGCTGAAATTCACTTTTTTCGTAAGTATTAAAGGGGATAAGGTTGATCTTTGCCCGTATGGGCCTTAGCAATTTGGCGAGACGATGGGCGTCTTGTTCGGAATCATTGATCCCTTTGATTAGAATATATTCAAAGGTGATTTTTCGGCGGGGCATCAGCGGGTAGTTTGCACAGGCTTTGAGAAGCTGTTCGATGGGAAATTGCCGATTGATGGGCATCAGCATATCGCGGGTTTTGTTCTCTGTGGCATTTAACGATACGGCCAGATTCACCGTGGTTTCACGCCCCAAATCAATTAGCTTCGGAACAAAACCGGATGTTGAGACCGTCACTCTGCGGCTTGAAAATCCGAGTCCGGCGTCCTTGTCGGTCATGACATGAATGGCGCCGACCACATTGGAATAATTGGCCAGAGGTTCTCCCATCCCCATCATTACAATATTGGAAAGACGCTTTGGTCCGCCGATATCAAAGGCGACATCGCGGACTTGAGCAATGATTTCGCCTTTGGTGAGATTTCTTGAAAAGCCGCCTTGGGCGGTCAGACAAAACCGGCAGCCTTGTGCGCAGCCGACCTGGCTGGATATGCAAAGCGTATAATGATCCTTTTCCGGAATCAGCACGCTTTCAACATATTTGCCGTCGTAAAGTTTGAACAGATATTTCTTCGAGCCGTCCTGCGAGGTTTCGATGCAAGTCTTTTCAAGCCGGTGGATAAAAAAATGTTGGGAAAGTTGATTTCTGATCTCTTTTTTGATGTCGGTCATCACATCAAACGTGTCAGCTTGGCGAAGATAGACCCATTTTAGGATCTGGCCGGCGCGATACAGCTTGATTTCCCTGCGTTTAAGCCATATTATAAGGTTATCTTTGGAAAGTTCTTTGATGTCGGTTTGGGGTAAAATAGCGTTCATGGACGGCTCTGTATGAATATCATGGAATATTTCAATCATTTTCCGGCTAAATTCATGTTATAATTTTATTAAATCTTGACATAGCATTTTTTTACTATTACATTCAACGATTTTAAAATTTTGCTTTTAAGGGTACGTTTATGTTTGAAAATTTAAGCGACAAGCTGAATGCCGTATTCAAAAAGCTTAAAGGACACGGCAAGCTCACGGAAAAGAATATCGAAGAGGGACTTCGGGAGGTCCGGATGGCGCTTCTCGAAGCCGATGTTCACTACAGCGTCGTAAAAAGTTTCATCAGCGGCATCAAGGAACGCGCCCTCGGCAAGGAAGTCATGTCCAGTCTGACCCCCGGTCAGCAGGTGGTTAAAATCGTCAACGAGGAGCTGACGGGGTTGATGGGCGGCATGATCGAAGCGTTGAATCTTTCCGGTTCCGTGCCGGTATCGATAATGCTGGTGGGGCTGCAGGGCTCCGGTAAAACGACAACCGCCGGAAAGCTTGCTGTTTTTCTAAGAAAAAAGGGAAGGAAACCGTACCTGGTTCCTGCGGATATTTACCGCCCGGCCGCCATCGATCAGTTGAACAAGCTGGGGCAGCAATTGTCCGTTCCGGTATTTCCTTCCAGCCCGGACATGGATCCGGTACAAATTTGCATCGATGCCAGAACAACGGCGCATCGAACAGGATGCGATACGGTAGTGATCGATACCGCCGGACGCCTGCATATCGATGAAGTATTGATGGAGGAGCTTCGCCGTATCAAGGCAGCGGTCAGCCCTGCGGATATCCTTTTGGTGGCGGATGCCATGACAGGCCAGGATGCGGTCAATATCGCCAAGGCATTCAACGATACCCTCGATATCGGCGGTGTTGTCCTCACGAAGATGGATGGAGATGCCCGGGGCGGCGCAGCGTTGTCCATCAAATCGGTCACCGATAAACCCATAAAATTTATTGGCGTCGGTGAAAAATTGAGTGATCTGGAAGCGTTTCACCCTGACCGGATGTCTTCCAGAATTCTTGGAATGGGTGATGTTCTCACGATTATCGAAAAAGCCCAGGCCGTCGTTGATGAAAAAAAAGCGGCGGAACTCGAAAAGAAACTTAGAAAAAATGCATTTACACTGGAAGATTTTCGTGATCAAATGATACAGATAAGGAAAATGGGCTCCATGTCGGAATTGATTAAAATGATACCCGGCATGAATAAAATGAAGCAGCTCAAAAATATGGAAGTTGATGAAAAAGAACTGGTCAAAATCGAAGCGATCATCAATTCCATGACGCCCCAGGAACGGCGGCAGCATGCGTTAATCAAGGGAAGTCGACGAAAAAGAATTGCAAAAGGAAGCGGGACCAGTGTACAAGATATCAATAAATTGCTGAAGAATTATACCCAGGTTATGAAAATGATCAAAAAGTTAAACCAAGGCGGCATGCGCGGAATGGGTATGGGTATGCCGCCGTTTTGAAGGAGAATTTTGTATGGCTGTCAAAATCAGGTTGGCCAGGCACGGAGCAAAAAAAAGACCTTTTTATCGAATTGTTGTGGCGGATAATAAATTCCCTCGGGACGGCAGATTTTTGGAAAATGTCGGCACATACAATCCATTGCAGGATCCGGCAGCGGTTGTTCTGAAACAGGAGAGAATCAGGTACTGGATCGACCAGGGCGCTATTCTTTCAGATACGGTAAAAAGCCTTTTGAAAAAAGAAGGTTTTTTTGCTAACCTCACATAGTATCTTTACCTCTAACGCTGGAAATCCAACAAAGGAGATGGAGCTATGAAAGAGCTGATTAAATATATTGCTCAGGCGTTGGTGGACAATCCGGAACAGGTTGAAGTCTCAGAGGTAGAAGGTAACCAGACCTCGGTCTTAGAACTCAAAGTGGCCAAAGAGGACCTGGGGAAGGTGATTGGTAAACAGGGGCGGACGGCAAGGGCCATGCGGACCATATTGAGCGCTGCTTCTGCGAAATTAAAAAAGCGATCTGTTCTTGAAATTATTGAATGAGGATGTTCAAAAAAACGGGTTTCTTGTTGTTGGAATGATCGTTGGTTCCCACGGCATAAAAGGAAATCTGAAGGTTCGCTCTTTTGCTGAGTCTGAAACCGTGTTCAAACCGGGCGAATCGATCCTTGTCATCCAAGCCGGGCAAATTGAAAAAAAATATTTTATTCAATGGGTCAAACCCCACGGCAAATCCATGCTTGTATCACTAAAAGGCATTGAGGACCGTGATGCGGCCGATGGCCTGGTCGGCGCCAAGATTTTCATCGAACGGACCGCGCTTCCCGAGCTTGAAGAAGGAAGCTATTACTGGATCGATATTATCGGGCTTTCGGTTTTTTCAACGGACGATCAATACATCGGTTGTATTGAGTCGATCATGCGCACCGCCGGAAACGATGTTTATATCGTTAAAAATCATGATAAAAATGATCGTCATGAAATTCTGATTCCGGCGATTGAGTCGGTGGTGTTAAACATAGATTTCAAAAACAAGATCATGCGTGTGGATTTGCCCGAGGGGCTGTGATATCTGTATGAAATGAGATGCTAATTACGCGCCTTTGGGGTGAAACTAAAGCCGGGTCTTTGGATCCGGATTTTTACTTTATTATCCGTATCTGCACGCTGGCAACAGGCTAAAGAAAGGGATGAATTTCATAGTCCTGACGATTTTCCCGAAAATGTTCGATCCTTTTTGGGAATACGGCATTATCAGAAAAGCAATAGAACAACGGAAAATTAACGTATCCGCCATAGATATCAGAGATTTTGCGACAGGAAAGCACCGCAGCACGGATGACAGGCCATATGGCGGGGGCTGTGGAATGGTCATGAAGCCCGAGCCCCTGGCCGCCGCTATCCGGGCAGCAACCCAAGAAGCCCCTTTTGCGAAAAGGATTCTGTTGACGCCTCAAGGACGACGCTTTGATCAACGTGTTGCGAACGAATTGGCGGCATTGAACGGGCTCATTTTGATTTGCGGCCGGTATGAAGGGGTGGATGAACGGATTTGCCAGGATTTTATCGATGATGAAATGTCCATCGGTGATTATATCCTGACCGGCGGCGAACTCGCAGCCATGATCATGATGGATGCGTTGACCCGGCTGATTCCCGGTGTGCTTGGCGACAAGGATTCCGCCGAAAAAGAGACCTTTTCAGACAGTATTTTAAAACATGGGCAATATACGCGGCCAAGCAGTTTTGAAGGCCATGATGTTCCCGAGGTTCTATTGTCCGGAAATCACAAAGATATTGATCAATGGCGGCTTGAAACATCACTGATACGAACATTTTTGAAACGCCCGGATTTGCTTGAAAACAGAGCCTTGAGCAAAGAGGAGATCAAGATTCTGAAAAAATGGTGTATTGATATTGAAAAAATCATACACAACCAATCTATACTTGGCCCTGGTGCATTACCCGGTGGTCAATAAACATGGTGAAATTATTGCATCGGCAGTAACGAACCTTGATTTGCATGACATATCGAGATCGGCTAAAACTTACGGCGTCGGCGCATTTTATGTGGTGACGCCGCTGGCAGATCAAAAAGAACTGGTTGAAAAAATTGTGGCCCACTGGTTAAAAGGAACCGGAGGAACATATAATCCAAAACGAAAAGAAGCGCTGAAACTGATCGTTGTTAAAAATACGCTGGATGAAGTGATCGATCATATTCGCAAAGACACCGGGGATGCCCCTAAGACGATTGTAACCAGCGCCAATCAAAACCCTCGGAATATCAGTTTTAGACGTTTCCGGGAAATGTTGCAGGACGGCGCCTCGTATCTCTTGATACTGGGAACCGGATGGGGACTTTCAGAAAACTTTATCGCCAAGGCAGACTATGTTCTCAATCCGGTTTTGGGAAATACCGGCTACAATCACCTGTCCGTGAGGTGTGCAGCCGCCGTGATGCTCGACAGGCTATTGGGGAGGAACGACTAAAGATAATCCTCGGAAGATGTTAATGACCGAGCCTAAATAATAAATTATGGAGATTTGGCATGGAAAGAGTAACACAGATTGAAAGAGAGATGATGCGGCTGGACTTGCCCGGTTTTGCCCCGGGTGATACCGTTAAAGTGTATGTAAAGATAAAAGAAGGTGAAAAAGAACGTATCCAGGCTTTTCAGGGCGTTGTGATCAGTAAGCGAGGCGGTGGAACCCGAGCCACATTTACCGTTCGGAAAGTGTCGTACGGCATCGGTGTCGAACGTATTTTTCTGCTGCATTCTCCGGTTATCGATAAAATTGAAGTGATTACCCATGGCCGGGTACGCCGCTCAAAAATTTATTATCTTCGAAAATTAAGGGGCAAAGCGGCAAGAATAAAAGAGCGTCGAATCAATTGACCGGCAACATAATTACATTGAGATTTCATGGGACAACACCTGTGGTCATTTGAAAGAAAAGCGATTCGAAGAAGGCTTTTCAAAAATTGCAGGTGTTGATGAAGCCGGCCGGGGACCTTTGGCCGGCCCGGTGGTGTCTGCTGCGGTCATTTTGCCGGTTTCCTTCCAGGTTCCCGGCGTCATCGATTCAAAAAAATTAACCCCCAAAAAACGATCTTATCTTTACGAAAAGATATACGACAAGGCTGTTTCCATTGGGATCGGGATCGTTGACCCCATTGAAATAGATCGTATCAACATTCTTCAGGCAGCCCTTACCGCCATGGCATCGGCCGTTGAAAATCTTGTCCCCCAGCCGGATTGCCTGCTCATCGACGGCACCTTCCCCATCTCGTCACCCCTTCCACAGAAGGCGATCCCCAAGGGTGACGCCCTTAGTATTTCCATTGCATCGGCATCGATTATTGCAAAGGTCACCCGGGACAGCCTGATGGAAAGATACCACCAGGATTACCCTCAGTTCGGATTTTCGAAACACAAGGGATACCCCACCAACGCGCACAAACAAGCGATCCGAGAATTCGGATGCTGTCCGATCCACAGAAAAAGTTTTAAAGGGGTCAAGGAATACCTTTAGCTCCGCTTCTATGAATAATTTATTCAGTGCCGACCTTGATGCCACATTTAGCGGCATTCCATTTCTCTTTATCCCGCCAATGGGATGCTCGACTTGCCAATGAACTGATTCAAACTCGTAAGAAATTTGGTTTATATCATGAAAATTATGAGTCTATTGACTTTTAAAAACTTTTGTTATACGTTTTCCTGTAAACGTATAACTTTTAGGAGCTTAGAATGAATACGGTCAAAGTGTTAAATAAAGGGCAAATCGTGATTCCCGCTTCCATTCGAAAAAAGTACAATATACATCCCGGCAATGCGCTCCAGATCTTTGAATACGGCAATCTTTTATATCTGGTCCCGCCGGTTGAAGATCCGGTTCAGGACGCCATGGGGTGTATTCCCAAATCCCCGTCGCTGTCTAAAGACGCTTTTAAAAGAGAGAAAAAAGGATTTTGCCGAATGACATCCGGATATCTGTTTGACAGCCACGCCCTGCTGGCCTTTTTTCAAAATGAAATCGGCGCAAATATCGTATTCAATATTTTGCAAAAAAGCTTAAAAGAACACATCGACCGCTTTATTTGCGTTATTAACCTGGGTGAAATCATTTACATCACCAAGAGAATGTTTGGGGATCAGAAAAAAATTGAAATATTGGGCCGCATTCATCAACTTGATTTTAAAATGCTGGCTGTTCCCGAAGTTCTGGTTTATCAGGCAGCCGAGATTAAAGGAGAATATCCGATATCTTACGCCGACTGTTTTGCCATCGCCTGCGCTCAAAGAGCACAATGCGACTATCGTAACCGGAGATCCTGAATTCAAAAATGTTGAACATTTGGTAAAAATAGAATGGATTCGATAAATTAAAAAGGGCAAACTGTTTCAATTATAAACAAGGAAAATCAAATGGATGTCATTTTATCAGATCTAACCCGTGAAAGGGTGCGTTCGACTTTTATGGAAGACTTCAGAGCCTTCATGGAAGAATCGGTTCCGGAAAATCGCCGCGAATTTGACTGGCATGATCCGACATACGACCCGGCAGGTAGGTATGTTATCGATTGTAAAATAAACAGTATGCCTAAGCCGTTGTTTATACAGGCATTGCCCAATGACGATAAAACAAGAGACGCGACCATTACCCTGCTTCAGTTTGAAAAGTGGGGACTGTCCTTCCGTACAATGGCTATTTTTGAAGATCAGGAGCAAATTAACCGTAAAGTGCTTGCCCGATTCAGCGATGTTTCCGAAAAGCAGTTCTCCAGCCTCCGTGTGAATCGCGAGAGGATTAAGCGTTATATTAATGAGGCCATAACATAAATTCAGTATCAATGTAGTATAAATACATCAATTTTCTTACAGGTCATAGATTGTGATTTTTAAAAAAATTTTCAGCTTCCATTTCGTCTTTGAAATTACCGAAAAGAGGTGAATCGGATGGCAGGAAAGAAAAAAAGCGCTAAAAAACCGATCGAGCAGTACGATCATAAGGATAAAAAGCGGGTCAACAATCCGCCGGTCGGTCTGGTGACCCCGGAGACCGATAAAGAAACCGGTAAAAAGACCTATGCCTATGATCCGCACATCGATCCCAATTTGCAATGGGCAGGCAAGGCCGAACATACGTCGTTTGAAGTGCCGACGGTATCACTGCACGTACACGAGCGCATTGATCCCCGCACCATTATCGAAGCCGTGCGCAAAACCAACGGGCCAAAACATGAACAGCTTTCCCTGTTTGCCGCGCCCGAAGAAAATCCGCCATTAAGGGAAGCCATAGAATTTTACAAGCACAAGCACAATTGGTCCAACCGCCTGATTGCAGGCGACAGCCTGCTGGTGATGAATTCTCTTTTGGAAAAGGAAGGCATGGCCGGCAAGGTGCAGATGGTTTACATTGATCCTCCTTACGGCATCAAGTACGGCTCCAATTTCCAGCCATTTGTGAACAAGCGGGATGTCAAAGACGGAAAAGACGAGGATCTAACCTCCGAGCCAGAAATGATTAAAGCCTTTCGCGATACCTGGGAGTTGGGGATTCATTCCTATCTGACCTATCTGCGAGATCGACTCTTGCTGTCAAGAGATCTGCTGACTGAAAGCGGCAGTATTTTTGTGCAAATCAGCAATGAAAACGTTCATTTGGTAAGAAGCCTAATGGAAGAGGTTTTTGGAGTGGAGAATTTCATTAGCGAAATTATTTTTCTAAAAACTTCAGGACAAACAAGTAAATTTCTATCACCAGCAAATGATTACTTAATTTGGTATGCTAAAGATTTTAAAAAGCTAAAATATCGCAGATCATTCAAAGAAAGAGATCCAGACTATCTCGACTCTGCATATAATTATTTGGAACTTGAAGATGGTAAGGTTAAAAAGTTAAGCAAATTTGACATTAAAAATACTCAAATTTTATCAGGAGGTCGTAGATTCCGAATAGACAACCTTACATCGCAGTCTGGACCTGGAGATGTTCCTGAAACCAGATTTACTTGGAAAAATAATACTTATAGATTGAAAACAGGCTCATGGAAAACCTCAATTGACGGATTGAAAAGGCTCGCAGAAGTCAATAGACTGTGGTTTTTAGAGAATACCGTATATTATAAGAGATATATCGATGATTTTCCTATACAGCCAATAAACAATATCTGGGATGATACTACTATAAGTGGATATGCCTCTGATAAGATATATGTTGTTCAAACTTTAACAAAAGTCATTGCACGATGCATCCTTATGACCACTGACCCCGGGGACTTGGTCTTTGACCCAACCTGCGGGTCCGGCACTACGGCCTTAGTTGCAGAGCAATGGGGCCGGCGCTGGATCACCTGCGACACCTCACGGGTGGCCGTTACCTTGGCCAAGCAGCGGCTTATGACCGCTTTGTTCGACTACTACGAACTGGCCCATCCTCACGAAGGTGTCGGCAGCGGCTTTGTTTACAAAACCGTTCCCCACATCACTTTAAAATCGATTGCCAACAACGAGCCCTACGGCCAGGAATCATTGTATGACCAGCCTAATACAGATAAATCAAGGGCACGAGTCAGCGGGCCGTTTACCGTGGAAGCGGTGCCGGCACCGATGGTCAAGCCGCTGGACGATATCAGCCTATACAGCGATTAGCAGATTCCCGCCGACGAATCCATTGCCCGATCGGGCGAAACCCTGCGCCATTCCCAGTGGCGCGATGAACTGCTCAGAACCGGTATTCGCGGCAAGCACGGCCAATTTATATTGTTTTCGCGGGTGGAACCGCTGCCCGCAACCCGTTGGCTGCATGCCGAGGCTGAAACCAAACCCAATAATTTGGGGGCTGATTCCGTGCGGGAAAAACAGATAACTTTCGGACAGCCGGTGCGGGCGGTAATCTCTTTCGGGCCCGAACACGCACCTCTGGAGCAGCGCCAGGTGGGTCTTGCTATCGAGGAAGCCCAGTTACTTGTTCCCAAACCCAAGATCATCGTGTTTGCTGCTTTTCAGTTCGATCCCGAAGCAGCCAAGGATATCGACGAGACCGACTGGCCGGGGGTCACCCTGCTCAAGGCACAGATGAACGCCGATCTTTTGACCGAGGATCTGAAAAAGAAACGGGCCAGCAATGAAAGCTTCTGGCTCATGGGCCAGCCCGATGTAAAGGTGGAAAAGATCAAAGAAGGCGAAGATCAGGACAAGTATCGTATTGAAATTATGGGTTTCGACTATTACAATACCAAAACAGGAGTCATTGAATCCGGGGGCAACGAAAAGATCGCATTGTGGATGCTCGATACCGATTATGACGGCCGCAGCCTCTTCCCTAAACAGGTGTTTTTTCCCATGTCCGGTGAAAAAGACGGTTGGGCGCGCCTGGCCAAGAACCTCAAGGCCGAAATTAATCCGGATCTGATAGAAGCCTACCGGGGAACAATCTCTTTGCCGTTTGAACTCGGGGACTATCAAAGAATTGCCGTCAAAATCGTCGATGACCGTGGGATTGAAAGCTTGAAAATACAAGAGGTGAAGGAATGATCGTTTCAAACATAAAATTAAAAAATTGGCGCAATTTTCGATCCGTAGAGGTAGCTTTGGGAAGGCGAATGTTTCTGGTAGGCCCGAATGCATCGGGCAAATCAAATTTTCTCGATGCGTTGCGATTTTTAAGGGATATTGCCAAATCTGAAGGTGGCGGTCTACAGAGAGCGGTCAGTGAACGCGGCGGAATTTCAAAAATCCGATGCCTGGCTGCCCGCAAGGAACCGCAGGTAGAGATCGAAATTCATTTATCTGAATCCCAAGGTCAGGAGCCTCTTTGGAAATACGGTGTCGGTATTAAACAGGAAATCAGGGGGCTGCGCCAACCGTTTATCTACTACGAGAAAGTGTGGAAGAGAGACGATTTAATTCTTAAACGGCCGGACAAACAGGATAAAAAAGATGAATTCCGATTAAAACAGACCCATCTGGAGCAAATCAATGCCAATCTGGAGTTCAGAGATATTGCCAAATTTTTTCAATCTATTGATTATATGCACTTAATACCTCAAGTGCTGAGATACCCGGAAATCTTTACAGGCCCGCCTGTCAAGGAAGATCCCTTTGGGCGATCTTTTTTGGAAAGGGTGGTGCAAACACCGGAAAGAACGCGCAGGGCTAGATTGAAAAAGATTGAGAATGCCCTGCAAATTGCAGTTCCGCAATTAAAAAAGCTCACTGATACGCGCGACGAAAGAGGTGTGCCGCATCTGGAAGTCGTCTATGAACACTGGCGGCCCAAGGCCGGAAAGCAAAGTGAAAATCAGTTTTCGGATGGTACCCTTCGACTTATCGCTTTTTTATGGTCGATTCTGGATGGAGATTCTTTGTTGCTGATGGAGGAGCCGGAATTGTCTCTTCATTCAGGTATCGTCACGAGACTACCGGGTTTGATATGGCGGATTCAAAATAAAAAAAAGAGGCAAATCCTGATCAGCACGCACAGCGCAGATTTACTTTCGGATAAGGGAATCGGCGGCGAAGAGGTTTTGCTTCTGATGCCCGATCCTGAAGGAACAAAGATTGAGCCGGCTTCTTCAAAAAAAGATGTAAAATCTTTGCTTGACAGCGGTTTCAGTGTGGCCGAAGCAGCTCTTCCCAGAACCGAACCGAAAGATATCACGCAGCTGAGCCTTTTTAATGACTGACCCGATTCCGATTCATATTGCGGTTGAAGATTTTTTAAGCGAGATGGTGCTAAGGGTTATGCTCAAGCAATCCGGGCGTCATTTTGCCGTGGGAGCCTGTATGGGTCGTACGGGTTTCGGATATCTAAAGAAAAATATTACAGGTTTTAACAAGGCGGCTAAGGGCACCCCTTTTCTTATACTGACCGATCTGGATCAGGCCGAGTGCCCGCCGATTTTAATTCAGGAATGGCTTCCGGTTCCGAAACACGACAACTTACTTTTTAGAATTGCCGTCAGGGAAGTTGAATCCTGGCTGCTGGCCCATCGAAAGGCCTTTGCCGAATTTCTGGGTATAAGAGAAAGCCTTGTCCCGCCGCGGCCGGATGAACTGGAAGATCCAAAAAGAGTTTTAATCGAACTGACAGCCAGATCTCGAAAGGGGAAGCTGCGTGAGGCCATCATTCCGACACCTGGGAGCACGGCTAAAATCGGTCCGGATTATAACGGTGCATTGATTTCATTTGTACAAAACCGCTGGAAGGTTCAAGAGGCGGCTAAGAGGTCCCCGAGTTTGAACCGGTCATTTCATACAATCAATATATTCCAATATGTTTATGAGTCTTAAGATCATGGCTAAATCCACAATAGACAAGCTTATCATCAATTCGCCCTATGAAAAACCTCAACAATACTGGAGTTATGACCGGGAGACCAGATTATTTTCGCTCAGGGGCGGCAGGCGTCCGGCGGGCTATGTGGTGGCTTCCCAGCGATCTAAAGCCTTTGATGATCCCGGTATGTTTATCGAAATTCCATTGGTAAACCAGATCAGGCTTCGCGTCGACGCATGGAGAAAAAATGGATATCCAGGTGTTACAGGAATTACAAAACGTCTGCTCGAACACTGGCAAAACCTTGAAGAAAGAGATTATCAACGTTTTTTTTTCTGTCAGATGGAAGCCATCGAGACACCGATATGGCTTGCCGAAGCACCTGATGATCAAAAGATCGGCGTAGAGATACCCACGGACGGTGGTCCTTTCCAACGTCTGTGTTCCAAAATGGCGACCGGATCTGGCAAAACCGTGGTCATGGCCATGCTGATTGCCTGGCAGGTATTGAACAAAGTCACCTATCCCCAGGATGCCCGTTTTTCCAAGTATGTTTTTGTTGTGGCGCCGGGTCTTACGGTGAAAAGCCGTCTCCAGGTGCTTCTTCCGTCTTCCAGCGACAACTATTATGATGAATTTAACGTTGTACCGGTAGGCCTTAAGGAAAAATTACGTCAGGGAAAAATTCTTATTCGTAACTGGCATGCCCTGCAATGGGAAAGTGAAGAAAAGCTTGCTAAAAAGAAAAGCGTGGACAAGCGAGGGGTAAAAAGTAATGAAGCCTACGTTCGTGAAGTGCTGGGTGATATGGTAGGTGCATCCAACATTCTGGTTATCAATGACGAAGCACACCATGCCTGGCGCGTCCCTGCCGAGTCGAAGGTCAAAGGGGTTAAAAAAACAGATTTAGAAGAAGCAACCATCTGGGTAAGCGGACTGGATCGTATTCATGAAACCAGAAATATCCTGGTATGCCATGATTTTTCAGCCACCCCGTTTGCCCCGTCCGGCAAAAAGAGTTCCGAAGAAGCGCTTTTCGGGTGGATTGTCAGTGATTTCGGATTAAACGATGCCATTGAATCCGGCTTGGTCAAGACTCCGCGAGTGGTTATTCGCGATGATGGTAAACTTACCAAAGACTATAAATCTCGACTGTATCATATCTATAATGATCCGGAAGTCAAAGACGACATAAACCGTAAAGCCCGAGCACACGACCCCTTGCCGGACCTGGTAACCAACGGTTATTATCTGCTAGGTAAAGACTGGCTGGAAACGGCCAAATCATGGGAAGAAAGTGGCTTCCAAACGCCTCCGGTAATGATTTCCGTTGCCAACCGGACGGAAACGGCGGCTCGTGTAAAATATGCCTTTGATCACAACAAAGTTCGTATTGATGAACTGTGCGCACCGGACAAGATACTTCATATCGACTCCAAGGTCCTTGAGCTGGCCGAGGCCCAGGAAGAAGTCGTTCCTATTACCGGCGACCCTCAGGACGATGATGCTGAAGATGTCACGGAGCGCAAATTATCCAAAAAAGAACTCGCGGAATCTTTGCGTCAAACGGTTGACACTGTCGGCCAGGTCGGAAAACCTGGAGCACTTGTCCAGAAGGTTATATCCGTGGGCATGCTGTCCGAAGGTTGGGATGCGAAAACTGTCACACATATTATGGGGCTTCGAGCTTTTTCCAGCCAGCTTTTGTGTGAACAGGTAGTCGGCCGCGGTCTAAGGCGGACGTCTTACGAGGTTAATCCGGAAACCAACCTGTTTGAATCTGAATACGTGAATATTTTCGGAGTGCCGTTTACCTTTTTGCCGCATGAATCCAAAGACGGTCCGCCACCGCCTCCACCAACACCCAAAACCCGTATCGAGCCGGTTATTGAAAAACAGCAATTCGAGATATGCTGGCCGAATATCATTCGCGTCGAACACACGTACAAGCCGATTCTGACACTGGATTTAGAAAATGTTCCGCTTCTTGAACTCTCGGCGTATAACACGGCAACTCTGGCGGAGCTGGCTCCCATAGTTGAGGGAAAGCCAGATGTAACCCAAATTTCAACAATTGATCTGGAAGATCTGGGACGGAAATTCAGGACGCAGAAAATTATTTTCGAGACGGCCCGAGATGTCTTCGACCAGATGAAACCGAATTGGAAGGGAAACAGAGAGTTTTTATTGGCCCAGCTTATACGTTTGGTGGAATCTTTTCTAAAATCCGACAGAATTCAAATTGAGCCTTTGCTTTTTTACCAAGATGACGTTAAACACCGGATACTTCTGACTCTTAATATGAACAAGGTGGTACAGCACATCTGGTTTTTTTAGTAATAGCTATACACCGTTAAATCAAACTAAATTTCAAAAATCATTTACAATTTGTTCAGCAAAAAGAGATGTATAAATACACCAAGGCACAAAAAAAGAAACTGCGTTCACTGGCTGGTATTGCCAACGAGCGAGAGCTTGATCAGGAACTGGAAAAGCTTTATCGGCACTTTGAAAGCTGGAGGAAGAAAGAGATAAGCTGTTTTGAGCTCAGTGATTTGATTCACACGTTTCACCAGGGGGTTTCCAGAGAAATTTGGAAAATGTATGCCTATCCCGATCCGGATACAGCGGTTTCCCGTGCCGTTGCACTCGGTCTTTTGAAAAAGGAAGAGATACCGGAAAACCTGCTGGATATTCTGGATTTGAAGATTGAATTTTTTGCTGATCCTGATTAACCTTCTATGTTTCATAGAAATAACTTGGTTTGAAAGATAAATATGGCACGTAAACGAAACAAAACCGATTCGTTTGAAGGATTAACATGGAATGATCTGACCTCCTGGGCTGGGAGCAAAATTGTATCCCGTGGCAAAAGTTACCAGCGAAGCGGCTATGTGAAAGATCTTGCACGCACACCGGACGGCAGCCTGGTCGCCTGGGTGGAAGGAACGAAAAGATACGCGACACAGGTCTTTTTTGAAGACGATGAACTGGAATCCATATGTAGCTGTCCGTATTGGGATACCTGTAAACATGCCGTGGCTGTGGTCGTCGAATATCTGGAAAACTTGAAAAAAAAGGTTAAGATACCCAAAGCTACAAAAACAGACCGAAGGTTGAAATTGCTGAAAGAGTTCTTTGATGATGAGGTCTCGTTTGAAGAAGATGACGACCTGAATGAATTTGATGAAGTTTACAAGCAGACAAACGCAATCACTGAAACCAAGTTTTTAGAACCTTTTTTGAAAAAACATACCAAAGCGCAACTCGTTGAACTCATCAAAGAACTGGCTGGACAGTATCCGTTGGTCATGGCGCACCTTCAGGATCAAAACAATCTATCCAGAGGAGATGTCTCCGATATGGTGGGTTCCATTCGAAATGAAATCCACGAACTCAGTTCGGAACCCGGCTGGCAAAATCATTGGCGCAACGAGGGATATATTCCGGATTACTCGAGGGTGAAACATCGATTAGGAGGGCTTTTAGATCAGGGATACGCGGATGAAGTAATTGTTTTGGGTGAAGAGTTGCTGGAAGCGGGAATCCGACAGGTGGAAATGAGTGACGATGAGGGAGAAACCGAAGAAGAGATTGCTTCCTGTATGGATGTGGTTTTTCGAGCGCTGCCGGAATCTTCACTTTCACCCGCCGATCAGATGTTGTGGGCAGTGGATCGAGAAATGGAGGATCAGTGGGCGCTTTGTGAAGGCGTCGAAGTTTTTTGGAAACAGAAAAAAAAGAAGACCGACTGGAATATTCTGGCAGACAAGCTTACTAACCGCTTGAAACGCTTTTCTAAGAAAAAAGACGATCATTACCGCCGGGACCGGCTGACGGATTGGATCATCATTGCTCTGAAAAATGCAGGCCGAAAGGATGAGATCATTCAGCTTTGCGAAAAAGAGGCTGTAAGGACGGACAGCTATGTTCGACTGGTCCGAATTCTCATGGAAGCCAACCAATGGGAAACGGCTGAACAGTGGATTCAAAAAGGAATTCATGCGACGGATAAAAAGTGGTCGGGTATCGCCGGACAGCTAAGAGAATCTTTGCGGGAAATTCGAGAAAAACAAGGTGATTGGCTTCAAGTGGCTGCTTTACGGGCCGACGATTTTTTTATTAATCCATCGCTTGAAACCTTTCAGGAACTAAAAGTTTCGGCAAAAAAGTCAAATGCTTGGGATAAAGTTAAGCCGGCAGTAATGAATTATCTTGAGACCGGCAAGATTCCGCTGCCCGGATCATCGTGGCCGCTGCCTGAAGTGGATGTTCCGAAAGCCAAAGAGCGCCGACCAAAGCAATTCCCTATAATCGGAACACTGATTGACATTGCCATTGCTGAAAAGCGGCCTGATGAGGTTATCCATTGGTATGATCAAAGGAAAAGTCAGAAAGTCCATGGGTGGTGGAGTGAGTTTCAAGAAGACAAAATTGCCAAAGCGTTAGCTGATGATTATCCAGACAGGGCAGTGGATATTTGGAAAAGACTAGCCGCCAACCTGATCGCTCAGGTAAAGCCAAAAACTTATGAAAAGGCTGCCGTACATCTTAGAAAAATCCGACGCACATTGAAGCGTCAGTCAAAGGACAAGATATGGGAGATTTATTTTGCTAATATTCGAAAAGAACATGCCAGAAAAATAAAACTTCTTGAAATTTTGGACGGATTGAATGACAAACGAATCTTGGATACGCTTTTGCCTGCAAACTCAGAATGAAAAATTGTGTTAGACGCCCTTTAACAAAATCAGGAAGTATGGCTTAAGGTTTTAAAATGCTAAGCAAACGACAGCAATTCGGAAAAGAAAGCGAGTCTTTGGCTGTCCGGCACCTTAAAAAAAGCGGATACAAGATTCTGGAGCAGAATTACCGGAACGAATTGGGTGAAATCGATATTATTGCCAAAGAAAAGGGCGTCCTGGTCTTTGTCGAGGTGAAAGCCGGGAGAACCCCTTTTTACGGAAATCCCAAATGGGCGGTAACACCCAAAAAACAGCGTAAAATTTCCATGGTTGCCCTTTACTACCTCAAAGCCACAAAACAGACCCATGTCAAGGCGAGGTTCGATGTGGTCGCCCTCAGCTTGACAAAAGAGAATCCACGGATAGAGATCATAAAAAATGCCTTTGAACTCGCCTACGGATAATCCAAAAAATGCGCCGGGTGCGGGCACGCTTTATGTGGTCGCCACCCCCATCGGAAACATGGATGATATCACCGTGAGGGCCTTGAATGTGTTCGGCCGGGTCGATCTTGTTGCTGCGGAGGATACCCGGCACACAGGAAAATTGCTCAAGCATCATCAGATCAAGTGCCGCCTGATTTCTTATCATGAGCATAATGAAAAAGAACGAACGCCGCTTTTGGTTGAGCGGATAAAATCCGGATCATCCATAGCGCTGGTATCCAATGCGGGCACGCCCACTGTCTCGGATCCGGGTTATATGCTTCTTCGGAAAGCGCTTGAAAACAATATAAAGGTTGTCCCCATTCCCGGTCCTTCAGCTTTGCTTGCCGCGCTCAGCATTTCCGGGCTGCCCACGGATTCCTTTATTTTTATCGGATTTTGTGCCAAGAAAAAAACAAGACGTTTGAAACAACTTCAGGAATTTGCCCATGAAACAAGAACCCTTATATTTTATGAAAGCCCCGGACGTATTTTGGCTTTTATGAATGAAATCAAAGAGATTATGGGAGACAGATACGGCGTTCTTTGCAGAGAAATGACCAAACTCCACGAAGAGTTTTTACGTGGCCGTTTATCCGAAGTCATCGAAACATTATCAAATCGTCCGGCAGTTAAGGGGGAATGTACGCTTCTAGTCAAAGGGAGAGAAGAAAATATGAGCGTCTCACGGGACATTGTTCGCGATGAATTGATCGAAGTTCTGGGAAAAAAAGAAATAAAGCTCTCACAGGTTTCAAGAATCATCGCTCAAAAATACGGACTTTCCAAAAACGAGGTATATGAAGCGGCGCTGAAGCTCAAAGCGGAGCGTTCAGAGGGAAAAGGTTAGTTCAGTGTCTAAAGTTTGAAGTGATCTAAAGTGACTAAAGTTGTGGTAGCGCTAATGCGCTGTCATTAAAATATAATTGACCAAAAAATTCCATAATTTTAGCTCACTTAAGGCACTTGTAACTTTTTTAAGTTTTGATATCGAAATAAGCATATCGGTATAAATGGAGTCTCATTATTTTGGGGGCCATGCCAAACCATCTGATATATCCGGTCATTCTCGCGGTCCCGGATAATATGCAACAGCTTGCGGGCAGAGAAAAAGTGGCTTTTCTCAGCAGTCATGCCAGAAAAGCGCTCGGAATTTCGGCTACAAAAAGCCGGATTCAGCTCGGGGATCTCAACAAAAATAAAAATGGCGTTCCCCTTCCGTTTGACGGAAATTACTGGTCTGTAACCCATAAGGCGGGATATGTCGGCGGGATCGTTGCGCCGGAAAGAATCGGTATCGACTTGGAAAAAATTCGTCCAATGAAAGCGTCGGTATATGGAAAAACAGCGGATAACAGCGAATGGGCCCTTTCAAATTTCAAGAGTACTCCTCTTTTTTTTAGGTACTGGACAGCCAAAGAATCGGTGTTAAAAGCATGGGGATCCGGGATCCGGGATCTCTTAAAATGCCGGATAAAGCAAATTATCGACGATGAGCATCTTGTCGTCGATTATAACGAAAAGGACTGGCTCATCGAACATTTTTATTTTAACGGTCATATTGCTTCGGTGGTAAAAAACCATGCCGATACACACTGGACTTTGGTTTAACCCCAACTGAGGCTTTAGATCCAATTGGGTCAACTTTTTATTTAGGAGGTTGATATATGGCGGATTCGAAGTTACATGATGCGGCTGTTGAACGGTTTAAACTTTTTCAGGATGAGATATTGAAAAGCCATAAAGACAACATTCATTCCATCACGATCACGGGAAGTTCATTGACGGATGATTTTGATCCTGAAAAGTCGGATGTCAATTCAGTATTGGTCCTTGATAAAATGGATTTGGGGTTCCTTGAAGTACTTGCGTCTTTAGGAAAAACACACGGCAAAAAAGGAATTTCAGCGCCATTGATCATGACGCCTGAATACATCGTGCGTTCTCTGGATGTATTTCCCGTCGAATTTCTGAACATAAAACTGCTTCACGAGACCCTGTTTGGTGAAGACCTCTTTCAGAATCTTGAGATTGACCGGAAGGATCTCAGGATGCAGTGCGAAAGAGAGCTGAAAGTCAGATTGATCGGTCTTAGACAAGGGTATATTTCTGCCATGGGCCATGTCAAACTTCTTTCCGATCTGTTTATCAATACCATTTCAGGATATATTCCTCTTTTCAGAGGTATTATCCTCATTTTCGGAAAGGAGCCGCCGTTAAGAAACGAGGAGGTATTGCAGGTTCTTGAAACAGTTTCCGGCGTCAATGCCCAAGTATTCGGAACCATATTAAAGCAAAAACGGCAAAAGACAAAACTGGCGATCACACACCTAAATGCAATTTTTAAAGACTGCTATGCCGCGGTAGAAAAACTGGGAGATATAACAGATGGCATTGAGGACTAAACCTAAAGCGTTCATAACAGCCGTTTTTATTTGCTTTTTGTTTGTATCTGTCGGCCGGCCGGCAAATATTCCGGAAAAGCCGCAAAAATATGTGGTGGACCTGGCCGGCATTATCAACGATGCCGTGGAAAACCGATTGAACGGATACCTTCAGGAACTCGAGCAAAAAACAACCGCGCAAATGATTGTTTTAACCATCCCGGACCTCGGCGGTGAATCCATCGATGACCTTTCAATCAGCATCGCCAATGACAAATGGAAACTCGGCCAAAAAGGAAAGGACAACGGCGTACTCTTTTTGGTTGCGCTTAAAGATCGAAAGTACAGGATCGAAGTTGGATACGGTCTCGAGGGGGTCCTCCCGGACAGCCTTGTCGGTAGTCTCGGTCGAAAGCTGCTGGTGCCTTATTTTAGAAAAGGAGACTATTCAGACGGAATCTATGCCACCACCCTTGCAGTGGCCAACATCATTGCCAACCACTACGGGGTTAAAATAACAGGAATGCCTTCAATAAATTACCGCTCTCAACCGGTATCAGGACGCAACCCCTCCAGCCTGTTTTCCACCCTCATCGCCATCGTGTTTTTCATTATTTTGGGGATATTGTTTATCCGAAATCCAAGAGCTTTTCTGTTGTTTCTGCTGTTTTCTTCCATGGGCGGCAGAAGCGGGCCATGGGGCGGCGGCGGCGGATTCGGCGGCGGTGGCTTCGGAAGTTTCGGCGGCGGCGGCGGTGGTGGATTCGGCGGCGGGGGGGCATCCGGAGGATGGTAGTTAGTATCCATTTTGGACTCATGGATGGACACTATCTAGTGGTTTAGACGCAATTAAAAAGCTGGAATAATGTCATTTGGAGCTCAAGGTAAAATTTAGGTTGAAGATAAAATTTAAAAATGGATAATATCCTTTAAAAACCAACATTCCAACATTCCATTGTTCCATATTCGGGGAAAACGTTAAAGTTTCAAAAAGTGTCTCATATTTTTATTAAGTTGTAGAAATTTCAAACGCTTAATTATTGTTTATCGGAGGATCATTATGTCAAAACAGATGAAAACCATACTTATCATCGTGGGAATTGTCGTACTGGTCGGGGTTATGGCGATCGGTAATATTATTTCCGGTTATAACCGGGTCATTACCATGGATGAAAATGTTAAGGGCAAATGGGCACAGGTGGAAAACCAGCTTAAAAGAAGATACGATCTGATTCCCAATTTGGTTGCAACCGTAAAAGGATATGCATCGCATGAAAAAGAAATTTTTGAAGATATTGCACAGGCTCGAACCCAGTATTTTCAGGCCAAAGATGTAAAAGGCAAAATCAATGCCTCAAACCAGCTTGAAGGTGTGCTTTCAAGACTCCTTTTGCTGCAGGAAAGATATCCGGTACTCAAGGCCAACGAATCATTTCTTAAACTTCAGGACAGTCTGGAAGGAACTGAAAACAGGATTGCCGTTGAACGGAAACGATACAATGACTCTGTTCAGATCCTGAACACCTACATCCGCACATTCCTCGGAAGATTCTATGCCACCATTGCAGGTGTCTCAAGCGCAACATACTATCAAGTGCCCGAAACAGAAAAAGCCGTTCCCAAGGTGAAATTTTAAAAAAGTGTGTTTGACATCGATAAAAGACATCCTATAATAAAGACAGACCGGTCGGTCTTTTTTTCTGTTTTGTTTACGATTATTTAGGGCTGTAAATAATGGAGGCAAATCCATGAATCAAAATACATTCAAGGCAATGGTGGTGACAGAGAGAGAAAACAACCAATTTGTCAGAGAAATCAAAAATAGGACTCTTGATGATCTTCCGCCGGGAGATGTGCTCGTCAATGTCAAGTATTCGTCTCTAAATTACAAGGATGTTCTTTCCACCCTGGGAAACAGGGGCGTTACCAAGAAATATCCGCACACCCCCGGAATTGACGCCGCAGGAATCGTGGCGGAAAGCCGAAGCAAGGATTTCAATGTCGGAGATGAAGTCATCGTCACCAGCTATGATCTCGGAATGAACACCTCCGGAGGTTTCGCCCAATACATACGCGTCCCCGCGGATTGGGTCGTCAAGATGCCCGAGGGTCTCTCCCCCCGGGAGAGCATGATATTCGGCACGGCGGGCTTCACGGCAGCGCTTTCGGTTTATCGGCTGGTCGACTACGGCGTTACCCCGGATATGGGACGTATACTGGTTTCCGGTGCGACGGGAGGTGTGGGAAGTATAGCGGTTTCCATACTTGCCAAAACCGGCTATGACGTTGCAGCGGTGAACGGTATCATCGATGAAACGGATTTTTTATTAGAAATCGGCGCCAAAGAAGTTATCAGTATTGAAGCGGCCACCGACGCCACCGGAAAGCCGCTTCTTAAGGGGCTTTGGGCCGGCGGGATTGATACCATCGGCGGCGAAATACTGGCAACGATGATCAAATCAATACAGCTTCACGGTGGGGTTACCTGCTGCGGGAACGTCGGGTCGCATGATCTGCCTTTGACCGTCTATCCTTTTATTTTGAGGGGGGTAACACTGATGGGAATCGACTCGCAGAATTGTCCGATGCCCCTTCGCTTAAAGGTATGGAATAAAATAGCCAGCGATTGGAAACTGGGGCGTCTTGAGCTCTTGACCACCGAAGTTTCCTTGGATGAACTGAGCGGGCGAATCGATTTCATCCTTCAAAGAAAGCATAAAGGAAGAACCATCGTAAAACTGCCGGAATAGTTGCCTCCACCTAATAGGCGCCATATTTAAGGCTCTCAATAATATAAACATAAAAGACCATAACCAAAATTTCAATATATTGACTGGTAAGCTATAGCACCTGTTATTCATTCTGAAACAAGAAAACGGGAAGGCTTTATAGAAAAACTATTGTTGCCTCCCCGTTTCTTACTGAAGGGCTCAGCAAAAGGGCTATTTTTTTTTCGTTGCCGTTTTCTTTGCTGCCGTTTTCTTTGCTGCTGGTTTCTTTGCTACTGTTTTCTTTGCTGTTGTTTTTTTAGTTGCAGTTTTTTTGGCGGCTGTTTTCTTTGCTGCTGGTTTTTTCTTTGCTGTTTTTTTCTTCGCAGTTGCCATAGGTGGTACCCTCCCTCGATGTTTAAAATATTAAGAACATCATATAGCCCTTCAGTTCAGAAAATGATAATCGCTTAAACCATGCATTTTGTATTCTGGCTTAGATATGCTACAATATACAGTATGTCAAGTTTCTAATAAACTAAATTTTTAATTTTTTTTAACAATATTGATGCGACTCCGATAAAATAGATTGAACATCCGTATCAAAAAGATTAACTTGTATTTATTAAAAAGCAGGAGAATGTAAAATTCATAATTAAATTCAAAAAATTACAACACTAAAGAAAGGAGGTAAAACATGAACAAAGCAGATTTAGTCAACGAGGTTGCCAAGGCTTTAAAAACCAAAAAAGATGCCCAGGCGGCTGTGGACGTTGTCCTTTCAAGCATTACTGAGGCACTGGGAAAAGGAGAGGATGTATCACTGGTCGGGTTCGGCACATTTAAGGTGGCAAAAAGGGCGGCTCGTAAAGGCAGAAATCCTCAAACCGGAGAAGAGATATTTATTGCGGCAAGCAAAGTCCCAAAGTTTGTTCCGGGAAAACCTTTGAAGGAAGCTGTAAAATAATTATTTATTCGCAGCAAGGCAGGGGCCAGCAATGGCCCTGTTTTCATTGCTCAGCATGCCATTGCCGCCTGTTGCCGGGGTTGTATTCAGAAGTGGCATGGGATAAAGAAAGGAAAGGCGCTTTCAGATCAGGAGATACAGTTTCTGGTCGAATTGATAATGGGATGGATTGAAGGATAAACTCGTTTTTCAATCACGTGTTGTTATGGATAAGCAAGGTCAGCCAAGACACATCATTCATTTGGATATGGATGCCTTTTATCCCTCGGTTGAGGTGCTGGACAATACTGCCTTAAAAGGTAAACCGGTTATAGTCGGTGGCAGCAAGGAAAGAGGGGTGGTGGCATCCGCCTCATACGAGGCTCGAAAATTTGGGGTTCACTCTGCCCAACCTATTGCCAAAGCAAAACGCCTTTGTCCTCATGGAATCTTTTTACCTGTCAGAATGTCAAGATACCAGGAAGTCTCTGAACAGGCATTTGAAATATTTCGTCGTTTTACACCTTTAGTTGAGCCTGTATCTATTGACGAAGCATTTCTTGATGTAACCGGTTCCATACGTCTTTTTGGTCAGCCCGAGAACATCGCGAGAAAGATCAAGCAAATAATTTTAAAAGAGACTGGCCTGACAATTTCAGCCGGCGTTGCTCCTTCAAAATTTATGGCAAAGATTGCTTCTGACATGGATAAACCGGACGGTTTAACTGTTGTACATCCCGATGGCGTCAGAGATTTCTTAGATCCACTTCCGATCAACAAAATGTGGGGGGTTGGAAAAGTGACACAGCAACTCCTAAGTCGCCTCAATATCCATACATTTAAGGATTTGAGACAATCGCCGGTCAATGTGTTGGAGAATAAATTCGGGAAACAGGGTGCCAAAATACATTTGCTGGCCATGGGAATAGATGAACGAGGCGTGATACCTGAACATGATGTAAAATCTATCGGTCATGAGGAGACTTTTTTAAAAGACATCGTGTCATTGGATGTTGCTCAAAAAGAGCTCCTTGCTTTGGGGAATAAAGTGGCTCGACGGATGCGGCATGAGGGGCTAAAAGGAAAAACCGTCACATTGAAGGTCAAATATTTTGATTTTGTTCAGGTCACCCGGTCGGCAACTTTACCTAGATTCACGGATGATGGTTCAGAGATATATTCAGTTGCTTGTCGTCTTTTGGAAAAGACTGAGGCAACGAAAAAACCGATCAGGCTTTTAGGGGTTTCTTTGTCCCAGCTCAGTTTTTTAGGTAGTGGCACCCAGCTTCCTCTTTTTGACCAAGACCCGTCATCTCAAAAACATCAGAGAATGAATATTGTTTTGGATTCGTTATACGAAAAATTTGGTGATAAAAGCGTCGTTCCCGGCATGCTTTTAAAGGATTAGATTTATTGCCACTTGTATTGGGTTTAGTTTCACTCTGATTTACTTTGAAATCTATCCTGTAGGTTGGAAATAGGGTTGGAATTCTAAACCGTATAAAACGAAAAAAGAGTTTAGATATCCACCTAAACTCTTGTAATTATTGTTGAGGGAGTGACGGGACGCTCTAACGAGAAGCTTCAAGAAAAAATGGCGGGAGTGACGGGACTTGAACCCGCGACCTCCGGCTTGACAGGCCGGCGCTCTAACCAGAGCTGAGCTACACCCCCAAAGTGGTTCGTACTTTGAAACGCTCGAATTAGCTTTTATCAATTCGTTTTAAGATAGTCAATCAAAATGGTAGGCGGAACAGGGCTCGAACCTGTGACCCTCGGCTTGTAAGGCCGATGCTCTCCCAACTGAGCTACCCGCCCGAATAACGGCCGCGAGACCAAGGTCTCGCGGCTAAATTTTCATAGTGATCCCCAAAAGAGCTAACTGCTAACAATTTAACGATATGAAGTCAAGCCTTAAATCGGCTATCAGAAGGGTTTTTCCTTGAAGCTTTTGAAACCGCTTCTAATAAATTGGTTCAAATTAAAGCGGATCTCTGATCTTTATCCATCTTCTTATCCATCTCATCGCCCATCACTTCAAATGGAATATCATGTCCTCTAAAAAGTGTATCCCCTGATTCCAGAATCAATGCATGGGGCAGTACCTCGTCCATATGGTCAACAAAAACAATCTTGATTTCTTTTAAAACCTTGGGCGGTATATCCTTTAAGTCCTTTTCATTTTCCTTGGGAATAATGACCTTTTTGATACCGCCTCTGTGGGCCGCCAAAATTTTTTCTTTGATACCGCCGATAGCCAGCACACGGCCCCGCAATGTTATTTCGCCGGTCATGGCGATATCATGATGTACCGGCCGCCTTGTCAACGCCGACACCAAAGAGGTGCACATTGAAATTCCTGCAGATGGTCCATCTTTTGGAATTGCGCCTTCGGGGATATGGATATGAATATCATTTTGTCTGTAAAACTTGGGATTTATAGAAAGGTTTTCCGCTCGCGACCGAACATAGCTGACCGCCGCCTTAGCAGACTCTTGCATGACATCTCCCAGTTTGCCGGTCATGATCAATTCTCCCTTGCCGGGCAGTATCAAGGTTTCAATGCATAGCAATTCGCCGCCCACCTGGGTCCATGCAAGCCCGGTGACAATGCCGACCTGATCTTTTTCTTCTATCTGGCTTTCTTTATACGTCGGCGGTCCCAAATATTTCTGAACTGAATTGGCCGTAATTTTAAATGACTTGGATTTTTTATTTTTTACAATTTCTCTTGCTATCTTGCGGCATATCGAAGAGATTTCACGTTCAAGATTCCTCACGCCCGATTCTCTGGTATAACGACGAATGATCATCAGTATCCCATTTTTGGTAAATTGAATATTTTGATCTTCCAGTCCGTTCATTTTGATCTGTTTAGAGATCAAAAAGTCTGTTGCTATGTGATATTTTTCATATTCCGAATACCCGGGAAGGCGTATGATTTCCATCCTATCCTGCAGTGGAAGGGGTATCTCGGGCAGGGTATTGGCCGTTGTTATGAAAAGGATGTCCGAAAGATCATAATCAACATCCAGGTAGTGGTCATTGAAGCTGTAATTTTGTTCAGGATCGAGCACTTCCAAAAGGGCGGCCGAAGGATCCCCGCGGAAATCCATACTCATTTTATCCACTTCATCGAGACAAAAGACCGGGTTATTGACCCCGACTTTTTTCAAGGATTGGATGATCTTGCCGGGCATTGCCCCAATATAGGTGCGCCGGTGTCCCCGAATTTCAGCCTCGTCCCTGACGCCGCCCAGGGAAAGGCGTACGAATTTTCTTCCTGTGGCCCTGGCAACGGATTTGGCCAAAGAGGTTTTGCCGACCCCCGGCGGACCCACAAAACAAAGTATCGGCCCCCGAATTTTTTTCATCAAGCTCTGAACGGCAAGATATTCCAGGATGCGTTCCTTTGGTTTTTTCAGGCCATAATGATCTTCTTCCAGTATTTTATCCGCTTCATCGAGATCCTGTCGTACATGACTTCTCTCAAACCACGGAAGACTGATGAGCCAGTCGATATACCCTCGAACCACCGTCGCTTCGGCGGACATGGGCGTCATCATCTTGAGTTTTCTAAATTCATGTCTGACTTTCGCGGCAGCTTCCTTGGCCATCTTTTTACGTTTGATCCGCTTTTCGAGATCTTTGAGTTCATCGCTGTGATCGTCTTCAGTACCGATTTCCTTCTTAATCGCCCGCATCTGTTCATTCAGATAGTAATTCTTTTGCGTTTTTTCCATCTGTTCTTTGACGCGGCTTTTTATCCGCTGGTCCATTTTGAAAATATCGATTTCCATTTTAACCAAGCTTAGAAGGAGAGACAGCCTCTTTTCCAGGGAAATCGTTTCTAATAGCTGCTGCTTATCTTCGTTTTTAAATGAAAAATGAGCGGCCATCGTATCGACCAGCTTTGAAGGGTCCGAGATGCTGGAAACACTTTTCACAAGATCTTTAGACAGGCTTTTGTTTATCTTGGCATACTCGTCGAAACTTTTGGTTATCGCCCTGACCAAGGCTTCGCCTTCTGCGCGCGAGACATCTGTTTCGGCGATCAGTTCCAACTCCACCTGGAAAAAGTCTTTGTTGGGTATAAAATGCTCGATGGAAGCTCTGTTTTTCCCTTCTACCAGGGCTTTTACCGTTCCATCGGGCAGCCTGAGCAGTTGCAGAACGCTGGCAATGGTTCCGATTTTACTGATGTCTTTTTCGCCGGGATTGTCGATTCCCGCCTTTTTCTGGGTGGAAAGAAACACCCTTTTGTCATGGTTCATTGCATCCGTAAGGGCGTTCACCGATTTCGACCGTCCGACAAAAAGCGGCGCAACCATGTGAGGAAAAACCACAATATCCCTTAATGGCAACAGGGGAAGCAATAGTTTCGGCGATTCAGGATTATCATCTTTGAAAAATTTCTGTAAACTAATCATAATAAACGTTTATACTCCCATTCATCCGTCTTGCGCTTTTTTTCGGGGTTGTTCAAATAACAAGATCGGATCTTCCTGATTCATCACCGTATCTTCTCCGATGACACATTCCTTGACATTTTCCATGGAAGGAATCTCGTACATGACATCGAGCATACATTTTTCCATAATGGCCCGAAGCCCTCTGGCGCCGGATTTGCGTTTTATGGCCAATTCGGCAATAGCCGAGAGCGCGCTATCCGTTAGCCGAAGATTAATTCCTTCCATCTCCATGAGTTTTTTATACTGTTTTATCAGGGCATTTTTCGGTTCCTGCAATATCCGGATCAATGCCGGCACATTTAATTCACCCAGGGTTGCGATAACAGGAAGACGGCCCAAGAACTCCGGAATCAAACCGTATTTAATCAGGTCTTCGGGCAGAACCATTTTGAGGATTTCACCGATACTTTTTTCTTCCTGTTTGACGATTTTGGCTCCAAACCCCATGACTTTGGAGCCCAGCCGTTGCTGGACGATCTGATCCAGTCCGTTAAAGGTTCCACCGCAGATAAACAGGATGTTGGAGGTATCGACTTTAACAAAATCCTGTTGGGGATGCTTTCGACCTCCCTTTGGCGGAACACTGGCGGTGGTGCCTTCAATGATTTTCAATAATGCTTGTTGGACACCTTCTCCCGAAACATCACGGGTAATGGAGGGGTTGTCGGATTTCCGCGCGATTTTGTCGATTTCATCAATATATACAATGCCGCGTTTTGCCTTTTCTACGTCATAATCCGCATTCTGCAGGAGGGCAAGAATGATATTTTCAACATCTTCTCCGACATAACCGGCTTCGGTAAGGCTTGTCGCATCTGCAATCGTAAAGGGTACATTCAAAAATCTGGCAAGCGTCTGCGCCAGCAACGTCTTACCACACCCGGTCGGTCCGATAAGGATAATGTTGCTCTTCTGGATCTCAACATCTCCTGCCCTGACCGAAGAGTCCAACCGCTTGTAATGGTTGTAAACTGCGACAGCGAGGATTTTTTTGGCCGCATCCTGTTCAATGACGTATTCATCAAGCATTCCCTTAATCTCTTTTGGAAGCAAAAGACGATCTATATCCTTTTCGTCCTTTCCTTTTTCCTCTTCGATTATTTCGCTGCATAGCTGGATACATTCATCACAGATATAGACGGCGGGTCCGGCAATCAGTTTTTGAACCTCTTTCTGATTCTTTCCGCAAAATGAACAGAAAAGGTTATCGTTTATATCTCCTTTTTTCGCCATTTTATTTCTCCGTCTTTTCTATTTTATTCAAATCGTCTCTGTTTTCGATAACATGATCGATGATCCCGTATTCTTTGGCCTCCTTACCGGACATAAAAAAGTCCCGATCCGTATCATTCTGTATTTGTTTTAGATCTTTTCCGGTATGACGAACCAGTATTTCATTTAAGGTTTCTTTCATCCTCAGGATTTCTTTGGCTTGGATTTCGATATCCGATGCCTGTCCCTGGAACCCGCCCATGGGCTGATGGATCAAAATTCTTGAATTGGGAAGTGAATACCGCTTGCCCTTGGTTCCTGCGGTTAACAGCAGCGCGCCCATACTGGCCGCCTGGCCGATACAAACGGTTGCAATGTCGGGTTTGATGTATTGCATGGTGTCATATACCGCCAATCCTGACGTAACAATGCCGCCGGGCGAATTGATATAAAAGTTTATGTCTTTGTCAGGATCTTCGGATTCAAGGAACAACAGTTGCGCGATGAGAAGATTTGCGACCTCGTCGTTCATGGCAGTTCCCAGAAAAATGATCCTGTCTTTGAGCAGTCTCGAGTAAATATCGTAGGCTCGCTCACCCCTGCTGCTTTGCTCAATTACCATAGGTATTAACGGCACCAATCATCTCCTTATTTAGCTTTTTTACAAGTTTGTACATGATTTTACCAAAAATCGCTGTCTTCCCATTTCAAATTGTTCCTACGCGCCGTTTTCAGGTTCATCGGCCTCGGTTTTTTTCTTCAGTTCGGGCTCGGTTTCTTGAACATCGCTACTTTTAATAATAAGCTTGATGGCTTGCTTTTCAAGTAAGGTGTGTTTAAAAAAATCGAGATTGTCCTCGTTTTGCTGGTAATAATTTTTAATGGCATCAACAGGCTGATTCAGCGCCTTTCCCATTTCCGCGAACCCGTCTTCCAGTTCCTGATCCGAAAGCGTCAGCTCCTCCTGTTGAATGATCTTGTCTAAGATCAGGTGGCGCCGGACCTTTTTTTCCGCTGTTTCACGATGTTTCTCCGCAAGCGTCTCCCTTGTCAATCCCTCATCTTCCATGGATTTGTTATAATACGTCAGCGTCTTTTCAATTTCATCGATAATGCTGTCCAACTCATACGCTATCATTGATTCCGGCAACTCAAATTCGGTTTTTTCGATGAGACTTTTGTAGATCTGCTCGTTGAGTTCCTGCTCCACACGTTTTTGATATCCCTCATTTAAATTGTCTGTTATGGCATTTTTCAATGAATCCAGCGTTTCATACGGCCCCAATTTTTTGGCAAATTCGTCATTGATTTCAGGAAGGATTTCTTCTCTGATTTCCTTGAGCTTTACATGAAATGAAATGTTTTGATTGGCCAGTTTGGCATTGAAATGATCTTCGGGAAAATTGATCAGTATCTCGTTTTCTTCCCCGGGTTTCATCCCGATCAACTTTTCATCCAATGATTTTGAAATGCTTCCGGCGCCGATTTTCATGGTAAAGTTTTCTGTTTTTTGAGTTTCAGAAAAGGGCTTGCCGTCTTTAAAACCTTCATAATCGATCAGTACGAAATCATTCTCTCTTACAGCTCGATCTTCGGTTACGGGTTGCTGTTTCGCCAGGTTTTTTTGGAGCATTTTGAGCTGTGCATCCATTTCTTCATCCGTAACACGGTACATGGCCTTTTTCAGGGTCAATCCCTTGAAGTCAATGTCGTCTATTTCAGGTTTTATCTCTACCGTGGCATCATATTTATACGGACCTTTTTCATCAAGAGGCGGCGGGTCGATTTTCGGACTCCCTACGACACTCAGATCGGTTTCCTTGAGGGCCGCCACAAATGAATCCTGAAGCAATTTCGAGGATACATCGCCATGAATATCCTTTTTAAATAACCTTACCAGAACCGATCGGGGGGCTTTCCCCGGACGAAACCCTTTTACTTTCGCTGTTTTTTTGAGGTGATTATAGGCACTGTCCAGTTCACGAACAACCTCATCCTCCGGCACTTCAATATGCAGGATTTTTTTCACGCTGCTGAGATCTTCTACGGTAACTTGCATAAAAGTCCTTTCTAAAAATTCAGTGCCTGAAAATTTACTGCATTTCAGGCACCGGGTGATGGGTTTTGGCTGGTGCGAGAGGGGAGATTTGAACTCCCACTCTGTTACCAGAGCTGGATCCTAAGTCCAGTGCGTCTACCAGTTCCGCCACTCTCGCACTTTAATAGGTCAAATTCTAAAAATATAAATACAAAATTTCCTATATAAAAAAAACATTATGATTGCAATTTTTAAGAACCTATCCTTTGATTAAAACCGCAATATGGGGTAATATTCGATCAATTGAGGTTCAGGATTCGTCGTGCCCTACGCTGCTGTTTCGAATCGGCCTGAAAGGGTCGAGCCAAGCGTATTAACTATATTGGATTTTAAGGAAAATCAAACATCAACATTAATATCAAACTTTGCAGGTGTCAAGTCAAATAGAGGAAATCGATGTTATGACGGAAGGTTATAAATTGATTTTTTTTAAGTTTCATGCGGTTATCCTTTTATGGGCCTTCCTGCTCGGACCTTGTGCCATCGCAACCGCAGCATCCGGTCAATTCCCTGTTCCGATTCAAAAAAAAATCATTGTCTTGGACCCCGGACATGGTGGTTATGACAACGGCGCCAAAGGGCCGGACGGCGCTTTAGAAAAAACCGCTACCATGGCATTCGCCCGGGTATTGGCAGAAGAACTCAATAAGACCTATGAGGTCGTTCTGACGCGAACCGATGACTATTTTGTCGACCTCCTGACCCGGACGGCCACGGCCAATCATCTCAATGCAGACCTGTTCATCAGCATTCATACCGGCGGTTCGTTTCTTCATCAAGCCAGCGGCATCTCACTGTATTATTATGAAAAAGCTTCAACTTCCGCCTTCGGCCCCGAAACGGAATCCATGGAAACGCTTAAACCTACCCCTTTACAGGCACCATGGTCCGATATTCAAAACAAGCACCAAAACACCAGCAAAACGCTTGCCGAACTCATTCAAACCCGTATTAACGAAACACCTCAGTTTAAAGCCGAGATTCAAGGAGCGCCGCTGATGGTGTTGGAAGGTGCGGACATGCCCGCCGTGCTCATTGAAATCGGATATATCACCAACCCGGTTGATGAAAAATCACTGAACGATATCAGTGCATTGACAGATATCGCCGATAAAATCAAAAGCGGCATCGACGATTTTTTTGAAAAAGCACGGTAAGTAAATAAGCGCTTGAACCATTAGCCAAACAATGCTAATAACAACCCTCATCGGGGCGTGGCGCAGCCTGGAAGCGCGCCTGCTTTGGGAGCAGGAAGTCGGAGGTTCAAATCCTCTCGCCCCGACCATAAAATATATTAAATCAATAAGTTATGAAACGTCGATTTCCTCAAAAATCGGCGTATTTGCGTTCTGTCTACCAAATATCTACCACACTCGCTAACAGGTGCTTTTTTCACTTCTATAACTAACTGAAATAATTAGACGTGGACTTAGGCTTTTAACACATGATGTTTTAGCAAAATATAAATTATCATTTATTTTTAAATAGTTAATTGTCTTAATGGGTGTATGGCTGCTTTTGACTTCAGCAGGCGGTCTTTCAACCTTGTCTACCCTCATCTGTAACAGGGTAGACGTCAGGCTAAAACTTTGTTAAGAATTCATTGACCCTTGCCATATGCTGATAAATTAGAAATCGAATTGAGGGTGTTCGGATCAATTCTTCAATATCTTCACGTTTGCTGGCATTATATTTTGACATTATCCATATAAACTCCACTGTGTAGTCTGGTTTCAATTTTAGCAATGAGCGGCGAGCGTCACCAATTTCCGAACGATCTTTTGGAAGCCATTTCGCACCATGCTTTGCCAACATATGAATCATTTTTATTTTTTCCAGTGACGCCTCATTATCTATGTTCCTCTTTGAGGTACGATCTGTACTCCAAATATCCCAGCGATTAAAATCGAAATACCAGCTCATGCTTGTAAGTAATGCCTGGATCAAAGGTGTACCGCTGTTTTCGTATTCTCCTGGTTTGAATCCTTTTTTAAGAAGCTTTTGCAGAAAGTCAGATTTCTTTGCGCGACATGCCCCTATTAAGATGCCTTTTAGATCGGGATTTTCCGGATCTATCCGGATTTTCTTAAGGTTAAAAACATCAAAGTGTTCATATTCAGCTGCTAATTCTAACGCGTTTTGATCATATTCCGGATCAGGATCTTCATGCCAGGAATCAGGCCCTTTTGCATAGAGATCCGCACCAGCCCATAGCATAAGCGACACCCACTTAAGGTTTCCTTCTCTACAGTGGTAACGAAGGGCGATATTCGCCTGTTCTTGAAAACTGGGGAAGTGATCTTTATAGGATCTAAATATCCCCAAGGCAGTGCGGATTCGATTGCATAGGGCTTGTGCTAGAGGATTGGCACTTTCAACCTCAGCACCTCTCTCAATGAACCACCTCATGATATCAGGTTGCCAGGTCTCAAAAACCTCTTCCATGTCAATAGAGTGATAGTCAGCGCCGTGATCCACAAGGAGCTCCAACAGGTCCAGACGCTTATTCCAAAGTGCATGCTGTAATGGGTTATAACGTGGTTCATTAATATCGGCGCCTCCCTCTAACAGCACCTTAACAAGGCTATGAAATCCCAAATTGATGGCCACTTCTAGCGGACCTTTCCGTCTGTATCCCGAAACTGATGGTGGACCATTTACAGGCTTACCATCGGCAATCCATTTTTGGACTTCAAAAAGTTTTCCAGCCTTGCATAGCCCAATTAAAAGCTTGATTTCTTCGTATGTTTCGGTACGTTTCATATTGTAAACTTTGATTACCATCGGGGGTAACGAAAGTCATTCTTCTCTTCTTCCGGGCACTCTTCATCAAGGATCGATGGTGGGCTGGGAGACAAGGGATCCAATCGGTCCGCCTGGTCATAGGCCCATTGAAGCCATTCTGCCAAGGGCTTATCAAGGTTAATAGGTAGCTCACCGTTGATTTTATGTTTTTCAATCTCGGCAATATATTCGCGGAGAATCTGACTCCTTTTCCAGTTCTCGGCTTCGGAGATCAATTCTGTTATCTTTGTTTCCTCCTCAAGATACCTGCGCCTGAGTTCAGCACGTTTCAGTCGTTCTTCCTCAAGTTGTTTTTGTCGCTCGATTCTTCGGCGCTCCTCCTCCTTTCTTTCTTTGTCGCGCTCAAGCTTAGCAATGGCAACAGTTACAAGCCCATCGATGAAACTGTTTATGCGATTTTCAAGCTTCGATTTTTTTCCATCGTTCCAGTTTTGCTGACAGCCATAGATGTAAAAATCCTCGGCTTCATGTATCGTGAGACACAGATTTCCAGAGGGCACGCGTTCTTCTGTAAAACTACTATGTCCAAACTTGTATCGCCCATCCAGATTATGTTCTCCAGGCCTTATTTTCTTGGTTGCTACTTTCTCATATATTTTAAAACTGATTGAAACTTCCAGGATTTTTGTTTTAGTGTTCCCTTTTGACAGGAATACTTCATAATTCTGCTTTTCTAGGGTTTTAATAATTGTGTCCATGATACGGAGAGATCGCCTCAAGCTTGCTTTGGAGACTGATATATCAAGGCATCCTTTCTTTGGCGGATCTACAAGCCCTTCAGCGTCTGATTGTCGACCATACAGGATTTCGGAAGACTGTTTGGTCAATGGATGAGGGTTGGACAGTCTGTCAGGCACAACAATGGGTTCTTCATCTGATTGCTTAGAAGACGACATTCTCGCAACGAGTTCTTTGTTTTTATTAGCATTTTGACTGTAAGGATTTGGATTTATTTCAATTGTAACATCCTCCCCCGGTGGAAGGGGGAGCTGCTTTACCCTGTATCCAGCCGCCTTTCTGGCCCAATAGCCCCGTGGTGGTCGGGGTATATTGTGTTTTTTGCATATCTTGGCAAATCCCACATCAGATAAACCATATTCTTTTGATAATATAGTGATGGGCGTTTCCCAAACCTTTTTATAGAGTTCTTTCCGATTGATTGTTGCCATCGAGCACCTCTCTTTATGTAGATTTTATTATATTCTTGCGATACTTGACTAAAAGGGGGAGATTGAATTAAAAATCAAGTAGCTGTTTTTAGTCAAGTTTTAAGGATAATTATTATGCGATTGCATGAAATAACTTGACTAAATTATCTTCCTTGACAAATTTGTCAAGTGATGATATTTAGTCAAACATGAAATTTATTTCTGAAAAAGAAGCTCTGGAAAAAATTGTGGACCATTTTGCCAAATGGCTTAAAGTTTCGAAGAGCAAAATGCGCATAAGAGACCAATATCAAAGTAAAAAAGTTGATGGATTTTTAAAAGTAGGAAAACGTGAATTTTTCATTGAAATTAAAAGCGGCAGCAACTCTGCGCAAGTTACTTCTGCGATTCAATCCTTAAAAAACAGTCGAATACAGCCTCAAAGGTCCCTGATTCCATTAATTGTGGTGCCTTTCATGGGAGATGTTGGTCGTAAGCTCTGTGAAGATAGTAATGTTTCATGGGCTGATTTGTCGGGGAATGCGGACATTTCTGCTCCAAACTTGCGAATACTTATAGAGGGTCATCCGAATCTATATAAAAACCTCGGTCGACCTTCGAGTCCGTTTGCACCTAAAAGTGCCCGTATCGCAAGATGGTTGTTGATCAATGCAGAAAAATCAATGACCCAGCGAGAATTGTCATTAGCAACAAATGTGGACGAGGGCCATACCAGCCGTATTATTTCACGTTTAGAAGGTGAGGAACTCATTTCTCGAAAAAATGATGGTTCAATTTTTATCCCTAATCCGGACCTCCTGTTGGATTCATGGCGTGAAAAATATGATTTTAAAAAGAACAGAATCATCAAAGGTCATATAGCAGCCAGGTCGAGTAATGAAATTTTGAAAAAAATATCGGATCTTCTATCAGATAAGGGTGTTTTGCATGCCGCCACCGGCCTTTGTGGTGCCTGGCTGTATACCAAATTTGCGGGCTTTCGAATTGTTACATTTTACATAAACGAACAGTTGCCTGAAGAGTTTAAAAAAACCTTTGGATTTAGAGAGGAAAAACAAGGTTCTAACGTCTGGTTCGTAGTACCTAAAGACGAGGGTGTGTTCCATGGTTCAAAAAAAGTGGAAGATACTATTTGCGCCCATCCGATTCAAGTGTATCTTGATTTATTTGGTCATCCGGAAAGAGCCAAGGAAGCAGCCGACAATCTTAGGAAAACGTTTTTAAATTGGAATAAGCATGCCTGAAAAGCCATCAAGAGCTGCTGATTATAGCAAGGTGCAGATCCAGCTCGTCAAGGAGACATGTCTGTACATTGCTACAGTTCTGGGGGATTACATGGAGCAGGTAGTCATAGTTGGTGGTCTGGTGCCCTCCATCCTAATCGATCAGATACCCCAACATCAGCTTTGATTAATGTGTTGGCAAGATAGATCATATCTTAGATCACAGCGAGAAAGTGTTTACTTTTTAATTCTAATCACTGCTCTGCCTTAAAGGTGCCATGATGGTAGAATTTCACATACGCCATTTGGAGCCATCCGACTATCCGTACATTATTTCCGTTATTAACGATTGGTGGGGTGGCAGAAAAATGGCGGATATGCTGCCTAAACTTTTCTTCGTTCACTTTCGCCAAACCAGTTTTGCAGCCGAGCAAGATAAAAATATCGTGGGTTTTCTCGTTGGTTTCGTTTCACAGACTTTCAGTAATGAAGCATATATTCATTTTGTAGGCGTACATCCTGATTTCCGAAAGAAAGGTTTAGGGCGTGCGCTCTATGAACGGTTCTTCGATTCAACAAAGAAACAGGGTTGCAATGTCGTCCGTTGTGTCACATCCTCGGTTAATAAAGGATCGGTCTCATTCCACCTCCGCCTGGGCTTCTCTATCGAATCCGGAACAAAAAATGTAGATAGCATTCCGGTGGTTGAAAACTACGACGGAAGGGGCGAAGACCGCGTTCTTTTTTACAAAGCATTGGATGTATAAATGCGACTATCCTATATGACATATCGATTAGGCATATGCGGTTCTCCAACAATTGAAATTATTTTAAGATTTAGCAAACACTAAATTTTTGCAAAAGGCGGAATAAACTACATTATTAGTGCAAATAGTAACGGATTTTATTCGTCTCGGCAACCTTTGAATGTTGCATTCCCTGATATAAATCCCTATCACGAATAGGCATAGTTTCTGGGATGGTCTGCCAGTAATTTCTTGATCGTGTTGATGTCCTTGAGCCTCTTTATTGGCTCAACCTTGATCGTTGAACCCTGTTTTGGATAATTAGGATTCATTTTCTTTCAACCGCTTTGATCGCCGCATTACGAATGAACTCTAACGTTTCAGTGGGGATCGTGTGATCATGCTCACGCAAAATCCGGTAAGCCTTGTGGATGTCCAGCATCATGTTTTGCTCAAAATCGGTCAATTTCTCAGGGTTCCTTGAAAGCAATATGATCGTTCCGAAATCAGACTCACCGCCATATTCTTCATAGGCGCTCCCCTTGCCAATAAGTTCAACACGTTCACCTTCACACCATTTGCTTGCAACCTCTTTAGCCTTATCACGGGCTTGCTCAAGATCGTCAAATTCACCAACCGTGTCTAATCGGCCCATCTTGACGAAATCAAATTCAAACACTATGTATTTTCCACTCATTATGACCTCCTTAAATAAGCTTTAATCAGGTCTTTCATCTCACATCTCCCTTATATTTTCTAACCCACGGACAACTTGCCAACTCATACTATACCACCTTACCGCATTGGGTTCCCAGCGGTCGACATCCTTTTTGCTGCCGTGAAAATACCTTACCATTTTGATCGGCTTCGCTGGACGTTCTGTATAGCAAATGCTTTTGCGTAATATGGTTGAATACTGCCATCAATATTGGCAAGTCAACCCCGAATGTGACCTGCTGGTGATAGCCAAAAGTCTTGCGGAGCGTATGGCTCCCATAGTTGCACATCCTAAAACTTCCAGTGAGTACGACCTTATGAACTCTTTTTTTGTATTTTAAAAGGTGTTTGAAGGGAGATTTTGCAACATCCTTGACAATTTAGGTTAAATATGCGAAAAAAACATATGATTTAAATTAGTTGCTTTAACTTTATACAAAGGGAGAGCATATGCGGTATTATTGAACCCCGTTTCTCAAACAGAGAGATGGGGTTTTATATTTGCATTGATACCGATTAGATAACGCAACATTTGATTTTGCGATTGACATCGTTTAAATTAAAGTCGGGATAATTCCCTATGTATGCGCATATCCCCTATATAAATAAGACTTTTCCCCCCTTTACAGATCCTCTTAAGCTGTTTTATTAAGATAGATGATAATTCCCAGATATCTCGATCGGATTTCCATTGGCAATACTTCTTATTTTGCTGACCTCATCTCTTATTCATTTCTTGCTCTATGATGTTCTTTTCATTCAATCGTTTAACCTCAGTCTATAAGGTTTTTCCATGGAAGAACCCCTCAAATTGTGCATGCCTTGCTCCTGACAGAATATTTTCATCAGTTAGGAGCTTAAAGCAACATTCCGAAAACACTAAGATTTTTATGACCTTCCAATGACCTTTTTAAAGGAGAAAACTTATGAAAAAACAGCTCATAAATTATGAAACATTGCTAAAGGTTACGAAGGCAATCTCTCATTCCAAGGATCCGGAAGAAGTTGCTCTGATGACGGTAGAAAGCATCAAAACCGCTTTGGGTGCCAAGGGATGCTCTTTGTTTCTGATCAATCGTAAAAACAATGAACTGCAGTTGGCAACATCATACGGGTTGAGTGATGAGTATATAAATAAAGGCCCTGTAAGTGCCCTGCGCTCCATTGCCCAATCTTTGGAGGAAGGGCCTATTGCGATCTATGATGTTATGGATGATCCAAGAATTCAATATCCTAATGAAGCCCAGAAAGAAGGAATTGCTTCCATACTGTCGGTGCCTATCGTGGTCGGTGGCAATTTAATAGGGGCTATGCGTGTGTATACGTCTGAACCTTGGGAGTTCACGATGGACGATGTAAATTTCGTCCAATCTTTGGCTCAACTTGCTGGAATGGCTATAAATATGGCAAGGTATACTAAAGGATTTAAAAGCAGCATTGATGTTCTGAAAACGATGAGGGAAGTTCAGACCCATAGATCTACAAGAAGGACTCCTTTTGAAGGAGTTCCAATGAGTGTCCCTTCGGACTAATTTGGTATACATATTAATTGTCAGAAATGATGACTATAAATAGTATAATTTACTATTTCCTTTGTGAATAGCTATCTCACATATCCCATATGATCAAAGAAAAGGAAACATGCAGATTAAAAAGGTATGGTGAAAAGGTTAATAGAAATCCATATAAGAAGTCACTGCTATGCGGTTCCTTCTATGATACCCTAAGTATCAGAGGCTTTATTTTTTTCCGATTTTCCTCAGGCAGTCGCCTGTCAATTCGTATTTTTTCACAAAGAAGCGTTAGCACCCCGTCAGAGATGCCGAGAATGTGTCATATATGATCATTAGTCATATATGACCATGTTTTTCGCCGATTCTGTTCCCCATTGCCGACCGCTTTTGATCTGATTATTCAATTAAAAATCAGTCGGATACATGAAAATTATTCAGACTCATCCTGCTTGGCACAATACTTGATGATGTATTTTAAAAGTGTGAATGTTTTTGCATCAATACTTTAGCAGAGGAAAATGTTTGTTGTCATGATCATTGTCAGAATAACAATAACTGCACGTCCGGAAAAGCGGAAAGAAATTATGCAAACTCTTCTCTCGATGATTGAGCCAACGCTTCAGGAAAAAGGTCGACGAAGAAAAGTATGAGGAATATTTATTTATGGGTTGCTTAGGCTATAAAACGTACCAAAACATGAAAGGAGACTGTTATGATAAAGGGCAAATATATTTTTTATAATATCGTAATTATGATGTTTTTATCATTTGTCGGTGCCTGTACAAGCACCAATCTCAATGTCAAACCCATTGCCAAGTCGGAGAATCCTACCGATCAAGTTAACCATCTGGAAAATGATCTATCTGCCGCATATAAGAACCAACTCAATGTTCTATCCCCCACTTGGTTCGCAAAGGCCGAGTCATCACTTAGCCAGGCCAAAAAAGGGCTTGAGAAAGGGAAAGAGCTGTCCGGAATCTTAAACAACATAGCCGAGGGACAGGCCCAGCTTAAAAAAGCTGAAGAAATATCCCAGGTCACTCGAACTTCGCTGGCTGACGTGATTAAAAGTCGCGATCTTGCACGACAAGCAGGTGCTGCAAAATTAGGATATGATTATACCAGTGCTGAGCAAACATTTCTGAGTCTTACAGAAGCCATTGAAAAAGGTGACCTGGCATATGCTGAAAAACGTAAGGCAGGGCTCGCCGAAACCTTTCGCAGCCTTGAAATGCGTGCCATTAAAGACGAAACTCTTGGAGAGGTGCGAACACTTATCGAACGGGCCAAAAACAATAGAGTTGACAAAATAGCGCCCCGGTCTTTTAAAATCGCCCAGTATAAACTGTCTGAAGCCGATGCGTTTATTACGCAACATCCTTACGAGAAAGAAATGATGCATCAAAAGGCCAACGAGGCTTTGTTCATGGCGCAGCGGATGTTTCAGATCGCCGATCAGAGTAAAAAATTTAAAGACATGGAACCGGAAGACTTGACACTTTGGATGGAAAAAATCTTGTACGAAATAACAGAAAAACTTGCAGCAACAGACATGCGTAACCAAACTTATGAAATACAGGTAAAGAATATAGTCGGTTCAATTGATTCTCTTCAGAAGGACCGTCAATTCATGTTTGACAAAGTCAAAACGCTCAATTCGGAAATAGAAACTAAAAATTCACAAATCGCCGATCTTGAGGGTAAGACTCGGGAACAGCAAATTGTTCAGGAACGTCTGGAAGCTGAAAAGCGATTCAATCAATTGTTTATGGAAGTCCAAAATCTTTTTAGTCCGGATGAAGCGGAAGTATACAAAAAAGGTAATTCACTGGTCATTCGTTTGAGAGCGATTCAATTTCCTGTGGGGAAAAGCGTTATTATGCCGGACAATTATCCCCTGATCAGTAAAATACAGCAGTCGATCCGGATATTCGGTGAACCAGATGTGACCATTGAAGGTCATACAGATAGTACAGGCTCAAATGAACTTAACGAGCTTTTATCCCAGCAAAGAGCCGAGAGTGTCCGCCAGTATCTATTGGCAAACAAAACATTGTCAGATGGCCGAATCACTGCTGTTGGCTATGGCTCTTCAAAACCTCTGGCTTCCAATGAAACAGAAGAAGGTCGTGCCGTCAACCGACGGATCGATGTCATTATTAAGCCCCAAGTCCAGTCCAGTGGGAGTTAACATTTGAATCTTGCGTGAAAATCAAATGAATCTCCCTGTAACAAGCTGCAGGGAGATTCATTGTTGATAATTTTGATTATTTCTAATATTTTATGTTATCTAATGACAAAGGAAATTGCGACAGAAAATGAGTGATCGTATTCTCCTTTCGTCAGCTAATATTTTTGCGTGTAGGATAGGGTACGATCGTGCAGAACGTTCACAACTTTATATTGATGTCATCTGAATGATGATTTTTTTCAGATGATATCATTCGTGTTACGCAAGAATTAGTAGTTCTCACCAAGCAACTCAAAATGGGCCTGCGGGTGAGCACAAGCCGGACACGTTTCAGGTGCTTCATTACCTTCATGGAGATAACCGCAGTTGCGACAGCGCCATGTAACCTTTTCATCCCGTTTGAAAACGCGAGCAGATTCGATATTGTCTGCAAGGTCAAGATATCGCTTCTCATGCTGCTTTTCTGCAACAGCAATCGCTTCCAATACGTCGGCAATGTCATTAAATCCTTCTTCGCGGGCGGTTTTTGCAAATCCGGGATACATTTCGGAATACTCATAAAGTTCTCCCGCGGCAGCAGCCTTTAAGTTTTCAAGTGTTGTTCCGATAACACCCGCCGGAAAAGCCGCCAAAATTTCGACTTCACCTCCTTCTAAAAATTTGAAAAGCCGCTTGGCGTGTTCCTTTTCCTGGTTGGCTGTTTCCGTAAAAATATCCGACATCTGAACATAACCTTCTTTTTTCGCCTGGCTGGCAAAGTAAGTGTAGCGGTTGCGAGCCTGAGACTCACCTGCAAATGCAGTCAATAAATTTTTTTCGGTCCGAGTCCCTTTTAAAGTTGCCATGTCTGTATCCTCCTTGGCTTAATTATAAGTGGATGGCATCCACCAATCTATTTAAAGTTCGCATCTTTGTACTTTTAATGGGTGACTGCGTCAATCATTTTAGGGGGCATTTTCATTTTTATGGGGTTTTCAAGTTTTCAATCTTGCGCCTGCCCGGATGGGCGGAACTTTTCTTTTTATCGTACGACCAACACCGGAATCTCCACATGGTGGCGCACCGGATCGACGGTTTCTCCCCATAGAAGGTCACCCAGCAAGCGGTGACCATGCGACCCCATTACCAACATATCTACTTTGTGCGATGTGGCATAGTTGATCAGTTCCTTGGAGGGGTTACCGTGGGCGAGCGCAATCTCCACCACCACTCCGGCAGCACGCACCTCCGCCGCGATTTCCGACAGGTAGTGTTCATCTTCGCGCGTATGTTCGTCATACACATCGCTGCTGTAGACCTGCGCCGAAGCGGAATCGGACCACATGAATCAAGGTGAGCCTCGCTTTTTCTGCCTTTGCCATAGAGATGGCGCGGCTGACAATCGCAGCGTCGCTGTTCTCCCGTCCCAGTGCCGCTGCAATATGCTTTATGGGATGGGTTTCAATCCCCTCTATAACCGCCAAGGCACCCGTAGGTTTTTCTTCTTTCCAGCTCTTTGCCCCACGAATCAACGGAAGCATGATGATGTACACGAGAAAAATCGAGATCGCCGCCGCAATGCCAATGATCAGGATCGAAACCAAAAGTGGAGCGCCACCTTTAATCCACTCCATGATTTGGTCATATACCAGTTTGCCGTTCAGTATGATGATGATGATGGAAGTTATCCATGCTAAAATTTTTACCCACCATTTACTGGCGAAGGAACCCATTTTCAACTTATCGCCGGTGAAATGCACCAGCGGAACCACGGCAAACGGCAACTGAAGGCTGAGAATCACCTGGCTGAGAATCAGGAGTTGGTACGTTCCCTTATCGCCTGATATCAAAATAACGAACACCGCCGGCAGCACTGCGATTAACCGCGTGATCAGGCGACGCATGTATGGTCTCAGCCGAATCTTGACAAATCCTTCCATCACGATTTGTCCCGCCAGCGTGCCCGTCAAGGTGGAGCTTTGGCCTGATGCAGATCAGTGCCAGCCCGAAAGCGATGGAGGCGGCATGGGTGCCGAGAAGCTGTTCGAGCAACTTGTCAGCCTGCTGGATTTCGGTTACGACAACCCCATGACGATAAAACACGGCCGCGGCAAGGACAAGGATCGCCGCGTTGACAAAAAAAGCCGCATTTAAAGCGATGGTGGAATCGAGGAGGTTATACCTGCAAGCCTGGGATTTCGAATCGGCGGTCCGCGATACCCGGCGTGTCTGTACCAGCGAGGAATGTAGGTAAAGATTGTGCGGCATTACGGTCGCCCCGATAATCCCGAGAATGATGTACAATGACCCCGCAGGCAGGGAGGGGGCGAGCCCGGCTGCAGCCATGCCCCAATCCGGTTTTGCCAGAAACAGGTTAACGATGAAACCGCCGGCAATGACGGAGATCAGCGACAAAATGAATGCTTCCATCTTGCGAATGCCCAATCTCTGGATTGCGAGCAGCAGGAAGGTATCGAACAGCGTGACCAGCGCTCCCCAGAGCAAGGGAAGCCCGAAAAGAAGATTCAACCCGAGGACGGTGCCCAGCAATTCCGCAAGGTCGGTGGCGGCAATCGCAATCTCGCAAAATATCCAAAGTGCGAACGAGGCCGCTTTTGAATATTCCGATCGGCAGGCCTGCGCCAGGTCCTTGCCCGTGACAATCCCGAGACGTGCAGCCAATGTCTGCAAGAGCACCGCCATCAGGTTCGACATCAGGATCACCCAGATCAGTTTATATCCGAAACGTGATCCGCCTTCCAGGTCGGTTGCCCAGTTGCCAGGATCCATGTACCCCACGCTTACCAAATAAGCGGGACCCGCAAAGGCAAATATGCGTTTCCATAATTTAGGATACCGTGTCTCTACGGTACTGTGCACCTCCTCAAGAGATTTGCCGTGAGGATGGTCCTGGGATTAAGTGGTGTTGTTCTGCTGGATGCCCATATGATCACCTATAAAATATTGAGTGGCGCAAAGCTGTTTTTAAAACAATCGCATCAAAAAATCATATTACAGTACATATATCTTATTTCTTCCATATTTGTAAAAAAGGCAAGCCCTCATAAAATATAAGGAAATCATCATGAGATTGCCGGTCGATAATCAGCAACCGGCAACAGGCGCCAGTTATCCCGGCCATGGAGATCAAGCACCCGGCTATGAAAGCCAAGGATGCTCGCGCGGTGACCGACACTGATATAATGGACCCCCAGCTCCTGCAGTTTGCGGTAAAGGTTGGCTTCGTTTTCGATATCCAGAGCGCTGGTGGCCTCGTCCATGACCGCAAAGCGGGGATGGTTGATGAGCAGGCGGGCAAAGGCCAGCCGCTGCTGTTCGCCCAATGACAAGACATCGGCCCAATCCAGCTCCATATCAAAGCCCCCGACCCGCTCCGGCAGGTCGGCAAGACGGACCGTTTCGAGGACATCCCGCAATTGTTGTTCCGGGATTTCACGGTCAAGCCGGGGATAGAGGAGCTGGGAGCGCAACGTCCCAAGGAGCATATAGGGTTTTTGCGGCAGGAAAAAGATATCCGAAAGCGGCGGCCGCCGTATCACCCCTTTGCCCTGGGTCCAGAGACCGGCGATGGCTCGGAGCAAAGAACTCTTTCCGACGCCGCTCTCTCCTACGATCACCAGGTTGTCCCCACGCGCCAGATCAACTGTCAAATCACTGATCAAGGTCCGCTCTTTATTGGGGGTCAGCAGGGTCATGTCCGCCAGGGAAAAGCCGTCAGCCGCCTCCGACCTGATGCCCGGCGCTGTCACTTTGTCCGGCTCGATGGCCTCGGAAAAGGTCGAAAGGCGCTGGACCCCGGCGGCAAAGCCGGTAATCGAATCGATCTGAGAAACGATCAGGGATAAGGCGCCATAAACTTGAGCAAAGGCAAAGTTGGCCTGAACCATGTCTCCATACTGGATCTTGCCGCTGAAATACTGCGGGAAAAGCACCAGAAAAGGCAGCACCACCGGCAGATAACTGTAGGCCGTGGTAAAGAACGACAGGTTCCGCTGCCACCCGATCAGCAGACTGAAGTTTTTCAGTACGCTCCGGAACCTTGAAGAGACCTCGGCGATTTCCGTGTCTTCGCCTTGGTAAAAGGCGATGGACTCGGTGTTATCCCGAACATGGACCAGGGAATATCGGAAATCGGCCTCGTAGCGCAGTTGATTGAAGTTCAGTTTGACAAGCCGCCGGCTGATCAGCGCGGTGAGAAGGGTACCCACCAGTGAATAGCCCAAGACCACACCCACTAGAAGGACCGATTTCGACCAGAGAATCCCGGTAAAGGAGATCAGATCCATCAAAGAACCCAGGAGGATTAGCAGAAAGACCAAGGACGTACGGGTAAACGAACGGATATCCTCCATGATCCGCTGATCGGGGTTGTCGATCTGCGTATTCGTCTCGACCTCGTAATAATTCCGGTTACTGAAATACTTGCCGAGAAAATCGTCGGTCAACCACTCCCGCCAGCACATACCGAGGTAATCCCGGACATACCCGTAAAAAGCGACGATGGGGATGCCGATCAAAAAACCGCAGAAATAGACAGTGACAAAGAGATAGGCCATATTCTCATTTTTTTTCACCAGGGCATTGGTAAAATAATTGCCGATATAACTGAAGGCCACATTGATACCGGTGACGGAAAGGGACAGCATAAGAACGATGGCCAGCAGCAACCAAGCCTGCTTTCTGATCCGCAGGTGCTGACCAAAATGCAAAAAGACAAGAGCAGGAACGGCCAGGACGGCCGCAACCAGCCACCCCATCTTTGAATGGAAAGCGATGTAGATCAGAGATAACAGCCCCGCCGCCAATTTCGCAGTCAGGCCGGGGTCCAGAGCGTGACCGATCAGAACAAACCCGGAGACAATCAAAAAAAGCAGCCCGAACAGAAAAACGAGCAGCATGAGCATGAGCAATAGTGTTATCAGCCCGCCATGACGGGTGCGAGAGAAAAAATAAGGCTGGGCGATGCTTACAAAACGCATCCACAATGATGATTTTTTTGCGGTTTCCACGGTCGTTCCTTTCCGATGATCAAATGACTCTCGACTTAATCCGACAATTGTTTGATAATGAGTGCATCATAACCATATAATTGAACAGTGGACGGGACAGGCAATCTGGTAATGTGAGGAAATGAGAACAACCCTCAACCGAAAGGAGCCCACCATGTCCTATTCCCATTTAGCATCTGAGGGGCGTTATGTCATCTCCCATTTAGATCTTTACGGGTTAAGTTTAGTGAATTCAGCCGAGTTTCAACCGTCACCATACGACCATCAGCCGGGAGATCAATGCCATCGAGCCACGTATACGGATGACGCCGTTTACGGTCCATTGATAAATTAATTAAATCAGCATTTAAAGGCAATTGGATGTGGCGGCGCACTGAGTTTGGGAGCAGGACGTCGTGCAATGACATTTTAAGGTGGACAAATTTGCCGACAAGTTGTTATAAATAAGTGCAACCAATTAAAATAACAACTAAAAGGAAAACGATGGACAATAAATTCATCAATGCAAGCCTCAAAGAGAAAAATCTTGTTAGAGTTTCAGACCTTGAAAAACGGCTGAAAAAGGCGTGCGAAACCTCCGAATTCAAAGCCCGGCATGTCCATGTAATAGGGGCCGGCACCATGGGAAAGGGGATTGCCACCTGGTGTGCTTTAAAAGGCATCAGGGTAACTTTACAAGACGTCAGCGAGGAAACGATCAAATCCGCGATTGAATTTGCCAGGAAATATTTCAGGGCAACAAATCGGGTTGAATCGGAAAGGAACCTTATTTCTGACCCTAACGGGTCATTTATCTCAGATGCCGACATGGTGATTGAAAGTATTTAGTCGAAATGCTTGAACCCAAACAAATGCTTATGAAATATGTCGAGACAATGATAAAAAGTGAAACAATCCTGGCCACCAATACTTCAAGCCTTTCACTAAAGGCGCTTGGGTCTTCATTGAAAAACCGACACGCTTGTGGGACTTCATTTTTTCAACCCCGTGACAGAGATGAAACTCGTCGAAGTTGTAAAAGGACCAAAAACCGCTCGAGAAGCATTAAACAATTCCCTCGCATTTATCGGCCAGATTGACAAACTGCCCTTACAGGTCAAAAGCAGTCCGGGTTATCTCCTAAATCGAACCTTTGTACCTTATATTATAGAAGCCATGCGTCTATTGAACGACGGCGCTGAGGCGGGCTTCATCGATCAAGCAATGGAAAAATTCGGTGTGAGTTTGGGACCCATAATGCTAATGGACATCGTTGGTCTGGAAGTGTGTTTGCAGGTTTGCGAAAACCTGACCCAAAATCCTAAGAAAGAGATCCCCGAACTGCTGTACAACTTGGTCCTTAACGGTAAGCTTGGACAGAAAACCGGCGAGGGCTTTTATCGCTTTGAAAACAATAGACCGGTTGGAGAAAGTGCATCTATCAAAAGGAAGGTGGGTAAAGCGGTAACAGAATCTGAAATTCAAGATCGGTTAATAAAGCCTTTTTTAGTTGTCGCGGACAGTATTTTAAATGAAGGCATTGTTTCTGATTCCAACATATTCGATGCCGGCATTATACTGGGCGCTGGATTTCCTAAATGGACCGGAGGTCCCATAAACTACGCAAGACAGAAAGGGATTTATAAAAATTTGATCAGTAAAATTGATGCTTACAAAATCTGACCCTGAGGTTTCGCTTATTTACGGTTACATAAAGAAAGTTCATATATGTCCATAAACCGATTGGGGTCATGGATTCCGGGATAGGCGGGCTTACTGTTTGGCAAGAACTGATAAAGATTATGCCGAATGAACACTATCTCTATTTTGGCGATAGCGGATTCTGCCCCTATGGATCAAAAGACTCCGAAGAAATAATACCGCGAGTTAAGAAGATCATTCATTTTCTCATCGAAAATGAATGCAAAATAATTGTTGTTGCATGTAACGCAATAACGGCTTCTTCAATAGAATTCTTACGCAAAAACTACTCAATTCCCTTTATTGGAATGGAGCCGGCGATCAAACCGGCACTGATCAAAACAAAAACGACGGCCATCCGTTTGGGCAAATGTGCAGGCACTAAAAGGTAAATTACCATGTTCAGTATATCTCTATGTGATGACAAATAAATATTCTCAATACATCAAAAGCTTTATGAATCCAGTCGCTAAGCTTTAGCCTGACAACTTGAAATATTATAAATGATAAAGGAAAAACCCATGAAAACATCAATAAGGAAAGTTATGGCAGTGGTTATGGGAATGGCGCTGGCAAGCTTCGTCATCTCTTGTGCATCGACAGACTCTGTATCGAAAAAAGCTTTACCAACCCCGCAAACAAAAGGTTTCCTGAACGGCTATTATCAATATTTGCAGCCCGGGCCGGAAGGTGGGAAGCGATGGTTTAAACCGGGGGTCGATTTTGGCAAATACCATAAGATCATGTTGGACAGCATTGTTTTCTTTTTTGCCGACGATTCAGAATACAAGGGCATCGATGCGTATGAAATGAAAGAACTGGCAGATAAATGCAACCGGGAAATCTACGATGTCTTAAATGCTGCTTACCCGATAGTGCACGAGCCGGCTCCTGACGTGATTCGGTTTCGCATCGCGATTACAGATCTTAAACAGAGCCGGCCGGTTTTGAGCGCCATCACGACGGTGATCCCCGTTGGATTGGCCATTAGCGTCATAAAGAAAGGCGCTGGGGGGTCCTGGACCGGTTCGGGCGCGACAGGCGCCGAGTTTATGGCCCTTGACTCTATGACCAACGATGTCATCGCGGTTGCTCAGGACGAGAGAAAAGCCGGGTTTGAGGCGCGGTTCACCAAGTGGGGATCCGCCGAAGAGGCCTTCAAGTTCTGGGCAGAGAGAATCAAATTCCTTATGGATCGGGCAACCCATCGGGTGAAACAATAAGGCGGTGCGCGAAGGCTTTTTTTGACATCAGGTATATTCATGTTATATGGCTCATAGCAAAAAACCATTAACCCACGAAAGGGAAACAGATGGCCGAAAAATTTGACCCAAAAGAACTGGTAAGGTTTCAAGAAGTTTTAATGGCAAATTCGATAATGATTGAGACTTTAACCCAACTCCTTATGGAGAAAGGGATTATCTCTAATGAGGATTTTTTCACAAAACTAAAAAAAGTAAAAACGGATTACCAGAAAAAAGAGTGATCCCGGACAGCCTTATACTGCGAGTGGAACTGTGACTTTTAGAATCACGAAAATGAATGTTTTAAGATTTTGTTCGATGGCCGTTACGATGCTGTTGATTCTGTTTCTCCTTGGGGGTTGCGAAGGCGGCGGAGGCAGCACGGCAACCCTGTCCATTTCAGGCGGTGAGATTGACACTCCCGTAACGGCGAGACTTGTACATGGCTCGCTTTTCGTTGTCAGTGCCATCGTCAACGGTTCAACAACCCTTGCCATGCTGGTGGATACGGGTTCATCAAGAACCCAGGTTCCTGCCGGAATATTCGGCAACGCAGATGGGGATGTTTTTATATCGAGCCTTTGTCTTGAAAGCGGCATTTGCTTTCATCACTTTTTGGCCTGGTCCGTTGATTCGGCTTTCACCCAAACCAAGGCTGGATATTTCAACGGAATAATCGGAGTTGACCTTTTACGAAACTTTGATTTAACCTTTGATTCTAAAAGTGAATTGATTTATTTTTATGATATTCTTGAAAACGGCTCGACCGGTCTGGTGACGATACCCATCCACTACGAAACGGACAGGCCTTTCACAAATATTACTATGGAAGGGATGCCCCAAGGGACCCATCTTCTCGACACGGGAGCGGCCTATACGAGAATCACCGCTTCGATACTGGATTCTTTGAGCCCGAAGCCGGATGTGCTTTTTAAGTCTATGAATTTCAATGTAAGCGGTTCCGAGATGGTCGATTATGTACCATTGACCGGCTACTGTGCCGGCACGGCATGTCCGGATGAAATAACCGTCCAGGTCGGAAGCTGGCCTGCTGTCGGGGGCACTTTCTTCAGGGAGTTTCTGACCATCTTCAAGTTTTCCGAAGACGTGGTTAAACTGGTCCGTTATGATGATAGAAGCCACATCAAAATCAGCGGCATACAAAGAACAGGACTCCAGATAAACATATACGATGCCGGCGATATCATTTATGTAGAAGAGGGGAGTGTTGCGTGGGAACAAGGACTCAGAGAAGGTGATGAAATCATTTCAGTCAACGGCATCCCTATGGATGCTTTGGGCTATTTCGGTATTTATGAACTATTGGCGGACACTTCCGTCAATGAATATCATTTTCTTGTTGTAACCACTGCCGGTGATACAAAAGAGGTTATAGTATCTGTCCCATCGTAGCTTATTCATCCTTTGTCCGGATATTGAGGAGTTGTACAGTTGATTAGGCGAATCGCGCTTTTAGCACTGCTGTTGATCGCATCTTCGGCCGTCAACGGTTGGGCGCTGCAGCGGGTTGAAAGAAACGGTCTGCACCTTTATTTTCCCGGAAAAGAGAATCAAATTGCCGCACGTTTGCTTGAAAACTATCCAAAAATCGTTGCTTTCCTTTCAGGCAAAGACTTAACGATTCACTATCCGCTGCATGTGATTCTGGACGAAGATTTGGATCTGCCCGAAGTGCGCGTAAACATGTTTCCCCATCGCGAGATTCGCATCCCTTTGCGAGCCCCGGGCATCATGGAAGACGGCTACACCGAGTCCGACCCCTGGAGCTATTTTCTATTCAGGGGCCTTTGTTTACAGGCGATATTCAGCATTCGTGACGGCATCCCTTCCAAGGTGCATAGGGTGTTCGGCGAAATCATCTCACCCAATATCGTGTTGCCGGAGTGGATTTTAGACGGCATCTGCGCCTTATTATACAAATTGTACCAGAACCAAACCCTTCTGGATCCTATCTCGGCCGAAATCTTTCATACCAGCGCCCTCCCTAAGATGGACTTGATCAGCAACCATCCCGAGCTGTGGCCGGGACATTACGGCTATAAAATCTACGGCCGGCCTTTTATCTTCTGGATTTACCGAAAATACGGATGGGGTCGCCTCCTGGATTTCATCCAAAGGCACGGACGCGGCATTATTCCCGTTGAAATTGATTTGAAAGCCAGGGAAACCTTTGGCACCACTTGGAGCGCTCTGTGGCAAAAATTTAAAATGCAGCACGACGGTATAAATCATACTGCCAAAGGGCTGCATATTACCGGATACTGGCCCGATCCTTTTACCTATTGGAATCGTTCCGGCATCTATCCCGGTATCATCAAGCTTAAACGCCGGGGCCGTTACGGATTTATGGATGCGTATAAGATCCTGTGGTTGTCGGAGTATGACGGCCAAGGGATAACCAGACTTATCGAGTACCACGGCGATACATCCTGGACCTATGATATCGATCATGTCTGGGACCCCGGATCCGGAGGAGTGGCGGTCACCCGCAAGGGGCACCGTCCTTATCTGATGCTGCTGCCCAAAGGCCTGATGTCTTTGGGCACCCGCCTTTGGGGCCCCCGGCTGGATGCAATTGCCCTTATTCCCGGACCGCCTGGAGTCATTCAAATATCGGGCCCTGTCATGGACCGCCAGGGGCGTATTGCCGTGTCCGCCAATCTGAACGGCAACTGGGACATTTGGCTCTATGACAAATCCTGGCACCGGATAACCACAGCGCCTTCCTTGGAGATAGATCCTTGGATTCAAGAGGGCCGACTGGTTTTTGCTTCCGATATTTCCGGCCGATTTCAAATCGTAAATGCCCGCATGCAGCCGCTGACCCAATGTAAAACCGCCGCGCTGTTGCCGCGCCGGGACAACTATCTTTGCCTGGCGGCAAAGGGCTGGCAGATGGAATCACTGGAAGTTGATGATGAATCCCGGATGTTATACCCAGCCGGAAAGAAAGAAAGCGCCGCTCCCCAAAAATATGCATCTTCTTTAAATTCAAAGCCTTACACACCATTAAATAGCATTCTTCCGAATTATCTGGTGCCTGACGCCTTCTACGACGGAACAGACTTTCAGGTCGGCGTGGTTACCGAAGGCCGTGACGTCACGGGAAAATACACCTTCGACGCCGGACTGCGGTATGCAACGGGGACCAATTTTTTTTCCGGGATATTGGGGGGAAAAATCAACGATATCGGCCTCCGGTTGACACGTTATCCCCTGTCCTATGCGACCCGATTGGGCCAGGTTGTTGATGAGTCCCGCAATGAGTTCAGCTTATTTTGGACGCCGCTGGGCGGCAATGAGATCGATCTCTCAATGAATGGACGGTACTATGAACCCCTTGAGAGATCAGGACCATCCAAGGACGAGTACTGGGCTTCTTTCGGCCTGAAAAAAATTTTCGGTCGTCACCAGGCAAGGCTCAACCTCGATGTTTTCGGAAAGGGCAGTCAGTCGCTTTTCGGAGGCGGCGTGCTCTGGTTCGGAGAGAAAATCTACACATCGCTTTACCTTAATGCCGGCAAGACCTGGGGGGACTTGACTCCGGGTCATAATACTTACCGAATCGGCGGGAACGTTTCGGAAGGATACTTTACCCAGCGTCCCACCCGCTTGTTTCCTCTTCGCGGATTCGACTCCAATATTATCGAAGCCGGTCAGGCCCTTACTTCCGGGATCGAGGTTCTTTGGCCGCTGGTCAACCTGCAGGCCGGATATAAAACGTTGCCCTTATACTTTCATCGTATTTATCTCGGCACCTTTATCGATACCGGGATTGCCAGTGATCGTCCTTCAAGGGACGATATTCTGGTGGGCGCCGGATTTGAGCTGATTACTTCCCTGGAAATCGCCTGGGGCAACCTGTCTTCCTTTCGCATCGGATTCGCCTGGCCGCTGCAACAGCCCGGCGGTTTGAACGAATCCGGTCCGATCTTTTTAATACAGCTGGGTCATCCGCTCTGATAAACCCGACCGGAACCGTGATTTTCGGCTTTTTCGGCGCCCATGGCAGCAGTCAGCTTAATGCCTTGTGGTGCTCCGATTCTCAGAGATGATTCGCTATACAGAATCTAGGGGAGATGGATTACGGATATTAAGATGGACTCGATTTTTATGCGTTCGGAAAGATCTCAGTATTTGACATTTTGGGATCATCTTTGATATTTTAAAAATAACCGTATGTCATCTTAAACCGTTAAACACCGTATCCGAGCAGAGCCTTTGCCATGAACCCTGCTTGCCCTATTTCGGATCTGTTTAACGATATCCATTTTTATAACAGGGATTGCGGTGATGGTCGGGGTCGTCTTGTGCGGATGTGCCGGCCTTCATTTTTATAATATCCTGATGTGTGTTTTGCTCGGATGCCATTTTTATACGGTGGTGTTAAAATTACGAAATGTGTCCCAATAGGTTTCACCTAAAAAAAGCGATTTAAATTCTAATTTGATCTGCCCATGCGGGTTTGAGCCCGATTATTAACCATGGGACCCAAAGCAAGGTGAGAGGAGGGCCGTATGGATTACACAAAAATATTATTACCTTATAATTTCACCAGCTATGACAAAAAGGCTTTGGATTTTGTCATCCATACCTTTGCCGACCAAAAAGAAGCCGACGTCACCTTATTCAATGCCTACACCCCGGCGCCTCCCATTGAAATGCGCGGAAGCCCTGTTATGGAACAAATGAAAGACACCTTGAATTATTTGTCACAAAGAGTCAACGAACAGGATGACGAGCTAAAAAGCATTAAAAGCCATCTTTTGGGAAAGGGGTTCAGAGAGGATAAAATTCACATTGTCTTTGAACCGAAAAAAAAGGATGTTGCCGGAGACATCATCGATCTTGCACAGACCGGTCGATTTAATGTGGTGGTATTAAATCGAAAACCCGGAAAAATCGCACGGTTTTTTACCGGAAGCGTTTTTAGCAAGGTTGTGGGGGCGCTGAAAGACACAACCATCTGCATTGTATCCTAGCAACACCTTCATCCATGAGAAAGAAACAGAAAAAGAGTATTCTTTATGGATATTCGGAACATATAAGGAGGAATTCCATGGTTGCCGAAGACAGAATCGATATCGATATTTATAAAGTAGTCACCCGATCCATTGCCGCTGCCGATAACCTGGAAGATATGGCCGCTCAATTGACGCATCTTTTAGTCGGGACCTTGGGGATTAAGGGGAGTACGATTTTTGTACTCAACCCGGATACCGAAGAACTTGAAGCCCTGGCCAGCTTTGGGCTCAGCATCAGCTATATGAACAAGGGCCCTGTTCTGGTTAACAAAAGTCTTGACCATCAGTTAAGGGGAGAACCGGTCGTTATCCGGGATGTGGCAACATCAGACCGTCTCCAGTACCCCAAAGATGCCCAAAAAGAAGGGATCCGTGCCATTATATCCCTTCCCGTCAAATTACACGGCAGACTCATCGGGGTTCTTCGCCTGTACCACTATGAAAAGTGGGATATTTCTGAAAGGGATTTGGATTCTTTAATGATTTTTACCGAAAATATCGGGCTGGCCTTGATGTATATTCGATTGCTTCAGGCACTGAAATCCGTGAAAGAGACGGTGAGCGAGATCCATCCCGTATGGCTGAAATAAAGATTCAGAGTTGCGATGACAGCGCACGTGCCATCTCCTGCAAGCGTTAGTCTCGATCAAGGAGAAACCGAATCAGTTCACGATTTTTAGTGTCCGTCCAGTTCCTCGGACCCAAAGTTTTGCCTATCAATTCTCCGCGCCTATTGACAAGGAAATGCTCCGGATGGGATCGGACGCCATATTTTTTTGTAACTTCTCCGTGTATATCCAGAGGCACCGGGAAGGTCAATTTGTACTTATCAATATATTTTTTTACAATTTCTTTCCCTTCTCGTGCATTGATACCAATGACAACAAATCCCTCATTTTTGAACTCATTGTATAATTTTATTAAAGAAGGAACCTCCTTCCGACACCAGACTCACCAGGTGGTCCAGAAATAGAGTAAGACGACTTTTCCCTTAAAGGCATCTAACCGGATTGGGTTGTCTTCCAAATCTCTCAATATGAAATCAGGAGCGACTTTTTTTTCCTTATAATCCAAAAAACCTGCTGCTGATAATGAATTATCGGAGAGCGCGTTTGATGAAAAAGGTAAGAGAACTGCCGCGATTCCAAATACAAAAAGCAAGATCACATTTTTTTTTAAGTTTGCTCGAAGTCCGACCACCTTGCCCATCATGAATCCACATTCGGTTTTTCCTTCAGTCCATGTGCCTCAGACCATAAGGAAAAAGAAAAATCACGATTTTACAACTTTTATGCTGGCAGAATAACCATTTCTTTTATCATTCCCGGCAAAATTTAGGCCGATTTTCGCCAAATGCCTTTGGCCAAAGCATATTTAAACCGGCTGAGCATCCGTCTTATTTCGGTTCGGTTGGATATTTAGCATTGATCCATTCAATCCATCCGCCTTTAAGAACATAGATATTTGTAAATCCTTTGTCCACCATTTTCCATGCCAAACTGACACTGATGCGATCATCGGGTCAAGCGCAGTAGAGTATGATTGTCTTTGCTTTGGAATACCGCGAATACCAGCTGCTGAATTTGTATGGGTTTTCTTGAATAGCTCCTTTGATTTTGATACCATTTTTAATCCAATCTTGAGGTCGCCGAACATCTAAAATGACTATAGATGGATCTTCAAGCTTGGATTTCAGCGATTCTTTCGATATCCTATTAATCTTCTTGAAAGAGGTTCTTGGTATCAGAGCACATCCACAGACGCCAACCCATACGCCCAAACAAAAAATTAACCACGCAAGGAACTGTTTCGAGTTCAATTGATTCAATTTTTCATTCAGCTTATTTTTGCGCATTGATAGATATGCAATCGGTTGCACCTTAAAAATACGTGCTAACTTTGCAGATTTCTGCAAAGTTAGCACGTGAGATAAGCATCAACAGAGCGCTTAGCTTTAAATTTGAACCGGCAGAAGCGAGCGCATTTCCCGTCCCGCCGACGCGGGGCTGCGGGGAGAGTTATTAGAAGCCTTCCATGTTCTATGCTTTGCCAAGGCATAAAAAATCTTTAGTGTCACCCTTAAAACCTCCACGTTAAACCAAAATCAATGCTGGTCTCACTAAGGGTAGACTCAATTGTTACTGGTTGACCAAAGGGATCTGTTCCGGTTTCTGTGATCGTATTATTAAAGGCATACATGAAACCGAGATCAAGAGAAAAAGAATCGGTAAATTTATATCCAGCCCCCAGCGTAAGATGCTGGTCAACAATCGCCGGGAATCCGATGATCCTGAACGTTTCGTAATAGTAGCTGGCGACGGGCTTACCCTGAATTATATTGGTGCTGTTCGGCGCTCCCGTCACGGGATTATAACTACCATTCCAGCCATTATGTTCGTTAACAGGATTGCTCGCATAGTTATAGCCGATCCTTAAAGATAGCTTGTCTGTTGGTTTGTATTGAGCACCAATGGCAAAAACCGTCTGATTATCCCAATCAAATTCCTTGTATCCATCGGCATTCGCCCAGTTTACCCATTTAACGTCTGCTTCCAGCACCAATCCGGTGTTAAAAAAATCATAGGCAATACCAAAACCGACTTGTTGGGGAGATTCCAATGCAAGCGTATCATAAATACCATCCTGGTTAAAGTCGGTCACATTATCATAATCGATCTTCTGGGGAGCGGTGTAGGTTAAACCCAAAGATAGGTTGTCGATCGGTTTGTAAATGATCCCGGGAAGAAAGCCCAATGCAAAACCGTTTGATCCACCGTTTCTCAGGTCAAGAACGCCATAATCGATTGGAAGCGCTAGGCCGAGGGATAAATTTGGAGTGACCTGATAAGCAAATGCCGGCGCAAACTTCATGATCTGAAGCTGAGTATAGGCTCCGGTAACCATGGGAGCAAAAGGACCTAGTGGATTTGCGCCACCACTAAAATCATAGAACTTAGAGTTGTCCAACCGAGTGCCCCTGTAATCAACGCCCAAACCGCTGACGCCATAGGCTGCAAGGCCAAACCGCCACTTAGTGCCTTCTCTGCCCAGGGGTACGGAAAATCCAATAGCCGGAATCGGGTAGATGTTATCCTTAGCATCGGCACTGAAGGTCCCACTTGTGTTTGTAACTTTTGCATCAATCTTGGGCATGAACAGCGTCCCGGAAAAATTAAATTCCGAGTCCGGACAGTATTCCCCAAAGCACATGGCTGCCGGGTTGGCAAAAACAGCACTAATGGCATCCATTGGTTGGGCTATCCCTACGCCCCCCATGGCTCTTGAAATGGGACCGACACCAATTAAATTATCTCCATTGGTGGCAAAGGCAACAGTCGATAACATCACCGTAAAGGAAAAAATTACTAAAACCTTAAATAATTTTTTCATCAGAGTCTCCTCCTTTGTGTTCTGTTGTCATTAAAAATGAATTGAGTGGATAACATGTTCGATTTTAAAATGGATTGTTTCCGGCGAAGCCATCATCCGCGCCTACCGCATTAAGGCATCTGCTACCATCGAAGTGAGGAATTTTACATCTGTCCCCAAATTATAATGGTCGTTAAGATTATTTAGCTGAGTATGGCAGTTCTCGCAAGCCGTCACGAGGGTGGTTGCGCCCGTCGCTCTGATTTGATCCGCTTTGACCCTGGATGACTTCATTCGAAAATCCAGTGTCTCTTCTCCCAAAGCAACCAATCCGCCGCCGCCACCGCAACACCAGTTGTATTTCGGGTCGGGCGACATTTCACGAAAATCGTTGGTTAAATGCTGCAGGATGTAACGCGGTTCATCTATAACACCACCGTTACGTGCGATCTGACACGGATCATGATACGTAACGGCCCCATTAAATTTTGACGAATCTAATTTGATTCGACCGTCTTTGATATATCGGGCGTGAACTTCGGTGATGGAAGACACTTTAAAAGGCTGATTGGCAGCCAATTGCTTCATGACACGAAATGCGGTTCCGCACTCACATATACAAACTTCATTGACTTTTAGCCGCTTCGCTTCATTCAAAATGCGATCCAATATGAGTTTTGTGCGCGTGGGATCTCCGACAAAGGCACCAAAATTTACCGCCTCAAAAAAACTCAATGTCCAATTTTCACCTGCAGCATTGAAAACGGCTGCCGTTGGAATGATTGAGTGTGCGCCGGCCAAAGCGACAAATAGAAGATCCGCGCCTTCCACATCCATAGGTATGGCGGTTTCGCCCGCTTCCATCTTCCACTTTTTGACAACTTCTTTCTCCAGCTTTTTGATCCCGTTCATAAAGCTCTCTTTAAAAAGATCGAGAGATTTACCCTTTTCAATAGAAGTGTCGGCCAACATTGTTAGAATTTCCGGCTCACTATGGGCACCGATGAGGAGCAATTTCGCTATGGACATGATCATCTGAGTATCGATTCCAAATGGGCAATATACCATGCATCGCCGGCATCCGGTGCAGGAATAAGCAGATTCGTACAGTTCTTCCAGCGACATTTCATTTAATTCTTTCGCTTCTCCCACAGAAGGCCATATTTTTCCGCGGGCCTTGAAATATTTTTTATAAATTTTGCGGACGACTTCATGTCTGTAGGCAGAAATATGTTTGACCTGCCCCGTCGAGGCATAAACATGACAAGCTTCTATACAGATGCCACAACGGGTGCATGTTTCCAGGTAATAAGTCATGGCGGTATTTAACTTTTCCCGGAAGAGTTGCAGCAGGTCGTGGCGTGTTTTTTGATCCATTGTTAGCCTCTTCTCAATTTGTTCATGGGTAAAGATAAAAAGGAATGTATGGACTGGCTGAAGGGAAAGAATATGAGAAACAGATTTGCAAAAAATACATGCAGGACCAGCATGAAGGAATGCCCCGAATTTGACACATTATAAGGCAGTGCTGGTTTTAGCGTCAAAAGGCTTAAAAGATAAGTCCGGTAATCTTTGACCACCAACTGATCGTAGCCAAACCACCTCCGGGCCCAATCCATCTGGCTTCCAAAAATGACGATGAAAAACAACAAAATAAGAAGGTAATAATCTTCAGGGACGGATAATTCTCTGACAGGCGATAAAAAGCGTCTAAACAGAAAAAACAGCAACGTTACACAGAAGATCAGACCTAAAAACCCATTCCCCAGAAACACTTCATGAGGAATGATTTGAAAGATTCTAAATTTACCCAACAGCTCCAGATGTCCGATAATTAAAAGCAACAAGCACGCATGAAACAGTATTAGAATAGACCATAAAACCGGTTTTTGTTTCCGAACTGAGGGAAAGAGAAATGTATCGTACAGTGCCCAGAGCCATTTCGCCCGTTTTTCAGGGTAAATCTGCAAGGAAGTGGCTTGTTTGGGTTTTCTGAATATTTTTACAAGTCTCAATGTCGTTCCAAAAAAGAATACGGCAAAGGAAAAATATACCATGTATATCAATACAAAGTTATACAGAGTATCCACCGGAACCTCCTAACGATCCATTTAGATAAAACCAGGCACCCCTGATTCAGGGGTACCTGGTTTTGTTTCATACCAAGCGTCTGATATAAAACTTTGTAACTTCGCCACCTTGATCTGTTTTCAGAAGTTCGTTGCCGCTGCTTCTGGTCCAAGACGGGAAATCTGCCAACGATCCGGGATCGGTTGACAAAACCTCAATCACTTGGCCGATCTCAACCTCTTTAATTCCTCTGCTGGTTTTTAAAATCGGCATGGGACAGGGCAAACCTTTCAAATCCAACACTTTATTGACTTTGATTTCTCCATTCATAATAACCTCCTATTATCATTTTATATAAATAGCTGTATTCGACTATCCTTTGCCTGTTCTAAAAATGTTGCGACGCCACAATAAGACATATTGGAATAATCGATCATTTCCTCCCGCTTGAATCCCATGAGATCCATTGACATTTCACATACGTAAATTTGAACGCCAAATTCTTGGGCCATTTCTATCATCTGATCCAACGACGCGACATTCTTTTTCTTCATCAGTGATTTCATCATGGCCGTACCCATACCGCCCATATTCATTTTGGAAAGTTTTACCTCACATGTCCCCTTGGGCAGCATGGCTCCAAACATCTTTCCCATTGTATCCTTTCCGCCGGATTTTTTGTTCTTGTCTCTTAGGACCGGCGTTCCCCAAAACGTGAAGAACATCACAACTTCCATGCCCATGGCCACGGCGCCGGTCGCGATGACGAAGGCTGCCAGAACCTTGTCCATATCGCCGCTAAAAACAATCATAGAAATTTTATTGGATGGAATTTTTTTATCTATTGCTGAAATCTGAGATTTCAACTCTTCAATTTGCGCCTCGATATTTTGCATGGTTTACCTCCTTTTTAATTTTTAAGATTTGTTGACTTTATGGTTATAAAAATCTGTTTAGATTAAAAATAACGTTAAATTGGTTGACAGTATGAACTTTATCTGCAAAAAAAATTATACCATCATTTCCTTAACCGCTTCCATGGATGCCTTAAGAAGATCAAGGTTGGTGAGCATGGTTTTTCTTTGTTCAGGCTCCATCTGCAACAAGACTTGATGATTAACGTGCTCATGGAACGCTTTAATTTCATTTAATTTATGCTGACCTTCGGGCGTAAGGCTGAGTAATGTAATTCTGGCATCTTCGGGATCCGGGATCCGTTGGACCAATTTTTTCTTAACCAGCCCGCCGATGATCTTGGTTATCCGGCTCTTTACCACATTCATTTTATAAGCGATGCCCTTGGACGTCAGATAACGCTCCTCGTCGAAAAGCACCAAGCATCTTAGTTCTGCATCGGGCAAGTTGAACCGTTCATATTGGTATTGAATGCGTTCCTGGCAACATTGAAATAATTTTGTCACAAGCGTTTGAAATTGCTTGACCTGATTGCTCGAAATTTCTAAAGAATTATTTTCTTTGAATTGATTCATGGTATGAACTATAATAAAAAAATAGATGATGTCAAGTTTTTTTTTGATATTTTCTGGAGTGAGTTCATGGTTACTTTATTGACAGTGCTTAATGTTGATTGTTACTATGTGGCATATGTAGTTCGTCATATACCGAATCGGCCAACACAATGAAGATTTTTACTTTTTAATGTTCTCAATATAGAAACAATAGTGTATGTACTCAATGAATGTTAGATGGGAAAGAAGAATCATAGATGAGCCGTTGAATCGAAAACGGTATATACTGAGCGTTGTTCTTGTTGAAAATTATCAAGAGGAAGGGAAGATTAAGGAAAAGCTTATCGAACATTTGGGTACGATTGAAGAACGTTTCCTAAATTCTACCGCACGGGATATGAAGGCATTCCATCAAGGGCTCTTTTGGGCAAAGGCGTATAAAAAACTGGATAGTCTGAAATTAAGTACGAGAAAGAGAAATAAGATCGAGGCAGAAATTTCAAAGTTGGTGCCGAGACCTGGCGAGGAATGGCCGCTATGGGCTGTAACCTGTGTACCGCGACATGATTTCTGACATTAAAAAAGTGAAGCTCTTTTTGGAGGTTCGGCAGTGATGTCATCTAAAATTTCACTTGAGATCGTTGGGCATTTGATCCAAAAAGAACCTTATTATCTGAGCACCGGCGATGAGGTCAGGATGTTTGAAGCTGCTTTTGATGCCAGGCTTCCGGTAATGATGAAGGGACCTACCGGATGTGGCAAGACTCGTTTTGTGGAGTACATGTCGTATCAGCTCAAACGTCCCCTGATCACCGTGGCCTGCCATGAAGATCTGTTTGCTTCCGACCTGCTGGGGCGCTACCTTTTGAAAAGGGATGAAACCGTATGGGTGGACGGCCCTCTAACCCGGGCGGTTCGCATGGGCGCCATCTGTTATCTGGACGAAATCGTCGAAGCCCGAAAAGATACGACGGTGGTGATCCATCCTTTAACCGATACGCGAAGGACACTTTCCATTGACAAAAAAGGTGAAACGATCAAGGCCCACCCGGACTTTATGATGGTGATATCCTATAATCCGGGATATCAATCTGTGTTGAAAGACCTCAAGCAAAGTACGCGACAACGGTTTATTTCCCTTGAGTTCGGTTATCCCGAAGCCGCGAAAGAGGCTAAAATTGTCAGTCATGAAGGGGATATCGATATGGACACGGCTTTAAAACTGGTGTCGCTGGCCGGAAAAATAAGAAACATTAGAGAGCACGGGCTGACGGAAGGGGCCAGCACCCGCCTTTTGATTTATGCCGCCCAGCTCATCGGTCGGGGCATACCCGTTCACGACGCCTGTCGAAGCGCCGTATGCTTCCCGTTGACCGATGATTTCAGGCTTCAGGAAACCCTGAATGATCTCATTGAAGATATCTTTTAGCCCGGGTTTCGCACCCTTAATTTTAAAAAAAAATAGGGATCTTAAACCTTTGGACCCTGAACATAGAACCGGGGCCCGTTTACCCCAACGTATATCGACGAAGCTTTTTATCGAGGCTTTTCGGATCCTTTACAAACCTGCTCAATTCTTCCCAAAACAATTTGCTGTGATCTTTGATGGTTGTATGGACCAGTTCGTGGAAAAGGACGTAATCGATCAATTCGTCCGGAAGTCTTACCAGGTTCACATTTAAGTTGATATTGTTTTTGGCGGAGCAACTTCCCCATCGGGTTTTTTGATTTTTCACAAAAGCCCTGTTGTAACCAAAACCGTATTGTTTGCAAAGTTCATCGAGGCGATTCACCAGGCGTCTTGTTGCCGCTTCCTTATCAATGGATTGGCCTTCTTTCAGCGCCGCGGCCCGTTTCTCAATGGAGGCCATTTCCTTAAGATGTTTTTTTATCCATTCGGTTTTTAAGTGGGCGAATCTTTCGGCCTCGGCAAATGATTGGCCTTGCGGAACAGCCACCCGCACTCCCTTGAACGGACGGATTGACAGACTCATATGCTTGGCCCGACGGCTTTTTTCAAGCAGAATTTCTCCGACATCTGTTATTCGTAACGTTTTGGATCGCATGTCCTGTCAACTGTTCCCCGAGAATTTGACGGTGTTTTAACCCCACCGCAACGTCCGCATATCATATTTTTATTGTCATTGATATTTTTTTAATCGGATCTATGGCTCAAAAATAAAAAGGCCCCTGGCTTTGAAAACCAGGAGCCTTAGGGGGAGGCAAAATAGGCAGTACGATACTGGTACTTACCTAACCTAAATGCAAAAATAATGCCACATTGTGTCATGTCAAGTGGCGCTTTGTCAAAATAAGGCTAAACGACTATTTGGACATTTGATGCAGATAAACAATCACAGCGATATAAGAAAGTGTAATCCCTAAAATGATGCCCATCATCATGGTTTTTCCCTCTAAAAGAAACGCAGCCAATAACTGGTTGCGATCAAGGCCGTGCTGACGGTTAAAAGAATCCAGTTTGACATAAATATTCTCCTTTTTTAAAAAAAATCACTCCTGTTTTTCCAATGTATAGAGATGCTTGCAAAAAGCGTGCAAAAACAAAAAAAGAAAAGTGCACTCATTATAATTAATATAATATTAGATAGTTATACTAATTAGGGGTCGGCAAGGCTGCAATATTTCAAGGCAGGAGGCAGCAGATTATGGTGTAAAGCACCTGAAAAAATATGAAGTAATTTACATAAAAAAGCCCCTGGCTGACGACGCCAGGGGCCATTCAGGAAGAAAAGGATTAGAAGGCTCACCAAATACAAAGCCTTGATTGTCAATGGTGCCGGAGGTCGGAATCGAACCGACATGGAGTTGCCCCCGCGGGATTTTGAGACTAAAAATGGCTATAATGATAAAGCCAGTGATATCAGATAACTATTATGATTTCATTGGCTTTTTTTGTGCCCAAAAAGTTGGAAAATGTTAGACTTTTTTCGAGTTTTTTTGACGTGGCGGGCACGGTTTAGGCACAAATTCATAGGCACATTTTTCAAAGTAAAAATCCAATGTGCCGATTTTCGTTAATTTTGCCCGTGTTTGCAGGAGCTTAAAAAGCTGGTTCAGGGGATTTGAGAAAATCTAAAATCCCTTGAGC
>CAVZUV010000028.1:0-141348 GCA_963778575.1 uncultured delta proteobacterium | reverse complement strand
ACGCAACCATCAAGCAAGGAGTATTCCGATGACGCATTTTACCAATGATAATCTGGGGAAAATACGGGCCCAATATATACCCTCCGGCCACGGGAGTATCACACCCAGCTACGTAGAATCAGCCAAAGGCGCGCTGATCCGGGATGTAGAGGGCAAAGAGTTTATCGACTTTGCCGGCGGTATTGGTGTGATGAATGTCGGGCATTCTCATCCCAAGGTGGTTAAAGCCATCAAGGATCAGGCGGAAAAATTCACCCATACATGTTTTATGGTGATGCCGTATGCACAGCCGGTGGAACTGGCCCGGAAGTTATGCAATGCAACGCCGGGATCTTTTGAGAAAAGAGCCCTTTTTATCAACAGCGGGGCTGAAGCGGTTGAAAATGCCGTCAAAATCGCCCGATATTATACCGAAAGGCCTGCCGTCATTGCCTTTGAAAACGGCTACCACGGCCGCACTCTCTTAACCATGACCCTCACCAGCAAGGTCAAGCCGTATAAGTTCGGATTCGGCCCTTTTGCGCCTGAAATTTACCGGATGCCCTATGCCTATTGTTATCGCTGCCCGTTCGGCCTGGCGTATCCCGGCTGTGATGTCGTCTGTGCGGATCATCTCAAAGAGTTTTTTATCAGTCATGTCGCTGCTGAAAAAACAGCTGCCGTTATCGCAGAGCCGATAATGGGAGAAGGCGGTTTTATCACGCCGCCGCCGGAGTATTTCCCTAAACTGGTCAACATATGCAACGACTACGGGATTCTGTTTATCGCCGATGAAATTCAAACCGGCATGGGACGCACCGGCAAGATGTTTGCCATAGAACACTGGAATCTGGCGCCTGACCTTGTGACGGTCGCCAAAAGTCTTGCGGCTGGAATGCCGCTGAGCGCAGTGGTGGGGAAAAAGGAGATTATGGAAACGGTTCACCCGTTTGGGTTGGGCGGTACATACGGCGGCAACCCGGTAGCCTGCGCAGCGGGTCTTGCGGTCATGGAAATTTTTGAGCAGGAAAATCTGCTTCAAACGGCTGAAGATCTGGGTAAAACGGTGCGGAAACATTTTGATGCCTTTCAACGTGAATACGAATTTATCGGAGAAGTCCGCGGATTAGGCCCCATGCTCGCCATGGAACTGGTGAAAGACCGGCAGACCAAAGAACCCGCAGCAGATAAAGCCAAGGCGCTGGTCAAATTCTGCCATGGAAAGGGGTTGATCTTATTGTCCTGCGGCAACTTCGGGAACGTCATTCGAACCTTAATGCCGCTGGTTATCACAGCCGAACAATTGAATAGAGGCCTGGCCATTTTAGAAGAAGGCCTCAAGTTTCTTTTAAAATAAAATGGAAAAGACATCCAAGCCTCATTCCCCGGTTTTTGAAAAGATCAAACGGTCACTCGACCCCGCTTACAGTTACCTGATCTTTGAAAAGGCCTTTTCATCCGTCGATAACGATGTATTTCATAACATCATTCATGGCATCGCGAAGTTAAATTTGGGAATCTTTGATTCCAAGATTCACTACGACAAACACCTCGGATTATCTTTGCTGGTGATAAGAGTTGATCCAAACAGAGCAGATCATATAATGCAGGACGTTCTAAATACCGGGATCCCTGATGATATGACGTTTTTTTCTTACGGCAGCCTTATTTAACGTCTATGCTCGAAAATAAATAAACCACTATGAACAAAAGGAGGAGTAATCAATGAAAGTTGACATTAAATTTATGGGGAAATTAACCGTGTTTTTTTCAACCCTGGCGCTTGTGGCCGCTTTTTCCCTATTGCCCGCTCCGGCAGCGGCGGAAAACGTGGTCAAGGTCGGGAACATTATCCCGCTGTCAGGGCCCTCGGCATCGGTGGGCCAACAGGGAAAACAGGCCCGTGAAATGGCGGTTGAAGAGATCAATGCCGCCGGCGGCATCAAGTCGTTGGGCGGCGCAAAACTGAAGATGATTTACGCCGACTCCGAATCCAAGCCGGAAAAAGGCGTAGCCGCAGCCGAACGTCTGATCAACACTGAAAAAGTGAACGTGTTGACCGGCTGCTGGAACTCTGCGGTAACCTATCCGACAACGGCTGTGGCGGAACGTTACGGCATTCCGTTCATCGTTCCGGTTTCCGTTGCCGATAAAATCACGGAACAGGGTTTCAAGAATGTATTCAGAATTGCAGCAAAAGACAGTTGGTGGACCCGTGATCAGTTTGCCTTTCTCAAGGATATGGAAAAAGAGTTCAAAACACCGGTGAAAAAACTGGCGTTTGTCTATGAAAACGGCGATTGGGGCAAAGGATTTGCGAGCCAATGGAAAATCCTGGCTAAAAAAGGGGGGTATAAGGTTGTCCTGGATGAACCATATCCTTCTACAACCACGGATCTGAGTCCGGTGGTTCAAAAGATTCGACGCACCAGACCCGATGTGTTGTTGCTGGTATCCAATGCCGCGGATGCGATCCTCTTGACCAATACGCTGGCGGCGTACAAGGTGAAGCTCAAAGCCGTTATCGCCAGCGGCGGCGGGCATGCGGATCCGTCCTTTTTAAAGGCAACCGGAAAGAATGCCCGGTATCTCTTCGATATTGTCGAATGGGAAACCGATGTCAACAAACCCGGCGCCAAAGAAGCCAATGCCAAATTTAAAGCCAAATACGGATACAACCTGGCCGGTGAAGCCGTGGATGCTTATCTGTCCATGTATGTCCTTAAAGATGCCCTGGAACGGGCCGGCTCTTTAGATCCGGCCAAAATTCGAGAAGCACTGGCCACCACACACTTGACTGGCGGGCCCGGCATGATCGTCGGCTATAATTCGGTTGAGTTCGACAAGACCGGCCAGAACAAGAATGCGTCTTTGGTCATGGTCCAGATTAACGATATAGGAAAAGGTCTGGAACGAATTACGGTATGGCCCAAAAGCGCCCGCCGCGCCGGATATACGCCGGTATTTCCAATGCCCAACAAATAATCGACGCCATGTTTATTCAAATGAGAGCGTCGTTGGCTGAATGGCGCTCTCTTCTCCTTAGATTGTAATCGAGATGATGACATGAATTTTATTCTGGAAAGTATACTTAACGGTATTTGTATGGGATCGATTTACGGACTGACCGCTTTGGGCCTGACCGTGATTTTCGGTGTCCTCAAGGTGATTAACTTTGCACACGGATCCCTGATCATGGTGAGTATGTATGTCGCATATTGGGTCCTCATATATACAGGGGTGCATCCATATCTTTCGCTGATTATCGTCGTTCCGGTCATGTACTTTTTCGGGTATTATCTTCAGGATATCGTCATCAAACCCATATTCAAGGCTGAAAAGGATGTTCGTGAACCGATTACGGTCATTATCGTAACCACCGGCGTCTGGTACATCCTGGACAACCTGACATTGCTGATATTCGGACCGCAATACCGCGGCATTCAGAACAATCCCGCTGAGAGGGAAAATGCTGGACATCGGGGATATGTTGATATCCGTTCCAAAACTCTGGGGGTTTGTCACCGCAGTGATCACTGCGATAGCCGTTTACTGGTTTTTCCAAAAAACACGGACGGGCAGAGCTATCCGCGCCACAAGTCTCGACCGAGAAGCCGCCAGCCTCATGGGTATTAATCAGTTTAAAATCTACAACATCGCTTTTGGCATCGGCACGGCGATTGTCGGCATCTCCGCAGTCACCCTGGTACCTTTTTATAATATTTTCCCTTCCGTCGGCGTGCTCTTCGATATCAAAGGATTCATCATTGTGGTGCTCGGCGGATTGGGCAGTATCGGCGGCGCCATTATCGGGGGAATAATCATCGGCCTGATCGAATCGATTGCCCCCATGTTTATGACCGCCACCTGGGCGGAGGCAATTGTGTACGGTCTATTTCTGGTGGTACTCTTTGTTAAGCCTTCAGGACTGTTTGGTGTAAAATACGACTGGTAGGCAGAAAAAAATTCAATAGGAAAGCCTATGACGCGTAAAACGATAAACACTTCGGCGCTTATTTTACTGGGGGTCGTTGCCTTTGGAATACCGGTGGTACTCCGGAGTCCGACGTATCTCCATATTATCATTTTGCTCTTTTTCTATGCCTACCTGACGACGAGCTGGAATCTGGTGGGCGGTTTCGCCGGCGTTCTTCCGTTGGGGCATTCCGCTTTTATCGGTATCGGCGCCTATACCTCCACCATCCTGTCCCTTCAATACGGTATCAGCCCCTGGTTGGGCATGATTGTCGGCGGCTTTTTAGCCGGCATCGTCGGGATCCTTATCGGTCTGCCCACATTTAAAATGCGTGGGGCCTATTTTGCTCTGGCGACCATTGCTTTCGGTGAAGGGATTCGCGTCATGGTCGAAAACATCGATACCCTCGGCCCGTTAAATATTCGAGGGCCGAGGGGATTGGAGATCCCTCCCACCCATACTGGATTCGTCAACTTTATGTTTAACACAAAGGAGCCGTACTATTATATTATTCTGGTGATGCTCATCGGTGTTATCGCTTTTACCTATTTTATTTCACGCTCCAAACTGGGTTATTTTTTAATTGCAGGGGGTGAAGAACCCGAAGCCGCCATGTCGCTGGGGGTCAACGTCGCGCGGGCCAAGCTTATCGCCATGGCCATGAGCTCCTTTTTAACGGCTCTGGCCGGCACCTTTTACGCCCAATTTACACTCTACATCTATCCAAAAAGCGTGATGTCATTGGATCTTTCCTTTGAAATCGCTTTTATCGCACTCATCGGGGGAAGAGGTTCCATCGCCGGACCTGTCCTGGGCGCGCTCCTTCTCCGGCCGGTGAGCGATTTTTCGCGGATTTACTTCGGTTCTTCCCTGCCGGGGCTTCATCTGATCATTTTCGGTATGGTTCTTATCCTTGTCATGATCTTTGAACCCCGTGGTTTGCAGGAACCGCTGCTGAATGCTTACAATAAGCTTCTTGACAAAATTCTCCAACAAGCTCCCCAGGGAAAGACCGGACATGAATATTCTTGAAATCAACAATCTTGTGAAGGATTTCGGCGGACTGAGAGCGGTGGACGCCCTGAGTCTTTCTATAAAACAAGGAGAGATCCTGGGCATGATCGGTCCCAACGGCGCCGGAAAGTCCACGGCTTTCAATTGTATCGCAGGGGTCTATGCCCCGACAAAAGGCGATATTTTTTTTACCGGCAAAAAGATCAACGGGGTTAAGCCCTGGAACCTTTGTAAAAACGGACTGGCCAGGACCTTTCAGATCGTCAAGCCATTCAAATCAAAAAGCGTGCTGTATAACGTGATGGTGGGAAGTTTTACAAAGACGGATAAGAACTCTATCGCCGAGGAAAAGGCGTTAAAAGTTTTACAGTTTCTTAATTTTGAAGATAAAAAAAACGAAAGGGCCGGCAATCTGACCATTGCCGATCGCAAACGTTTAGAGATCGCCCGTGCGCTTGCCACCGAGCCCAAGCTTCTGCTGTTCGATGAAGTAATGGCAGGCCTCAGACCTGCCGAAGTTGACGAAATGGTCAAAATTATCAAAAATCTTCGGTCTCAGGGAATCACCATTTTCGTGATTGAACACATTATGCGCGCCATCATGGCTCTTTCGGACCGGATCGTGGTGATCCATTTTGGGAAGAAAATTGCTGAAGGTTCTCCCCAGGAGGTTGCCTCGGACGAAAATGTGATCAAAGCCTATCTGGGAGATGAATATGTCGTTTCTTGAGGTGAAAAATATCGATGTGTTTTATGGAGATGTCCAAGTCATTTTTGATCTTTCCCTTGAAATCATAGAAGGCGAAGTGGTCAGCATCATCGGCGGCAACGGCGCCGGCAAATCCACGCTTTTAAAAACCATTTCCGGATTGATGAATCCGGCAAAAGGAGAAATCGTATTTGAAGACACTCCCATTCAAACTGCTCCTCCCGAAGATATCGTTGAGCTCGGAATTATACAGGTGCCTGAAGGACGGCGACTGTTTACCTTAATGTCCGTGAAAGACAACCTGATCATCGGAGCATACAACAGCCGGGCCGAAAAAAATGTGGTGTCAACCATGGAAGAAGTCTATTCTCTGTTGCCGAAACTAAAAGAAAGGGAATCTCAGCTGGCCATGACCCTGTCAGGAGGTGAACAGCAGATGGTCGCCATCGGCCGGGGGCTTATGGCCCGTCCGAAGTTGTTGATGCTCGATGAACCTTCGTTGGGACTTGCTCCGATTCTAATCAAGGATATTTTCCGGACGGTTCAGAAAATTGCCGACCAAGGCACCACCGTACTGCTAGTTGAACAGGATGTTAAAGCATTCTCTGAGTTTGAGCGATCGCGGATATGTGACTAGAACACGGCCGCATTGCCATGGAAGGTCCGGCCGAAAATTGCTGGAGGATCCCCATATCAAAACCGCCTATCTGGGGCTTTAAACCCCTATCAGGAAAGAGGATATAAAGAAAAAACCACGGATGAACACGAATAATTTTGAAAAATAAGAAAGCGAGAAGGTGGGAAGGTAAGAATGTTGGCATGTCTTAGAGCCTCCGACCTTCCGAGCTTCTAACCTTCTTAACTTCCTGTTTTCCACGACATTCTCATCTTCTAATTATATTTGCGTCCATTTGCGGTTATTTATTTAAGGTGAAAACCATGCATGGATTTTATGGAAAAATTCTAAAAATCGATTTGAATAAAGAAACGTATCGCATCTCTCCGATAGATGACCATATCCTGAAAACCAATCTCGGCGGAAGAGGGCTTGCCACCGATCTGCTGCTCCGCTACAACCCGCCGGGCGTGGATCCGTTGGGCCCTGAAAACCATTTGATATTTGCCATCGGCCCATTGACCGGGAGCGCGATTTGGGGTTCCTGCCGTCACGGGGTATTCACCAAGTCTCCCCAGACCGGCTTTTTTTCCGAATCTTATTCAGGAGGAACCGTTGCCGAGCACATGAGTGCCACAGGATTCGATGCCGTCATGATCGGCGGTGCCGCCCAAAGGCCGGTCTGGATAGAGATTGGAGAAGAAAAAGTGTGGTTTCATCCGGCCGAGGAACTCTGGGGAAAAGACACGTATGAAACAGAAGACCGCGTCAAGGCGTGGATCAAACAACATCGTCCGGACGCCAAAAAGTGCGGGGTGGTCTGCATTGGACCGGCCGGCGAAAACAAGGTCAGCTTTGCGGTCCTCGAAAATGATTACTGGCGCAGTGCCGGCCGCACCGGTGTGGGGGCGGTGACCGGTTCAAAAAATATCAAAGCCCTTGCCTTTTGGGGAAACCGGAAGAAGGAATTTGCCGACATCGATGGAATGAAAAATTTCGCCAAATCCATAGCGCAGCGGTCAAAGGACGATGCCGGCGTAAAAGCGTACAAAAGCATGGGTACGCCCATGCTGGTGGATATCATGAATAAGGCCGGCGGATTCCCCACCCGGTACTGGAAAAAGGGCCGGTTTGAGCATGCAGATAAAATCAATGCCCGCGCCCTTCATCAAAGATGCGATGTCCAACCCCATGCCTGCCTGAAATGTTTTATGGCCTGCGGTCGACTCTCCACCGTCAAAAATGGAAGACACAAAGGACTTAAGGTTGAAGGGCCGGAATATGAAACCATTTACGCATTCGGCGGTCTTTGTGAAATCGACAGCATCGAGGAAATCGCCTATTTAAATGATATCTGCGATCGCCTCGGCATGGACACCATCAGCGGGGGCAACCTGGCGGCATTGGCCATCGAAGCCTCCCGTCAGGGAAAAATCGATGAGACGCTGGACTATGGCCAGGTCGATGCCGTGGCAAAACTTTTAGATGATATCGCCCGGCGTCGCGGTATCGGTGATGTTCTGGCCAGAGGAATCAAATATGCGGCAAAAGCCTGGAACATGGAAGATCAAGCCATTCATGTCAAAGGCCTCGAGCCCGCGGGCTATGACCCTCGGGTGCTGAAAGGGATGGGTCTGGCTTATGGGACATCGCCCAGAGGCGCCTGCCACCTTCGCGCCACATTCTACAAACCCGAACTGGCCGGGCTCATCGAACCTGACCGGATCGACGGAAAAGCCAAAATGTTTACAGAGTGGGAAGACCGTCTGACGATTTTTGATGCCCTGATTTTGTGCCGCTTTTATCGGGATCTTTACCAGTGGAATGAACTTTCCGCCATAATTCGGACAACAACCGGCCTGGATCTCACCGCCCAAGAAATGCGAACCATTGCCGGTGACATCCTTGACAACATCAGACGGTTTAATTTAAGAGAAGGTCTCACGCCAGAAGATGATTGCATCCCACGAAGATTTTTTAGAGAAGCGCTGCCTGAAACCGGTAAAATTATTACCGAAGATCAAATGAAACAGCTTCTATCCGAATATTATAAAGAACGCGGCTGGGATGAAAAAGGCGAACCCTTACCTTCGAAGGGATTTTAATCGCTTATGTTTTGTTTTATAAAACGGCCGTTTAAGGCATTTCAGGCTGTGATGCGCTTAAAATTTTATTGAATGCATCATAAAATGCATTATTTTCTTGTATAAAAAAAAAAGTTGAATTAATAGAAATATGCTTGAATTAAAAAGTATTTAAAGGAGGATTTATGGACGTTGATGAAAAATCTGACAGCTGCAAAAAAAACGGAAAACATAAAGGAGTTTTGCATACGTGACGGGGCGCTGAAGTATGCCGGCATTCACCTTCTTATAGAACTTTGGCATGCCAGGCACTTGACCGATTCGTCACGTATCCGGGAAATACTTATCAAAGCCATTGAAACGTGCGGGGCAACCTTGCTCGGCATTGATCTTCATGCCTTCTCACCCAACGGCGGCATTTCAGGCGTAGCCATTTTACAAGAATCCCATATGAGCATACACACTTGGCCGGAATATGAATATGCGGCCATCGATATTTTTGTCTGCGGCACGATTGATCCGTACCTGGCCCTGCCGATACTCGAACAAGGATTCCAGCCTAAAAGAACCGAAATTCAGGAAATCAAGCGGGGGATCCTGGGATGACAAAACACGTGCAATGGGTGAAAGAAAAATGGAAAAATATTGAAACGCGCTATCGCATAAAAGGGGTCCTTTATGAGGAAAAAAGCGAGTTTCAACATATTCAACTGGTGGATACCCATGAGTACGGCAAGATGTTGCTTTTGGACGGAATCGTACAGACTACTGAAAAAGATGAGTTTTTTTATCATGAAATGATGGTTCATGTTCCGATGCTGGCCCATCCGGATCCCAAACAGGTGCTGATCATCGGCGGTGGGGACGGCGGTATTCTTCGCGAAGTTCTGCGTCATCCCCAGGTGGAAAAAGCGGTCATGGTTGAAATCGATTCGAACGTGGTCGATTTTTCCAAAAAATATCTTCCTTCCATCAATAACGGCGCCTTTGAAGACAAACGAGCGAAAATTGTCTTTGCCGACGGGGCCGAATATGTTGAAAAAACAAACGGCACCTATGATGTGGTTATCGTTGATTCCCCGGATCCCATAGGCCCCGCACGAGTTCTTTTTTCTGAAAAGTTTTATGTTCAGGTTCACCAGCGGTTGAATTCCAACGGCATCATGGTCCGGCAGACCGGTTCACTTCAGATACAAGCCGATGAGCAGAAACAGGCTCATAAGGTTTTGAAGAACATTTTTAACCATGTTGCTTTTTATGTCTATTGTGTTCCGACTTATATCGGAGGCCTCTTTTCATCGGTTTTCTGCTCGGAGAGCATTAACCCCAAAAACATCCGTTCTGATGAGATTCAAACCAAAGTCACCGAAGTTTCCCTTGAAACGACTTACTACAACCCCGGAATCCATATCGGATCGTTTCATCTTCCTGAATTTTTTAAAAACCGTTTAAAATAAAATAATTTCTCAACTTAATTGAAGGAATTTTCGGCATGTCCTCTAAAACCAAATTTGGATGGGAGCTGATTTTGGATCTTTATGAATGTGATCCAACAGCAATTTCAAACGAAAAAATGATCCGCAGGTATGCGACAGAACTGTGTGACCTGCTGGGTATGAAACCCTATGGAGATCCGATCACACCGTATTTCGGCGAAAATCAATTACATACCAAAGGATATTCACTGGTGCAGTTCATTGAAACCAGTTCCATTGTCGGCCACTTTTCAGAATATAATAGAGCAGTTTATATCAATATATTCTCCTGTAAAGTCTATGATGCAAAGCATGCGGAAAGATTTACAAAAGCGTTCTTTGGCGCCGAAAGCGTCAAATCAAGATTCATCGTTCGAGAGTAGACCAAGGCAGATAAACCGTTTAGAGAGCCATCTTAAACCGTGCGCTTATTTATCAATGCCAAAGAAATTTATCAAAATGGCGCTTAACCAACGGCGCAATAGCGCATAGGAATAGTGGCGTTTGGCTGTTTCATAATTATGACTGACCATTTTCTCTTTTGTCTGAGGCGAATTTAAAACCTCTCTGACCTGTTGAACATTTTTTTTGGTGAGGAATCCGTCCATAACGATCAGGTTAAACCCTTTGGGCTCGATGTCTCTGATAAATGTTGCGTATCGATTGATCAGTATGGGTTTTTTAAAATAGACGGCTTCAAGAAACGCGTTGCCGAATCCTTCATAAAGACTGGGGTAGGTAATAAAATCGGCATGGGGATAAATATCCCACAGCGAAGGGTTCGAATTGGTGCCCGATTGAGAATTCAGCGGATCCGATACCCGCGTTTTCACCAGCCGCAGATCGACGCCTCGTGCCCGTGCGGTTTCCATGAGCCATTCCGAATATTCGTATCCCTCGTCTCCGGCTTCGTGGGAAATAACCAGCTTGTATTGAGGATCGTTCAGGCTTTCAATCAATTCAATGGCATGCTCGATTCCTTTGCGCTGGACAATGCGGGTTGGCTGCAATATGATATGATCTTTGGGTTCGAGGTCCAAAGAGCTTCGGAAAGCCGCGGTTTGGCCGGCGTCTATTCCCGGCGGATTATCAAAATCCAGAACATTGGGAATAATCGTAGACGACATCCCCGTACGAAGTGCCAGCTCTTCTTGGGCCGCCGAGTTGATCACCACATGCTCGATATTATACAAGTTGGGCGGAAATGCCATGCGCAGGTAATCCCCCACGGCGTTGACGAAAAACCGCGTTCTTTCCCAATAGAAATCATGGTGGTGGGCAATGGTGGGAATCTGTGTTTCAGCGATAATTTCGGTTAAGGCAATTCCCAATGGAATATGCAGCGGAATGGTGAGTACATTCTGAGCGATGAGAAGATCCAGACCAAATTGAGAAATAAATTCCTGAATTCGTTTTTTTAAGAGTACTTTTAATTCATATATTGTTTCTGTTACGATATGATGTCGTTCTTTGTGGCCGAATATTCGATCATTGATCCACTGATTTTTCTCGTACTTAAAATGGGCTTCGGGAACCAGGAAACTTTTTTTCGGATCCCTGTCCAATTCACCGGCAAACCAAAAACAGTTATGCCCTTTTTGATTTAAAACTTTCGACCACTTGCTGGCCTCCATAGTAACACCGTCGGTGCCTGAAAAGCGAGTGGAAATAAAGCCGATGTTTTTCATAATAAACGATTTTTCCCCAATCCGGAACTTAGATTAATGGTTTTGCTTAAAGGATAGTATAATATTAAAAAATCATTTTTCAACCCTTTTGATATTTATAGCATCATGTATCATCGAAATATGAAACATCTAATCGTATTATTTATCTTCATAATGCTGAAAAAATACGTTTTTGGATATTAAAAGGCATATCAACTATTGACATTTTGAGAAAAATAGCGATAAAGGCCCACTAGTTATAAATAAAAAAATGTTTTAATGGCGTTATGTTTTTCAAACGTAGATCTGAATGAAATCGATACTTTTTATCACCTCAAATCAAGATCAATATAAAACTATTCGGAAGATTCTGAACTCCGGGTACAGGATAGATCATGGACAACGCTTGGAACAAGCGCTGGATCTGCTCAGCGGAAAGCGTTATGATATTATTTTGGTTGCCATAGAAGCATTGCGTTCTGAAACGACCAATGGTTACACCGATACACTTCACCGTTTCTGGGATATTTCTCCATCCGTTGAAGTCATTGTTGTCGCCGCCCAGGAAACCATTCGCGATGCCGTCATCGCTGTGAAAGCGGGCGCCAGCGACTACCTGACCTTTCCCTTTAATCCCGAAGAGGTCAAACACACCATTGAAAATTTACATGAATTCCTCATCGTTCAGTCTGAGCTGGATTACCTGAGGGATAAATTTTGGAAATCCGATACGTTAGAACTTGTTCAAACCAGAAGCCCTCAAATGAAACTGGTTTTTGACAAGGTGCGTTCCGTTGCCCCTACCAAAAGTACTGTATTGATTATTGGAGAAACCGGAACAGGAAAAGGGGTATTGTCAAAACTGATTCATAGACACAGCCGTCGACTGAATGAAAAGTTTATCAGTGTGCACTGCGGCGCAATCCCGGACAACCTTATTGAAAGTGAGCTTTTCGGTCATGAAAAAGGGGCCTTTACCGGTGCAATAAGACGCAAACTCGGCAAATTCGAAATTGCTAAAGGGGGCACCATCTTTCTTGATGAAATCGGCACAATTTCTCCGGCGTCACAAATAAAAATTTTACAGGTGCTTCAGGATGGTATCTTTGAGCGTGTGGGAGGGGAAGAAAGCATCAGCTCAAATGTGAGAATAATTGCTGCAACCAATATGGATCTTAAAGCCATGTGCGATGAAGGGACGTTCAGAAAAGATCTATATTACAGACTGAATGTTTTCCCCATCGAAATTCCGACGCTTACAGAGAGGAAAGAGGACATCCCTTTTCTCGCGGACATATTTTTGAAGAAAATGAACAAATTTCATCAAAAAAAAATCCACGGCATTCATCCGCGAATAATAGAGGCGTTTAATAAATACACCTGGCCGGGCAACATAAGAGAACTGGAAAATCTCATGGAGCGCGCTTATATATTGGAAACGACGCATATGCTGACCCCGGAAAGCTTTCCCCGTGAACTATTTGATACCGACGAAGCTTCAACACATTTAAAAGTCAGCACTTCCTTTACTTTGGAAGAAGTGAGACGAAAGGCAATCGAAAATGTCGAAAGGCTGTATCTTAAGGAAATCCTTTCCCAAAAAAGTGGAAAAATAAAAGATACGGCAGAGGTCGCCGGCATCAGTTCGCGCCAACTAAACAAGTTGATGAAAAAACACGGGCTTCGAAAAGAAGCGTTTAAATAATCTCCTCCAGAATATATAATTCCATATAATTTTATTATATTAATTCATATACTTAAAATCTTAAATTCCATCCATTGAAATTAGCAAATTCCATACGAGGTTCTTAAAAATTCGAGGCTCTAAAATGTAAGAAGAACTTCAAGTTCCGATAATTTAATTTGCGGAATTTGAAGTTCTTTTTAATAAATTAATTAATTTCAATATATTAACATCTATATGGGCGAATAATACCTTTAAGTGGTCTCTCCGGTCAATTTTATCAGAAGGCTTTTTTTCGAACCATTCTATGCTATTTTCCTAAATTTCAATCTATTCCAATATGTTATGATTTTGGCACAAGGATTGCTATTCAATTGCTTCGTCCTGTCCATGAATGCAAAAAAATAATCGCCCCTACGGAAAATCTATCGGAAGAGACACAAATATAGTTGGAGTTGATATTCAGAGCATTATTTTTTGGTCATGACCCAGTAAAATAGGCTCTGCGCCGGTTAAATATTAACAGCAGATTTCACCGAATAGGTTATTTCACGGGGCGAGGGCAGAGATGGAACAAAAAGCCATTTGTGGATAGACACCAACTAAAAATATTGGCAAAGCCAAAAATTTTTATTTTTAATTGCACAGGAACCACTTAACGTTATGCAAAACAGAACATTAGAATGCATCCAATGCGGCAATTCTTTCGAACTAACGGATTCCGAACAGGAATATTACAGGCAAAGAGGCTTTGACGAACCCAGACGATGTCCGGATTGCCGAAAGAATAAGCGGCGTGAACCCGATGATGATAACCGAAAATCTCGAAATAAAAAGAAAAAGCATTATCGAATGAAATATGATGATGATTCAATGTAAAAGGAGAATCAAGATTTGAATCCCAGCGACAGATTGTATTTTTCAAAATATGCGTTAGATTCTAACTTCAATGCTTATTCAGATGAACTTGATATATTCGAATTCGATGATGATTTGGGCCAGAACCATATTATGCATGAAAATAACTTCAGTGAATTTGATGACAATTTGTGGGAAAAATAATTACCGGGACCTTAATGAAAAATGAATCAAAAACAACTGACCTATTTTAAAAATATCTTGGAGAATTGGCTCCACGAACTGTTGCATCATGCCGATGATTCAATGGGCGGATTATTAGAATCAGAATCGTCCATGCCGGATCTGCTCGATCGCGCTACCTTCGAGTCAGCCCACGACTTTAAACTGCGTATTCTTGACCGAGAAAGCATCCTGATCAACAAAATCAGGCAATCATTGGCAGACATCGAAAACGGAGAATACGGGATCTGCCAAAGATGTGGTGGTGATATTTCCATCGAACGGCTGAAAGCCCGGCCTGTTGCCCATCATTGCATTAAATGTAAAACCCGAATAGAAGCCAAGGAGCGGCTGACCGGCACATAGCGAACAATGCAAAAAAGCGCATCAATGGAATAACTTTTCACGAAAATTGGTAAAGGAGATGGTATGAACAAAGGAGATTTGATCAATGAAGTGGCAAAAGTCGTCAGCACAAAAAAAGAAGCGCAAGCAGCCGTGGATTGTGTGCTGGACTCGGTTACTAAAACACTCAAAAAAGGACAGGACGTTACGTTAGTGGGCTTTGGCACATTTAAAGTCGTCAAAAGAAAAGCCAGAAAAGGACGCAATCCCGCAACCGGCGAAGAAATAGATATTAAGGCGACCAGGGCTCCGAAATTCGTTCCGGGAAAAGCCTTAAAAGAAGCTGTAAAATAAGTACCTGAGCGATCGGGGTCGTATAGATTAATTGCCCAAGGCGATGATTTCCTTTCCTCCTTTCTCCGGCGGCGACGGGGAATATATCCCTCCCCGCCGCCGGCGAATTGATTTAAAAGGATTTCGGACACTGTGAGCTGATTTTATCGATCGTAAAAATTCTTTGATTGATTCATTAATGAACATAGATGATGGCTTAAACAATAAAATTATGCCGTATCAAAATGGATAATATGGAAGGATCTTTTAAAAAAATTAAAGGAGTTTTACTTCCTGTCAAATGGGATGAAAACGGTAGTGTTCAAGATATCGCCCTTTATGCAGATGACGAAAACGAATACATTATTGTAAAAAACATCAAAAGCAAAGAAATGATCAAGATGCTTCGACAGCAAGTGGAGTTATACGGAACCGTTCAGTGTAAAGAGGGAAAAAACATCATCCATGTTGAAGGTTATTCTCAGGAACCCGGCGAATAAGCGGAGCGCTTTGGTTTTATCGTCATCATAGACTGCTAACATCATTACTTAAAGCTCAATTTCCATCCCTTCCTTGGCCACCACAATTTTTAGATCCCATCGATTGTTCACAAGCTCTCGGCAGTATTTTTCAAGTGCCATCAATTCCTTGTCGGTCCGCAGGGGGTCGTGATGAAAAAGAACGACTTTTTTAACATTGGCCGCGTGAGCGGAATCAATGGCGTGTTCAAAAAATGAATGCCCCCAGCCTATTTTTGATGAAATATATTCTTCCCTGGTGTATTGACAATCATGAATGAGGATATCTGCATCTCGATAAAAATCGAGTAATTTTTCATTTTCCTTACGGGCTGCTTCTTCTCCTTCAGCACGAACGACAGGATCAAAATCCGGAGCTTTTTCGTCCGTGGAAAAGATGTTCTTAAACGGTTCCGTGTCGTAGGCGGTACATAATACTTTACCGTCAAATTCAAATCGGTATCCGAGGCAAAGCAGCGGATGATTCAGATATTTTGTTTTCAGAATGATCCCGTCGCCAAGATCCATTTTGCATTCGCCAAGCTGAAAGTACTTGATATTTGCCCTAAGCTCACCATGAAGTACCGGAAAGTAACGGTACCGCAAAAGATCGCCGATAATTTTTTCAAGGGAATCATCTTCGAAGGTGATCGGCCCGTAAACATTCAGTTTCGTACCCGGAATATATATAGGTCTGAAAAAAGGAAACCCGATGATATGGTCCCAGTGAGTATGGGTTATGAATATCTCGGCAGCTATGGGACCGTCCTTGATATCTTCTGATACCAGGCGATTTCCCAGCGGATGAATTCCGGTTCCGGCATCGATAATGATGAGCCTGTTTTTTTCACTGAACCGCAATTCCAAACATGGGGTATTGCCCCCGAATTCCACCGTATTAGGTCCGGGGTATGCAATAGAACCGCGTACTCCCCAGAAGCGAAGCTTCATGGTTACCTCCTCACCCGGTAACTTTTAAAAATATTTGGGCCTTTTCTATCTCCTGCTCAACCTCGCCGTTAAACGCATCGATGTCATAAAAAGAAAAATCCGCGTTATCCGTGAGATATTGTAACGCTTCAGGCCAGACGTTTTCCATATGGTGATTTCCGGAAAAACCGATTTGGGCGCTATTTGCATAATAGTCCGAGAGAATAACGGTAAAAAGAATATCATTCTGGAAACCTTGATATGTTTCGGGGGCGTGATGAAATGTTATGGCATCTGAAATTTCTTCTCCCAGTTTCCACTTTTCAGCAATAAGGTTTCCGACGTGGGTATGATCAACTCCCAGAAGCCTTTTTTCAGAGATAAAAAGCGGTTGAGGTTTTTTCCCCGGAATGTCCAAGATATTCATGTATTCATTTGAAAATTTGCTGTTTAATGGTATTTTACCGATATCATGCAAAAGCCCTGCAATGAAGTATCCTTCCAGCAGCCTTTTATCTATGTTGCGCTTTTTGGCAATTAACTTGGCAATTACCCCGACGCCAAGGGAGTGTTCCCAGAACATATCCATGTTCAAGGCACGAAAGTTTTGGCGTTTTCCAAAGGTGTTTAACACGGTGGCGCCCAGAACCAGATTTTTAACGGTATTCATCCCCAACATAATAACGGCTCGAACCAAAGAGATGATTTCGCGGGAGAGACCAAAATAGGCCGAATTGACCAATTGCATAATTTTTCCCGTCAGCACAGGATCCAGACTGATGACTTTGGTCAAATCTATCGGCGAGGTGTTTGACTCAGCGCAGATTTCCATGACTTTGTCAATGGTTGAAGGGAAAGGCGGCAATTCCCTGATATAATGCTCGAGTATTGTTAATCGATGATGGTATTCCAACAGCAGACCATTACCCTATAAATAAATTTACTTTAAAAACAGCATTTTCTCAAAAACAAAGCAGTGCTCGATCTATTCAATTTATCGACATCCTGATTAAAAACTTAAATGAATTGTATGGATGCCGATGACAAAATATCGACCTTTAGATGTCCTGATATCACCAATCACAACGCCAAGTCAACGAGGAGTCGGGGAGTTTTAATGGCAACTATGCGAGGACTTAAGATAACGTATCATTTGCTCAAACCGGTTTATAAGGGCATATTGATTTAAATGGGCACAATATATGGCAACTTATTTTAGTGAAATACAATATATTCTAATTCAATAAAATTATATATAATTTATATATAATTCTACTTGACATAAAAGAAATACAAGTTTATGATATAACTATTAATTATAGGAAAAGATAAGACAGTGGGAAATTTTCCTCAATGAGCAAAAATCACCTAAAAAAAATCAGAGAATCATTGATGATGAGTAAAGCCGAGCTTTCCAGAAAAGCCGGGATATCACCCATTACCATCACAAGAATCGAACAGGGGATTCCTTGCAGAATGGAAACAAAGCGTAAAATACTTTTAGCTTTAGGATATAAAATTTCCGATAAGAATAAGGTCTTTTTCGAGTGAAGATCAAAGACGGAGCTCAAGGATTTATTAAAAGTTTTTGCCCGGTATGAATGACGCCGCCACCACTCAGTTTATTGATCTTTTGCAATTCTTTCACTGGCACGCCATACCGGCGGGCAATGGTATATAGTGTTTCGCCGGATTTAACCATGTGATAGCGATTCCTCGCCGTGTTTTTGGATGTTTTTGAATGTTTTTCTTTTCGTATTCCAGCCTTGAGAGTCTGTTGTTTGAGCATTTCAATAGCTTTTGAAATCTGATCCATCCTTGACGTCAAACTTTTTTCAGAGTGATCCAAACGGACATTAAGCTGTTCGACCGATTGGGACAGTTCTCCCATTTTTGCCACACCATAACGTATTGCATCCAGCTGCTGATCTTTTTCTTCAACACTCTTTACACGATGTTCCAATGCATTGATCCTATTTTCAAACCCGGCCATCTTGTTTCTGGCAAAAAACAAAAGCACTAAAATTATCAGAATTAAAAAGCCGATACCCAATTTCGATAAAGGGATTTTTTGAGAAATTTTGGGAGAGTTCGGTCCGAAGTTCACTTTCTTGTTCTCTTTGAATAACGAATATTTCTCGTTATCATTAACATCATTCGGATCCGGGCCAAACCTATCCATCCTGTCATCGTCATTTTGTGTCATGATAGAACCTTTAAAATAATGTTTATATATACCCTTTCATTCAAATAAAGGATTTGTAGCATAATTTCCACTCAATTGAAAGAAACGCTTTCACAAAAAAAAAATGACTGCAAAAAGCAAAATATTAAACGGACCCTCGGATGTAATTCTTCAGCAATCAGTCTTTTATGTGAACAATCAAATTTTGCCGCGAGATATCACATTGTCTTACCCATAGAATTTTATTGACAAATTTTACTATTCCTTATAGGTAAAAACTTTGATTTTTTTCAACAACAATAAAGGGATTTCCCTCAACATTGTTCTTTTTAAGGAGGATCGAACGATGGCCAATGATGTAATCGGATCGGTTCTGGTTTTAGGGGGCGGGATTGCAGGAATGCAATCCGCTCTGGATCTCGCCAACGCAGGATATTACGTCTATCTCGTAGAAAAATCCCCATCCATCGGCGGGGTAATGTCCCAACTGGACAAAACGTTCCCCACCAATGATTGCGCCATGTGAATTATCTCACCGAAACTGGTCGAGGTCGGCCGGCATCTGAACATTGAAATTATCACATATGCGGATCTGGAATCCGTTGAAGGATCTGCAGGGAACTTCAAAGTAAAGGTTAGAAAACGTGCTCGCAGCATCAACATGGACCTTTGCACGGGATGCGGTAATTGCGTTGAAAACTGCCCGGTGATGTATCAGGCATATGGTTAATTTATCGCTGTTGCCACCTGTAATAATTTTTATTTATTCTCCAGAATCCCGTTTTGCTTGTTCGAACAATCTCGAATTTGGATATGTTACCTGAAATTTAGCCTTATTTACCTCATTGATAAGGGGTGTTCCGTTATGGAAAATAAACCGGACATCGATTGGAAGAAGATCGATGAAATTATAGAGAGCGTATCATAATGACCGTGAAGCTTTGTTGATGATTATGCAGGATATCAGCGACATTTATCATTATGTTCCGCCGGAAGTGGTTCCTGTTCTGGTCGATAAGCTTGGCGTAAAACCAAGCCTGGTATATAGCGTTGCCACCTTTTATAAGACGATCAGCCTTGAACCTCGTGGTAAATACATCGTCAGCGTCTGTACCGGCACGGCGTGCCATGTACGAGGCGCTGAAAAAATTATGGAAGCGTTGGAAGATCGCCTCCATGTCAAAGAAAATCGAAACCACCGATGATCGTCTGTTTACCCTTGAAGCTGTTCGATGTGTCGGGTGCTGCGCCTCCGGGCCGGTTATTACCGTCAATCAGAACACCCATGGAGGCTTAAACCGTTCCAGTGTAGTAAAAGTCATCGATGAATATGAAAACCAACACGTTTCTTAAGCGGCATGGGTACGGAGGGTATATAACACCATGGCAAAATTAGAAAATAGATCGGCACTGGAATCATATCGAAATTCTCTTTTGACTGAGCCAAAAAACCGGAAAAAGAAATTAATTTCTCTTTGTGCAGGTTCGGGATGTGGTGCCTATGGAACTGCAAAAGTGTATGATTCGTTAATTCAAGAGTTGGCCAAGCATGGTTTGGAAAAGGAGGTGGATGTAAAGCTTTCAGGTTGCCACGGTTTCTGCGAAAAAGGACCGATTTTGGTGATTCATCCGGAAGGCATATTTTATCCACAAATTAAAGAGGAACATATTCCTGAAATTGTTGAGAAAACTATCAAGAACGGGGAACTGGTTCCATCGCTTGTTTATAAGGATCCTGCGACAAAAGAAAAAATTATATATGAAAAGGATATTTCTTTTTATAAACTTCAGCAAAGAGTTATTTTTGGGAATAACGGCGCCATCGACCCCACCAGTATTGAAGACTATATTGCGGTGGGCGGATATAAAGCGTTTGAAAAAGCATTGTTCGATATGACGCCCGAAGAAATTATCGATCAAGTCAAAAAATCGGGCTTGAGGGGTCGCGGAGGCGGTGGTTTCCCAACCGGCATCAAGTGGGAAACTTGTCGCAAGCATGACGGCGACAGGTATGTCATCTGCAATGCCGATGAAGGAGATCCCGGCGCTTATATGGATCGCAGCCTCTTGGAAGGCAACCCCCATCTGGTTTTGGAAGGTATGATTATCGGTGCCGTTGCCATCGGCGCCAATGAAGGCTATGTATATGTACGACACGAATATCCGCTGGCGGTAAAAAATTTGTCCATTGCATTGCGACAAGCTGAAGAACTCGGATTCCTGGGCAAAAATATCTTGGGTTCCGGATTCGATTTAAACATCCACATCAGTCGCGGCGGAGGGGCTTTTGTGTGCGGTGAATCCACCGCCTTGATGGCGTCCCTGGAGGGGATGCCCGGACGACCCCGGGCCAAATACATCCATACGGTAGAAAAAGGATTCCGCAATAACCCGTCGAATTTGAACAACGTCGAAACATGGGCCAATGTACCGGTGATTGTTGATAAAGGAGCGGATTGGTATGCTGCCATCGGCACTAAGAGAAGCAAGGGCACCAAAATATTTTCTCTGGTCGGCAAAGTGACAAACACGGGGCTGGTGGAAGTGCCGATGGGGACGACGCTTCGCACCATTATTTACGACATCGGCGGCGGTATTCCAAATAAAAAGAAATTCAAAGCCGTTCAGACCGGAGGACCGTCGGGAGGATGTATTCCGGAGCAATTTTTAAATTTGGGCGTTGATTTTGATGAACTGACAAAAGTCGGCTCCATCATGGGCTCCGGCGGCATGATTGTAATGGATCAGGACACCTGCATGGTGGACGTGGCCCGATATTTTCTGGATTTTCTAAAAGAGGAATCTTGCGGTCAATGCAATCCCTGCCGTGAGGGAATTACGGCGATGCTGGATATTCTGACCGATATTTGCCAAGGAAACGGGAAAGAAGGCGACATCGAGCTTTTGGAAGATCTGGGAATGATGATTCAAAAATTTTCCCTTTGCGGACTCGGGACTTCGGCGCCCAATCCGGTACTGACGACGATACTCTACTTCCGGGATGAATATGAAGCCCACATAAAAGACAAAAAATGCCCGTCGGGGGTATGTAAACCCTTATTTTATTATGAGATTGATGAAGAAGCCTGCACCGGCTGCACCCTCTGCGCCAAACGATGCCCTGAGGAAGCCATTACCGGTGAAAAGAAGAAACCGCATCATTTAGACGTGGAAAAATGCATAAAGTGCGGCATCTGTTACGATGCCTGTAAATTCGATGCCATACTCATTCAATAACCCACGGAACCAACAAGGTTAAAACCCATGATTACGTTTACGCTTAACGGAAAAAAAGTTCAGGGAGAGGAAGGGCAGTATATCCTTCAAGTTGCCGAAAAATACGGGGTTGAAATTCCGACGCTGTGTCATCATAAAGCACTCGAGCCTGCCGGAATGTGCCGTCTTTGCACCGTGGAACTTTTTGACGGTCGCCGAACTCGGTTTGTCACCGCCTGCAACTATCCCATCTGGGAAGGCATGGAAGTCAAAACCGACACCGAATCGGTGCACGAAGGCCGAAAGTTAAATGTTGAGTTATTGATGGCTCGCTGCCCGGATATCCCTGCCATAAAGGCGCTTGCAGCACGATACGGTATTGAAGAAGCCACGCTTTAAGATTAAAGGTGACACCTGCATTCTTTGCGGTCTCTGCACACGAATCTGTCAAAGAATGGGTAACAGCGCCATCAGCCTCACCGGTCGAGGGGCGGAGATGAAAGTGGACACCCCGTTTCATATTCAGACCGATGTCTGTATGGCTTGCGGCGCCTGTGCTTCTGTTTGCCCCACAGGACACATTACGCTTGATAAGATTAAAGAAAATATTTCCACGCGCACGATTATAAAGATCCCTTCGGAATACGATGCCGGTCTTAAAGGCCGGAAACCGATCTATGTACCTTATGCCCAGGCCGTTCCCAATACGCCCGCCATCGACCGGACCAAATGCGTTCATTTTAAGACCGATGGATGCAAGATATGCGCCGATTTTTGTCCGGTTGGTGCCATCGATCATTCGCAGAAAGATGAAATTGTCGAGTTTGACGTTGGATCTATTGTTCTGGCCCCCGGATTTGACACCTTTGACCCCAGCCGGCTTGATACCTATGCCTATACCCAGCTGCCCAATGTGGTCACCTCTTTGGAATTTGAGCGGATTCTTTCCGCCACCGGCCCCTTTTCAGGACATCTGGTCAGACCGTCCGACCACAAAGAACCTCAAAAAATCGGCTGGTTGCAATGTGTAGGTTCCAGGGATCTCAATCGTTGCGATAATGCCTACTGTTCATCGGTGTGCTGTATGTATGCCATTAAACAGACCGTCATCTCAACGGAACACAGCAAGGATCCCTCTTGACTGCGCGGTTTTTTACATGGATATGCGAACCCACGGCAAAGATTTTGATAAATATTATGAGAATGCCAAAAAACAAGGGGTCAGATTCGTCCGATCCCGAATTCACACCATTGCCCCGGTTCCGGGAACCGATGATGTGTCGGTTCGATATATCGAGGAAGACGGAACCGTCATAGACGAAATTTTCGATATGTTTGTTCTGTCCGTAGGCCTTGAAATCAATCAGGATATTGCAGATCTTTCCAAGCGTATCGGCATCGATCTCGACGAATACCGCTTTACGAAAACCGATAGTTTCCATCCCGTGGGCACTTCTGTGGAAGGCATTTATGCTTGTGGTGTGTTCACCGGTCCGAAAGATATCCCTCAGTCGGTGATGGAGGCCAGCGCCTCGGCTTGTGCGGCAACAGAGCACCTGGCCTCGGCGCGCAATACCCGGACCAAAATCCTTGAACTTCCTCCTGAAAGAGATGTCAGCGAAGAACCGCCTAAAATCGGCGTGTTCGTATGCAACTGCGGGATCAACATCGGCGGCGTGGTCAAAGTGCCGGAAGTGGTGAAGTACGCCAAAACCTTGCCCAATGTGGTGTATGTCGAAGAAAATCTCTTTAGCTGCAGCCAGGATACCCAGGATAAAATGTCCGATATCATCAATCAACAGGGGCTCAACCGCGTGGTTGTGGCCGCTTGCACCCCCAAAACCCATGAACCGCTGTTCCAGGAAACCCTGATTAACGCAGGTCTCAACAAGTATCTCTTTGAAATGGCCAATATTCGGAATCATGACTCCTGGGTCCATGCAAACGACCCGGACGCAGCGACCGAAAAAGCCAAGGATCTCATTCGGATGGCGGTGGCAAAAACCAATCTTTTGGCGCCCGCTGAAGCAGACCGATCTCCCGGTATCCCATTCCGCGTTGGTTATCGGCGGGGGAATTGCCGGAATGACGGCGGCAGTTTCATTGGCACATCAGGGATATCCGGTGGATCTTGTTGAAAAAACCGACGCTTTGGGCGGCAATGCTTTGAAGCTGGGCAAGACCCCCCAAAACGAAGATGTAGAAGCTTTTGTCGAAAGATCTTATTCAAACCGTTAAATCCGAAGATCGTATTACCGTTCATACCGGAACCAGCATCAGCAATGTGGATGGCTTTGTCGGCAATTTCAAAACCGAGATTCGCAACCAGGACACAACACAAACCATCGAGCACGGCGTGGCGGTGATCGCCACCGGTGCCATAGAATATAAACCAGACGAATACTGTTATGGAAATCACCATGCCGTGTTGACCCTCCTGGAACTCGACGAACTTTTCAAAAAAAACGATCCCGAGACTTGACCGGAGCGAAAATGTAGTGTTTATTCAGTGCGTGGGATCCAGAGACAAAGAACGGCCGTACTGTTCGAAAGTTTGCTGTACGCATTCCGTCAAAAGTGCTATCGACTTTAAAAAAAGAAATCCGAATGTAAATGTTGCGATTCTTTACAGGGATATTCGGACGTATGGCAAAAAAGAAGATCTATATCGCGAGGCAAGAGAGGCCGGAGTGCTCTTTTTTTCGTATTCCGTCGATCAAAAACCTGAAGTGACGGCTGACGGCGATCAGGTTGTCGTTGAATTTACTGACCGGATCCTCAACCGAAAATTGGCCGTAAAAGCCGATATTCTATGTTTGGCCTCCGCCATTGTCTCCCATTGGGATCACTCACTGGCCCAGCTTTTTAAAGTCCCGCTGGATTCGGATGGATGGCTCTTGGAAGCCCATCAAAAATTGCGGCCGGTAGACTTTGCCAATGACGGTATTTTCTCTGTGCGGTATGGCCCATTACCCAAAGCCCATCGAAGAAAGCATCGCCCAGGCCCAGGCGGCGGCGGCGAGAGCGACAACCGTTCTGGCCTTGGAGAGCATTAAGGTGGGCGGCATTGTCACGGATATTCGGGCCGAATTGTGTTCGGGCTGCCTGGGATGCATCAATGTCTGCCCGTATGGCGCCATCACTTTCGACAGTCAAGAATATGTGGCCAAGGTCAATGCGGCCTTGTGTAAAGGGTGCGGAGCCTGCGCTGCGGTATGCCCATCAGAGGCGCCCGCGCTCATGGGCTTTAATAACAACCAACTTTACGCCCAGATCAAGAGCGCATTGAGTGCCTGATCCGTTGGAAAGGAGAAAAATGTGAACGAGGATAAATTCGAGCCGAAAATCATCGCTTTTATGTGTAACTGGTGTGCATACGGCGCGGCCGATTTGGCGGGTGTCAGTCGGCTGGCATACCCTCCCAATATTCGACCCATCCGGGTTATGTGTTCTGCCACGGTGTCGCCGCATCACATTTTGAGAGCGTTTCAAAGCGGCGCCGACGGCGTCCTGGTGGGCGGGTGACATGTCGGCGACTGCCATTACCTGTATGGTAATTATATGACGATCAAACGGATGACCTTTCTACAGGAACTCTTGGCCTTTATGGGATTGGAAAGCCGGCTGCATTTGGACTGGATATCTTCGGCGGAAGCCCAAAAATTTGTGCAGGTTGTCACCCATTTTACGAATAAAATAAAATCACTGGGCCCCAGCCCTCTGTCCGGCGAATTTGATCATGTCCGCCGTTATTGAGTTCATGCGAAGCAGCGCAGGATGCTGTGAGCGTAGAGGGAGGATGATATGCAGGAACAAATCAAACAGTGGCTTGAACAAGGACACATCGATATATTTTTAGGGTATAAAATGATTCAGGGTCATCCGCTGCCCTATTGCTTCACCAAGGATAATCCGGATGACCTCAATGATTTGATTGTCGGAAAGGCCAGATATCCCCTCGAAAAAATGGCCACAAAAATCGCCGCGGAGCATAAAGAGCTGAAAATAGGAATTTTAACCCGGGATTGCAATCAACGAGCTTTGAATGTTCTTTATATCTGGAACCAATTGAACCCCGAAAACATTAAAACCATCGGGGTTAACTGCTGCCCGTCCAACCTCAAGGAACACGGTGATTGTTCCTATCTGGAACCGGAACTTGCCCCGCCAATCAAGAAAATGGTCGGCATCGACAACAACATGCACGTTAAAATAGCGGAAGAATTCAACCAGAAAGAAAGATTCAATCGCTGGATGTATGAACTTCAGAAATGCATTAAATGCTATGGATGCCGCGATATTTGTCCGGTATGCTTTTGCAAGGAATGCAGTCTTGAACACACCGACCTGATCGCCACCGGCAGTATTCCACCGGAAGTTCCAATTTTTCATCTGGTTCGGGCGGTTCATATGGGGGGCCGATGTATTGATTGCGGTCTGTGCGAAGATGCCTGTCCGGTTGATATTCCGTTGCGTTTACTCTATCGGAAAGTCAATGAAATCGTAACCGATGTATTCGATTACACCACCGGAACCCGAGCAGACCAATCACCCTTTAACATGCTGGGAGAAGAGGTTACACTAAAACCCAAACCCATTTAAAGACTCAACGATTGAAGAGGTGAGGTCCTTTTTTGCCGTGCCATAAAAAGACGTCAATATTCAATCCAAAAATTTTCAACGCGATAAGGAGCGATACGAATGGATTTTAAAATCATTCCTTCAACATGTTCATATTGCGGCACCGGTTGCGGTGTCCTTTTTCAGGTGCTGGAAGGCCGGCTTATTGATACCATACCGATGAAAACCCATCCGGTGAACCAGGGAAAACTTTGCATTAAGGGATGGAACCTCCATGAACATGTCGTTAGCGACAAGCGTCTCACGTCACCCTTGATGAAAAAGAACGGTGAATTGCAAGAAATCGACATGGGACGAGGCCATAAAAGTAACGGCCGACAGACTCAAGGCCATTATTAACGACCATGGGCCGGACAGTGTCGCTGTTCTGGCTTCCGCAAAAATTACCAACGAAGAGAATTACCTGGCCCAAAAATTTGCAAGAGCAGTGGTCGGGACAAACAATGTGGACCACTGCGCCCGGCTCTGACATTCCTCTACCGTGGCAGGTCTTGCCGCAGCGTTCGGAAGTGGGGCCATGACCAATTCCATTGCCGAAATTGAAGATTCGGCGTGTATTTTTATTATCGGTTCGAATACGTCCGCGTGCCATCCGCTGATTGCCCGGCGGGTCTTCAGGGCCAAGGAAAAAGGCGCCAAACTCATTGTGGCCGATCCCAGAAATATTCAGATGGCTCGTTTTGCGGATGTTGTCGTCCACCAGAGACTTGGGAGTGATGTCGCGCTGCTTAAACGGCATGATGCATATTATTCTGAAGAACGGCTGGCACGATAAAACCTACATTGAAAATAGAACCGAAGGGTTTGATGATTTTAAGGCGATGGTCGAGTCGTATACACCGGATAAGGTTGAAACCATCACGGGTGTGGCGCAAAGCGATCTTGAAAAAATGGCCGAACTGTATGCCGTCAATTCACCGGCGGCACTCCTCTACGCCATGGGAATCACTCAGCATACCACCGGTGTGGATAACGTCAAGTCGTGCTGCAATATCGCTATGCTCTGCGGAAATGTGGGCGTGAAAAGCGGCGGTGTGAATCCCTTAAGAGGCCAGAATAATGTTCAAGGCGCCTGCGACATGGGCGGCTTGCCCAATGTATTTCCAGCCTATCAGCCGGTAACCGTTGAAGCCAACACTGAAAAATTTTCAAAAGCGTGGGGAAAACCGCTTTCGAATAAAATCGGTTACACCATCACCGATATGATTCAAGCCATCGGCTGACGGAAAATTAAAAGCACTTTATATCATCGGAGAAAATCCGTAAGCTCAGCGATCCGAACCAGAACCATATAGAAATGCCCTTGGAAATCTCGATCTTCTGATTTGCCAGGATATTTTATCTGTCTGAAACAGCAAAGAAAGCCGATGTGGTATTTGCTGCGGTTTCGGTGGCGGAAAAGGAGGGGACTTTCACCAATACCGAGCGGCGCTGCATGAAAGTGAACAAGGCCATCAATCCCATCGGAAATACGCTTAACGACTGGGATATCATTTCCAGATTATCCACAGCCATGGGATACGACATGCACTATGAGCGTCCCGAAGAAATCTTTAACGAGATGACCGCTCTCACGCCGAGCTACGGCGGTATGACCTATGAAAGGCTAGGTCTTGACGGGCTTCAATGGCCCTGCCCGAATGCCGAGCATCCCGGGACACCGTTTTTGCACAAAGATCAATTCACCCGCGGAAAAGGCCTCTTCCATGCCATCGAATATCTTGATCCTGCAGAGATGCCGGATGACGAATATCCCTATTGGCTCACCACCGGCAGGATGTTCGCGCATTATCATACTGGCACCATGACGCGTGTATCGCAGACATCTGGATACCGAGCAAAAAGCCGGATATGTGGAAATCAACCCCAAAGACGCCAAAACGCTGGGGGTTAATGACGGCGATATCGTGCACCTTGCCACTCGAAGAGGAGAGACCAAAGCTGTTTGCCAGGTCAGCAAAGTGGTTGAACCCGGCGTGCTTTTTGTTCCGTTTCATTTTGCCGAAAGCCCGGCCAATATACTTACCAATTCCGCTTTTGATCCCATTGCCAAAATCCCGGAATACAAGGTCTGTGCGGTAAAAATCGAAAAAGCCGCTTGATTTGCGCAAGCAGCCCATTACTAAAAACAAAGGCCTTTGAAAAATACACCATTCTTCAAAGGCCTTTTCATTGGGTCCGGCACCGCAAAAAGCGGGTAAACCTCTTTCCTCTTTTCTCTTTCCTGTTTCTACCTTAAGTTATGGCCATTTTAAATAGAGATACTACGCGTCAAACCTGTCTCCGGCTTTTAATCCCCTCTCGGCAGCGAATTCAGCCGCCGCTGTTTTGGCGCCTTTTGCGGGTCTTATCTTTCCCACAATCAGCTGTCCCCCGGATAACGCCAGGTGAATCCCTTTGTCCGTAATATCCAGTATGGTTCCGGGGGTTTCATCCGAGATTTTTTCGATTCGTTTCGCACCGTAAAAACGAATTTTTTCCCCTTTCAAGAATGCAAAAGCACCGGGTTGAGGGTCACACCCGCGAATCAGGTTGTAAAGCTCATCTGCCGGCTTTTTCCAATTGATGTCCGCCACCCGGTCATCGCAAGGCGGTTCATAGGTGGCCCCGGCTTCGTCCTGAACGATTTTGGGAGCATTGCCCGCATTTATAAGATCGATGGACTCTAAAACCGCGTCAACCCCCATGGGAAAGAGATGGTTGAAATAGAGGGAACCGGTGGTGTCATCCGGTCCGATGGCGATCTCTTTTTGAAGAAGTATTGGGCCGGTATCGATACCTTCGTCCGGCCAGAAGATACTCAATCCGGTTTTGTTGTCCCCCATAATCACGGCCCAGTTAATGCCGCTGGCGCCGCGATGACGCGGCAAGAGAGACGGATGATAACAGATGGTGCCGTAAGAGGGAACATCAAAAAAACGTGCCGGAGTAATCGTCGTAACAAACGCCATAACGGTGAGATCGGGATTCAGATTCTCGTATTCGGCAAAAACCGCGTCATCTTTATACGTTTGGGGCTGAAAAACATCGATCTTCCTGGCGATCGCCGCATCCTTGAGGGGATCAGGACGTCCTCCCGGTCCATCCGGCGGCGTATAAACCCCTACGAGGTTTTCATTCCGCTCCAACAGCCTTTCCAAGACCTTTGCGCCGAATGCCGCCTGGCCGATCAGTATGATACGCATGTTTCACCTCCTTTTTTACTTAGGGTTCACAAGGACAATAGATTCCACAACAATTTTTTGGTTTACAAACGAATAATGTCAACTTTGAGTTGCCATGTGTTTTTCTGACGGTCATCTTTACGGCACGATCTGCATAACAGATATTTTTCGAAAATGCGTTTTGTTTCGGGTGAGATTCGATGCAAAATCGCTTTTATTTGGCGATCTTCAAGCCGAGTATTGCATCGAAGACATCTTGAAAACTGAACCATGTTTTGCAAATCAACATCTGCTATAAATCGAACCCGCCGAAGCGGGGACTTTCTGAGCATTGATACATTTTGGATATTCAGCTTCTCGAAAACAGGGTATACGCTCACGCGATCGCCGTGCTTTAAAGTATACTGAAAATCCACCGGCTTCCCATTGACCAATACCAAATCGACTGTTGAAGGTGGGACCCCGAAATCCTCGATGGTCTCTTTGATACATCTTTTCCCGGTGTACTCGGTTCCGATATCGACTTTTTTTTGCCAATCCGGCAGATAATCATTTAATTCTTCATAAAAACGGAATGTCCCTTTTGCCATCGGTGATACTTTCCCAGTTAATCCGGCTGCCAAGATCTTGCTCCTCCGGCCAGAATTAGGTAAGTGGATAAAGGGAACTGCGGATGAACACGAATAATAATATTAGCGTTCATTTGCGTCCATTTGCGGTTAACTATTTTCTAATTCCTTTTTCTATTTTCTGACAGGCTTTTTACTTTAGTGCAGCAATAACCGCTTTCATAAAATTCGGAAGGTCATCGGGTCTACGGCTGGTGATGAGATTGCCGTCAATGACCACGGATTCGTCCATCCACAGGGCGCCGGCATGAATCATATCGTCCTTTATAGAAAAATATGAGGTGGCCTTTCGGCCGTCGAGTATATTGGCAGAGGCCAGCATCCAGCCGGCATGACAAATGGCGGCAACGATTTTCCCTGCAGCGAACAGATCTTTAACGATTTTTACCATGGCCGGATAACGGCGCATCATATCCGGCGCGTATCCTCCGGGAATGACGACCCCGTCATAATCCCCGGCGGATACCTGTTCCGCGTTGATATCCGGCCGGACCTGGGTGCCGGGTTTACCTGTAAATTCATCGGTTCTTCCGGAACCGACCACCGTGACCTCGGCGCCGGCTTCTTTCAGGCGATAGTAAGGATACCAGAATTCAAACACATTAAACATCTCTTCAACCAGGATTATGATTTTTTTACCATTAAGTTCCATGTTATCCTCCTTATTCAGAGTATTCTCTCAACCTTGAGCGTATTGGTGCGACCGCTTCGTCCAAGAGGCGGCGTGCCGGCAACAATAACAACGATATCTCCAGTTCCGGCAAGACCGAGATGTTGCACCTGCTTCAAAGCAACATCGACCATATTGTCTGTTGCTTTTATGGGCTCAATTAAAGCGCTTTCCACACCCCAGGCCAGTGCAAGCCGTCGTTGAACCCGAGGGGTTACAGATAATGACAGCACAGGGCGATGCGGCCGGTGGCAGACCACCCGGCAAGCGGTCAACCCCGAAGAGGTGTAGGCCACGATCGCTTTTGCCGTTAAAGATTCCGCCACCAAATTGCCGGCATATGCAACCATCGGCTCAATATCATCGGGGGGCGCAAATGGCATGGGTCCGGACAATTTCTTTTCAAACCAGGCATTTTCAACGGCTAAAGCGATCTCCGACATCGTTGTCACGGTTTCAATGGGATGCCGACCGACGGCTGTTTCGGCGGACAGCATTAATGCGTCCGTGCCGTCCAAAATGGCATTGGCCACATCCGTGGCCTCAGCCCGGGTGGGCTTGTACTTTTCGATCATCGATTCGAGCATTTGGGTGGCGGTGATCACCGGAATCGCCGCCCGGCGGCAAACGTCGATAATGCGCTTTTGTGCAATAGGAACCTCCTGCAAGCTCATTTCCAGAGCCAAATCCCCCCGGGCCACCATAACGCCCCAGGTTTCGGAAGCAATCGCCTTGATTTCATCCAAAGCGTTTTGTCTTTCAATCTTGGCGATGATTGAGATGCTGGATCCCTTCTGTTTCAGATAATTCTTTAAAATGCGAACATCCTCGGCAGATTGTACAAAAGACAGTGCCAGAAAATCGAAATCCTGTGTAACGGCAAAATCAATATCCGCATAATCTTTCGGCGTGATGGACGGGAGGTTGACCCGCAACCCCGGCAGATTGATGCCCCGCCGGGCCGAGAGATCTCCACCCCTGAGTATGCGGCAACGGATATCTCCATTGGCATCAATGTTTGCCACCTCAAGTTCAATGTTGCCGTCATCGACCAGGATCAGGCTGCCGATATGGACGTCATTTGCCATGTTGAGATGGCTGACCGAAACCATATCCTTGTTTCCGGTCATTTGCCGGGGAGTCAGACAAATCTCTTGACCGGTTGTCAATGTCGCTTTACCTTCCGCAATTTCTCCGATACGTATTCTCGGCCCCTGCAAGTCGCCGATAACGGCAACAGGGACCCCCATGTGATCTTCCAATTTCCGAATCCGTTGGATCAGCGGTATGAGATATTCGTGGGTGCTGTGAGAAAAATTAAATCGAACCGCATCCAATCCGGCGAGAATCATTCGTCGGAGCGTGTCTTCCTTATCGCTGGCCGGACCCAGTGTCGCAATGATTTTAGTTCTTTTTAAAGGGCGTTGGGTACGAATTTTATTTTCCATGTTTAGGCCCAATTTCCTATTATTTCAATTTTTCATTTTACGGCGCAAAAAGAGAGCGACCGTTAATGCCCAATGCATTCAATACTCGGTTCGGTTTTGATGAGCGTGAATCTTTCAAATTCCCGCCAGACGATCGATCGGACAGCATCCGTTTCTTTAAAAATTTCGTGACGCGCTCCCGGGATCTCAACGAATCGACACTCTGGGAGCCATGTGCACATCTTCTTCTGCGCCTTGATGGATACAATTTTATCCTCGCCCGCACTGATCATTAACATCGGAGTGGTAATCTTTGCCGCATATCCGGGCTGATTGAGAATATCGATGGATGCCAAAGTGGCGGACAGCCATCCATAGGTTACGCCCCCCAGCGCGAGATCAGGTTGTTTTTCAATGGCTTTGATGGCATCCATAAAACGCACCGGATCCGAGGTCAGTTGATTTCCGTTAAATTTTTCATCCGTATAATCGCCTGACCCTATGGTATACGCATGGCTGAATCCGCTTTTGACGGCAATACGGGTCATGAGTTTGACAAGCCGCCGGAACAGACTGGATTTAAAAATGTCGACCATCGGTGACGTCAGTACCGCCATATCTGCCGTGTCCGGATGATCATGCAAAAAACGGAGCGCAATGTGCCCGCCCATGGAATGAGCGATGATGATCAACGGACGAACGGCTTCAGGCTTTACGATCTTATCGAAAAACACCTTCAGGTCATTCAAATAAATATCGTAATTGTCGATAAATCCTTTATGCCGGTTTGCCAGCATTCGGCTTGAAAGGCCCTGGCCGCGCCAGTCAAAACTGTAAACGTCAAACCCTTTTTGATTCAGTTCGCCGATGGTTTCCGAATATTTCTCCAAAAATTCACTTCTGCCGACCAGCAAAAGGATCGATCCTTTCCGTTTTTCTTTTTGAATAGGCCATATACCATAGCGAAGAGATCGTTGATCGGCGCTGGTCATAAAATCAAAGGTTGAAAACTTGCTTTCTGTGGCGATGCGGCTTGTCTGGACCATATTTATAATCATAATGTCGATCATGAAATCTTTCAAGATTTAATACCCCAATTGAGCGATAACGCTCTATCGAACTTCAAAGACATATTGACCTCTTTTAATGATGTGGTATATCCTTGATGATATCCGAATGACTCGGCACAATGAAATCACTGCGGTCTGTTTCAAGTTTAGGGAGCCGTTATGAGCGACTATCTTGAAAAATTGCCGGGATTTGTCGATACGATCAAATCAATCAAGGAAACCGTCATTACGAACATTGTCTTGATCGGTCAAACCCCAGCTCCCACATTCAAAGAAAAGCAACGCACCAGTATTTTCATGGAAAGGCTGGCTGAATTTCAGGTGGATGAATGCACCACCGACGGCTATCGAAACCCCATCGGCATCATTAAAGGAACTTCCGAATCAAAACCGCCTATTTTTGTGGTCGCCCATTTGGACACCATTTTCGACAAAGACGTCGACCATTATTATTCCATTCAGGAAAACACGATCAGAGGTGCGGGGATCATAGACAATTCCGTGGGAGTCGGCGTTCTGGCTTCATTGCCGGAAATCTTTCGAAGGTTGGGTCTGCGTTTTGAATCGGACATTGTTTTAGCCGGCGTCATACAATCTTTAGGCAAGGGCAACCTCAGGGGCATCCGGCATCTCTTGAAGACATGGACAACCCCTATCAGAGGAGCGGTCTGCATAGAGGGCGCCGAGCTGGGCAGACTGAATTATTATGCCGACGGCATGATTCGATGCGAAATCGACTGCAACATTTCACCGATCAGCGGATTCGAGCATAAGTTCAAGCCCAATGCCATCCTGGTAATCAATGAAGTCATCAATCAGATCATGAAACTGCGCTTGCCGCAAAAACCCCGTTCAAGGGTGATTATCGGCAAAACCTCAGGGGGATTCAAGCATGGAGTGATCGCGTACGATGCCTCTTTGGGATTTGAAATTCAAAGCAATTCCGATAAAATGGTCAAGTCGATTTTTAACAGTATCAAGGATATCGTCGAAGGTACGAGCCACGAGTATGAGGTTGATTTAACGTTAAACACCTTGAGCAACATTCACGCTGCGAGATTGCAGTTCAACCATCCCTTGGTAAAAAGCGCCGTGAATGTGATGAAAAAACTCGATTTGACACCGGTCAGCGGTCCCAGTGAATCCGAACTTTCCATTTTTCTTTCACGTAACATCCCGTCAATCACCCTCGGCATTACCCGGGGGGACAACCATCATCAACCAAACGCCCGTGTGGAAATCGACCCTATATTTACGGGAATTGCACAAATCATCGGTGTCATCATGGCCATTGACAACGGGGTATGTGATGAATAAGCGCTGGATTGATACCAATACCTTTCATTATTCGGAATTCAGCGATCTTCATCGGCTGGTCGATGAAAAACAGCGGAAAAATCTGACAATTTCACTATGCCTGCCGACATTGAATGAAGAAAAAACCATCGCTAAAGAAATCCTGATCATGAAATCAGAGCTGATGACACGCTATCCCATTCTCGACGAGATCGTTGTCGTGGACTCCGGTTCAACAGATAAAACCAGAGAAATTGCGAGAGCATATGGCGCCGATGTGTATGAAGCATCGGAAATCTTTCCCCATCTTGAAAAATTCATCGGCAAGGGCGAAAATCTCTGGAAGGCCCTGCACATCACCAAAGGGGACATCATCGTCTACCTGGATGCTGATATAAAGAATATTCATCACCGGTTTGCCTATGCGCTTCTGGGACCGCTGATTCTTTTCAATCACATAAAATATGTTAAGGCTTTTTACGATCGTCCCATTGCCATTGGAAAAAGCAAAATCAGACCCACCGGCGGCGGCAGAGTGACCGAACTTGTTGTTCGGCCGTTGTTTTCTCTTTTTTTCCCGGATCTTGCTCAGATAATACAACCGCTGTCCGGTGAATATGCCGGCTATAGGGAAATATTCGAACAAATCCCCTTCCCCATCGGGTACGGCGTCGAAACCAGCATGATCCTCGATATTTATGAAAAATGGGGGCTCGATGTGATCGCGCAAGTGGATCTGGATAGACGGATTCACCGAAACCGTGACACCAAAGCGCTCGGGAGAATGGCCTTTGCGATCCTGCAAACATTTATTAAACGCAAAATAAAATTGGGATTAGTGAATTATAAAGAGAAACTTTTTGATGAAATGATCCAATTTAACCTTGTTAAGGGTGAATACAAGCCGGATATTTATAAAATTGAGGATCACGAAAGGCCCCCCATTATTGAAATCCCGGAGTATTGCAACAAATTTAAAAGGGGATAAAAAAAAGGCCTGGGCCGTATCAGTGGGAGGCTACGTTTTCTCGCACAAATCATCGGTTTACGACCCAGGCAAAGTAAAGAACTCGGCAGTATATTGCTTTATTGTAGCTTCAGCTAACAGAATTAAAACAACGAATCAAGTATTTTTTTAATCAGGGATGCTTTTTTTTATTTTTTTTCCCCTTGGGTGTTGGCATCTGAATCTTGCATAGACATGAACGAGAATGCTTAGGTTATTTGAATACCGACGATTCGCGCAACATTCAGGTTAACAATTTTTGAGTCTTTTTCCTTACAAAAAAATTATAAATTCCCGCCAGGACCCCTTCCGGCAGAAAAACAAGCACCAGACACAAAAAAATGCCATATGCAATTACGTGATATTGTTTGGCGACATGAAGCGCTTCGGAAATAAAAGTGAGAATTCCGGCACCGAAAAGCGAACCCCAAAGACTTCCCATTCCCCCGACGATGACCATGGTTACAACCTGGATGGAATAATAAAAATCGTAAGATCCGGGACTGATAAACGTGATATAATGCGCATAAAGACTGCCGGATATGGACGCAAACATGGCACTGAGTACAAAAACCTTTACCTTATAGTCGGCGGTATTGACCCCCAGGGAGTTTGCGGCCACCTCACTGCCGTGAATTGCTCGCAATGCCCGGCCCACTCTTGAATTAAGAAGATTTCTGGCAGCCAGCATGGACACAAAAACAAACCCCCAGATCAGGTAAAAGTTTTTAAGATCCGTATCAAACAACATGCCGCCGATGGACAGATGAGAAATACCCATCAGACCATCATGTCCGCCGGTGAACTGCTCCAACTCTCCCATGAGGAAATTCACAATGATGCCGAACCCCAGGGTGGCCATGACCAGATAGTGACCTCGAAGCTTTAACGCAGGATAGCCGATCAAATAGGCGACAACACCGGTGGCCAGCATCCCCACGACCATCGCGGGCCATAAAGGGAATCCGTAATTTACCGTAAGGATACCTGAAAAGTATGAGCCCAGGCCGTAAAAGGCGGCATGCCCCAATGAAATCTGCCCGGCAAACCCGATAAGCAGATTCAGTCCCACCACCACGATAGTGTTTAGACCGATCACATTAAGAACGATGAAGTAGTATTTGCTCTTAACAAACACCGGCAGGATAATGATCATTACGGCCAGCAGGGTGAAGCCGAAAATGTCTTTATGTTTAAAAAATATGTTCATTATTTTTATATCTTATATAGTGTCCATCCATAAATCTATATGGACACAAATAAGTTTCCAATGCAGAAATTAGCAATTTTTCGCAAGGTCAAGGAAATCAAGGAATTGCGCGGAGGCGTACAAATGGTACGCCGCACAAGTAATTCCGCAGATTGACGTAGAGATTGCGGAAAAGGACAATTTCTGGTTGGAAACTATTATACTCTTTCCGACTCTCCATACCCCATAATCCCCGTTGGTTTTAAAAACAAAACCACAAGAAGAACGAAAAATGCAATGGCATCCTTATATTGAGACGATACGAGGCCCGCTCCCAGCGATTCCAAAATACCCAAAATAATTCCGCCCAGTATCGCGCCGGCAAAGTTGCCGTAACCGCCTAAGATGGCTGCCGCAAACCCTTTCAAACCCAGCATGATGCCCGTATCATAGGATGTCGTTGAAATGGGCGCGATGATCATTCCGGCCACCGCTCCCAGCGCTCCGCTGAAGGCAAAAGAAAAAAGGATCATGCGATTCACGCAAATCCCCGTAAGGGCCGCCGCCCGCCGATTCACCGCCGTTGCCCGCATGGCTTTTCCCATTAATGTTCTTTTGAAAAAATAACGCAGCATCAACATGACCAAGACGGTGATGGCAAACACCCAAATATGCTGGGGAACGATGGTTGCTCCGCCTAATAGATGAATCGGAGTGTCACCCGAAAATGACGGAACGCCGACATTATCGCTTCCCCAAATCTCTTGGGCGGATCCTCGGATAACTTCCGATATTCCGATGGTTAAAAAAATAAGGATAATGATGTCTTTTGACCGGGCATGTCTGATGGGTCCGATTTCTATCAGGGCGCCAATGAGTGCGACGCCGACCATGGACAGGACAAATGAGACGGCCAAATTGACCTTGAATAGAACCACCAGCGAATACATAAACATGCCGCCAAGGGATATAAACTCGCACTGGGCAAAATTGACGATTCCAGTGGCATTATGAATGATATTGAATCCCATGGCCACAATGGCGTAAATGGCCCCGATGGTCAAACCGGTGATAATATACTGCGCAATTTGCTGGGAAAAATCCATAACCATAATAAATATAATACTCCCCTTTCGCCGGGAAAGGGGAGTATATCGTGTACCTGTTAGAACCGTTTATTTGAGCAGTTTCCATCCCCCTTTGGTTGCCTTTATCATGACAATGTCTGTCATAGAAAGACCGTTATGATCCATTGGGCTCATATTGTAGATGCCGCTGAGTCCTACATAGCCTTTTGTATTTTCTATGGCATCTCGAATTTTTGCCCTGTCGGGCCCTACTTTTTTAATGGCATTCACAACGATAAAGGCGGCATCGGCCCCATAGGCCACCATAGTACCGGGTTCACGGTTGAATTTTTTCCGATAGGCGTTCACATAGTCGATGATTTTCTTTTTCTGAATATCGCTGTCGGGAAGCTGATCGCCCACCACAATTTTAGTAGACGGCATCATAACGCCTTCTCCCGCCTCTCCGGCAACCTTCCAGAAAATGGGATCTCCGGCGCCGTGACATTCGAACAACGGCGCTTTGATACCCAATTGTTTGACATTCTTAGCAATAATTCCCATGGCCGGCCCTACGGTCCAGGCGATGATCCCGTCAACGCCTTTGGCCTCGATGCGGGTGAGCTGAGCTGTCATATCCACATCTTTGGGTTGAAAAGCCTCTTGTGCCGCCACCGTGACCCGATACTTGGGTGCCTGGACCTTTACGTTTCTGAGTCCGTCTTTGCCGAACCCTTCGTCTGAATAGATAAATCCGATCTTTTTAATGCCGTGCCGGCTCATGTACTGACAGATTTTACCCATGGCATCCGCGGCTTTATATGGCGATTTAAATGTCCATTTGGGTCGCGAATTCGGATCCTTTTTATTCAGCGGTGCCAGAAGAATCACATCCCCGCCTGAATGCATGAAAGCGGGAATCTTTTCTTTTTCAATAAATCCTCTCATGGCCATGGCGGTTCCGGTGAGGGTCGGTCCGATAATGGCCACCACGTCTTCGGACTCTAAAACCTTCTTCAGCGCCATAACCGCTTTGGTCGGGTTGCTTTCCGTATCTTCCATCACCATTTCCAGCTTGCGGCCGTTGATGCCGCCCTGCTGGTTCACCTCATCAATGGCAATCATAACCGCATCTCTCTGCGCGGTTCCGATATGTGCCGCACGGCCGGTTAAAGCAAATATTCCTGCAATTTTAATGGGTTCCGCACTATAACCCAGTGATGAACCCAGCATGAAACAGATGATCGCCGCCGCAGTAACGATGATCAGAGAACTTTTTTTCATTTCCACCTCCTCATTCATTTACGTATTCGCATGTTCGGTGATGACAAATTTACCGTTTCCACCCCCTTTCTTTTTTAAGACCGCATTGATATCTTTATCCCAGATAAGCTTTTTGAACGGCTTCGTTCTCCAAAAGGTCGGATGCTTTTCCCCGAATCCGTATCTTACCGGTTTCCAGCACATACGCCCGGTCGGAAATTCTAAGGGCTGCTCTGGCATTTTGTTCGACCAACAATATGGTCGTCCCTTCTTTTCTGAGCGTTTCAATGATGGACAGAATTTCTTTCACCACAAGGGGCGCCAGTCCCAGCGTCGGTTCATCCAAAAGCAACAGTATCGGCCGTCCCATCAGGGCCCTGCCGATGGCGAGCATCTGCTGCTCTCCCCCGCTGAGGGTTTCCGCTCGTTGTTTAAGCCGTTTTTCAAGGATGGGAAAAAGTTCGAGAATATATTTGAAATCATTGACGATGCTTTCCCTGTTCTTCTTACCCCGTCTTCTATAAGCCCCCAGTTCAAGATTTTCCCGAACCGTTAACGGCCCGAAAACATGCCGGCCTTCCGGTACCTGAATGATTCCCCGATTGACGACCTTTTCCGGGGATAATGATGAAATTTCTTCCCCCTGAAAAATGATTCTTCCCAGAGACGGTTTCAGAATACCGGAGATCAGGTTTAAAAGTGTCGTCTTACCGGCACCGTTGCCGCCGATGAGCGCCAGAATTTCTCCTTCATCTACCTTGAAAGAGACATTATCAAGTGCGCGAACACCGCCATAACGGGCAGATATCCCATCGATACTCAGCACAGCGGGTTACACTTCCTTTCCCAGGTAGGCCTCTATGACTTTCGGATGATTTCGAATGATATCGGCATCCCCTTCGGCAATTTTTTCGCCGTAATTTAGAACAATCATCTTGTCGGAAATGCTCATAATTAAGTTCATGTCATGTTCCACCAGAATGACGCCGATCCCCTTTTCCCTGATCTTGATAATCGTCAGGCCCATTTCTTGGGTTTCCTGCAAATTCAAACCCGCCACCGGTTCGTCCAGAAGAAGAAGTTTGGGTTCCATGACCAGCGCTCGGGCAATCTCTACCCGTTTTTGATCCCCGTATGGGAGCTCGCCGACGGGCAGGTCGGCCTTGGGTTCAAGGTCCATAAATTGCAGCGTCTCATCGGTTTTACTACGAATGCATCTCTCTTCTTCCCACACCATCGGGGTGTGGAACAGGCATCTTAAAAATCCGGAACGGCTTTTGGTATGAAGACCCACCATGATATTTTCTCGAACCGTCATATGTCCGAAGACCTGGATATTCTGGAATGTTCTGCCGATTCCCATACCTGCCAGCTGAAAGGGCTTTTTTTTGGAAAGGTTCCAGCCTTCAAAGAAGAGGTCGCCGGATGTCGGAGGGTAGATGCCGGTAATCATATTGATCGCCGTTGTTTTTCCTGCTCCGTTTGGACCGATAATGGAAAAGATCAGACCATGTCCCACCTTAAAAGATAATCCATTGATCGCCCGCAGTCCTTTGAAATTTTTCGAAACATTTTTTACTTCCAGAATGTACTGGGAACCGCTCACCATAACCGTTGCCTTTTCCCGGATGGTTTATGGATTGTTTCTATGGTCAAAAACACGTCTGCTTTTTCTTTCGGTACGCGGCAGGGACCCGTAATCCACAATTTCCACCTGGCACCTCACCAGTATTTTATGTCGAATCTCCGCCATCACCAGTTCGGCCAGATGCGCATCGTCTGTTTGGCTTTCACCCGCCTCTCGTTCCACCTTGATGGCCATCATGTCGCGACCGCTTTCCCGCTGCTTGAGGTGAATCTGGAATTCACTGCCGATGCCCTTGACTCGGCTTAATACGTGATCGATCTGGCTCGGGTAGATATTGACCGCCCGGTAGATAAACATATCGTCCGTGCGGCCGAGAATCCGGTCATGCATGGGAAACGGCGCGCCGCAGGCACATACCTGATCTATGAACCGGGTAACATCATGGGTTCGATAGCGAACAAGGGGGCTGCCTTCTTTGCATAAAGTCGTCACCACAAGCTCGCCCGGTTCACCCGAAGGAACCGGCTTTAATGAGATTGGATCAAGGACTTCAAAGATAAAATGATCGGCCCAGTAATGAATGCCGTTATGCTGGACGCAATCCAGACCAGTTCCCGGGCCGTAAAGTTCGGTTAATCCGTAAATGTCAAAAATATGCTCAACGCCCATCAGTTCCTTTATTCGATCTCTCATGGCATCGCTGTGCCGTTCCGCGCCCAGGATGATCTTTTTGACTTTTATTTTGGACAAAAGGTTCCGTTTATGAATTTCTTCGGCCATGAGCAGGGCCATGGAAGCCGTGGAGCAAAAAACAGTGGTTTCCATGTCCACCAGCATTTCACAATGCATCTCGGCATTGGCGGGGCCGAGGGGAACCGCCATGGCGCCGAATCTTTCACAACCGGCCTGAAATCCAACGCCTGCCGTCCACAGACCGTACCCGACGGCGATCTGTACGCGATCATCACGCGTCAGGCCGGCCATTTGGTAGCATCGGGCAAAAAGCTTTGCCCAAACGTCGATATCTTTTTGTGTATAGCAAAGGACTTTACGCTTTCCCGTCGTCCCTGAGGATGCGTGGATTCGAACGATATCTTTGTATGGCATTGCCCGCAAAGGAAACGGATAATCCTGCAGCAAATCATCTTTATCGATAAACGGCAGATACCGGATATCTTCCAAAGACCGAACATCTTCAGGTCTGATGCCGGCTTTGTCGAATTTGTTCCGATAAAACAACGAATGATCATAGACATGATGGATCGTCCACTGAAGGCCTTTGAGTTGAATTTCTTTTATTTTATCCTCATCCAGATCATATGGAATAAATGTCATCATAAACTCCTAACTCGGATAAATTAAAAATAGTGACTAAAGTTTGAAATGAGCTAAAGTTGAAATATTAAAAAACTATCGGCATTCTTGTCCGCTTTCGCACTTTGTCGGATCAGATCGCTTTAGATCATTTGAAACCTTTAAACCCCGCTTCAAGGGCTTTTACGGTATCGTCAAGCATTTTTTTATTTTTTGCCATCCGGTGCTGTAAAACCGTTTTGATATCATCCATTTGGCAAAAAAGAGTGTTCTCAGTCATCGCTGATCCGGCCGCAAGCGTAAAACCGAGAAGAATCAGGTTGACCGACTTGGGACTTTGGATCTGCTTCGCCAGTCCCTCGGCATTGATGGTATATGCCAAAACCTCGGCGCCTGCCGTTACATCTTGACTGCTGTTGACCACAGCCCATGCGCCCGGTTTCAAATAATACCCATGCTGGGCCAAACTGTTCGCTTTTAACGCCAGCAGTCCATTGGCATTGCCCGCATGTATCAGCGGACTTGAAAAAGACCCTACTTTAAGGTGTGACAAGACCGTTCCTCCCCGCTGGGCCATGCCGTGGGTCTCCGAAGTAAAAACACGAAGTCCTTTCAAAATTGCCGCTTCCGCCAGAAGGCGCGTAACAAAAAGCACGCCCTGGCCGCCCACGCCGCTGATGACGATCTGCTGTTTTATGGAATTGCTCATCCATACTCCTCGTTCAGGATACATTATACAAGATATAGGATCTATGCATCCTGAAAAATCACTGTAAGAGTTTGAAGTGAACTAAAGTTTAAAGTGAGCTAAAGTTAATGAATTCTGTCAATTATATAAAATCATCGGAGCGAAGCGACACCATAACTTTAGTCACTTTAGGCACTTTCAATATCCTGGTCTTTTGAGCCAGGATTCTTTATCTCCTTTATTGACTTTTTGGGACAGACACTGATACATACGCCGCATCCATTGCACAGGACACCGTCGATACAGACCTGTTTTTCATTTTGGTTTAAAACCAGGGCCGGACATTCGAAATGGTCGATGCAATATCCGCAGCCGTCGCAGGTATCGGCGACCTCGACCTTTATTGGTTCCCATCTCGGTTTTTCTTCTCTCAACCGGTCGATCAGGCAGGGACGCCTGGATATCACCACCGCCGGTCCGTTTTCCCGGCTGTATTGGATGGCATCCTTCAACAATGCAATAAATTTATTTAAATAATAGGGATCTCCAACACGGCAAAATCGAACCCCGCATCCTTTAACCAGCCCCTCGATATCCACAGGATTCAGCATCTCTCCGCAGGCACCTATCCCCATGGCCGGTGTGGGTTGATTTCCGGTCATGGCGGTGGTGCGGTTATCCAGAATCACAAGGACAAACCGGACGTTTTGAACCACCGCATCGATGAGTGCGGGAACACCGGCATGAAAAAACGTCGAGTCGCCGATGGTGGCGACAATGTCCGGTGGTTTTGTTACATGTTTATAGGCATGATAAAAGCCCGCCGCCTGGCTGACGGCAGCCCCCATGCAGAGCACTGTGTCCACAGCACCCAGATTTAACCCGAGGGTATAGCATCCGATATCGCTGGGATATATCCCCTTCGGGGCCGCCTTTTTAATCGCAAAAAAAGCGGCTCGGTGCGGACAGCCGGCGCAAAGGGTCGGCCTCACGCCGGGTTCGGACGGTAATTCGATGTATTGTGTGTCGATTTCCGCAAACTTTCCGATGATTTTCTGGATGGTTTCAGGAAGAAGTTCACCCACCGCAGGCACCGAACGGGTAAGCTTCCCTTTGACGCGATGTCGATCCGCAAGCTGCATTTCGATAATACCGGTGGTTTCTTCGATGACCAGAATATCCGAATAGACATCGACCATTTGAGATAGAAAATCCTGATGCAATGGGAAGGGTTGCAGCACCTGGTACATGGGAATGACATCCCACAAATTTAAATCTTTCAGGATTTCTTTGGCATGGGCTGCTGCAACGCCGGATACCACCAACGCTTTTGAAGACTTGGCCGCATCATTGAGCCGAACCGGCGCTGTCTTTGGATACCTGGAAACAGCATCGAGTTTTTTCTCCAGTTCATGGTGCAAATGAAGGCGGAACTTGGGCGTTGCGGCCCATCGCGCCGGATCCTTCTGGAAGCCGACATCGCGCTTGCTCGGTAATATCTCTCCCGATTCAATATCCTGCCTGGCATGGCACACCCGGGTCGTGGGGCGCAGCATCACGGGAATTTCAAATGCCTCGGAGAGTTCAAATGCCGTTCCAATCATTTCTTTGGCTTGCCGGGGAGAATCAGGATCAAGAACCGGGACCTTTGCCATCATGGCCATGAGCCGGCTGTCCTGCTCGGTCTGTGAAGAATGGGGCCCGGGATCGTCGGCGCTGATCACGACAAACCCGGCCTTTACGCCCAGGTATGCGGCGCTCATCAAAGGATCCGACGCCACATTCAATCCCACCTGCTTCATGCTCACCGCCGCGCGCAGTCCGGCCATACTTGCCGTATAGGCGATTTCAAATGCGATCTTCTCGTTTACCGACCACTGGATATGTCTTTGATCGGGTCCTTTTTTATCAAGCGCGGCAAATGCCGCAAGAATCTCCGACGCCGGCGTTCCCGGGTAAGATGTCGCCACGGCGCAGCCGCTTTCCATCAGCCCGTTCGCGATGGCCTCATTTCCCAGCATTAACTTTCGGTTGTTCAATGACTTTCTCCAAAATAAAGACCTAAGTTTAGCGTCTCAGAAATTTGCAACGATCAACTTAAGAAAAACAGAAAAGCCAGCACTTTTGAAGAAGCGCCGGCTTATATTAAAAGAGCCATGAGCCTCCTCAACACCGACTGCCGAAGCTTCTCACGGCCCTGAAATCAATCCGTTCCTTATCTCAAAGATGGTGAGCAAGCTTCACGATTTTTGCCACCACCAGCACCAAAGCCTTATTTCCATGAGTGTTTTTAACTCTTAGAATTTTATGTTATTATCGGGCAAAAAGATATTTCCAATTACCCAAGGAAATTCAATTTGTCAAGCGCTTTCGCTATTATCCTCTTTGATCCAATCTTTTTATGCCCTCTCCAAATCAATCAAATAATCTTTCATCCTAATCATGTGATGAACATAGCCCATATTCTGCATCCTGGTTCAAAGCGATCAATTACCTTTAAATATTGGCTATTAATTGATAATATGATAGAAAAAGAAATTCTTTTACGGCTGCGGGGATTAAAGCTTCAAGTCTTCCAAAAATTCAAAGCAGAAGAAGTTCAATGACTCGACTCCAATGTTTAAAGGAAACAAAACGACGAAAATGGTATGAAACCTTTTGATGCAATTCCAGCGGGAAGAACCCTTCCCCGCGACTTTTATAGCAGAAATACCGAGACGGTGGCCCTGGAGCTGCTCGGGAAACATCTCGTACACCAATTTGCAAATCGCGTACGGATCGGCCGGATTGTCGAGGTGGAGGGGTATCTTGGCCCCCATGACCCGGCCTCCCATTCCGCCAGAGGAAAGACCCCGCGAACCCGTGTGATGTTTGGCCCACCCGGCTACGCCTATGTGTATCTGGTCTACGGCATCCACCATTGCATGAACGTGGTGACTGAACCGGAAGGGCATGGCGCCGCGGTACTGCTCCGGGCGCTTGAGCCGGTCTATGGCATAGATAGCCGTACTAGCGGGCCCGGGCTTCTCTGCCGCGCCATGGGGATCGACCGCCGGCTAAACGGCTGCGATCTCTGTGGCGGGGAACTTTTCATCGCAGAAGCGGGAAGTGAACCGTTCGCCGTCATGCGGCGTCCCAGGGTCGGAGTTGACTACGCAGGAGATTGGGCGAAGAAGCTGCTTCGCTTTTACATCCGAGGCAATCCGAATGTCTCTCGGCCGTAAGTCCGGCCACCGCTTGCTAATGCCGAGTGAATGCTTATTTGAAAATGATTGCATGGTACAGACAAACGCAAATGTGAATTAATCGTTTATTTCCTTTGGAATAAAGGTATAAAGGCAAATCAATGACCGATATCAGACATATGCAAAAATGTGCTCAACCCTTGGAACCGGATTCCACCCAGCGGGAATATTTACGCAAACATGTGATCGCTTACGCAAACAATTACCTTGATAAGATATCCGAAGCGCCCGCTTATATTTCGCGGCCGGACGGCGGACGAGAGCTTTGGGATTTTCCTATTGCCGAAGAAGCCATGGATATCAAACAAGTGCTCGCTTTGCTGCAGCAGAATGTGGATACGATCGGCATTAATCCAACTTCCGGACGGTTTTTGGGGTATATCCCTGGCGGCGGGCTTTACCATGCGGCCCTGGGGGACTACCTGGCAGCCGTTTCGAACCGATTTGCCGGCCTTTATTTTGCCAGTCCCGGTGCGGTTCGGATTGAGAATATCGTGATCCGTTGGCTGGCCGATGCTGTGGGTTATCCGGACAAAGCCGCAGGAAACCTGACATCGGGCGGCAGTTTGGCAAACCTGAGCGCCATTGTGACCGCCCGAGATGTTTTCGGCGTTAAGGGCCAGAAAATCGGCCGATCTGTTGTGTATGTCACGGAGCATGCTCATCACTGTATCGACAAAGCATTTCATATCAGCGGATTAGATGCATGCATCAAACGAAACATTCGCGTGGATGCCAACTACCGGATGGATCCGGAGGCGTTGGTCAAAGCCATTGTCGCCGACAAAAAATCAGGATTGATTCCATGGCTCATTGTGGCCTCCGCCGGTACGACGAATACCGGAGCCGTGGACCCGCTCGGCGACATCAGCGAAATTGCATCCGCACATCAACTCTGGTTACATGTAGACGGGGCCTATGGCGGACTATTTGTGCTTTGCCCTGAAGGCAAAAATGTCCTGCAAGGGATTCATACGTCGGATTCCATTGTCCTTGATCCGCACAAAACCCTGTTTTTACCTTACGGCACCGGCGCAGTTCTCATCAAAGAACGGCAAAACCTGTATGCGGCGTTCAATGCGCAAGCCGACTATATTCAACATATTATCGATGATGCCGATGAGCTTTCCCCGGCCGATCTATCACCGGAGCTTACCAAACACTTTCGGGGATTGCGCTTGTGGCTGGCATTGAAATTGATTGGTGTTGCGCCGTTTCGGGCCGCCTTATCGGAAAAAATCCATCTCGCGCGCTATTTTTATGAGAAGATAAAGGAAATTGACGGATTTGAAACCGGTCCCTATCCTGACTTGTCCGTCGTTACCTATCGCTATCTCCCAAAGCGAGGAGATGCCGATACTTTTAACCGGCAATTGGTGGAAACCATTCAACAAAATGGACGCATTTTCATCAGTTCCACGCGCATAGACGGCAAACTGGTGCTTCGCGCAGCCGTCTTATGCTTTCGTACCCATTTGGATGACATAAATGAAATGTTGGATGTTTTAAAACATACGGCCGGAAAGTTGGAAGCGCGCTGATAATTGACCGGTCCTGAACAAATCGGAAGCCATTTTGTAATAGAAGCTATCTCAAAATTAGGATTTTCGGTCGAGATCAAGACGAGGCCGAGGATCAACCCGCAGACATACTCAAAGTATGTCGAGGACTTGAGACGAGGGCTCAACGCCGATATCGGGCGAAAAGACTTTTTTGAGATGGCTTATAGTTCCGGTATATGGGATTCCTTTTTAAATCATGACTCAATTGCCTCCGAAAGCACAGGTCGTCATCATCGGCGGCGGCATTATCGGCACCGCATGCGCCTATTATCTGACCCGAAAAGGGATCCGTGACGTTTTGGTTCTGGAACAGGGAGAAATCGGCGCCCAAGGCGCCACTTCAGCCTGTCTGGGGGGCCTGAGAACGCAGTTTTCCACCCCGGTCAACATCCGCTTTTCTATGATTTCCAGAGAAGTTTTCAGGAGATTTATAGACGAATTCGGAATTGATCCAAGGTTCATTCCTTCGGGATATTTGTTTTTGGCGTCCACTGCCGACCAGTGGAAGGTTTTTGAACATACAAAGCGGTTGATGGAAAAGCTGACGCTTCCCATTGATTTGCTTGCACCCCGTGAGATGGCGCTGCGCTGGCCTTTTATACGGGTCGATGATCTTATCGGAGGATCCTATACCGAAAACGATGGCTTCTACAATCCCATGGAAATCCTTGGGGCTTTTGTCAAAAAGGCCCGTCAGGGCGGCGCTGTTTTTACGGAAAAAGTCCGGGTCTCCGGCATTTCAATTTCAAACCAAAAGATCGGCGGCGTCCAAACCGAAACCGGACACCTTATCCAACCCGGCATAGTGGTCAACGCTGCCGGCCCCTGGGCCGGTCAGGTGGCGGCCATGGCCGGGCTCAAACTCCCTGTCACACCGCTGAAGCGCCATCTTTTTTTTACGGATACTTTCGATGAGATTCCGGATACGCTTCCCATGATCATCGATGTTGATTCCGGATGGTACTTAAAGCGTGAAGGCCGGAGCCTGATTCTTGGAGGACCCACGGGAGAAAGATCCTTTAGCCATCATGTGGATTTTAATGCCGGAGAATGGACGGCCTCACAATCCGTGCACCGGGTGCCGGCACTGGAACATGCGAGGATGATAAGGGGATGGGTGGGACATTATGAAATGACCCCGGATCACCACGCCGTCATCGGCGCGTTTCCGGAACTTCGAAATTTTATTTGCGCCGCGGGTTTTTCCGGTCATGGATTCCAGCATTCTCCGGCCGCCGGCATGGTCGTTGCCGAGCTTATTGCCGACGGTAAAGTCCAATTGGAAGATATTTATCCTTTAAGGCCGACCCGCTTCCGAGAAAACGATCTGGTCCATGAACCGATGACGGCTTTTCGCGAATAGTCCGAATATTTTATGAAATATTAAAGGAAAAGGATATCGTCATGGCGGACATATCGACCATAGACATCCAAAAAACTGAAAAAAGGTTGCGAGACCATGTCGGAACCCTGACGCAGACCATTGGCGAGCGGAGTGTTTTTCTGCCCCATAACCTGGAAAAGACAAGAGCTTATATCGATAATTTTTACCGGAATATCGACCTTCCTGTGCGATGTGAATCTTATGCGTACGGAAATCTTACGGTCTCAAATATCGTGGCGCAAATCTCTTTTTGCGACCGGCCTAAAAAACACTATATTGTGGGCGCCCACTATGACTCTGTCGCCGGAACCGTGGGCGCCGATGACAACGCCAGCGCGGTAGCCGTCCAGCTCGAGATCGCACGTCATCTCATGCTGTTGAAAGACGCGCATGAACTGGATCTTGCCGTAAAATTTGTCTCCTTTCCCCTTGAAGAACCTCCCGCCTTCGGCAGCCGTTACATGGGCAGCAGCGTTTATGCTTATAATGCCTGGAAATCAAACGAACAGATCGACGGCATGATCTGTCTCGAGATGGTGGGTTATACCTGCCATGACCCGGGATGCCAGGATTATCCGTTTCCGCTGATGTTTCTCGATTATCCGAAACAGGGAGATTATATCGGTATTGTCGGCAATTTCAAATCCAGGGAATTTGCAAGGGACCTATCCAAAGCGTTTTCTAAAAATCCGGATCTTCCTGTGGTCAGACTGACGGTGCCTGGCGGGGGGTATCTGCTGCCTTCCATTGGACTCAGCGACCATTCATCATTCTGGCACCGGGGATATAAAGCGGTTATGATCACCGACACGGCCTTTTACCGAAACCCCCATTATCACACATCCTCGGATACTATGGAAAAACTGGACTACGGCTTTATGGCCCAATTGGTGAAAAGTCTGCTGCTTTTTTTCCTCTCTCACCGTACGTAAAGTCTTCAACTTACGTAACATTGACAGTTATCAAGGGTATGCCACGCGGTTGCTTTTTTCCGAGGCTCCGTTAGGGCCACCGGTTTTTCATATTCAAGCGTTTCTCTTAAGATATCCTTAGGTGTATACCACCGATCATTCTTCACCTTGCTGAAATACCATGAATGACATTTTCCGAACGAAAAAGTACAACCAGACTGGTAAATAGAAAGCGAAGACTTTTAACATCAATCCTCGCTTTGTGTTCCTTGGGTCAAAGTGAACCATGATAGCCGGAGTCCTCGCCCCTACTTTTTCTTAACTCTCACCACAATGGCTCTTTACTAATGCAGCTTGAGGTGGTTTGGAACCTGCTCCTGCTCCTGCAAGCCGGCTCCGAGGGGGTATGCCCTCATCTCTTGTGCAGTTACGCAAACTTTATGAAAAAGTGCGATAGTGGCGCACTTGCAGGATTATACAATTTCGTTCAACAAGCCAGCCGTAAGCGGAAGGAGTTTTAAAAACCATAATTAAAATATGGAAAATGTTTCATAAAAATATAACATTTTTAACTCAACATCTTCCGATTTAAAATCTTTAAATTTAATAAAATCGTATGATTTTATAGGGTTAATTAAGATTAAATGAATTGGTCCAAATTTTGCTTTCTCCATATAGTGGAAAGACTTAACTGCCAATTGTTAAATTAAAGTTCAAATTATGGAAGGTATCAAAATGAAGAGTTATGAATTAAACCCTATCTGTAATTCGACTGCAGGCTGCATATATTGCGGCAACCAACAAACGTGCGAAAAGGTGGTTTATCCTTCATGCTGTGGGGTTCCGAAACGACCATGGGATTTATGTGATCACGTTGTCTTGACCGATTGATGTGTTATTACTTTGCTGAACATTTGCTGGGAGATTAAAGATCAAATGTGGAACTTCTTGACTTTGAGTAGTAAATGTTTGAAATTGTTTAACTTGCATGCAGTAAAAATGTTGATCTATGACAGATAATGCAGTAAAGAGAGCTGATAAATTCCTATCCATTGCTGACCAGTTTAAGCTTGGCAGACTTGTAACAGAACAACCTCATCCTGCTACAAATAATTTGTCATTGTTGGCTGCTGATAATCTGCCGGAGGCAATCTCAATTTTAAAGGAGCTGGACAGACAGACGATTGAGGTTTTATCGGAGAAAAAGAAACAGATATGTTACCTTAAAAATATTATTCATGATACCATAAAATCTGGAAATAATATTTATTTCTGTGGGTGCGGGGCCACCGGGAGATTATCTCTTACAATTGAAACCCTGTGGCGACAGGTAAATAGCAAGGATAATATTAAAGACAGGGTATTTAGTTTTATGGCGGGAGGTGATGTTGCTTTGATTCGTTCAATAGAGAACTTTGAAGATTTCCCAAACTATGGGGCTCGTCAGCTTCATGAAGCCGGGTTTAAAGCTGGCGATCTGTTAATCGGTTCTTCTGAGGGTGGAGAAACTCCTTTTGTGATAGGTGCTGTGGAAGAAGCGGTGCAGATTTCCAATAATAAACCATTTTTTTTGTACTGTAATCCTGATGATTTATTATGCGAAGTTGCAGAAAGATCCAGATTGGTTATTGAAAATTCGGGTATTGAGAAAATAAATCTTACTGTCGGACCAATGGCAGTTACCGGGAGTACAAGGATGCAGGCATCTACTATTCTTCTGGCTGCAGCAGGAATTGCACTTTTCTATTATAATGAAAATGATAAATCAATAGAAGAGGCAATAGATCACTTTTATGAATATTGGGATTCGCTTGATATCCAGTTTATTGAAAGATTTATTGTCCAGGAATCGCAATGTTATAAAGATGGAGATTATTTATTATATGAAACAGATGGGCAGTTAGGGATAACTGTAATTACTGATACTACGGAACGTTCACCAACTTTCAGCCTGTTTCCCTTTGAAAATGCTAATGAAACCGATCCGGATTTGTCCCTCTGTTATCTTTTCATGCCTGATACCTTAGATAGTGAAAGGGCCTGGGAAAATTTGTTAGGCAGGACGGCAAGGACTCTCGAGTGGCCTGAAATTGATGGAATAGCTTCCAGGGAACAACTTATTGGTTTTGATTTCAGCGCGAAAGTTATTAACAGAAGAAAACTGTTATATAAATCTATAAGGCAACACCGATTTAAGATACAAAGTGATCAGGAGGGGATCAATTTTATCCTGGGGAACTACAGACATTATTTGCCGGCACCTTTTACAGTACCACTCTTCTCACATCTGATTCTTAAAATGATACTTAATTCCCTTTCAACACTTGTGATGGGCAGGCTTCGCAGATACGAAAGTAATGTAATGACATATGTCAGGGCAAGTAATAATAAGTTGATAGACAGAGCTATAAGATATGTTGATCTGCTTCTTAAAAACAAAAACATAGAGCTTCCTTTCAACACTCTTGCTCATTACCTGTATGAAATGATTGAGAGGACTCCTGCTGACCAATCAGTAGTATTAGCCACAGTTATGGAAATAGAAAAACGTAACACATGATTACAATTCCCCCGAAAGAAAACCGTCGGGGGAGAGGGGGGCGCTTTATTAAAACCCTCCTTTTAGCAGGGATTGCAGCGAATAATTACTGGTTTACTTACCAATCAATCCTTACCCTGTTCATCCTTAGCCTGTTCTTTTCCTGATCTGAGAAGAATCAGGTCATTTAGGACAATCTCGGTTATGTACTTTATAATCCCTTTCTTGTCTTCATAAGTGCGATATACTATCCTTCCTTCAACAGCTACCTCCCTGCCTTTATTCAGAAACCAGCCGACTATATCAGCCAGTCCGTTCCATGCAACAATATTATGCCAGGTAGTTTCATTTACTCTTTGACCTACAGCGTTTTTGTAACCATCATTTGTGGCAAGAGTAAAACGGGCAACTTATTTACCGGCCTCTGTGGTTTTTGTATCCGGATCCTGGCCCAGGTTTCCGATCAGTGTGACTCTGTTTTTTAATGAATTCATGACTTTTAACTTTAGTTTGACAAAATGGATGGCGGCAACGTGTTTCTGAGTCAAATAGCTCTGACAGATTTTTTAGAATAATTCGAACAGGAAGTTGATATGATCAAATATCAGGTAAGATACTGAATAATTCTTGCCATAGTGCTTGATGACTTATACCAGTTAACCAGCGTGGTTTGCATTAGATAGTGCTAATTTTTATAAATTATGGTGATTACTAAATTTTGCGGTTTGCCCAAAATCTAACAATAGCTGATATTGAAATTACCTCACGAAAATAGAGCTTGTCAAAACTTTGAATCTATTGCCATGAGCGCAGATTCAAGCACCTCATTCTTCATACATATGTCTTATTTGTTACATATCGGAATTGCGCCAAGTTCTTTCCTAGTATTTTGAGTGAACTAAAATTTGGATTTCGTCATCCGATTTAAAATCCGATATTTTCATATTACCAATAACCAGTCTAATGTTTTTAATATTTTCAAAGAGTCAAGAGATTGTCGAAAGCGAATAGATGCTACTGCCTGACCGAAACCGGTTATTTTTTGATATCGCGATTTGTGATGAGAGGAGATGAATCAGAAATAAAATTTGGTGATTTTTTTAAATCAAATAAGTTTCAGTTATGTTCTGCAATTTTACCGTTTTTATGGCTGTTGGACCGGATTTGGCGGCAATATTTACAAAGGCATTTTTTTGTGGGAGGTGATTTAAGGATTTTTGGTGCAGGATATCCACTATTATGTTTATTTAAAACTTTTTGATCGCGCTTGATAGCTAATGGAGTGCTGCAATAGGTCTTATCGAAATCGTGGTTATTATCGGAAGGTTTCACATAATGATACACATCACTATTAAAAAATAACGCGTATAACGTATTAACAAGCTTTCAGATTATTGCAAAACAACGAGTATTGTTCATGTCTTTTAGAGTAATGTTTTACCACATCATCAATGACGTTGATAATTTTGTTATGGATAATATCGACCCCATCAACACCCTCAAGCGGAACAATATAGTCTTCGTTCAACGCATTAAAAACCTTGCTCACATCTGATAAATATTTTTCTTGTTCAAATAGGTTCGGCTCTTCTTCCCTGCCCTTTTGAATTCGAATAATCCCGACCCTGGGCGGCACATTGAGTAAAAAAACAATTTCTGGAATTGGACTGAACGATTCATTTTCTTCCCTAATTTTTCCGATATCAAGGCCAAGGGCACCTTGATAGGCAATGGTTGAAAAATAATATCGATCCAATATTACTATTTTTTTTTCCTGCAATGCAGGCTTGATCAAATTCTCAACATGTATCTTTCGATCGTTGACAAATAGACGGTATTCATCTAATGGTTTTGTAAGATCCCGCTCTCCTTGGGCTAATTTTTTGATTTTTTGACCATAAATACTATCAGTTGGTTCTTTAGACAAGACAACCGTCAACCCTTTCATTGTCAAATGCTCATAAAGCAATTTTGCCTGAGTTGTCTTCCCAGCACCGTCTATACCTTCGAAAGCCACCAAAAACCCTTTTTTAAGAATCATAACAAACCTCCATTTTAGGTGCTATAAGACGAGATCTTAAATAAAGTCAAGAACCAAATTATGTTTTTTATCATATAATCAGATAATTACAGGAACATCTTGTTGATAAAATTGTTAACAAATTGTTCATAACTTTATTAACATTTTGAAAATAATATTATAATTTTGAACAAAGCCTTGTTCAAAACTTTTGATGAAAAAAACTTCTCCATTATCAATTAGCCAAATATTTTTTTTCTTACATGACTGTGCCAATTAGAATCAATTTTCAAAAGGAAGTTGTATTCAACGCCGATCGCTTCTGATATTTCTTGTAGCTTCCGAGAATGCATTTCCCCTGGATAAAGAAGGATGTCATCAAGTTTATATTCCGAGAATGTGATGCAGATTAAAAATTTAACCAGGAGGTCCTTATCAATGATGATGTCTTTATTAATAACATCTTCCAATTTATAAACTTTATTACTTTTAAGGGATTTGATTGTGTTTTTAAATTCTTCACCACTCACTCTGACTTCAATGCTCTCAAATAATAGATGAAGCAATTCAGCCAACTGGCTATCATCCAAGTTTTCGATATCGTCATAAAACGTCCATCCAGGTTCATGATCTTCGGTTGTTTTCTGAAACGAATTTTTCTTTACGATATCAGCTATAAATTTGAAGTTTGCCATTTTTTTATTCCTTTTTTATGAATTCATAAAACTATACTTTCATTCTGTAAACCAAAATCGGTTCATTGATGCCCTTGACGGTCACCGGCGGCAGAATTTCAGCATCTATCTTGCCTTGCAGCCGTTGAAAGGTTCTATCGCTGATGAGGATTTCTCCGCTGTTGGCCATTTCCTGCAACCGTGCGGCAATGTTGACCGGCATTCCCACCGATGTAAACGCCTTGATTCTCCGTGAACCTAAAATGCCTGAAAACACTTTTCCCGTTGACACGCCGATGCCGATTTTCAGCCGCAGCCCATTGCTTTCGGAAAGGCCCTGATCGATTTTTTTTGCTTCTTCCTGCATGCTCACGGCGGTTGTGACGGCACGGATTGCATGATCGTCATCTGCAACCGGTGAGCCGAATACCACCATAATACTGTCTCCGATATGCTTGTCCACGACACCGTTGTGTTCATAGGCAATCTCCCCTAAGGGCGTGAAATAATCGTTGTTTAAAAAAGATGCGATTCTGTCGGGCGGGATATGCTGGGACATGCGAGTAAAACCGCGGATATCGGAAAAAAGAACCGACACCTCATGGAAAGAGGGCTTCAGAACCCCTTGGGATTTTTCAATTTTATTATAAACCTGTTCCGACACAAACTGTTTTAAGCGTTTTCGCAGGTTGATGGTACGAATCTTGGCCCTGAGTTCAACATTGTCAAAAGGTTTGGTCAAAAAGCCGTCGATCCCTTCGTTCGTCGCCTGAATCGCCGCTTCCATGGTCGCATATCCGGTGAGGATGATGCGGGTAATTTCAGGATTGATGCCGCCGATCACTAAAAGCGTTTCAAGGCCGTCCAATCCAGGCATTTTATAATCTGAAATCACGGTTGAAATATCGGAAATGTACTTTTTAACAAAACCGATGCCGATTTCACCGTTTTCTGCGGTGCAGATTTCATAAGGCTCGTGCTTTAAGGCGCGAACCACAGATCGCCGAATACCTTCTTCGTCGTCAATGAAAAGCAGCTTGTCCATACATGCACTCTTATAACAATTGAACGTCTGGTAATTCTACAATGATCTTATATTATTATAAATAAATGACAATTTTATTTTTACACGCATATTGGAATGGTGGAATAGTGGGTTTAAGAATTGAACAAGCTTTTTTATAAAAAACGACAGAATACCATTAAACGCATTATTCCAATCTTCCATTATTCCCTCCGTGGCGTAGGCCCTACATGCCAGAGGCCAATTTTGAACGAAGCGAACCAAGTATGGTTTCGTTTTTATATTTTCCCAATCAAATTTCGTGCCAAATATGGACTTGTTCTTAAACCTTCCGGTGCAGATGATACAAATTTGGATGTGATATACTTGAAATACCCTGTTTCAAATATATTTACGAAAGAGATCGAAATGCTTTCCCATAATTTTCATTCGGAGATCCAATCAAACGGATAAGGGACGGAAAGGGGGACATGCACAGCAAACAGGGCATACATGCACATTTTTCTGTGCATTTTAAACAAAAAATTTTGGCTGTCGTTAATGAAAGAATGTTGAGGTTTTGAATTCTTTATGGTATTTTGCTTAATAAGCGATGAAGGCATCTAACTAGTGTCCATCCATAAATGAGGATTTTTGTTCAAGATCAAGGCATGCGAAAAAAATTACCGCAGGCATATAGTTGATATTCCGAGGATTATTTTTTGAGCATAACGCAGAGATTGGGCAAAAAGACCATTTATGGATGGACACTAACTACAAGCCATAAATGGTTATGACCAAGTTCCGACCTTTCATCGGGAATTTAACGACCATATCATGCACGAATCCAAACTCGATCAATTCATCCAACATCATTCTCTTGCAGTTCACGGAAATAAACTTGTTCGGCCATATCTTGGAATCCATCGACCGATTAGCACGCATTGCCGATTATGTGTATCTGAAAAACAGCTCGTTTAGTCGTTTAGCGATTTAAACACTTGCTAATTTCGGATACAGAAAGGAGAATTGTCATGGCGCCACAGATTTCCTTTACCAAGTATGAAAATGAAGTTCTTCCCGACTTCAGGAAAAAAATCAACCTCGCTGAATCCACTGAAGATGTCATCAATTGTTTTGTTCAGACCGTCACGGAATTATGTAATACCATTTTTGAGAAAAAAATCGATTTTGATTATGAGGATATCACTCTGATTTTGGACCACGAGCCCCACTACAGCATGAACCAACGGTTTTTCGGCTCGGATGAGTTCGCAACCATTTGGAATGATTCGGATCTTTCAAGGGTCATCGCCCGTTTTGCAAAATCTGCAATGAACCGTTACAAACGTCTTGAAAAATATTCGGAAAAAACCGACACAAAAATGAGAAAATAAGTTTTTTATATTTATTTGAGCCCTCAGGGAGTTTTTCTTCTAAATCCTTAACGATGAGCGGAATGGATAATTTTTTTTTAAAATCGGATGCTGTTTGAGTGGCTTAGGGATCGTTAGGAAGAACAGGCGCATTCCGAAATTATAACTCTAAAAGAATTTAAGATGATGAATTTAACCTGTTGATATCTTAACGATAGCTTCCTGTTCTTTCTTTACGAACCCTTGCCGCGAGTTCATGCGGTTTAAAAAAAAATCATCCATGTAGCGCCTACTCGGAAAACACACCAACCCCTCATTTATTTATGAATGGATACCATTAGGGCCCCGGCAACTCCACCGCATAAGTGTCAAGCTGCGGAACCTTCTTGATCAAACCTTGTTTTTTTAGAAATTCTGCAAAGCGCTGGTACCGGTGGCGATCCAGGGCGCCTGGCCGAAGGGCAAAGCGGGGAAGCGTATCCCGCCATGCCAGACGATTCAGCTGATTGTCAAGATCCCTTTTTCCCCGAACAAAAAGTTGCCAACTGCGCTTGGGATGGTTGACCAGATATTGAACGCCTTCTTCCAGCGCATCAACGAACTTTCTGAGTTTGACGTTATTGATGGAATCACGATGGGCAACCAGTATGAGTTCGTCATAGGAAGGAATACCGTATTCCTCCACAAAGAAGGCACGTCCCGGACGTTTATCAATGTCCATTTGATTCAATTCAAAATTTCGAAAAGCGCCGATAACCGCGTCTGTATTCTTGGAATAAAGAGACGGCAGCAACGAAAAATTGACATTGACCAGCTTTATGTCATCCAGAGACAGGCCCCGGCTTTCAAGCATGACCTTGAGAATAACGGTCTCAAATCCGCCGATCGAATACCCCACGGTTTTACCCCTCAGTTGAGCAAGATTGTTGATACCGCTGTCTGCCAATACTACCAGCGTATTCAAAGGAGTTGCAACGAGGGTCGCAATTCGAACCAATGGCAATCCTTGATCCACATGAAGATAATGCTGGGGTTGATAGGAAACCGCAATATCGGCCTTTTTCGCGGCAACAAGTTTTGGGGGATCATTCGGATTTGAAGGAACCTGGAAGCTGACATCCAGCCCGCGCCGGCTGAAAAATCCTTTTTCAGAAGCGATAATGAGCGGCCCATGGTCCGGATTGATGAACCAGTCGAGTACCACCGTTATTTTTTCCGATGCAACAACAGGACTTGCAACGCCGGCCAAAAAGGCCGCCGCGATGAAAAAAACCATAAGATGTTTCAGTTTCATCGGTTGCTTTTCTCCTCTTTATTTTCTTCTTTTTGCCAAAAAACAAGCTTTGTCATTACCCTGTCCACGATAAAATAAAGTGTCAGGGCAACGACACATAAAACAGCAAGGGCCGCAAACATGACATCGATCTGCATGCGCGCATTGGTATAAAGCATATAGAACCCCAGGCCCTTACTCGACCCCACCCATTCCCCCACAACAGCACCGATGGGGGCTACGGCGGTTGCAACGCGAAGACCCGAGGCAAAGGCCGGAAGGGCCGCAGGAATCCGAACATGCCGAATAACCGCCATGGGTTTGGAATTCATCACCTGTGCCAGTTCCAGCCACTCAGGCTCGGTACTGCGAAGCCCGTCGTAAAACGCAGCCGTCACCGGAAAAAATATAATCAAAACAGTCATGGCAATCTTTGAACTCATGCCGTATCCGAGCCATAAAACAAGAAGGGGTGCCAATGCAAATACCGGAATCGCTTGACTGATGACAAGTACCGGCAACAGCCATCGTTTTAAAGCGCGAAACGCAATCATTAAAAGCGCATTTAAAGCGCCCCAGATTGTCCCGATAAGCAATCCGGCAATGATTTCCAACACCGTCGTCACGGCGTGGTCCAATAAAGGACCTGCATGGGACACAGCAGCTTGCGCGACTTTTACGGGGCCGGGCAGTATGTAGGCGGGTACGCCGGATACCATAACAATGGTTTGCCACACGGAAATCAACCCAAACAAAATGACCATCGGACGGATAAAGCTCATGGTGTCTCCCGGCTCTCCAGTCGATCGATCAATTCCGCCTGCATGGAAATGACGGCAGGGTCGCCGGGCTTGCGCGGCGGGTTTCCCGGTGGAACCAGAGGATCGCTCAGTCTTGCAGGTCTGCCGGTCATCACATAGACGCTGTGCCCGAGACGAAGCGCCTCGAGCGGATCATGGGTCACCATCAACACGGTTGCGCCACCGACCAGTCGTGCCGCCAAATCCTGAAGTTTAAGTCTGGTGAGTGCATCAAGCGCCGAAAACGGTTCATCCATAAGAATGATTGAACGCTCTTCCATAAGCGTTCGCAAAAGCGCCACACGCTGACGCATACCGCCGGATAGTGCCGAAGGAAACGCGTGGACATAGTCGCCCAGACCCGCATCTTTAAGCAACGAAATCGCTCTCTTTTGTTTTTGATCGGACATTTCATGCCGCAACCGAGCCCCGAGACAGACATTATCCAAAACATTCAACCAGGGCAGCAACAGATCTTTCTGTGCCATCCAGGCTGTCCGTCCCTGACGGCTGTGGCCGTCGCCAAAACGAATTTCCCCGGAAAGTTTGTTATGAAGGGTTCCGGAAATCAATCTGAGCAACGTCGACTTTCCGCAGCCGCTGGGACCGATAAGACAAGTCCACTGACCACCTGTTATAAAAAAATTCAATGCATGAAAAATCTGTGCGCCGGGATAGGAAAAGGAAACCTGTTCCAAGGTTATACTCGGGGCGGTTGAACGTAACTCGGATTGGGTATGAGTTTTGGGATAGTCAGGCATTTCGCATCGTTAAAATTTTCGAATACATGCGTGAAACATAGAATCGGATCAACCGAAATGCCGGATGGCAGGAAGGAAAATCAACAATAACATGGTATCAGCTTCCCTACGCCGGCATGATCCGGATCAGGTTCCAGGGGTCGAAGCTTCAAGCCTCCTCTCAGCCGATTTGCATCAGCTCCCCCAGTGACAGACGATTTGATTGTAATCACGGGCAACCGTATTTGTCAAATAAGCGTTTTTTTTTATTTTGGTGCCGTACAGACCATGAGCCATGGATGAGCACGAGTTAGTATTTGCTTGCAATTTTTCACTCGCGTTGATAAATAATTTTGATCATATAACTTTAAGATTTCATTAAATTTCTTGAAGGTTTCAGGTTTTAACGATTACTTTGGATCAGGAGGTATTCCATGCGAGTCGCCCTTACCATCGCGGGCTCGGATTCATCCGGCGGTGCAGGCATTCAGGCAGATCTGAAAACGTTTCAAGCCCACGGCGTTTTCGGCATGAGCGCTATTACGGCGGTAACCGTCCAAAATACTCAGAAAGTATACGACATCCAGGAGATCAATCCCAGAATCGTTTACGATCAGATCACCTGTCTCTTTGACGATATTGAAATCCATGCCGTAAAAATCGGCATGGTGTCCAGTATCGAATTGATTCGGGCCATTTCAAAAGCCCTGGAAGTATGTGAAGCCGCCGGCAGTTGTTCTCGATCCGGTAATGATTTCCAAAAGCGGCTACCGTTTGCTGAAACCAGGCGCACAGGATGCTTTGGTCCGTTATCTTTTCCCTTTGGCTCAAGTCGTAACACCCAACATTTATGAGGCGCAAACGCTCATCGGGCATAAAATCCATAATATCGAAGATATGAAAGCCGCGGCCCTTGGCATTTTGAAACTTGGCGCAAAAAAGGTCGTCGTCAAAGGGGGGCATCTTGGAAAAGAGCAAGCCACCGACATACTATACGACGGCATGGAATTCAATACCCTTCGAAGTCACCGGGTGGATACAAAAAATACCCACGGCACCGGCTGCACGTTTTCTTCGGCTATTGCAGCCAATATCGCCCTGGGTAAACCTTTTTTTGAAGCGGTGACGCTTGCCAAGGCATACATCACCGGTGCCATTGAACATGCCCTGTCCATCGGAAAAGGGCACGGCCCGACCCACCATTTTTTTGATTTATATGCCAAGGCAGGGCTCATCTGAACTTTTCGTAACCCCCTATTTTAAAAGAAAGAATGTCATATGACATCCGATAACCGGTCAGGGTATCCTGAAAATTCCGGCTTTTGTTGATGCGCTTCACTTCTGCCGGTTCATACGCAACTGCCGATTTTTGTAACCGAATTGAACAATATTTGTCAAAAAAAGTTGATCATTGCCCCTTCTCTATTCCCAATCTAACTTTTTAATAATATTGACAAAGCCTTCTATCTACCACGCTGGTTCAATTTTTGCATTATTGTCTCCTGAATGACAAAAGAGGAGATCCGCATGTTCTTTAAGATATTCAAAACCGCGGTAATGATTTTTGGGATTCTGTGCGTGGTGTTTTCTTTAAGCGCTTGTGATAGAATGAAAGCTGCGATCGGCTTTAAATGGGGAAAGATACAAATGAGCGACCCTTATCGTGAAGCTAAAAACTCACCAAAAGAAATCGGTCCGGCCGTGGCCATGGAACAAAATATATCTATTGGAACCGGCTCTGGCACAACCTTTTCAGGACCTTTTGAAAGTCCTGTCTGAAAGATTTGCTTTAAGAAGCATGACCGAACTTTTCTTTTAATTTCCGGTTGACAATCGGCGGCACCATCGTTTCGATATTGCCGCCGAACTGTGCCGCCTCTTTAATGATCGACGAACTGGTAAATATCCACCTCAGACCGGTCATCAAAAAGACCGTCTGAATCTCTCTGTTTAAACTTCGATTCATAAGCGCCAGCTGAAATTCATATTCGAAATCGGAAACTGCGCGCATCCCGCGAAGTATGGCGATGGATCCTTTCTTTGATGCATATTCCACGAGGAGTCCATCAAAAGCTTCAACTTCAATATCCGGATATGCATCAAAGCTCGACTTGAGCATCTCTTTACGCTCTTCAACGGAAAACAGAAAATTTTTTATAGGGTTATGTAATATGGCCACGATGATTTTATCAAAAATCTTGAGTCCTCTCTCCGCAATATCAATATGACCGTTGGTTACCGGATCAAAGGAACCCGGATATATGGCAATTTTTTGCATCTGCCGTCCTTTCCCATGTAAATTCAGGTTATATTTTCTGCCGATTTAAAAAGAGCTTTTATATCACATAGTTTAAGAATGAAACAAGCGTTTTCCCATATTTTCTCTGATCCGCAAGTTGAAATTCACGAAGACCCTCCGGAAGGGATTCATCAACAGAATGTTCAAGCACAATGCAAGCGTTATTTTTCACGGCATCACTTTTGTCAAGATTGACCAGCGATGGCGTAATCAGGTTTTTGTTGTACGGCGGATCCAAAAAAATAAGATCGAATTTATGTCCGATTGATTTTATGCAATTTAAATTTTGCCTGATATTCCATTTAACGATCCCGGCTTTTTCACCAAGGCCGCATGACGCAATGTTTTGTTTTAAAACAAATAAGGATTCGTTTCTGTTATCCACGAACAGCGCCTGTTTGGCACCTCTGCTGAGCGCCTCGATACCCAAGGCGCCCGTCCCTGCATAAAGATCCAGCACCAAAGCCTTTGCAATGCTGTTTGAAAGTATATTAAATATCGCCTCTCTTATTCGATCGGCAGTGGGCCGAATCAATGTTCCGTGAATCGATTTAAGTTTCTTACCTTTCAAATCGCCGCCGATGATTCTCAATCCCATAACTTTATCTCAGGTTCTCAGCACAGTAATGATCTGATTAAGCGGATGCCTTCTGATAAGCGGCAAGATCCAGGGTTTTGAGCTTTTTATACAGATAACTTTGTTTAACCCCGATAGCTTGAGCAGTTTTTGCAATATTATGATTATACTGGATCATTTTTCTTTTGATAAATTCTCTTTCGAAACTCTTTTTGGCATCCTTTAAGGAATCGCTTAAAAAAAGCTTATCTTCAACCAATGCCGGAGAATTTCGGGATGCCGGGTTATAGGGCGACGGAAGATCATTTACGTCGATAATATCCTTGTCCACCATAATCGCTAATCGTTCCACAAGGTTTTTGAGTTCCCGGACATTCCCGGGCCATGAATAATTGAAGAGAAGATCCAGCGCATTTTGGGTCAGCTCCTTTTTTTCACTCCGATTTTGTTTGGCGCATTCATTGAAAAATATCTCAATAAGCTTGGGCATGTCCGCTAAACGATGTCGCAGCGGCGGGACTTTAATGGGTATGACATTCAGCCTGTAGTAAAGATCTTCTCTGAAAGTGCCATTTTCGATCTCCTTTTCGAGCAGCTTATTGCTGGACGCAATGATGCGGACATCAATACGCAGTGTTCTGCTGCCGCCAACCCTCTGGAATTTCTGTTCCTGTAAAATTCGAAGCAATTTCGACTGGGTCTTCAAACTCATATCGCCGATTTCATCTAAAAAGACCGTGCCTTTATTCGCCAGTTCGAATTTGCCGATCTTTTTGGCGGCTGCGCCGGGAAGCGCCCCCTTTTCCTGTCCGAACAGTTCGCTTTCGATGATCTCTTCCGGAATGGAGGCACAGTGAATTTCAACCATTGGATAATCTACTCTCGAGCTGAGTTGGTGTATGGTGCGTGCAATCAGTTCTTTTCCCGTGCCGTTCTCTCCGGTAATCAGTATCCACGCTTCCGTCGGCGCGGCCACGGCAATCTGTTTTTTCAGTTCTTGGATGGGGGGGCTGTTACCTGTAATGGAGTGCTTTTCCAATGTTTTTTTACGCAAATATTTATTTTCTTCTTCAAGTCTCCTGAAATTCAATGCATTATTAATTGCCACGATGATTTTATCAATTGAAAGCGGTTTTTCGATCAGGTCAAATGCACCCAGTTTTGTGGCCTTTACAGCGGTTTCTACGGATCCGTGCCCGGATATGATGATGACCTGTATATGAGGATTGACTTTCTTTATTTCCTTCAGCGTTTCAATACCGTCGATACCCGGCATCCAAATATCGAGCAATACGAGATCCGGGGACTCGACATCGATGATCTTTAACGCCTCATATCCGGTGGCGGCCGTTATAACACCGAAACCCTCATCTGAAAGGAGTCCGCTTAAAGACTGAAGAATGGAAGGTTCATCATCAACAATTAAAATGGAAGGGTACATATTTTAAACTCCTTGTTTGCCCGAATTTTTACTTTGCGCCGGCAGTTCAATAACAAATTTAGCGCCTTTGGGCTTGTTGTCCTGAACACGAATCATGCCCTCATGATCGGCGATGATGGTGCTGACAATGGTAAGCCCCAATCCCATGCCGGCCTTTTTTGTTGAAAAATAGGGTTCAAAAAGACGCGTTTTTCCTTCATCGGATATCCCCACGCCGTCATCGGCAACTTCAACCCTCACAATCTTTAAAATTGGATCATGACTTAACGAGATGGTAATGCAGCCTTCATTCCTTATCGACCCGATGGCATTATCCACCAGATTGATCATGGCCTGTTTTATCTGCTGCCGATCCAGTTTAAGGGGAGGGATATCCTCGGTTACATGGAAGTCAAAATGAATCTGAGGATTCCCTTCCTTGTATAACGCCAATGTTTCTTCAATGATCGGCGGCAGTTCGCAGGGTTTTGGATCGGCAGTGGGGAATCTTGCAAAGGCAGAAAATTCGTCTACAAGGTTCCGAATCAGCTCGACGTGATCGGTAATGGTCTGGGTGCACTCATCAAAAACAGGTTCTTTAACCTGTTCCGAATATTTCCGTTTAAGGCGCTGGGCCGACAGCGATATGGGAGTTAACGGATTTTTGACTTCATGGGCAATTCGACGCGCGACTTCACGCCAGGCAACCATGCGTTGAGCCTTCTCGAGCTCGGTTAAGTCATCAAATACCATCACCATGCCCATATGTTTTCCTGTATCATCTTTCAGCGCATTGACATGCATGATAAAACTCATCGGCCGTCCGTCTATGGTCAGCTTCAACGGCAATTCCGCGGCATTATTTCGTGATGTTCTAAGATTATTAATGACTTCTTCGGAAAGTTCTAAAAGCTGCCCGGAAAGAAGGGTTTTATAGCTTTTCTGGAGTATATTTTCCGGATTAAGATTCAGCATTTTTTCGGCCGACTTGTTTATGGTGGAAATGAATCCACCGGCATCAAGGGTAATGACGCCCGCAGAAACGTTCTTCAAGACGATTTCCATGTATTGTCTTCTTTTTTCTATCTCGACATTCTGTTCTCCAAGCAAGCGTGCGGAAAGCTCCAGTTGATCTCTTCCAATCCGCAAATCCCGTGTCATTTTGTTGAATGAATCCACCAGACTTCCGATTTCATCATCCGCCACCATGGCGATATTGACGCTCAAATCTCCTTCTTTGACTCTGCGGATGCCTTCAGCAAGCACTTTTATCGGGATTGTGATCGTTTTTGCCAAATAAAAGCCGAACCATACCGAACAAAATACCACCAATAAAGCCACAATTGAAAGCGTGATATAATAGGTTGCCTGGATCGGTTTTTTAAGAAGCTTTATCTGCTGATATTCTTCAACACCTCTTGAAATAGAGGACATCTTTTTTACGAGATCCGGAGGTATGAGTTTAGCGAGCACGATAAAGGCACGGGCATTGGCGGACGTTGATCCAAAAGGAACCGTCCCGATAATTCGAACGAGTTCACCGGAGGGTATTCTTTCAGAAATCGTCCGGACGCCTTTTGGCGGCATTCTTTTTTGCAGATTATCAGCGGAAATGACGTCCAATGGCTTATCTTCCAGTTCTGAAGCAAGGGCAAATGTAATGCGGGCTGCATTGTCCGCATAGATTTCTACGGCATTGAAGTTAAATTCGCGCTGGACGATTTCTATATAGCGGGAGAGCGCTTTAATGTTTTTTGGATCCAGAAGATGCTTTGATGTGATTTGATACGAAATCCGTTCCATGAAAAAACGGCTGTTTTCTTCTGAATGTCGATAGACACTTCGTCCCACATCCAAAGAATTCTCAAGGGCTTGTTCAACCGGAACTTTAAACCAAAATTCAATGCTCGTTGTGATAAAGTTTATGGAAAAGAAAAAAAGCACAATGGTCGGCAGGAGCGAAAGGGCGATGAAAGCCACGACAAGTCTTGTGCGCAGCTTGGTTCCCATAACTTTTCTTTTTCTGTCATAAAGCAGTTTTACCAAATTCCTGAAAACAAGAAATATCAACAAGATCAGCAGCAGCAGATTAATGTTGATCAAAATAAACATCAAGATGGTATTGGAGACCGGGATATCTGCGCCGAAATGGATGATTCTGTTTTCGATAAACGTTAAGAGCGCCACCACCGCAACGATGACAACACTGATGATGATTTCGCGCTTTCGTCGCTTCTTATCTTCTTTCGAAAGAATTGACGCCGACTTATTATATCTGTTGTTGTTCATTATAACCGTTTGTTTTAATATATAAAATCTACCGTATACAAATCGGTCTCAAAATCCCAGAGGGATACAAAAAAGAGGACATAATGCAGATAAAAAGGTAGGGTAACTTTACTGAGTTCAGCCTTTGCTCGTAATTGATAATGTCTGCCTTTTTCAAGTTGTTTCAGCGGAACAATTTTTAAACTGTCGATTTCCGTCATTAATTTTTGAGCTTCATCAAAGGATTGTGTCACCTGCGGTCCGCTTTTTTCCCAGGAACGCGTTACAACAAATTCTTCTTTCAAGTTATTATATTTGATCGTATTTGTAACCTTTACATCCCTTATCTTGTAGTCAAACCAGAAATTTCGAACTTGATAAAAACTGATAAAAAATGAAAAAGTCGCGGGAACACCGCTTAAAATTGCCTTTTTCATCTTTGGCGTAAATGCGCCTTCAACATTCATATACACAAGGAGATCATCGCGGGTGTTCGTCACGATGATATTTGATAACACTGCTTTCTTCGCAAAAGCCAAGGAATAAAAACAAAATATGATGGCCATGGTCAAGGCCAACGATTTACGATTTATAAGTGATATCATATTTATTTTAGTTGTTATGACTTAGAAAACAGAATTTTTACAAGCAACTATAAAGGGATAATCCGATCAATTATTATCGAATGCTGTTTTAAATGGCAAGCGATTTTGATGAAAAGGAAAGCCGTCGCCCTATAAATGTTATCGGTTTGCTCCCTGCAAACCTTGTTTTTGAGTGCGGCAGGCTTCAACCCCCGATAAAAGGTGCATTGGAAAAAATCATCCCATAAATACATACAGCTTGTTGCTGACAAGGATCAAGCCGACAACAATCAAGACCACCCCGGCAGCCATATTGACATATTTTAAAACTATTGAAGCTTTTCCGATAAAAATCAAAAGAAAATTGATAAAAATGGACATCAAAATAAAAGGGAGCGCCAGTCCGGCCGAATAGACGGCAAGAAGCACAACACCTTGCCATAGAGTTCCCTGGCTGCCGGCAAGAATAAGGATTGATCCAAGCAAAGGTCCGACGCAAGGACTCCATCCTGCGCCGAAAGCCATTCCGATGACGAGTGTTCCCAAAAAATGTAACGGCTTCTTCTCCATCGTTATCCGCTTTTCAAAATCAAGTCTCCGTATGCGAATGACACCTGTCAAATGGATCCCCAAAATGATAATCAAAATACCGCCGATGATTCTGATCCAATCCTTATATGTTACCATCAAGCCGCCGAGATAGGAGGCTGAGGCGCCCATGGAAATGAAAACCAGGGAAAATCCCAAAACAAATGAAAACGTTGAGAGAAACACTTTCTTCCGGATGGCCGAATTGCGGGCTTGTGTCAGTTCCTCCAGTGAAAATCCTGTAATAAAGGTGAAGTACGCAGGTATCAGCGGCAATACGCATGGGGAAAAAAATGATAGAAGCCCGGCAATAAACGCTGCGGGATAAGATACGGTTTGAATGAACATTACAATCCTTTAGGTATCGAAAAAATTAACTTCCCGCAATCAGCAAAATCAGAAACACCTCGGAATTATCGGGGATCAGCGCCTTTTCGAAATCTGATATCCCGTCATCATGTTTGCCCTTTTTTAACATCCGTTATCAATAAAATTTTGCATGACGATTTCCCCCAGTTCTTTGGATCGCCGGGTTGCCGCTTCCACCGCATTGATAAGCGTGGTTCGAAGCCCGCCTTTTTCAAGGGCATGAATTCCGGCAATGGCCGTTCCGCCCGGAGATGTCACCATGTCCTTCAATCTGCCCGGATGTTCTTTGGTTTCCATTAATAATTTTGCAGCCCCTAAAATCGTTTGTGTTGAAAGAAAAAGGGCATCTTCCCTTGACAGTCCCATCTTAACGCCGGCATCGGCCAGGGCATCGACAATGATGAAAATATATGCCGGCCCGCTGCCGCTCAATCCCGTAATCGCATCCATGAGAATATTCTCTTTCAAAAAAATGCTTTTCCCCATTGAGTCAAAGATCGCCATGGAAAGATCGATGTCTTCTTTGGTCGCATTCATCCCGGCTGAAATCACCGTGGCACTTTCTTTAACGAACGCTGCAATGTTCGGCATGACGCGGATCAGACGCAGTTCTTTTTTAAGGCAGGTCTCGATGGCGGCCAGAGGAACTCCTGCGGCGATGGAAATGACAAGCTTGGACATATCCAAAAAAGGAGCTGTTTCTTTTAATACGGACGAGATGATCTGAGGTTTGACCGCATAAATGATGATTTCCGAAGCTTCTACGGCTTTGGTGTTATCCGTAAGCGTCGTCACACCATATTTTTTTTGGACGGATTTCAGTTTATGGTTGCGAATATCCGTGCAAATGATATTTTCCGGGGAGGATGACGCCGAAGAAATGAGCCCGCTGACCAGCGCTTCTCCCATATTTCCCGTTCCGATGATGCTGATTTTTTTATCTTTTAACATGAGTTCCATTTCCTCCTAATTTGTCAGGTACTTAAGATCAATTTTCAAAAGGCTAAACGCTTGCCTGTTATAAACATTTTGGCATAATAATTGCTTGAATTTTCGAACGAGCGCGTCTAATATTAAAAAAAATCGGAACCAGCTGGATTGCAGATTTTCGCCGGAATGGTCGGTATGGGATTCTATCCGGCAACGTGCTTAATTTACTGTATGCTTTTATCGTCAGATGATTCGGGATGTCAACGAATTTGGCTGAAATTTCTTGACTTTTTGTTATTATGTCATTAATTTTCATAAAAAAATTGTCAAAAAAATGACTCTTTAAATAAGCGGCGTGTTTTTTAATATGTTCATCAAATAATAAGAAAAGATTATCAACATGTTTATTGTCGGAAATTTCATAAAGGCTGTTGCCATCATTCTTAATTATGCTCTCACTTTTTATATGTGGATCATCATTGCGAATGCAGTACTTTCCTGGGTAAGTCCGGATCCTTATAATCCAATCGTTCGCTTTATCAACAGTGTCACCGAACCGGTTTTATATCGAATCCGAAGCAAATTACCTGTCAGCTTCGGCGGCATCGATTTTTCACCGATCATTGTTATTTTGGGGATCATATTTTTACAAAATTTTGTCGTCAACAGCCTCTTGAGACTGTCCCTATCGTTTATGTAACCCAAAAAGGAAGGTGATAGCTTATGAAATTAACACCCCTTGATATTCAGCAACAACAGTTTAGAACACGGTTCAGAGGTTTTGATGTCCGGGAGGTGGATACATTTCTTGAACACACAGCGGATGCCTTCGAACTGCTGCAAGGCGAAAATAACCGTTTACGGGAAGAAATCAAACGGCTTCAAATGGAGAGCCAAGCGTATCGAGAACGCGAGGAAAGTTTTAAGCGTGCCATGCTGAATTCTCAAAAAGTGTTGGACCAGATGAAACAAAATGCCAGGAAATCGGCTGAATTGGTCGTCGCTGAAGCAGAGGTCAAAGCAGAGAAAATTCTCAGTAGAGCGCAAAACAGACTTTCACAACTTCATGAAGATATTGCGGAACTGAAACGGCAACGATCGCAGATCGAAGTTCAAATCCGTTCTGTCATTGAGGGCCATGCCAAACTTTTGGATATCGGAAAAGAGGAAGCCAGAATCAGGGAAGAGGAAGACGGCAAACTTAAACTGTTTAGACAATCCGAACCAACGGGTAGATAAATATGGCAAAAATTGACGCTTTTTTCAAATTAATGCATGAACAGGGTGCTTCAGATCTCCATCTTGTATCCGGACAACCGCCCGCACTCCGAATCCGGGGTGATATGGAAAGAATCAAATATAAAGTATTGGAAAATGACGAGCTGAAAACCATGCTCTATGAAATCGCACCCGCCAATAAAATCAAGGAATTTGAAGAAACCGGCGATATCGATTTCGGTTACGAAATCCCCGGCGTTGCCAGGTACCGGTCAAATTTCTTTATGCAGAAAAACGGCTGTGGCGCCGTTTTCCGGCAAATCCCCGAAGAAATCATGACTGCCGAACAGTTGGGACTTCCCAGTGTGATCTCCAAACTGGCCTCGCTGCCCAGAGGACTGGTCCTGGTCACCGGACCCACCGGAAGCGGTAAGTCCACGACATTGGCCGCCATTGTCGATGTTGCCAATCGCAATCGAAAGGACCATATTATCACCATTGAAGACCCTATCGAATTCGTTCACCGGAGCCGGGGATGTATTATCAACCATCGTGAAGTAGGCATCCATACGAAATCATTCACCGCGGCTCTGAGAGGCGCGTTGAGAGAAGACCCGGATATCATCCTGGTGGGAGAAATGAGGGACCTTGAAACCATATCGCTTGCCATAGAGGCCGCATCCACCGGACACCTGGTTTTCGGGACCTTACATACCATGAGCGCGCCGAAAACCATTGATCGTATCATCGAGGTTTTTCCGGCTACCGAACAGGCACAAATCCGTTCCACCTTGTCCGACGGAATTCGAGCGGTAATCTCACAGGTTTTATTTAAAAGAGTTGACCAAAAAGGACTTTGCGTGGCGCTCGAAATTTTAATCGCGACACCCGCGGCGCGAAATCTTATTCGTGAGGGAAAAACCCACCAAATTCCTTCCGTCATTCAAACAGGAAAAAAATACGGCATGCAACTTTTGGATGACGCCATTATGGCACTTTTTGAAAAGGGGTGGATCAATGCGGATGACGCCTATCTCAAGTCTAACGACAAGGCAAGATTCAGACAATTTATAAAAAATCCGCCGGCCGACTTTACCGAGGCTTAACGATCGTGAGGGGTTATTTTGAAGAAACAGGAAATTGACCATCTATTGGCGAGAATGCTGGATGCCTATGACAATGTTTCAGATCTGAATATCACGGTGGGGAAACCGTTTCAGGTTGAAACTGCAGGCGATCTCGCTGTTGTGGACCTTAAGCCGACATTTAAAGAGATCACCCCTTTTCAATCTGAAATCTTCGCTCTCAACCTGATCAACCAGAGCCGAAGGCTGACCGAAACGCTTCTCCTTGAAGGATCGTGCGATTCATCCTATGAGCTTCCCGGGAAAGCCCGATTTAGGGTCAATATTTTTTCCCAGCGGGGAAATTATTCCATTGTTTTAAGAAAACTTTCTCCAAAAATCCCGACCTGTCAGGAATTAGGCCTTCCCGCCGCCTTTCTCGAAATGGCCGAAGAAAAAAACGGATTTATCTTGATTACCGGTGCTACCGGCAGTGGGAAATCAACCTCGCTGGCCGCCATTCTCAACGAGATAAATGATGAAAGATCGGTGCATATTGTAACCCTTGAAGACCCTGTGGAATATGATCATCCCCACAAAAAAGCCACGTTTAACCAGCGGGAAATGGGAGAGGATTTCAACACTTTTTCCGTCGGCCTCAGGGCAGCCCTTAGACAGGCGCCCAAGGTGATCCTGGTGGGGGAGATGCGCGACAGGGAAACGCTGGAAATCGGTTTGAGCGCGGCGGAAACCGGCCATCTGGTTCTAAGCACCTTGCACACCCTGGATGCCGGGCAAACCATCAACCGGATACTGGGCATGTTCTCTACTGAAGAAGAAAATCAAATACGCACACGTATCTCCGACTCGATCCGGTGGATCGTCTGCCAGAGATTGCTCCCCAAAGTGGGTGGCGGACGGGTTGCGGCCTTTGAGATTTTGCGAACCAACCTTCGCGTTAAAGATGCCATCCTGCACGGAGAATCGGAGGGTAAAACGTTTTATGATATCGTTCAGGCCGGAAAAGCTTTCGGCATGGTCACCTTCGACGATTATATATTGAAATTATATGAAAAAGGTCTCATCACCCAGGAAACAGCGATGGCCTATGCATCTCGAAAGGATATATTGGGCCGCGGAATAGACACTTTAAAAAGTATCCGGGGAGAAGCCACCACGGATATCCAGGATTTGAAGGTCGACCTTGATTACAGCAAGACCGTACGATAGCAGCCTTTTTTCAAGAATTGCAGGTGGATTTCAGACAGAGTCAGAACTTAGCTTCGCAATTGAAACAGTGGAATATTGGAATAAAGGGTTTAAATGAACATTTCATGCAAAAAATGCCAAAGCAAATTCAAAATTCCGGATGAAAAGGTTCCCAAAGGGCAAACTTTTTCGCTGACCTGCCCGCAGTGCAGCGAAAAAGTCATCGTCAATGCCCGGCCCGGCTCACAATCCGCATCGAATAGCGCTTCTGATTCAATTGCCCCGCCGAATCCTAATCCTAAACATAAAAAAACGCTCATCGACGAAATCGAAGCCAACACTTACGACGCTTCGGATAAACCGTTTGATTTTGTGGAAGAGGGCGTGGAAACAGCCCTTTTATGTGAATCCGACACTGCAATAAAAACAAAAATTAAAACCGCCCTGCACAATATGGACTATCATATCACCGCACCCGAGCTGCCGAAAGATGCGCTTAAGCAAATGCGATTTCATGTCTTTGACATGGTGGTGCTCAACGAACGTTTCGGTGATCAGGCCCCGGAGATGAACAGTGTCCTTAAATATATGGATCGTCTCAGCATGTCCTTACGGCGAGACATTTTTGTCACCCTCATCACGGATCGTTTCCGCACCATGGATAATATGGCGGCTTTCAACAAAAGCGTCAACCTGATCGTCAATCTAAAAAACATCGGTGAAATAGAAAAGATCCTAAGACGCGGAATCGCCGATCATGAAGCCTTCTACCGTGTTTATAAACGGGCCCTTATCAAAACCGGCAGAATCTGATCCATTCGGCTGTTTCGGGCAACGCGAAAACGCTTAACCAAAGCCAAATCCATGAAATATACCTGTGCCGAATACCGAATCGAAATGATTCTTGTAAGCCTCAGGCAGCGCCTTCGGCACAAGGATCTCGACGAAGCTGACCGAAAAGATATTCTTTCGCAAATTGAAAAGCTCGAAGCAGCTATGGAACTCAATTAGGGTTGGATGCTGTTGCTGATAATCCGCAATCCCTCCAGAGTTAAGTTTGGTTCTACCAGTTCTATCGTCTCGGATACCTGGCATATAAGATCCGCCAGACCACCGGTAGCGATGATTTTGGGATGTGTACCCATTTCGTTTTTCATGCGTTTGACCATCCCGTCCACAAGACCCGCATAACCGAAAATAATTCCGGCCTTGATACTACTTGCGGTATCTTTCCCGATCACGCTCTTGGGCGGGATAAAAATTTCAACCCTCGGCAGTTTTGATGCTTTGATAAAAAGCGCTTCTGCAGCAATCATAATGCCGGGGCTTATCGCTCCACCCAGATATTCCCCTTTTTCGGAAATAGCGTCAAAAGTCGTTGCCGTTCCAAAATCGATGACAATTAAGCTGGTCCGGTATTTGTGAAATGCCCCCACCGCATTAACGATTCTGTCCGCCCCGACTTCAGACGGATTTTTGTATTGAATGGGAAGTTTTGGCGCAGAGGTGGCATCCACCCAAAGGGGCGCATGTCCGAGATATTTCCGACAGAATGAATCGAGTATCGTAACCATAGGGGGAACAACGCAGGATATAATAGTTTTTTTGATATTCTTGGATGTAATATTGCCTTCATGAAAAAGGTTCTTGGCGAGAATGTTAAACTCATCTTCGGTGGTACGCCGTTCGGTTCGTATCCGCCAATTTCGGACGAGACGCTTTTCTTCGTAAACGCCGATAACGGTATTTGTATTCCCTACATCAATGACGAGGAGCATATGGCGATGTCCTTTTTAACGAATGGTTTTTCTGTTGGCGATGTTTATGTCAAATACTTCGGGTTTTGCATCAATCAAAGTGGTTTTTACCGGAAGCGTAATGGTTGCGCGCTTTTTATACTTTCCCGGTTTTAATCCTTCAAGGTCTATATACGCCTGGATGCCGCTTCCTTCGGATAGCTTTTCGATCAAATTGCTTGGACCTTTGACCTTGATCATGATGGTCTGTGGCATAATACGGTATACATACGGCGTTTGTATCCCGATAACGGGTACATTATTAAATATTTTATCAACGACCTGTTCCGTGATCACCACACGTGCGAGAATGATCTCCGATGAATCAACCATCCGTAGGTTTTCTTTAAGATTCAAGGCCACTTTTTTTTTGAAGAAACCGGATAGTCCCGTTATATCAAGGTGTTTTGTCGACACTTCATCCATCGGCCCCAATGTGGCTACGGACCCCCGCAACATCACCGATGCCGGCTGTGCTTTCGTCCGGACAACTGCAAATCCTTTGGCAGGTTTTCCGGTCAGAGAAATTCGGACAGGAAGATTCTTTTTAATTTCTTTTTCCATCCTAACGGTGATGACATCAGGATTGATATTTAAAATTGAAACCCCTTTGGGAAAAGGAAACCGGGCTTTGCGGATGGGTATGACATTAAGACCGATATTGGCTTTGGAAAGGTTAATCATATAACGGATCTTCAGACGGGAAAGGGCTCGTATGATTGACTTCAGGCCGCGGACGCGCACCTCGATGCCTTTAAGCGGCAAGTCGGTGACGATCAATCCTTTCGGAACTTTTTCAGAAGCTATGGGAATAAATATATCGGCTTCCTGGATGAATATATAAGGGATCAGTAAAGAACCGCCGATTCCAACCAATGCAAACAGCATCCCCCCTATCAGATATCGATAACTAAAAATAGAATAGCGGCCGGGGTTAGTCATCAACAGGTCATTTTCTTTGCAAATCCGTTTGAAAATTGCTGTGCATTTTTTATGGCATCGATTATTTTTACAGTGGCACGGGTATTGGCAACGTCATGAACCCGGACAATATGAGCACCGTTTAAAACAGCGGCGGCCACCGAAGCCTGGGTACCGGTCTCTACGATTCTCGAATGGGGGCGGACATCTTCCGTAGTCTCATCTTTAAGGAGATTTCGAATAAACGCCTTTCTTGAGGTGCCGATAAGAATGGGAACATTGAGCGTTTGGAATTTATGCAAGTTGTTAATCAATAACAGATTGTGATCAAATGTTTTCCCAAAACCGATCCCCGGATCGATTATGATTTTTGATCTTGAAATTCCCTTATATTCAGCCTGGTTTATTGCATTTTCAAGAAATGCTTTGACCTGGGTGATAAGGTCGTCATATTTAGGTTCAATCTGCATGGTTTTCGGATTTCCGAGCATATGCATTAAAATAACAGGAACCCCGTAACCTGCCGCAACATTTGCCATCTCAGGATCGAAACGCAACGACGATATATCATTGATCATTGAAGCGCCCGCTTTAATGGCATGTTCGGCCACATCGGCTTTGGTGGTGTCGATGGAAATGGGAATCGATATCCGTTTTAAAAGCCTTTCAATGACAGGAACCACTCTTTGAATTTCTTCTTCCTCAGACACCGCATCCGAAAACGGCCGCGTTGATTCTCCACCGATATCAAGAATGTCCGCACCGTCTTCGAATAGTTTATGACCTTGGGCTACCGCGTCATCAACGGTAAAAAAGTCTCCTCCGTCTGAAAATGAATCGGGCGTCACATTCAACACGCCCATAACACAGGTTCGCCGGCCAAGATCCAGACGGTGTTTGCCCCATGCAAGATTGAAATTTTTCATGTTTTAATAAGGGTGGCAATTAAGATTAAGACAACTCCTGCGAACGACCGGATGCCGCTTGGGTCTCAATTTTCTCCTCGGCGCCTTGCCCCGGATCCTGGTCAATCGAGTCTTCATTCTTCAGCTCCTTTGTCGGAAACTCGAATCCCGGTCTCATGGAGCGGATGAGTTCATCCAGCTCTTTTCCCAAAACGGTCTCTTTTTCAAGGAGACGATCTGCCAGCGCATGAAGAATATCTAAATTTTCTTTTAAAATTTTCACTGCGCGATCATAGGCTGCTGAAATCAGTTTATCGATTTCAGCATCAATTTTTCTGGCTGTTTCTTCGGAATAATCCCGGTGCTGAGCGATCTCCCTTCCCAGAAAAATGTGTTCTTCCTCCTTGGCATAGGACATCGGACCGAGTTCATTGCTCATCCCCCAACTCCGTATCATTTTTTGTGCAATATCGGTGGCCTGCTTGATATCATTTGCAGCGCCGGTGCTGATCCGATTAAAAACGATTTCTTCGGCCACGCGCCCGCCGAAAGCAACGGACAATTCGCTTTCAAGCTGATCTTTATATTTAAAGTCTCTTTCTTCAGGTAAAAACCAGGTGATACCTGCAGCGCGGCCTCTGGGTATGATGGTGATTTTATTCACTGCATCGGTGCCCGGCAAAAAACGCGCAACGAGGGCATGGCCGCCTTCATGATATGCCGTTGTCTTTCGGTCTTCCTCCTTGATGACTTTGGATTTACGCTCCAGTCCCATGTAGACTTTATCTTTGGCATCCTCGAGGTCGACCATATCGACCTTTTCTTTATCTCTTTTTGCGGCCAAAAGCGCGCCTTCATTGACAAGATTCTCCAGATCCGCCCCTGAAAATCCGGGAGTTCCCTTGGCCAATGCCGTAACGTTTACATCAGATGAAATCGGTGTTTTTTTCATATGAACTTTAAGAATTTTTTCCCGACCGAGAATATCCGGCAGCGGAACAACCACCTGGCGGTCAAACCGACCCGGACGCAAGAGGGCCGGATCGAGAACATCAGGACGGTTTGTGGCGGAAATAAGGATTACGCCCTCATTGGATTCAAATCCGTCCATTTCCACCAGAAGCTGATTTAAGGTCTGCTCTCTTTCGTCATGTCCGCCTCCGAGCCCTGCTCCCCGATGACGCCCCACGGCATCGATCTCATCGATGAAAATAATGCATGGCGCATTTTTTTTGCCCTGAACAAAAAGGTCTCTCACCCGGGATGCCCCTACACCGACAAACATTTCTACGAAATCGGAACCGCTGATATGAAAGAAGGGGACATCCGCTTCACCGGCAATCGCGCGTGCAAGAAGCGTTTTACCGGTGCCGGGCGACCCCATGAGAAGCACCCCTTTGGGAATCCTTCCGCCGAGGCGGGTGAATTTTTTGGGTTCTTTTAAAAATTCGATAATCTCTCCGAGTTCTTCCTTGGCTTCATCGATACCGGCAACATCTTCAAAGGTTACTTTTTTCAATTGATCGGATTGCAGCCTGGCCCGGCTCTTTCCGAAAGACATGGCTTTTCCGCCGCCGGACTGCATTTGGCGCATGAAAAATATCCAGACGCCGATCAGAACAATCATCGGAAACCATGAAACAAGGACGGACATGTACCAGGGGGATTCACTCTCGGGTTTTGCTTTTATGGTAACGTTCTTGGCACGAAGCGTTTTAATCAAATCGCTGTCATGAGGCGCATACAGCTTAAAATGCGTGTGATTGGTATCTGTAACAAAGAGCTCCTGGCCCTGTATGACGACATCCGAAACACGCCCGCTCTCCACCATGCTAAGAAATTCCGTATAGCTGATATTCGTCTCAGCCATATGCTGTTGATTAAAAAGGTTGTAGAGCATAATCATCATCAGCGTGATGACAATCCATAATGCCAGGTTTTTATAGAAAGGATTCAAAGGCCTTTACCCCCTTAAAAGGCAATTAATGATTCATCAATATTAATCATTATTGATGATTAGGCAAGCAAAAGTTCCACTTTCAGGACATTTTTGGTTGCCGGCGTCACTTTAACGGATTCATCGATCCGATGACCCACGACCCAAATAATTTTCCCGCAGCTCAGCAGGATGGGGCATGTTATGCGTTCTCTTCGCGGCACTTTTTTGTCGATAAAAAATTTTTTCAACTTTTGTCTGCCGCTCACACCCAGCGGTCGAAAAGCGTCTCCGGGTCGAAAGTTCCTCAAAACCATCGGAAGATTTATAGCATCCTTATCAAAAAAATTGGCCTGTTGTCCAGTACAACGACAATCGGGCATATTTTCGATGCCTATCTCGGCAAATCGGATATACGCTTTGATTTCTTTGACAAAAACGGGTTCGAATTTTTCGATTTGATATTCAAAAGAAAATGCATCTCGACGGTCGTTAACCCGAGGATCATCCGGTGCACGTCTTTGGCTTCGATAAATATGGATTGTATCTTGGTCTCTTCGGATTCTCAACCCATCGGGAAGATCTATTTTTCCGATGGGCGATTTTTTCTTCAAAAGGTCGATGATAGAATCGATATTGGCAAAACCAATGCGCCGTAAATCTCCTTTTACTTTTGCAAGCGCCATCCTTATGACCCGCCGTTGCAATGCTTTGTGATAACGGTTAAGCATCGGAATAGAAAGCCCGATATGACTTTCCCGAACATGGAATACAGCCTTGTCAAAAAATGGATGAACCACATCTTCAATCCATTCTTCTTCGGATCTTAAAATTGAGGAAAGCCGGTTTAATGCTTCAGAAATATTCGGGTTGTACGCTGTCTTCAACACCGGAATCAAATCGAGACGCACCCGGTTCCTGAGATGTGTTGTGTCCGCGTTGGTTCGGTCAAAAACGTGTTTCAATTGGTTTTGATCTAAAAAATCAATGATATCGGACCGTTTTAACATTATCATCGGCCGAATGATCCTGTCGTCTCTTTTCGGAGGGATGCCCGAAAGTCCCAGTGTTCCGGCGCCTCGAAAAAGATTCATCAGAACTAGCTCTGCATTGTCATCGGCATGATGTCCGAGGGCAATTTTATTGTATTGATGTGTTTTTGCAATATCGTCTAAGAATTCATAGCGAACGCGCCGGGCGGCTTCTTCCAAAGAAAGTCTGTTTTCGCGTTGATATCGGCGAATATCCCGCTTTTGGACATAACAGGGCAAATCGAGGTTTGCAGCGAGAGATTCAACAAACTTGGCGTCGTTGTCGGAATCATTTTGACGAAGGCAGTGATTCAAATGCGCAACACCCAGTCTGAGAGAAAAACGAGGGGCGATTTTAAAAAGCATGTGGAGTAGTGCAACCGAATCAGGTCCTCCGGATACACCGATAACCACCGAATCGTCGGGTTTAAGCATCCCATGGACAAAAACGGTTTTTTCTACGGTTTTCAATAACCTATTGTTTAAATGATTTTGCAATGCCGTTATGAATAGGGTTTAAAAAATCGACTTCGAATTTTAGCCCCGAGTTTAAATTAAAAATAATTATTATATGAATTATCAATTAGTTGTAATCATATCGGCCTTTTAAATTATGATATAGAGACCCTTTATTGTCAATAAAAAACACGTACAAAAACACCGCATAAGCGCTTTTACCATTTGGCGCTACTTCTTTGTCGAATGAAAAACCGGCCATTCTTTTTTACCTTGAAAAAATTTTTTATCGATTATATTGAATATAACGGTTGTGCTAGGCGGGGAGCTAGCGGTGCCCTATACCCGAAATCCGCTGACGCGGGGCTGAATCCCCTCTGAAGGGTTTGAACCTGGAAGCCTATAAGCCAATGTGGCCGGCCGCCGCGCAACAGGCGGTTACGAACCTCGTCAGGTCCGGAAGGAAGCAGCGATAAGTAATGCGGCCTGTGTCGTGGATTGATCCCGGTCAATGATTTGGCTTATTACATTTCAGCAAAGATTCAACAGAGGGTGCACAACCAACTTTTCCGCGCGGTTTTCCATACCGCCTTTTTATCCTCTAAATTCCTGAACCTATATACTTAAATTGCCATTTACGGCTTGACAATATGTCATATAGTCTTATTTTTTGTGCGTTATTGTTAGATTCTCTATAACACGTCAATATATCAATACATCAATATCCGGATGATAACCAATTAATAAAAATCAGGAGATCACAACGGCTGATGGCGAAAAAAAATGGAATCAAAATTCATACTCAGGCTGATGAAACCGTCAGTGAAGACAAGAAACCTAAAAATAACGGTCCCAAAAAAGAAGAGAGCAGCCAGACCGTTGACCCTCTAAAAGAGATGGCGGAAAAGGTGGAATCTCTCAAGAAGGAAGCGGCGGAGAATCATGATCGGCTATTGAGGGTGGCTGCGGAGTTTGAAAATTATAAAAAGCGCAATGCCCGTGAAATGAATGATTTCAGAAAGTTTGCCAATGAAAGTTTTGTAAAAGCCATGCTCCCGGTGGTCGACAGTCTTGACCTTGCCATCGCATCTGCAAGCAATGATCAACAGGCAAACAGTTCGGTAGTGGAAGGTGTCACAATGACCCTTAAGGAAATATATAAAATTTTTGAACAGTTTGGTGTTAAGCCGATTGAGTCGATAGGAAAAACCTTTGATCCTGTTTTTCATCAGGCGATGATGCAGGAAGAAACAGAGGCGTATCCTGAAAATACCGTATCAAAAGAACTGCAAAAAGGATATATGATTCACGACAGGCTTCTCAGACCGGCCATGGTGGTGGTATCCAAAAAAAAAGAAGCATCTGAAAATATTGAAAGTCAAAAGAAAAATAGAGAGGACATATAGATCATTTTATCAACTAGGAGGATAGCAAATGGGTAAAGTCATTGGAATCGATTTGGGCACAACAAATTCATGTGTCGCAATCATGGAAGGCGGTGATGCAAAGGTGATTACCAACCCTGAGGGAGGACGCACCACTCCTTCCATCGTTGCCGTTTCAGAAAGCGGGGAAAGATTGGTGGGGCAAATTGCGAAACGGCAGGCCATTACCAATCCCGAAAATACGGTATTTGCGGTAAAAAGGCTTATCGGCCGGAAATTCCGTTCAAAGGAAGTTCAAGATGACAAAAAGATACTGCCTTACAAAATTGAAGAGGCCAGCAACGGCGACATTCGCATAAACCTCAGAGGAAAACTGAACAGCGCGGCGGAAATATCCTCTTTTATCTTGGCGAATATCAAACACACGGCTGAAGAATATCTTGGAGAAAAGGTCACCGATGCAGTGGTAACAGTACCTGCCTACTTTGATGACAGTCAGCGGCAAGCCACCAAAGACGCCGGAAAGATCGCCGGACTCAATGTGCTCAGGATCATCAACGAACCCACGGCCGCTTCTCTGGCATATGGCATGGACAAAAAGAAAGAAGAAAAGATAGCGGTTTTTGACTTAGGAGGCGGTACGTTTGATATATCGATTCTTGAAATCGGGGAAGGCGTATTCGAAGTCAAGGCCACAAACGGCGATACCCATCTTGGCGGTGAAGATTTCGACTTGAGAATTATCGATTATCTGGCCAATGAGTTCAAAAAGGACCAGGGGATTGACCTCAGAAACGACAAGATGGCCCTTCAGCGGCTGAAAGAAGCGGCCGAGAAAGCCAAAATGGAGCTTTCCACATCCATGGAAACGGATGTTAATCTTCCTTTTATTACCGCCGATGCTTCAGGCCCCAAACATCTCAACATAAAAATAACCAGGGCCAAACTCGAGGGGCTTGTCAATGATCTCCTCGACAAGCTGGAAAATCCTTGCAGGCTCGCGTTAAAAGATGCGGGGTTGAGTCCCAAGGACATTGATGAAGTCATTCTTGTCGGCGGGATGACCCGTATGCCGGCGGTTCAGGACCGGGTTAAAAAAATCTTCGGCAAAGAACCGCATAAAGGCGTCAACCCCGACGAAGTTGTGGCCGTCGGCGCCGCTATTCAAGGCGGGGTGCTCAAGGGAGATGTTAAAGATGTTCTGCTTCTCGATGTAACGCCGCTTTCTTTGGGCATCGAAACCCTGGGTGGCGTCATGACGCGGCTGATCGAAAAAAATACCACCATTCCGACGAAAAAGAGCCAAATTTTTTCAACAGCGGCAGACAACCAGCCGGCGGTGTCCATCCACGTGCTTCAGGGCGAACGTGAAATGGCCGGAGGAAACAAAACCCTGGGGCGTTTCGAACTTGTGGGAATACCGCCCGCGCCCAGGGGCATACCGCAGATCGAAGTTACTTTTGATATCGACGCCAACGGCATCGTCAATGTCTCGGCAAAGGATATGGCCACCGGCAAGGAACAATCCATCCAGATCACCGCATCCAGCGGATTAGCCAAAGAAGAAATCGACAAACTCATCAAAGACGCAGAGCTTCATGCCGAAGAAGACAAAAAGAAAAAAGATCTGGTCGATGCCCGGAATCATGCAGATGCGTTGATCTACTCCACTGAAAAATCGATTAAAGATCTCGGCGATAAGATCGATGCCGCCACGAAGAGCAAGGTCGAAGCCGCCATTGAACCGCTTAAAAAGGCCATGGAAGGTGATAACACCGACGAGATCCGGCGGTTGAGCGAAGAATTGACCCAGGCGTCTCATAAGCTGGCCGAAGCCATGTATCAACAGGCGTCGCAAAAGGACGCTCAGCAGCATGGCGGCGCCGGTGCATCCGGTAATCAGGAGGCCGGGGCATCCGCAGCGGACGAAGATGTGGTGGATGCCGATTTTGAAGAGGTCAAAGAAGACGATAAAAAATAACCGAATATCCTGTATCATCAAAAAAATCCTGCGTGCCTGTTTGTGCCGCAGGATTTTTTTTAACGCCGATCATTCGCTGACCCAAACGATAGATATGTACAGGAGTTTTAATTATGGTAACACTAAAATGGCTGACAACTTCTGCCGGCGTGAAAATGCCCGGGATTATTTACGGCACGGCCTGGAAAAAGGACCGAACGGCGGACCTGGTTGTGAAAGCCGTCCAAGCAGGATTCAGAGGAATCGATACGGCGTGCCAACCCAGACATTATAACGAAGCACTGGTCGGAACTGCGATTTGCGAACTGGAAAAAGAGAGTATCGAACGTGACGCCTTGTTTTTGCAAACCAAATTTACCCCTCTTGCCGGTCAGGATCCCAACCAAGTGCCGTATGATAAAAATTCCCCGGTCGAGCTGCAGGTTGCCCAATCTTTCGAAGCATCGAAGAAAAACCTGCAGACAGAATATGTGGATTCTCTCATACTTCATTCACCAATTAGCACCCCACGCGCTTTTGATGAAAGTATGGAACGCCATGGAAAAAATTCAAAGGGCCGGCGGTGCCCGCCAGCTGGGAATCAGCAACTGTTATGATACAAAAGTGCTTCGATCGCTTTATGCTGATGCCCATGTTAAACCGGCAGTCGTACAAAATCGATTCTATCAGGAAACTGGCTATGATGCCGACTTGCGCCACTGGTGTTCTCATCATGGCATCATTTACCAGAGTTTTTGGACGCTCACGGCAAATCCACATATATTAGCCAGTAACACCGTTCGAACCATTGCTCAAAATTATAAAAAAACCGAAGCGCAGATCTTTTTTCGATACCTCAGTCATTCCGGCATTGTACCGCTTACCGGAACTTCTTCCGAGAAACACATGAAAGAAGATCTCAGCATCTTTGATTTTGAGCTTTCTTCTGAAGATATAAAGAATGTGGGTCTCATGATCATAAATGAACGATCCGAAGATCGTTCCAGCAGTCTTTAAAATACTGCGCCACCAGGCGCCGATGGCAATGATCAGGGGCCGGTTCGCTGCACAGCAGACAGGCTCGGTGAATTTGATTTTTGGACAAACGTTTTTCCGGTTTTCGCTCTCGGAGCAACGCATTGAAGGATTGTTCGAAGGCCGCCCAGCCGCCCTTTTTTTTCTTGTACGCCTCGAATATCTCCTGGGTCGGCGCCAGTTCCGGCATATGCAGGTAGTCGATCTTGGCGATGGCTTTTAGAAAATATGCCAAGTCGTCGCGCTTGGTGAAACCCGCCAGTTGGGAAACATTATGCAAACGGATATCGATGACTTTTTCTACGCCGGCCCGGATAAGAAGCGAAAAAAATTGCTCCGCTGATTTTTTGGCAAAACCGATGGTAAAAAGTGTTACCTCGTCCATAGATGTTCTCCCTCAGGATCGGGCCTTGTTACAGGATTCGCCGATTTTTGGTCTGGTACCGTTTTTCCCGCACTCGGCTTCGGAAAATGTTTTTGGAAACCTAAATTTGAGGATGCCGATCTTCGACGATGTGGTTTTCATCACAATAACGCCGGATAATGTCCAGGAAAACGGCACCGTATCGTTTTTCTTTGACCTGGCCGACGCCGTGGATCTGCAGCAGGCGCTCGTTGGATCGAGGCAGCCGGGCCGCCATTTCCGTTAAGGTCCGGTCGGAAAAAATCACAAACGGCGGCACCTGCGCTTCATCGGCGAGTTGTTTGCGTTTTTTCCTCAAAAGTTCAAACAGCAAAGGATCATGGAGGGCACTTTCTGCTTCTGCCGCGGTCTTCCTTTTTGCTTCTTCGGGGATAAGGCCCTGAGCCGGTATATTGCCATGGAATCTGGTCCGTTCCCGGAAGAGCTCCCATGCTTTGGGCGTCAGGTGAAGTCCGCCGTATTCCATATCCTGGGACATGAACCCTTTATGCAGCAGCTGACGGGCCAGATGCCGCCACTGGTTCTTGGAATATTCCATTCCGATGGCGTAAGTGGATAGCTTGTGATGACCGCGGCGGACGACCTTTTGGGCCTTGGAGCCCCGAAGGATGTCGATGATATGCTCCACCCCGAATGATTCATTGGTGCGCTTGACGCAGGAGAGCAGTTTTTGGGCGGCCACGCTCAAATCTTCGGGTTCCTTTTTTGCCTCCAGGCAGTTGTCGCACATGCCGCATGTCTCCTGCTCGTAGCGCTCTCCAAAATAGTCCAGCAGCACCCGCCGCCGGCACACGTCGGTTTCCACATAGCGCAGCAAAGTGGTGAGCAGTAGATTGGCCGTTCGCTGACGGGAGGCGTTCATTCGGCCAATCATGAACTTGACCTTGTGAATATCTCCGTAGGAGTAAAGCAAAAGGCATCTGGCTTCCATACCGTCTCGCCCGGCGCGTCCGATCTCCTGGTAATAACTTTCAATGTTTTTGGGCAGATCATAGTGAATGACAAAACGGATATTGCTTTTATCGATGCCCATTCCAAAAGCAATGGTGGCCACCATCACCTGCACATCGTCCTTGGAAAAGCGTTCCTGGTGGCCCTTTCGCTCAACATCGGACAGGCCGGCGTGGTAGGGCAGCGCCGGGATGCCGTCTTGGCTCAGCAACCGGGCAAGCCGGTCGACCTGCTTTCGTGTTGCGCAATAGATAATACCTGGCTGACCCGGATGACGGTGAATCATATTTAAACCCTGACGGTATGGATCGTCTTTAAAGGTCACCTGCAAAAACAAATTGGGACGATCAAAACCGGCGATGAATTCGGTGCTTTCACCCAGCCCGAGGCAGTTTTTAATGTCCCTGCGGACTTGTTCCGTTGCCGTAGCGGTCAGCGCCAGGCACACCGCCTTGGGCAGTTGTCTGCGAACCTCAGCCAGGCGCCGGTATTCCGGCCGAAAATCATGGCCCCATTCTGAAATGCAGTGGGCCTCGTCAATGGCCAAGCAGTCGACCCGGATCGACCGCAGCATTTCCAGCAGCGTATCCTTGAGCAGCGTTTCCGGCGCCACATACAGCAGCTTGACCTTTCCGCTTTTTACCTTTGCCATATTGGCGCGGTATGCGCCCGCTTCCAGGGCGCTGTTTAACATCACCGCCGCCACCCCGCTTTCGCGCATCTGCTGAATCTGATCGGTCATCAAAGAAATCAGGGGCGACACGACGATGGTCAACCCATCGAACAATAGGGCCGGTATCTGATAACAGAGCGATTTACCGCCGCCGGTGGGCATGATAACCAAGGCATTTTCACCAGCCATGACATGGGCGATGATCTCTGGTTGAAGGGATACAAAGTCTTTAAAACCAAAGACTTTTTGTAAAACCGCTTGGGCTTTCGCCATGATGTCAGGCATGTTTTTCCTCTAATTTCATAATTTCTAATCCTTATTGGACTGCGCAGGGGCAATCCTGTGCCGGGTGGCGGTAAAGCGCATTCGCGAAGTTGTCGTCAACCCAGCGCGTGGTGAGCGGTATTCCCGTTGGGGGTTATTGGACTTGTTTGCCTATATTACGTTCCGCATTGGGGTGAGCGACTGAAGTGTTCAATTTCCAACGACAAATTTTCAATGGGGATTGGCGCTTTTAAAGCAGGTTACACCCTTTATTTAAAAGGGATAAAAATTTGCGCTATGTGTTTTATTTTATGGCAAAAGGATCATTATTTGTCAATAAAAAGTGAAGAATTATGAATTTTTACACTTTTGCATACAGATCCGTCTCTGGCGTTGTTCGCTTAACGTTTCGTATTTGCATGTTTATATGCATATTTAACAATATTTTTAAGAAAAACATATATTTAGCTTGCTTTCTTTCCAAATGAAGATTATTATATATTTAATTAATTAAGTCCTGCTTAATCTGCGGGACGGTTTCTCTCTGAAGGAACAATCCATTTGTCAAAGTGGCACCCTCCAGTTTGTTACGTTGAAAGTATTTAAGAAAGGAGGATGTTATCATGACCAATGGAACTGTTAAGTGCTTTAATGACCATAAGATGAAGAAATTATTTATGGTTTTATGTATTGTGATTATGTTTTTTGGAATTGTGGGCTGCCCTTCAAGTGATCCCACACAACCGCTGAAAACATCAAGTACCGTTTCTTCAGCGCCGGTTGCCACTGTAACGGATGGTGGTACAACTGCGCTCATGGCGACTCCAGAACCGGTTACACTTTTGCTGCTCGGCTCCGGATTGGTAGGTCTTGCAGGCTTTGGGAGGAAAAGATTTAAAAAATAATCAAGCTGGATGATAATCACTCTTTCACCTAAAAGGCAGGGTCAGAAAAGGCCCTGTCTTTCTTTTTTGCAGGTTGTGCTTACTGCAACAGGGCAGAAATCTGACCATGCGAAAATAGCTTGTGTTCCAAAAATATATCTGGCTTATGATATTTCATTGCGTTTACTGATTTCTCGAATCTACTTTAGATTGCGATTAAGAGGATTTTGTATTAGTTTGTATCCAGGACAAAGTTGGTCTTGAATAACAACGGGCTAAATATGAAAAGCGGAAAGAACGAAATATATATTTTCTGTCCGAAAAAAGGAAAACAACGTAAACACATTGATGTGTGCCGGCAGTGCCGTAATCGAAAGAAATGTCAGGCCTATAATGCGTACATGCAACCTGAGTTGCCATTTATATTCAACTCTGAAGGTCTCAAGATGAAAGAAATGGGTTGCCGTTAGGAATTAATCAACAATATATTCTTTTAAATCCTTAATCGATGGGCATTTGCATATTGACTTTATTATTTTGTTTCTGTAAGTGCCTTAATCAATTTTCAAACCCAAATCTAACAAAGGAGATAACTGATGACAAAAGCTGAATTGATCGAACAAATGGCAATGGATGCCAACATTTCTAAAGTTGCAGCGGGAGTGGCCCTGGACTCTTTTATTACCAATGTCACAAAGGCATTAAAGAAAAAAGATGGTAAGGTGACACTGGTTGGTTTTGGTACCTTTGCAAAAGTTCGTCGGAAAGCTCGAAAAGGACGTAATCCCCAAACCGGTGAAGCTTTAAAAATTAAGGCAAGAAATGCTGTAACCTTCAAGGCCGGAAAGAAGCTCAAAGACGCCGTCTAAGCACAAAAATATTTAAGGCGGTTTATTTTGCATTTATCAGCCGATAAGCCGCCTTTACAATTTTCTTATTTAATGCGTGGTTAAACCCAAAAATGTTGTCAAAATTTATGAGGGGCATGCCAGGTATGGCTGAGACTGATGATAATAAAACAAAATTTTCGCTATCTCATGTTAAGTTTATCGATGAAGAAGCACGCTCGGCACATGAAGGCGGCTGGGGATGTGTATTAGATAAACTGAATGAAGTCATTACCCGGTTTTAGATGCCCATGGTTTTTAACACTTCCTTAATATGTTCGGTTTTTATATAACCTTTTTCCCATAAAATTTGGCCGATAGGACGGTGAACGGAACCGCTCAAATCTTCGAGGATCTGAATCTTCATTGCCTCATAAAGATTTTCTATGGTAACGAATCCCTTATCTAGTCGATCCTGAAAAATAATTTAACCATAAGAATTTATTTGATTTAAACAACAAATGATGGTATATGAATTTGCAAGTTTTTCAACCCAAAACCACCAAAATCTTGCAAATTTTAAAATGAAACCAAAGAAATCGCCGCACAAAAACCATCAGTTGGATCTTTTCAGGCCGGAATTGATAAAAATCATCAATCGCGGTCATGAAATGGTCAAGCTTGCCACTGTTGTGGATTGGGACAGATTGGACGAGCTTTTTGGTGAAACCTACTGTCCCGATAACGGCCGCCCAGGTATAAGTACCCGCTTGATGGTTTCTCTTCACTACCTAAAGTACACATTCAACCTCAGCGATGAAGATACGGTTGCCGGATGGGTAGAGAATCCTTACTGGCAACACCTGAGCGGGATGAAGTACTTCGAGCATGAAGCGCCCATTGATCCTTCCAGTATGACCAACTGGCGGAAAAGAATCGGCGAAGCAGGTGCTGAAGAACTTTTAAAGGAAACCATCAGCGCCGGACTAAAAACCAAGGTCGTTAAAGCCACCCAGCTCAAACGCGTGAATGTTGATACGACGGTTCAGGAAAAGGAAGTTCGTTTTCCAACGGATGCCCGGTTGTATGATCGGGCACGGCAGCGTTTGGTGGCAGCAGCTGAAGAACGGGGCATAGCCCTTCGGCAGAATTACAACAGGAACGCGAAAAAACTGATTTTGAAACAGAGCCGATACGCACATGCCAAACAGATGAGAAGGGCCGACCGATGTACCGCCAAACTTAAAACCTATCTTGGCCGTGTCATCCGGGATATTGAAAGAAAACAGCCGATTCCGGACGAGAAACTTGCAACTCTGCTAAACATTGCCACCCGGGTTCATCAGAGAACAAAAAGTGAGAAGAACAAAATCTACAGTGTCCATGCTCCGGAAGTAGAGTGCATCAGCAAGGGAAAGGCCCACAAACGCTATGAATTCGGCTGCAAAGTAAGTGTTGCGGCCACCAGCCGTGGCGGCTGGTTTGTCGGCGCCATGGCAGTTCACGGAAACCCTTACGACGGCCATACACTGGCAGATACCCTGGCTCAAGTAAAACGCATTGCAAAAGAACCGCTCCATGTCTTTGTCGACAGAGGCTACCGCGGGCATGATTACCAAGGCAGCGCCGAAGTTCATGTGGATAAACCAAGACGAGGCAGAACAGCTAAGAGTCTCTGGCGTTGGATGAAAAGACGCGCAGCGATTGAACCTGGCATCGGACATCTCAAACGAGAACACAGGATGGACCGTAACCGCCTCAAAGGAACTGAAGGGGATATGGTAAATGCCATCCTGAGTGCCGCTGGAATGAATTTCAGCAAGCTGCTCAGGTGGGCAGCCCATATTTTTGGTCTCATTTTTTCAAAGATCATTGCGGCCATCTGGCCAAAATTTCGGTTATGTTGCTCCCTGATTTAGGGGTTTTTCAGGATCGACTATCTACGGCCACTGTACCAAATCGTTTGTCAAGCTTACCTCCAGACACTTACTGTCTCCTTTGTTCAGGGCAGTTTGATCAGCAGACAAAGTGATATAAAATCAGTGGAATTGAAGATTCTGCCCTTTTGAAAACGAAAATCCATACCCAATCCGAACTATCCGGTTTAATAATGAAACTCCCCGCAGCCCCGCAAACGGGATTTCCGCCACACAACACAGGCGGCCAAGTCCGCTGCGCTCCAACAAGCTAGCTGCGGGGTATCAAAGATATTTCTTCTATTTTTTGCTGTTGTAGTAACGTGATGGACCGCTCCATACGTCCCAATTACTTTCCTGAAAGATTGATTTGCAGCTGTTAACTGTTTCACCTCTGCCTTCTTCTGTCTTTTCTTTAATATCTCTGGGATTAGCGCCGACTTCTGCCCAGAAGAGATTTGCTCCACCGATCGCACCCAGAGTACAAGGTTCATGCGTACAGTTGCCCATCACAGACCGTGGCAATCCCAGCCTGGTAATAGCAACTATTTGAGCCATACGCATTTCGTTGATTACACCGCGTTTGGCTATCTCGGTTCCGGGTACGGGTATACGTCTAGCTGCGCCGCTATATGAAGGATTAAAGGAGGCCGTGAATTCTATCATTTCAGCTATCTCCTCGTTAGTGTGTTCCGGTCCCACAGGTTCGACGCATGTTCCTATCTCAAGCCCAGCTTCTTTGAAGTTGCTGATACTCTGTTTTCTTTTTTCCACTGAAATAGTGGTATCTTTTCCCTCGCGTAAGCGAACTGCGTGATACACGCCTGAAAAGCCTGCATCTTTAAGCTTGACAGCATTCTTTAGCGTCTGGTCACCAACGTTAGCAATAAGTGTTGTTTCCGGCTTCAGGTTTTTTCTAACTTCATGGGATATTTCTATGAAGCGTTCAAAGGGGTATTTGGCCGTTGACATCATAAACACTGCATTCGCACCATCAATTTCAAACTGTCGGGCGTAGGCCACGGCATGCTCTGTAGTCAGCTCCGTTGCTTCGTTGAAAACACCGTTGATCTTAGCAAAAGAACAGAAGAGACAGTCACAAGGACATGGTGCGAGGTTGATCGCAAACTGCCCATGTACTTCAGCCTTGCCGTCTGAAAGCTCTTTCGAAAGACGGGTAGCTTCAGCCATTACCATGTATGTTTCAGCAGAATCTGGCGCAAGGCCAAGCAGATAAACAAGTTCTTTTTTAGACAACACATCTCCCGATCGCGATTTCTTTATTAGTTCTTCAGTATGCATTTGTATCACCTTTTCAGTTTTGATTAACAAGGATTATTTAATTTTTGCATTTATATACAAGATAAATGCTTAACTTAAAGATAAAATAAAAAAAATGTGATGTTTGCGTAAAGATTGGGATAAAAAGAGGGCGTGGTGTCAAATCTTGACAAGCTGTTGCCCAAACCTTCCGCGCATTTGACAAAGATCGAGATATGATTATGTTCGGCCTAATAGCATAGAATACAGTCAAAAATAGTTAAGGAGGAAAGTGAGACATGGCGACTTCAACCGGGAAACAGTTGGCTCAAAACGTTCGACAGAAGATTGAAGACCTGAAGAAAGTCTGTGAAGGGGTTGATGAGAACACAGCCTCGCGTGCACCCGAAGGACGATGGTCTCCCAAGGAAATCCTTTCTCACCTATTGGGACCCGAAGGCTCGGGCCATCTGTCGATCCTGAAAGCCTTCCTGGACCAGGACACGCCCAGGCTCGATCTTCAGGCCGAGGACCCTTTTTTTTCTGAAAAACGCGCCCAAATGACCTTTGCAGCGCTCTTCTCAGAGGTCGAGAAGGAATACAATCATATCTCTGAGTTTGCCGCCGGCCTATCCGGTGAACAGCTCGACCGAAAAGCGCATGTTCCCATGCTCAAAGACTCGCCGCTGGGGGAGTACCCGACGCTGGAGGGGCTGATCGGGGGCTTGGGATCGTTTCATGTCCAATTTCATATTGACCACATGCATGAGATCCTGAAAAGTCTGGGGCACGGTTGAACAGATTAGCTTTTTAGAGTGATTTGTCAGCTTTTTGGGCTTGTTCGCAATACCGGAAATAACTTTTTTCGTTTTTGACTTATTCTGAGGAAATCAGGAAAAGGGTAATGCCGTTTGCTGAAGCTCGCGGATATCTAACCGACGAGGACATTTTTTCCCAGATATCATGAGGGTGTTTCTTGATACCAATGTGCTGGTCAGTGCCGTAGCAACCCGCGGGCTTTGTGCGGATGTTCTCAGAGAAATATTAGTCTCTCATCAACTTGTTATTTCCGCCCCATTGATCGCCGAATTGAAAAATATTTTACACACCAAGATCGGGATCACCCAAGAAATAATATCCGAATTTTTAGATCTATTGATCCAAGATTCCCTTTTGTCTGAAAACATTAAGCTGATAAATATCGACATAAAGGATAAGGACGATATTGTTATCCTTTCAACCGCGCTGAACGGAAATTCAGAATTATTTGTTACCGGCGACAAAGAATTGCTTGAACTGGGAAAAATTCAATCCATGCGAATCGTATCTCATAGAAAGTTCTGGGAGAGGCTTAAAACCTGACCGCCGGATAAACACTGACCGAAAAACTGGTGCTTATTCACAACAACGCGAATTCCGCCGTACAAGCTCACTGCTGTAAATTTTGCAGAAACAGATCGAATTCTTTACCAGATCCTGCTTTTTTGGTATTATTTTTTTGCTATTTTTACCGCTTTATGTACTAAATTGATGAACTGACACAAATTAAATTACATGCTGTAAAAAGGTGGTTCTCATGAAAAACATCAAGGTATTGCTTTTTTCACTGGCAATTGTGGTCATCGCTTTAACCTCTTTTCAAAGCATTGCCGCGGCCGCGCAGGTGACGAGAATCAATCAAAACAAAGGATACATCTTCATCGACGGCACCATCGCCGAAGGGTTTGTAATGGGAGCTAAGGTGTGTTTTTATTCTTCTTCACGTGAAAAAATCACTTGCGGCAGAGTTGAACAGGCATCGGAGACCTTTGCCAGGGTTAAGGTAAACAACAGAATCGCAAAAAAAATCCAATATGGAATGACAGCTAAAGTTTCTGATAAAAAAGATACCATGGAGAAAGAAACAGCACCTCTGCCGTGTACCACGGATTCCGAATGCGGCGATGCCGGATTTTGCTTTGAAGGGAACTGCCGGCAAAGATAACCCTGACGTTGCATAAACAACATGGCAAAGGGGTATTAACCACAGGAATACTGATAGTATTTCGAGGATTAACCCGCCAGAGATCGGTGGCGGGTTAAAATTTGAGTCTGACCCCAGAGAATTAGGCTTCGCATTTCACGGGGCAGGCGCAGAGACTTGTCCGCCTCCGGCGGATTGGCGAAAAAGACCGTTTTCGTTCAGGCATTAAATATTGATCACCTTATCGGCCACTTGCATGGCCGTAACGATATCCAGCATATTGGTGGTCTCGCCGACCTGCTTTCTCTCCAAAAGATTGAAATGATTCAGACAGGTACCGCACACCAGAATCTTGAGTCCTTTATTTTCAAAGTCTTTTAGATCATCGAGCACTTCCGAACCGTCGATGGTCAGTTTCACGCCGTTGTTCACGAATACCAATCGCCACAACTCACGGCCCATTTCTTTGAGCGTTCGAAGAAAATTGACCATCAGCTTCAGGCCCAGCTCATCGTCTCCGAACCCCATGCGGTCGGTGGCGCACATCACCATGATCTTCTTCGCATCCCCTTCTTCTTCCACAGACGGCTGAGCTTTCGGTTGCTGCTGATCGCCGCAGGTCCCGATGACCAGGTAATCCGCGCCGTTTTGTTCAAGCACTGTCTGAAATCCCTGGGATTCCAAAAAGCGTTGTACGTTTTGCTGTGAGGCTGCGTTGTCGACAATCACTTTTACGCTGCCAGAATGTTCTTCCTGCAAAGTGGCTTTGGTCTGCAGCACAGGTGCCGGACACGCCAATCCGCGAGCATCGATTTCTCTCATTGAAACACCTCTTTAGGTTTTAATAAATTCAGACCACCCATATTTTTTCTTTCGGATCTTTTAGAACTTCGCCGATTTCTGCCGTATCGCTTATACCTGCATCCGAAAGGGCTTTGACTAATGCATCGGCTTGATCGCTGCCAACGCTGATCAGTAATCCGCCCGAAGTCTGGGGATCAAACAGCACGTCTTGCATAGAGCGCGCCACCTTTTGCTCAAAATCAATCATCGATTCCCGAAATTCCTTGTTTTTGTAAGCGCCTGCAGGGAGGAGCCCCATGGCAGCGAACTCCAGGGCTTCCGGAATCATTGGCACGCGGTCGGAAAAGATCCGCACGCTCATGCTTGACCCATATACCATCTCGGAAAGGTGCCCGAGCAGACCGAAGCCGGTAATATCGGTGCAGGCGTGCACATTAAAGCGCAACATGATTCCGGCAGCATCGCGGTTGAGCGAGGCCATCAAACGGGTCACCTTGTCGGTCAGATCCGCGGATGCCATACTCGCCTTGATGGCGGTGTTTATAATTCCGGTGCCGAGCGGTTTTGTGAGAACCAGCCGGTCTCCCGGCTGCAGGTTCTTTTTGGTAAGCACGCGTGCCGGATGGACGATCCCGGTGACGGATAAGCCGTATTTCAATTCCTTGTCCTCGATGCTGTGGCCGCCGATGAGAACCACTCCGGCTTCGGCCAGTTTGTCGATCCCGCCTTGTATGATTTGCCGCAGAACCGAAAGGTCCATCTGTTTCACGGGAAAGGCCACCAGGTTCATGGCGGTTTTCGGTATGCCTCCCATGGCGTAGACATCGCTCAACGCGTTGGCCGCGGCAATTTGTCCGAACCAGTAAGGATCGTCCACGATGGGCGTGAAAAAATCCACTGTCTGGATCAGCGCCAGGTCATCTGAAATTTTATAAACTCCGGCATCGTCCGCACGATCCAAACCCACGATGACATTTTCATCGGTGGGAAACACCATGCCGCACAACGCTCTGTCCAGGTCCCCCGGAGCCAGCTTGGACGCTCAACCGGCCCCGGTTACCGTCTCAGTCAGGCGTATTCGTTTGATATCATCCATGGGTATCCTCCTTTACGGGATTTTCTTCTTTTTCGGAACTTCCGAACGGGCAGGATAATTCGCGGGCATGATACACATGTTTTTCCCCACAAAACGGACAAGGTTTGTCGAGTGCAACCTTCGCATCCAAAAATTTATTCCCCTTCATGTCAAGTGTAATCCCCTTATTGCTAATAATTTCAAATGAAGCACTTTCAAAGGCTTTCTGTTTTTTAGGACATACAAAAGCAAACTTCATTTATTTTCTCCTGCCAGCAAGGCCGCGCCCAAAGCCCCTATCATCTGCGGATCTTCGGGGACCAGGACCTGCCGTTTAAGGGTTTCTTCCAGCAGCCGCCGTATGCACGGGTTTTTGGCAACGCCGCCCGCAAAGACGATGTCGTTGCCGACGGACACCCTTTTAAGCATGCCGACGGCGCGGCGAACCACCGATCGGTGAAGACCCAAGCGCGATTTCTTTGGGATCTTCTCCTTTGGCGACCAGAGAAGTGACTTCGGATTCTGCGAACACCGTACACATGCTGTTAATCTGAAGATTTTTGGTTGCCTTGAGCGCTTCCGCGCCGAATTGATCGATGGTGTAGCCCAGGGTGCGGGACATAATTTCCAGGAATTTGCCGGTTCCGGCCGCGCACCGATCGTTCATTTCAAATTTGGTGATCTTTCCGTCATTATTTAACGCAATGGCTTTGGTGTCCTGGCCGCCGATATCGAGTATGGTGCCGACCTTCTGAAAAAGACTTCCGGCACCGACGCCATAGGCTTTGATTTCCGTGATCGTCGGCGCGTCAAAAGTGATCTCAAAAAGATTCCGGCCGTAACCGGTGGCAAAAATACGTTCATATTCAACCCCATCAAGCAATTCCCTGGCCCGGGTCATGGGGTCGAATCCGGTATCGACCTGCCGTTTCTCGACAATTTCGCGATTCTTTAACACCACCAGCTCGATGGTTCTCGAACCGATATCAATGCCGGCATAATACATACGATGACCTTTACTTCAACATCTCAACAAACGCTTCCACCCGGGTTTTGAGCTGTCCGACATCCTCCATGCTGTAATCGGTTTCGATCCGAAGAACAGGGAGATTTTTTGATTCCAGTGCTTTTTCCACAGGGATCGCCTCCATAAGATACGGCTGACAGAACTGCAGCCCGAAGTGGATGACCCCATCCGCCCGGTATTCTTTGTACATTTGAATGATATGATTTAAACGATCCGGATTGGGCGTAAAAATGGCACAATCAATATTAAAATAGCGATCCACCACAGCTTCCATCAGTTCTTCGACGGTGCTGCCGGAATCATCGGTAAGGTTGCGGGCCCCCCGTTCGCCGACGCAGGATTCCTCTCCAACAATAACGGCCCCCGTGGTTTCAATGATCCATGGCAGTTTCCAGTTGGGTACGGCCATGGGGCATCCGGACATCAATATTCTGGGGGCACCTTCGGGAAACGCCCCGGTTCTCTTTTCGATCCTGAATTCCAGCTCATCACAGATTTTATTCACGGATTCCGTAAAACGAACCGGATTGTCGTAGAAAAAGACCTGGTTGGCCAGCAGGGCATCCAGACCGGAAATCGGCGCGGGATCCGCTTTGCGAAGGCTGTACAGCCGATGAATCGCCTTGCGTTTATTGTTTACGATTTCGATTGACTTTTTCAGACCGGCGGCATCGATTCTTAACGCCGGATAAATTTTCGACCGCTTCCTTAAAACGGTAATATTCGGCCTTTAACAAGGATCGGCCCTGATCGGTCTTCATCTGCGGGATGTCCATGATATACAGATTGGAAACAATATCATTCAACGATTCGTAGGCTTTCTTTTTACCGTCACAGGTATTTTCCCCGACGATCATATCCGATGCTTCCAGATATGGGCATACTTTTCCCAGTTTGAATCCAAAGGTCGACTTGATCAATGCGCAGGTATTGCGGGGCAGCAGTCTTTCCACCTCTTCCATGGCAAAATCCGCACCTGAACACAGCCCCACAAGGGTTGCATTGCCGGCAAGGGCAATCTCTTCCGGAACGAATACGCAGTAAGAACCGATAATTTTCCGGCCGGCTGCCTTTTCATCCATCAATTCTTTGATACGAAGACCGTGGACCTCGCTCATGACAAAGTCGAAATAACCCATCTGCTCGGGCCGGTCTTTTTGAGCAAGATAAATATCCTGATAGGCTTTTCCTAAAATCTCGAGCAGCATGTCATGGGCTTTAAGATCAAGTCCCAAGTCCTTCCACATATTCCGATAATCGTCACTCATTGTTATCTCCTTTTTTTCAAAATCGTCCAAGACATCCGGAATCAATGCAGTGGATGCCTGCAGAAGTCGCCGACATCCCATTTTGGATGCTTTCGGATTTTTTCCGGATGACTGTTTTACTTTTCACGATAGGTGATTTTGTAAACAAACGTGGCCGGATCATAGAAATCAAGTGGGAGACCGCCGACTTCAGCATAAGGATAGCCGAACGTATTGAGTGGCGGGCCCTCCTGAGGAGGATTCAGCACCACGTCGCGGCCGTGGGCAATGACGAAGCGGTATGCATCAATGCCTCCCCAGAAATAATCGCGATAAGCCATGGTTTTGGCATCCTTCAGATCGAGTTTTTCGACAAGCATTTTTTTGCGTACATCCGCAGGGTCAACCGGGACCCAGCCATACCCGGGAAGAAAAAACTCCGCCCAACAGTGCTGCCAGGTGGTGACATCCTGTTGGGGCTTTTTCCCGAGTCTGAGGCCGAAGACCTCTCGCGCCGGAACACCGGCGGCTCGGGCCAGTGCAATAAAGACCGAGGAGATATCCGTACATTTTCCACCTCGCGTTTGCAGCAGTTTAGCGACATCACCGATACCGCATCCCACGGTTTTAGGGTCCCGATACGTATTCTCACAGGTCCAGTCATAGATCGCCTTGGCTTTTTCCAGCACCGTGCTTTTTCCGTTGGTGATGGCGTCGGACAACTTTTTCACCGCACCGTCCGTCGGGCCAAGGGAAGTGGGTTTCAAAAACTTTTCATAATCGGCCGGATCCCAGGCCGGTTCTTTAGTCGGGAAATCACGGTCACGAACTTCACGCCGTTCAACCTTGAATGAAAACCGCAGTGTTCGTTTTTTGGCGTCTTTCGGCCATTTAGCATAAAGAATCGGTGTGCCGTAATACCGGTCCGTATATACACCCATAGAAGAATAATCTCCTGAAGTTTTAATGTCGCTGATGAGTTGGTTCTTGTCGGAAACAGGGTAAGGGATCCATAGCCGGGCGACCTCTCCCGGCATCCGGGCTGAAAGATCCACATCCATGGTTATAATACCGGAACGGGTTTTTGACATGGCACTTGACCAGATTCCAAAAGTAAACAAAACAGTCAAAAAGGCGATAATTAAACTTTTTTTCATGATTTTTTCCTTGGAATGGGTTGTATTCGGTTTTTCTTTAGTATCCTTTTCCACATTCAATAATTTCGATGTTGGTGGCAGTGACAGACAATCAAAATATTACGGTCAGGCTTCACGTTCGACTATTTTTAATAGTTGCTATAAAAGCAAGAAGATAGGGATAATAGGTGATTTGAGAGCTGGAATTTATAAAATAGTATCAGGAGGCAAAATGTTGGATCTTTCGGTCCGACCTATAGCCCTACCATACACGGGCAGAATGATCGGCGGAGCTCAGGTAAAACCGAAAAAATAGTACATATGTTAATTCCCAATAAAAAATTGATATTTTTAAGAATATTAGAGAGGCTTTGCTTTGTCAAAGTCATAATATCTATTATCTGGAATTCAAATATTGATAATGTCTATAGTCATGTTCTGCAAAACCTTGCTTAAAATATACTGTTTTATTAAAGTATGAAGCAGCAAGCCCAAAAAAAATGATTAAGGAGAAAAGACATGCGGATTATTGACATGCGATCGGACACTATTACACAACCGACTTCATTCCATGCGCCGAGCGATGTTTGAAGCAGACGTCGGAGACGATGTATTTGGTGAAGACCCCACGGTCAACAGGCTGGAAGAGATGGTTGCCGAACGGCTGGGAAAAGAAGCCGCGTTGTTTGTGGCCAGCGGCACCATGGCAAACCTGGTGAGCCAGCTCACTCACTGCGGCCGGGGCGATGAAATCATTCTCGGGGATCAGTCCCATATGTTTTTTTATGAACAGGGGGGTTCCGCAGCATTGGGCGGCATACACCCTCGCAGTCTGGAAAACAAGCCGGACGGCACAATGGCATTGACGGATATCGAATCCGCCATTCATCCGGACGACGTCCATTTTCCCAGAACAAAACTCATTGTCCTTGAGAATACCCATAACCGGTGCAACGGGAGCCCCCTGGATGCCGGCTATATGCATACCGTAGCCGAATTGGCCCGTTGTTATGGGTTAAAATTGCATATAGACGGCGCCCGTCTTTTCAATGCGGCATTGGCGCTGGGTGTCGAGGCCAAGGATCTGGTGGCTGACGCCGATTCCGTCAGCATTTGTTTGAGCAAAGGATTGGCGGCGCCGGTGGGTTCCGTTGTCGGTGGAACAAGAGATTTTATTTCAAAAGCCCGGCGCAACCGGAAGGTGGTGGGCGGCGGCATGCGACAGGCAGGCATTCTGGCCGCCGCTGGCATCGTGGCACTGACCGAAATGATTGATCGCCTGGCAGACGATCATATCAACGCCAAACAATTGGCAAACGGCCTGGCAAATGTAAAAGGCTTATCCATCGATCCGGATCAAGTTTCAACCAATATCATATACGTCGATGTCACCCGAAAAGACATGTCCGCTCAAATATTGGCGGAAAGACTCGATAGCCGGGGCATTCGAGTTCTCTCCTACCGGTCCGAAACGATTGAGGGCCGTTACCCATTATCATGTGACGTCGGAGGATATAGGGTTTGTTTTGTCTACAGTATCCAAAGTAATGAAGGACATGTTTAATGCTTGAAACTTCTCTGCCCGGTATAGACCATTGTCGCGCCGAATTCGTTGCACGCCTCTATGGACTGATAGTCATTTTCCGAGCCCCCGGGCTGAATCACCGACGTTACGCCTTCTTTCAGGCCGACATCGATCCCGTCTCTGAAAGGGAAAAAGGCATCGCTGACCATGGCGGAGCCGATCATGCCGCCTTTTTTATCCGCTGCTTTGGCATCGATTTCGCCTTTTTTATCCTCATCTTTAAGGTCATTATACGGAATATGATACATTTCAAAGCAAAAGCGGTCGGCCAGTTTCCGGTAGGCCTTGTCCCTTGCAATTTCCGCAACACCCACCCGGTCCTGTTCGCCGGTGCCGATGCCGACAGTCACTTCGTCTTTGACGTAAATAACGGAGTTGGAGGTAATGCCGGATTCCACGAGCCAGCCGAACAACAGATCGTTGTATTCCTTTTCCGTGGGCTCGCGGTTGACCTGATACGCTTTCCCCTTGTAGTCACATGCGGCAAGTTTTAGATCGGCCTTTGTCCGGGCTGCCGGAACAAACGACCACTGGGCGATAATGCCGCCGTCAATCAGGCTTTTAAACTCCACACATCTTTGCCCCACGAAGGTCTGCAGCCGGTCGATATTATTGATGCGGATCACCCTGAGATTTTTCTTCTTTGAAAAAATCCCCATAACGCCGTCTTCAAAATCAGGGGCCACAACCACTTCGGCGTATTGTTCGGTGATGGCTTGTGCCGTTGCCCGATCAACAGCCCTGTTCACGGCAATGCATCCGCCAAACGCCGCCACCCGGTCCGCCATGTTCGCCTTTTGATAGGCATCGACCAGTGTATCCGAGCGGGCGACGCCGCAGGGGTTGTTATGTTTGACAATGACCACGGTAGGTTTGTCCGTAAAATACCTTAAAATATTCAATGAATTGTCTGCATCGGTCAGGTTGGTTTTCCCGGGATGCTTGCCGGATTGCAAAAGTTCAATATCGGAAGCCAGAAATTGACCTGGCTGAATCGATTCGGTTTCTGCCAGGACCAGGTTCCCGTTGACCAGTTTGTAAAGCGCGGCTTCCTGTCCCGGATTTTCACCGTATCTCAATCCCTTCTGGATGTTGTCGATGGTCCATGCCACTTTTTCATAAAAAAGGGTTTGCCGTTGATTCCGATCCACAAAACTTATCTCCATCTCCGGTGGAAAATGGTCGTCCATTATCGTCCGGTACATCTTCTTTAAATCTTCAGCCATTTTTTTCTCCTTTTTTTGAAGACCGTTAAAATCTAATCATACCTGAAGCGGCAATGTGTTGATAAAGGTAGTATGTTACAAATTTTCTTTCTAGAAATTATAACACTTCTTCACCTCGTCAAACGATCTGGAACCCAAAAAGTCTGCGATGGTCCGGTCATAAACCGCCGTGTGGTCGAACGCCTTTCGGGCGAGACGGTAGCGAAGTTGCAAGGATATGACACCGTCGTTTGACGACATCTCCGACAGAATCGCTGAATAGTCCGACGGATCAACGACAGATGCAACCCTGATAAAATTCTTTGCGGAAGCTCGAATCATGCACGGCCCGCCGATATCAATATTGCCGCGAGCCATTTCAACCGTCACGCCTGATTTCGAGATGGTATCTTTGAAAGGATATAAATTGCACAGGGTCATATCGATATGAACGGCGCCTGTTCGCTGGATATCGGCATTGTGGGCGTCGTTGTAGGTTTCGGTCAACAATCCGAGATAGATTTTAAAATCCAGCGTCTTGACGAGACCCCCCTGGGTTTCCGGCTGCCCTGTATAATCGGATACCTGCATCAGGCAGGAATCCGCTGTTTCTCCCAGGATTTCTTTGATTTTTTGGTACGTGCCGCCTGTTGAAAAAATTTTTATCCCGGGATTGATCCGGATAAGTTCCGGGATAAACGTCTCCAGACCGCTTTTGTCGAAAACACTGGCCAGTACATGTCTGACTTTGACAGCATCATCTATCCGTTCCACCACATTCATCGTCATAGTATTTACCCCTTTCTCCCTTTGAGACCTTGCGTGTTCATCAATGGCACTAAATTGTTTAAAAGTTGCTTTGACAGAAACCACAACTCCATATATAGACAAGAACGGTCAACCTTATATGTGCACTTACTATTATCTTGTCGGAAATTCAAGAGGACACATTATAAAAGATGATTAACGTTTTGGTCGTCGGCCTCATTTTCATATTCGGCCTGTGCATCGGAAGTTTTTTAAATGTCTGCATCTATCGGCTGCCGTCCTCAATGTCGATTGTCAACCCTTCCCGCTCCATCTGCCCGCATTGCAACAGCACCATATCATTTTATGACAATATTCCCGTTTTCAGCTATTTATGGCTTAAAGGCCGATGCCGGCATTGTCAGGCGCCCATATCTTTACGCTATCCTTTGGTGGAGTTGATGACCGGAATTGTCGCGGTGGATGTTTTCTTCATGTTCGGTCCGACCTTGGCAGGTGCCATATACTTTATTTTTATCTCATCGCTTTTGGTCATCACCTTCATTGATATCGATCATAAAATTATACCGGATGTGATTTCGCTTCCCGGCATTCCCATCGGCCTTGCAGCGTCTTTTGTTTTACCCGCCATGACGTTCAAAGCTGCGCTGCTGGGTATGCTGGCGGGAGGGGGCAGTCTCTGGATCGTTGCATGGACGTACAGCCTCATCACCCGGAAAGAAGGCATGGGCGGCGGGGACATCAAACTTCTGGCAATGATCGGCGCCTTTATCGGCTGGAAAGGGGTTGTCTTTACCATTTTTGCCGCATCGGTCGCGGGAACTTTCCTGGGGACGATCGTCATGTTGGTTAAAGGAAAAGATTTGAAATATGCGATTCCATTCGGGCCGTTTCTTTCCATCGGCGCGATGTCGTATCTTTTTTTTGGAGAAAAAGTCTTGTCGTGGTACTTTCATTCATTTTAACTAGGAGGTTATCATCACCTTAAGATACAAATCTCCCCGTTGATCGTCGGCCGCTATCTTACCCAATCCTTTCAACCGCAGTTTGCTCCCTTCCTTTACCCCGGGGGGAACCGTCACCTTAACAATGCGTTTTTGAAATCCCCATGGAATATTAACCAGCTTTTGTGTTCCGATCAACGCCTCGAACGGCGTAATGTTGATCGTGCCGTATAGGTGAGAGTCTGTTCGGGGACCGAAAGGTCGAATCACCTGCAGACGGTGCGTTTTTCTTTTGGCCGTGACGCGACGGAGTTTATTGGAGGCCCCGGTTTCGGGTAATGCAAGGAAAATCTTTAAACATCCCATTCCAAAAACAAACCCGCCGATGTGAGCCCACCAGGCAATGCCGCTGATGTGACCATGGCCTCCTGCCGCGTTTATAAACTGCAAAAAAAACCAAAAGCCCAAAAAGAAAAAGGCCGGAATTTCAATAAACCAGGGGATAAAGATGATGGGAATCAGGGTTAATATTTTGGAATGGGGATGAAGAATCAAATAGGCTCCCATAACGCCCGCAATAGCACCGCTGGCGCCGATGGTAGGCACGTTGGAATGAAAATTGAAAATAAGCTGGGAGAGGCCCGACACCAATCCGCATAAGAGATAAAAAACCAGGTATCGAAATGGACCCAATCGATCTTCAACATTATCGCCGAAGATGTAAAGGAACCACATATTCCCCAAAATATGCCAGAAACCGCCGTGCAAAAACATAAAAGAAACCAAAGACAACGCCTGCTGTCCGAAAGTGAAGTAAGATGCAATCTGCGGGATTGAGTATCTGGCGGGAACCAGGCCGTAGATGTAGACAAAACGATCTAAATTGGGTCCCTGGGCCAGCTCGATAAGATAAATAATAACATTGATACCGATAATTGTCGTGTTTGCGATCGGATAATTCTTGGAAGGTATTGTGTCACGTATGGGTATCATGGAAAATCATCGGCTGCATGTGTCAGTGGAACGCTATCGTTTAAGCAATGTTAGTGTTCAGGGAACATTTCGGGAAAGCGCCTCGGATGCGAGCTGACCCACGGTGCGTTCCACCATCCGCATGTTGATAAAAATGGTTATGCTTGCATCATCGCCGATCAAATGTGCAAGCAAAGGTTGTGTCGTCTCCGAAGAGATCGCTCCGGCTACCCAGGCTGCAAGTCCCCGATGGTGCGAATCTTTGGACTGCAAAAAGGGGGGGAGATAATATCCTGCATTCCCGACAAGTGCCGGACGCGCATGGGCCAATCTTCCCAATCCCCAGAGCGCCCCCCGCTGAAGGATCTCGTGTTCGAGATAGTTGCCGGCTTTGTTGATGTAGGATACCAGAATGCTCGCATATTCCTTGGCCAGCTCCCCATGACGGGCCATGATTTCACCCAAAGCTTCCGGAGAACCCCACCCGATGCCTCCGGATTCGTCATTTAAATTCCACATCAGCCGGCGCATAACGATTCGGGAAGACTCGAGATCTTCACGGGCAAGGCCTGCAACGACGGCACCCATTGCGGTCACTGCACGCCATTTAATCAATTCATCCTTATGATATAAAAAAGAAAACAGCGGATTAACCGCTTGCCGGGCCGGCATGAGACAGATGGTTTCAAGGCTCTTTTCTAATTCATCATTATTCAAAAGCACCAGAATTTCTTTTTTGAGCTGCCTGCCGCCCATTTGCCTGCCCTGTGAAGCTTTTTCTTTCCGAAACCATTTCAAAAAAGGTCATCCATTATCTTCCCGGTAGATACAGTCTTCGGGGCAGTATTTTATCGCCTCATCGACTTCCGTTTCCGGATAAGCGGGCAATTCGATCACTTCGATATATCCGGCCTCGTTCATCCTGAAAACCGACGGGCAGACCTCAATACAAGCCCCGCATAAACTGCATCGACTCAGATCAACAACCGGTACTTTCATATTTTCTCATTAATGGCCTGTCCCACTTTTTTGCCCAGTTCAAAACAGGCCGCCAATCCCTTCTTTTCCGGAACATACTGAATTCTGATACCGGGATCGATGACGTCGAATTTCATGGCTCCGAGTTCTTCATTGATCAGTTTGACCGCTTCACCGCTCCACCCGTAAGAGCCAAAGGCGGCGCCGATCTTGTTTACAGGCTTAAGACCCTTCATATAAACCAGAAAGTCACTGACCGTGGGAAACAGCTGGTTGTTCAGCGTGGGCGACCCCACGACGACGGCAGCGGCATCCAGAACTTCCGTCATAATTTCGCTGCGATGGGAGCTCCGTATGTGTATCGGTCTTACCGATACCCCTTCACCGGCGATTCCCGCGGCAATCTCATCGGCCATGGCTTCGGTACTATGCCACATGGTGTCGTAAACCACGACGGCCTTCTTCTCTTGCTCCTGCCTGGCCCATTTTGCATAGGCATCGATAATCCTGCCCGGATTTTGGCGCCATATGATGCCGTGATCCGGGCATATCATATCGATTTCAAGACCCATCCGGGAAACCTCGTCCAGGAGTTTAAGAATCAACGGCGAATACAGAAGCAAAATATTGGCATAGTATTTTTTCGCGTGAAGCATGATCTCGTCCCCGATCTGATCGTCGAACCTTTCATGCCCGGCATAATGCTGGCCGAATCCGTCACTGGAAAAAAGGATTTTGTCTTCCTTCAGATAGGTAAACATGCTGTCCGGCCAGTGAACCATGCGGGTTTCGAGAAATGTCAGGGTCCGGTTTCCCAGGCTCAACGTTTCGCCGGTGCCAAGGGCATGATAATTCCACTTTTGATCAAAATGCCGGGCCAGATTTTTGGCGCCCATTTTTGAACAATACAGGGGTTTGTCCTCGCCGATCTTGTGCATCACCCTTGGCAGCCCGCCGGAATGGTCCATTTCCGTGTGGTTGCTGATGACAAAGTCTATCTCTTTGGGATCGATAATTTTTGATATATTATCAATGAGTTGATCGGAGTACTCCTTCTTGACGGTGTCGATGAGCGCAATTTTCTCATCGACGATTAAAAATGCGTTATAACTGGTGCCGCGATAGGTTGAATATCCGTGGAAATCCCTTATGTTCCAGTCAATAACGCCGACATCATATATTCCTTTTGCTATTTCTACCGGTCTCATTTTCCTCCTGTCCTGTAATTACTCTTTTTCAAAATCGTCTTTTGATGCGCCGCATACCGGACATACCCAGTCCTCCGGCACATCTTCCCATTTTGTGCCCGGCGCAACACCGCTGTCCGGATCACCTTGCTTCGGATCATACACATAACCGCAAACCGTACAAACATATTTGTCCATTTGAGTCCTCCTTTTTGATTGAATGTATAAAATTTACGCCTTTTGATTTTGGCAAGTTCTTTGCGAAGTCATTCTTTTTATAGTTTGTGCGGGTTTTAATCAAGGTTTTATTTTAACCGCCGGCTGCCACCGAACCGGGCCCGGCAAGGGGTTTGAACATCTTCTTCCCGGCACCGCACACCGGACATTTCCAGTCGTCCGGCAAATCGGCGAACCGGGTTCCTTTGGGAATTTTTCCTTTTCGGTCTCCTTTGTCAGGATTATAAATATATCCGCAATTCACCGTCTGGCATTGATACATCTCTTCGGGTTCGACCATTTATTCCTCCTTAAATATCACTTCAATGGCGCAAAAAACGCTCACTTGAAGTGATTGGTTATTCGAATAGAAACACCATCTTTTTATATCTTTAACAGTGCCTTTACTTTTATTTCAATATCATCGCGGACATTGCGCATAATATCCATGGATTGTCCGGCTGGATCCGGCAGATCCCAATCCAGCCGCTCAATGCCCGGAATAAAAGGACATGCTTCGCCGCAACCCATGGTAACGATCGTATCGGGTTGCAATTCCGATGTCGCCTGATCCAGGAACCGGGTTTTGCGAAATCCCATATCGATTCCCTTTTCCGCCATGGCTTTGACCATATCCGAATTTATCTGCTGTGCAGGCTCGCTGCCGGCTGAAGCCACTTCAAATTTCTCTCCGGCAAAATATTGCGCAAACGCTGCGGCCATCTGACTGCGGCAGGCATTTTCCCGGCAGGCGAATAATATTTTTCTTCTGTCCAAAAGAGGGGACAGCAATTGTTTGACCGATGCCGTTATATCTTTATGAACGGTGGGATGTTTTTCCATATCCCCGATATTTTCAATATGCCGGTAGGTGAGCCTCCCCATGTATTCCGCTCCCACCGCATCAAAAAAATATCTTGCCGTAAGTTCGATGCCTTCAAAAAGATTCTTCCCCTTTGTCGCTCCCTGGGCAAGGAGAAACCCGCGACGGTAATGTCTTGCCGGGTCGGTCAGCTTCAGCTTGTACTTTCTGGACCATAGCGTCTGCGTGCGATCGATAATCGCCTTCAGCTGAGCGGGGACGTTATAAAAATATATGGGTGCGGCCAAAACAACAGCTTCCGCCTCACGAAGCAGCGAATAGATTTCAAGCGTCATGTCATCGTCTTTGGTGACGCAGTACCCTTTTTTTTCGCAAAGCCCGCAGCCGATACACGGCATAATATTTTTTTGGGCCGCCTCAATGATATGGGTTTTTGCACCCAGCGTCTCGGCTTCGCCCATGAAGGCGGATAAAAGATAGCTGGTGTTGCCTTTTTTACGGGGACTTCCTTGAAATCCAAGTACCATCATCAATAAAACCTCTTCTATTTTGATTGGAATATATTCGGACGAGAAGCTAACTCAAAATTAGGATTTTCAATCGAGATCAAGAGGAGGCCGAGGATCAACCCACAGGCATACTCAAGTATGTCGAGGACTTGAGACGAGGGCTCAACGCCGATATCGGACGAAAAGACTTTTTTGAGATAGCTTCTAATAGGCTTCGTCATGTGAAAGATCCTCTTGGGTCACTTTGCCCTTAAAAAGGTTATATGTCCAAACTTGATAGCCAATGACCACAGGAATAAAAAGTATAACGACAATCAGCATAATTTTCAAGGTCAAAGGACTTGAAGAGGCATTGTTTGCAGTGAGACTGTATCTCGGGTTCAGGCTGGAAGGGAACAGGTTCGGAAAGAGCCCTATCACGCCAAAAAATGTCGCACCGACAATGGTCAGCGCTGAAGCGAACCAGGCCTTGAAATGCGCTTTTCTTGCCAGGAAAAACCGGATGCTCAAAAGCGCCAGAACCGTGATCAATATGACGCTAAAAAAGGCGGGATGTTCGATATAATTGTCATACAGGCGGGTGGAGAACTTGCTGGCGATTAAAAAAACAACGGCAACACAGACCAGTACCGGCCAGAGTTTATTGGCAGTTGAAACCGATCTTTCATACAGATCCCCTTCTGATTTTATGGCAAGCCACAACGCGCCGTGATTCATAAAAAGGAGAACAAACAGAACCCCGCCCAAAAGGCCGTACGGATTTAAAAGCGTAAAGAGCGTTCCATGGTAGATCCCGTTATGATCGATGGGAATCCCTTTGAAAATATTGGCAAAGGCAACCCCAAAAAGCAGGGCCGGCGCAAAGCTCCCGATAAAGATGCAGGTGTCCCAAACCTTTCTCCAGTGGGGACTATCCACCTTTCCGCGAAATTCAAAGGAAACGCCTCGAAGTATCAAGGCAAATAAAATCAGCATCAACGCAGAATAAAGGGATGAGAACATCACCGAATATACCAAAGGAAAAGCGGCAAAAGTAACCCCTCCGGCGGTAATCAGCCAGACTTCATTTCCATCCCATAACGGCCCCAGGGCGTTAATCATCATCCGTTTGTCCTGATCGGTTTTACCCAGAAATGGATAAAGGGTTCCGATTCCCAAATCAAACCCATCCGTCATGAAAAATACCGCCCATAAAAGGCCCCACAAGAAAAACCATATTGTTTGTAAAACCATTTTCCCCTCCGGATTTTTTAATTCGCCGGTTTTTTTGGATGGCGAATCTCAAGCCGCAAGCCCGGGACCTTTCACGGCGTTTTTGGCAATCAGATAAAATCCTGTGACCCCCAACAAACCATACAGCACAAAAAATCCGATCAACGTGGTCAGCACTTGGGATACCGCGATGGGAGAAACCGCATCGGATGTCTTCATCAGACCATATACGATCCATGGTTGACGACCTACTTCGGCAACCATCCAACCCAACTCGCAGGCCACATACGGCAGTGGGATAGACAACAGCATGAGCTTTAAGTATTTCGGGCTTTCCGCCAACCGGTTGCGTTTGAACACGCCGAGGACCGTTGCGAGAATAAAGTAAAAACCAAGGCCGACCATCCCTTTAAAGGCCGTAGTTGTAATTAGCACCGGAGGCCGTTCATCCCTGGGAAAGCTTTTTAAGCCCCTGATCTCTGCGTTGACATCGTGCCGGGCCATAAAACTGAGCATGCCGGGAATGGCACCGATTTCGATCTTATTTCTTTCATTCTTTTCATCCGGCAGTGTAAAAAGATAGAGCGGTGCACGGGTCCGGGTGTCCCACAAAGATTCCATGGCCGCCAGCTTGCTGGGCTGTTTTTCAGCAACGGCGACGGCGTTCCGGTCACCCATCATCACCACAATGAGTGTAAAGATGATCCCGAATCCCAGCGCAATTCTAAATGAGCGCGTGAAAAAATCGATATGTTGTTTTTTCAATAAATGATAGGCGCTGACCCCCATAACAAAAAAGGCGCTCAGCACATACGCGGAACTCACGGTGTGGATAAATTCAATAACCGCGTATTTCTGGAATAAAACCGCCGCAAAGTCCACCAGTTCCGCTCTTCCGTTTCTTATGGTAAACCCAACCGGATGTTGCATCCACGCATTGGCAATGAGAATCCAAACCGCGGAAAGGGTTGAGGCGAAGGCCACCAGCCACATGACCGTGGCATGGGCCTTTTTGGAAAGTTTTTTCCATCCGAAAATCCAGACGCCGATAAGCGTTGATTCCAGGAAAAAGGCCGCAGTGGCCTCAATAGCTAAAATAGAACCAAAGATATCCCCCACATAGGCGGAATATCGGGACCAGTTGGTTCCGAATTGAAACTCGAGGGTAATTCCAGTGACAACCCCCAGCGCAAAATTGATGAGAAACAGCTTTCCCCAGAATTTGGTCATGCGAAGATAGGTTTCATCCCCGGTTTTGACGTACCTGGTTTCCATGTAAGCCACTAAAACAGACAAACCAAGGGTAAAGGGAACAAACAAAAAATGAAACATGGTGGCGGTCGCAAACTGAAGTCGCGAAAGTAATACCACATCCATTCGTGTCTCCTTTTCTATAACGAAACTGTGTATTTTTTTTTGTCATCGCGGAGCCGCTGTGGTCGTCGAACCATCCAGACTGCATTGTGTGAAGTCTATGGGCTCGTTGCAGCCGCTGCACACATGGGCTTTGTCAAACTCATCAGAGAAGATTTCCACTTCCTGACCACAATTCGGGCACTTGCAATTAAATGATTTCAAGCTCTTAAAATTTTGGAACCCCGGGCAATGTTTCGGTGTTGTCATAATATTCTCTCCTTTGATGGCTGAATCGTTAATTTGAGATCGTTCCTATAACGAGAACCTACTGTTAAAGTTCTTCATGTTACACTGATTTGGCAGGTTATAACTTCTTGGCTACTTCACGGCCATAGTCCTGAGCCATCTGGATTCCCCCGCCCAGTGAACTCGCTTTAAGCATCAGCGGTCCGCCGACCATGTTCATATTGAAAATATGCTTCATGGTATTGTAGATACGGTCCGGCGCTTCTCCGCTCCATCCGAATGCACCAAAAGCGCCGCCTATCTTTCCTTCAAGACCGGCTTTTTCTGCAAGAAAAAGCATGGTTTTCATTCCCTGAAGCATATCGCCGTGATAGGTAGCCGATCCAAAGACAAGGGCATCGTAGCCTTGAAGGTCGTCTTCTTTTCTTATGGCATCGACTTTCACCACAGTTGCTTCATGACCGGAAAAACGAATCCCTTCGGCAATGAGGTCGCCGATTCGACACGTCTCTCCGGTTCGTGTCGCGCACACAATCAGTACTTTGGCCATATTAAATTCTCCTTGGGCATCAGATCGTTTTAATACCTGAACGTTGCAGAATTCAGGGATTAGATTCGCTTGTCCTTCCCTTCAAACTCACAATCCGGCGTATAGCAGGTATTGTCCAAGAATTCACATTTTTCTTTGCAGGAAGGACACTGATCCGGCGGCACATCCGCTTCGAGTGCATACCCGCAGTTTGAACATTTCCAGCTTGGCATAAGATCACCCCCTTTAAAAATTGATTGGTTTCAAAACGCTAAACCATAAAAAAGTCCGATTCCGTTTATGCTGTTTCAACGGACACACCCGGAGCCTGTCGTGATGCCATTTCTCGATCCATCATAAAGAGACCTTGCCTGGCATCACCCAACAGCTTGAGCTGCTCCAAAACACGTCCGACACTTTCTTCTTCTTCCACCTGTTCGGTTACGAACCATTGGAGAAATATCTGTGTGGCATGATCATGTTCTTCCATGGCAATTTCAACCAGTTCATTGATAAAACCGGTCACTTTCTGCTCGTGTTGCAACGTATCCTCAAACACGGCCGTTGGAGAATCCCAATCGGTGGGAGGCGTATCAATTGCAGTGAGAAGGACTCTTCCGCCACGTTGATGGATAAAATCATAAAACTTCATGGCATGCAGCAGTTCCTCCTGCGCTTGGACGTACATCCAGTTGGCAAATCCGTCAAGACTGGCGGATTTGAAATAGGCATTCATTGACAGATAAAGGTAAGACGAATAGATTTCGGCATTCAACTGTCCGTTAAGCGCTTTTTGTATTCTATCGGATAGCATTGGCATTATCCTTTCCACAATCCATGAATGTTGCAGTATTCCCTGGCGATAATTTGGCCGCCTTGACCCGTGAATATCGCCTCAGGGGTCTCGCCGGGCTTGAGAAACTGCCGGTAAGCCTTGCCTTCCGAGATGATTTCAACCCACTCGATATAATGTTTTTCTTCCATGGGATGCGGAACTGATCCGACTTTTACTTTTATGCCGCCCGGGGTGTTTTCAACCACCGGCACATGTTTCTCCTTGGCCGCATCAACCGTATTTTCTTTCTGAAGGATCATCGGCTGCCCACAGCACACCAATTCTCCGTCGCCGCCATGCAGTACTTCCACGATATTTCCACAAATCTCGCATTTATAAACCTCAAGTTTTCCCGCCATTTTAATCTCCTCCTTTTTATTATTTCAATCGGTTAAAGTATTTCTTTACCGTTCCGGCCTCTTTATGCATTATGTCAAAACTTTTTTGGGTCTGTGTGTTAAAATGTTATCACAAAATATCGTTTTTAAATCTTGCTTGTAACATCCGGGTTGCCGTTTTCAGCGGTCGGATTCTTCGTTCCACCATCCTTTTTCAATGTGTTTTAATTTTTCCTGTTCCGCCAATTTTTTCACTTTATAGGCCGAATCACGCAGTACGCCGTAAAGAATGCCGCAACCGTTATCTTCCCGATCAATATCGCCCTTATCTGCGACTCTAATCATTTCATTGACGAGATTTAATGTTTCTCTAATATGATGGTTGCAGGGTCTCACGTGTCACGCCCTCCATAAACTTGGATCATGTTTATCGACGGTTTAAAATGAAAAAGTTTGAAAAAACACTTGAAGCTGTCTCATATTCAACATTGATACACATTTGTATTATGAAACAAGATGCTAATGCGGATTCTTTAGCACCTTCAGTTCATTGCCGAGTATCTTAATATGACCCATCTCTTCTTTGATAATTTTATCCAGTTTATCTTTCCCATACTTTTCCGGAACCATCTCCTTTATGCCCAAGTAAAAGACGATGGAATCCTTTTCAGCCAGTATGGCGGCTTTGAGAACACTTTTCATGGATGAAAAATCGATTTCCTTTTCAAAAAATACCTTGGTATCCGCCAAGGCCCTGAGATAAAGGACAGATTCATTTTGAGGATCAAACACTGTGGATGCTGTCTCATTTCCCGAGAGTTCCGAGCGCAATTTTACAAATATTTTTTCATGTTCGACTTCCATCTGCGAAAGCCCTTCAAGGAGCTTCTTATATTCAGGGTTGTCGGTGTGTTGGGCGGCATCTTGGTAAAATTTCGCACCGTTTCTTTCAAGCTGTTCAGCCATCTCAAACACGTCGTTTGCTGTAAAATCATACATCATCTTTTATCCTGCATTCCTTGTCCCACTCAGGACAGGCTGTTTTCATATCGGTTTCGTATTTAATCATGCATTCACTGCATTCCATTTCAACATTCGGGACCTCCCCATATCTTTCTTTGATTTCTTCTGCAGACAGATGTGAGACAGCGCTGCATCCGCACTGGGGACAGGATGTTGCTATTTTATACCTTTTCGACGACATGGTGCACCTCCTGTGGGTAAATTATTAAATATTTAAATTTCAATTGGTTAAAGGCATAATCTATCTGTTGACCCGTCAAATTCTTCGGCGGCCGAACCGCAACAGCATGAAAAAACCGTATCGCCGATTGTCAATTGTCTAAGACAAAGTGCAATGCTCATGCCAAATGCTTCACAAGTTTTTATTTCCCAGGATGGCACACTTATTGTATTATCACGGTACGGGTAATTTTCACAAGTTTTGCACCCGAAATTTTCAACCTTGCCGGAAAAGTGCAGCGGACCGGAAATCTATTTGGCCTGCGGCATAAAAGGCATGATGTTAACTGAGCAAGAACAAAATTTAAAAATCGAGTGACATATGAAATACAGAGAAGAAAAAGATTCGCTGGGAACATTGGCGGTTCCGGAAGATGCTTATTTTGGCGCAAGCACCCAAAGGGCGGTGGACAATTTCCCGGTCAGCGACCTTAGGTTTCCTTTAACCTTTATCTATTCTCTTGCGCTGATAAAACAATGCGCAGCCGAGGTGAACCGGGAGTTGGGTTTACTTGATGAGAAATTGTCGGAATCCATCATCGTTTCCGCGCAGGAAGTCATGCAGGGAAAATTGGACGACCAGTTTGTGGTGGATATTTTTCAAACAGGCTCCGGTACGTCAACGAATATGAACATGAACGAGGTCATTGCTTCGAGAGCCAATGAAATCATTACGGGAAAAAAAGGCGGGAAATTTCCGGTTCATCCCAATGATCATGTCAATCTCTGCCAATCGAGCAACGACGTCATCCCATCGGCCATTCATATATCCGCTCTATCCCTTATAAAAAACCGTTTGGCGCCTGCGTTGGCCGATCTTGAAAAAAGTCTTTCGGACAAGGCCGTCGAATTTAAAGATGTCAAAAAAATGGGGAGAACCCATTTGCAGGATGCCGTCCCCATATTTTTGGGTCAGGCTTTCTCGGGTTATGCCAGACAAATGGCCCTTGCCATAAACCGGATCGAATCGGTTGATGACCGCCTGTCAGAACTTGCCCTGGGCGGCACTGCCGTTGGAACCGGTTTGAACGCCCATCCTGATTTTGCAAAAAAAGCGATTGCGCTGATCTCAAAATATTCAAAGCTTAATTTTACGGAAGCGAAAAACCATTTTGAAGCCCAGGGCGCCCAGGACGCGGCCATTGAGACCAGCGGCGCTTTAAAAACCATCGCCGCCGGTCTAGTGAAAATTTGCAACGATATCCGATGGCTTGCTTCCGGACCCAGGTGCGGACTGGGTGAAATAACGATTCCTTCTCTTCAGCCCGGATCTTCCATTATGCCCGGGAAAATCAATCCGGTTATCCCGGAAGCGGTCATCCAGGTGTGTGCCCAGGTTATGGGAAACGACACCACCATTACTATCAGCGGACAGGGGGGTAATTTTGAATTGGTTGTGATGTTACCGGTGATCGCTTACAATCTATTGCAATCCATAGATATTCTTTCGTCCGGAATCCGGATTCTATCGGATAAATGCGTCAAGGGTATTCGCGCCAACCGGGAAATATGCGCCGCCAGCGTTGAAAAAAGTCTGGCAATGGCCACCTATCTGGTGCCGCATATCGGATATGACAAAGCAGCCGAGATCGCAAAGAAGGCCTATAAAACAGGCAAGACCATTGCCCAAATCGTACGAGAAGAAAAGATTCTTACCGATAAAGAATTGGCCAGCATCTTTTTTTAATAAAACAAACGCGTAGCAATTTAACCTTTTGAAAACATTGCCGCTTCAGGTATCATCAAATTTTTTATAATAAGTGTGTGATGACAATCCCCGGTGATCTCAAAACAACCGCCATGGCGGTCATGCCGCATAAAGATGCGGACAGGGCACTTGAACTCGCCCTGTCCATGGATATTCCCTTTTGGCCTCAGCTTCCTCACGTCAGCTACTATGAAGACATGTATGTCCAGGCAGCCGAACACTTCCCCGGAATTCTCCTGGATATGGAAAAGCGAACCCTTCGTTTTTCCATGGATAAATTTATCGACGAATTTGAAGAAACCATGGCTCATTTTAACGAACCGGAATATTTTGACATCACCACAGCCTATTCTAAGGTTTATCATAAATTTCTTTCAATGGACCTTTCCCTTCGCCCGGCCATAAGAGGTCAACTGGAGGGACCGGTCAGTTTTGGCCTTAATGTGCTTGATCAGGATAACCGGCCGATTCTCTTTGAAGATACCATACGTTCGTTTATGCTCGAATTTATGGCAAAACGCATCAATATTCAGCTCAAACATCTGCAACAGATGAACCCCCATGCCTTTATGTTTATTGATGAACCGGGGCTGCAGTTTTTGTTCAGCGCTCTATCCGGGTATGACAGCTTCAAAGCCAAATATGACCTGGAGCTTTTTTTTTCAATGGTGGACAGACCTCGCGGCATCCACCTATGCGGGAATCCGGACTGGGATTTTTTGTTGAATCTTGATCTCGATATTCTTTCTCTGGACATCTTTCGAAACGGGGACGTCTTTTCTTCGTATTCCGCATCGATTAAACGATTCCTCGACCGGGGCGGGGTTATTGCCTGGGGAATTGTACCCACCAATTTTGAGCCGTTTGAAGCTGAAAATATCGGCTCTCTGGAAAAAAGAATCACAGCATTGTGGGATATTTTGGACCATAAAGGCATCGACAGGGCCTTTCTCTTATCGAAAAGTCTCTTGTCTCCGGCAACGTGTTGTCTGGTCAACCCGGACGGAGAAAAGACCGTTGAAAAGGCATTTCAGGTGGTCCGGGAATTGTCGCACCGGCTGCGGGAAAGGTATGGACTGAATTAGATCCCGTACGTTTAATGCTGCTTTTTCGCAGATGGGTCCTTTTCTAAAAAATTATACAGAAGCGTACCTATGATTGCCAAACACTCGGGGTCGAGGTAATGTTCCGCCCGTCTTTCAAAAAGGACCTTGCACTGGGCCGGGAATTCTTCATCCGCATCGTCAAAAAGCAAAAGTACCGGAACTTTCGGAAGCGGGTAAAGTTTCATGATCAGTGGATAGTTCAGTGCCAACCCCGGATCCTCACCGCCGAGGTTTTCGCATGCCGCTGACAGGTCTTCCAAGCGATTCGAAAAATGCCTGGCAATGGGCCGTTCCGTGTGATTTACGAAGCTATGAATCAACGGGGCGGTATTTTTAAAATCCCTAAAGGAGACCCACTCTTTGTCCAGTGACGGCACATCCGGACAGAGCAGCAGGTATTTACAAAGGACGACACAGATCCCCATAAACGGTTGTTTTCCGGACGGATCCGTTATTCCCCGGCTGGAAATCCTATAGGGTTTTCCGAAAAAGAAAACAACCATCTCACCCTTTTCAATACGCCCCCCCAATTTTTCAGATCGTTTATGAAGGTCGATTTTCCCAATTCGATCCAGGTAATTTTCATACGTTTCTTTAAAAACAGAGCGTTTTCCCATAATATCTCTCCCTGATGTCGGGGTCCGAATATGTTCGCTAAATATAATGATTTGTTAATGGTGTCAATTATTCAGGCTTGCTAAAACCTTTTCACAGACAGAAGCCTTTTCAGATTTTCGTTGACAAATCTAGTGAAAAGTGCAAATAAATTATAATTAATATGAATACTTGTAACAATTAACGCCAAATCGTCGAGGCGTTCACGACAACACCTTGATTTATTGGCGGCCCGGGTTGTGTGGCGGATGACATCGAAAGCTGAAAGGCACATGTTCACTAAGATGATGCCGACGAACTTCAACTGCAAAAGATGTGGAGACTGCTGCAAAAAGATTGGCATCCCATGGTCTGAATTGGATCCTGCTTCGGCTGCGGATTATCTTGATATCAGCCTGTCGGAGTTTATGAAAGTATACGGTTTTGTCCGGAATGGATATTCCGATGAAGTCGAACCGACCGAATATAACGCAGCACCCTGTCCGTTTCTGAGATACAACAAGGCGCATGCGGTTTGCAGGATTTATCCTGTAAGACCTTGGATCTGCAAAGGATATCCCGGATCGGGGACCTCGTGTATCGGCGGTCAAAAGCGGTCTTGATACACCGTCAACGTTCCGATGTATTCAGGGGGTGCGCTTGACCGTGAGCGCGCGCTCAACGTTCAGCGACTTTTCTTTTTTTTGCATATTTGGCTGCGGCAAGACCTGCAACACAGCCCTCTCCAACGGCTTTGGCCACCTGCCACGGAGGCCCGCATATGTCTCCCGCGGCGTAAATACCCTCTACATTGGTCTGCTGATCTTTATCCGTAACAATGAATTGAAACTTTTCCGGATCCAGAGAAACGCCCAATGTCGCGGCCAGCGACACCGCTCCTTTGGCGCCGATCTCGATGAAGACGCCGTCCACGTCCAGCTTCCGACCGTCATCCAAGGTCAAACCTCTCACCACATCATCACCGATAATCTCCGCCACCTTGTGTCCAAGATGAATCTCGACATCCGATTCTTGAATTTGGCGGCCGAGCCGATCGGAAACCTGAAGTTCATCTGAAATGAGATGAACTTTTTTTGCATAAAACAAGAGTGTCAACGCCCCGGAAACCGCTGCGGATTCATTGCCGACCACAGCCACCGTGAGTCCTTTGTAAAAATTGGCATCGCAGTCTACACAGTAGGCGACACCCTGACCGAGATATTTCTTCTCCCCGGGAATGCCCAGACGATTTCGGGATACGCCCATGGCCATGATAAGAGCTCGCGTTTTGAGGGTTTTCCCACTTTCCGTGACAACGGTAAACATATCATTGTCCCTTGCGGTCTTGATCACATCTTCATTTAAAAAACGGGCCCCGGAATCCAGGGCTTGATTAACGCCCTGTTGGAGCAGTTCTCCCCCTGAAATGCTGGGAATACAGCAATAATTCTCCAAATGTGCTTTGAAAAGACTCGATTTGTGCTCGCGTCCCATGACCAATACCGAAACTTTGGCTCGGGCGGCATGTATGGCCGCCTGAAGCCCGGCAGGGCCTGTACCCAAAATGATAACATCATGTATCTGATCCATTGCATCCTCCGGATATTCTTCGATGCCATTACTACATAATTCTGTCTGAATTGAAAAAGCAATATCTGTGCCAACCGGAGGTTTGAACCTGACGACCTCAAAAATCGGGGCGGTTCGTGATGAACCGCCCCGTGCTTTTAATCGCGATTTCCGTTACGATTAGTGTACGGTAATCTGTTTTGGTTTTTGTTCCTCTGGTTTGGGAACTTCGATTTTTAAAACACCGTCTTTGTAATCCGCGCTGATTTTTTCAGGATCAATGTCAACAGGAAGCTGAAAAGCCCTTTCAAATCTTCCAAACGATCTTTCTCTGCGGTAATATTTATCCTTTTTAACCTCATGATTGTATGATCGTTCGCCTTTCAGGGTCAGCACGCCGTCCTTTACGTCAATACTGATGTCTTTCTTGTCGATTCCGGGAAGCTCGGCCTTAATGACGATATTTTCATCATTGTCATAAACATCTACGACCGGATGCCAGTCCCACAAGGACAGTTTGGCGTCATCCCGGATAATCGGGCTGAAAGCGTCATCGAAAAAATGATTCATTTGATGACGAAAGTTAAACATTTCTCTCATTGGGTTCCATCGAATAAGTTCCATAATCTTACCTCCATTATATGATTTAATTCGTTCTTGACATTATATTAAACACCAACGAAGTTATGTCAATATATTTTCTATTACTTTTTATGTTTATGTTAGTATAATAATGATTGCATTATCATCAAAAATAATTAATGTTAAGTAATGAGACTTTGGACTCATTTTTTAAGGAGAAATAAATGAAACAGGATGAAAAAAAAGGAACCCCGAATGAAGCGTCGCTATCCCGGACATTTACATCAGATTTAAGAGGCAGGCAATCTGTACGGGCAACCTTCAAATTATCCGAAGGGTGCATCGAGGCCATCAGCATCGTTGCTGCCCATCTGGGTATCAAACAGAAATCTCTTTTTGATCATTTGGCTGAAGATGCGCGATCCTTAAGATCCATTGCCCGTGAGATTCAGGATGTTAAATTGGAAAAACAAGGCCGCATCCAAAAAACTTACGTGATCAGCAGAAGATCCCTTTTATCTTTGGAGAATGTATCGAAAAATTTTAACGCTCCCAGGGATGCGCTGGTCGAATTCTCCGTTCAAAGACTTTTGCCGATTATCGCCAAAGAGCGGAAAAAACACGAAAAACGAAAACAAATGCTCAAGGAAATTGGGGATCATTTTGAAGAGGGGGGCATATTATTGAACACGCTCAAAGAATCACTGGACATAGAAGATCCGATATTCCAAAAATTCGAATCCGTCATGGCCGTATATGAAAACGCATACCAGCATATGACGTCATTTGTAGAAAAAGGTAAAATCATTGAAGCATTCCAACCGGATCATCTTAAAAGCGTATGGATCATCGCACGGGATTCATCTTAAAGCTTCCCGATATTGTCTTTCTCTCAGTTCAAAAAAGCGGTGAACGCGCCATGTTCATGTAAAATATTCAACCCGATGGCGATCAAAACAACCCCGCCGATAATTTCGGCATAAAGACTCAATTGTTTGGCGGATCCGATGCGCTCACCCATGAGAAGCCCCACGATCGAAAATAATCCCGCTACGATACCGATGATCAGCGCCGGCGTCCATATCGAAACATTCAGAAGTGATATCGAAAATCCTACTGCCAGCGCATCGATGCTGGTTGCAACAGAGAGTATCACCAACGTCCATCCTCTGGTTCGGTCTTTTTTGGGTCCGTTATGATGATCATGCGAAAAGGCCCCTTTGATCATGTGGACCCCGACAAATGTGAGCAATCCAAAAGCAATCCAGTGATCATATTTTTCAATGTAGTCACGAATTGACGCGCCCGCACGCCAGCCGATGACCGGCATCATGGCCTGAAACAGGCCGAAATGCCAGGATAGGCGAAACATCTGGCGAAAGCTGACTTTTTTTAAATTTATGCCGGTGGCAATCGACACGGCAAACGCATCCATGGCCAATGCCACGGCGATGGCAAAAATGTTGATAAATTTCAAGAGTATTCTCGCAGGTATTTAGCGTCTTGAAAAATAAGGTTTAATATTTGATGGATCGGGGTGTTTTTCAAACAGGCGCTGCATGGAATGTCTTTTTTTAAAAGATTTATAAGAAAAATTCCCCGAGTGCTCAAATATTTTGAAACTTGCTCATAGATTTTCTGCCCACATAATCTTTGATTCTAAAAGCGAATTTTCCGCCAATCACAATTCTTTTACAAGATTTTTTTCATCGATTATTTCCTAAATACAGAAAACGGTATTATGATAAGAAAAGATTTGAATACCACTTGATTTATATTTATAATTGGTTTTACACCATATAAAATAGCGAAAGGCTTAAAAATGCCCTTGAATTTCGAGCCGATCAGTTTGGACAGGCAAGACCAGTACCTGAAATATTTTTCACAATTTCCTCAAAAAGCATCCGATTACAGCTTTGTCAATCTCTGGGGATGGGCAACGGTGTATGGACTTTATTGGGCATGGGCGGACCAGATGGTATGGATAAAACAAACGATCCCTAAAGAAGTTTTTTGGGCGCCCGTCGCCCCATGGCCGGACATCGACTGGAATCTGTGTTTTGACAAACACTTTAATTCGACGGCCGTTTTTCATCGCGTTCCCGAGGACTTGATGGTGCTTTGGAAAGAAAAAATCGGAAATCGAATCGTCATCGAAGAATCAAGAGATCATTGGGATTATCTTTACGATGTCAACGAACTGACCCAACTCAGCGGAAGACGGTTTCACAAAAAAAAGAACCTGTTGAACCAATTTAAAAAAAATTACGATTTTCAATTTGTTCCTTTGGATTTGGAAATGATCGACATGGCCATGGCTTTGCAAGAAGATTGGTGTACATGGCGCGATTGCAAGTCATTAGACGCGCTGGCTGCTGAAAACCTTGCGATTTCGCGTGTACTGGGTTCCTGGGAAAAATTGACAGGACCCACCGGCGGTGCCATTCTCGTGGACCGGAAAATGATTGCGTATACGATTGCAGAACCTTTGTCTGAAGATACGCTGGTGATTCATTTTGAAAAAGGAAATGTCGATTTCAAGGGAACTTATCAGGCTGTCAATCAGATGTTTCTTGAATATTTCGGTCAAAATTTTAAAATCGTAAATCGGGAGCAGGATCTCGGCGATGAAGGTCTTCGCAAATCGAAATTGTCTTATAATCCTTCGGATTTTCTCAAAAAATATCGGATTAACCTGAAATAGCCGGGTCCTTTGCATCCTGATCATGAATCAGGTTTTATCAGACTTCAGATGGTTCGGTTCTTTTGATCCGCAAATTTGAAAGGAGCAGTCATGCGACCTGTAGTTTTAATCATTCGTGACGGCTGGGGATACAGCGAGATCGTGCAAGGCAATGCCGTGCTTGCCGCCGATACGCCCCATATCGACCGGTACAAAGCCATTTATCCCTGGACACTTTTGGACTGTGCCGGAGAACCTGTGGGACTTCCGGATGGCTATCAGGGATCGTCGGAGGTGGGACACCTGAACATGGGCGCCGGTCGAATCGTCATTCAGGAACTCAAGCGGATTGATGATGGATTGAGCACCGGAAAACTTTTTGAAGCTGAAAAGTGGAAAGAATTGGTCAGCAACTGGAAAGCACACCGGAGCCGTCTTCATTTGTTCGGTTTGCTCCAGGACGAAGGCGTGCATGCCCATCAGGAACATCTTTTTAAGATCATGCGGCGTGCAAGGATGGAATATCCGGATGGTCCCATCATTGTCCATCCCTTTCTGGACGGACGCGATACCCCTCCGCGAAGTTGTTTGGAATACCTGGCAAAACTCGGCCGGGTGATGGATGACATCGGAAAATGCACCATCGGCACCGTTATGGGCCGGTATTACGCAATGGACCGCTCCAGGAATTGGAAATTGACCGATGAAGCATACCATTGCATTGTCTTGTGCGAAGGTCGTCGAGCCCCGGATGCCGAAACGGCGGTCAAGGAATCCTATGCAAAAGACAAGACGCCCGATGCTGTGGAAATGTTCGATGAATATATCCCCCCCCATGTGATCGCCGATTATGACGGCGTCAGAGATAACGATTCAATTTTGCATACCAACTACCGGCAGGATCGTGCCATTCAACTTTCCATGGCCTTTGTTGATCCACAATATCCCGGAAAACTCAAGGCAAAGCGAGATATCACCTATGTGGGCCTGACACGGTACTGGGATGAGTTTACGAACTACATGCTGGGCGCTATCGACGCTGGAGGGGGTATGGAACACCTTTTGGGCGAAGTGATTTCCCATGCAGGATTACGCCAGCTAAGAATTGCTGAAACACAGAAATTTCGACATGTTACGAGTTTTTTTAATGGCAAGGCCACCACGCCTTACAACAACGAGGACCAGGTCGAAGTACCCAGCCGATTCGATCCCGCCACCTTTGCCAGTCATCCGGAAATGGAAGCTTACCATGTCACCGATGAACTGCTCAAACGGATGCGAGACGCCGCTTATCAGTTCGTTGTCGTTAATTTTGCCAACGGAGATATGGTCGGTCACACGGGAAACTTCGATGCCGCTAAAAAAGCCATTGAGGTGGTGGATGATTGTATCGGTAAAATTGTCGACCGTCTTCTTGAAATCGATGCGCATATTCTCATCACTTCGGACCACGGAAATTCAGAGCAGATGGTTGACTATGAGACCGCTATGGCCAAAACCAGCCATACGCTGAATCCTGTCGAGATCATTTATATCGCGAGCGATTCCCGAAACCGTCGGCTTGTCCGCCACGGCAAATTGTCGGACATCGCGCCTACGGTTTTGTTCCTGCTCGGCCTGGATATCCCCAAGGAGATGACCGCACAGAATCTGATTGTGAATACCGGCGCCTGATCTTCTCGTTTTTTTATCACTCAAATTGATCTCTTCCGATACACTTTTTTGAGACATGATGTCTCAAAAAAGTGTTCTTTTGCGCTTCCTGATGAATCTTTTCATTAATCTATATATCTAAGATGTTGATAATTTAAAAATATATTATCGTTAACCCAACTTTCGAAATTATGGCATGAAATTTGATTACTGATATTAGTATTGTTTTTGTCTCAAATGATACCCACTCGCTTTTATCTTCAAACGGCTTTTAAACAGAGGAGAGCAACTGTGGAAATGGAAAAAGCAATCCGGACAGCCATCGGTTATGAAACGAACATACGGGATATCTATCGGAATGCCGCCCAAAGCGTTCTCGATCCCGAAGGCCGTCGTTTTTTCAAAATGATGGGAGATGATGAGCAATATCATCTCGATTATTTGCAGGAAAGACTCGCATCCTGGCAACAAAGCGGGAAACTGTCTGTGGAGAAACTCGATTCCATTGTTCCGCCAAAGGAGATGGTTCAGAAAGAATCTGAAAAAATTAAGGCGCATATATCAATCGAGAATCTGAGCAGTATAAAAGTCATTCTCGGCAGAGCACTTCAGGCAGAAGTCGAAACCAGCAATTTTTATGAAAAAATGGTAAAAAAAATGCCCCGGGAAGGTCAACAAATGTTTGCCCGTTTTCTGGAGATTGAAGAGAATCACATCGCAGCAGTTCAGGCCGAGCTGGACTACATTACACATACTGGATATTGGTTTAATTTCAAAGAATTCGATATGGAAGAACTCTAAAAAGGAGGATATCATGAGTGTACTCGTCGCAACCCAAGCGCCGGACTTCGTTGCACCCGCGGTCATGCCGAACGGTATTATCAAAGAAGACTTCAGATTGTCCGATCTTCGGGGAAAATACGTCGTTCTATTTTTCTGGCCCTTGGATTTTACATTTGTCTGCCCCACGGAAATTATCGCTTTTAACCACCGATTTGATACTTTCAGAGAACGATCCGTTGAATTGGTCGGCGTTTCCATCGACTCGCAGTTTACACATTTTGCATGGCGGGAAACCCCTGTTGAAAAAGGCGGCATCGGCCGGGTTCATTTTCCGATGATTGCAGATCTCAAGCATGAAATTACAAAAGCTTATGGCATTGAACATCCTGATTCCGGCGTGGCAATGCGGGCCTCTTTCCTTATTGATAAGGAAGGGATCGTTCAGCACCAGGTGGTGAACAATCTGCCGTTGGGGCGGAATATGGATGAAATGCTCCGGCTGGTTGATGCGCTGCAATTTACCGAAAAATATGGAGAGGTTTGTCCTGCCGGGTGGCAAAAGGGTGAAAGCGGCATGAAACCGACAACCGAGGGGGTTTCAGAATATCTTGAAACACATGGGGACAAACTGTGACGATCATCATGGGATAGCTTATAGTTGCACTGTCGAATAAAAAGCGTTTTAAGCGGTTGAACGGATCATCTCGTTGCATTTCTTTATTTTGTTATTATTGTATTAACCAGGATAGGCAGCGTATTGCCTATCCATAATAACGCGATTGGAAACAAATTGTTTCTAATGGTTGAGGTTGAACCTTATTGAGGAGGTGATCAATATGGCAGATGAACGAAGAAGAGTCGCTGCAGACGTATGTTCTTATGTTGACGAGGACAACAATCATCTAAATCTTGAAATCACAATTCCGGGAGTGAAAAAGGAAAATATCAGTTTAAAATTGCTAGATGACAGTTTCAACCTTCGTGCAACAAGAGAAGAATTCGATTATGTCAGCGCCGGTGCTTTTTGCTGCCCCGTAAATCCAAAAAATGCTGAAGCGACGTATGAGAATGGATTGCTCAAAGTTGTTGTACCCTTTAAAGATCCAATGGAAAATGCTATTGAAATCCCTATTCACTAATTGATTGAACGACAACGATAATCGATCAATATCAAGGGTTTTTATGAAAATATAAATATCAAAACAGGCAGAATCCGCAACGATCCTGCCTGTTTTCGTTATGAGAAAACAACAGGGTCTAAAAAATAGTTGACATAACCACATTGTGGCATTATGAATATTTAGTGTTATCCGGCACCTTTGATTCATTAGTTTTTTAATAAGGAGCACACCAATGAGAAAATGTAGAAAGCCTATTCGGACCAAAGGCTACAAAAACATCTTCTGTCCCTACTATGGGAACTGCTTGGACCATGCCAGTAAAAGACATTGGGAATATTGGACATGTTTACATTGCCGGCACAAGGGCTTGAAAGAGTCGATTCCGGACGAAACCCTTTCACCGACCTGTACGGACCCGTATTATTCCATTTCTCCGTCAATGGGCGGAAAAATAAAAAATATTGCGCTATGAATGCTGTCCTCGCAGAAAAACTCGATAGGAGGTGAATGTTATGAAGCGTTTCTCGATCCCTAGAGTCGCACATTGCAGCAACGGCTGCTGTATTTGGTCCTGGGCAAGACATTAAACTACCCGGACAACCCGCCATGGACTGACTGAAGTTCCAGCCCGCCTTTTAAACCTATGAACCCTGAACCTTTAAACCCGAGTATGTATTTTAACCAAAATATGAAATTTCCTTGAAGTTGCCGTTGCAAGCTGGCATACGTCATGTTGCATAAACAACGCATCAAATAGACCCTATCTTTAATAATGGAAGGAGATGAGCGATGGCTAAAAAAATTTTGGTGGCGATTGATGATTCTGAAAATGCGATGCGTGCCGTTGAATTTGTAGCAGACACCTTTACGGCCGACAATCGGATCACCTTATTTAATGTTGTTCAGGACACAGCGGTCATGTGTGAAATGAACAGTCCGGAATTAACCCCCTATTTTACGTCTCAACAAAGTTCTTTTTGTCTGCTTGAAGAAAAAAAGAAAGAGCTGGTTGATAAGGCGCTGCAAAAAAGTAAAGCCTTGCTTATGGATGCGGGATTTGATGAACAAAATATCACCATAAAAGCAGAACTTAAAAAAAGCGGCGTTGCCAGAGATATTATCAAAGAAGCCCAATCCGGTTATAATATTATTGTCATGGGAAAAAGGGGGGTATCCGGAATTAAAGAGTTCCTTTTGGGAAGCATCTCGCAAAAGGTTTTCAGCCTGGCAAAGGATATATCGGTTTTGTTTGTCCACTAATACCCGAATCGAGCCAAACTCCATTCGACGTTATTCGTTATCGGTGAATAATTATTGGTTTTTTTAAATTTCATTTTCGGTACTTCACGCACTGATTGACTTTGTTTTGCCATTGATTTATGATAGTTAAGATCCTGGTCGATCATCATAAAACAGGATAAAAATTTATTGGATGAATGCCATGGAAATAATAAACGTCATCGACAATATGCAGGCGCGATCCGATAAAATGCGCCGGGAGGGGAAAACCATCGTTTTCGTCCCGACCATGGGTTTTCTCCATGAGGGGCATTTGTCTCTAGTCAGGGAGGGTCAAAAATACGGCGATGATTTGGTGGTGAGCATCTTCGTAAATCCTTCTCAGTTCGGCCCGGGTGAAGACTTAGAGACCTATCCCAGAGATTTTGAAAGGGACCTTGAACTGCTTCGAAAAGAAGGTGTCGATGCGGTGTTCGCTCCGGATGCCAAAGAGATGTACGGGGAAAACTTTCAGACTTTTGTCGAAATGGAAAAGCTCCCGAAACACCTTTGCGGCCTCTCAAGACCGGTATTTTTCAGAGGTGTCGCAACCGTCGTCACAAAACTGTTTAACATTGTTAAACCCCACGCAGCCATTTTCGGCGAGAAGGATTATCAGCAACTCACGGTTATCCGTCAAATGGTGCGCGATCTTAACTTTGATATAAAAGTTGTCGGGGCTCGAACCATCAGAGAAGCTGACGGGCTCGCCATGAGTTCGCGCAACATTTACCTGAATCCAAAGCAGCGAATGAGCGCACTGTCGCTAAACCAGTCATTGATAAAAGCACAGGAACTTGTTGAAAACGGACGGATAGACACTGCTGAGATCATCGATAAAGCGGCAAAAATGATCCGATCCCAGCCGGAGACTGAGATCGACTATATCGTCATCTGTGATCCGGAAACCCTTGACGATATGAAAACCATCGACAGACCGGCACGAATGGCCCTTGCCGTAAAGGTCGGAAAAGCCCGCCTGATCGACAACATGATATTAAAACCCTGATTTTGATTTAAAAATCGTACCAGAACATGAAACCAAAAGGCGAATCAATGACGTCAAAAACAGTTGCCCAAATCAATCTGGACCATCTGGTTCACAACGTCAATGCCATCAGACAAAAAGTGGCGCCGTCCGATATCATCCCGGTGGTCAAAGCGAATGCATACGGACACGGCGCCATTGCCGTCACCCGGCGGCTTGTAAAAGAAGGGGTTACAAGATTTGCGGTGGCACAATTCCAAGAAGCGCTGGAATTAAGAGATAGCGGGATCTCCCAGCCCATATTGATTTTTGGACGGTTGTTTCCGAATGAAATCCCGGAAGCCATAAAAGCCGGATTTAGAATCAGCTTGTTCGGAAAAGAAGACATTGATTGGATTGAGAAGGCCGGTCAGGAAAAACCGGCGAATGTGCACGTGAATATTGACACCGGAATGGGGAGAATCGGCGTTCTCTTTGATCAGGAACCTGATTTCTTTGACGCGCTTTTGGCGTCCAAATACTGTACCTGGGAAGGACTCTATTCACATTTTTCCACCTCTGACGAATCCGACAAGACTTATGCAAACTTACAATTGTCAAGGTTTAAGAATATTCTTCGTCGGGTGAAAGAAAAAGGCAAAATGCCGCCGGTCATTCACATGGCCAATAGCGGGGCTGTTCTGGATTTGCCTGAAAGCGCTTTTGATGCGGTTCGTCCCGGTATTTTGCTGTACGGACATTATCCGTCATCAGAGGTCTCGCGCGCCATAGACATCAGACAGGTCATGACCCTGAAAACATTTGTCGCCCATATTCGAAAAATTCCTGCCGATTTTCCGGTGAGTTACGGCAGGCAATGGATATCCGGAAAACCCACGACCATCGCCGTATTGCCCATCGGTTATGCCGATGGAATTCGGCGCAGCCTGACCAATAAGGCCCAGGTATCGATCCGCGGAAAGCGTTATCCTTTGGTCGGCCGGGTCACCATGGATCACATTATGATCGACGTCGGGAATGATCCCATCAATCCCGGCGATCCGGTCATCATATGGGGTGACGATGAAAAGGACTCCATACAACTCCTTGACGTCGCTCAAAGTATCGGCACGATACCGTACGAGTTAACCTGCGGCGTGTCTCCGAGGGTCAAGCGGGTTTATGTGGGATCTTAATCGAGTGAAAGCATACGTGTTCAAGGGGTGCGCTTCTCCCGTTCCACTCCGTAAGGGCAATCATCGTGTATCTTGCAACAAAACAAATCAACGGCCGGCCGCATTATTTCATTCGTGAAACATATTTGCATCAGAACCGGTTTTTAAGTCGAAATCTCTTTGACCTTGGAACCGATCCCGGCCGGTATATCGTTTATCCCGGGGGAAATTCGTTTTATATCCATGAATCCGTGGAAGAACAGTTGAGTGCGCTGAACGTTTATCCGAAAGGCGATGAATTGGAAGATGTTTTCTGGCGCTTTCTGGATCCGGGCATCAGAAGAGCACTGGAACCTTTTCGAAACCGTCAAAAAAACCTGAAACATGGAAAAACCCAAAAGGCAAAAAATACAGTCCCGACAAGGTATCATATTTTCGACCGGCGCCGAATCCTTTACTTAAGGTGCGGCCGCACGAACCAGCGCAATATCGCCTGTGTACCCCAAAAGCTGTTCCGGATATTGGCGGATAAATCCAGAGACGAAATCGAACAGAAATTCATGGAGATGGAAAGAATTCTGAATGTCCGGGAATATAAAACCTATGCTTACGTCATCTTCAACCTTCAGGATTTTTTCACGCAGTGGTTTGCCCAAACAGCGCCGAAAATGCTGGATCAAAGGGCGGTGGATGAACATTTTTTGGAAGAAATCTGCCGACTTAACAGAGATCTAACCTACTGGAACGGCATGGAGACCGGCGGCGTTTTACACGAATACCTGGTTCGCTACGTCGTTATGTATTTTGACTACGATTACGCCCCAAAATCATTTATCGAAGAATATATTCGAAAATTTATCAACAGCCACAGGGATTACCGCCCTTTCTATAAATCCCGGGAAATCGATCTGAACAAAGCCGGCATTCTTTTCAAAGCCACCCCGGAGGCCTTGAAGCAGATGAGTCGAAGAGACCTGATACGGCTTTACCGGAAACGGATTCAAAAGCTTCATCCGGACAAGGGCGGCGATCATGACGCCTTTATCCGCTTGACCCGGGTGTACCATGACATTCTCAGGACTAAAACTTAAAATACATCTATTTTGACAGGTCCGCTGAACAGGGGTTTTTATATGCCTTATTTCAGCAACAGCTTTTTGGCGGGCAGCAATCCCACGCTTTTTTTATCCTCGGGTGCCTTGATCGATCCATCATAGGAAATGATTTTTCCCTCTTGATTACATACCGTATGATCATCGAGAATAATGAGACCCGACGTTTCGATCACCTTCTGTTTATATGCCCACTCTTGCTGTATATTGTACTTTTGGAGTTTAAATTGCCAGTAGAGCCAAAAAATCAGAAAAATCAATACCCCGGACACCAGCACGGAAAGAAGAATAAAAACATAAAATGCCGTCTTTTCGCCAATATGTCCCAATATTCTCAGGATAACATCGAGTTTAAATAAAACAACCGAACCCATTCCTAAAATGAATAAGCCGGCAAGAACCGGCACCTGTTGAATGATGGAAAACAAGAACTTGAAACTGTGTCCGAACCGTTTCATCTTAGCCCCCACAAAGGGGCTCTCTTCAAGATCAAAAGGCGCCCGTTGGCTGCCGTAAAGATAGAAATTAAACCCGATGACAATAAGGCCGACAATAAACATCAGCACAATCGGCGCCATCAGCGATACGAAGAAATATTGTTTCCAAGGAAACGGACCCTTTTCAGGACCCAGGGAGCCGATAAAATGGGCGATAAATATGACGAATTCAACGCCGCCGATCAAGATGAAAAGCGTATCAAAATACTCTTTGATTTCCGTTTTTTCCAGTATGCCGGCAATGCCGGTTCTTTTCTTAAATTCACTCGATTTCATCAAATCATCCCTGTGATAGGCAAATAACACAAGTTTTGCGCCGGATTATTGCCAAAAAACCGGCAACATTTAACGCCAAGAGAAAGGTTTTTAGGCTTTTTAGCAAAATCGATCCGGCAAATTGCAATGTGTTTTAAGGATTAACCAGCCGAATTCATAGCGTTTGTGGGCCTTTCCCTTGCTGATGCACTCTACTTCCGGAGCATGGACACTGTAGATTTTGTTCTTCTCACTTTTTGTTCTCTGATGAACCCGGGTGGCAATGTTTAGCAGAGTTGCAAGTTTCTCGTCCGGAATCGGCTGTTTTCTTTCAATATCCCGGATGACACGGCCAAGATAGGTTTTAAGTTTGGCGGTACATCGGTCGGCCCTTCTCATCTGTTTGGCATGTGCGTATCGGCTCTGTTTCAAAATCAGTTTTTTCGCGTTCCTGTTGTAATTCTGCCGAAGGGCTATGCCCCGTTCTTCAGCTGCTGCCACCAAACGCTGCCGTGCCCGATCATACAACCGGGCATCCGTTGGAAAACGAACTTCCTTTTCCTGAACCGTCGTATCAACATTCACGCGTTTGAGCTGGGTGGCTTTAACGACCTTGGTTTTTAGTCCGGCGCTGATGGTTTCCTTTAAAAGTTCTTCAGCACCTGCTTCGCCAAGCCCTAAACTCTTATCAATTTCCTTCCATCTGGCAAGGGATATCGGTTTTAAGCCCACGAGATCGCATTGGGGAATCCAACCAAGGGTTGACTTCGGGATATAATAGCAATGCTCTCCTTTAAAAGGGCCTTCTTCAACGATCCATCCATATTGAACGGCAATTCGCTTTCCTGCAAGTTTTTTCGCATCGGTAGTATAATTCATCTTTTCCGACGGTTGGAATGTTGCTTCAAAAAACATGAAAAATTTTCCTTGTAAAAAAATAAGGGCAATCCCTCTCTGTTAGGGAATGCCCTCACTATATGATAAAAATTTAAGTTAGACCACTGTGACATTGGTTGCAGCCGGGCCTTTTTGTCCCTGCTCTATGTCAAAGGTAACCCGGTCGCCCTCATTCAGCGTTTTAAAGCCAGTTGCATTGATTCCTGAATGATGTACAAACACATCCGGACCATCTTCCTGCTCAATGAATCCATAGCCTTTGCTGCTATTAAACCATTTTACGATTCCATTCGTCATTATGGCACCCTCCTTTCAAAAGAATTCTCATAGTTCCAAACTGCAGGACGCCACATCGGCAAATGGATATTTCCTTCAGAACGAAACTGGCCCGCCAATTAAGGACGGGCCTTTATTGATTAAAATAATTATAAGATATCATCGAAAAAAGTCAAGCAGATTATACAGTACTTTTTTGCAGCGGATTTTGATCCGTCACACCTGATTTTTATGCAGATTTTAAAGCCTATTCAATTTCGTAGCAATCCTGGATTTCACCGAAATACAGGGTATGATAATCGTTTTGCGGATATAATTTCATGTATTCTTCATCCAGATAATCAGGATCCATGGTGGATTTATAAACGATTTTGCATTCGAAATGGATGCCCGGGGTGTTGATAATCGGTGACACAACCGTCTGGCTGTCGGCAAGCTTCAAATTGCATGCCTTGTATTTATCCACATCCCGTCCGGATTTGGTTCCGCAAAACATCACCTCGTCGTGCATATCGGTCAAAGGAACCGACACGGTAAAATCTTTGGCCTTTTCTATAATTCTATAGGTATACCGGGAATTTCTGACGGCGATCATCAAAATGGGTTTTGTCCAGATAAAACCGATGCTCGCCCATCCGATGGTCATGGTGTTGAATCCGTCATGGGACTTTACCGTCAAAAATGCCCCTTTTGTTATCTGTTTCATTGCTTTGTCTGCAATGGACATATAATCTACTTTTTTCATTATCATCTCCTTTTTATAACCCTGTCGATTTATCCTCGTTGCAATCCTACGCCTGTTCCATAAACAGAAAGTTGTATCAACTTCCTGGAACGATGATGCGGGAATCTTTTTTTTGTTGCAGCTTTTTGATTTCTGCTTCCATCTTTTCCAGGGCCGATTTCATCGTTTCGGGATACATATCCATGGCTTGTTTGAGGTTTCTGGCCTCAATCGGCGCCTGAATGGGAAGCGGTCCCTGCGGGGTCATTAAATTCAGATGCCCTATAAAAATCTGTTTTCGGCTTTTATCTTTCAACCCGTTGGGTTTGACCGGCGTCAAACGGCGGATAGACGCCATATCGAGATCAATGAAAGATTCCTCCAGGTAAAGATTGTCTTGTTTTACCGACAAATCGGCGGCATTGAGTGCGTTTTCGTCGAACATGCTTGTCTCCTTTAATAGTCAACGATATTTCGAGATTCTACCCCGGATATTTCGCGGATGAGAAGCGTTCATTTGCAATCCTTTATGGTAGTATGTCCTTTTAAAATGTCAACACATCAATTCATAAAAGCGGATTTGTCGGATTATCCTGTAGAGGCATGACAGGATTGCCTTCGGATCGGATATGTGAAACAGAAGTTTCGATTTTGAATAAGCTTAGGAATTTAAAGTTCTCATTACTCAAAATCGGAATCAACAGTTCCTTTTGGCTATTTCCTGAGCTTAACGGGAATGCTTGCGGCACGCTCCGGATTTTAGGCCGGGTTGATGGCGGCGATATTAAATTAAATAAAATCCTTACCGCCCAATCCCGCTTTCACATATGGGGATATTTACAACATCTTGATATTTCTGAAATTGCTAAAAACTAAAACATTCATCAAGATTCAGAATTCGCAGTTCCAATTCCCATCAATATTTCCGGACAAACGATAAAAAACCTTTTCATATCGATATGCTATTATTTTGGCACGTAATTTGCTGAACTTCCTGGAACAGAAAAGGATTATCTTTTTAACATTTTTTTTAATAAACGAACACGTAATCTAAAAGGAGGAAGTTATGAAAACGAATCGGCTGATTTATGGTATTATTTGTATCTGCTTCATGGCCTTTATTGCCGGGCCAATGTTTTTTGGGGGAGTACAAACCGCTTTCGCTGCGGAAGAGATGACCAAGCCTGCGGCACAGCCTGAAGTGAAAGCGCCCATGAAACCGGCGTCAGAACCTGCAATGAAAGCGCCGATGAAATCCGAGGCAAAGCCCGCAATTAAAGCGCATAAGAAAATGGCCAAAAAAGCCATGAAGAGCGAAAAAATCATGGCCGTGCAAAAAGCGCTGAACGACGCCGGTTTTAAACTCAAGGCAGACGGCTTTATGGGCAAACACACACGCCAGGCACTTGTGAAATACCAAAAGGATAACAACCTGAAGCCTACCGGAAAAGCAGATATGGAAACGATGGCAAAACTGGGAGTTAAATAACGTCAAAACGCGTGAAAGTTGGAAAATAAAAATCGCTTAAGTCTGATTTTAAGTAGAATTTTAAGTCGATTTTAAGAAATGGGGGGAGTTTTTCCCCCCTTTCTATTTTGAACCGAGAGAAGCGAGCGCGTAAAGAAATGGAAAGATTTATTCGCTCACAAAATTATTCTGAAAGCGTGGTCGTGTTTGCCGCCGGATTATCCTGCCAGCCGCCGCCGAGGGCTTTGTAAAGGGCCACCAGATTGGTGGAAACGGCGCTGGTGCTTTGTACCAGGGCATCTTCGGTAGCATAGAGCGCGCCCTGGGCCTGCAACACATTCAAAAAGTCGGTCTGCCCCTCGGTGTAAAGCGTTTCAGCCAAAGCTACGGCCTTGCGATTGGCGGTTACAGCCGCCGCCAGCGCCTCGCGATGCGCCTGTTCCTTGGTTGATGCGACCAGCGCATTTTCGACTTCTTGCAGGGCGGATAATACCGTTTGCCGATAGGCAATGACTTCCTGCTCCTGCAAGGCTTTTTGCAACTCCACGCCGGCCCGGATACGGCCGGTTTCAAACAAACGCCAGCTCAATGACGGACCGTAAGACCAGAATCGGTTGACCCAGTCGAACCACGAACTGAAATTATTGGATTGAAAGCCGGCTGAACCGGCAATGGTGAACTTGGGAAACAGTTCAGCCGCGGCCACGCCGATACGTGCCGTAGCCGCATGGATTTGCGCTTCGGCCCTGCGGATATCCGGCCGACGACGCAGCAGTTCGGACGGCACGCCGGACGGCACCTCCGGCGGCGCTCCTGGAATGGTTCCCGTCGGAGATAATTCCGCCGCCAAAGCCGCCGGCGGTTCACCTAAAAGGACGCTCAGACTGTAAATCGATTGTTGGGCCGATGACTCCAATAAGGGAATCTGGGCGGCGGTGGTGGCGCTTTGGGCCTCGGCATTGGCTACATCCAGACCGCTGACAAATCCGCCTTCGAACCGCTGCCGGGTCAATTTTGCACTGTGCCGCTGCGCCAAAAGGTTCTTCCGGGTAATGACGATTTGTTGCTGGAAGGCGCGCAGGTTGATATAGTTGCTCGCCACTTCGGCCGTCAGGCTCACAAGAACGTCCCGCTGCGTCTCGACGGCAGCCTGCAGATCGGCATCGGCAGCCTCCAGATTGCGCCGCTGCCCGCCGAAAATATCGATTTCCCATCCGGCGTCGAAACCGGCCTGGTATTGATCTCCGCTGGAAATCCCCGTTCGGTTTTCAGTGGAAGATCGGCTGCGCTGATAAGCACCTGATGCAGCGAGGGACGGGCCCAGTCCCCCGGCGACCACGCCTTTGGCTGCACGGGCCTCGCGGATGCGGGCCTCGGCCAGCTTGAGATCAAGATTGGTGAAGACGGCTCGGTCTATGAGCGATGTTAAGATGGGATCTTGAAACAGGGTCCACCAGTCGGCCAATTTCAGACCGCCGGGTGCCGCTGTCGGCTGTGCGGGTTTAGCGGTGGGACCGGCCCAGCCTGCGGGTACCGAAACCTGCGGCCGGTGGAAATCAGGACCGACCGCACACCCGGACATCAGAACCATGCCGAGACCGGCCAAAAGGGCCATGGAGCATTTTGCGAGATACCGTAAATGGCTGCCACCCGAGAATTGACCGGGAGACTCTCCCTGTGAGTTTTTGAAATTGACCGATGACCCGTGACCCACGTTAAACATTGCTTTTTCCTTTATTTAAAATAACGCTTATTCGTAGCGCAAGGCCTCAATGGGATCCATGAGCGAGGCCTTCCACGCCGGATAGAATCCAAAGACAATGCCGACGCCTGCCGAGACCACGACTGCGGCAATAATCGCCGCAAAAGACGTTTCCACCGGCCAGTGAAGAAACATGCGGACCAAATGCGAGCCGCCGTGGCCCAGAAGAATGCCCAAAGCCCCGCCGACCAGGCAGAGCACCACGGCTTCCACCAAAAACTGCCGCAGGATGTCACGGCTTCGAGCACCGACGGCCATACGCAGACCGATCTCATGGGTCCGCTCCGTCACCGAAACCAGCATGATGTTCATAATCCCTACGCCGCCCACCACCAGAGAGATCATGGCCACGCAAAGCAAAAGATTGGTCATCAAGGTCGTGGTTGACGAGAGCGTGTTGGACATCTCCGTCATATCTCGAATACTGAAGTCGTCCGGTTGGCCCGGTCGGATGTGATGACGTTCGCGCAGAAGCGCGGTAATCTGGCGTATCGCGGCGGGAATTTCATCCGTGCTTCGCGCCGCGGCCAGAATATGATCGATACTGGCAAAGCGGACCGGCATGGGATTGTCCGCAGCCTGGATTTCCGACCTCTCCGGGTAGAGGCTGGGTTGGCCGCCCGGGTAGAGGTTGCTCAGCGTATTCACCGTGCTGCTTGAGGAGCCGCTTGCTCGTACTCTGGTTGGTGTCTTCAAGCGTGGCACCCGTCACGCGGTATTTGATCGTGGTCCATGGCGCCAGGATGATGTCGTCCTGGTCCATGCCCATCATGTTGGCGCCTTTGGCGCGGAGCACGCCCACAACCTGGAAGGCAACGTTCTTGATGCGAATCTCTTTTCCTAATGGCGACTCTCCTTGAAACAGCTCGCGCACCAGAGTCTTGCCCAGCACGCAGACCTTGTTGCCGTTGAGAACGTCCCGATCTGTGAAGAGTTTCTCCCTCATCCATGGTCCAGTTCTGCACGCCCAGATAAGCCGGCGTGACACCATAGATGAATGTTGGAACCCAGTTTCGGCTGCCGTAAACCACTTGGGCCCGGGTGTGGACGAGGGGAGAGGCATTCCGAATCGCCGGGCATTCCCGTAAAATGGCCTCGCAGTCTCCGGGAGAGAGGGTGGTGACGCTGCCCGCTCCGAAGGTCACCCCGCCGCTTGAAGCCGCACCGGGTCTTATATTCAGGACATTGGCCCCCATGCTGGAAATCGCCTTGCGGATGGCGCCCGAAGAACCGGCGCCGATCTCCATCATAGCGATGACGGCGCCGACACCGATCACAATACCCAATGTCGTCAGCATCGCCCGCATCGGGCTGCGCCGCAGAGCCTTTATGGCCATTTGAATGGTACGATATCCTTTCATTTTGCTTTTATCTCTTTTTCCGAAGGGGGCTCACATTCTGCCGGAGATTCAGACGGTCCCTTCTTATTGCCAAAAGCGCCGTCAACGATGACACCATCGTGAACGTGAATAAGGCGCCCGGCATGCCGGGCCACGGCGGCGTCGTGGGTGACCATAATAATAGTAATACCTTCTTTTTGATTGAGCTGCTGAATCATTTCCAAAACCTCTTGGCTGGTACGCGAGTCAAGGTTGCCGGTGGGCTCGTCGGCAAGCAGCAAGGGGGGGCGGTTGATCAGTGCCCGTGCGATGGCAACCCGCTGCTGCTGGCCGCCGGAAAGCCGCGATGGTTCATAATTCAGACGGTCCTGAAGCCCGACGCGGCCGAGCATCTCCGTGGCCCGCTGCTGGGCATTACGCTCGGAAATGTGGTCCGCCGCGTACAGCAACGGCATGGCCACATTATCCAGCGCGCTGGTACGCGGCAGAAGGTTAAAGTTCTGGAAAACAAATCCCAACTTGCGGTTGCGAAGCATCGCGCGCTGATTGGCGGAAAGTTGGGCCACTTCTTCCCCGTCAAGCCAATAGGACCCCGAATTAGGCCGGTCAAGACACCCCAGGATGTTCATTAGCGTACTTTTGCCTGATCCGGAAGAACCCATCAAAGCCACCATTTCACCCCGGGCCACCGTCAGCGAAACTCCCTTGAGCACCGGTACGTCGATATCGCCCATTTGATAGGTCTTGTGAATGTCGTTTAGCTTGACGATAGGTTCCATACTTATTTTGCTCCGGTCCGGTCAGAAGGCGTGCTTGATCCTTGACTTTGGTTGCGTCGCAAGAACTGCGGCGTAAATGGGTTTCTGGTATCAACCGATGCGGCCTCCTGGTCCCGGATGCCGGTAACGACCGCCAGACCGGCGGACAGGTCCTGGCCTTCGACCTGGGTCATAGTGCCGTCACTTAAACCGGCGCGCACCAGTATCGGCCGAACGTACTGTCCTTGAACCGCCCAAACGACATTTTGATCCATTCCGGCAAACGCGCGATCAGTCTTTGAACCGGGCTGATCCAGGGATTTTCTCAAATCGGGAACAATTTGCTCTGTCTTGGGATTCCAACGCAAGGCGAGGTTGGGTACCAGCAGGACATTGCTGAGGCGCTGTAACTCAAACTTGACATTGGCCGTCAGGTAAGGCAACAGACGTCCTTTTGGATTGTCGGTGATGATTTCCACGGTATAAGTGACCACGTTCTGTGTCATGGCGGCATTCAGCCGAACTTTACCCACCGTACCCTTGAAGGTTTCGCCGGAAAAGGCATCCACGGTGAAGCTCACCGGCTGGCCGGGATGAATCTTGCCGATATCCGCTTCATTGACCGCCACCCAAACCTGCATGCGCGTCAGATCCTTGGCAATCAAAAACAGGCTGGGGGCGTTGAGGCTCGCCACGACGGTCTGTCCGATATTAACACGCCGGTCGATGATAACGCCTTTAACCGGTGATTTGATCGTGCAGTAACTCAGGTTGCGCTGGGCGCGTTGCAGCACGGCCTGGGTCTGGGCAAGGTTGGCCCTGGCCTGCAGAATAGACGCTTCGCCGACCTCAACGTTGGCTTTGGCCGTCTCATAATTGGACTGATAGGCATCATAGCTGGCCTGGGCCAAGGCCTCTGAAGGACCGATCTTTTGGGCGCGCTGCCAGTCGCGTTCGGCCTGGCGGAGTTTGGCTTTCATCTGATTCAGGTCGGCTTCAGCGCGCTGAAGGCCGGCTTTGGCGGACTGGACCTGGGCCTCGGCACTGGCTTCATCGGCTGAATAGATCGAATCGTCGATCCGGGCCAGGACAGTTCCTTCGTCCACCACGGAGCCGTAATCCACGGTTTTGCCGTTGACATCCTGGCCGAATGACAGAATCTTACCGGCAACCTGGGCGCCCACATCGATCACCTCTTCCGGTTCAACCGTACCGGTGGCGCTGATGGTGAGCCTTAAATCGCCGCGGGTCACCTGGGCTGTGCGAAAAATGTTCGTACTTTCGCTGTTGCTTTTCTGATACCAGGCGACCGTTGCGCCGATCAGCCCAAGGACGACCAGCGCCGTAATGATTGTTTTGATGATGGGTTTCATAATTGTCCTTTTGGGTATAACGGGATGCTTTTTGCATCCAAAACTAAGTGTCCTGTTCAGCACTTGCCGCGCTTTCCATCCATTTTCTGATCTCTCGGATGCCCGCCAAACTAAAACGCGTCACGTGGTCCACCAGCGTTTCCAGATCATCCAAATTCCATTCAGCACTTGCCGGCAGCGGGTCCGTAGAAGCGATTTTCCGACGCCGCTCGCGCATCAAGGGACCGAAACATTGGGCGTGGATGCTCATAAGGCAAAGCCGAACCTGCTGTTCGTCGGGCTGATTTCCCAACAATTCCCGGACAATGGCGGCAAAGCTTCGAAAGATCGGCTCTATCGATTGCTGTACGGTACCGGTCAGCAAGCCCGTCGAGTTGGCCATCTCATTGTAAAAAATATCCAATTCGTAACTTTGAGGATCGATCACCCGCCGCATGATGGCCAGTATCCGCCCCCGTAGTTGCTCTTCAATGGAGGCACCTCCGTCCACGCCGCCGTTCGGTGGATAGGTCCTCAAGGATTTTTCAAAGGCAAAGCGCCAACTCTCCACGTAAAGGGCATCCTTGCCGCCAAAGTGATAATTTGCGGCTGCCACATTGGCCTTGGCCTGCCGGCAAATCTCCGCAATGGTGGCATCCCTGAACCCTTTTTGGGCAAAAATTTCACTCGCTGCCGCCAGCAGGTTCCGCCTTGTTTCCTGGCCATCGATGCGTTGCTTTCTCATTCAGCATCTCCCATAAAAATATAACTCAAATTTGTATTTAAATTACAAATTAGAATTAGTCAAGCTTTTTTTCCCCGATGTTTGGCAAAATTGCAAAACCTAAGGGTTGCGTACAGAGGATAAGGGGGGAGGGTCGATGCTCACAGGCGGGCACGCCAAAATCAAACCGGTTGTTTATAGAAGCTATCTCAAAATTAGGATTTTCGGTCAAGATCAAGACGAGGCCGAGGATCAACCCGCAGACATACTTAAAGTATGTCGAGGACTTGAGACGAGGGCTCAACGCCGATATCGGGCGAAAAGACTTTTTTGAGATGGCTTCTACACGGCTTCTCTGATGAGTCGTTCCAGTTGAACATTTCGAGTTTGCCGGTCATACCAGCCGGCGAATATAACCAAGTCCATGTGGTTGTCCAGTGAGGTATAATCTCTGACCTTCACGTCGTGTTGCGCCATGTTTACCGCGCTGAAGATACGGACATCAAAAGCATTTTTGGAATTTTCCCTCGGTTTTCTTACACATTTCAGGCTCCAGACCCAATCCGGATCCAAGCCCAGATCCACCACCAAATACCGGCCGACTTCCAGGGGGAGATCACTCGGCTTGCTCAGTTTTTGAGTTTTGCCGGTCAATGGCGCCGCCGAGGTTTGATTCTTTTGCCAAAATTTCCAGCCCATGGTCATTTCCTTTCATGAGAGTTAATTCAGTCCTTGTTCTCTTTGATTAAATCTGCTGGGAAGTTGATATCAGCAGGTTTTGTGCCAAAATGTAATATGTTGATATTAATTATATATTTATCCACATCGACAAACTGATCAGAACGATTGCAACCGAAAAGGAGCCTTTCATCGTTGAAAAGGGGGGCTTGAATTTGCAAGATGGCGTATAAAATGTTGAAAACAATACATTGTCTATTTCGGAACCGACGGTTCTGAAAAAAGGATTTGCAGAACTATGAATTCCGGCAGATATGCAAACCCAAACCGGTTTCCTTACAGGACGCTTTTGTAGGAAAAAACAGATATCCCGATATAGGCGGACAATCAAGACCAAACGTTGCAGGCATTACATACTGAAAAAAATCTCAGCGAATTAACCATACATAATACGCATAAACGGCAGGGATAACATTCGAGGGGCTTTCTTGACACTTCAAGGGCATCGTCTTAATTTAAATTTTGAACCTTCAACAGGTTAAAAGCCGCTTGGAGATCATGATATTTACAAAACACAGGAGAGTCAGGG
>CAVZUV010000027.1:0-57058 GCA_963778575.1 uncultured delta proteobacterium | reverse complement strand
ACGGCTTGAGCTGTTGCATCAATTGTTTTCCATGGATATTTCTTTTCATTCATCCATCTTGAAATTGATAATCTATAATTTTCTTTCAGCCGTTTCATGGTTATTTTATTTTTGTAAATTCTGAATAATGAGCCATCGCTGTTTTGAAGCGCCATTAAAGCATCGGCCGCTTTTTTGGCAATATTTAGATATTCCTGTTTTTTAGACAGATAATACGCATATAAATACCCTTCTATTGCATAACAATGGGCATGCGTAAAAACATATTTTTTTCTTGCATTGACCCAGAAAGCACCGTCTCTGTCGAGCAGTCTTTCGCCCCAGTTGCAGATTTTCAGTCCTGCATTAAAATATTTCTTTTCATCCGAGATGTGATTTAAACACATCAAACCGATGGCATTTTTTACATGCAAGCAGCCGTTGTCAAACCAAAATTCATCATTTTCATGTTTGATAATTTTACGCTCGGCATCGTAGTGGCTATAGAATGCCCCATCCTCCTTCTGCATCTTTAGCAGCCAATTACCAATGCCTAAGCAGGCATCAGAATATTTTTTATCATTGGTGATTTTGTGAAGGTTGACCATTCCATGAAGAATCATGGCGTTGTCGAAGCTGTAATATTTTTGAACATTTTTTAAATCAGGCCATATTAAACTGTGGGGAATCGCACCGTATTCAAACGTGTTTTTATCTCTTGCCTGTAAGCCGATCAAATAATCCGCGGCATTTTTTGAATATTGAAGGTATTTTTCATCATCCAGCCATTTGTACAGGTTAATAAACGCATTGATCGCATATCCGGTTATTTCATTGTACACATATTGATAAGTTTTATCTCTCCAGAAATAACCATTATTTATGCCTCCAAAGCTAGCATTCTGTTCATCCTTGTTTATAATGTCCGACTCGCTGAGCCATTTGATGGCGGCATTGATATGATTGTCCATTCAGTCCTCTTTAATCAGTGTTCGGTTTATTTTGGAACAAATTCAAACAAATTTCATTTTTCACCAGTCGCAGAGAGCGCAAAGAAAAGATACTTTTCATTTGCCATTGAGAGTATGGCAAATGAAAAAAACAATCTTCGCGTTCTCTGCGGCTCTAATGAGTGAAGCGAATGGGCGGTGTGAGCTATCGTACAAAAACGGAAGCGATGCTATATATAACACTATGCGTTATCTAAAATAGATTGAACAATCCGCTGGCTGGCTTTTCCGTCACCGTAGGGGTTTTCTGCTTCAGCCATTTTTTTATAAAGACGTTCATCATCGATTAATGCATTAAACCGGTTGACAATCTTTCCCGTGTCTGTTCCCACCACTTCGATGGCGCCTGTTTCAACGGCCTCGGGGCGTTCCGTAACGTCCCTTAAAACCAGAACCGGTTTCCCTAAACTGGGTGATTCCTCCTGCAGTCCCCCTGAATCGGTCATAATGATGAAGGCGCGTTTCATGAGATAAACAAATTCAAGATATTCTAAGGGGTTTACCAAAAGGATGTTTTTGATGTTGTCCAGGTGAAAATAAACCGGTTTTTGGATGTTGGGATTTAAGTGTACGGGATAGATAAAATATACATCGTCTCTTTGCCCGGCGATTTCTTTGATGGCTTTACATATGTCATTAATAGGTTTGCCGAAGTTTTCACGGCGGTGAGCGGTCACCAATATGATTTTTTTATTGTTATCGGGTATTCTCTCCAGAAAAGTCCCTTCAACCGGAAACCTTCTATTCGCGACATCGAGCAAGGCGTCGATAACCGTATTTCCGGTTATTTTTATTTTATCGGCTTCAATGCCTTCTTTTAATAAATTGTGTTTGGCCTGCTCGGTATGCGCGAAGCACAGATCGCTCACACTGTCGATGATCTTTCTGTTAATCTCTTCAGGGTAAGGCTCGTATTTGTTCCAGGTTCTCAGGCCTGCTTCAACATGAGCGATTTTAACCCTGTTATAATAAGCAGCTAAACCCGCAGCCATGGCGGTTGTCGTGTCACCTTGAATCATCAGATAATCAGGATTCTCTGATTTAATAATTTTACTGACCTTATTGATGACGCTGGTTGTAATGTATTCAAGCGTTTGATTGTTGCGCATGATATTTAAATCAAAATCCGGCTTAATATCAAAAAGCTTTAAAAGCGGCTCGACCATTTGTCGATGTTGACCGGTAATACAGGTCTGACAAACAAATTTGTCGGGAAATTTTTTCAGTTCCTTAATGACCGGAGCAACCTTGATCGTCTCAGGACGCGTTCCAAACACAATGAGTATTTTGTTCATATTTCCTTCCAAACGAGACCTTTGAAAAACGCCCCTTTTTGCCCAATTTCTGCGTCATACTCAAATTTCAATCCTCAAAATACCCAATGTATTCCTGCGGTTAAAATTTTCGCCTTCCTTGAACTTGAACAAAAATGAACATTTTTCAAAGGTCTCCAAACTGAGCGTTTCAAATTTTAAACGGAACAGCATCTTTCTTGAATCTGCAGCAACCTCAACAATCGCTCAATTTAGGTTCCTTCCTCGAATTTAAACGTTCGTGTCATTTTGAAGAACCGTTAAGTATCAAGACAACGGGTCTGATTTCCAGCGTTTCGATTATAGCGGGATTTTGCGACGGCTTTTGCTAATGCAACGGCAGTGTCTATCGGCCGATGAATCAGTTCCGATATGGATGCTTTAATCAATTTTGATAAACTGAACGGATGTCCGATCTCTTGAAGGGTTTGTTTGTGATATTCCCAGAAGTCTTTTTCTCTCCAATTGAAAAGGCTGCGCGCTAAAAAATGGTAATATTTATTGAGCCTGACTGCCAAATGTCTTTTATACTCATCAGAACTTAAGTAGATCGGACCGAATCGGGTATATAAATCGAGGTTGGATAAAATGATTTTATTGTATGGTGCAGCAGCTAAAGAAGTCATTGATTCTTCGTGTTGCCGTATGAAGGTGAGAACCTGATGGATAAATCCAAAATCAGATTCTCTGAGAACCTCATAAGACGCCTCGTCGTCGGCATGAAGATAGGCTTCATTGTAAAAGAATTCGCGTTTTCTGATGAAATCGGATTTAATCAGCAATGATGTGGGAGACCAGAAGCAAAATATCTGATCCAAAAGTGTCATTCGGCAAAGTTCTTTGCCGGAGACAAATTCCACCGAGTACGGCAACCCGTCAGAGACAACACGATTACCCCATAAGCTATAAGAACCGACAATGCCTACTGTAGGATAAGCTTCGGACAAAGAAACCATGCGCTCTAAGCATTCGGGGAACAGAAAATCATCGGCATGGACGACTTTACAGTACTTGCTGTCCGGCGAAATGTGGCTTAAAGCGCGATTCCAATTTTTCATAATGGGCAATAAAGTCTCGGTATTGAAAATACGAATCTTTTTTTCTTTCGCAGCATAACTTTTCGCTATCTCCAGCGTGCGGTCTGTGCTGCAGTTGTTTAGAATAATATATTCCAAGTTTTGATACGTTTGCGCCAGCACACTTTGAATACACTCATCAAGATACTTATCACCGTTATATACCGGCGTGACGACACTTACCAAAGGCATTTTCTGATCTCTACTCATCCTTTATATCTCATTCTAACATCACGGTGTTGAATCTTTCGGGGGTAAATCATCCCGCATTTTTATCACACGAGCAGGATTACCGACGGCAATAGCATTATCCGGTATATCCTTGTTCACCACTGAGCCGGCGCCGATCACCGCACCTTTTCCGATTCGTACCCCGCTTAGCACAATGACGCCGACACCCAGCCATGCATGATCTTCTATGACAATGTCGCCTTTTGTCTCCAATGGTTGGTCGCGGATTGGCCGATCCGGGGCAAGGCCGTGATCATAGGCATAAAATGCGCAGTTCGGCGCGATCTCTACGCCGCGTCCAATGTGGATGGATCCCAGGTATGCATTTATTTGGCCGCGAGGATGTATCCAGGTGGCAGCACCTATGCTGATGCTGCCGCCAAAAGCCGTCTCTATGGTCGTATCTCTGAGGACGGCCACACCGTCTCCCAGTTCCACAGGCCCGCCATCTTTAGCTTGATAAATGATGACGCGATCGCCAACAAGGACGTTTTTCCCCAGACGCAAGTCTGAATGATAAATGACAGCGGTCGGCGCGATGTAGCCTCGTGGGCTCATGTTGGCCAACTCGTAACTTGCCTTGTGCGGCGGGCTAAACCAGGTGGCAAGCCGAGTAGCGATTCGACCCGGAAGATTTAACCCGGCATAGCGCATCCAAAAGCGAGTCCAGCGTCTCTTGTAGGCAGAAGTCTCTAAAAATTTTCTGATTTTCAAAGGATTAACCCTGGGGGGTTTTTTGTTCAAGATCTTAATGACACTTTTTCGGTGAATCCTGATGAAAGGACAATGCCCGCCTTCTGGGCTGCGACACCGACAATCATTGCTAAGCCGGAGATCGTGATAAAAATTTGCGGGATCGGATATTCCATCCCAATGTATGGCCGAATTTGAAACAAAAAGAGGATCAGTATGGAGATCGCATGGCCGAAGACGATGGTAAAAAATATCCTGGAGGGACGCCGCAGCGCCTTAGTCGCTGATTGAAAATCATCAGCATCGGACCATCGCATGTAAAGAAACCAAATTCCCAAATTTATGATTGCGCAGACCAGTGAAAACAACACAAAGCCATTGCCCATAAACAGGCTTCCTGAAGCGGCTAAAATCGATACCACACCCACCCCTGATAAGAAACCCGAGGATATAAAAAAGAAAGGCATGATGGATACATTCCATGTCGGTATTGCCCGGGACGAATAAAGGATGAAGCCCTGGGCGACCATAAAGAATAACGCACTCAAGCCGGCACACGCCTTAAAAATCGAGTGGGGAAAGAAATGGTCAAGGATAACCACAAGGGTGAAAAAACAAAAAGCCAGTGTTTCCCTGGATATCCAGGCGCTTTGAAAACGACAAGGGAGATACCGGCCCCTGGAAGGCCGACCCGTCTCCGTGATCAAAAGGACAAAACCAAGTCCCATCAGTACGGGCGCCAACATTTCGAACAAAACCGGTTGGGTCATCATGGACATTTCACGGCTAAAAAACATATTTAAAAAGCTCATTAAATAAAAACCGGCCCCGGCACCTCCCAAAATAAAGTTTGCAGCTGCCGGCCAGGTCCATTCCGTCTGCTTTGTTGGTGTAATCACCGTTGTTGATATTATCTCTTGATCGTCCATATTTTGTTCATTCCAAAACCTAAACTGAGCGTTTCAAATAGTGACAAGAATATAAAAAACTAATAATTATAGATAAATATATACTGCGAAAATTGCTAATAAACCTCATCCAATAGGTGGATGTAATTATGCAAAAAATTGTCACCATTTGAAACCCTTCGGGATTGCCGAGTTTACCGAATCTGCTGCGTTATGAGACATTTGCAGTAGCAGACTACGGCTGCATATCTCATGCCTTGCATCTTCAGCAAACTCGACAATCGCTCAATTAGGTAGTGTCCATCCATAAATGAGGATTTTTGTTCGAGATCAAGGCATGCGAAAAAAATAACCACAGGCATATAGTTGATATTCCGAGGATTATTTTTTGAGCATAACGCCGAGATCGGGCAAAAAGACCATTTATGGATGGACACTAGGTAAAATGTAGAAAACGGACGGGTCTGTTCCCAGTGATTCATTCAACCGTGTGGTTTTGTTTTCGCGAATGAGCCTTGAAACCTCGCTTTTTGGATCGTCTAAATTACCGAAGTGCATTGCCTCTGCAATGCAATAACGTACGCACATTGGGGTGGCTTCGAAATCTTGTCCGGGCTTCAATCCTTTTTTCAAACCTTCATCCAGACGGGAAAGACAAAAATCGCACTTGCTGCAAACACCGATCCGATCGGGTTTTTCTCTACCTCGATTATCTTGACCAAGATCATTTTCGCGCGAGATTCTATCCTCGGAAGTGATTTGTCGAGCCTTGTAAGGACAGGCCAGAATGCAAGCACCGCAGCCGACACACAATGTCTGATCGATCTCTACGATGCCGTCGGGTCGATGTTTGCTGGCTCCTGTAGGACACACTTCAACGCAAGGCGCTGATACGCAATGCATGCATCCCATGGTAATGTAGATTTTTTCTCTTTTTGGATTGTCCGCCAACAAGGTATCGACGACCCGCCGCCATCCGGAATGGTTAACATCATTGCAAACATGTTGACATGTCTCGCATCCGATGCATTTTCTAAGATCTATTACCATACCCCAGTGGGTCATGCGAATTCCTGTCCCGAATGTTTCATCAGACTTTTAATATGATCGGCCAATCTTACCGCAAGGGCAACGATGGTCAACGATGGGTTCGCATATCCGCTGGTTGGAAATACGGACGGGCCTGCAATAAAAAGATTCGAAACGCCGTGGATTTTGCAGTTTTGGTCCACCACGCCGTTTTTTGGATCCTCGTGCATACGCGTCGTTCCCATATGGTGCCACCCGCCGCCTATTCGGTGTTTGGGTGTTTCACCGCTGAGCTCAATATAGTTGTTGAGCTCAATATAAATTCTTCCTAAGCCACTTTTTTGGAATTCCTCATCCAATATCTGTTGGGAGTGTATGATGCAATCCAGATCCATAGGACTCGGCTGCCAATTCAGGCGCACACGTCTTTGGCCAAGACGATCACGATCAGGCCCAAGGGTCACACGGCTGTCCGGATTTGGCGCCTGTTCACTCATGTTTGCCAATCGAAATAAAGAAATCCTGCTTTTGTCAAACAGATTGAAAACCCGCTTCTTGATATTTCGATAGGCGGTTATGGTGAAATCATCCAGCCCGCTAAAAATATTGTACAGATGCATTTTTAAGTCAGTCGGAAGTTTTCCCTGACCCATGACGGAACGAATATATCTATAAGAGCGCACGCTCTTCGAATCGATTCTCGGGTATATTAACTGATTCAAAGATGATTTTAAAACGACTCTCGGCACCAGTTCGGTGACATAATTCAGCATTTTCTTCTTTCGAAGAACAGATTCGGAGAGACCGAGTTTGCCGATTATCGGCACTTCGTTCACCTTATGAATGTGGTCATAAAGTGCTGTTAATTTGAATATTTCGGGTGTCGAAGGTACGTAAAGTCCGGACCAGCAGTGAGGATGTTCCATAAAGAATCTTCCCACAAAATCGTTTTGATTTCCCAACCCGGATTTTTGGATTCTGTCGGAAGAAAGAAGCAAACGCGGAATTTCGATAGCGCCGGCGGCCAAGATGAATTGCTTTGCTTTGACATAAAATTTACTCCCTTCCAAACATCCGACCAGCAAACGGCTTACAGTTTTCGCTGTTTCATTTGTTTCTATTTCTATGACATTGGCATAAAGATAAGTCTGGACATTGGCTGCTTTTCGAACTTCTTCGGCATACTCATTTAAAAAAGGGTGTTTGGTGGCAAACTTAAAAATTACGGTTGTTACACGATCTCCGTTAAAATTGAAGGAGGGAGTTTTTTGAGGATCTTGCCAATCTGAGACTTCGTAACCGGCTGGTGTAATTTTGCAAATCTCTTCTGCTCGAGAGTAGAACGGATCGAGATGTGCTTTATCAAACGGCCAACCACTGTATGGCACCCAGTCTCGCTTTTCAAAATCAATGGCGTCAAGGGGGCGCATTCGGACGCCGCTGCAATCATCACCGATCGGAATATTCCATCGATTTGTCGTACCCCCGAAATACCGTGCTCGAGCAATATCAAGTGAAAAATAGGGATGACCGATATTTTCACCTTGACAAAGTGCCTGGGTTTCACGATCGGGTTTAAGACCGCCGCTTTCGAGCAGGCATACATTAAAATCCTGCCCGATGAACTCCCTTGCCAAGGTCAAACCGGCTGTTCCCGAGCCGACAATGCAGATATCGGTCTCAATTGTTGTATCCTCGGGGACTGAATGGGCATCGATGATCATGGATTCCACTCAATTAGGACCCTTGATCGTAAACAAAACCGATAGGGATTATAATATATTAATGCCATTGAATAATTTGATAAATTGAACAATTTTTAATATCTCTACCAACATTAAGATATGAATTCTGCAGTTTTAAATCGATTTTGTTTACCCGACGGGAAAGCCGATGAATGCGCCTTGAGCGAAGCGAAATCCCGCCCACGGGGATCTCCTTCGTTGCCGAGGGTTCGCGGTCCCGCCAACGGCGGGACAGCTTCACCTTCGGTCGCCTTGGATCTGGGGCATCCTCGACTTTCGATCATTTAGGGTAGGGTTGCACTACTTATTTGTCGAAAACCGAATTTTTTACTTTTTTCAGGCGGCTGTTTAGATACTTTCTGTCGAATTCAATAATCGGCTCAATGGTCCTCTTCTTCAATTTATCTATTTTCTGCTGCTGATAGAATACCTCTATTCTATGTTCTATGGCCCGCACCAAATCATTTTGGCCTTTCTCGGCAAGCAGCTCCATAATTTCATTATAAAGGGGCAGCGTATTTGCCCCCAGCTGCACGGCGTCATTCACCAGTTCTACACTGACATGGTTCACAGGAAACGCACCTGTTTTTTCAAGCACTCCCAAAGCCTGAAACGCCAGCATCGTTCGAACACATTTCTCGCATTTCCCGCAATTCAACATTTCGGAACTGTAATACTCACTTTTGTTGCAGACCCTGAGGTGTTGCAGGGCGAGGTCCCAACCTGAAACCAACGCTGTTTTGGCAAGTCTCGATAAGTGGATACCTTCATGTCGAATCCTCAGGTCACTGCTGCTGTAATATGGATTTAGAAGCGGATGTGAACTATACGGCATCAAATTTGGAATGTCATGGCATGAATTGATGGAAAGCGCGCTAAGCCGCTTTGAAAACGCATGGGCCACTGCTGCAAAAGTGGCGCCCATGAACTCATGTATCCAGAAGTCCTCCCAAAAGATCTTAAGGCTTTCAGGCCCCAGATCTTTAATGTTGGTATACACGGGAATCAGGGTCACGCCGGCGTCTTTGGCCAAAATAGATACAGAGTTCAAAACATTTTCGAAGTCTTCTGGCTTGTAGACCTCCAGACCATAGATCAAGATGCCGTCTTTGATGTATCCCGGGTGTTCCGGTGAATAATGAAGACGGTTTGCGCGCAGCGTGGCGAGGGAATCAATCCCCCCGGAAAATAAAAAGCCGGCCCTTGGGGGTTTAGAAGATGGTCCGATATATTTTTGCTGTTTGGTTTCAATTCGGACCAAACTGGATGCGCCACTGTAATAATCAAACCAGTTGCATATCAGGCCCATGGCCGTGATCAATCCATCCTTCAATTCAGGACAGATTTCCGAATCGATAAAGATTCTTTTTTCACCGAAGCGCATTGCCGGCATAATGCACGCAACGAGAAATGCATGCGGATTGCAGGATATATCGTTTGAAAACGCTTCGACGGTTTCAAAGTATATTTCCTGAAGAGGTCTTTCACAGTCTTCCCATTTCACCTGTGCGGAAACTCTGGTTCTGTTGCCTTTCTTCTCCGATCGGAGATTCTCGATTTTCATTATGTAATCCCTTTATGAAAACATATTCTGCTTTAATTTGGTGAGCTTTCCGTCGAGATGTTTCTGATCAAACTCCTTGATCCTGGTCTTTAAAGGTGTTTTAGGATTGCGGGACCTTTCTACCAGTTGCTCAACTTCCTGAACAAGATCTTGCCGTCCTATTTTTGCCAAATGAGGGATTAATTCCAAGTATTGATGTTGATTCGTCCAATCATAATCGGTGTCCAGCCTTAGAGACAACTTTGCAATATGATCCTCGGAAATATCATTCAAGGGGAAAGCCTTTGTTTTATCCAATACGCCAAGGGCCAAAAGCGCCAGCGAGGTCCTGATACATTTCTCACATGTACCGCAGTTTTCACCCGGAAACTGGTCGCTGCAGACTTTTATGTTTTGAAGGCCTGTATCCCAATCGGCAACGATCTTGGTCTTTTCAAACCGCGACAATTGCAGTGCGTCATGCCGGATTCGAAGGTCGGTACTGCTGTAATTCGGATCCAGTAAGGGATGCGACCCCCAGGGCTTGCAATACTTTATCCCTTGCCCTTGCAAAGCAAGAGAGGGAATATCATCTGTCGCAGAGATAAACACAATGCTCAATCTCTTCACGAAGGTATGAGAAACAGCTCCGAGCACGGCGCCGTGAAATTGATCGGAAAAGAACTTACCCTCTTCATCCAAACTTCTTATATTTGTGTATACAGGTATCATCGTTATGCCGGTCTCATCAGCCACTTTCGACAGTGCCTTGACTGCTTTTTCAAATGTTTCCGGGCGAGGGTCTGAGTCAAAGTTCTGGCCGTATATGAACAAAGCATCTTTTATGGAAGCAGGATGATCCAATGGATAGTTGAGACGGTTATATCGAAGTCCCGAAAGTGAATCTACTCCTCCGGAAAAAAACATGGCGGCATTTCTTGATTTGTTTAACGGGGCCGATGTCGACCACTTTTTGCCTTCAATTTTTATAAGTTTCCGATCCGGCGGATAATACCAGTTACGAAGCCAGCTGAGTGCGGTAACCAGGTTATCCCGTAACTCCGGACATATTTCCGCATCGATCGAGATTCTTTCTTCACCGTGTCTGAAGGCAGGAACCAGGCATCCTATCAGAAAGGCATGCGGGTTGCATATAAAATCATCGGCGAACTTTACGTCCGTTTCAAAGAACACATCCTGGACCGGCCGTGCAGCCTCTTCCCAGGTCACGGTCCCTATAATCGTCACCCGGCCCTCTCTTTTTTTTTCCGACCTCAAATTTTCAATTTTCATTTCATTTGCCCTCCATATTTAGTTTTAGACAATAAAATGCCGGCATGATTGTCTTCAACGTGTGAGACCTTTGCAAAGGTCTTGGTTTCAATCTGTTCGGCAAAATTGCAGCGACCTAACGGCCGTTGCCGTCATACTGCGTCGCCCAATCCAAAACCGGTCGCACCACTCCGGGCAGCTGCTTTGCATAATCTCCGCGAGCCGTATCGCCCTCTATGCTGTCAACGACATGAAATGCAATCGCTTTTCGCTCGGAAAATTGGACCGTATCCGGATTTAACGTAATACAATGACAACTGATATACATCATTCCCTCGGCCAAAAGATTGCCGGGAATGACGGCTCGGCTGATGTAATTTCCTGTGGGGCGCGGGCGGCGTCTCCAGGCGGGATCCAGATCAACACTTATGAAAGCGCATTGACCGAGTTCATTGATAACGCCAAAATGCGGCAACAATATGTGTCCTGATTCAAGGACTTCATACTCGATCTCGACGTTTACGGGCTGACGGATATCAAACGTCTCTGATATCTCACCGCTTTCTTTCGTTACCCTTACGGCCCGCAGTCTGGCAACAGAACCTGCCGGCGCTTTTTCCGGATCAGACCATTCACGAGCGGCTGTTGTACCCAGCTCCGATGTCAGGTAGGAAGCCACCACCTGAGAGGCCGGGCCATCGTCTATAATCCTCCCGTCTTCAATCAATAATGCTCTGGCACACAAACGAGTGACGGCCGGCATGTTATGTGAAACAAAAAGAACCGTCCGGCCCTCCTGTCCAAAATCCTCCATTTTGTTTAAGCATTTTTTCTGAAAATCAGCATCACCCACTGCCAGGACTTCATCAATGATCAGTATTTCCGGCTCAAGGTGAGCGGCAACAGAGAATGCAAGACGCACCCTCATCCCGCTGGAATATCGCTTCACCGGCGTATTAATGAACTTTTCCACCCCGGAAAAATGCACAATCTCGTCGAACTTACGATCCACCTCCTGTTTTCGCATGCCGAGTATGGTACCATTGAGGTAAATGTTTTCTTTTCCGGTGAGTTCCGGGTGAAATCCGGTTCCGACTTCCAGAAGGCTGGAAATTCTTCCCTTAATTTCGACATTTCCGTATGTCGGATCCGTAATTCTGCAAAGAATCTTGAGAAGTGTCGATTTGCCGGCGCCGTTTCGCCCTATTATTCCCAGTACCTCCCCTTGTTTGACATCGAAGGATATATCTCTTAACGCCCAGATGATGTCGGAAGGATTATTTCCGACATCTTGCTGTTGAATTGACTCGATATCGTCAAATCGATAAAGCGACCGATATTTTCGATAATTTTTTAAAGGGCTTTTCAAAAAATTGAAAATAGAAGACGCAAAATTGTCATTAATACTTTCTTTTAAACCAATACGATAAATTTTACTGATGGATTCAACTTTGACGGCAAGGTCTTTAGGATTCATTATAATCTCTTATGCTAATCTAAAATGGTTATCTTTTAAATGACATCTACAAACACCCGCTCCATGCGTTTGAAATAAAAAAGGCCGGTGAACAGCAACAGTATAGATGTGAAAACCCCGGGCAATATGTATATCCACGGTATCGGGGTGCCGAGTATAGACGCTCGAATTCCTTCGATAACCGCTACAATCGGGTTAAGGGAATAAACCAACCGATAATGTTCGGGTATGGATGAGGCCGAGTAAACGATGGGGGCCGAATACATGAGCATCCGAATGAGAAATTGCATCGCATACCTTACATCACGATATCTGATGGCCAGGGCAGAGAGCCACGTACCGATACCTAAGGATATGGCCATCATTAATAAAACGTAAAATGGAAAGAGTAGCAGCTGCCAGGTCGGCAAAATGTGGTAATATAAAACTACCCCAAATATGATCAAAGTGGATATCCCGAAATCAACCAGTCTTGCCAACACGGAGACTGTGGGTAAGAGTAACCTGGGAAAGTAGATCTTGCCAAGCATACTCTGATCTTTCACCAGACTTTCACTGGATTGTGACATGGCCTGCGATATGTATGTCCAGGGGATAATGGCCACGCTGGAAAACAGGATGTAGGGAATGCCATCCGTTGATATCTTTGCAATTTTTCCAAAAACAATGGTAAAAACGACGATCTGTGAGATCGGTTGCAGAACGGCCCAAAGGAATCCCAGTATTGTTTGGGCATACATCACTTTGATATCACGCCAAACAAGAAAATAAAACAGGTCCCGGTATTCCCTCAACTCTTTGAAATCTAGTATCTGCCACCCTGATCTGGGGCGGATACGGGTGACTTGCGCTTCAACCGCAGCTAAATTATTCATTGGCTAATCCTATACTGATTTGCAAATATTTATTGTGGAATTAGATTGTTACGTTTCTTGGGGATTATACATATATGATCTACCGGAAGTGCGAGCAAGGCTTCATGAGCTTGGAACAGCCATAACCTGTTGAATACGGAGCCATATAATTTGTCATGTCGGCAGTAGGTATGAGCGCATGGTTGGCGTAAAACGTTTTTGCAGCCCGAGATCCAAAAGATAGGTTTCCGGAAAACACGACTCACCCAGGGGTTTATTATGAACCCTCTGCAACGATTCAATACCCCAAACAGGATTTCCTTCAACCAGCAAAGGTCCGTCTTTTGTCACGGCGATATCCCAGCCGATGGATGAAAACTCAGGGAATTCATCATGTGCCGAAAGCGCCAATTGGATAATTTCCGGCCAAAAGGGAATCTTAACTCCGGTGATCATATGACCGGTATCCGGATGCCGGTTGACAGGCCCAACAGCCGGATCCATCGAAACTGCATCCCCGAGCGTTCCTGTTTCCTCATGTATGGGACTCCCTAAGGCATTCACCCTCATATTGTCGGTGATATTCATGCCTGTCGGCATCCGGAGAATTGAAATAAGGGGTATGGAAGGGCCGCCCGGGTAGCGGCAGGTTACAATCCTTACCGTGCAAAGGGCCCGCACGGAAAACCCGGATAGATCCGGATGGTTAAAAAACCTTTTTTGCAATAGGTAGGATGTTTCTCTCGAAGCTTCTGAAAGATGATCCAGCAACTCTTTCTGTGAAAGGAGGTGCCCATCACTCGTACGGTAACGGCCGTCTTTTTCATATATATAAAGCTTTGCCCCAAATCCTCTAATTCCGTCGGTCGGCTTTGCAAACAGATCGGATTCGGGCAGTTTGCCGTTGGTATCGGCTGTCCATTTATTAATTTTGCCCTTTTCGAATTCGGCGATTATCGGAATGGTCGGTAATCCGGCCTTTTTGAATACCTGGTAGAAACTAAATTTATCGTCAAGGCGCTCTATATTTTTCGAAGAGATAATAAAAGGCAGCAAGGCGCAAATTTCATGGTGATGGATATACTTCGGAGCCAATTCGAGTTTTGACGGGTCGAACAATCTATAAGCGTAAAATGCCGAAGGAGGAATAAAGTGCCTGAACGCAAGATAGAGCTGTTTGAAAAATTGACGTGTCATCGGCATACCCGACTTTTCCTTCACTCGTGCACCGAATTTCAACGTTCTTTTCACAGCAAAAAAGACGGCCTTTAAAGGCCATGCGATGGCAGAAATTATGGCATACAATTTTCTCTCCTGCCATTCTATTTTTGCATAGCACCGATGGATTTTGGTCGTGTTGTCCCAGCGATGCGGTCGGGCAAACCAGGGGATATACAGCGCACAATATTCATCCGAGATCAATGCGTGAGATATATCTTCGAAAGCCTTTCTTAACTTCCGCACAGCAGACAGCGCCGCGCTATAGAAAGGGCGGGTGACAGGTGTAGAGACCTCTTTTTTAAGGCGGACAAACAAATACCTCACCAGAAATAAGGTTGTTAACGGCAGTTTGTCATCCAGAAAAAATAGCCTCACATAAACACGGGTTTTATGCCGGCAACGCCGGCACTCATAGGCTTTGCCGTTGTTCATCCGAAGGTATTTATTATAGCCGCATTTCGGGCAGTGATATCCGTCCGGCCATCTCGTATTGAATAGCGCTTCACGGCACTTATCTTCCGTGCCGTAACATTGCTTGAATGCGCTCATATTAAAGTCTTTCTCAAATTGGAAAGGACTGTTTTTCAAATTGATTCCTCCGTGCCGTTGGTGTCTCGGCAAAAAAAGGGTTTGAGACCTTTGAAACATCCTCCTTTTTCAAAGGTCTCATTTTCTGTCAGTTTGCGGGGGGAATAGGATAGGCTGGTCTTCAACGATCTTGAATGTCTCGATCGCGGCGAACTATAACAGCCGATTCAAGGGAAATCCTTTAAAGAAGGCCTTTAAGTATATTGATGTGGTAATCGCGTGTCTCAATATCATGTGCCTCAGTTATGTTGCGCAGGACATTCATCACCTTGTACCTGAGAACGAGCTGGTTATATGCCATATCACAAACACGTAAGGGCTCTCCCGTCATTTCCGGCGTCTCATCCTCCGCAAAGGATTTGTCGTCGAGCGCCTTTATCAGCATATCTTTGATTTGCTGTCCTCCCGATACTTCCCCGGATGCGCGAATGATATTGCCACGCGTAATTTCATCACCACTGTTATATAGATTTATCAGAATTGGTGCCCCTTCGTCAGGAAACACCTCAAAAATCTTCTTTGCAATATTGAATTTCCGAACACGTGTTATCCGCTTGCCGTCAGCGAATTCCGTTAACGACAACTTCAAATAATTCTCCGCAATAGAGAGGGCTTCTGCTCTTCTATTGTTGAACGCAGTATGGATCGCCTTGTATGTGAGATCCCTGTTTGTCAAGAATTCGACATCATTGAGACCGTCAAAAGCTTCTCTCGCCTTGCGCGATTTAAGGACTTGTATTTTTGATTCTTTATCCGGGCTGAATGATTTGGCTATATTTGGGCGCTGCGGTTCGCCAGCTTCAGCAGGACAATAAAGCAGGGATATAAAAGCAAAGACCCCGATAAGTAAAATGCTTATGACTCGATAGCATCTCATGTTTAAATCTCCTCACTCTTTTTTTTTATCAAAATAGACTTCCCTTACCATTGCTCAGACGGCGGCTTGCTGAAGTCGTAGTACTCGTATAACGGCTCTATGGATTGAAGTATCTGCCATATCTCATAGTCACTCTTTCCTTCAAGATACGCTTTCAAGTACGCAGCCATTCCAAGATCGCCATCAGCCGATGATCCCTGGCTGAAATGCATGATACCTCGATGAAAGGTGTCGACATAGTAAATGCGAGTGTCGCAGCCGCCATAAAAAATCCTGGCGTATTTAAAATCAGCCGGATTGACTTCCAGCTGTTTACGGTAAAGCAATGTTTTGCTTCCGTAATGTGTCTTGGGATAGTCTACATTATCGATATTCGTATCGAAAATAATCATTCTGATAAAGTTCTGTTTTATTATGGTATCGCTGACTCCGTTTATATCTACTACTCTCAAGCTCACGGTATAGAGGCCGGGAACCGTATATGTAAACGATGGACTCTGTTCCGTGGAGTCGATAACACCGTCACCGTCAAAATCCCACTCCCGGGAGACGATATTGCCTGTACTTCTGTCCCTGAATCGGATTGTACTTGGAGCCGTTGCCGTTTGAGAAGATCTCGATTCGAATTCAGCCTGCAAAGGCTCTTCCGGAGCCCCTACAACAATGTAGCCGACTTTGGTTGTCGAGTCACTGCCCAACGGTCCATGGACGGTGTAGGTCACTGTATATGTTCCAGGCGCCGTGTATGTGTGCTCAATTTGGTCCCGTGAGGAATTTGACGTGCCGTCTCCGAAATTCCATTGAAAAGTATCCACGTCGCCGACCGCTTCACTTTGAAAACTCACTATAAGCGGTGCAGGCCCGCTTCTGTTTGTTGCAAAAAAATGTGCCTTCAATATTTGAGGCGGATTGTTCACGTCTTCGATCCTGATACCGTCAGCTATGACATTCCCGCTGCTCACCTTATCGGTCAACACGACCGAATAATCAGCGGCACCAAAATGAAAGGTCCCCAACTTGTTCCATTTACCCCCGTTCAATCTCTGATTCACGGGAACCGTTGTGCTTCCCGATGCATGGTTCACCGTGTAAGGGGCACTGGTGGAATTGCTTGGTGATGCGGGATACCAGGCATAAACATTGTAATCACTTTCCTTCGGTATGCTGAACAGCCACTTCGCCTGGTCAGCACCGGTACCGGCAGTCGAATATTGATAGTTTTCTCTGAAGAATCCGGTAAGTACATTGGTGTCCACCCAATTCCCGACCGCTTCAAACGATGGAGACCATGGCGCCGGGTTGGTGATGTAGTACTGGAGATCATCCGGATTTCCCGGATCCGGGAGATTTCCGTTTGGATCATACCAGGCCGGCACTCTTGAGTCCGGAAATCGCGAGATGGCGCTGTCACGAACCGTCTCGATTTTGTAATGGGTCGGGTCGCCCGGAAGCTGGTACGTGGGATAATAATTGTAAGCCGGGTCTCCTTTAGGGTCTCCAAAGTCATAGGGCACGATGGCGCTGCTGCCGTCTTTGTATATCGGCCACCAATGGGGATAGGCCTGCCCGGTTCTCATGTAGCTCACATTGACGTGCACGATTGGCGAAGAAGAATTCAAGATCCGGTCGTCGTCCACATATCGGATATCCTCAAGAATATCGGTGATCCACTCCTGACTTGTCGCAAAAAGCTGCCCGATTCCGTAATTGGAGTGCCCGTTATAAAGGACAACGGCGTCCTGGGTATTGAATGCGTTCGCCAATTGCTGTATATTGGTCACCTGGTGAACGATATATCGCTTATTCCGGGCTGTATTCGTGTATGTCCAAACCCCATTGCTATAACTTGCTCCCATGTCCTGGAGTGTCGAAATCATGACCGACGTTGCATCTTTGGGCGCATAGCCTGCGGCAAAAAAAACATTCTCCGTCGTCTGAACCGTCTTATCATTGACATCAAGAGATACCTGAGCCTGTGTAGACCACTTACCGGTATTATCTTGAACCTTGAACAATATGCTATGCACACCTTTCGACAGGCTCGAAGTACTGAAAGATGGCTGATCACTCAATGGGCCGTCAAGGGTCGAGTACCAGCTATAACCCATAATAGTGCCATCGAAGTCCACACCTGATCCTGAGAATGCAACCGGATGTCCCGGCAATACGGGATTGGGATCCACAGACGTGATCGTAGCAAGGGGAATAACATTTGAGGGGATGTATACGAATCTGACGGCATCAGCGCAGGTGCTGTAGTTCGCCGTCCCCCCTGGTACGGATGTAATGGTTATGTCATAACTCGTCCCGGCGACAAATGGATAGGTCCCTAGAAGGTTCCATCGCCCGCCGTGGGTTTGCTGATTGACATAAACCGTGTCCGTTCCGCTCCAACTTTCAATATCGACGGGGATGTTATCACTTCTGGAAGCATATTCCGTCCACCACATGGAAACGTCGTAATTCCCGGACACAGTTGGAGTGAACCGCCATGTATACGTGTCGCCGTCCCTGCTATACAGCGATGTCGCGCCGGCGATTGCGGGATTCCAAGGTTCGGCCGCTCCCGATATCTCCCAGGTTCCGGTATGAGAAGTCTGCGGATCGCCGTTGTCGATAACGATGCCGACCGTGACCGTCACCGTGGCGGTATTCGATAAAACGCCATGATCGTCTCGAACAGTATACTTAAAAGTATCTTCTCCGGAGTAGCCGGCATTTGGAGTATAAAGCACCGTGCCGTTACCCTGTTCAACCGCGGTCCCATTGGCCGGCGCGTTGGTTACCGATACGGTAGCGGGATCGATGGTGCCGTCGCTATCCGTATCGTTGGTAACGACATTGATCATCACCGGAGTGCCTGTCAATGTATCCATGCTGTCATTGCGAGCAACCGGTGCCGCCGAGGTAACGACTGTTAGAGTGGCCGCATTGCTCATGACATTGTTGACCGTGTTACTCACCTTACATCGGAACGATGCCCCGCTATCTCCAATGACCGTGGCAGAAGTGGTATATGTGGCACCCGTTGCGCCGGATATGTCCGCCCCGCCCCGCTGCCACTGATAACTCAACGGCGCGGTTCCGGTCGCTGTAACACTGAATGTCGCTGTTTCACCCAATAAAACCGTCTGATCCGAAGGTTGACTCGTGATGCTCGGCGCGATAATGATTTCATTGACCGTCAAGGTGGCGTCATTGCTCGTCACACTGCCCTTCACATTGCTTACTCTACAGTGGAACACCGCCCCGGTATCCCCGGGAACTGTGGCAGGCGTGGTATATGTGGCGCCTGTTCCACCCGGTATGTTCGTCCCGTTTTTCTGCCACTGATAGCTCAACGGCGCTGTTCCGGTCGCTACAACACTGAAGCTCGCCGTCTGGCCTTCCGTAACCGTCTGATTTGAAGGTTGAGTCGTGATGCTCGGCGCTACGGCAGCAGTGACCGTCAAAATGGCGTTATTGCTCGTCACACTGCCCTTCACATTGCTCACTACACAATGGAACACCGCCCCGGTATCTCCAATCACCGCTGCCGGTATCGTGTACGTGGCGCCTGTTGCGCCGGATATGTTCGTCCCGTTTTTCTGCCACTGATAGCTCAACGGCGCTGTTCCGGTCGCTACAACACTGAAGCTCGCCGTCTGACCTTCCGTAACCGTCTGATTCGAAGGTTGAGTCGTGATGCTCGGCGCCACGGCTGGAGTGACCGTCAAGACGGCATCATTGCTCGTGATGCTTCCCCCCCATTCGTTACCACACAGCGGAACGTTGCGCCGTTGTCTGAAGGAATTGTGGCAGGAGTTGTATATGTGGCGCTTGTTGCGCCGGATATGTTCGTCCCGTTCTTTTGCCATTGATAGCTCAAGGGCGCTGACCCGCTTGCTGTGATACTGAAGCTCGCCGCTTGGCCCTCTAATACTGTCTGGTTCGAGGGCTGGCTCGTGATGCTCGGAGGTATCAAGGAGACCAGCGCAAACTTGACGGCATCGGCACAAGTACTGTAGTTTTGTGATCCACCCGGCGCAGATGTGATGGTGATGTTGTAACTTACTCCGGCTTCGAAAGAATAGGTATTGATGAGATTCCACTTGCCGCCGTTAACCAGCTGGTTAATGTTGACGGTATTCGTTCCTCCTGAATATTGGATGGAAACAGGGATATTATTGCTTCTGGAAGGGTACTGTGTCCACCACATGGAGAATTCGTAATCCCCTGAAACCGGAGGGGTAAAGGTCCATGTATAGGTGTCGCCGTCCCTGCTCCAAAGTGATGTTGCCGAAGGATCCGTGAGATGATCCCATGGATTGGTCCCGCCGGATACGCCCCAGGTTCCCGTAAATGAAGTCTCCGGGTCGCCGTTGTCGATAACGATGCCGACCGTAACCGTCACGGTGGCGGTATTCGACAAAACCCCATGATCGTCTCGAACAGTATACGTAAACGTGTCTTTCCCGGAGTATTCCGCATTCGGGGTATAAAGCACCGTGCCGTCACCCTGTTCAACCGCGGTTCCATTGCCCGGCCCGCCGGTTATCGTTACCGTAGAAGGATTGATGGTGCCGTCACTGTCCGTATCGTTGGAAACGACATTGATCGTCACCGGATTGCCTTCCACCGTATCCGCGTCATCATTAACAGCGACCGGTGCCGCCGAGGTAACAACCGTCAAAGTGGCCGGATTGCTATTGACACTGCCGCCTGCATTCGTTACCACGCAGCGGAATACTGCCCCATTGTCTGAAAGAGCCGTCACCGGTATCGTATATGCGGCACCTGTTGCGCCCGATATGTCCGTCACGCCGCGCTGCCATTGATAGCTCAACGGTGCGGTTCCGCTCGCCGTAACACTGAAAGTCGCCGGTTGGCCCACATAAACCGTCTGATTCGAAGGTTGGCTCGTGATACCCGGCCCTATGATGAGTTCGCTTACCATCAATGTGGCCGGATTGCTCGTGATGCTGCCGCCTGCGTTCGTTACCACGCAGCGGAATACTGCCCCATTATCCGAAAGAGCCGTCACCGGTATCATATACGTGGCGCCTGTTGCACCCGATATGTCCGTCCCTCCACGCTGCCACTGATAGCTCAACGGCGCGGTCCCGCTCGCTGTAACACTGAAGCTCGCCGATTCACCCTCTGTAACCGTCAGACTCGACGGTTGAGTCGTGATGCTCGGCGCTACGGCAGCATTGACCGTCAACAAGGCCCCATCGCTTGTGGCGCTGCCTCCTGTATTCGTAACCACACAGCGAAACGTTGCCCCGTTATCTAAAAGACCTGTCACCGGTATCGTATACGTGGCGCTTGTGGCGCCCGATATGTCCGTCACGCCCCGCTGCCACTGATAGCTCAAAGGCGCGGTTCCGCTCGCCGTAACACTGAAACTCGCCGACTGTCCCTGTGTAACCGTCAGAGCCACTGGTTGAATCGTAATGGTCGGCGCTTCGATTGGATTGACCGTCAAAGTAGCCGTATTGCTTGTGGCGCTGCCGGCTGTGTTCGTCACCACACAGCGAAACGTTGCCGCACTATCTCCAAGCCCACAGGCAGGTATGGTATATGTGGCGCCTGTGGCGCCCGATATGTCCGTCACGCCCCGCTGCCACTGATAGCTCAAAGGCGCTGACCCGCTTGCTGCAACACTGAAGGTCGCCGCTTGCCCCTGTAAAACTGTCTGGTTCGCGGGTTGACCCGTGATGCTCGGAGGTGTCACGGAAACCAGTACGAATTTGACGGCATCGGCACAAGTACTGTAGCTTTGTGATCCACCCGGTGCAGATGTGATGGTTATCCTGTAGCTAAGACCGGCTTCGAAAGCATAGGTATTGATGAGATTCCATTGGCCGCCGTTGACCTGCTGGTTTATATTGACGGTATCCGTTCCTCCTGCATATTGTATGGTTACGGGAATATTCGGGCTCCTGGATGGGTACTGGGTCCACCACATGGAAAACTCGTAATTCCCCGAGGCCAGAGGGGTAAAGGTCCACGTATAGGTGTCGCCGTCCCTGCTCCATAGCGATGTTGCCGAAAGATCAGCGGGATCCCATGGATTGAGCCCGCCTGATACGCCCCAGGTTCCCGTAAATGACGTTTGCGGATCGCCGTTGTCAATGATGACACCTTCGGTAACATTGATGCTGAAGTCTTGCGTAACGGTTCCTACTGAATTTTGGGCCTGGACGGTTATCTCATGAAATCCTTGCTGCCCTGAAGGCGGCGTCCAGGAGATTTCTCCCGTATTAGGATTGATGGTCATTCCGGGAGGATTTGTCAGCAGGCTATAAGAGGGAGCCGGATTTCCGAGGGCGCTCGCTTGGTATTTGTACGGAAAACCCACCGTTGCCTTTACAATCGGTGCTGTAAAAATGAAAGGCTTAAATTCACTACATGCAGGCAAAAGATCGGCGAGGGCACTCATCCATACACCGGCCATTTTATTGTAACCGATATTTTTCGGATGCAAGTCGTCCCACATATCTGTTGCATAATTCAACGCGCTTTCCTGATCTACCAAAACGATTTTGTCGCCTGCAGCAATCCTGGCCTCGGCTATAGCTTGCACATTGTCATTAAAGGTTGTCGTATTCGGATAATAGGTCTTATGGTTGATGATACGAGCCAGGACAACGGTTATCTCCTTACCGTGGTCGGTTTCATAACGGTCGATCTCATCGAGAATCCGCTCAACGTCAACCGGATTTGTCGTATCGTCGTTTGTTCCGATGTGGAGCAGCACGATTTCTGCGGGATGTGCTACCAGCCAGTTGTATACATTGTCTGCGACTTCTGTGGCGGTAATACCGGGAATTCCCTGATGGTCGATATCATAAGGAGGAACCACGAGGAGACCCGTACTTTCGTTTCCGACAAAATCAAAATAATCACCGGCACTTTTCAGCGACTGAAATAACGGTTGTCTGTAACCCGTAATCAGATCCGCTTCGGGTATTTCACCGACACCATATGTAATGGAGTTTCCAAGAGGCATGATCGTTACCGGGCTATCGCAATCCCGTACGACCACCAGTGCAACCGCATACTTAGACCAAGCACCCTGATCATCCTGAACCCGGAAAAAAATCGTATGCGTTCCCTGAGTCAGCGATGTCGTGCTGAATATAGCCTGATTACTCAGGTTCCCATCGAGATCTGAAAACCACTCGTAGTTTTCCACTGTCCCGTCATTATCGACACCCGACCCCTGGAAGTTTATCTCATCTCCCGGTTCAACCACCTTCGGGTTGATGACGTCAATCGTCGCAACCGGTGACTGATTGATGCTGCCCGTATAGACAAACCTGACGGCATCGGCACAGGTACTATAGCTTTGGGACCCGCCCGGCGCCGCTGTAATGGTTATTTTATAATGCGCACCGGCGACAAAAGGATATGAATTAATCGTGTTCCATTTACCGCCGTTGGTTTGCTGATTGATCGTAACGGTATCCGTACCACCGTCGAATGCTATGGATACGGGGATATTCGGGCTCCTGGATGGGTACTGGGTCCACCACATGGAAAATTCATAATTCCCCGAAACCGATGGGGTAAAGGTCCATGTATAGGTATCGCCGTCCCTGCTCCATAGCGAGGTCGGTGAAGGGTCGGCGGGATTCCATGGATTGGGCCCGCCCGATACCTGCCAGACCCCCGTAAATGAAGTCTCGGGATCACCGTTGTCGATGATGACTTCGTTAATCGTACTCTGTACGACCAGCGTCCGGGTGACCGGCGCTGATGCTTTACCATCATTATCAACTACCGTGAAAGATATGGTATGGGTTCCGGGAGAAAGTTGGGATGCCGTCGTGGTATATGATCTGGTATCTCCCAAGTGACCATTTAAACTGGAATCCCAGCTATACCCGCTGATCGTTCCGTCTAGATCATCTCCTTGCCCCGTAAATGTCACCGGCGTATCTATAAGGGCCGGACTGGGCGAAATAGAATCAATTGCAGCGACCGGTGGAACATTGATGTCCGGCCGGTAGACAAACTTTACAGCGTCGGCACAAGTACTGTAGTTCTGTGATCCGCCCGGCGCAGATGTAATGGTTATATTGTAACTTTCACCTGCTTTAAAGGGATATGAATTCAGCAGGTTCCATTTCCCGCCGTTCTGCTGTTGATTGATCGATCGTGTATCCGTCCCTCCCCAGTACTTTATGGTAACAGGCACGCTGTTGCTTCTGGAGGAATATGCGGTCCACCACATGGAAAAGTCGTGATATCCTGAATTTGTTGGCGTAAAAGTCCATGTATAGGTGTCACCGTCTCTGCTCCAAAGCGAAGTTGCTGAAGGGTCGGCAGGGTCCCACGGACTGGTCCCACCCGATACCTGCCAAGTCCCCGTAAAGGATGTGCCGGGATCGCCGTTATCTATAATGGTGTCCGCAAAGGCATTAGCGGAACAGAGTATCCAAAACAGCGCAGCAACCCAGAGTATTACATGAAAAACATTCTTTCCATCACTTCTTTTTATGTCCATAATAACCCTCTTCGACCCGTTGACGCAATTCGCAACTGTTTTTGTCATTCATTCACGTACAGCCTTGACATACTTTGCCAAATACATCTCAAATCTTTCGGACTTCAAGATTTGTCTTCTCCTGACAGTGGTCTGTATCCTTGTCAGCGATTTAGAACTGGAGGATTATTATGGTGATGCAAAAACTGTGCAAGGTTGTAGCACTATTTATATTAGCTGATATATCAATTTGTTATGTAAATTATTGTTTAAGAAAAGCCATCTGAGGTCACAGCAAGGTATATGACATTATGAGACAAATTACATAAAATCTATGAAACGTTTTACACATATCTGATAGCGCTCAGTATCAGCTTTATAAATTCAGTGATTTTTTCCGCCTGATTTTTTAAAATCCCCGGGCTTTGCACGACAACCAGATCAAGAGAGGGGCATACCCAGATGTATTGTGCTCCGGCGCCGGACGCTGCAAAAGAGTCGGACGGCAGGCCCGGCCAGAGTTGAGAATGGTCGTTGGTCCAAAATCCATAACCGTATTTCCGCTGTTCTTTTGGACAATTTGCAATGATATCAGGCGCCGTCTTTGTTGCTTCTTGCATCCAGGATTCAGGAACAATTTGTTTTCCCGCCCAACGCCCCCGGTTACACCACAGCCAGCCCAGACGGGCCATATCCAATGCGGTCGCGTTAATCCCATCATAGTAGCCGAAGATATTGATGCGGGCTCTGGGATGCAGATTGAAATTCATCAGGCTGTAGCTCCAGGATGCACCGATGGGAATTCGCAACTTCTCGTCGACCAGTTGCTTAAAACCGGGCGAGCCCTCCGGATCTTGAACATCATAGAGGCCATAAATCTTGGCAATGGCATGGGTGAGAATATTCATCCCGTATGTTTGATAATGAAACACTTTCCCAGGTTCTTCTCCGGGTTTCATATAACCGGAGGTGTTGGAAATAAGCTGGCGAAAGGTAATTGAATGATCTTTTGGGAATGCATAACGTTCAGGTTTGGGACCTTCACCCTCCGGAACGTCCATTGCTTCTGGATAATACTCTGCAATTTTTGCATCGGCGGAAGGAATTTTGCCTTCGTGAATCGCAATCCCCAAAATACATGAAAAAACGGATTTGGCTGCAGAAGCTAGTGGAAGATGCGTGTTGCGGGCAAATGCATTTCTTCTCTTAAACAGAAATGGCTGAGAAATGGTGCGAAAAGTTTGAGAAACCACCGATTTGGCAGAAACCGGGATAGTGAGATGGGTTTTGGAGTAGAAGCCGTGATTCCACTCAGCGACCAGGCCTCCGCTACGGGCAATGACAATGCGGTAACTTCCGTTACCAACCCTGTCATCAAGCCAGCGCTTTACGCCATTAAGTTTTTCGGAATTAAAACCTGCTTCTCTTGGAAATATTGCTTCCCATTCGGTTCCAGGAAATACGGTTGAACCGGCCAAGCTGACATCTTTACGAGACTTTTGCAAAACCCCTCTTTACTTCTCTTTTGACTCAGTTAAAAAAGTTTTTCCATCCCCTTTATCCTATCCCTGATCTTAGCATGCATTATTCTTGGGACTGCAATATGAGACCTTTGCAAAACGCCCCTTTTTGCCCAATTTCTGCGTCAGACTCAAATTTTAATCCTCAAAATACTAAATGTATTCCTGCGGTTAAAATTATCGCCTTCCCTTCAGGGGCGTAGGTCCAACGGGCCGGAGGCTTGAACTTGAACAAAAATGAGCATTTTTCAAAGGTCTCAATATCATAAAGGCTTTATTTATTGAATATAAGCGATTAAAGCCCAATGATAGACTCTATTTTTGTAGAGGATCAGAATTTTTTGGGGAGATAAAGCCATCGGAGCCGACAAGAATAATTACTTGCTAAGACCACAGCCTGTCCACAATCCCGCCTGCCCGGCGGGCAATAGCAAGGCATGATGTCAGACCCGGACTGTCTATGCCGAGAAGGTTTATGAAATTCGGCCGCTCGGAATCAGCACGGACAATAAAATCAGGATAAGCTTTCAGCCTCGCCTGAACGCCGTTCTGATGCCAGATGAGATCTTCTTCTTTTAAAGCGGGAAAGTATGGACGAGCTTTATCAGCAAATATTTTCGGGCCCAAAAAAGGTCCCGACAAATTCTGTCTGTCTTTGAGTGGAATGAGTTTTGGCCCAACAGTAACGGTCGATCCCAATTTAGGGGGATAAGTAATGTCTTCGAATGTCGGACTCAGATGAACGCCGACAGTAAAGTGTTTTCCATACGGCGTTTGAACCACCTCGGGCGTCGGATAGATATTCATCCTGTTTATTTTCAGATCGGGTCGCTTATGTCCGTAAAACTTGTAGCTTTCTCCACTTATAGGGTCCAGTTCATAGGGAGAACCAGGATTTAAAATAGAGGCCAAGCGATCTGCATCTATGCCTGCAGCATTGATCACCACTTTTGTCAATACCTGATCTATCCGACCATCACGATACCGAACAACCATACGTATATACTCTCCCTCGTCCTCAAAGCCCACTATTTCAGTGTTCGTCATAAACTGAACACCGCTTTTGCTTGACAATGTATAAAGTCTGTAGACAAGAGAGGTCGGATCCACAATGCCTGCCGTAGGCACTATAAGAGCAGATTTTGCCCTAACATTCGGCTCAAGCCTGCTTACTTCGGTTCCGGAAATTCTTTTCACATCTTGAACACCATTTTCTCTGGCACGACCAAGGTAAAATTCTAGTACAGCTTCTTCATCCGCATTGGTGGCAACAATGAGCTTCCCGGTTTTCAATGCAAGCACTCTATGCGTTTTACAAAATTCATACAGCAGGCTATTTCCTTCAACACAGAGCGCAGCTTTTTCAGGACGTGTTTCTTGATCATAGTAAATACCTGAGTGTATCACGCCTGAATTCCGGCTGGATTGGTTTTCACCTTGGGTAATTCCGATATTTTTTTCAAACAAAAACACATTCTCATATCGACCGGAAAGCTCCAGGGCCAAAGCGCAGCCTATTACACCCCCACCTACGATGGCTATATCAATTGTATCTGTCAAAGGAATTCTCGCTAATGGTTACAGGTTGAGATCTTATTTCAATCTGTTCATCTTCTCTCTTGAAAGTGTCATCCTGAAGAACTTTTCCATAAGGCTTTGGCTAAATCGTCAGGTGTCCCAATATCCAGACAATTCCCGTCCGTGAATAAAACTGTTTCTATATTTAACCTATCCGCAATTGCCGCTTGAAAAATATCTCCCACAAATAATTCCCGCTTGTTTTTTATGGCAGTTTCGAAACAGTCATCCAAATATTTCTTTTTATGCTCTGAGACGAACTCATGCAAATACTTTGTAAAAACCGGTGTCCATACCGCCGTCAACCAGGCATAGTTCACCTTATCGCCTTCCAATTTAGAAGGCTTAGAGCGAATTTGTCGAATACACCCATTCTCATCAAGATCGACCACATCCATTTTATGAGGCTGATCTGTCGGGTATAGCCCCAACACGATATCTGCCCCGGTCTGCATCTTTTTGGTTAAAAGCTGAACAAAGCTATTTTCAGGATGCAAAACAACATCCGGAAAACCTAACGCCACCCATTTATTTTGTACAAAAGGGTAAGCCTGATCCAATGTGTAAGGCACGGCAATCGGTAAATCTACAAGTAAATACGCCAGTTTCATGCCAACCATTTGACCGCTGCCAAAATAAGCAGGGATATCCAGTTTCCCGGAATGCACCACAATATATGCCTTTTTTATTCCGGCAGACTTAAACATTTCCAAAAGATAATGACTGACCACTTTCGGCCGAAACTGATTTTTTTGTCCTAGAGCACCAAATCCTATGGGAATTAACTCTTTGCTGAAAGGCAGCGGTGATAGCCGGGTTGCCATTCCCGCGGCAGGTATTACCGCAACCACTTCGGTTTGAGAGACCTTTGCAAAACGCCCCTTTTTGCCTAATTTCTGCGTCACATTCAAATTGTAATCCTCAAAATACTCAATGTATTCCTTCGGTTAAAATTTTCTCGTTCCTTAAACTTGAACAAAAATGAGCGTTTTGCAAAGGTCTCTTTGAGAGATGATGTTTTGATTCAATAAAGACAAGTCGATGGTAGGCTTGGGATTTGCCGTTAGCTGAAGTATTTGTTTTGTTCTGCTCGAAGCTTGTCACATAGGCGGTCCTTAGGAACCTCCACGTCGTTATAGGTAAGCACCTGGTCTTTTGGAATATCATTTTTCAGCCGGCAACCTTCGGCCAAACCAATCGGCAAGAGGTCCTGATTCCGGACAACATCCGAGTTCTCGCATAACCCATATGTCATATAGCAGCCAAGGCCGTCAATCTCCAGACCTGCCTTAAGCACTATTTTTGCCGCAGCGACAACATCCACACAAGGCGCTCCAAGGGGAGCAATCGCTGCATCTCCGAACAGCACCGCCCGCGCGACAGTGAGGGGGACCTCGAAATGGCACAGATGGTAAGGGGTATAAAAGCAATATAGAGGACCGGTACCGAGTTTATAGAGGTTCAGATAATGCTGCTGCATCGGATGATCATGGGTCCCCAGTACAAAAACGCCCGGCGCAGGTTCTGCACCGACCACGTAATCAACAATACCGGGGCCCTCCAGCAAGGCAGATATTGGGTACTCTTCGGCCACCTTTTGAATCGGCGTACCGGTCGGAACCGTGGGACCGAACATTCCTCGTTTTGCAACTCTCATGCCTGTGGCGTTCGCAACGATGGCTTGTTCAAATGAAATCTTGGTGCCATCGGCAAATGAGGTGACCATTGTTGGATTCTGCCCCCATTTACGAGCGAATCCCTCCTGGGTGGTCGGGTTTCGGTATGGATCATGAAGTCCTTTGATATTTCCGCATAATACAGGCTTCACGCCGATAGACTTCACAAAACGAAAAAGGTTCATGATTACGCCGGGCTGATCACCGTCTGCACCCGTGAATATTACTCCGGCCTTGTCGGCGTGCACTTTCAGAATTGGACCAACCGTACCGTCCAGTTCCGCATTCATGGTGATAACGTGTTTTTTGTTTTCAATTGCCTTTACTGCCACATGGGCGCCGAACTCCACAATGCCGGTAACTTCGATCACTGCATCGATACCTTCGGCTTGGCACAAGAGCATGGCGTCTTCAGTAACGGTATAATGATGTTGAACGATTGCGTCTTCCAGTTGCGTTTTGTTCTCGACGGTCCGAACTTCTTCAACACCTGCTTCCGAATAGGCCCTTTTGGCGCCTTCGAGATGGCGATTGGAAATCGCCACCAACTCCATTCCCCGCACAGCATTCAAAATCTGCAGCGCAACGCCTCGTCCCATAAAACCTGCGCCGATCATCGCACAACGAATCGGGTTATTTTCTTGCTGTCGTTTTTCCAATGCTTTATCAACGATGATCATACTTATTCCTCCGAGATGTGCAAAATCGCTAATTTACAACGTATAATCCGGCCAATTTTTGTCCTTGTCTGAAATGACTTGAACCGCTAACGGCCAGTCTATACCAAAGGCCGGATCATCCCAGCGTATGCCGCGTTCAGAACCCGGCGTATAAAATTGAGACACCTGATAAGTGACCTCGGTATCGTCCTTTAAGGTTTGAAAACCATGACCAAAATTCTCCGGAACATAGAGCATTTTATAGTTTTCTGCGGTCAATTCTACACCGAACCATTGAGTATAGGTGGATGAGTCGGGACGCAGATCGATAATCACATCATAAATTGCACCCCTTGTGCAACGCACAAGTTTTGTTTCTTCATACGGAGTTAGTTGGTAATGCATGCCTCGCAATGTTCCCCTTGACTTATTATACGAAACATTGGCCTGTTTGGTCCGCGAAACAAGATTATACTCCTCAAATTCCTTTTGGCACCACGCTCGTGCGAAGAATCCGCGATGATCCTTTAATTTTTCTATTTCAATGACGTAGGCGCCTTTCAATTCAGTTTCATTAAAAATCACATGTACCTCCGGGTAGTAGTTTATGTCTCTCGTAATTTCTTCGATGCGCTCTGCTTTCAAGCCCATTCCAGATTTTCATTCAGTAATCCTTTACCCCTCAATTGGTTCAGCATGTTAAGACGCATATAATTTGAATCTCGGAATTTTTCGTCGTTGAATCCCATGGATTCCAAGCCGTCCCGCAATTCTTCTATTGTATGGATCAAGTTGTATTTGGGCTGGTGATTCGGCGCTAATGTTTTAAAATAGTCAAAGTTTACCCGGTAGGAACGCTTGTCCGGAGCAGCATTTTTATTGATTGAAATTTTAACACCCGGAATGACCTCAGCAACAGCATAAGCTAAATCTTTGACTTGATAATTCCATTCGTTACTTCCGACATTTACAGCTAAAAATTCTCCTCCATCCCTCGTATCTCTACTGATGGCCCATTCAATGGCACGTGCCATGTCTTTTACATTAATCAGGGGACGCCAGGGAGTTCCATCGCTTAGAATCGTGATCTGCTTTGATGCGATGGCCCCGGCAACAAAATCATTGAGTACTAAATCCAATCTCAGTCGCGGGCTGATTCCGCATGCTGTCGAAAATCTCAGGCTTGTCACCTTGAATCCGCCACCGGCGATGTCTTTGATGTCTCTTTCTGTAAACACTTTTGATCTGGCATAGGCCGTCAGCGGATTTAACTGTGACGCTTCTGTTCTGGCACTGTCTTCAGCCGCTCCATACATGCTGCAGCTAGAAGCAAAGACAAAGGACTTTACACCCATTTCTTTAGCTTTTTTGGCCAAGTCAACACTCGCACGGTGATTAATGTCCATGGTAACCGCCTCAAAGGTTTTGCCCATTGGATCATTGGAGATAGCAGAGAGATGTACTATCGCGTCAACATCTTTAAGTATGGCGCTTTGTATTTTTCGGACATCACCAAAATATTGTATATCAACCCTGCATTCCGGCAGGATTTCGCTGTTTGACAAACACGTTGCAAAATAGCCCATATCAAATCCAATCAATGTTGAATCGGGATAAACATCGCGTAACTGCTTAACGACACATGGGCCTATGTAACCCATATTACCAGGAATCAAAATTTTCAAGACAAGTCCTCCGTTTAGTTTATCAGAATTATTATTTTGCTTTCATATATTGAAAATATTACAAAAACTTGACTTACAAAATAGTAGTTCTAAAAGTGAGATTATAGTGTCTACAGATTTCCTCTTTTTGCCTGTTTAACAATATACTCAGAAGCGCGAACTGCTATCGCCTGAATTGTCAGAGAGGGATTCGCTATGCCGGTCGTTACAAAACAGCTTCCATCAATAACAAACAAGTTTGGTATATCATGGGTTTGACAAAAGGAATTCAGAACTGATTTTTGAGGATCATTGCCCATTTTGCAGGTTCCCATGTTATGAGCTTCCCCTCCAGGTTTACCTGGCTTTAAACGTAGTATTCTTTCAGCTCCGGCAGCATCATAAATCTCTCTTATAACGCTTTCCATCGCTGGCAGCATTAGTTTTTCATTTGCCCGCCACTCCAGACTTATACGCGGTACTGCCATACCATACTTATCCTTCACTTCCGGATCCAATTCTATGCAATTTCGTTCATCGGGAAGCATTTCTGCGGCTGCGGCAATACCTGCTACATGCCCAAAATTTTTGAACATATAGTCCTTTAGTTGTTTCCCCCACAATTTTACACGGCTCGCCATATTTAAGGGTCCCTGGGCACCACTAATTAAATCAAGACGGAATCCTCGTACAAAAGAATTGTTTGATGCAGTTTTAGGTAAACTCTCGGAAATCGCCCCCCCATAAAATCCCCGAAAAGAATCAATACGTTCAGGAAATATCGCAGCAGATCCCACACCAAAATGTTGCATAAAAAATTTGCCAACTAAACCACTGCTATTGGCCAATCCATCAGGAAATATTTTAGATTTTGAGTTTAGTAACAGACGTGGGGACTGAATGGTACCAGCGGAAATAATAATAATCTTAGCTTCTTGTTCATGCTCAATTCCATTTTCGTCAAAATAAATTACACTTTTAGCTCTTCCTTTTGAGTCGACTTTTATTCGGGTAACAACACTCTGGGGGCGAACGACCACATTACCAGTTGCCTCCGCTTTACTTATGTAAGTAACATCAACGCTTGATTTGGCTCCAGATATACACCCTCTCATACAAGCGCCGCAATTCACACATTTCGGCCGTCCGTCGAATGGGCGTGACAACCTGGCCATTGCAGCCGGCCATAGTTTTATGCCGAGTTTATCGCACCCGCGTTTTATAATTTTATTCGCATGGGAGAACTCAAACGGAGGGTTAGGGTAGTGTTCTACCGACGGAATCCAGTCACCACCAGCCTTTCCGGAAACACCTAATTCCAATTCAACTTTCCGATAGTAGGGTGCGAGCTCTTCATAGGTTATTGGCCAATCCATTCCAACGCCGTCAATCGAATAAACCCGAAAGTCATCGGGTCGCATTCGTATCGCATACGCAAGGTATTGAAGTGTTCCCCCCCCCACACCATTGATTTGAGCGGGTCTGTAAATAGATCTATTACTAAAAGTAACCTTTTGTAAGGCAGGAACGTTGAATAACGCCGAGAATCTTTCAGTGTATATTTCCCAATCTTGTCTGGCCGTGGGATAATCCCGCAGGGGGTCAAGTCGTCTCCCCGCCTCCAAAACGACTACCTTTATGCCCTGCTCACCAAGTTCTTTGGCAACGACGCCGCCACCTGCTCCGGAACCAATTATGCATGCATCCACTTTGTCTGCAAATTTTGTCATTGACATAATCCTCTTCTTTACGGATTCGGAAATAAAATTTCTAGATGATCTTCAAGATGAAAAGTGTTTTTGTTATATGGCCAAGGAGAATGGGGCCGATGGCAGGTTGTACAAGTGTGGTTGATTAATCCCCCCCTTGGATGCTTTCCATCCTTGTGGCAGGTCAAACACGATTTATTATTAACAAGCCGAACAGAACCCCTATATTTAGCTGAAGAGGGCGGATCGGAAAAGGTTGGATATCCGATGGGCTGAGGCGGGCCGTAATATCCTAAGACCTTCCAAGAGACCGGGTTGGAAAAATATCCTTTACAAACATCCCAGCGAATTACATTGAAAAACCATGAATTTCTTCCAACCCCAAATAAATTGTCCCAAATGGTATCGATCTTTCGATCAAGTCGTTTTAACAATCCGTTCAATCTCTCGCTGTGCATGCATGCAGCCTCATGGATCAACCGCAATAAATCGATTTGTCTTTTCAAGCTCAAATTCAAAAAAACTTCACCTGACCCATATTTTTTCTGGCTGAAGTCATCTATCCATTTCAATCCTTTTTTATATATCGCTTGCTTTGTACTGGATTCGGCAACTATCCCGTCAATATAATCGACAACACCTGCCTCGGTGGCTCCGGGATCATCATCCGTCGGAATAATAATCGCGGCCAGAGTGGCAACAAGAGCATATTGATGTTTATTGAAAAAGAGGGCGCTTTTATTGTATGGAGGTATAGCAGGTTTTTGATCCGGCAACTCAGGATAAGGATTCGCCAACCCCATATCAGGCGGTGACACAACAATCTTTCCTGCTGCAAATGCACCGCCTGCAACCAGCGCACCAACGACTGATTTTTTAATAAATTGTCGACGGTTAATGTTGTTAAATATATCAAGCATAGAAGCTACCTTTCTTTACAGAGATGATAAAAACCCGTCTATATTTTAATATCGATGATCTTTCCCCCATCTAAGATGTTCTTTCTTAGAGATCTCTTTCAACATATCAATCATCCCCTTTAAGGGATCGTCGTTCATGTCACCCTCTACCTTCCAACCTGATTTTTCATTCCATGAACCGTGCATATACAGGCTGGATTTTTTATGGGTCCAGCAGGCATTGAAGGGTTTAAGTTCCGTTTCGGTCACTTCCAAATGCACTGGATTACATAATCTCCACTTGTTAGATTGAGCCGGATCAAATGAAGCAGTTTTTACTTTAGCTTCCCAAGCGTCTTTATAAAAACTGCCGGCAAATTTAACATTTGCATTTACGGAAGGGGTCACAATATCCAAACAGACCTTATGCTTCTTGAAGTCGCCGACGGAAGTCAGCGTTACACTTTTTAGAACTTCATTATTTACCTGTATATTGGTCAGTTTAACCTTGGAACTTGAGAGCTTCGTATTGTCCAAATCAAGTACGAGATCGGCATGAAAGTTTTGGACGGTGTAATTTCCGTAACTGATGTTGTTGCCGGTGAGAGTGATGGTTCCTGCAGGGCTGCTGCGCATCCCTTTAACAGTTCCTCTGCCTTGCAGGTGTCCCCTGAGTCCGGGCCAGAGACTGACAGGGTTTGGTGCATCTACATCAAATTTCACGTCAAGATGCTTTGCGATTTTACCGCTTATATTTAGCGCGTTGTTGCCTGAATGAACCTTTAGATCTCCGGACACCTTCGATATTCCGTGGAATGTCAAGTTTCCCGCTGCCTGTAAGGGCTGATCTATGAGGCGACCGACCAATACTAATTCGTGTAGCGAAACGGTTGGCGTTCCGCCATCAATTTTACTTTTTACATTCGTATCAAACGCCAGCTTGCCAGGCCAGTCAGGCCACCGCAAACCGGGATGAATATCTATGGCGTGGACCGTCAGATTCCCCTTTGGTTCCGGCTTCAGAATAATATGACCGTTGACCTTTACCATACCTCCAAGTGTATGGGCTATTAGACTGTCAACTCGCAAAATCGTAAGATCGCTTTGAGCATGGGTCTCGATATGAATTGGCGGTATACCCGGACCGGTTAAATCACCTTTTAGATTTATATCGTACAAAGCTGTTTTGTCCTTTATGGCCCGACTGCAACCGATATTGACTTCGCCCCGTGTATTCAGAACCAAAGGTTTTCTGAGTTTGTGCTTAAATTTCAAAAAATTAATATCCCCGTTAATGTCGCATTTTCCTTTTGCTTTCACCTTACCAGGAAGCGACGTGCTCCAATTCACGTTTGCCTGAAACGGATAGGGATAACGGAGACCCATGTGTCCCTGAAGATCAACATGTATATTCTCTCCCTGAGCCTCTAACCGTTTCAACAAAATACCATTCTTGTCAACTCTTCCGGTCAGCTGGACGTAATTCAGTGAATGTTGAGCACTCCCTTGATAGAAATCGATGTGATCCAACCTTGCCTTTTCTGCGGTAATTGAAAATGGAAATGTAATGTTCCGAGGTGATTTAATTGTGTTTTTTGATGAAATTTCTTTGGTCACTGGTTCGGTATACGTAATCCCGGTGATGTTCAAGCTTCGGAAGAGAATGTTTCCGTCCAGTAGCGCCATTGGCTTCCAATTTAGCTTAACGTGTTGGATCTGTATATGTCGCTGGTCAATATACTGGTCTACCTTGTAAAAATTTAGGCCTGAAAGCACACTGCCCTGCATACGCCCTATGGTTAACTGTCCCGGCACATAAGCGGTTGCGTGATGCATAAGCCATCGACTACCGGTCTCGGTTGCCAACAGCAGAAAGACCGAGAGGAGTGCAACAATAGACACACTGACTATGGACACAAGCATATAAATTAGTTTACGCATCAAAAGATATTCCTTATTATGGATAAAAGCAGTCTTTTGAAAGGTTCATTAAAATATACAGGTTCATACGGATTCTTTATGGATTCCAATGATTACAGTTTCTATGACTAAGAAGTCGTTGATTATAATCTTCTCACCACACTTTCCATGGGGCCTTTCCGCTCTCCCACAATTTGTCTAAGGTATTTTTATCCCTTAACGTATCCATGGGATGCCAGAATCCCTGGTGTCTGTATGCCGCCAATTCACCGTCATGAGCCAGTTTTTCCAGTGGTTCGCGCTCCCAGATTGTTGAATCCCCCTCAATGTAATCCATTACTTCAGACTCCAAAACGAAAAACCCGCCGTTAATCCAAGCCCCGTCACCTTTTGGCTTTTCCTTAAATGTGGAAATCTTTTGTTGGTTTTGATCCAGTCTAAATGCGCCGAACCGTCCGGGGGACTGTACGGCGGTTAATGTCGCTATGGTTCTTTGATCTCGATGAAAGTCAATTAAATCTTTTATATTTACATCACTCACCCCATCTCCGTATGTAAGACAAAACGTTTCATTACCAATGTAATCCTTCACCCGTTTTAAACGACCGCCGGTCATTGAGCTTTCACCGGTATCGATCAAGGTCACTTTCCACGATTCTGCGCTGTTTTGGTGAACTTCCATCTTGTTTTTACGTAAATCAAATGTCACATCAGACATGTAGAACAAATAATTCGCAAAGTATTCCTTAATGATGTAACCTTTGTAACCCAAACAAATAATGAAATCGCTGATACCATGGGCAGCATAGATTTTCATAATATGCCATAAGATCGGCTTGTCCCCGATTTCTACCATGGGTTTCGGCTTTACTGTAGTCTCTTCCGAAAGTCTTGTTCCGTAGCCTCCGGCCAGAATGACGGCTTTCATCGTCTTATGCCTCCTGATTGAATAAATGCGTCATCAGATTGAAATGGGACACAGATTTTCACAGATGCTGATATTTTAAAAAAGAATAATGATCGTTACAATCTGTGCTCTTCTGTGTCCAACAAAAAATTCCATACTATAAACTAATGGGCGATTCAGTTTTGACGCTTGCGTGTATATAGCTCCGCCCCGTGAGTCACATGGCTGTTTGGATTAACGCATTGAAACTTTTATAAAATATGACTGTTAGGCAATTTCCATACCGACCTCAGAGCAGAAACTTATCATGAATGACAGGTGGTACAGGGTGTAGGCAGGAAATATGCAAGAAGCATGCAAGGACTGAGAGGTAATTTTAAAAAATCTTTGGGATCTGTGTTCTTCCGTGTCCAACAAAAAAAGTTGACTATCTATTTATAAAAATTCGCTTTTGATCATTCGTCTTAGACCTTCAGCCAGCGTATAGGACGGGACAAAACCGGTTTGTTGTAGTTTATCCGCATTAATCATGGTGTCTGCACAGAACTTTTTGATGCGAATTGAGCTGATGGGATACGTTTTGCCGGTTACCTTTGCTAATATATCGTAACAATACCCCCCCAAAAGGCCTAATGCATAAGGAATTTTAAAGTGATGCTTATGATTATTCCCGATCATATTATGAAAAATTTTTATAAGTTCATTCATAGACAAATCCGGTTTATCCGCGTAATTATATACAAATCGTCCGGGCCCGGATTCAAGGAGAGTGGTTAAAAAATGGGTCAGGTTAAGGACATATCCCATGGATTTTCGGTTAATGCCTTTTCCAACCATTATAAATTTACCGGATAAAAGCTGGTAAAGAAGGTTATACACATTGCCTCGATTTTTTTCCCCGAAAATGACAGTGGGCCGAACCGTGATTAAAGAACATGTATGGTCGGAATCCGCCCATTGATTAAAAATAGTTTCCGCCTCGTATTTGCTCTTGCCGTAATCATTAAAGGGTTTGACAGGGCCGTCTTCATGAGTCGTTGTTGAGTTGAGACCGTACACTGCAACCGTGCTGGTAAAAATCAATTGATTGACATTGTTATTTTTAAGGGCGTAAACCATGTTTTCCGCACCGCCCACGTTGACCTCATAATAGAGTAAGGCAGGATGAACATCATCACGGTGCTCAGCGGCTAAATGATACACTGCGTTGACGCCGTGCATGGAATCGGCCAGCTTTTTCTGATCCCGAATATCACCAACGATACAAAGGGCGGGATATGTTTCGCTTTGCCGCTTATCATAGATTGTGACATTGTGCCCTTTACCGAGAAGGTCTGTTACAAGATTCGTTCCGATAAAGCCGCTGCCGCCGGTTACAAGAATATTCATAAGTTGTTTGTGAGACCTATGAAAAAGGCTCCCTTTTGCTCAATTCATAAGTCAAGTAAAAATTTTAACCCGCCAGCGAACTTTGGCGGGTTAATCCTCGAAATACTCAATGTATGTCTGCCCGCCCTGTGGAATGCGAAGCCTATTCCTCTGGGGTGGTTAAAATTTTCGTTTTTCTTTGCCTTGACCAAAATTGAACATTTTTTAAAGGTCTCAACTTTATAGATGGGATTTTTGCTTGGTTATAAAGATAGCTGATGAGACGTGTATGAATGTAAAATAAGAACGTAAATTAAATAATGTCATACCAAGCAGATAAACCAGTCTATGATTGATGGATATCCCGCAGGTTCACCTGCGGGAGTTTTATAAAATCGTAAAACGATTTTATTGTTAATACCGGCTGGTATGGAATGGTGTTATGGGGATCAGAGTGATATCGACACTCACCCTGTTTTCATCATAGGTTTCCGTATCAAGTGTTGAATCAACTTTCTGGTATCGATAATTCAATCCAAGGTTCATCCATTGCAACGCCTGCCAATCCAATCCAACACCGATCCTTGGACTTTTGTCCTCCCGATCCGAAGCATCTTTATATTTGGTGTCTCTATAGGAACCAAAAATTCGACCGTCGACATGCTTGGCAAGGCGGTGGGTCAAGGAAGCACTGGCCTCGTAATATACCGCATACCCTAGGGTTTCAGCACCATACAAAGAATAATCATACCCGCCCAACAGCGCTAAATTTAATTTTCCGTGTTCAAATCGTTTAATCAGTCGGAGATCTCCGTTAGGACTGGACTGGTTCGCTCTAAAATCAGATTCAGTAAAAAACCAGCCGGCATCAACAATCAAAGATATATCCTTTTCAATGTCATATTTGAATCCGACGGAGGGAATATACGTAGTGTCCTGTCCTGATTCGTTCTCATAAGTGACCACCGAATGCGAATACCGGACATATCCTATAAAATGCTTTCCGAACCTTTTAAGCAAGCTGACACTGCCTTGATACTCATCCAGATTATTCGAAACCTCGAATATCCCCCGTGTATATTGGCCGTCGACATCAAAACCCCATTCGGGGCCAAACCAGTAGGTCAACCCTCCCGAAGCTTTATGCTCTTGTTTGTCTTCATATGCCGGATCATCGTTGTTAAGGAGATAGTGGGAATAACCCAGCCGAAATGCATGATACTTTCCAAACTGATGGTTTAGTCCGACACTGGCATAATTTGTTGTGTATAGCTCTCTGGTCTTTCTTTCTGTTGTATCGATTGGGAGTGTGGGGTTTTCAGTTCTTATCTGTGCAATATCGGCAGATCTATTGGGGTCTTCCGTGTACAAAAAGTGGTCTGCGATATTAAAACGGGTGTTTTTGGCGATCATGTACTTTCCTAAAAGATTCGCCTGATGCCGCCAACCATTGAATTCATCGTGTTGATTATAAAACGCATAAGACGCGTCATATGAAATCTTTGCATCGCCTTTTTCCCCGGACAGTTCACCTGTAAAACCGGGTGTTACGGTTGTAATATAATCATCTTCCTTAAAGTCGTTATTTGGCGTCAGCAGGATGTTGTCTGTATATCCTTCTTCAACTGAAATTCTGGGGAGGAAGGTGGCCTTGTATCCAAAACTTGTCGATGCGGTCAGAAAAAAGAAGCAGATTGCAGCGAAACATAATCTTGATTTCATTTTAACCCCCTTAATAAGACACAGATTAACACCGATTAACACTGACTTGTATCTTCTTCTATATTTGACAGGATTTACTTGATTTAATGGGTATTTTTTCATCATTTCGCGAATGAAAATGATGAAATTCAATCCGCTTCCAGCCGAAGTGTCTGTGATTTTATTTAAACTAAACCATTCCTTTAACTTCGTGCTTCGCCTTCCTTGAACTTGAATAAAATTGAACATTTTTCAAAGGTCTCGAAGCCTTCCATCTGTCTCTCCGGTAAAGCCCTTCTCGTCAACGACGAGTCTTAATGGCTAATATAGGATGTAATATCAAAAATCAAGCTTAAATGTACGTTTCGAGATTTCTAAAATCGCTTTAAATCATAAATTAATTAAGATAATTTGATCTGTGCTTAACCCTGTCCTATACTAAGGTACGATAATGGTGTCATCGGTCTTTATGCTGATATTCTGACTGAAGTCTTTATCATTTACGATCTTTTTATAATTGATGTTATACACCTTCTGTTTCCCGTTTTCATTTCGAAGCAGTATAATTTCTTTTTTGGACGCCCAATCCGTAAATCCCCCTGCAATGGCAAATGCCTGCAGAACCGTCAGACCTTTAATAAGTGCATATTCTCCGGTTTTTTTGACCTCCCCCAAAATATAAAACTTCTGACTTGCGGGGTTTTTAACGGTAACCGTGACAATGGGATTTTCAACATAAGCCTTTAACCCTGATTCAATTTCTTTTCGAATCTCCATGGGTGTTCGCCCTGCCGCCTGAACATCCCCCAGTAAGGGGAAACTGATTTTACCATCAGTTCTTACCAACACTTCTTGTCTTGAAAAATCCGGCTCCTTCCAAGTGACAATCTCCAGGACATCACCGCTGCCGATTTTATATGCATCCGCAAATACCCAGCCCGACCATTTTTCGCCGGCTTTTGCCGGACCGTTTTTTCCTGAAGCCGGCGTATTCGCGGCAGCAATACATATCTGTTGAAAGTTAAATACAAAAAAGAACGCAAAACAAAAAATAACATAAAATAATCGTCTTCTCATAATTTGTTCTCCATTTAGACAGGATTAACATGATTAGCCGGATTTATTTTTGTGTTTTTTCCCTTTTCGGAAGTAAGAGAAAAAACACAATTCGCTAAGGCAGTACCATAGCATCCGAGACATCCTGTAGATCCTGTCTAATAATAAATGTACTCACACGGCTATCTCCCGATTCCCATATACTTAAATCCAAGCTCTTTCATTTCTTTTGGGTCATAAATATTTCGTCCATCGATGATGATCGGCTTCCTCAGTAGGATCTTTACTGCCCGCATATCAAGATTTCTGAATTCATTCCATTCGGTGGCAACGATCAAGGCATCACAGTCACGAATTGTTTCATAAGGGTTCAGGAAGAACTTGACATCGTTTAAAACTTTTTTTGCGTTTTCAATGGCAATGGGATCACATGCATGAACTTTTGCGCCCAAGTTTTGTAGTTTTTCAATAATCTTTAATGAAGGGGCTTCTCTAATGTCATCTGTTTTGGGTTTGAAGGAAACGCCCCAAACCGCAATGGTACTGTTCTTCATATCCAACATTGACGCCAGTTTTTCCACGACAACACTTTTTTGATTTTCATTGATCCGGTTTACCGCTTCAAACAGATCTGCATCACAACCGTTTTGTTTTAACGTGGAAATCAGCGCTGTAACGTCCTTTGGAAAGCAGCTTCCTCCATACCCGATGCCGGCCTGCAGAAAACGCGGCCCGATTCTGTCATCAAGCCCCATACCCTTTGAAATTTGTTTGATATCGGCACCTGTTTTTTCACACAGATATGCCAGCTGATTCATAAAGCTGATCCGGGTTGCCAGCATGGCATTGCTTGCATATTTAATAATTTCGGCGCTCTTTATATCCGTAATCATTATGGGCCGGTCGGTTCTTGCTCTTGAACGGTATAACGATGTCATTATTTCTTCGGCTTTTTTACTATCGGAACCGATGATAATCCTATCCGGATTTTCGAAATCTTTTACCGCAGCCCCTTCCCTTAAAAATTCAGGGTTGGAGACGACATCAAACGCAATATTTTTTTTCTGGTTTTCCTCGATGATGTTTTTTACAAGATCCGCAGTCCCCACGGGTACCGTGCTTTTATTGACAATGACTTTATATTCCTCCATATGCCGGCCGACGGCTTTTGCAACTTCTATAACCGCTGAGAGATCGGCTTCCCGGTGTTCATTGGCCGGTGTGTTCACGCATATAAAGATAATTTCCGATTCTTGGATGGCTTTTTTCGCATCTGTTGTAAACTCGAGCCTTCCGGTCTCGACATTTCTTCGATATAGCTCCTCGAGGCCGGGTTCGTATATGGGGATTACGCCGCTTTTCAATGTGTCAATTTTTTCCTTGTCAATATCAAAACAAATAACATCATTGCCAAGGTTTGCAAAACCGGTTCCGGTGACAAGTCCGACGTAGCCTGTCCCTGCGATTGTTAATTTCATTTAGACTCCTTGAGACCTTTGAAAAACTTCCCTTTTTGCCCAATTTCTGCGTCTGACTCAAATTTTAATCCTCGAAATACTACCAGTATTCCTGTGGTTAAAATTTTCGCCTTCCTTGAACTTGAACAAAAATGAATATTTTTGAAAGGTCTCTCCTTAAAATTTTTAGACAGGATTTACAGGATTCTCGGGATTGCTTGTTCGCGATTTCTTCCGGAAATCGCGAACACAATCGATCCAGTTTATCTTGCCAGCCTCGTTAAATTCCGAAGGGCAATTTATCTGGGGTTGATCCTGTCCAATAAAAAATTTAAGCAAGACCACAAAATCCTTCTAATCCAATTTCAATCATACCCGTAATACGCTTTAAACCACTCGATGAACCGTTTAATTCCGGTCTCAATGGGTGTATCGGGTTTAAAGCCGACATCTTTGACCAGATCATCTACGTCGGCATATGTTGCCACCACATCTCCCGGCTGGAGGTCGAGAAACTCTTTTTTTGCGTTTTTGCCAAGCGCTTTTTCGATGACGGAGATAAATTCCAATAACTCAACCGGGTGGTTGTTTCCGATATTGTAAATTTTGTATCCGGTGTAAGAGGTTCCGGGATCCGGATGATCTGAACGCCAGTTTGGATTCGGTTCCGGGAGCTTTCCCATTACCCTTACGACACCTTCTATGATATCGTCGATATACGTAAAATCCCTTTGCATTCTACCGTGATTAAACACTTTGATGGGTTTTTCTTCCAAAATGGCTTTTGTAAAGAGAAAAAGGGCCATGTCCGGTCGCCCCCACGGACCATAGACCGTAAAAAATCTAAGTCCCGTACAAGAAAGTCCATACAAGTGACTGTAAGTATGCGCCATTAATTCGTTTGCTTTTTTAGATGCTGCATAAAGAGAAACGGGATGATCTACGTTGTGGTGAACGGAAAACGGCATTTTCGTATTTGCGCCATAAACGGAACTGGAAGAAGCAAAGACCAGATGTTTAACACCATTATATCTGCAGCATTGCAGTACATTGACAAAACCGACGATGTTCGCATCAATATAGGCGTGGGGATTTTCCAAGGAATACCTGACGCCTGCCTGCGCGGCAAGGTTTACCACCACATCAAATGGCTTACTTCCGAATACCTTCTCCATAGCTTCTTTATTGGAGATATCTTCCTTGAAAAAAGAAAATTCCTTGAAAAATCCAAGTTTCTCAAGTCGAGCTGTTTTGAGGCCGACATCATAGTATGAATTCAAGTTATCTACCCCGGTGACCTTGCACCCATTTTCCAAAAGACGCTTGGAGAGGTGGTATCCGATAAAACCGGCTGCGCCGGTAACAAGCACGTTGTTAAATTCAAGTTTCATTTTTTACCTATGGGACACTGATTTCCACAGATAGAACAGAATATTATTTTCTAAAATTATCAAAATAAAAAACTCCAATTATCTTTTCTGTTAACTCCCGATATTTAGAATCTCTATAATCTGTGTTCATCTGTGTCCTGTTTGACCGTTTTATTTTTTAATTCGTGTTTATCTGTGTTCATTCGCGGTTGAATAATATTCAAAGGTTTCCTCTAAACCTCTTTCAAAGGAGTACTCGGGTTCAAATCCAAGATCTTTTTGGGCGAGGTCAATACTGGCGACCGACTCGCGGATATCGCCAGCTCTTGCCGGTTCATATCTGGGCTCGATAAGGTTTCCTGTCAGTTGACGGATCATCTGCCAGAGCTCGTTTATACGTATATTTTTGCCGGTGCCGATATTGAATATTTTCCCCTGTGCTTTGTTTCTATTTGCGGCAAGCAAATTCGCTTTCACCACATCCTTTACAAATATGAAATCCCGAAATTGATTTCCATCACCGAAAATCACAGGTGCTTTTTTTGTAGAAGCTTTTGTCATAAAAATGGATATAACCCCGGAATATGGTGATGAGGGGTCTTGCCTGGGACCGTATACATTAAAATAACGAAGAGAAACCGTTTCGACACCATAGAGGTCAAAATAGAGGCGTGCATAACATTCTCCGGAAAATTTCTGTACAGCATACGGACTTTGTGGTTTTAATCTCATATCTTCATGCTTTGGGAGCTCCGGCTCATCCCCGTAAACCGCACATGAACTGGCAAGAATCACCCTTCTTATTCTGTTTTTTCTGGCCGCTTCAAGAACAAAAAGCGTTCCCATATCGTTTACCATGGCTGAATCCACAGGGTTCTCTACGGTCTGGGAAACAGAAACCACGGCGGCCTGGTGAAATATAATATCGCAATCCTTGGAGGCTTTGACGAGTATGTCCTGGTCCCGTATATCGGCTTTATAAAACGTGATCCGATTTTCGCTATATTTCAAGTTGGAAAGATGTCCTGTTGAAAGATTGTCGAATACGGTTACATCACAGTCCGCTGCGACCAGTGCATCCACAAGGTGAGATCCGATAAACCCCGCTCCGCCGGTGACCAGTACTTTTTTAAATTTTAAATCCATATGAAAACCTTTGGAAAGCGCTCAACTCGGAGACGGCTCCGCCCCGTCAATTGCATCCCGTGATGCAACATAGTTAGTTGAATCCATTAACATTTTGTTTGATCCCGAGTTTCAAATTAAATAGGACACAGATTTTCACAAATTTACACAGATAATCATTATATTAAATTTTCTGTGAGCATCAGTGTAAGTCTGTATCCCATTAAATCTTATCTGGCACCCTTGCCAAAAAGAACGATCTTTAAGGTGCGCAAGATGATCATCAGGTCCATAAAAACCGACATGTTTTTGATATAGAAAAGATCGTAGTTCAATTTTTCAACAGCATCATCCACAGATGCGCCATATCTGTAACACACCTGTGCCCAACCCGAAATTCCGGGTTTCACCGAAAAGCGTTCCACATAATAGGGGATGATTTTTTCCAGTTTGCTGACAAAGAATTCCCGTTCCGGCCGAGGCCCCACAAAGCTCATATTGCCTCTTAAAACATTCCATAGCTGAGGAATTTCATCGATACGCCATTTACGAATAGCTCCTCCGACCCGTGTTACTCTTTTGTCATTATCTGAAGCCCAAACCGGTCCGGATTGCTTTTCGGCGTCTTGAACCATCGAGCGAAACTTATATAACATGTACGGCTTCTTATTCATTCCAACCCTTTCTTGAGAAAAAAGAACCGGTCCTGTTGAATCGATTTTAATCAAAACAGCCGTTACGATAATTAAGGGTAAAAAGAGGACAATCATGGAAACAGATAATATGAGATCTAAGGTGCGTTTTATAAAGCGTCTTGTACGTGATTTATAGAATCCTTTGGAAAAGATGATCCATGCCGGATTAATTTGATCCACAATGAGTTTGCCGGCGAGCATTTCATAGAAGCTCGTTCCCTCAATGACCTCAATGCCTTTTACCCGGCACGTCACAAGCTCTTTTAAAGGGAGTCTTCCTCTTCTTTCTTTTATGGCAACAATAACCTTTTTAATATCCAATTGTTCCGCCAGTTCACACAGCCCGTCATAGTCTTTCTTACAAATTATTTCCGTATCTATTTGAGTACATGAGAAATTTGAATCCTCCGAAGTGTCCTGAACATTAAGCGCTATTGTATACCCGCAGTCTTTTCTATGGATGATTTCATCCAAAATGTTCTGGGCCAAACGACCGGAGCCTAGAAGTATGATTTTTTGATTGAAAATACCGTGACTGAGAATGATTGTATAAAAAAACCGCCAGGAAACGATAAGGATGATCACAAAAATTATGCTCACGGCAAAAATGCCGCTTCCCACAATTGCTTTCGGAAAGATCACATAAATACCGGCGAGAATAATAGCAGCAGTCCCCAGCGACTGAAGCAAACGTACGCCAAGTTCCTTAAAGGTGTCTGTAACCTCTAAATCATATAAGTCGTTATAGTACAGGCAGATCTGGCAGACCAGGGAAATCAAAAAAATTTTCAGGTATAGCCATCGATCAAATCCGAACCATTCAACATTGAGGAGAAGACAGCATGCCGCCATAACGGCAACAAATATGGCAATGCCCTCGCCGATAAAAAAAAATATATTTCGTATGGGATAATACTGTTTGAATATTCTTAACATAATAAAATCGCTTTACGATTTTATGAAACTCCCGCAGATAAACCTGCGGGATCTAATCCGCCACACAGCTTACGCTGAAAACGTTATATTTTATTGCAATCTGTTTATATACGGTTGCGCAATCATCAATTGTATGAACTGATAGCGGTTAATGTTGATTCTGGAAAACCGTGAACCTTGAACGGTGAACCGTTTAACCTGGATTTAATATTTCTGATAATATTTACTATATGTTTTATATTTGCCCATCCCGTAATAACCTGCAAACCGCATGTCGAGTTTATTGAGTACAATTCCGATGATTTTTTCTTTACCGATGATGTTGATGAGATCCGAAACCATCTCTCGCGAGGTGCGTCCATACTCTATAACCAGAAGAATCCCGTCAACCTGACGCGAAAGTGCGCTGGTTTCGGCGGTAAGTTTTGGCGGCGGTGAATCGATAATAATAAAACGGTCGCTGTACCTGTATTTTACTTCTTGAAGCAGTTTAGACATTTGTTGAGATGACACCAGTTCCGATGGATTGAAAGGGGGTCTGCCACCCGGCAGAATGCTCAATTTGTCGACGATTGTTTTAAGAAGCAAGGAAGAAATCGGTATTCCTCTGGAAAGATGCTCGCTCAGCCCCGCAACATCGCCAAACCCGAATTCGGTATGAACACGAGGCCTTCGGATATCACAATCAATGAGCAAAACGTGCTCCTGAATACTCTGGGCGATGCTTATGGCAAGATTTGCGGAGATCAAGGATTTCCCCTCATCCGGCATGGAACTGGTGACCATTATGGTTCGAGGCGACTTTCCGGAAGACGGAAACAAGAGATTTGTTCTTAAGATTTTGAATTGTTCGGCCTCAAATGATTGCGGCTTTATCAGCGTAACCATATTTTCATCGATGCGATTCTCGTCATATAATACGTCGGTCTTCACATAAGGAGCAGCCCTATTTGACCGTTCAAGGTTTTCAACTGGTTTAAGGAGGGTATCCGAAACATCTGATACCTTTACTTCATTATATAAGGAAATAGGCTTTTTAGCATCTTTCGCCCGGCCGTCCCTATCATTTGCAGTCGTATCCGGCGCTTCGTCGAATGCTGCAGATCCCATCCGTTTTTCCTTTGACTTTTCTAAAGCGTCATAAATTTTGCCCAATTTATTCACCTCATGTGGTCATGAATTGATTTATAATTTCAATGGTTTTATCAACCCCGACAAAAGATAACACCGCAAAGGCCGACAGAAGAATAAAAGTAAAGCAGATTGAAATAACGCTGAAAACATGGTTGAGTTTTTGTTGCCTTTCATATTTTCGGTCACTAATGATCGGAACAGTGGCCAGTACGGAAAAACCCAAATAAGATTCAACATCTTTAGGGCTTCTGAAAGACGTATCCAAATATTCCATTAAGAAAATCAACCCGAGTCCGATATTCGGCCCGGCCACCAGGATTAATAAAAACAACATCTTCATATTTGGGGATACAGGCTTTTCCGGAAGCATGGCTGGATCGAGAACTTGAAATCTCTCTCCTTTTTGCTGTTTATCCATGTTAATAGAGATCTGTGTTTCAAGTTTTTTGTTCATCAGCATATTATAATTATCTCTTATATTCTTATAATCTCTATCTAACGATTTCAATTCTTCCTCTCGTCTCGGCGTATTGTCAATTCGTTTTTCAAGACCTTGAATTTGCGAGTTTAATTTGGAAATTTCTGTGGTCAATGTACTGATATTTACCTTAACTTGTTGGATTTCCATTCTTGCATTGGCGGGAATATATTCTGATGCGTTTGATGCGTCTTTACTATTTTGTTTGTTTTTCTCTAAGTCCGATATGATCTTTTTGATTCGGATAATATCCGGATGTTTTGACGTATACCGGGTTTCGAGATACGACAGCATTGCTTTGGCTTGCTCCAGGCTTATGGGTTTTTCAAAATCAGACACAATTCTGCCATCGCTTGTCACGGCAACACCTTGGCCGAATAACAACGCACCTTGCTTTACCTGATCCATAAGCATGGCCAGTTTGTTTTTGGCATCCAGGAGGGTGGTTTCTTTTCCCTTTAATTGTTCCTGGATCCTGGTGAGCATATTCAAATTTGACCCCAGTTGTTCCGGCAGTTCACCCATATATCTTTCACGATATTCCTTCAGTTCTTTTTCTTTTGTCGTAAGCTCCTTCCGGATGGAATTCAGCTCTTGTTCAAGGAAGGTGTTGGTCCCTTTGGACTCTGCTTGCTTAAAGCGTAAGTTTTCTTCAATAAAATAAGACGCCAAGGCATTGGTTACTTTCATGACCTTTTCAGGATCTTTACCTTTAAATGAGATGCTAAATGCATATGCGCCGCTAAACCTTCCAGGAAGATCCCGCCTCATCAAATTAACCAAAATTCGTTTGCGCATATCGTTTATTTTATCTTCCACGAAAAATGTCTTATACTTTGGCTCCGTATACATATTGAATTTTTTCATGATTTTCTCGAGATTCGAGCGGCTTAAGATCTCTCGCGAGAAAGCCTCGAGCCTTGAATCGATATCCATGGTTACAACAGGTTGGACATAATCTTTTGGAACTTTCTGCGGTTGAATCAATACTAAGGTTTCGGCCTGATAATATTTGGGAAGCGCAAACGCCAAAATAATCCCAATAATTATACAAAGACAAGACGAAATAATCATCCACCATCGCCGTCTTAAAATAATTTCAACGATATCTTCGAGTTTGATTTCTTTAGCGCTTTTTTGCATTTTTTTTCCTTGATATGGTTAAAATTAAAAAAGATATCCTATTGAATATCCTTTTTCAAGCAATGTTGTAAATTTTCATTTTATTCAATAAGGATTTGTAACTGATATCCAGCAGCATCGAAGCCTTTTTCCGATTCCAGTTTGTTTTGACAAGGGCTTCTTTCATCAATTTTTTCTCTGTTTTTTTAATAAACTCTTTTCGTATATCTTTTAGAGAGATTTTGTGCAAATCTCTTAGATAGATTTTTATATCCGAAGCTTCCGGTATGGCAAAAAAATCTTGTCGGCGACCTGCGATATTAAAAGATTCATTTTGACGGTTTTTCCGAATAAACCGAGCAGGTATGTTATCTTTATCGGCAGCTAACACCATATCCTTGATAACATCTTTCAATTCTTTTACATTTCCGGGCCAGTGATAGCGCAACAATAAGTCTTTGTCTTTTTGCGATATGTCACAATAACACCTGCCAAGCTCTCCCCAAAACCTGTCGTTAAAAAAATCAACCAGCAACGCAATGTCCCCGTTTCGATGTCTAAGGGGAGGCATCTTGATGTTTATGACGTTCAGTCGATAAAAAAGATCTTTGCGAAACCGTCTTTTTTCCATAAGCAGATCAAGCTTGTTGCCGGCGGCAATAACTCTGATGCCGAGTTGATTTGTCATCTCAGCCCCGGCTTCAAATAGACTTTTCCCGTCTAAAATCTGGAGCATTTTGGATTGGAGGGAAACCGAAGCCTTTTCTATCTGGTCTAAAAAAAGCGTGGCTCCATCTGCAACCTTCAAGATCCTCTTTTTATGCTTATAAAATCCGTTAAATTCGTCCGTCGCGTATTCAAACAGTTCATTTTCAAATAATTCATCCGAAAGGGCGGCAATATTCACCTTAATAAAAGGACTGCTCTTTCGATCCGATCGGTTATGTATTGCTCGTGCAACCAACTCTTTTCCTGTCCCTGGTTCCCCTTGAATCAGCACCGTATTTTTTGATCGACTTAATCTTGAAATCATTCTTTTGATTTTTATCATTTCAGGGCTGTTTCCCACTATCAATGGAACATCTTGAACCCTATTGCTTTTGCTGGAATTATTTTGAATCTTGTTGATAGCGCTTTTTAAATCCGACGGTTCAACAGAGGGCATGATAACCAGTGCATGATCAAACTCATTGATATCAATAAAATTTTGAATCTCGTAATCACTTGATATAATTAATAGAGGCAAATCAAGGCCTCTGAATTTCAAGAGATTGATAATCCTTGATATACTTTCTAAGGATAAAGCGCTTAAGACGACCAGCCCAGGATTCAGCAGCGACAAATTATCAAGAAAAATAACTTCCGTATCAAAACTAAACGGCGTATACCCCCATTGAGAGAATATGGATCTTAAATAATCTCTGCTTGCAGGATCTGTTTCGAGAATAACAATATTGTTTTTGTCTGACGGAATCATTAAATTAATTTCTCAAAAATCTTTAACTTATCGATTCGTATTTCTTTTAATGGCAAATTGTTCATTCCACGAGTATGGAAGAATGGAACGTTGGAACGCTGGAATAATGTCAATAATAGAGGAAATAAGCTATTTAGTGCCCATCCATAAATGGTCTTTTTGCCCAATCTCTGCGTTATGCTCAAAAAATAATCCTCGGAATATCAACTATATGCCTGGGGTTATTTTTTTCGCATGCCTTGATCTTGAACAAAAATCCTCATTTATGGATGGACACTATTTAAATTGTCAAAAATTCAGTTAAACCAATATTCCAATATTCCAATTGGGCAAAGCCCCTGTCATATGATCCGCATAAGGTTTGCAAATACCATGCCGTTTGATTAAAATTTTAAGCGAAAAAAGAAATGTAGGGTAGCAGTTATCCAATGCTGTGAAAATTAATGCCATTTTAAAGAAATTTATTTCACTTGGCGGTTTCAAAACTGTATATAATATAATTTTATCAGACTATTTTGAACTTGACAAAGCAATAATATGAATCTAAGTACACAATTATGGGAAAATTATTTCCTATATATGAACCCAAGTACACAATGATGGCAAATTTATTCCCAAGGCCAATCCGAAAAATAGCCACAAAAACATAAAGTATTTATTTTTTTCGCCCCATTGAATATTAAAAAATCGGGATCGATTTTTGTTTAATAAATCTGCAATAGATATAATAAGCGGATATTAGAACCATTTAACGGGGTGAATCTTAGTGACCTGGTGGCAAAATTTGAGTAATTACCTTAATTAATTAATGAACTACCCCGCAGCAGAGCTGCGAGGTATCAAAATGAATTTTACCATATTAACCCCGATGCAGAGCATCGAGGAATTCTTTTGATTAAAAAGGACAAAATTGATATTTAAGAAAACAACTTGCTAAAACAATTAAGATATTGTAATAAAATTGTATTATGATTTTAAGAATCCCACAAGGAATTGCGCCGAAGGGGTAGCCCCTTTTAACCCCAAAGGGCTGGGATGTTCACTGAGTTTCAATAATCAGGAGGAATTGAAATTTAGATAAAATGAATAATACTTCCAAACTCCTTATCATAGACGACAATAAAGAAATTCTTGATGCGCTTTATGATTTCTTAAGCAAAAGAAAATATGACGTTGTCTCTGCTTCTAATGGGTTGGAAGGATTGAAATTGATAGAGAATGAAAAGCAGAGATTCGACCTGGTCATTACGGATCTCATAATGCCTGACATAAGCGGTGTTGCCCTTATTTCCATCATCAAGAAAAAATATCCGGCTACACGAGTTATAGCTATTACCGGTTGGGGTGAACATCCTGAAGCTCTGGCCACAGAGGCTGAAGCCGATTATGTGCTGGAAAAGCCCTTCGAGTTTTCTGAACTTGAAAAACTGATCAAAAAACTGTTTTCTACAGATTTGGATACTTGAAAAATATTTACTCAACTAAATCCGCCACAACGGCTCTAAGACACAAAGGATATATTTTATTATTTTTTTCTTAGTGCCTTGGCGACTTGGTGGAAAAAAGAAAAACCATTTCAAACACCAATATTAAACATGATACCAACATTAATTGGGACAAGTAAAAGTATAAACCGGATCAGGGAACTCATAGAACACACTGCAGATACAGGATTAAATGTCTTAATCACCGGAGAAAGCGGAGTGGGAAAGGAGGTCGTGGCCCAAAACCTTTACGGCAAATCTCAAAGAAAAGATAAACCGTTTATAAAGGTAAACTGTGCGGCATTGCCGGAAGGATTGCTTGAAAGTGAGCTTTTTGGATTTGAACGAGGTGCTTTTACGGGAGCTGAACGAAAAAAACGCGGGAAATTTGAACTTGCCGATAAAGGAGTTTTGTTTCTAGATGAAATCGGCGATATGCCTCTGGCACTCCAGGCCAAACTTCTCCGTGTTCTTCAAAGCGGTGAGTTTGCACCTCTGGGTTCTGAAAAGGAAGTCAAAGCAGACGCCTGGGTTATCGCCTCTACCAATCAAAACCTCGGAGAAAATGTCAAAAATGGACTCTTCAGAGAAGATCTGTACTATCGCCTCAACATTATTAAGATATACATCCCTCCTCTTCGAGAAAGACCTGAGGATATTCCGCTTTTAATTGACTATTTTTTAAAAAAATATTTGTCACAGCTGGGCAAGAAAAAATTAACACCTCCCGGCGACCATATCATAAAAAGACTAACCGCATATAATTGGCCAGGAAACGTTAGAGAACTTCAGAATGTGCTTCAAAGTAGTATCGTGATGGGCAACTGGGAAGAAATTATCGATGATCTGAGTGCCAGAGGTAAATCAGATTTAAATACAACACCGCACCAAAAAGAACTGGATAGCACTTTAATTGTTGATACCTTGCTTGATCTAAAGAATAAAAACACATCGGATTATTCATCATTTTCTCTTAAAAAAATCAGAAAAAAGGCCTTGGATGTTATCGAAAAAGAGGTTATATCACACGTATTGAATCAAACAGGCTGGAATCGGACCAAGGCAAGCTCAATTTTAAAAATCAGTTATAAAACCCTTCTTTACAAAATCAGCGACCTGGATATTAGGCCTCCTAGACCTTAGCTAGTGTCCATCCATAAATTGTCTTTTTGCCCAATCTCTGCGTTATGCTCAAAAAATAATCCTCGGAATATTGATTATATGCCTGTGGTTATTTTTTTCGCATGCCTTGATCTTGAACAAAAATCCTAATTTATGGATGGACACTAGGTAGAATCCATTCCTGCATACTTTTTTGATCGAATCTCTATTCTTTGTTCATCCCCCAAACAATTACCCCTCTCCCAAAAAGGAGAGGGGTAATTGTTGATCCTGCCGAAAGTAGATGGGGTTTTAAAATCTCATTTGGAGAATTATTTTGTTATTCATCTTTGTCTTTTTTAAATAATTTTTTCCTTCCAGCACCTGCAAGACCCACCAATCCGGCGCCTAGCAGCACAAGTGTAGCCGGTTCAGGAACCGCGTTATAATTACCGCCTGTGTTCACTTCTTGATTGGTAACAGGCGATTGAATATTGTTTGATGTTCTCAGCGGATTTGTGGGATCATCCGAAGGACAACCTAAAAGTCCAAAGAACATGATCACAACACATAAAACCATAAATAATTTCTTCATCTTATCCTCCTTGTTTATATCAAAACCCCTATTTTCTGTTGAAATCTTGAAAACCTCGATTTTTATATGAGCTCTAATGCAAAGGGAGTGCCAAAATGAAGACAATAGCGTTTGATATCCTACAATAAAAAATATCTCATATATATTGGATAGTTATGGATGTATATTTAGACAAAATCTTACGGGTTGCTTTTGGCATTTTTCAAAGAAAGAGAGTTTTTTATGTAAAATAGGTTATAATTCATCAATAAATTATGTATTTTTTTTCATAATTTTCTTTACAACATGTTCGATCCTTTCGCTCATCTCAGTTTGTAGTGGGAGAATGATAGAATATTGGGCCACGGAAACCTTATGAACCAGAAACTACTAAAAGATGTATAAATTCAATAAATTGTAGAATTTGAAAGACTTTCTTATTGATAGCCCGAATATGTAGAGATAAGAAAGTTATTGGAAAGGGATCTCTTTAATGGTAAAGGCAATGCATAATACGGGATTTGATTCTAAATCGGCATCGAGAGGCAGAGCGACGCTCTAAATACAATACCTTGGGAGGTCAACTTATGGACCGCATGAAAATTGTTCTTCCGACATTTCTGGTTATTTTTATGATGATATATGGTTGCGGATCAAATGAAGAAAAGAAAGTCGCTTTTGTTGAAAAAGGGAAAGCCTATTTTGAAAAAGGGGAATATAAAAGCGCTGAACTCGAATTTAAAAATGCGATTCAGATAGATCCTAAATACATTGAGGCCTATACAAAACTTGGCGAAACCCAACTCAAGTTGGGGGATTCTCAAGGAGCCTTCAAGTCTTATTCCATGGTTGAAAAGCTTGATCCAAATAACATAGAGGCTCGACTCAAATTGGCGACCTTTTATTTGCTAGGGAAAAAGCTAAAAGAATCGCGTTCAAAAGTTGATGCAGTTTTAAATAAGGAACCCAATAACATAGAAGCCCTATTTCTGTTATCCGGAATCATGGAACGGGAAAAACACACAGACAACGCCGCATTGACTTTAAAAAAGATTTTGGGAATCGACGACAAGCAGACCCGCGCCTATCTCGGGCTTTCCCAACTGTTTTTGCACCAGGGGGAGAAACTTAAAGCTGAAAATATTCTCAAACAGGGAGTGGCTAAAAATCCCAAAGACGTAAACTTATACCTTGCCCTTTTCAGTTTTTATCTTCAAAACAGATCCTATGATCTGGCGGAGGTGGCAATAAAAAACGCCATAGATCTGAATCCACATAACCCAAACCTTTATATCACTCTTGGCAATTTCTATGTTAAACAAAATCGCAGTGATAGGGCGGAGGCCGCCTATCTTAAGGCGATTGAATTCGACCCCAATAACATAAGATCTTATATGTTGGCGGGTGAATTTTACGATGCCGCCGGCAATCCGGTCAAGACCTTATCCATGTATCAAAAAGCCCTTGAGATTCAACCAAAAGATATCAGGATAATGGATGCGATCGCCAGGTTTTATGTTAAAAATAAGCAAATTAAGGATGCTGAAAAATATATCACCCGGATTTTAGATCAAAGCCCCAAGTATTTCCCGACCCAGATGCTAAAAGGAGAACTTTATATTTTACAACATAAGTATGATGAAGCCGTTAAGATATTCGATATGCTCATTAAAGAAGATCCGGGATCTTATCGCGCCTATTATTTCAAAGGCATCGCCTACCTTAGCAAGGGGGAGACTGGAATGGCAAAGACTGCTCTTTTGCAGACTGTTGAGTTTAATCCTCGATTTATAAAACCGAAGCTCCTATTGGTCGAAATATATCTCAAGGAACATGATTTCGAATTAGCTCAAAAGGAAAGTCTGGAAATTCTGAAGATTGATCCCAACAATTATCGGGCGGAACTGGTTCTAGGCATTGTGTATATGCATCAGAAAAAGATTAAAGAATCTCAAAACATTTTTGAGTCATTGATCAAACTTGCACCGAAAAACCCTGAGGGTTATTTTCATCTTGGTGTTTTGCAGCGCCTATTAAACAAATACGATCTTGCTCTGAAAAACTTTAATAAAGCCATGATGATTGATCCTCGGCGAATGGATGTTTTTGCCAATATTATTCTTGTGTATACCGACAAAAAAGATGTTGCGACGGCGTTATTGAAATGTGACGAACAGCTCGATAAAGTTCATAGTGATCCCGAACGGATGTCAATAGTCTACAACCTTAAAGGAAAACTCTATTTGATCCAGCAAAAAACAAAAGACGCCGAGGCATCATTCAAAGCGGCTTTAAAAGAGAACCCGAATTTCCTCCCACCGTATTATTCATTGTCCAGAATCTATCTCCTTGAAAAACAGGAAGATAAGGCTATTGCCCAGTACAAGGCCGTCCTGGAGAAAAATCCAAAACAAGCCGCTCCCCACATGTTGCTAGGCATTATCTACGATATGCAGAAAAGGTTTGATCTTGCCCAAAAACACTACAACGCGGCGCTGGATATTAATCCGAACTTCTACCCGGCTGCCAACAACCTTGCTTATTTACTTGCAGAAAAAGGCGACAATCTGAATAAAGCGCTGAGTCTCGCCCAGAAAGCCAAAGAAATGCTTCCCGACGATCCCAATGTTATGGATACATTGGGACTGGTTTATTATAAAAAAGGATTGTACGACAGCGCTATCGACGAACTTACAGACAGCCTTAAAAAGAATCCTGATAATGCGGTCGTGCATTTTCATCTGGGTTTGGCCTATTATAAAAAAGGGGAAAAGGATCGCGCCAGAAAAGAACTCGAGACGGCGCTAAATCTGGATGAAAAATTTGACAGGGCGGATGAGGCGCGTAAGATATTGTCCAATTTATAGAAAATAGAAAAGAGGACAAAGAATACCACGGGTGAACACGAATAAACACAAATTATAATAATACCCGGGTTAAGCGGTTCAGGGTTCTCGGTCCAGGATTCGGCAACGAGCTGTAACTAAATGTCTTTATAACCTTGAACGTTGAACGGCGAATTCGGAACCTCTCAATAAGTAATATCTAGGTTCATCTGCGTCCTTTTGCGATTACCTGTTTTCTAATTTCTCTTTCCTATTTCCGGCTTAAGGGCTTCGGTCATTGTGGTTTATTTGTGGTTTGTTTTTTGTTTATTGT
>CAVZUV010000026.1:0-21993 GCA_963778575.1 uncultured delta proteobacterium | reverse complement strand
TCATACCGGATGTCCCTATTTAAAACACCCTGCCATAAGGCCTGTTCTGATAAGTCCATTTTTTCTCCTTTTATGTCGGTTTTATGTCTGATCGATAAGCGACTTCTTTTCAAAAGAGAAAGCGTCTTGTTATTCCGGCATAAATATAATACCGATGAGGAGAAAATTTCTATCCGAATCTTGTGATGAAATTATTTTTGTTATAAATTTGATGAATTGGTAAAAAGTAGAATTCATCAAATTTAAAAATATGCACTTTTGGGCGAGAGTCCAAGTTTAATTCCAGGTAATTCATTATCTCGGTAGGATCGATCCGATGATGCATTTTGTGGTACAGGAACACCACGCCAGGCAACTTCACTATGATTTTAGGTTGGAGATAGAAGGGGTTTTAAAGTCTTGGGCGATACCCAAGGGGCCGTCATTAAACCCGGCCGACAAAAGACTGGCTGTCATGGTAGACGACCATGCATTGGAATATATTAATTTTGAAGGAATCATCCCCGAAGGTCAAAATGGGTCCGGCGCCGTGGTGATCTGGGATTCAGGGACCTACCGTCTCCTCGAGGGAGATAATCCCGTGCAAGCGCTTAAAAGCGGAAAGATCGTCCTGGAACTTCATGGAAAACACCTTAAAGGAGGCTTCACATTGGTTAGAATGAAAGCCAATGCCTCTCAAAATTTTCTTTTGAAATATTGGAATTATATATTCAGTGTTAATATGCGACTGTTTCTGACGAGCCTCCGATGCCGAGCCTGCGCATAAGCGGCCCCATGGTGGCCCCTTGGACGACCAGAGAAAAGAAGACACAACCGAATCCCGCCACCAGTAGCACCGGACGCCATGTTTCAAGCGCCCCCTCGTTGGGTAATTGGAGCAGGAGAGCAATCGGTATCGAGCCTCTCAACCCGCCCCAGAAGAGAATGTGCTTCCATTTCTTCGGCCGCCTGGTACCCCACTGATTCAGCAACCAATAGAAACTATAAGAAACTGCCGCACGGCTTATCATCATCGCCCCAACGGCAACCAATACTGTTATCCACATATAACCTGCCTGTACTTCTCGTAACTCTAGGCCGATCAAAATAAAAAGAACTGAATTGATTAAAAAATCTATTGATTCAAAAAATATTTCGACGGTTTGAGTAGTCTTTTCGCTCATCGAAAGCCGCCGGCCATAATTACCGATCATCAGACCTGCCATCACGGTTGTAATGACTCCCGAAAGATGCATGACTTCCGCCAGCCAGAATGACCCATAAGCTAAAACAAGACAAAGGGCATTTTCCAGCAAATGATCCTCCAGATGCCGCATGATCTTATAAACGATCCAGCCGAGCGCTATCCCCAGCAGAAGTCCGCCCGCGGAGACCTTTACAAATTCATATACTGCTCGACCAAATTCGAATCCCTGCCCTTTTATCACGGTATCCAGCAGGATCGTGAATAGAACCACCCCGGTTGCATCATTAAAAAGCGATTCCCCTTCTACCAGTATTTTTAAATCTTCGGGTGCTCCCACCTCCTTAAACAGCGCTAACACACTTACAGGATCTGTGGGTGAAATCAAGGCACCAAAAAGTAACGCCACCATCATTGAATTGATGCCGCCCAGCAAGCCGACCAGTCCTCCCACCAGAAGGGTTGATACGATGACACCCGGCACCGCAAAGCAAGCGACCGGCCAGAAATGCTTTAACAAGGAGTTTATATTCATATGAAACGCACCTTGAAAAAGCAGCGGCGGTAAAAACACGAAAAATATCAGATCATGACTAAACCCGGTCGCTTCGATTTCCGGTCCGATTCCCAGGACGCCGATCCCCAGCCCCACCAGTGTCAAAAATATGGTATAAGGCAATTGTGTCACCATTTTACTGGCAATCGCTATCACGCACGACAACAGCAATATTCCGATATATATTCCAACGGCATGCTCAATCATTCAGATGATTCCTGTTGACAAATTTCAACATGGATCGGTTCTGGTGAATCCAACCCGTTTTAATTTTCATAACTTGGTTTTCCTTTTTTTACAATGGAATAAGGTCGTCCGGCGCCGCACGAAAATGAGAATCAATATGGACGGCCCTGCTGTTCGAATAAGCCAACCCTTTGAAGAGGCTGCTTGATTTTATTTCTAAACACGATATTATGTGTGGTATAGAAACAAATAAATTTATCTGAAAGGAAAAATATGGGTATTAAATTGATTATTGTTGGCGGCGTTGCCGGAGGCGCTACAGCGGCGGCCCGGGCAAGAAGAGTGAATGAAGATGCTGAAATCATCGTCTTTGAGCGAGGAGAATATATCTCCTTTGCCAACTGCGGACTTCCCTATTATATCGGAAATGTTATCAAAAAACGCTCCCACCTCCTTTTGGCCACACCAAAACAATTTAAAAATCGGTATAACATCGATGTACGTATCTTCTCCGAAGTTGTCGGTCTCAATGCCAAAGACAAAACCGTTGAGATAAAAAATACGGCTACAGGGGAAAAATATAAGGAAAGTTATGATAAGCTGATCTTATCCCCCGGGGCCGAACCCATTAAACCGCCCCTGGAGGGTATTGAACTGGAGAATATCTTTCACCTTCGAAATGTACCCGATTCAGACCGGATCAAAAAAATTGTGGACGAGCGCAATCCCCGCCGGGCGGTTGTAGTGGGCGGCGGCTTTATCGGGCTCGAGATGGCCGAAAACCTGACCGATAGAGGTGTTAAAACGACGATCGTGGAAATGCTCGACCAGGTGATGCCCTCCTTGGACTATGAAATGGCGTCCATGATTCATGAGCATCTTGAAGCAAAAGACGTGGAACTCGAGTTTAAAAACAGCGTAAAATCATTTTCAAAAGCAGGTAATCAGATTTTAGTCTCGACGCAGAAAGGGAGAACAATTGAATGTGACATGGTGTTGCTCTCCGTAGGAATCAGACCTGAAAATTCACTGGCCAAACAGGCCAATCTGAAAATAGGCCCAACAGGCGGCATTGCGGTCGACAACACCATGAAAACTTCCGATCCGAATATCTATGCCGTGGGAGATGCGGTGGAAGTCAGAGATATCGTCACGGGATTCCCCACGTTGACCGCTTTGGCAGGGCCTGCCAATAAACAGGCGCGCATCGCCGCGGACAATGCTTTGGGCAGAAAGTCAATTTTTACCGGCACCCTGGGAACTTCGGTGGTAAAAGTCTTCGATATGGTCCTGGCGTCTACCGGCATCAATGAAAAGTTCCTGAAAAAGCACGACATTCCTTATCTTGTTTCCTATACCCATTCAGGTTCCCATGCCGGCTATTACCCGGGTGCCACCAACACATCGATAAAAATTCTTTTTTCCCCGGGCACCGGTAAAGTGCTGGGAGCTCAGATTGTGGGGCAAAAAGGCGTGGACAAAAGAATCGATGTGCTTGCCACCGCTATTCGGGCAAAGATGACCGTCTTCGACCTCCAAGAACTGGAACTGGCTTATGCACCACCGTATTCTTCGGCAAAAGACCCCATCAATATTTGCGGCTTTGTGGCAGCCAATATTCTTAAGGCGGATATGGAAATAATTCATTGGAGTGAACTTGAGGCACTTCAAAAAAACGGTGAGATTTTGATTGATCTCCGCACCAAATTTGAGCTGAACCATGAGGGAAAGATCGATGGCGCATTACATATTCCCATCGATGAACTTCGAAGCAGACTATCTGAACTCGATAAGAAAAAATCGTATATTCCGTTTTGCGGCATTGGCTATAGAGGATATGTAGGACACAGAATCCTGGTCCAAAATGGTTTTAATTCCAGAAACTTAAGCGGCGGCTTCATGACGTACAAAATGGCGATAAACAAGAAACAGCCATAGCGTAAAAATATTTTATTTTACCAAATGGTGTTAGGCGTAGCAATGGTTTTTAATCAGGGTCAAAGACCGACTTTTCAGATGCAAGGCTCTAAAAACCATACACGCATTCTATAAGTATCTCTTTATCTTCGCATCTTTTTTAAGCTCGGCGATATACTTGACGGCTTCCTGTTGGGTTTTTTCCTGCCGCATACGCTCGGTGAGCAGATCCTTGACTTCGCTGTACGCCAGAATTTTTCCCGGCTTTTGACTATATACTTTTATCAAGTGATACCCAAATTGAGTTTCGACAATGTCGCTGACTTCATCGGGTTTCATTGCAAATGCTGCATCTTCGAAAGGCTTGACCATCTGGCCGCGTGTGAAAAATCCCAGATCACCGCCGTTAGCGCTGCTGCCTTTGTCCTCTGAATACTTTTTTGCCAGTACGGCAAAATCCTGGCCGTCCTTCAGCTTTTTTTGAATCTCCTTAATTTTTTGCATGGCTTGCGCTTTCTTTTGTTGATCTGCGCCGGCTTCAACCTTGATTAAAATGTGGCTGGCTCTCACCTGTTCAGGCTGTTTGAACAAATCCGGGTTGGCGTCATAATAAGTCTTGGTTTCCTTATCGGTGACAACGATCTTCTGGCCAATCTTGATGTCGACCAACTCGTTGATGGCAAGTTTCTTTTTGATCTGCTTTTTAATATCATCCTCGGATATCTTCATTGTGCTCAAGGCATTTTTATATTCATCCACGCTGGAAAAACGCTTTTTGATACCCGACAATTCCTCATCTATTTTATTCTTATCGACCTTGATCCCCGATTTTTGGCTTTCCTGGTACAGGATTTCCCGATCGATGAGATTTTCGAGGACCTTATTTTTTAATTCTGCCATTTGTTCCTTGGATAATTGTAACCCCTGCCGGGAAATACGCTGTAGATGAAAGTCCATTTCCTTCGCGAGCTCTTTTTGGGAAATGACCACGCCGTTCACTACGGCCGCCTTCTCCGAGGGGGATTTCGTTTCTTTTGCCAATGCCGGAAAAGAAGCTGCCTGGAAGATTAACAGGATCGCAATGTATTGCGCTAATTTCATACTGGTAAATTTCATTATGGATTCCTTTCAAAATCATGGTAAAAAAAAATGGACTTCAAAGAGCCCCTTTTATTGGAAATACTATCATTTCATTTTGGGATCATCCAAGCTGAACTTACTTTTTAAAAATACGCACCGAAATGATTTATAGTTCGTATTCTAACGCAAAAATATTTATTTTCAACAAATTAATCCGAGTTGAAACTTGTTTTTTCCTGTCAATGAAAAATATGGACACTACTTAGGACAAATTAATCTTTGCAATCGCCGCTTTCACTGCCTGCTTAATTTCAATGCAATCCAGGGGCTTTTTGACAAATCGATAATCGTTGCCGAAATATAACACCTCCAAATCCGCTCTGATTTCATTATCTCCGATCATAATTATCCCCATCGTATGAGGCGATTGTGCCCGAACTCTTTCCAAAAATTCCAGACCATCCATTTTTTGCATGGCTTGATCTGCCACGACAAGGTCCCACTCTAATGTGTTGATGACTTTTAGGGCGTCAAGGGGATTGTCGAAAGCAAACAGATAATAAGGCTCGTCCTTGAACAATCGTTGAAGAGATTCAAGGACACTAATGGATTCGTCAACGAGCATAATGTTGAATTTCATGGCATCAATTCCTTATTAAAAGGATCTATATGGAATTCTATTCAACTTATGTGCCGAATTTTGTTTTGTGCGATTAAAATCTCAAGAATCCTTATTTGATGATGGTTTATAAGAGATGGATTGTAATACGGAGGAAATTATAAAAGCAGATGGGATTTAATAGTGCACAAAAAACTGTGCATTTTTGCACAATTTTCTGTGCATGGCCATTCTGCTTTAAGGTTCTTAGGGGTATTCGCCATGATAAAGAAAAGACCATTTCACTGCTATTCGGCCTCCAATTTTTTATTTTTGGGTTAGCCTTTTTGATTTTTCTTTAATTTTAGGATACATAATCAGGATAGACTGGCTTCGAGCCGAGATACAACACTTTTGACTTTTGTCTGATTTTTTTCTTTTCGATAAATAAATTTTACATTTTTAATTTAAACCGACAATGAGGTAAAATATGAAAAGTTTATCAGAAAAAGCTGCTCTGAATCTGGCAGCAATAAGAAAGAAAAAGCCGTTGATTCACAATATCACCAATTACGTGGTTATGAACTATACGGCAAATGCCCTATTGGCGATGGGTGCATCACCAGTGATGGCCCATGCTTTAAATGAGGTGGAAGAAATGGTGTCCTTTGCCGGGGCACTGGTTCTCAATATCGGCACGCTCAATGATGACTGGATTGCATCGATGATAAAAGCAGGGAAAAAGGCATCTGAATTACAAACACCGATCATACTCGATCCTGTCGGGTCCGGAGCAACATCCCTCAGAACGAGGGCTGCAAAAAAAATCATCCAAGAAACCCACATCAGCGTCATACGAGGGAATGCGTCAGAGATTTTATCCCTCCGGCAGGAGGATTCAAAAACCAAAGGGGTTGATTCCATTCATGCGGTTGAGGCTGCTGTGGAACCCGCAAGAATTCTCGCCGGCGAACTTGGAACCGTCCTTGCAGTTACCGGTCCCACAGACTTGATTACAGACGGGGAACAAATGATACGGGTCTCAAACGGTCATCCGCTCATGGGATATGTCACCGGAACCGGTTGTGCGGCTACGGCGACCATTGGCGCCTTTTTATCGGTCGACGTGGATCCGGTCAGCGCAACAGCCACGGCACTGGCCTTTTTCGGACTGGCCGGGGAAGTTGCAGGAAAAAATGCACTTGCGCCGGGAAGTTTCATGATTGCGATATTGGATGCACTTTACACGATTACACCGGAAGAACTCAAAGGAAATTGTAAATTCGAAGACCGATCGTCTCAATAGATAGAATCCATAATGATATGAAGAACACGCCTCGATGGCGGATGAACTGAAAAAGTTAAACTCCTCTTTTCTTTTTGCTTTAAAGTGGTTATTGTTTGGTATAGTTTTTTTTACCCTTAACCTTAATGATTTCCGCACAGTCCATGGAATTTTTATATCTTTCCCCGGAATTTCCACCGAATTTTGCCAATTTTGTCCTGAAACTGGACGAAATGGATGTCAACGTTTGGGGAATCGGTGAAGCTGATTTTTATTTCATGCCTGAAAAATTGCGCTCTGCCCTGAAATGGTATGTCAGGGCAAATTTAAGCTCGGCAGTGGAAGTCGAAAATGCACTTGAGCAGCTTTTAAGGGCCAAAGCCGCCTTGGGCACATCACCGAATTTTGACTGGGTTGAATCCCATAACGAACAGTGGCTTCAATTGGAAAGCATTATCAATTATAAATTGGGTATTGAGGGTATTCAGCCGGAAACCCTGGACCGGTTAAAAAAAAAGTCGGTCATGAAACAGCTCTTCAAAGAAAGCGGTCTGCCGGTTGCCGGGGGTGAACGGATTAGGGATTTCAATCACGGGCTCGGATTGGCACACGATCTGGGGTATCCCTTGATCCTAAAGCCGGATGAAGGGGTCGGTGCATATGGAATCCACAAGATCATCGATGAAACTCAACTCAAGACCCTCATGTCGGAAATCAACGGCGACTATGTGTTGGAAGAATTTATTGAGGCCAAGATAGTAACGTATGACGGCCTGGTCGATGCCAACGGGAGCATTCTCTTTGAAAACTCGTTAATTTATGGGGATGGCGTTCTGGACTATGTTCTGGGCAAAGACACCTTTTTTTATGTCAGCCGCAACATCCCTGAGAAACTGTCGCAAATCGGCAGGCGTCTCACAAAGCTATTTGACATTCGCCGAAAGTTCTTTCATTTTGAATTTTTTGAAGTTGACGGCGATTATATGCCTATCGAAATCAACTGCCGGCCGCCGGGCGGCGCAATCCTGGATATGATGAACTACAGCGTGGACGACGATTTATATGCTGCTTACGCCCGCATGATTGCTAAAGGCAAAACGGCCGTTTCTAGCGAAAAGAAATATTACTGTTGTTATTTGGGGAGGCGAGATAAAGATTATGTGTACAGCCATTTGGACATTCTCACTGCATTCAATCATTGCCTGGTCGAATATTCCGAAAATCCCCCCATCTTCCAAAAAGCCATGGGGAAATACCGCTATATCCTGAGATCAACATCCGAATCGGAAATACTCCGAATGGCGGATTTTATTCTGCGAAAGCCCTGAGGAAAAAATGAGTTATTGTCAACAAAGGTAAAAACCATGAATATCGTATATCTCTCGCCTCACTTCCCGCACCATTATCACCGGTTCTGCCGGCGTCTGAAACAGGCCGGTGCCAATGTATTGGGAATCGGAGATGCGCAGTACGATCATTTGGACTTCGAGGTGCGCGACTCTCTCACAGAGTACTACCGAATAGATGATATGCACAACTACGATGCGATCCTGCGCGCCTGTGGATTTTTTACCCACAAGTACGGCAAGATCGATCGGTTTGAATCGCTGAACGAATACTGGTTGAGCACCGAAGCCCGGATACGGGACGATTTCAATATCTTCGGTGTTCGATGCCGCGACATCGACGACATTCGCCGCAAATCCCGGATGAAGAACAAATTCAAGGAGGCCGGTGTGCCGGTGCCCCGGGGGAGGGTGGTGCAAACCATGGAGGACGCTCGAGAATTAATCAAAGAGACGGGCTATCCGGTGGTGGCCAAACCCGATGCGGGCGTGGGCGCCCTGGATACCTATCGCCTGGAAAACGATGAAGACCTGGCAAACTTTTTTATCGGCAAGCCGGCTGTGGAATACATGGTGGAAGAATTCATTTCCGGCACCATTTATTCTTTTGACGGACTGGCGGACGATAGCGGCCGCCTCGTGTTCTACACCGCGCATACCTTCAGCCAGGGAATCATGGAAACGGTCAATGAAAAGCGCCACATCTATTACTACTCTCTCAGGGAGATTCCTCCGGCTTTGGAAGCGATTGGGCGCCGGTGCGTAGAGGCGTTCAAGGTAAGCGATCGTTTTTTTCACATCGAGTTCTTCCAAACCGCCTCCGACACCTATACTGCACTGGAAGTCAATATGCGGCCGCCCGGCGGCTTTACTACCGATATGTTCAACTACGCCTGTGACATCGATATTTACCGGATATGGGCCGAACTGCTGGTGCACCGGCGTTCGGAAATTCCTTTTACACGCAAGTATCACTGCTGCTATGCGAGCCGAAAAAACAGCTATCACTATCTCTACGGCCATGAGGACATCATGGCTCGTTACGGTGATTTTATGGTCCAGGTCGCAAGCGTGCCCGGCGTGTTTAGCAGTGCCCTGGGCGATATCGGCTATATATTCAGGTCAGCCGATTGGGACGATATTTTTGAGATCGTTAATTACATTCATGCAACGGATACCTAAAATATGCACATTGAAGAACACAACTGGTTCAGCCCGAACTTGAATCGGAATATGGCGCTAAAAGTTTACGGACACTGGGGAAAACCGTTTATCGTTTTTCCGTCCTCCCAAGGCCGCTATTTTGATTATGAAGGCATGGGAATGATCAACGCCATCGACGGGGTCATCAACAACGGCAAGGTCAAGATGTTTTGCATAGACAGCATCGACGCAGAATCCTGGTACAATTTTGCCGTACCTCCGGCAAATCGAAATATGAGGCACGAAGCCTATGATCATTATGTGGTCGAAGAGGTCATCCCGTTCATCCGCGATCACTGCCGATCGCCGAACGAACGGGTGATGGCCAACGGCTGCAGCATGGGGGCCTATCATTCCGTGAATTTTTTCCTCAAGCATCCGGATGTTTTTGAAGGCGCCGTCGCCTTAAGCGGCCTCTATCGTCTGGATCGGAGCGAGTTCGGGCTCTCGGCCGCCGACATGCCCGCGGTATACTTCAATTCTCCCTTGAATTATCTTTCTGAAATCAATGACCTCTGGTATCTGGATCGCTACCGGCACAGTAAAATAATTGTCTGCGTGGGGCAAGGCCCCTGGGAAGATAAAGCCGTTGCCGACACGCGCGCTCTCGAATTTCTTTTTAGAGAAAAATCGATTCCCGTATGGGTCGATTTCTGGGGCTTTGACGTAAATCACGACTGGCCCTGGTGGCACAAACAGATGAATTATTTTTTACAGCACCTTTATGGATAGGCCGTGAAAGGTAGGCGGGTATCCTGTGACTGAAGTGGATCTTGTCAAAAATAAACGATCCAGCCATGAACTGTAAACCACATCATATCACCCAATTGTTCAAACAATATGCCGGCGTGCAGCAAAATCTATTGAGCAGGTCGGATACCAAACAAGAGTCAGCTGCAAACCAATTTCTAAAACAGCTGTTGGATCGGATTCACCGCCAGACAGATGTGTCTATTCTGTTGAGGGCTTTGCCTGATCCTTATTTCCCCCTAGGCATGCTGGTGCAAACGATATTTGCCGATGTGGTCGGTATGCGATTTTTTATCAACAAAAAGCGATGGGATATAGAACCAATCCTGGCCCAGGAACTCGTGGAATTTGCCGGCGTCTTTCTAAGGATCCGACATGATATTCAAACCCTGTTCGATCCGAACACCATTACCTGCATACCCGTGGACGGCACCCGTCACCACCTCCCTTCGGGCCAGTGGTGCAGTCTTTGCGGGGTATGCTGTCAGATCGGCGGGTTACCCCCGGTGCCGCCGGCAGAAGTTGTTTATCCGGATCACTGGTTCGGCTTTCTTTCCGGTGAAACACTGAAAAATCAACAACTCTGTCCATTTCTCTTTCAGTATTTTGGCGAATCCCGCTATTTTTGCGCCATTCATCATATAAAACCCATCACCTGCCGTATTTTTAACCGGGAAGACTGCCGCCGGCGTCTTGAAGACCGGGGCTTACACGGTAACTATAAGTGGTCTTGCTGCCCATTCAACTGCATGCCATGGTTGAAGTTCTCATGACTGAACATCTCCAAAAGCATAGATTGTCCATTACATTATGCGCCTTAAATTTGCGCATAGGCCTCTTTCTTTGCCAAAAGAATGACCGCCACAAGAATCATGATGCCACCTATGATTTTAGGTATCGACAATGTCTCCCCAAGGACAACCACAGCCAGTAAAACGGTGACCACAGGTTCCAGGGTGGAGATCATGGACGCATTTGCAGGATCGATTTTTTTCAAACCGGCAAAAAATGTGACAATGGCCAGCGCTGTTGAAACAAGGGCAATGGCAAATACGGCTATCCACCCGGTCGCTGTTGCCGGAAAATGCGCGCCTTTTACGACAACAACGCCGCTGAAAATAATCCCCGCCGATATGATGACCACCGTAGATGCGGGAAATGCACCGGCATTTAAAACGACCTTGCTGCCGACGATGATGTAAATTGAATAGAGAACCGCTGCGGTTATACCCAGCACAATACCAAGAACCTGGCTGTTGCCGCTGTCCAGTCCGATAATCAGTATGGTTCCCGCAAAGGTCATGGAAAGTGCGACAATTGTAAATATCGTGACCGGTTTTTTCAAAAAAATAGTTGCCAATATCGTGACGAACGCAGGGTAAAGATAAAGAAGAATGGCCACCAGCCCCGCAGGGGCCATTGTAAGCGCCGTAAAAAACGCAAGGGAAAACCCCACATAACCGAGGGCGCCCATGAGCGAAAGGCTCATCAGCGTGCGCCCCCGGGGAAAAGCGATGCCCTTAACGGCCATAATGGCGACCATAAAGACAGCGGCAATGGTAAAGCGAAGAAATAGAACCGTAACCGGATCTGTTCCTGCTTCATAGGCCAGGCGGGCAAAAATGGCCATTGCACCAAAACTCGAAGCAGATACAACAATCAGAGCAACGCCGACCAAACGATCCAAAGGATCCGATTTTAAAATTCGCTTCATCTCAATTATTTTCTTTGAATCGACAACTCGCTTGCGCTTTGGATCCCCATGGCAATCTCAGGGATGATCCCCATTTTGACGTAAATGGGACGGACCAATTCCCTTAATATCGGCAGCCTCTTGGTGAAAAAGAAAGCGCCGCAAATACAGATCATCCCGCCGATAAAAACGGTCCACGGTGCGCCGATTTTGCTGGCCAGAAAACCGGCGATCAGACTGCCTACGGGTGTGGCCCCCATAAAGGCCATGGTATAGAAACTCATGACCCTGCCGCGTTTATCGTCATCCACCAGCGTCTGCAAAAGGGTGTTGCTCGTCGCCATCAGAATCATCTGGCCAATGCCGGTGAACAGCATAAGCGGCAAAGAGAACAACAATAACTTTGAAAATGAGAATACGATCAGCGCCGAACCAAAAATCGTCGCGGCGATGGGTATCATTTTGCCGAGGCCGAGCACCGTTTTTCTGGAGGCCAGAAATACGGCGCCTCCCAGGGCGCCGAGGCCGGAGCAACCCATCAAAAATCCCAATGCGCTGGGGCCGCCGTGCAGCACATCTTTAGCAAAAACAGGCATCAACACCATATAGGGCATTCCCACCAGATTGACCAGGGCGAATATCAGCAGGATATCCCGAATGGGCGCAAAACCGGCGGCATACCGAAACCCTTCTTTCAGTTCCTGCCAGACTTTTGCAGTACGCGGCTTGATCTTTTTTCGTTCGATCTTCATCAGAAGCAGTGAAACGATGACCGCCATATAGGTGATGGCATTGATCAGAAAACAGGTTCCTTCGCCAAAGGCGGCAATCAGTAATCCGGCCATGGTCGGTCCCAACAGGCGAGCACAATTGACCATGGACGAATTGAGCGCAATCGCATTGCCCAGATTCTTTTTGTCTTCAACCATTTCCACCAAAAAAGCTTGGCGGGTGGGCATATCAAACGCATTAACGATTGCCAAAAATATGGCCAGGACGATAATGTGCCAGATTCTAATCTGATGAGACAAAACAAGAAATGATAAAGCAAAGGCCTGAACCATGGCCAGGGATTGGGTTAGAATCAGTATGCGGTGCCGGTTGCGGCGGTCGGCCAGTACACCGGCAAAGGGTGCAAAAAAAAATGTGGGAATCTGGCCGGCGAACCCGACAAGCCCCAGCAGAAAGGCGGAGTTGGTCATCCGGTAAACCAGCCATCCCAGGGCAATCCGCTGCATCCAGGTGCCGATAAGGGAAATGCTCTGGCCGCCGAAAAACAGACGAAAGTTACGATGGTGCAAAGACCGGACAATCGATTTCAGGGATGATTCTTTTTCTTGGTTTATGGGTTCAGTTTTCATAAATCAGACCGTTCACGGATTTTTCTAAGGATCCGCCGCCTCCTGCCATGAATAGCAAAATTATCCATTATTCACAAATAGTCAATAGACAGCGACAAGTCTTAACCAGTGCGTTCTGTTTATAAGCCTACTATCGAGGCGCGGTTATTGTGATAACTATAAATAAAAGGAGATAATATCGCAAAAAAGATCTCCGCAAACATCACGGCAAAGTCGTCAAAGAGGGGCTTGGTCGTATTTTCCCGTGTGCGGGGCGTATCGATCAGTCCCTCGTTAAATGCCTTGCTCATTTCGATAAACAGCCCGGCAACGTCGACGCTGAACCCCATATCTGCCAGCGCCTTTTCTGTATCCTCGTAAGAAAACTGAACATATCTTAGACCGGGCAGAAGTCAAAGCACGTCAGTGCTTTCAACGTTGAATTTGCATCCGGGTGAAAAGCACCCGGTTTGTTTGGCAAGAATCAAGAGGACTGCCGGCAGGCCCGGTTACAGATGACAATAAAATCGTGATACAATCCGTGACGCATTGAATTACTCCGGTAAAACGCAGGTAAGGTCTTCCATCTTGGCCTTTCGTGTCTCCACATAGTGGGCTGCAGACAGGGCTGCCATGCAACCGTCGGCTGCCGCCAGTACGATCTGGCGGGCATATCTTTCGCGCAGATCGCCTACCACGTAGATGCCGTCGATGTTGGTGGCGCACTGGTCGTTGGTGGCCACGAGACCGTCCGGTGACATTCGGATACCGGCCGGCACCAATTGATTGTTGGGTTCAAAGCCGATGAATATAAAGACGCCGTCGATGGGAAGGTCTCGCTTATCGCCGGTTTGGGTATCCTGCAGCGTGACGGCGTTCACCCCTTTGGTGTTTGCATTGATTTCAGTAACGACGGTATTCCACAGAACCTCCATCTTACATTCCGCCTCGATTCGCTTTTGCAGGATCATGCTGCCGCGCAGCGTATCTCGGCGATGGACCAGGTAGACCTTGGCAGCCAGTTTGGCCAAATAAAGCCCTTCTTCGCAAGCGGTATCGCCGCCCCCCACGACCACCACATTTTTACCTCTGAAAAAAAAGCCGTCACACACGGCGCAATAGGAGACTCCCTTTCCGTAGTATTCCTCTTCTCCGGGTACGGACAACTTGCGTGGATGACCGCCCGGGGCCAGTATCACGGCGTGAGTTTGGATCTCCCGCCCGCCGGTGGTGCGTACCGTATGGAATTCGAGACCCGGCTCGACCACCGTAACTTCGTCATTGAGTTCCTCGATGCCGTAAACTCGGGCATGTTGGGCAAGCTTCATGGCGAGTTCGCTGCCGCTGATATTCTCGAAGCCGGGATAGTTTTCCACCGAGTCGGATTTGTTGATCTGGCCGCCGGGAATCTCTTTTTCAATGAGGACGGTCTTTAAGGCCGCCCGCATGCCATAAATGGCGGCCGATAGGCCGCCGGGTCCTCCGCCGACGATGGCCAGATCATAAAGTCCGGACTGTGACATGGTGTATCTCCTTATTTTCGCCAAATCTGAGCGTTTCAATGGGTAAAAGACAGCTACCGGTTCTTTTGCACGAACAGCACCAAACCTCGATCCGTGTTTGATAATAACATCAGATAAATAACACCGAGAATGGATATAAACCAAGGAAGAAAATATCCAAGTTAATTCAAAAAATTATACCCACAAATTCCCCTGAATGGTCAAGAAGTTTCTGGATGCCGGTTACTGTTTCTCAATCGAAGATCCCGAATGAAAGGGAATATAGGCAAAAACAAGGCAGATGCTCTGAATGACTATAAGTGGTAGAGGAATTCAATTTGAATTTCATTGTATTGTCTTAAAAAATGAATGAAAAGATGCGGGTATCATTTTGCCGAAGCAGTACGGGAAACGGCGAATTCAGGCGTAAACACCCGTGCCGGCATATCTTTCCATTCCTTTTGGCAAAATGAGGCACGGATCTTATATCGACCGGAAGAGATATCATTTGGCAGTTGCCAATCGATTCCCATCATCTGGCCGATATCGGAGAATTGCGGGCATCCGCTGCCCTCAGCAATGGCAAAGGCCGGTTTAAACTGCGTAATCTCTTTTAGTTGACCGTTTTTTTCAACTTTTTCCAGAACAAATTCGGGGCTGACACCGACAGGAAACGACGTCATCCGGATGAATCTGAGCCCGATCTTATCGCCCGGAAGATACACATCATAATCTGTCACGATTCCGATAAGTTTGTTGTGTATCGAAATATCCGTTCCCACACCGGATGTCTTCTCATCCCAGAACCGCGCGGGACCGACATCAACATGTACGAGATTTCCGTGGTAGTAACCTGTTCCGCCGAACCCGAGTTTTTTGATGATATTCCAGACATGCCTGGATGAAGTGCCTTGAATCTTTATGTCCGCCGCCATTCCATATTGATGGAGACTTGCCTTTGCAGCAAGTCTCCCCTTGTTGCGAAGATCGGTATTGTACTGGGGGCTTCTGTATCCGGAGACGATGGTAATCTGCGCCCCTGGATGAAAGGTGTCTTCCAAATAGTCGAGAAACTCGATCAAGCGCAGGGATACTGCAGAAGCCGGGTTGTCATTGTCCGCCCCGAACAGGCGATTAATTTTGTTGAGGGCCTTTTCATTATAGATGCCCTTGCCCTTCCGAAATTGTCCGTTGAACGATATCCCGTTTTTGAAGCAGACAAGGTTGAGCCTTCCATCACCTTCGTAAAAAAAGCGGCGGACATCTGCAGTTTTTTTGGATAATGCGACACCTGGTACAACAAAACCAATGATAAACAGGATTACAATTACACAAATTTGCATTCGTTTCATATTCTTAATTTTGTCTCGGATCAACCCGGTCACCTTCGCGCGCTTTAACTTTGACCACCAGTTCTTCGGGAAGCGAAGCTGGTTTTTTCGCCTTTTGATCGGTATTTACCCACACGACTTCGCCCCTGACCAGGCGAGTTTCCTCGTTTTTCGGGAATATTTCAATTAAAAACGTCAGGCTGGACCTGCCGATTTTTCCAGTCCGAATGTGAATTTCAACTTCGTCGTCAAAATGACTGGGGGCAAAAAATTCTATCACAGCTTTGACCACATGAAAATCTGTGCCGGTGCGTTTGACATGTGCGACATAATCAAAGGGAAGATCGCGAAGGTATTCGGTAATCGCCGTATCAAAGTATGTCAGGTAATGGCCGTAAAACACGATGCCCTGTGCATCTGTTTCAGCATACCGGACACGAAGGGGGAAGAAAAATTTATAATCGGATTTTGCCATGATTCAATGCTCCGCTTGACAATGATGATTTTTGAAACCCCTGTTTAATGGCCAGAGTTTGCGGTTCAAGGATGAAAAGCGCTCTGTCCATTTTATCTTCTAAACTTCTTGTTTTTTATGCTACAAAGCTTAATCATTTATGGCAACTATTTATTGTTCCAAAGTCCTTTGGGGTTTCATTTTTCAGATGATGTATTAATATATTGAGGGTATCGCTTTTAATAAGTTTCCATTATTTCAATTCCGGTGTTCGGGAAAGGAAAAACTGCCATGACCAACGTTCACATGGATAAATCCGCCGCAAAAACCGCGGACAAGCTTCAGGAACGACGGCATAAGCTTTTGGCTCTGGTGCATATTGCAAAACAAGAGATACCCCTTTCAGATGACGAATATCGGGATGTGATTGCCTATTGGGGTGTCGTTTCTTCGGCGGACATGTCTATCCCGGAGCTTGAGGAACTGGTGGCATATTTCGAGTCTTTAGGATTTAAAAAGAAAATGTTGGATCCCAGGAACCCGGGACCCGGTGCCGGCCAGATAAAAGCGCTCCAGGAACGGGTCAGGGAAGAAGCCTTGAAACTGAACAACGGAGAGGAAAGGCTTAAGGGACTGGTCAAAAAAATTGCAAAGCAAGACGATCTCGGATCTTGTCGAAACGTGAAAAAATTGAAACAGCTGCTTAAGGTGATTCGGTTATTACAAAACAGAGAAAGGCGCTGATATTGCATAAATTAAAAAAAGAATAATATTCTAATCAATTGTCAACAAATATGAGGTGGTGGTAATCCAGCCGTCACGCTTGCCGTAAAAAAGCGGTATTTAGTCGATCCTGAAAAACCCCTAAATCAGGGAGCAACATAACCGAAATTTTGGCCATATGGCCGCAATGATCTTTGAAAAAATGAGACCAAAAATATGGGCTGCCCACCTGAGCAGCTTTCTAAAATTCATTCCGGCGGCACTCAGGATGGCATTTACCATATCTCCTTCAGTTCCTTTGAGGCGGTTACGGTCCATCCTGTGTTCTCGTTTGAGATGTCCGATGCCAGGTTCAATCGCTGCGCGTCTTTTCATCCAACGCCAGAGACTCTTAGCTGTTCTGCCTCGTCTTGGTTTATCCACATGAACTTCGACGCTGCCTTGGTAATTATGCCCGCGGTAGCCTCTGTCGACAAAGACATGGAGCGGTTCTTTTGCAATGCGTTTTATTTGAGCCAGGGTATCTGCCAGTGTATGGCCGTCGTAAGGGTTTCCGTGAACTGCCATGGCGCCGACAAACCAGCCGCCACGGCTGGTGGCCGCAACACTTGCTTTGCAGCCGAATTCATAGCGTTTGTGGACCTTTCCCTTGCTGATGCACTCTACTTCCGGAGCATGGACACTGTAGATTTTGTTCTTCTCACTTTTTGTTCTCTGATGAACCCGGGTGGCAATGTTTAGCAGAGTTGCAAGTTTCTCGTCCGGAATCGGCTGTTTTCTTTCAATATCCCGGATGACACGGCCAAGATAGGTTTTAAGTTTGGCGGTACATCGGTCGGCCCTTCTCATCTGTTTGGCATGTGCGTATCGGCTCTGTTTCAAAATCAGTTTTTTCGCGTTCCTGTTGTAATTCTGCCGAAGGGCTATGCCCCGTTCTTCAGCTGCTGCCACCAAACGCTGCCTTGCCCGATCATACAACCGGGCATCCGTTGGAAAACGAACTTCCTTTTCCTGAACCGTCGTATCAACATTCACGCGTTTGAGCTGGGTGGCTTTAACGACCTTGGTTTTTAGTCCGGCGCTGATGGTTTCCTTTAAAAGTTCTTCAGCACCTGCTTCGCCGATTCTTTTCCGCCAGTTGGTCATACTGGAAGGATCAATGGGCGCTTCATGCTCGAAGTACTTCATCCCGCTCAGGTGTTGCCAGTAAGGATTCTCTACCCATCCGGCAACCGTATCTTCATCGCTGAGGTTGAATGTGTACTTTAGGTAGTGAAGAGAAACCATCAAGCGGGTACTTATACCTGGGCGGCCGTTATCGGGACAGTAGGTTTCACCAAAAAGCTCGTCCAATCTGTCCCAATCCACAACAGTGGCAAGCTTGACCATTTCATGACCGCGATTGATGATTTTTATCAATTCCGGCCTGAAAAGATCCAACTGATGGTTTTTGTGCGGCGATTTCTTTGGTTTCATTTTAAAATTTGCAAGATTTTGGTGGTTTTGGGTTGAAAAACTTGCAAATTCATATAGCATCATTTGTTGTTTAAATCAAATAAATTCTTATGGTTAAATGATTTTTCAGGATCGACTATTTAATGTTTATTAGGAAAATCAGAAATATACGGCTTTCAAAAACACCAATTTCGAGCCAGAATTTGAAAGGACATAATATTATGGAAAAAATAAAGCGCATCGCTTTGGTCGCCCACGATAATCGGAAAAAAGATATCATCGAATGGGCTGAATGGAACTATGAAATACTCATACATCACAAATTGATATCTACAGGAACCACTGGTAAGTTTGTTGAAGAAGCCATTAAGAAAAGACTGAATAGTGAAGATGCAAAACATTTTGAAATAACGAAACTGAAATCAGGCCCCTTGGGAGGAGATCAACAGTTGGGCGCAATGATAACCGAGGGAAATATCGATCTATTAATATTTTTATGGGACCCCATGGAACCGCTGCCCCACGATGTTGACGTAAAAGCGCTTTTGAGGATATCTGTTTTATACAACATCCCAACGGCGTGTAACCGCTCTACCGCAGATTTTATGATTTCATCGTCTCTTTTAAATGATGAGTATAAACCCGAACTCAAAGATTATTCCAGATATATTTCGCGGATCATACGATATGAATCATAAAGGAAGCGAAATATTTTTGTCCAAAAATTCAATGAGCAATGGATTTGGCTTTCTGACCACTTTTTTCCTATTTCGTGCCCGAACGAAAACTAGAATTTTTCGTTAAGGGCTCCCAATGCCTCTTCGGCGGCTTCTTTCACCTCAGCGGCATAGGGACCGTTTAAAACAGTTTCAAGTTTTGGGATTAGTTTTGTATCTCCGGAAATTCCGAAAAGATAAAGGATGTCCCCCTTGACCGTATCCTCTGTCCCGGAAAAGGCATTCCATAAAAATGGTACGGCATGCCGGATCAGGGATTGATTTTTTTCGGCAATGGTTTCAAATGTTACCATGGCCGCCAGGCGAACCGGCCATTTTTGATGAACCAAGAGTTCCAAAAATGCCGGAAAAATTTTTCCGTTGTCGAGCATCATTTCAGCGGCCTTTACCGCACCACCGTCCTTAAACATGGCTTCCAACGATGATACACTGAGTTTCGACGGATCACGACTCAATACCATATCGACGATATCTTGGATTTGAATCGATCCGGACCAATGGAATTGATCATCCAGCAATACCGTCGGTGCGGTACGGATCTTGTCGGATGCCGCCGTTTCCGGAAACAATGCACCGTCAATGACGGTCAGTCTTAGGAATTTACTTGCCGCGGCGAGCAAGAGCAATTGCTTTACCAAGGCCGGGCAAAACGGACAATGGGGCATAATATAGATCTTCAGGTGCGCAGGAATATTCACCTGAAAAAGTTTGTCTTGAACCGACGAGGAGATATTTTGGATGCCGCTGTCATCGCCGGCCAATGCCATCAGAAAGGGTTCGAGCTCCTGATCCGAGGGAATCGCCCGGTATCCGACATTGCCGATCCGAATAACCGGAAACGTTTCGTCTTCGTCTTTTTCTTTTTTTAATTTTATTCTAGGAACAATCTGCGCCAAGGTTTCACAAAAATCTTGAAATGTTCGGCTCCGTTCGTCTCCGGTTAAAGCCAGGTGGATAAATATATCCTCTTTGAGCGTCCGGCTCCAGTTCGAGATTTGTTTTTTTTCTTTTTCGGAAATCATTGCAAATACTTCGTATCTTAGTGCCTGGTTTGTTGTTGTCAAGTCTTTTTTAATTGGAAGCCATGTGGGATATCCCACTGCTTCTTAAAAAATGTAAAGCCTATGTGAAAGTCACCTTCCCGATCCTGGTATTTGAGAGTCTCTACAGAGCTCTAATCTTGCTTCATTGGGGTTAAGGTGACAGACGGGGAGTTATTAAAGCTTTGTGAGAAGATCGATATAATCGTCTTAATGGCACCAATGATAATCTCCCCGCCTTTCACCTAAGCAGCTAATTTAAAATCATGTTTTCTGTTATAGTTTTCTTCATACTGGGCATTATCACGGGTAAGCGCGAATACTATTCGCAAAAGTTTCCTGGACACCGCAATCAATGCCTTAATTTTGGGTGTACCGTTATTAAGCATCTTCTGGTACCGTGTATGCATAATTCCATGGGACTTAACTGCATTAATAGCAGCAAAGAACAAAAGCTTTCTCATCAAGGCCCGGCCCCGTTTAGAAATACGATGCTTCCCTTTATGCATTCCGGAACTGACTTCAAACAGATCAAGCCCAGCAAGTTTCATTACCTCAGATATTGTCTTAAAATTCCTGAAATCACCAACTTCTCCTATCAGGCCGGCAACCGTTATATTCCCAATACCTTTGATAGACAATATACTGTGACTGTAAGGAATCTGATCCAGGTACACAATCATTTGTTCTTTCAGACTTTCAATGTATCTATCTTCAGCCTCTATATTAGAAACAAGATGACTTGTTTCCAGAAGGATACTCTCTTTGCCTTCTGTAATCCCAACAGATTCGTTTGCGGCATTATAAAGTTTTTCAGCTCGGTCTATGCCAAACCTCCCACGGCTGATTTTTCTTACAATATTACAAAGCGTTTCAATGCCAATGGATACAATACGTTCAGGGGCAGGATAATTTTTAATCAGATACATTCCAGTTTTCGTGGATGGTTTAATAATATCGCCAAGTTCCGGAAATATTACAAAAATAAGATCTTGAAGCTGATTATTCATGGCTGTTCGGCGTTCCATCGCCCGTTCCCTTGCATGGGTAAGCCTGCGCAACTGAGCGGCAGCACCTTCAGGAACAACCACTGTCAAAGAATGACCCAGCGAAATAACATCTGCGATCACACGAGGGTCTTTTTTGTCGGTTTTGTTAGGAGAATTACCCGTCAGTTCTTTGACCCTTTTAGTGTGCATTGGATTCACCTGAACCAGTTTAACCGGTTTCTTTCTCAAATAATTCGCTATGGGTTCCGCATATGGCCCCGTAGATTCAAATCCGATGACAACCTCATCAAGCATATGTTTTTCTTTAAACCTGCAAAGCTTTTCCCAAAATTTATTAAAGCTTTGACCGGTGTTATAGAACGAAAATGGTTTAATATCTTGATGTTTAGGGGTCCTAAAATAACCATAATGAACTTTTTTGCCGATATCCAAAGCAACAACAAGCGTTTTTTCGTTGATAGTTTTAATTTTTTCAGATTTAATAGATTTCATGGCTATGCTCCTTTTCTGGTTCTGGATTACCAACCAACTTACTGTAACCGGAATCGAAATGAGTATAGCCTTTTTAATTTCAACACAAGGCTTACTGCAATATAGCAAGCTT
>CAVZUV010000025.1:0-16415 GCA_963778575.1 uncultured delta proteobacterium | reverse complement strand
CATAAATATAATACCGATGAGGAGAAAATTTCTATCCGAATCTTGTGATGAAATTATTTTTGTTATAAATTTGATGAATTGGTAAAAAGTCGAATTCATCAAATTTAAAAATATGCACTTTTGGGCGAGAGTCCAAGTTTAATTCCAGGTAATTCATTATCTCGGTAGGATCGATCTGATGATACGTTTTGTGGTACAGGAACACCACGCCAAGCAACTTCACTATGATTTTAGGTTGGAGATAGAAGGTGTTTTAAAGTCTTGGGCGATACCCAAAGGGCCGTCTCTAAACCTGGCCGACAAACGACTCGCCGCCATGGCGGATGACCATGCATTGGAATATTTTAATTTTGAAGGAATCATTCCCGAAGGTCAATATGGGTCCGGGCGCCATGGTGATCTGGGATTCAGGGACCTGTCGTCTCCTCGAGGGAGATGATCCGGTGCAAGCGCTTGAAACCGGAAAGATCGTCATGGAACTTCATGGAAAACGCCTTAAAGGAGGCTTCACATTGGTTAAAATGAAAGCCAATGCCTCTCAAAATTTTCTTTTGAAATATTGGAATTATATATTCAGTGTTAATATGCGACTGTTTCTGCCGAGCCTCCGATGCCGAGCCTGCGCATAAGCGGTCCCATGGTGGCCCCTTGGACGACCAGAGAAAAGAAGACACAACCGAATCCCGCCACCAGCAGCACCGGACGCCTTGTTTCAAGCGCCCCCTCGTTGGGTAATTGGAGCAGAAGAGCAATCGGTATCGAGCCTCTCAACCCGCCCCAGAAGAGAATATGCTTCCATTTCTTCGGCCGCTTGGTACCCCACTGATTCAGCAACCAATAGAAGCTATAAGAAACTGCCGCACGGCTTATCATCATCGCCCTAACGGCAACCAACACTGTTATCCACATATAACCTGCCTGCACTTCTCGTAACTCTAGCCCGATCAAGATAAAAAGAACTGAATTGATTAAAAAATCTATTGATTCAAAAAATATTTCGACGGTTTGAGTGGTCTTTTCGCTCATCGAAAGCCGCCGGCCAGAAATGCTTTAACAAGGAGTTTATATTCATATGAAACGCACCTTGAAAAAGCAGCGATGGAATAAGATCGTCCGGCGCTGCACGAAAATGGGAACCAATATGGACGGCCCTGCTGTTCGAATAAGCCAACCATTGGAAGAGGCTGCTTGATTTTATTTCTAAACACGATATTATGTGTGATATAGAAACAAATAAATTTATCTGAAGGGAAAAATATGGGTATTAAATTGATTATTATTGGCGGCGTTGCCGGAGGCGCTACAGCGGCGGCCCGGGCGAGAAGAGTGAATGAAGATGCTGAAATCATCGTCTTTGAGCGGGGAGAATATATCTCCTTTGCAAACTGCGGACTTCCCTATTATATCGGAAATGTTATCAAAAAACGCGCCCACCTACTTTTGGCCACACCAAGAGAATTTAAAAATCGCTATAACATCGACGTACGCATTTTCTCCGAAGTCGTAGGTCTCAATGCCAAAGAAAAAACAGTTGATATAAAAAATACGACCACAGGGGAAAAATACCGGAAAAGTTATGATAAGCTTATTTTATCTCCCGGGGCCGAACCCATCAAGCCGCCTCTGGAGGGTATTGAACTGGAAAATATTTTTCATCTTCGAAATATACCCGATTCAGACCGGATCAAAAAAATTGTGGACGAGCGGCATCCTCGCCGGGCCGTTGTCGTGGGCGGCGGCTTTATCGGACTCGAAATGGCCGAAAACCTGACCGATAGAGGTGTTAAAACAACGATCGTAGAAATGCTCGACCAGGTGATGCCCTCTTTGGACTATGAAATGGCGTCCATGATTCATGAGCATCTCGAAGCCAAAGGCGTGGAACTCGAGTTTGAAAACGGTGTAAAATCTTTTTCAAAAGCAGGTGACCGGATTTTAGTCTCTACCCAAAAAGGAGGGGAAATCGAGTGCGATCTGGTGTTGCTCTCCGTAGGAATCAGGCCCGAAAATTCACTGGCCAAACAGGCAAATCTGAAAATAGGTCCAACCGGTGGCATTGCGGTTGATAACACCATGAAAACTTCCGACCCAAATATCTATGCCGTGGGAGATGCAGTGGAAGTCAGAGATATCGTCACGGGATTCCCCACGTTGACCGCTTTGGCAGGGCCTGCCAATAAACAGGCGCGCATCGCCGCGGACAATGCTTTGGGCAGAAAGTCAATTTTTACCGGCACCCTGGGGACTTCGGTGGTAAAAGTCTTCGATATGGTTCTGGCATCTACCGGCGTTAATGAAAAATTCTTAAAAAAGCACGACATTCCTTATCTTGTTTCCTATACTCATTCCGGTTCCCATGCCGGCTATTACCCGGGTGCTACCAAGACATCGATAAAAATTCTTTTTTCCCCAAGCACCGGTAAAGTGCTTGGAGCTCAGATTGTAGGCCAAAAAGGCGTGGACAAAAGAATCGACGTGCTGGCCACCGCTATTCGGGCCAAAATGACCGTCTTCGACCTCCAAGAACTGGAACTGGCTTATGCTCCGCCCTATTCATCGGCAAAAGACCCCATCAATATTTGCGGCTTTGTGGCTGCCAATATTCTCAAGGGAGATATGGAAATAATTCATTGGAGTGAACTTGAGGCGCTTCAAAAAAACGGTGAGATTTTGATAGATCTCCGCACCAAATTTGAACTGAACCATATGGGAAAGATCGATGGCGCATTGCATATTCCCATCGATGAACTTCGAAGCAGACTATCAGAACTCGATAAAAAAAAATCGTATATTCCGTTTTGCAGCATAGGCTATAGAGGATATGTAGGACACAGAATCCTGGTTCAAAACGGTTTTAATTCCAGAAACTTAAGCGGTGGATTTATGACGTACAAGATGGCGATAAAAAAGAGCCATCTGTAACATAAAAAAATTTTATTTTGCCAAATTGTGTTATGACTAACAATAGTTTTTAATCAAGCCAAAAACCGACTTTTTAGATGCCAGGCTCTAAAAATAGTAGACGCATTCTATAAGTATCTCTTTATCTTCGCATCTTTTTTAATTTCGGCGATATACTTGACGACTTCTTCTTGGGTTTTTTCCTGCCGCATACGCTCGGTGAGCAGATCTTTGACTTCGCCATACGCCATGACTTTCCCCGGCTTTTTACCATATACTTTTATCAAGTGGTACCCAAATTGGGTTTCGACAATGTCGCTGACTTCATTGGGTTTCATTGCAAACGCTGCATCTTCGAAAGGTTTGACCATCTGCCCGCGTGTGAAATATCCCAGATCACCCCCGTTGGCGCCGCTGCCTTTGTCTTCTGAGTACTTTTTAGCCAGTACGGCAAAATCCTGGCCGTCCTTCAGTTTTTTTTGAATTTCTTTAATTTTTTGCATGGCTTGCGCCTTCTTTTGTTGATCTGCGCCGGCTTCAACTTTGATTAAAATGTGGCTGGCTCCCACCTGTTCAGGCTGTTTGAACAAATCCGTGTTGTCGTCATAATAAGTCTTGGTTTCCTTATCGGTGACAACAATCTTCTGGCCAATCTTGATGTCGATCAACTCGTTGATGGCAAGTTTCTTTTTGATCTGCTTTTTAATATCATCCTCGGATATCTTCATTGTGCTCAAGGCATTTTTATATTCATCCACGCTGGGAAAACGCTTTTTGATACCCGACAATTCCTCATCTATTTTATTCTTATCGACCTTGATCCCCGATTTTTGGCTTTCCTGGTACAGGATTTCCCGATCGATGAGATTTTCCAGGACCTTATTTTTTAATTCTGCCATTTGTTCCTTGGATAATTGTAACCCCTGCCGGGAAATACGCTGTAGATGAAAGTCCATTTCCTTCGCGAGCTCTTTTTGGGAAATGACCACGCCGTTCACTACGGCCGCCTTCTCCGAGGGGGATTTCGTTTCTTTTGCCAATGCCGGAAAAGAAGCTGCCTGGAAGATTAACAGGATCGCAATGTATTGCGCTAATTTCATACTGGTAAATTTCATTATGGATTCCTTTCAAAATCATGGTAAAAAAAAATGGACTTCAAAGAGCCCCTTTTATTGGAAATACTATCATTTTATTTTGGGATCATCCAAGCTGAACTTATTTTTTAAAAATACACCCCGAAATGATTTATAGTTCGTATTCTAACGCAAAAATATTTATTTTCAACAAATTAATCCGAGTTGAAACTTGTTTTTTCCTGTCAATGAAAAATATGGACACTACTTAGGATAAATTAATCTTTGCAATAAGATATCGTTGACACTCCGCCTCACATCCAAAACAGATAAAACATAAATCTTCATTTCTGATATTCTATATACTATTCTCTATAGCGGTATAATTCACGATATTGCAAGATGCTTCGAGCTTGTGGCTCCGGCAACATACATTGTCGTTCAGGAAAAGTGCATAGGCTGGATGTGTTTTGTTTGATCTTTTTTAGTATTTGTGATGCATTGGCTGGGCTGTCTTTTGCTATATATTCGACAATTCCATTAATATTTTAATGGCTTATGACACCTGTATTCTTTTGTTCTCTGCAATCGCCGCTTTCACCGCCTGCTTAATTTCAATGCAATCCAGGGGCTTTTTGACAAATCGATAATCGTTGCCGAAATATAACACCTCCAAATTCGCTCTGATTTCATTATCTCCGATCATAATTATCCCCATCGTATGAGGCGATTGCGCCTGAACTCTTTCCAAAAATTCCAGACCATCCATTTTTTGCATGGTTTGATCTGCCACGACAAGGTCCCACTCTAATGTGTTGATGACTTTTAGGGCGTCAAGGGGATTGTCGAAAGCAAACAGATAATAAGGCTCGTCCTTGAACAATCGTTGAAGAGATTCAAGGACACTAATGGATTCGTCAACGAGCATAATGTTGAATTTCATGGCATCAACTCCTTATTAAAAGGATCTATATGGAATTCTATTCAACTTATGTGCCGAATTTTGTTTTGTGCGATTAAAATCTCAAGAATCCTTATTTGATGATGGTTTATGAGAGATGGATTGTAATACGGAGGAAATTATAAAAGCAGATGGGATTTAATAGTGCACAAAAAACTGTGCATTTTTGCACAATTTTCTGTGCATGGCCATTCTGCTTTAAGGTTCTTAGGGGTATTCGCCATGATAAAGAAAAGACCATTTCACTGCTATTCGGCCTCCCATTTTTTATTTTTGGGTTAGCCTTTTTGATTTTTCTTTAATTTTAGGATACATAATCGGGATAGACTGGCTTCGAGCCGAGATACAACACTTTTGACTTTTGTCTGATTTTTTTCTTTCGATAAATGAAGCTCCCCGCAGCAAGCTGCGGGGTATCAAAGTGGAATTGCGCCGTAGCCCTTACCCGCCTTCGCTCTGTCGAGCTTCGGCGCGGTTCACCTTGCCTTTCATCCCTGCTGCAAGCAGCAGGGTATTCAGGCGAAGGCGAATAAATTTTACATTTTTAATTTAAACCGACAATGAGGTAAAATATGAAAAGTTTATCAGAAAAAGCTGCTCTGAATCTGGCAGCAATAAGAAAGAAAAAGCCGTTGATTCACAATATCACCAATTACGTGGTTATGAACTATACGGCAAATGCCCTATTGGCGATGGGTGCATCACCGGTGATGGCCCATGCTTTAAATGAGGTGGAAGAAATGGTGTCCTTTGCCGGGGCCCTGGTTCTCAATATCGGCACGCTCAATGATGACTGGATTGCATCGATGATAAAAGCAGGGAAAAAGGCATCTGAATTACAAACACCGATCATACTCGATCCTGTCGGGTCCGGAGCAACATCCCTCAGAACGAGGGCTGCAAAAAAAATCATCCAAGAAACCCGCATCAGCGTCATACGAGGGAATGCGTCAGAGATTTTATCCCTCCGGCAGGAGGATTCAAAAACCAAAGGGGTTGATTCCATTCATGCGGTTGAGGCTGCTGTGGAACCCGCAAGAATTCTCGCCGGCGAACTTGGAACCGTCCTTGCAGTTACCGGTCCCACAGACTTGATTACAGACGGGGAACAAATGATACGGGTCTCAAACGGTCATCCGCTCATGGGATATGTCACCGGAACCGGTTGTGCGGCTACGGCGACCATTGGCGCCTTTTTATCGGTCGACGTGGATCCGGTCAGCGCAACAGCCACGGCACTGGCCTTTTTCGGACTGGCCGGGGAAGTTGCAGGAAAAAATGCACTTGCGCCGGGAAGTTTCATGATTGCAATGTTGGATGCACTTTACACGATTACACCCGAAGAACTCAAAGGAAATTGTAGATTCGAAGACCGATCGTCTCAATAGATAGAATCCATAATGATATGAAGAACACGCCTCGATGGCGGATTTTATTCTGCGAAAGCCCTGAGGAAAAAATGAGTTATTGTCAACAAAGATAAAAATCATGAATATCGTATATCTCTCGCCTCACTTCCCGCACCATTATCACCGGTTCTGCCGGCGTCTGAAACAGGCCGGTGCCAATGTATTGGGAATCGGAGATGCGCAGTACGATCATTTGGACTTCGAGGTGCGCGACTCTCTCACAGAGTACTACCGAATAGATGATATGCACAACTACGATGCGATCCTGCGCGCCTGTGGATTTTTTACCCACAAGTACGGCAAGATCGATCGGTTTGAATCGCTGAACGAATACTGGTTGAGTACCGAAGCCCGGATACGGGACGATTTCAATATCTTCGGTGTTCGATGCCGCGACATCGACGACATTCGCCGCAAATCCCGGATGAAGAACAAATTCAAGGAGGCCGGTGTGCCGGTGCCCCGGGGGAGGGTGGTGCAGACCATGGAGGATGCTCGAGAATTAATCAAAGAGACGGGCTATCCGGTGGTGGCCAAACCCGATGCGGGAGTGGGCGCCCTGGATACCTATCGCCTGGAAAACGATGAAGACCTGGCAAATTTTTTTATCGGCAAACCGGCTGTGGAATACATGGTGGAAGAATTCATTTCCGGCACCATTTATTCTTTTGACGGACTGGCGGACGATAGCGGCCGCCTCGTGTTCTACACCGCGCATACCTTCAGCCAGGGAATCATGGAAACGGTCAATGAAAAGCGCCACATCTATTACTACTCTCTCCGGGAGATTCCCCCGGCTTTGGAAGCGATTGGGCGCCGGTGCGTAGAGGCGTTCAAGGTAAACGATCGTTTTTTTCACATCGAGTTCTTCCAAACCGCCTCCGACACCTATACTGGACTGGAAGTCAATATGCGGCCGCCGGGCGGCTTTACTACCGATATGTTCAACTATGCCTGTGACATCGATATTTACCGGATATGGGCCGAACTGCTGGTGCACCGGCGTTCGGAAATTCCTTTTACACGCAAGTATCACTGCTGCTATGCAAGCCGAAAAAACAGCTATCACTATCTCTACGGCCATGAGGACATCATGGCTCGTTACGGTGATTTTATGGTCCAGGTCGCAAGCGTGCCCGGCGTGTTTAGCAGTGCCTTGGGCGATATCGGCTATATTTTCAGGTCAGCCGATTTGGACGATATTTTTGAGATCGTTAATTACATTCATGCAACGGATACCTAAAATATGCACATTGAAGAACACAACTGGTTCAGCCCGAACTTGAATCGGAATATGGCGCTAAAAGTTTACGGACACTGGGGAAAACCGTTTATCGTTTTTCCGTCCTCCCAAGGCCGCTATTTTGATTATGAAGGCATGGGAATGATCAACGCCATCGACGGGGTCATCAACAACGGCAAGGTCAAGATGTTTTGCATAGACAGCATCGACGCAGAATCCTGGTACAATTTTGCCGTACCTCCGGCATATCGAAATATGAGGCACGAAGCCTATGACCATTATGTGGTCGAAGAGGTCATCCCGTTCATCCGCGATCACTGCCGATCGCCGAACGAACGGGTGATGGCCAACGGCTGCAGCATGGGGGCCTATCATTCCGTGAATTTTTTCCTCAAGCATCCGGATGTTTTTGAAGGCACCGTCGCCTTAAGCGGCCTCTATCGTCTGGATCGGAGCGAGTTCGGGCTCTCGGCCGCCGACATGCCCGCGGTATACTTCAATTCTCCCTTGAATTATCTTTCGGAAATCAATGACCTCTGGTATCTGGATCGCTACCGGCACAGTAAAATCATTGTCTGCGCGGGGCAAGGCCCCTGGGAAGATAAAGCCGTTGCCGACACGCGCGCTCTCGAATTTCTTTTTAGAGAAAAATCGATTCCCGCATGGATCGATTTCTGGGGATTTGACGTAAATCACGACTGGCCCTGGTGGCACAAACAGATGAATTATTTTTTACAGCACCTTTATGGATAGGCCGTGAAAGGTAGGCGGGTATCCTGTGACTGAACATCCCCATGAGCATAGATTGCCCATTAAGCCCCTGAAACCTGCGCAAAAGCCTCTTTTTTTGCCAAAAGAACCACAGCCACAAGTATCATGATACCACCCAAGATTTTGGGTATCGACACGGTCTCCCCGAGGACCATCACAGCCAGCAAAACAGTGACCACAGGCTCCAATGTGGAGATCATGGATGCATTTGCAGGATCGATTTTTTTTAAACCCGCAAAAAATGTCACAATGGCAAGCGCTGTTGAAACCAGGGCAATGGCAAATACTGAAATCCATCCGGTCAACGTCGCTGGAAAATGCGCGCCTTTTACGGCAACGACGCCGCTAAAAATAACCCCTGCTGAAATGATGACCACCGTAGATGCGGGAAATGCACCGGCATTTAAAATGACCTTGCTGCCGACGATGATGTAAATTGAATAGAGAACCGCTGCGGTTATACCCAGCACAATACCAAGAACCTGGCTGTTGCCGCTGTCCAGTCCGATAATCAGTATGGTTCCCGCAAAGGTCATGGAAAGTGCGACAATTGTAAATATCGTGACCGGTTTTTTCAAAAAAATAGTTGCCAATATCGTGACGAACGCAGGGTAAAGATAAAGAAGAATGGCCACCAGCCCCGCAGGGGCCATTGTAAGCGCCGTAAAAAACGCAAGGGAAAACCCCACATAACCGAGGGCGCCCATGAGCGAAAGGCTCATCAGCGTGCGCCCCCGGGGAAAAGCGATGCCCTTAACGGCCATAATGGCGACCATAAAGACAGCGGCAATGGTAAAGCGAAGAAATAGAACCGTAACCGGATCTGTTCCTGCTTCATAGGCCAGGCGGGCAAAAATGGCCATTGCACCAAAACTCGAAGCAGATACAACAATCAGAGCGACGCCGACCAAACGATCCAAAGGATCCGATTTTAAAATTCGCTTCATCTCAATTATTTTCTTTGAATCGACAACTCGCTTGCGCTTTGGATCCCCATGGCAATCTCAGGGATGATCCCCATTTTGACGTAAATGGGACGGACCAATTCCCTTAATATCGGCAGCCTCTTGGTGAAAAAGAAAGCGCCGCAAATACAGATCATCCCGCCGATAAAAACGGTCCACGGTGCGCCGATTTTGCTGGCCAGAAAACCGGCGATCAGACTGCCTACGGGTGTGGCCCCCATAAAAGGCCATGATATAGAAACTCATGACCCTGCCGCGTTTATCGTCATCCACCAGCGTCTGCAAAAGGGTGTTGCTCGTCGCCATCAGAATCATCTGGCCAATGCCGGTGAACAGCATAAGCGGCAAAGAGAACAACAATAACTTTGAAAATGAGAATACGATCAGCGCCGAACCAAAAATCGTCGCGGCGATGGGTATCATTTTGCCGAGGCCGAGCACCGTTTTTCTGGAGGCCAGAAATACGGCGCCTCCCAGGACGCCGAGGCCGGAGCAACCCATCAAAAATCCCAATGCGCTGGGGCCGCCGTGCAGCACATCTTTAGCAAAAACAGGCATCAACACCATATAGGGCATTCCCACCAGATTGACCAGGGCGAATATCAGCAGGATATCCCGAATGGGCGCAAAACCGGCGGCATACCGAAACCCTTCTTTCAGTTCCTGCCAGACTTTTGCAGTACGCGGCTTGATCTTTTTTCGTTCGATCTTCATCAGAAGCAGTGAAACGATGACCGCCATATAGGTGATGGCATTGATCAGAAAACAGGTTCCTTCGCCAAAGGCGGCAATCAGTAATCCGGCCATGGTCGGTCCCAACAGGCGAGCACAATTGACCATGGACGAATTGAGCGCAATCGCATTGCCCAGATTCTTTTTGTCTTCAACCATTTCCACCAAAAAAGCTTGGCGGGTGGGCATATCAAACGCATTAACGATTGCCAAAAATATGGCCAGGACGATAATGTGCCAGATTCTAATCTGATGAGACAAAACAAGAAATGATAAAGCAAAGGCCTGAACCATGGCCAGGGATTGGGTTAGAATCAGTATGCGGTGCCGGTTGCGGCGGTCGGCCAGTACACCGGCAAAGGGTGCAAAAAAAAATGTGGGAATCTGGCCAGCGAACCCGACAAGCCCCAGCAGAAAGGCGGAGTTGGTCATCCGGTAAACCAGCCATCCCAGGGCAATCCGCTGCATCCAGGTGCCGATAAGGGAAATGCTCTGGCCGCCGAAAAACAGACGAAAGTTACGATGGTGCAAAGACCGGACAATCGATTTCAGGGATGATTCTTTTTCTTGGTTTATGGGTTCAGTTTTCATAAATCAGACCGTTCACTGATTTTTCTAAGGATCCGCCGCCTCCTGCCATGAATAGCAAAATTATCCATTATTCACAAATATTCAATAGACAGCGACAAGTCTTAACCAGTGCGTTCTGTTTATAAGCCTACTATCGAGGCGCGGTTATTGTGATAACTATAAATAAAAGGAGATAATATCGCAAAAAAGATCTCCGCAAACATCACGGCAAAGTCGTCAAAGAGGGGCTTGGTCGTATTTTCCCGTGTGCGGGGCGTATCGATCAGTCCCTCGTTAAATGCCTTGCTCATTTCGATAAACAGCCCGGCAACGTCGACGCTGAACCCCATATCTGCCAGCGCCTTTTCTGTGTCCTCGTAAGAAAACTGAACATATCTTAGACCGGGCAGAAGTCAAAGCACGTCAGTGCTTTCAACGTTGAATTTGCATCCGGGTGAAAAGCACCCGGTTTGTTTGGCAAGAATCAAGAGGACTGCCGGCAGGCCCGGTTACAGATGACAATAAAATCGTGATACAATCCGTGACGCATTGAATTACTCCGGTAAAACGCAGGTAAGGTCTTCCATCTTGGCCTTGCGTGTCTCCACATAGTGGGCTGCAGACAGGGCTGCCATGCAACCGTCGGCTGCCGCCAGTACGATCTGGCGGGCATATCTTTCGCGCAGATCGCCTACCACGTAGATACCGTCGATGTTGGTGGCGCACTGGTCGTTGGTGGCCACGAGACCGTCCGGTGACATTCGGATACCGGCCGGCACCAATTGATTGTTGGGTTCAAAGCCGATGAATATAAAGACGCCGTCGATGGGAAGGTCTCGCTTATCGCCGGTTTGGGTATCCTGCAGCGTGACGGCGTTCACCCCTTTGGTGTTTGCATTGATTTCAGTAACGACGGTATTCCACAGAACCTCCATCTTACATTCCGCCTCGATTCGCTTTTGCAGGATCATGCTGCCGCGCAGCGTATCTCGGCGATGGACCAGGTAGACCTTGGCAGCCAGTTTGGCCAAATAAAGCCCTTCTTCGCAAGCGGTATCGCCGCCCCCCACGACCACCACATTTTTACCTCTGAAAAAAAAGCCGTCACACACGGCGCAATAGGAGACTCCCTTTCCATAGTATTCCTCTTCTCCGGGTACGGACAACTTGCGTGGATGACCGCCCGGGGCCAGTATCACGGCGTGAGTTTGGATCTCCCGCCCGCCGGTGGTGCGTACCGTATGGAATTCGAGACCCGGCTCGACCACCGTAACTTCGTCATTGAGTTCCTCGATGCCGTAAACTCGGGCATGTTGGGCAAGCTTCATGGCGAGTTCGCTGCCGCTGATATTCTCGAAGCCGGGATAGTTTTCCACCGAGTCGGATTTGTTGATCTGGCCGCCGGGAATCTCTTTTTCAATGAGGACGGTCTTTAAGGCCGCCCGCATGCCATAGATGGCGGCCGATAGGCCGCCGGGTCCTCCGCCGACGATGGCCAGATCATAAAGTCCGGACTGTGACATGGTGTATCTCCTTATTTTCGCCAAATCTGAGCGTTTCAATGGGTAAAAGACAGCTACCGGTTCTTTTGCACGAACAGCACCAAACCTCGATCCGTGTTTGATAATAACATCAGATAAATAACCCCGAGAATGTATATAAACCAGGGAAGAAAATATCCAAGTTAATTCAAAAAATTATACCCACAAATTCCCCTGAATGGTCAAGAAGTTTCTGGATGCCGGTTACTGTTTCTCAATCGAAGATCCCGAATGAAAGGGAATATAGGCAAAAACAAGGCAGATGCTCTGAATGACTATAAGTGGTGGAGGAATTCAATTTGAATTTCATTGTATTGTCCTAAAAAATGAATGAAAAGATGCGGGTATCATTTTGCCGAAGCAGTACGGGAAACGGCGAATTCAGGCGTAAACACCCGTGCCGGCATATCTTTCCATTCCTTTTGGCAAAATGAGGCGCGGATCTTATATCGACCGGAAGAGATATCATTTGGCAGTTTCCAATCGATTCCCATCATCTCGCCGATATCGGAGAATTGCGGGCATCCGCTGCCCTCAGCAATGGCAAAGACCGGTTTAAACCGCGTAATCTCTTTTAGTTGACCGTTTTTTTCAACTTTTTCCAGAACAAATTCGGGGCTGACACCGACAGGAAACGACGTCATCCGGATGAATCTGAGCCCGATCTTATCGCCCGGAAGATACACATCATAATCTGTCACGATTCCGATCAGTTTGTTGTGTATCGAAATATCCGTTCCCACACCGGATGTTTTTTCATCCCAGAACCGCGCGGGACCGACATCAACATGTACGAGATTTCCGTGGTAGTAACCTGTTCCGCCGAACCCGAGTTTTTTGATGATATTCCAGACATGCCTGGATGAAGTGCCTTGAATCTTTATGTCCGCCGCCATTCCATATTGATGGAGACTTGCCTTTGCAGCAAGTCTCCCCTTGTTGCGAAGATCGGTATTGTACTGGGGGCTTCTGTATCCGGAGACGATGGTAATCTGCGCCCCTGGGTGAAAGGTGTCTTCCAAATAGTCGAGAAACTCGATCAAGCGCAGGGATACTGCAGAAGCCGGGTTGTCATTGTCCGCCCCGAACAGGCGATTAATTTTGTTGAGGGCCTTTTCATTATAGATGCCCTTGCCCTTCCGAAATTGTCCGTTGAACGATATCCCGTTTTTGGAGCAGACAAGGTTGAGCCTTCCATCACCTTCGTAAAAAAAGCGGCGGACATCTGCAGCTTTTTTGGATAATGCGACACCTGGTACAACAAAACAAATGATAAACAGGATTACAATTACACAAATTTGCATTCGTTTCATATTCTTAATTTTGTCTCGGATCAACCCGGTCACCTTCGCGCGCTTTAACTTTGACCACCAGTTCTTCGGGAAGCGAAGCTGGTTTTTTCGCCTTTTGATCGGTATTTACCCACACGACCTCGCCCCTGACCAGGGGAGTTTCCTCGTTTTTCGGAAATATTTCAATTAAAAACGTCAGGCTGGACCTGCCGATTTTTCCAGTGCGAATGTAAATTTCAATTTCGTCGTCAAAATGACTGGGGGCAAAAAATTCTATCACGGCTTTGACCACATGAAAATCCGTTCCGGTGCGTTTGACATGTGCAATATAATCAAAAGGAAGATCGCGAAGGTATTCGGTAATCGCCGTATCAAAGTATGTCAGGTAATGGCCGTAAAACACGATGCCCTGTGCATCTGTCTCAGCATATCGAACACGAAGGGGGAAGAAAAATTTATAATCGGATTTTGCCATGATTCAATGCTCCGCTTGACAATGATGATTTTTGAAACCCCGGTTTAATGGCCAGAGTTTGCGGTTCAAGGATGAAAAGCGCTCTGTCCATTTTATCTTCTAAACTTCTTGTTTTTTATGCTACAAAGCTTAATCATTTATGGCAACTATTTATTGTTTCAAAGTCCTTTGGGGTTTCATTTTTCAGATGGTGTATTAATATATTGAGGGTATCGCTTTTAATAAGTTTCCATTATTTCAATTCCGGTGTTCGGGAAAGGAAAAACTGCCATGACCACCGTTCACATGGATAAATCCGCCGCAAAAACGGCGGACAAGCTTCAGGAGCGACGGCATAAGCTTCTGGCTCTGGTGCATATTGCAAAACAAGAGATACCCCTTTCAGACGCCGAATATCGGGATGTGATTGCCTATTGGGGTGTCGTTTCTTCGGCGGACATGTCTATCCCGGAGCTTGAGGAACTTGTGGCATATTTCGAGTCTTTAGGATTTAAAAAGAAAATGTTGGATCCCAGGGACCCGGGCCCCGGTGCCGGCCAGATAAAAGCGCTTCAGGAACGGGTCAGGGAAGAAGCCTTGAAACTGAACAACGGAGAGGAAAGGCTTAAGGGCCTGATCAAAAAAATTGCAAAGCAAGACGATCTCGGGTCTTGTCGAAACGTGAAAAAATTGAAACAGCTTCTTAAGGTGATTCGGTTATTACAAAACAGAGAAAGACGCTGATCTTGCATAAATTAAAAAAAGAATAATATCCTAATCGATTGCCAACAAAATGGTAATATGAGGTGGTGGTAATCCAGCCGTCACGCTTGCCGTAAAAAAGCGGCATTTAATGTTTATTAGGCAAATCAGAAATATACGGCTTTCAAAAACACCAATTTCGAGCCAGAATTTGAAAGGACATAATATTATGGAAAAAATAAAGCGAATCGCTTTGGTCGCCCACGATAATCGGAAAAAAGATATCATCGAATGGGCTGAATGGAACTATGAAATACTCATACATCACAAATTGATATCTACAGGAACCACTGGTAAGTTTGTTGAAGAAGCCATTAAGAAAAGACTGAATAGTGAAGATGCAAAACATTTTGAAATAACGAAACTGAAATCAGGCCCCTTGGGAGGAGATCAACAGTTGGGCGCAATGATAACCGAGGGAAATATCGATCTATTGATATTTTTATGGGACCCCATGGAACCGCTGCCCCACGATGTTGACGTAAAAGCGCTTTTGAGAATATCTGTTTTATACAACATCCCGACGGCGTGTAACCGCTCTACCGCAGATTTTATGATTTCATCGTCTCTTTTAAATGATGAGTATAAACCCGAACTCAAAGATTATTCCAGATATATTTCGCGGATCATACGATATGAATCATAAAGGAAGCGGAATATTTTTGTCCAAAAATTCAATGAGCAATTGATTTGGCTTTCTGACCATTTTTTTCCTATTTTGTGCCCGAACGAAAACTAGAATTTTTCGTTAAGGGCTCCCAATGCCTCTTCGGCGGCTTCTTTCACCTCAGCGGCATAGGGACCGTTTAAAACCGTTTCAAGTTTTGGGATTAGTTTTGTATCTCCGGAAATTCCGAAAAGATAAAGGATGTCCCCCTTGACCGTATCTTCTGTCCCGGAAAAGGCATTCCATAAAAATGGTACGGCATGCCGGATCAGGGATTGATTTTTTTCGGCAATGGTTTCAAATGTTACCATGGCCGCCAGGCGAACCGGCCATTTTTGATGAACCAAGAGTTCCAAAAATGCCGGAAAAATCTTTCCGTTGTCGAGCATCATTTCAGCGGCCTTTACCGCACCACCGTCCTTAAACATGGCTTCCAACGATGATACACTGAGTTTCGACGGATCACGACTCAATACCATATCGACGATATCTTGGATTTGAATCGATCCGGACCAGTGGAATTGATCATCCAGCAATACCGTCGGTGCGGTACGGATCTTGTCGGATGCCGCCGTTTCCGGAAACAATGCACCGTCAATGACGGTCAGTCTTAGGAATTTACTTGCCGCGGCGAGCAAGAGCAATTGCTTTACCAAGGCCGGGCAAAACGGACAATGGGGCATAATATAGATCTTCAGGTGCGCAGGAATATTCACCTGAAAAAGTTTGTCTTGAACCGACGAGGAGATATTTTGGATGCCGCTGTCATCGCCGGCCAATGCCATCAGAAAGGGTTCGAGCTCCTGATCCGAGGGAATCGCCCGGTATCCGACATTGCCGATCCGAATAACCGGAAACGTTTCGTCTTTGTCTTTTTCTTTTTTTAATTTTATTTTAGGGACAATACGCGCCAAGGTTTCACAAAAATCTTGAAATATTCGGCTCCGTTCGTCGCCGGTTAAAGCCAGATGGATAAATATATCCTCTTTGAGCGTCCGGCTCCAGTTCGAGATTTGTTTTTTTTCTTTTTCGGAAATCATCGTTTTCTTATCTTTAAAATTTGACTATCGTTGA
>CAVZUV010000024.1:0-52121 GCA_963778575.1 uncultured delta proteobacterium | reverse complement strand
CTTTATGTGTTCTCTTCTTTATCCTTCTTATCACAGTTTTCATCTTATAGTGTAGTTGAAAAAAATCCTGCCCTGAAAAATTCCCGATTCATGCGGGCGATATTGGCGATGGAGATTTCCTTGGGGCATTCGGCTTCGCATTCTCGTTCGTTTGAGCAGTTGCCGAAGCACAGCGCATCCATCTTCCGTACCATGGCCATTGCCCCGCAGGCCGCTTCCGGCCGTCCATGGGGCAAAAGGGCTGGGGTATCTTCGCCGCTACAAAGAGCATGGCCGGCGCATTGGGACAGGCCGCCACACACGCGCCTCACCCGATACAGGCCGCCGCATCCATGGCCCTTTCTGCAATCTCCTGAGGAACCGGTATGGAATTGGCTGGAGGTTAAATTAAAGACAACCGTTTGTCATAGATAAATTCCCGGGTATGCCGGGCAATTCTTTCCGGCTCGATATGAAGCCGGGCGGCTCCGGTTTCCATGGCCGCTCGTCCCACGGCTTCAGCCACTGCGGGCGGCACTCTGAAATCCATGGCCACGGGAAGTATGTATTCCGGTTTCAATTCATCGCCGACCAGACCGGCAATGGCCTCGGCAGCCGCAAGGTTCATGGCATCGTTGATCCATTTTGCCCGAACATCCAGCGCACCCCGGAAAATGCCCGGAAACGCCAGGCAGTTGTTCACCTGGTTGTGAAAATCGGATCTTCCGGTGGCGATCACCACGGCCCCTGCCTCTTTGGCTTCTTTGGGATGAATTTCAGGGTCCGGATTGGCAAGGGCAAAAACAATGGGATTTTTGGCCATGGACTTTACCATTTCCCGGTTCAACACATCCGGCCCGGAGAGCCCGATGAAGACGTCGGCACCCTTTAGCACATCGTCAAGACCCCCTTTCTGTCTTTCGGGATTGGAGATGTTCGCCAGTTCGTTTTTGATGAAATTCATTCCCTTTTGCCGGCCTTTGTATATGGCGCCTTTGGTATCACAAACCGTGATGTTTTTTGCACCGGCCTGAATCAAAAGTCTGGTCACCGCTATGGCCGCCGCACCCGCCCCGTTAAAAACGATCTTGACATCTTCTAATTTGCGGCCCACGATTTTCAACGCATTGATGAGCGCCGCCAAAGTAATCACCGCCGTGCCGTGTTGATCATCGTGAAATACCGGGATATCGAGTCGCTCACGAAGTTTTTTTTCGATCTCAAAACAACGCGGCGAAGAAATATCTTCAAGATTAATTCCGGCAAACGCCGGTGAGATGTTTTCGACCAGCCGGACAATATGGTCCGTGTATTGCGTCCCGATACAAATGGGAAAGGCTTCAACGCCTCCGAAGGTTTTGAATAAAATGGCTTTACCTTCCATCACCGGCATGGCCGCTCGGGGGCCGATGTTTCCCAATCCCAGAACGGCACTTCCGTCGGAAACGATGGCCACCAGGTTGTTTTTACAGGTGAAATCATAAGCTTTTATCGAATTTTTAAAGATCTCTTGACACACCTGGGCCACTGCCTCCGGCCCGTACAAGCGTCGATAAATAACATCATCCTTGATAGGGACTTTGGCATACACTTCCAGGCATCCCTGGTATCGATGATGAAGGTCCAAAGACTCCTCATCGATACACTGTTTCCCATAATCCTGCCCTTCGGATGGCAGCCACGACAGCTCACCTTCGTAAATATAACATTCTGCGCGTTCCTGTATGCTTTCAGGGGATATTTCTTTTGACGTCAATCGCGCCACACCGGTCTCCTGTGCGGTTTTGGCCACGGCACCGGCCACTACCGCGGAAATTCTCCAGTCCATCTGACGGGGGATGATATTTGTCGGTGAAAGTTTATTTTCGGGAATCATCCCCGCTAAAGCCTTTGATGCTGATATAAACATCTCCCGATTCACGCGTTTTGCCCTGACATCGAGGCATCCCCTGAAAAACCCGGGTGTTACCAGTGACGAATGGATCTGGTTTTCGCTTTCCGCCAGACTGGTGGCCACGACTTTTGCGCCGCCGGCTAAAGCTTCGGCTTCGCCGATCTCCGGTTCAGGAAGGGCCAAGGCAAAAACGACGGCATTTTCGGCCATGCCAGCCACCATATGACGATCAACCACCCCCTTGGTTGATAAACCGATAAAAACATCCGCCCCTTTTAATACGTCGGCAAGGCTCCCTTTAATATCCTGAGGTTTGACCATGCTTGGCGATTTCAGCTTTGGCCCAATTCATCCCTTCCATCCGAAAGACATGGATGGCGCCGTGCCGGTCGCATATGGTAATATTCTCTGCACCAGCGGCCAGCAGCGCTTTGGCAACACCGACACCTGAAGCACCCGCACCGTTAATGATGATTCGAGCACGGGACAGATCTTTATCCACGACCTTCATGGCGTTATACAGGGCAGCCAGGACGATAATGGCCGCGCCATGATACTCGTGGTGAAGGAGCGTCAGATTCATGGCCCTTCGAAGCCGCTGCTCAATGGTAAAACATTTCGGCGCCGCAATACTTTCCAGACAAAATCCGCCGAATGACGGCGCAAGGATACGGACAATCTCCACGATCTCATCGGCGTCTTGGGTTGTAAGTGCAATGGGAACCGCATCGATATTGGCAAACGTTTTATAAATCACCGATTTGGCCTCCAGCTTGGGAAGCGCGGCCAGTGCGCCGATATTGCCTAAACCATAAACTTGGCTCCCGTCGGAAATCAGCGCAATAGAGTTCCCCCGGCAGGTATAGTCGAAAGAGAGCAACGGGTTTTTATATATCGCCCTGCATGGCGCGCCGACGCCGGGCGTATAGATGCGGCTCAACACAGACAGGTCTTTAATCGGCATTTTACTCTTAACGCCGATCAGTCCTCTGTGACGGCGTCGAAAAGCCAGGGCGTCTGATTCTGTTGATATGTTATCCATATTATGATCCTTATCATTTGATCCTCATCGGGTCAAAACTCGATGAGACGTTATCCGTTATCGGTTAATGGTTATTGATCTCTTTGGTTTCAAAATCAGAAAATCTATCTCACCACAAATCTAAATATAAAAATATCGTGTTTCTTTTCGAATAACGAATAACCAATAACTTCAATTAAGTATTTTTACTCAATTGAGGTTTGATTGCAATGAAACACTCCCATAAAAAGCTCATTTTTTGACTTTTAACGGAGCCATTAGGAGTGCATTGTTAAACAATAATTCTCATCTTCAGCTTTTCAAGCTGTTCAACGAATGTCAATAAGATGTTCCGATGAATCTAAAACCGGAATTGCAATGTCACGGCGAGTTCATTGGACGGTTTTGAAGCATTCAAAAATGGCCGGCGTGTTGAAATGTTGAAATGCTGAAATATCGATAGGCTTAAAAAATCAGGTCCTTGAAAATTGACTGCCATAGATGGGCATTCATACGAATTCTCAAATTCCCAGATACACCTCTCTTACATGATCGTTGTCCATCAACTCCTGTCCGGTGCCTTCAAGAACATTCCGGCCGTTCTCCAGAACATAGGCCCGATCACACATGGCAAGCGTCTGGGTAACGTTCTGTTCCACCAAGAGGATGGTTACGCCTTCTTTATTGATCTTTTTGATTAAATTAAAAATATCCTGCACCAGGATGGGCGCCAGTCCCAGGGATGGTTCATCGAACATCATCAACTTGGGCCGAGACATGAGCCCCCGCCCCACGGCCAGCATCTGCTGTTCACCCCCGGATAGGGTGCCGGCCGTCTGCTTTCTTCTTTCTAAAAGTCTTGGAAACAGGGAATACACATACGCCATGGTGTCGTTGCGTTTTGACTTTGCTTCCCCGTAAAGGGACCCCATGATCAGATTCTCTTCCACGCTCATCTCCGGAAAAAGACGCCTTCCTTCAGGAACGTGAACAATCCCCTGCTCGATAATTTTATTCGGCGGCAACTTGTCCAGGCGAATTCCGTCGAACTCGATGGTGCCGGACGCCGGTTTCAGCAGTGATGAGATGGTCTTTAGCGTGGTGGTTTTACCCGCTCCGTTGGCCCCTACCAAAACCAGAATTTCCTTTTCTTTGACCTCAAAGGCGACATCCCAGAGTACCTGAAGATCTCCGTAAAAAACATTGATTCCGTTTATCTTAAGCACGCTGTTCTCCTAAATACGCCTCGATCACTGCCGGGTTGTTCGCAACTTCCAGAGGAGCACCTTCCGCAATGGTTTGGCCGAAATTGATGGCGTGAATTCGATCCGAAATGGTCATAATGACCTTCATGATATGTTCGACGATCAGGATGCTGACCCCGCTGCCTCTTATTTTTTTAATGAGATCGATGGCTTCGTCAAGTTCACCGGGATTTAAGCCTGCCGCGGTTTCATCCAGTAGTATAAGTTTTGGTTTTGTCGCCAGCGCACGGGCAATTTCAAGGCGTTTTCTCCCGGCGATGGGAAGACTCTTGGCCAGTTTAGTCTTCTGGTCCGCAAGGTTACAAAATTCCAAAACTCTTAAGGCGTCTTCCTTTGCTTCATTGATGCTGTTGACACGGCAAAACGCAGATGCCGTAACATTCTCTAAAACCGTCATTCTGGCCAATGGCTTTACGACTTGAAACGTCCGGCCGATACCCAGATGACAAATTTGATGGGTTTTCAACCCGACGATGCTTTTTTCCTTAAACCGGATGTCTCCGGATGTCACCGGAAAAAATTGATTGATACAGTTAAATGTGGTGGTTTTTCCGCTGCCGTTGGGACCGATAAGGCCGACGATTTCCCCTTCTTCCACGTTAAAGGAGACATCATTGACCGCCAGTAGCCCGCCAAACGCCTTGGTAAGATTTTTTACTTCAAGAAGCGCCATAATTTATTATTATCATCCGATGGGCTCAATGGCTCCATTTTAAACACATGTTGTTTGATTTTCCCCCGGTCTCCGATGATCCCTCCAGTGGGCGAAAACATAATTCCGGATATCCACACAATAATCCGCTTAATAACCCCAAGTTTTCAGCCAATCCACGGGATATTGCAGCTGCGTGGTTGCATACTCCGTCGGCCAAACCACTTCCAGTTTTCCATTGATCCACTGGACCACGTAGGCGGTGGCCTTGTTCTGATTCTTCATTTTACCCCATGTGATAAACTTCACCGGCCCGAAAACGGTTATCATGTCGGTTTCGGACAGGGCCTGTTTGATATCCGTGTTCTCAAACGACTTGGCCCTTTTCAGAACATCCGCGATAACATAGCATGCAGCGTAAGCCTCTGCACCGTGATATTCGGTGAATTTTTTATATTTTGCTACAAATTTATTATAATAATCCATGGCGCCGGGAAAGGGTAAAATCTGGTTCCAAAGCGTTGCCGAAATAACATCCTCGGAGGCAACCCCGGCATTTTTCGCAAATTCCGGCAGCGTAAAACCGCCGGTGCCGCCCATAAATATTTTCGGGGTCAATTTCAGTTCTTTGGCCTGTTTCATGAGCAAAGACCCATCCATAATATATGAAACCATATAGATGATATCCGGATTGAGCTGTTTGATCCCACTCAACATAGGCTTAAAATCAATGCCGCCGTGCTCGTACCCTTCCCTTAATATGACTTTATAACCGGCTTTTTCGCAAAATTTCGAAAAGGATTTGGCGCCCGTGGTGCCGAACAGTGAATTTTCATGAAGAATGGCCACGGTGTTGGGTTTTATTTTTTCAGCCAGCAAGGTTTTCACGGCGTCGGCATAATGACTCACCGGCGGATTCAGCCGGAAAATATAATCCCACCCGGACGTGGTAATTTTATCGGCGGATCCGGTATTGACCAGAAACGGCATCTTGTTCTGTTGACAAATACCGGCCACGGAATAGGTTACGGAATTGCTGAATCCGCCGCCGATCATGACGACCTTATCTTTGGTGATCAATTTCTCCACTACGGAACGACCCATCTCGGGACGTCCGGTATCATCCGCTATAACCAATTCGAGTTTTTTCCCGTTGATGCCGCCGGAGGCATTGATCTCATTCAAAGCGAGGTCAAAAGATTTTTTTTCGATCTCACCGAACTTGGCCTCGGCTCCGGTGAGCGGCAAAACAACACCTACCTTCACCGTGTCTGCCGCTGGTGCGCCTGTCACCAACAGGGCCAGCATACAAAACATACTGATCAAACAGACCGAAAATCGTTTCATAAAAATACCTCCTAAAAAAAGACAAGAGTAATGACCAACAAAACTGTCGGGATCGGCGCGATTGCTATATGCTATGGTGTTTCCTTCGAGGTCCATCAAGTAGCAGATGTCTTTATTCTTATTTTCCAATAAACCCGACCCCCTCTTGTTCCTCGTTGTTCTGATAAACCTGGAGCAGCCGCCCATCGGTGACGGATGGAACATGAACGACATAAACAACGCTTTGGTACGATTCAAACTCCGCCGCCATCGACCGCAATTGATTGGGGGATTCCATTAAAAACTTTTCTTTAAAGACAGTGTCGACATCGTCCGGGAAAATGGCGATAGGTGTAATTTGAGCTTCTACAAGATCGTTGAAGAAATGTGTGCCAAAGGATACTTCCGGCGTATATCCTTCTTTTAAAAATGCAACTTCGCCCAAAATCAACGTATGATTGATATCTTCGTAACCGACACGGACACCGAGATTGATGTCATTACTTCCCCACCGACCGGGTCCGAAAAGCGCATAACGTTTATCCTGGAGCAGCCGATTGAGGCGGCTGACAACTTGACCGACGCCAAGTTTTTCATCAACCGTTGAGAGTTTGCCGTAAGACCTCGGACAGACATAAACGATATATTCTACATTCGGGATGACGGCTCCCGACACCACCTGGGAGTTGGTAAAGATGATCTGCTCCTCCGGAAGATCCTTCGGCAGCTCCACATCGCTGATATCCCGGCTCACCGCAAGAGAACGACATTGAAGAATATAAAGATGATCCCCATCCCAGGCAAATTCGACATCCACGGGTCGTCCGTATGCGACCTGGAGTTGATGGAGAACTTTTTTTACCAGAGAAGTAAACACGGTCTTAGAAAGCAGGTTTTCAAAGGTCAGGCAAGTTCTTGCAGGATTGAGGGGTTGTCCTTTGAACATGGGTGCAAAAAGATGGCCGTCTTCATTAACGGACACCGCCCAGTGTAGGTCAGGATGAGATATCTCAGTTAAAAGTCTCATGAAGGGAATCTGTACCACTTCACCGGCTTTGAGATTGAGTACATCGACGATCTTCTGTGAATATTTCATAATCTGCGGGGTCCCCGCCTCGGGACGCAGCAGTGGATGACTTAAATGGACCATTCGCGTGTAATCTCCGCCGGTGCGGTCCACGGCTCGGGTTCCAAGGCCGAAAACCATTCGAACAAGCCCGTCTTCCTTTTTGATGCGGGATGTCCAGGCATAAGAACTGTAAGAAAACCCGACACCGGCGACAAAGGGGAAGAAAAAGTCACCAAACCGCCGCCCCACAACCTTTTGAACCAGGATACTCATTTTTTCATCAAAATCGAGCAGATTATGACCCCGGCGATATAAAATGGGACCGGGACCGAAGGTGCTCATATGAACCTGCTTGAGCCCCCAGATGAATTCGTTCAGACGGGTTTGGATATCCCCCTGGTTGGCGACAAAATAGGAGTCATATTTTCCGGAAAAGGCATATCCGAAGTTGTCCTCCAAGAAGCTCGAAGATCTAAGGATCAGAGGGTGTTCACCGACTTTTTCCAAGAATTTTCGGAAATCTTCGACCGTGTCCGGCGGAAAAGACGACCGCTTAAAAAGTTCCGAAATGTATTTATACTCTGCTTCAATTTTTTCACGGGTTTTATATTTCTGGCTGTGAAACTGTTCGAGATCGTTGTAATCAAGAAAATCGGAAAATATGCCGGAACTAAAATAATATGACTCGGGTATCCTCACGTATTTTTCAATTTCAGTATCCGCATCGGTGAGTTTGGGAACGAGAATTTTATAGGCCAGAAACATGCCGGCGGCCTTGCCGCCGATTTTACCGGGCCGGCGCCGGTTCCAGTACATATTGTCCACCAGTTCATCGATATCCCGAATCGTAATGTAGTGTTTGCTGACGCCGATAAAAGGGAGTTGGTTGGAAATGAAATAATTGATCAAAGCGACCCGGACACCTTCTGCTTCATTGGGAGATATATAAAGGTCCCCCATGGGGATATCGCAGAACGCCTTCAGTGCCTTCTTAATTTCGGTTGAAGTGGCTCTCTCCATATTCACGATGCGATTCAGATGTTTGAAGCTTTCCTGTTTTCTGGCGAGATTGATATGGTTTTCGATCTCCGACTCACTAAAAAAGCTGGCGAAATAGAGGTCAATGAGAACACCCGTATATTCATGAAGACTCTCCTTGTCTGGAGCCTTGCCATCAGCGTACAGTTTTTCCAAAGCCTCTTGCTCAATCTTTTCCTTGGTCGCAATATCCCTTTCAGCCAATGCGGATAGAAAAAGTTCTCGTATTGAATCGATGAGATCCGGGTAACGCATCAGCTTGGAAAACATGCGGTAGGTTTTGATCAGGTCCAGTTCTTTTCGATCTTTAATGGCAAACCTCCTTATACCCACCCTCTGAGTTTACACGCCTCCGCCACCCTGGCCACCGACACCAGATAGGCAGCCTGGCGCATGTTGATTTTTTCCCTTAACTGCATGTCGTGAACCCCTCTGAAAGCACGGGTCATCTTCTCATCGAGTCTTCTGTGGACTTCTTCCAAGTGCCAGTAATAATTATAGGTGTTCTGCACCTGCTCAAAGTAGGAGACGGTCACGCCGCCGGCATTGGCCAGAAAGTCGGGAAGTACGATAACACCCTTATGATACAGAATATCATCCGCATCAGGGGTGGTGGGGCCGTTTGCCAACTCACACAGAATTTTACATCGGATGTTATCCGCGTTTTCCTTGGTAATCACGTTTTCCAAGGCCGAAGGAAACAATACCGCCACCTCAAGTTCCAGCAACTCTTTATTCGTGATTTCATCCGCATTGGAAAATCCCTTTAGTGCTCCGGTGCTCTGTTTAAAATCCACAAGGTCCCTTGCGACAATTCCATTCGGGTTGTAAACCCCTCCCTTGGAATCGGAAGCCGCCACCAGCTTCAGCCCGAGGATCTCTTCTCCAAGGAGTGCGGCATACTGACCGGCGTTTCCAAATCCTTGTACCGCCATGGTTTTACCTTTCAAATCGATACTGTGGACATTGGCGGCTTCCCGGGTTACATAGATACCGCCTCTGGCCGTGGCATCTCCGCGTCCTTGAGACCCACCGATGGGAAGCGGTTTTCCGGTAATGACCCCCGGATGCTTTTCGCCCATAATGGTCTCGTATTCGTCCATCATCCAAGCCATAATCTGGGGGGTGGTGTATACGTCAGGCGCCGGAACGTCCCTGGTGACACCGATGGTTCGGGCAATGGCACGAATATAGGCCCGGGCAAGGCGTTCTTTTTCTGTTTCCGAAAGCGCTTTGGGATTGCAAATCACTCCGCCCTTGCCGCCGCCCAGGGGAATGTCCACGACAGAAGTTTTCCAGGTCATCCAGGCTGCCAGAGCACGCACCGTGTCGATGGTTTCATCGGGATGCCATCGGATACCCCCTTTGGCAGGACCGCGAGCCGTGTTGTACGCAACCCTGAACGCATGAAAGATTTTCGTTGAACCGTCGTCCATTTTCACCGGGAGTATGACTTTTAGCTCCTGCATGGGCCAGCGGAGCAATTCGTGCATTGCAGGGTCCAAACCCAGCCTTCGGGCGGCATCGTCAAGCTGCTGCTGGGCAATGTTAAAAGGATTCAGTGCGTCTTTCATGAGAGGGCTCCTTTGCATTCAGATGGGTTATTGTTGCTCATTGTTACGGATTCGGTAAAATTCTTATTATATTAACCCATGGGAATGTATTATTTCAAGTTCTTAAATAATCTCCTGACAATTCTTGTCGAGATGTGGTATACTTAAGATCATGGCCAAACATTTTCATAAAGAGTTGGAAAAAATAAAAAAGAGGATCCTCTCTTTAGGCGGCATCGTGGAAGATCGGGTTCGCCTGTCCATTAAGGCAATTGAAACGAGAGACGCCGGCATCGCAAAAAAAATTATTAACGGAGACTATGAAATCGACGAGATGGAGGTCGATATTGAGGAAGATTGTCTGAAAATTCTAGCGCTGTATCAACCTGTTGCCGTGGATCTTCGCTTTATCATCACCGTCATTAAGATCAACAGCGACTTGGAAAGAATCGCCGATGAAACCGTAAATATCGCGCGGGGAGTAAACTATCTTTCAGGGAAAAAACAACAATTTGACTTTGATTTTGACTTTTCTGAAATGCTGAACAAGACTCAGTTCATGCTAAAAAGAAGCCTGGATGCCCTGGTAAACCTGGATACGGATATCGCCGCCAATGTATGCATCCTTGATGATGAGGTTGATAAGATGAACGGTGACGTTCACCGGCTGGTGAAAAATGCCGTCAAAAAAAATCCCGAACAGGGAGAGCATTTGATCAACCTGCTTTTAATCTCCCGTCACCTTGAACGCATTGCCGACCATGCCACCAACATTGCCGAAGAGGTGATCTATCTGGTAAACGGTGAAATTGTCCGACACGAAAATTTTTAAGGCTTTATTCGAATAATACTTCTCCCTCGGGCAACTCCCTTTCCTCGGGAAAATCATGAAACGGATACGGCTTTTCATTTTCGTTTAAGGTGACATACCGTAGAACCTTATAGGCATAAATCGAAACCTTGTTTGTAAAATTTCTGACCGGATCATTATATGTTTTTGAAATGAGCAGATAAACATATTGGAATAAAACAGAAACCTGAATGATAATTTTCAGAATTTCAAATACAATAAAAAAGAATATGGTATAGAGTAGGCGAATAATTATTTTTTTTCGGGGAAATGTTTTAGATTCCATTTGTTTTCCTTTGCAACATCTTACCTTTGGTTCACTGCTTCATTGACCAGGTTGGGCGGCCGGTTTCCTTTCAGGGCTTCTGCCATATTCAAAGCCGCCATTTTTGCCATCCGGAGTCTCGTCTCAATGGAAGCGCTTCCGATATGAGGCGTCAAGACGACGTACTCTTTGAATTTGAGAAGTCCCGGATGGACACGGGGCTCTTCTTCGAACACATCCAACGCCGCGCCTCTGATTCGGCCCTCCTCGAGGGCTTCAACCAGGGCTGCTTCATCTACTACCGGTCCTCTGGCGGTATTGATAAGAATGGCGGTATGTTTCATCTTTTTGAACTCTTGGGTAGAAAACATATGTTTTGTCTTCTCCGTCAGGGGAACGTGAATGCTGATAAAATCACTGACGGAAAGGAGTTCGTCAAATGCTATAAATTCTGCTTCATATTCTTTCTCGGCGTTTTCTTTTCTGGATGAACTATGGTAAACGATCCGCATGTCGAAGCCTTTTTTCGCTCTTCTGGCCATGGCCTGTCCGATAGCGCCCATCCCGACGATACCCAGCGTTTTCTTATAGATATCTATCCCCAAGTGCACCTGCATGAGCTGCCAGTTTTTGAATTTCCCCGCCCTTGTATATTGATCTGCTTCCGGGATTTTCCGGGCGGTGCTGATCAGGAGGGCAAATGCCAAATCCGCCGTTGTTTCCGTGATCACACCGGGCGTATTGGTCACCATGATGCCTCGCTCGGTTGCTCCGGCGATATCGATATTGTCATACCCTACGGCAATATTCGAGATCACCTTGATGGACGGCAGTTCGTCCATCACCGAAGCATCGATTTTGTCGTTGAGCAGGGTGACGAGCCCTGCCTTCCCACGCGCGCGTTCTATCAGTTCGTGTCTCGACAGGATTCTGTCCGTGTCGTTAATGTCGATGGTATGCCGTTCTTTTTCCAACATATCTACGGCATCCCTGAACACTTTCCTGGTAATTAATATTTCAGCCATTTTGAATTCACCTTTTGCTATTTTCCGTCAAATCGGACATTTTTGTTTGAGCGACAGCTGGAACCCAGTCAGCTGTCTATAAGGTGTTTCTTGAATTGCTTATATAGTTGCGAAAAGGTAAAGGCGCAGAAAAACGAGAAACAGGATCGGAGAAATGCACCAAAACAAAATGCTTAACTGTTTTTTCTCTTGTTTCGTCCCACCGAGTCCCACTCCAACCCGCTGCTCCTTTTATTCGGTCTGCGAAGGCCTTATTCCAAACGGTAAATATCTTTGACCAGATCCTGAAACCAAGAAGGCCTTTGGATGACAACGTAAATCAAAATCAGGCCGATGACGGGTATCGGAATTAAAACATCAACCACCCCGAGCAGGATCAGAATTAAGATGGTTTTGGATTGAGTGTTCATCATACTCGAAATGTCACATTTTTAAAGCGAAAATCACAGTATCTGGCGCCTTCCATGATAGTCTGTGTTTTTTTCAATTCGATCCGGGGGTTGAATCCGTTACGGCCCTTCCGAGGCGTTAATGATGGAAAACGCTCGCAATATATAAACAGCATACCAAATTTTTCAGAAAAATCAAACCAACAGACGGATGTCTTAAATTTTGTCAGAAATCGTCGATTGATAGAAATGGCGTTTTGTGATATTGTTAATATCTTATTAAATAATGAAACTTAACTCAATCATATATAATCAATCGGAGTTTTATGATGTCCCTTAATGAAAGCCCTGACTGTCAAATCGAAAAAATCATTCATGCTGATGACACCGAGGTGATTGCCAAAGTCTCCGTAGACCTTGAAAATGAACAAATGGAGTATTTTTTATGTCATCAGGATTGTCTGACAACGGATTTGCATAGCACGAAAGCCAGGCTCGGGATTAACCAGGAGAAAAAAGGCGCCTTTGAACTCAAGGGAAACAAGGTTTCTTATGAAGCGAGATTCTGGTTTTATATCCCCGAATATGCCGCGGGCCTTGCCATTGACCAGTTGATAATACCCGGCCTTAAAGTCAGCAAGATTTATTTGAGAAATTCCAAACTCAAATATACGGCCCAAGAACTTATCAACCTGATTTCAAATCGCATCATTATTGTCCCAAAAGGAACCAAGGTCCTTGAAGAAGGCATTTTGGCGGTGCCGGTGATGCCCTTTGTACATCTTCCCAACCCGAAAGTTCTGACACCTTCATATCTTAAGGCCGCCGTTCAAAAAATAATCCCTCGTGAAGACCTGTATTTTGTCCAGCCGGAGCAAAGGGTGGACAAGGTCGTCGTGCCGGCCGGAAACGGCGTCATCTCCCATACCACCCTCTTTACGCAGCAGAATGAAATCTACATTTTAGATCCGGAACACGCGGATGCCAGGGTGGGCAGCCGACACACCAACGGAATTATCTATCTGGAATTTGTCGGCAGGGAAAAAGACTTTATCAAAGAGCTCGCGCACTTTGAAGTTTATAAACCGGCGTCTTCTCAAATAAACATAAATAGAAAATACTATATTGACTTGAACACCGACCTATTGGAAAAACTGTACACGGATCAGGCCGTCAACGAAAAAACCATCCTCGCAGTGAATGACAACAAAGCACAAGGATTTATCAAACTGAATGACCGGTATGATCGATTGCTCCATGAGCTGAAACCCAATACCGCATTGATCCTGCAAGATTTCCCGAACCGGCGCCTTGCATCGTATCTTATCGTAGCTGCAGATCTCGGACTTCTCAGCGATCTGACTTTCAGAAGAGCCCCTGAAGAAGAATACTTTTTCAGGTCGGAACACCTCGTCTTTATGAATACGCTCCAGGATATGGGTGTAAGGATTTACTGGAAGAGTCCTTTGCAAGGCGACTTGGTCTTATACAAGCGATTCTTTATGAGGTCTTCGGTGATCCCTTCATTTCATGAAGCCTTCAGTTCAAGGAAGCTGGCCGCAATTTACGGTACTGCAGGGAGCGTCGATACCGACACCCAAAAAGAAATCATAGACAGCATCAAATCTTTCAAGGATTTTCACGGCGGTATCTGCGGTATTCTGACCGGCGGCAGCGCCGGAAGCATCATGTCCTTTGTATCCAAAACCGCAGCCGATCTTGGATTATTGTGCGGTGCCGTATATTGGAAGATTCCCGGGGTGGACATTTATTCCCACGTCGATTTTGCAGCCCACTTGGGCCGAAATGATTTGCTGGAAAGGCAGGAAATTCTTTCTGAAACCACCGAGGCCGATATTTATTTCAAAGGCGGCGTCGGCACAAACCTTGAAAACGCCATTACGTTTGTTAAAAAGAAGCTCGGTATCGGTTACTACAAGCCCCAAATTTTTGTGGGAGAATTTTACAAACCGCTTCAAGACATGCTCACCCATATGACATCCGAAGGTATGGTTGATCCCGGTGTTTTTAAAAATTGCTATTTTATCAAACATGGTGCTGAGATTTTCGAAACGCTTTGCGATCACTTCGGATCTGAAGATAAAACGATCCTCGAAGTTTCACCAAACGATACCGGGCTGTCCCATGTATCCCCAAAATGCCCCAAAATGCCATTTTGCGCCTAAAACCCCTTATCGCCAAATCGAAACAGATCTCGACCATCTTGATTCCAATACCGGACAACATACAATAACTGGTGGAAGAACTGAAAAAATAATACTATATATCGTATTTTTCCTTGAAAAATTCTTCTATCCAATGTAAAGGAGGATAGTTGTTTATCAACAGAAAAAAAGGAGGAAATTCATGAGAGTTATTGCGAGCGCGAATCAAAAAGGAGGATGCGGTAAAACGACAACGGCCATTAATCTTTCATCTTCGTTGTCTTTAAAAGGACAGAGGGTACTGCTTATCGATTTCGACCCCCAGGCCCACGCCACCATGGGACTGAACGTAAAGCCCGGTGATCTCGAAAAAAGCATTTATGACGTTGTCACGCCAAATAAAAATGAGCCCTTGGGAATTGAGGATATTTTATGGTCCATTAGGGAAAACTTCGATCTTGCGCCTTCAAGCATCATCCTCAGTGCATTCGAACAGGAACTTTCGGGGCTGGAAGGCAGGGAAGACAGACTCTTGCAGGCCATTCAACCACTTGAAGAAAAATATGACTATATTGTCATTGATTGCCCGCCAAGCATCGGACATCTCAGCTTCAATGCCCTTCGCGCCTCCGAAGAGGTAATTATTCCCATCGATATGAGCCTCTTTTCTCTTCGCGGCGTGTCAAAACTGTTAGAGATTATCATCCTGCTTAAAGACAAAATCGGCCATGACATCAGATCTCGAGCGCTTATCACCATGTTTGACCGCAGAACCCGTTATTCCAGGATTGTTTTAGAAAAGGTGAAAGCGGATTTTCAAAGCAATGTTTTCGAAACGGTGATTCGATACAATATCCGTCTCAGAGAAACCGCCGATTTTGGATTGCCCGTTGGAGATTATGATAAACACTCCATCGGCCATGAGGATTATGAAAATCTGGCGGATGAGATTCTTCGCTCGGATGCATCCCGCATGCAAGAGCACTTCAATGCCTTGGACGCGCCGCAAGACATCTTACAAAAAACAGAGGCATATATTGATATCGCCCGGGAATTACCCGAGGATGAATCGCCGGTTTCCGAGATGGCGGAATCGGACGAAGATGATCTGTCTGCCACTGAGATGGAGGCGTTTTCCGAGGATGAACCGGCTGTCTCGGAAATAGAGGAATCGGACGAGGATGATCTGTCTGCCGCTGAGATGGAGGAATATTCCGAAGATGAACCGACTGCCTCGGAAATCGAAGAATTCCCCGCGTATTCTTCTCAATCCAATTATTCACAGATGATTGAAGCGATTGCCGCCAATTCCAGAGATTCCTTTTTAAACGATGAAGAGGAGTTTTAGGAAAGTTCAGGGGACGCATTCATAATGGAAAACAAGGGCTTGGAAAGAGGTCTGGAGGAAATCTCGAACATCTTTTTATCTACCGGAAAAAAAGCCGGAGACACTTCGCATCCGCCTGGCAATCAATGCGAGATCGAAGAGACCGTGACCGTCCGTAAAAAACTATCCCTTTATAATCATGACACTGTTCAGCAAGATATTAAAAAATTCCTGACCACGCATCTGGAAGAAGGATATCAATTAAGACGGGTCTGCCTGCAAAAAAATGAGACGCTTTCAAAGCCGAAAAACAAAATTCACAGAGAGGAGGAAATAATTATTTCTATAAAATAAAAGCATACCGGGGTAGCCCTAATTTCTTCATGCATGCGTATCTGAAGATTTATCGATATCAATGATCATACTGCCTTGAACATAAGGCTTGGTTCTGTATTTCGTGATCTTCATTATTTTTTTGGTAATCTGGGCCATTTTTTCGATTTGTTCTCTGATGATGTTGAGGTTTTCAATGAGGGGATGACTATCCGGAATATCATTTATCAATAATTCATAATACCCGGATACGATCTGCAGGGGTTGATTCAATTCGTGACAGGCAGCACCGGCCATCTCGAGTACGCCGCGCAGTTTTTCCTGTTTGAGTCGTTCTTTTTCTGCCTGCTTTCGATCGGAAATATCGCGAACGACACCTATAGCATACCATCGGTCCCGGAGCTGAAAAGAAGATAAGGAAAGCTCCATGGGAAATTCGGTTCCATCCTTTCTGAGCGCCGACATCTCAATCGTTTTTCCTATGGCGCTTCCCTGCCCGGTATTTTGGAAATTCTTGAATCCGTTCATGAAAACTTCGAGATATTTTTTCGGAACCAATAGCTTGTGTAAGTTCTTGTCGATGACTTCTTTTTTTGAATAGCCGAAAATTCTTTCGGCGGCCTCATTCCAATAGGAGATATTCCCCGTGCTGTTCATCATGATCAGTGCATCCTGGGCTGAAGAACTGATACTCCGAAATCTTTCCTCGCTTTCCCTGAGCGCCGCTATGGTCCGTTTTTGATCGGTAATGTCCATTGTGTAAATCGCCAGCTTTTCGACATTCCCATCTCTCCCAAATATCGGATAGGCCGTATTGGTATACGATAGTCCGTCGCTTTCATTTTCAAACCAAATGGGATCGCCGGTACGAATGACTTCATCGGTCTTCTGTTTTATTTTTATCGCGACTTCCGTGGGCAGGACATCATTAATATTCATTCGGATGATCTTGGCATTGAGCTTACCCAACCGGCAGACCGCTGCTTCGTTGACGGCGAGGATGACCCCTTTTGTATTGATAAGAATCGCGGACTCTGAAGTCGCATTTAACAACGCTCGTGCCGTCTCTTCGGCATCACCCGCCGACCTTTGAGATTGTCTGCACTGATCGAGCGCTTGTTCCAGCTCCCTGATCCTTCTTTTTAATGTATCGGGATCTGTTTTTAACCTCATGAGACGACTCTCCTCCGGATATGATCTAAATCAAAATGGCACGCCATGATTACCAGCGGCAACAACGCCTATGTCAATATTATCAGGCTGTATAAATTATTGTAATTATACAAACAACAATGTCAAGCAACTGTATAATAATTGGTTGAATGAAACATGCTTGCATCAAGCAAAAATCAATTGGATATTCAAGGAAAGGGGAAAAATGTTGAAAAAAGCCGGATTGAACGGATATGCAACGGATCAAGTGGTGTTGTCGTGAAGCTGAATTGGCTGCAGGCCAATTTTTGAAAAGGATTGAGCTGTAAAAGCGAGCAGTTCCCTATCGACTTCACTTAGATTGGATCCCTTTGGGCCTTTTTACCACGGTCAGCAGCATCTTAAACCGCTTTACAGCAGTAACGGAATGGGGAACTTCTGACGGCATCACCACCACCTGCCCTGTTGCGACCGTCATTTCTTTTCCGTCGATATTGACGACCGCCTCACCGTCTAATATTTGCACCATTGCATCACCGGGCGCGGTATGCGTGCTCACCCCCTCTCCCTTGTCAAAGGAGAACAAGGTTAAACTAACGGATGAATTTTGAGCGAATGTTCGGCTCACAACGCGTCCATCTTCATATGCCACCAGCTCATCAAGATTATGGGGCTCCGAAAAAGTGATGTTTTTTATCAGCACCGGTTTATCCATGACGCCTCCTCGGTATGTATTAACGGAAATTTTTCCAAGCCATTTCCGATGTTATTATTTGGCGATATGCGGCCCGAACACATAGTTTAACCGTTTAAATTTCAGATTGTTTTCCGGTCATGCTACGGATTTCAACCTTTATGATGATAGCAGATTTTATTGATGTTTCCTCATATGAAAATGTTCCATCCGAATATTGGTTCATAATAACATCAAAAGCCGCCCGTTTCAGATCATCGTCAGTGATGAAACCGGCGGTGCCGAACCCAATAACACTCCGATACTTCATTCCCCATTTGCATGCTTTGGCGGACTGGATAATCTGTGTAAGTATTTCAAATTCAAAGCAAACATTAGGATTTTTTTTAAGAATTTCAATTTTTTTCCCTTTCGGGGCGCTGTGAAAGTAAAGTGTGTTATCTTTAAAACCAAAACACATCGGAACGATGTAAGGGATATCTCCCTCACACATGGCAAGTTTGCAAACTTTTGATCTTGAAATTATTTCTTCTAAGGATGTCTTGTCGGTGATTTCCCTATCACTTCTTCTCATAATATTTCACTATCTTTTGTTATTGGTTAAACGTTTGTGCAAATTCAAATATGAATAACCGTTTCTATAATTTATTGTTAATCGATTGTAAAAATCCAGATACCGTATGATAACGGTGTTGTCAACCGGTTGCTGTTGTTCGAATTTGAAAAATTGAGGAATTTTTGCGGAGTGCGACGGGTTCGACTGAAACGGTAAGTTAGCTTCCGTCCATATACGAGGATTTTTGTTCTATATCAATTGGAAGATTACCGACTTTGAGCGGAAACATGCGAAAAATAATCGTCCAAGTATGTGTTTAAATTCGTACGTGTTCACTGTATAAGTCTCCAGTGAACACGCACGAATAATTTATCCTTTTGACAAAAGGCTATCAAGCCGCTCCAGGTCATTTATAACCCGCCATGTGCCGCCGCCTTTTTCTGTCTTTTCCCGCCACTTTTCGACGCGGGCCAGATATTTTTTCGGATCCTGATTGTCGGCGCGCAGTTTCGTCACGTTAAGTGCAATGACATGGAATCCGGCCAGTTTGAACGGGACATCCCGCACATACCCCTTTGCCAGTTCTTCCTGAAGATCTGAAAATATCAGAATATATTTATTGCCTGATCCGGCTTCATTCAGAAACTCAATGGCCTGAAGCATGCCGCCGGAAATATCCGTATAGCTGCTTTTTCGAACACCCGTTACAAACCTTTTGACATTGTTTTGAAAAACACGCTTCTGGTTATTGGCCATCGATGGCCTGGCATCGAATGTGACCTTGGCGACGATGTCTTTTTCACTGAAACTGCCGGTATCGATACGGCCCACTGCCATGGTATCACCGGGCTGTAACGTGCCCAGGAGGTAGTTGATGATTGAACGGGCTTTGTTCAACTCCACAGCATAAGTCCCGGATGTATCCAGCAGCATGTAGACCCCTTTTGACCGGTTCGATTGTTGCGCGCAGCCCGTTAAAAAGACTAATAAACCGATGAGCCAAAATCTAAAAGATTTCATTTTGCCATCTCCTTGTTTTCGACCAGTGGATCCACAACAGGTATGTTTCCCGAACCGACCGTCTTTTCCGAATCCGGTGCGCTGTCTTTGGTTTGAGTCCGAAACAGCCTGTGAGACACAACACCTTCCAGCCAAAGTGCCGGAAAAATAACCAGATCGTACAGATTTATCGTCAACCGCCCGATGTAATAGCCTAAATGGCCGATCAACCGCAATATAAAGGCCAAAGAACGCAGCATCCAGGCAGTGATCAGACCCAAAATGGTTCGTGCAGATGCCACAAAGGATTCCAGGGGTATGGCTACAAAAGTGAGTATAAACGGTAAGATAAAACCCATAACCATCTGTCCGGCTGTTGGAATTATACTGCCGGCTATTGAACCGGGCGTTGCGCCGGCCAGACTCTGGCGCAACGCTTCCATATCCGCTGCAATCCGATCGCGCATAAAAGCCAGCGTCGATTCCACGCCGGCTAAAATTGTCAATAGTGTCAAGGCCATCCAGAACAGCATCATACGCATGCGATCGTCCATGCTGCCGACGATTGGAAACAGGCGTGTGATACGGAGCGACTCCATCAAAAAAATGCCGGTGCAGATTTCAAGGCAGATGATGACCAGACCGGCGATATTAGACGTCTTGTACGGGCCGATATAGCTGGCGCCGCCCACCATTTCGGACATCGGCAAAGCGATAAGATTAAAATTAATCATGGCGCCGCCGAGAGCGACCAGAAGAACCCCGCCGGATATAAAAAACTGGGTCAGCGAAGAAGAAGAAAGCGTGCCCATGGCCGAGTCGGTCTGTTCGCGAATCTGTTCGTAGTTGTCAATGTAATGATCGATCCGTTTGGCTCGGAAGTTCAAATCAGACAACGATTTTTCCAAACCGGCAAGGGTCTTTTTCATGCCGCGCCATAGGGGAAGCATTCTGTTGAGAATCGCATGACGTTTTGAGGCTTCCACACGGTGTTGTTCGAGCGCTTTTACGTGTTGTTCGGATATCGTCTGATGAATATCCTCCAACATGTTGCCGACGACGGGATCACTCGCTGGCCGGATACTCGCAATCGCTTTTATGACCTTAATCCAGTCCGGCAACGTCTGAGGGATTTCAACGCTATTGCGGTAATCTTCGTCCATTTTGACGAGGCTCTCGTTTAATCCGCGTTGAAGTTGAGGATAGCCTTCAAGGTTTCGTTGCACCGCGGTACTGATACGTTCAAACTCCCTCTCCACACAACGTTCGGCATGTTGCCGCCCGGCACTGAGCAATACATCCCGGTTGCGATCGTTCAGGCGCTTTTCAGCCGATTTAACCGAAGCAGCAAACAGCCGCATACTATTTCGAATAATCAGGCTAAAAGATGCCATGCAACGATGAAATGGTTTACGCGCCAGATACATGGCGGCAAGGATTAAAATGATCCAAATGAAGGTGGAAAGAAATGGACTTGCGGCAATCGCTGGTAAAAATCCGGTGGTTGTCATGAGACACCTCCCTGTATTTGGGTTACACACCACGGGAGGCCGGCTCATTTGCCGATGAGCTTAAAAAAAACGCCTCGGTACCAATAGTATGAAGGCGTTTTCCGGTACCTTCGGTAGCCCGGCGATCATGGCCCTTGGAGCTTTTGACCCGTGGCTTTGCGTCACTGCCTTTCGACAGCTTTGCCCTTTCGTTGGTAATTTATTATGAAAACTATAATAGAACAGTTCGATGTCGAAGTCAAGTATTATAGCGGTGGGCACATTTTGTCAGAAGATAATTGAGCTCCCATATGCTCAAACTTGTTCCGGATGATGGTGAAGCCTCCAAAATCATATGTTTGGTCACAAGACCGATGAGCTTACCTTTATCCATGACCGGCAACCGCTTGATACGCTTCATTCTCATAATATTTTGGGCTTCCAGAATGGACGTTTTTGCCTCAATGGTTATCACGTCGCTGTTCATAAAATTTTTTACTTTCATGATGCCCCCCTTTATTCTTTATAGAGAAATCCGATTAACTCCTCATGGAGTCATTTTCTCGACCGTCGCGTTAATGTTAAGAAATCCAAAGATAAAACCACAATGCAGCATTTCAATCTTTTTCATAAAAAATAAAAGGCTTTTATGTTTATCGAAAGGCTTCTTCCTCGTTAATTTTGAATGGTTAACGAAAAGAACGCACGTTAAGAACCGATTGACTTTGGTGATGCACGCGTTATGTTGAATATCATAGATGTGGCGCTTTGGAATTTCAACTGGTTAAATAACAGACTTTTTTTCAGGAGGATAAAACAATGGCAATAAAAGCATATGCAGCACAAACAGCCGGAGGAAGACTCGATCCTTTTGAGTATGATCCCGGAGAGCTTGGAATCGATCAGGTTGAAATTGACATCAGCTCTTGCGGCGTCTGTCACAGCGACCTGAGTATGTTGAATAATGATTGGCAAATGACCGAATATCCTCTGGTCCCCGGACATGAAATCATAGGAAAAATTGGGGCGATCGGCGAACGGGTCACGCACCTCAAACCAGGGCAAAGCGTGGGCCTGGGTTGGTTTTCCAAGTCATGTATGACGTGCAGCGAGTGCATGTCCGGAAATTACAACCTTTGTCCGACCGTCGAAGGCATCATTATAGGGCGCCATGGCGGTTTTGCCAACAAAGTTCGGGCGGATAAGGCATGGGTCCTTCCCCTACCTGAAGGAATTAACGTTGCCACCGCCGGTCCGCTTTTTTGCGGCGGTATTACGGTGTTCAATCCCATCATCCAGAACAACATCCGGCCGACCGACCGCGTAGGCGTCGTCGGCATCGGCGGCCTGGGTCACATGGCCCTTCAATTTCTTAGGGCCTGGGGATGTGAGGTCACTGCATTTTCGACCACTCCCGACAAAGAGATGGAAGCCCGGGATCTCGGCGCCCATCATTTTGTAAGCACGCGGGACAGCGATTCACTTGACAAACTTGCCAATTCTTTGGATATGATCCTGGTTACGGCCAATGTCGGCCTGAATTGGGACGGTTACATCAACGCCCTTCGGCCAAAGGGCAAACTGCATATCGTCGGGGCGGCACCTTCGGTCTCGGCAACCATTTTCCCGCTGATTATCGGTCAGAAATCCATCTGTGGATCCCCGCTCGGCAGTCCGGCAACCATATCAACGATGCTGGAATTCGCTGCCAGACACGGTATCGGTCCGATCACCGAAACATTACCCATGTCCAAGGTCAATGACGCCATGGAAAAGCTTCGCGCAGGCAAACCGCGCTTTCGGCTGGTGCTCGAAAACGACCTGGATTGAATTCAAGATAACGGTCAGGAGCAAATGAAGACCCAGCGTTTAATAGAGAAATTAAAAACATTGCCTGATGAGCCCGGCGTTTACCTGATGAAAGATAAGTCCGGAAATATTATCTACATCGGAAAAGCAAAGAACCTGCGCAACCGGTTGAAGGCGTATTTTGCAGGCACAAAGGACGAACGGGCATTAATGCCCTTTTTGACAGAGGAAATTGCAGATGTTGAAACTGTGGTCGGCGGAAACGAAAAAGAAGCACTGATACTGGAAAACGAGCTCATTAAACGCCACAAGCCTCGGTTCAATATCAAACTGAAAGAAGGCGGAACATTTGTTTATCTCCGCCTGGATCTTTATCGAAGCTACCCGCGTCTCGAAGTCACGCGGCGGGTAAAAAAAGATGGCTGCGCGATATTTCGGTCCTTATCCCGCAGCCCGGGCACTTCGTGAAACGCTCCGGGTAATGAACCGTTATTTTAAACTGAGAACCTGTTCGGATCATGATCCGGCCCGGCACAAACGCCCCTGCCTGTTATGTCAGATCAGCACATTCCCGGAATTTTCAGTATACGATATTCCTTCAAAAGATTATCACCGTCATGTGAAAAATGCTGTCAGTTTTCTTCAGGGCAAAAAACCGGAATTGCTGAATTCGCTTCGACAACGTATGGAGAAGGCCTCCGGCGATCTTAATTTTGAAGAAGCGGCAAGGCTAAGAGATCAGATCGAAGCGATCAAACGAACCCTGGAACCACAAGCCGTTATTTTTAAAATCGATACGGATGCGGATGTGCTGGGTTTCTTTCAGATGAACAATTTTTGCACGGTATATTTGGTTTTCGTAAGGCATGGGAGAGTGATCGGTGGACGGGCTTTGTCTTTTGAGGCGGCAGAGAAATTTTCGGGAAACGATCGGTTGGCTTCTTTTTTGACGCTTTATTACAGCCGGGAACATTTTGTTCCCGATGAGATTTGGCTTCCCTTTGACATTGAAGGTCAAAGCGCATTGGAAGAAGTTCTCTCGGAAAGAAAGGATGCAAAAGTACGTATTGTTGTCCCAAAAACAAAAGACAAAAGGGCGCTGTTAATGACAAGCCAAAGGAATGCGAGGCTGTCGCTGTATCAGTCTCAAAAAGGCGATCGGCAAACTTTTGCCACCTTGATGAATCTGCAAAAACAATTAGGACTTGAGCATATGCTGCGTTATATGGAATCCTTTGATGTTTCCCATTTTAAGGGGAATGCCATTGTGGCCGCCAAAGCAGCAATGAAAGACGGCAAACCGGATAAAACCCGTTACCGCCGGTATAAAATAAAATCGGTCACTATCGGAGATGATTACACTGCCATGCACGAGGCTGTTTTTCGCCGGTTAAGGCATGGTATGGATGAGAATGATTTCCCGGACCTGATCGTATTAGACGGGGGAAAAGGCCAGCTTAAGGCAGCCCGACGGGCAATGAGTCAACTGAACATTTCCGGCATCGATATGATTGCCCTGGCAAAAGACAGGAATAAAAAACGGAAAGAGGCCGCTGAGTTTATATATTTACCGGGGAAAAAGAAAGCCCTGGTGCTGAAGCAATCTTCCGCAGAACAGCTCATGTTAATGCAGCTCCGTGATGAAGCGCATCGATTTGCCATCACCTATCAAAAAAAACTGCTTCGGGAAACGGTCATCGCTTCACGTCTGGATCACATCCCCGGTATCGGAAAAAAACGCCGGAGATTTCTTTTGCGGCGTTTCGAATCGATCAAACGCATCGCAGCAGCGAGCGTTGACGATCTTACTCAGACCGAGGGTATCGGACAACAAACAGCCCGAGATATTCACTTTTCTCTGAAAAAAGAAAATCAGCTGTCTAAACCCCGCGAATCTTTCACGTCAGTGAGTCGGGCAAATCATCAACCATTCTAATTTTATGTCTTCACGGAAAGGTTCACCCTGTGAACACATCCGTCTAACTTTACTCTAAAATCATAATGGCTATCTTCAAAAAATTGGACCATCCGCGGAGCAAGCTTAAGAAATGAATTGAGGTTCAAGAGGTGTAAATTATGCCGGTTCCAAAGAGCGTAAAAAAAAATTTCAGACACGCTTTGGGAGCTTGGGGCAAACCATAAAGACGGGATGCGCGTTCCGGCCCGTATTTTTGCCACAGAAAAATTGCTAAAAGAAATGGACGCCGGTGTATTCGATCAGGAGACCAATGTGGCCATGCTCCCGGGAAGGGATGGAAAGCCACCGTGGTATTGGATATTTAAAGGTATCGCCGTCCGGAAATAATATGGGTTTCGAGCTTTTGGTGAATTTGAATGCATCAAACTCAAAAAGGTTGATAATTACTGCAAATGTGCATATTGATTTATAATGATGCGGTTTAAAAAAAGATTATCCATGTTGCGACTGTTTGGAAAACACCCCGACCCCTTAACTATTTAGAATTCAAATGCAGATTCAACACCGAAGGCAGGTAAAAAATGGCAAAATTGATTAAAGAAGAACTCGATAAGGGAAGGCTTCACATCGAATCCCCGCTGATGGGGGAATCTCTAGTCAGCAAGACATTACTCAAAAAGACCGAAGCAACTGAGTATTTCCGGATGCAGCCTGATATTAACATTATCAAGATCGGCGGGCAAAGCATCATGGACCGGGGAGGAAACGCTTTATTTCCCATTCTTGACGCCCTGATCAAAGCAAAAGACAAGCACAGGATTTTGCTGATGACCGGAGGCGGAACCCGGGCCCGGCATGTATATAATATCGGCGTAGACTTAGGAATGCCGACCGGTGTGTTATCTAAATTGGGGGAAAAAGTGTCCTGGCAAAACGCGGAAATGCTGTCGGTTCTGCTGGCAAAACACGGGGGGGTAAAGATTGGTCACGGAGACAACTTGGAACAATTAACCATGTTTTGTCGTCAGGGGTATATGCCCATTACTTACGGAATACCGCCTTATGGTTTTTTCGAGCATCCCGCCGAATATGGCTCAATTCCTCCGCACCGAACAGATTGCGGCGCTTTCCTCCTGGCGGAAAATATCGGAGCCCGATCTTTGATATTTTTAAAAGATGAAAAAGGCCTTTTTGACAAAGACCCCAAAAAAGTTCCGGAATCAGAGATCGCCAATCTTAAATTCTACGATCGTATTTCTGCTCGGGAACTCATCGCGCTGGATCTGGATGATTTAATCATCGAACGTCCGATACTTACATTGCTGCAAAGAGCGAAATGTTTGAAGGAACTACAAATCATCGATGCATTAAGGCATCCGGAATATATATCCGCTGCGTTGGAAGGTGAGCATGTGGGCACCATCATTTACAAAGAAGAATAAACAGGATCATCAATATCAATGAATCGAGCCGGTTTATGATTCTTCCCCGGTGCCGTTTTTATGACCTTTCCCGGTTTCCAAATAGACGACTTCCGTACCCGATTCCCTGCTAATTTGATCGAGTTCTTTTTTGCGGATATGCTTGACGTAAATTTTAACGTCCGGACCGCTGACTCCGACCATGCGAAACCTTGGCTTTTTTTCGCCCTTTTCAACCTTTCGTCTTTCACGAACAAATATTTTAGTTGCCATTTTTGCCTCTCACGTGATACTGTTTACAAGTCTATATTTATGAATTGAATATATATCTTTAGAGGACATATGTCAAGAAAAATATCTATCATGTCTAAAAAGTCACGTCAGCCGGGTTCCAAGAAAGCCGAACGGTATATCCAGTCCTCGATATTAATGGCGTTGAAGATCAGATCTTCATATGGCTATGAACTCATAAAGGGAATTTCTCAATTCGGCTTCGTGGAAGGCCAGGCGCCCCCGGGAATGATATACCGTCATTTGAGAGATCTGGAAGAAAATGGCCTGGTTTCGTCACAATGGCAAACCGACGGGTCTGGACCGGCAAAAAGAGTCTACCATCTGACACCGGAGGGCAGCGAGGTTCTTGATTTTTGGATTGTTTATATGAAAAATCAAGTGGAAAAATTATTAAATTTTATAGAAATTTATCAAAAAAACAAAGTGGCCTAAGCGGGTGGAATTTATACCGGATCGTCTCTGACAAGTTTAGAAGTTTGTATCAGGTTTTTATTGTTTTCGCCTCAGATGCTTACAGTCCCTGGTGGTTTGCTTTTCGTTTCAAATACATATTTTCCCACTGCCCTTCATCTTTGGGTTGCACAAAAAGAATCGGTTGATGGCCTAAAAGTCGCGGTCGGATCCATCCGTTTGTAGACACCACATCATCGGAGGCAGGAATTTTTGCATCCCTTTCCATTGAAACGACCCTAATACCGTCGCTTCTTAATTCATGTACCGTTATCGTTTCCGGATACTTTCGCAAATTATTTAACTCGATGAACCGGCCGGACCATCCCGATGCCGTCAATCCTACTGCCGCCGCGGCTCCGATAATGCCGTCATTCGTGCCGCCGTGGCCGGATAGATGAACTGATTTTGCGGCATCAAGCGCTTGCTTTTGAGTGGACACGCCATGGGTACAAAACTGGCCGAACTCGATGAGACGATTTAATGATTTATCGAATTCGGTGGCCACACATAACCCAGGGTCGCTTCCGGCAACAAAATGCTTTTTGAGATGGTTTACAGCGCTTTCGATGGCTTGATCCAAAAGATCCGGATCAGCCATCTCGGCTATCATGCACGCCGAACTGTTGTGAGAGGTGTATGGAATTTCATCGCACACGTAAAGTTGCTGGCGAATCACGCCCCGGCATTCGCAGCCCTTGGGCAAATCATTTTGAAACCATCTAACAAGTTTGCCGGTACCATAGAGCGAGTCATGGGTATCCGTATCATCAAAACCAAAATAGACTTTCATCATTTTTCTATTCTTTATTTAATTCTAAGGTTTCAATCCCAGTTCAAATAACACGAGGAAATTGGCTGTTAAAATTGTATTTAAAGGAAAAGCATAAAGAAGTCAATTATTTTATGATGTTCCCATTTAAACTCAAAATAACAACCCATAATGACAAATTATTACCAGTATGGGCCAAAGAAGGGACTTTGGATATACGATGTCAACGAATTATCTGGATTAAAAAAAGAGAACAAACCCGGCGGGGGATGAATTGTGTTGTGTATAGTGTCAAAATAATGACGAAAAAAGCGCTTCTAAACTTTAGTGTCGGATAATCTTATACCGTATTCCCATTTTGAAGGGAAATATTATTTAATTATCGATGACAGACAACTCGACGATCGAATGCCCCGAATACCGGTCATGGGGAATTTTTGAAGTGATTCGGGTTTTTAAAAGTGTGCCGACACCGAATGATTCGGGCTGAATGTATTCCATGTCCAATATATCGCCGACGTTCAACTCCTTAAACACAAAGGAATCCTGCTTTACAAGAATACAAGGCCTCTTTGAAGAAATATTTCGTAATTTGAACAGGTAACCCGGCCCTTGGCCATTTATAAAGAACTGCACACTGTAATATTCATCCAAAATGGCCTTTCCCTGGGATCTGCACTCGACCGGATCATTTACGCTTTCATTTTCTGCCATCACCAGCTTAAACATTTGTCCGCCATCCTCATGAAAGTGTTAATTTAATTTTGAAAAGCAAGTTTGAGAAATTTCAGTTTTTCTCTCATTTTTCTGATGCAAATCATGCAAAAACCATGCAAGGATATATAAGGAAGGTATTTTTTTCTCAAACAGAAGTTCATGTCTATGTTCTATTGAATACCTCCTGTTCAAACACAGGTTCCCAAAGCACATTTCTTGAGGACCTTTAACATCTGGTTTTAAAAAGATTATAGGTAAAACGTCAGACTACGAAAGCCCTTTTTGCCTTTCCATAGCCAGCAGCTTTCTTTTTCGTTCCTTACCCCAGCGGTACCCACCCGTGCCTTTTGTTTTGGGAACGACCCTGTGGCACGGAATAACCAGCGCTACCGGATTGGCTGCACATGCGCGCGCTGCTGCTCGGGTCGCTTTGGGTTGTCCGATTGCGGCTGCAATTTCACTGTAGGACATTGTTTGCCCTTCGGGAATCGTTCGGAGACGATCCCATACTTTTCGTTGAAATGCGGTTGCCTTGACATCAAAGGGCAGTTTAGGCCATGGGCTGCTGCCGGCCAGATAATCGATGAGCATTTGGACCCATTCAGATAATTTTGAATCCGTTTCGGTAATTTCAGCATTATTGAATTCACTTTTCAATTCATCAACGAGCACTCTCTGTGAATCGCCGATTCGAACAGCACAAATACCCTTTTGAGTTGCTGCCAGCAGAAGAAGACCAAAAGGGCACTTCACGATTGAATAATAAATCCTCTGCCCTTTGCCGCTGTCCTTATAGGCCCTTGGCGTCATCCCCAAATAACGCGATGATATTTCATAAAGGTAGATATGACGCCGTAATAGCAAATTCCGTCATACCGGATGTCCCTATTTAAAACACCCTGCCATAAGGCCTGTTCTGATAAGTCCATTTTTTCTCCTTTTATGTCGGTTTTATGTCTGATCGATAAGCGACTTCTTTTCAAAAGAGAAAGCGTCTTGTTATTCCGGCATAAATATAATACCGATGAGGAGAAAATTTCTATCCGAATCTTGTGATGAAATTATTTTTGTTATAAATTTGATGAATTGGTAAAAAGTAGAATTCATCAAATTTAAAAATATGCACTTTTGGGCGAGAGTCCAAGTTTAATTCCAGGTAATTCATTATCTCGGTAGGATCGATCCGATGATGCATTTTGTGGTACAGGAACACCACGCCAGGCAACTTCACTATGATTTTAGGTTGGAGATAGAAGGGGTTTTAAAGTCTTGGGCGATACCCAAAGGGCCGTCATTAAACCCGGCCGACAAAAGACTGGCTGTCATGGTAGACGACCATGCATTGGAATATATTAATTTTGAAGGAATCATCCCCGAAGGTCAAAATGGGTCCGGCGCCGTGGTGATCTGGGATTCAGGGACCTACCGTCTCCTCGAGGGAGATAATCCCGTGCAAGCGCTTAAAAGCGGAAAGATCGTCCTGGAACTTCATGGAAAACACCTTAAAGGAGGCTTCACATTGGTTAGAATGAAAGCCAATGCCTCTCAAAATTTTCTTTTGAAATATTGGAATTATATATTCAGTGTTAATATGCGACTGTTTCTGACGAGCCTCCGATGCCGAGCCTGCGCATAAGCGGCCCCATGGTGGCCCCTTGGACGACCAGAGAAAAGAAGACACAACCGAATCCCGCCACCAGTAGCACCGGACGCCATGTTTCAAGCGCCCCCTCGTTGGGTAATTGGAGCAGGAGAGCAATCGGTATCGAGCCTCTCAACCCGCCCCAGAAGAGAATGTGCTTCCATTTCTTCGGCCGCCTGGTACCCCACTGATTCAGCAACCAATAGAAACTATAAGAAACTGCCGCACGGCTTATCATCATCGCCCCAACGGCAACCAATACTGTTATCCACATATAACCTGCCTGTACTTCTCGTAACTCTAGGCCGATCAAAATAAAAAGAACTGAATTGATTAAAAAATCTATTGATTCAAAAAATATTTCGACGGTTTGAGTAGTCTTTTCGCTCATCGAAAGCCGCCGGCCAGAAATGCTTTAACAAGGAGTTTATATTCATATGAAACGCACCTTGAAAAAGCAGCGGTTTTTTTTTATGGAATAAGATCGTCCGGCGCTGCACGAAAATGGGAACCAATATGGACGGCCCTGCTGTTCGAATAAGCCAACCATTGGAAGAGGCTGCTTGATTTTATTTCTAAACACGATATTATGTGTGATATAGAAACAAATAAATTTATCTGAAGGGAAAAATATGGGTATTAAATTGATTATTATTGGCGGCGTTGCCGGAGGCGCTACAGCGGCGGCCCGGGCGAGAAGAGTGAATGAAGATGCTGAAATCATCGTCTTTGAGCGGGGAGAATATATCTCCTTTGCAAACTGCGGACTTCCCTATTATATCGGAAATGTTATCAAAAAACGCGCCCACCTACTTTTGGCCACACCAAGAGAATTTAAAAATCGCTATAACATCGACGTACGCATTTTCTCCGAAGTCGTAGGTCTCAATGCCAAAGAAAAAACAGTTGATATAAAAAATACGACCACAGGGGAAAAATACCGGAAAAGTTATGATAAGCTTATTTTATCTCCCGGGGCCGAACCCATCAAGCCGCCTCTGGAGGGTATTGAACTGGAAAATATTTTTCATCTTCGAAATATACCCGATTCAGACCGGATCAAAAAAATTGTGGACGAGCGGCATCCTCGCCGGGCCGTTGTCGTGGGCGGCGGCTTTATCGGACTCGAAATGGCCGAAAACCTGACCGATAGAGGTGTTAAAACGACGATCGTAGAAATGCTCGACCAGGTGATGCCCTCTTTGGACTATGAAATGGCGTCCATGATTCATGAGCATCTCGAAGCCAAAGGCGTGGAACTCGAGTTTGAAAACGGTGTAAAATCTTTTTCAAAAGCAGGTAACCGGATTTTAGTCTCTACCCAAAAAGGAGGGGAAATCGAGTGCGACCTGGTGTTGCTCTCCGTAGGAATCAGGCCCGAAAATTCACTGGCCAAACAGGCAAATCTGAAAATAGGCCCAACCGGTGGCATTGCGGTTGATAACACCATGAAAACTTCCGACCCAAATATCTATGCCGTGGGAGATGCAGTGGAAGTCAGAGATATCGTCACGGGATTCCCCACGTTGACCGCTTTGGCAGGGCCTGCCAATAAACAGGCGCGCATCGCCGCGGACAATGCTTTGGGCAGAAAGTCAATTTTTACCGGCACCCTGGGGACTTCGGTGGTAAAAGTCTTCGATATGGTTCTGGCATCTACCGGCGTTAATGAAAAATTCTTAAAAAAGCACGACATTCCTTATCTTGTTTCCTATACTCATTCCGGTTCCCATGCCGGCTATTACCCGGGTGCCACCAAGACATCGATAAAAATTCTTTTTTCCCCAAGCACCGGTAAAGTGCTTGGAGCTCAGATTGTAGGCCAAAAAGGCGTGGACAAAAGAATCGACGTGCTGGCCACCGCTATTCGGGCCAAAATGACCGTCTTCGACCTCCAAGAACTGGAACTGGCTTATGCTCCGCCGTATTCATCGGCAAAAGACCCCATCAATATTTGCGGCTTTGTGGCTGCCAATATTCTCAAGGGAGATATGGAAATAATTCATTGGAGTGAACTTGAGGCGCTTCAAAAAAACGGTGAGATTTTGATAGATCTCCGCACCAAATTTGAACTGAACCATATGGGAAAGATCGATGGCGCATTGCATATTCCCATCGATGAACTTCGAAGCAGACTATCAGAACTCGATAAAAAAAAATCGTATATTCCGTTTTGCAGCATAGGCTATAGAGGATATGTAGGACACAGAATCCTGGTTCAAAATGGTTTTAATTCCAGAAACTTAAGCGGTGGATTTATGACGTACAAGATGGCGATAAAAAAGAGCCATCTGTAACATAAAAAAATTTTATTTTACCAAATTGTGTTATGACGTAACAATAGTTTTTAATCAAGCCAAAAACCGACTTTTTAGATGCCAGGCTCTAAAAATCAGTAGACGCATTCTATAAGTATCTCTTTATCTTCGCATCTTTTTTAATTTCGGCGATATACTTGACGACTTCTTCTTGGGTTTTTTCCTGCCGCATACGCTCGGTGAGCAGATCTTTGACTTCGCCATACGCCATGACTTTCCCCGGCTTTTTACCATATACTTTTATCAAGTGGTACCCAAATTGGGTTTCGACAATGTCGCTGACTTCATTGGGTTTCATTGCAAACGCTGCATCTTCGAAAGGTTTGACCATCTGCCCGCGTGTGAAATATCCCAGATCACCGCCGTTGGCGCTGCTGCCTTTGTCCTCTGAGTACTTTTTTGCCAGTACGGCAAAATCCTGGCCGTCCTTCAGTTTTTTTTGAATTTCTTTAATTTTTTGCATGGCTTGCGCCTTCTTTTGTTGATCTGCGCCGGCTTCAACTTTGATTAAAATGTGGCTGGCTCCCACCTGTTCAGGCTGTTTGAACAAATCCGTGTTGTCGTCATAATAAGTCTTGGTTTCCTTATCGGTGACAACAATCTTCTGGCCAATCTTGATGTCGATCAACTCGTTGATGGCAAGTTTCTTTTTGATCTGCTTTTTAATATCATCCTCGGATATCTTCATTGTGCTCAAGGCATTTTTATATTCATCCACGCTGGGAAAACGCTTTTTGATACCCGACAATTCCTCATCTATTTTATTCTTATCGACCTTGATCCCCGATTTTTGGCTTTCCTGGTACAGGATTTCCCGATCGATGAGATTTTCCAGGACCTTATTTTTTAATTCTGCCATTTGTTCCTTGGATAATTGTAACCCCTGCCGGGAAATACGCTGTAGATGAAAGTCCATTTCCTTCGCGAGCTCTTTTTGGGAAATGACCACGCCGTTCACTACGGCCGCCTTCTCCGAGGGGGATTTCGTTTCTTTTGCCAATGCCGGAAAAGAAGCTGCCTGGAAGATTAACAGGATCGCAATGTATTGCGCTAATTTCATACTGGTAAATTTCATTATGGATTCCTTTCAAAATCATGGTAAAAAAAAATGGACTTCAAAGAGCCCCTTTTATTGGAAATACTATCATTTTATTTTGGGATCATCCAAGCTGAACTTATTTTTTAAAAATACACCCCGAAATGATTTATAGTTCGTATTCTAACGCAAAAATATTTATTTTCAACAAATTAATCCGAGTTGAAACTTGTTTTTTCCTGTCAATGAAAAATATGGACACTACTTAGGATAAATTAATCTTTGCAATAAGATATCGTTGACACTCCGCCTCACATCCAAAACAGATAAAACATAAATCTTCATTTCTGATATTCTATATACTATTCTCTATAGCGGTATAATTCACGATATTGCAAGATGCTTCGAGCTTGTGGCTCCGGCAACATACATTGTCGTTCAGGAAAAGTGCATAGGCTGGATGTGTTTTGTTTGATCTTTTTTAGTATTTGTGATGCATTGGCTGGGCTGTCTTTTGCTATATATTCGACAATTCCATTAATATTTTAATGGCTTATGACACCTGTATTCTTTTGTTCTCTGCAATCGCCGCTTTCACCGCCTGCTTAATTTCAATGCAATCCAGGGGCTTTTTGACAAATCGATAATCGTTGCCGAAATATAACACCTCCAAATTCGCTCTGATTTCATTATCTCCGATCATAATTATCCCCATCGTATGAGGCGATTGCGCCTGAACTCTTTCCAAAAATTCCAGACCATCCATTTTTTGCATGGTTTGATCTGCCACGACAAGGTCCCACTCTAATGTGTTGATGACTTTTAGGGCGTCAAGGGGATTGTCGAAAGCAAACAGATAATAAGGCTCGTCCTTGAACAATCGTTGAAGAGATTCAAGGACACTAATGGATTCGTCAACGAGCATAATGTTGAATTTCATGGCATCAACTCCTTATTAAAAGGATCTATATGGAATTCTATTCAACTTATGTGCCGAATTTTGTTTTGTGCGATTAAAATCTCAAGAATCCTTATTTGATGATGGTTTATGAGAGATGGATTGTAATACGGAGGAAATTATAAAAGCAGATGGGATTTAATAGTGCACAAAAAACTGTGCATTTTTGCACAATTTTCTGTGCATGGCCATTCTGCTTTAAGGTTCTTAGGGGTATTCGCCATGATAAAGAAAAGACCATTTCACTGCTATTCGGCCTCCCATTTTTTATTTTTGGGTTAGCCTTTTTGATTTTTCTTTAATTTTAGGATACATAATCGGGATAGACTGGCTTCGAGCCGAGATACAACACTTTTGACTTTTGTCTGATTTTTTTCTTTCGATAAATGAAGCTCCCCGCAGCAAGCTGCGGGGTATCAAAGTGGAATTGCGCCGTAGCCCTTACCCGCCTTCGCTCTGTCGAGCTTCGGCGCGGTTCACCTTGCCTTTCATCCCTGCTGCAAGCAGCAGGGTATTCAGGCGAAGGCGAATAAATTTTACATTTTTAATTTAAACCGACAATGAGGTAAAATATGAAAAGTTTATCAGAAAAAGCTGCTCTGAATCTGGCAGCAATAAGAAAGAAAAAGCCGTTGATTCACAATATCACCAATTACGTGGTTATGAACTATACGGCAAATGCCCTATTGGCGATGGGTGCATCACCGGTGATGGCCCATGCTTTAAATGAGGTGGAAGAAATGGTGTCCTTTGCCGGGGCCCTGGTTCTCAATATCGGCACGCTCAATGATGACTGGATTGCATCGATGATAAAAGCAGGGAAAAAGGCATCTGAATTACAAACACCGATCATACTCGATCCTGTCGGGTCCGGAGCAACATCCCTCAGAACGAGGGCTGCAAAAAAAATCATCCAAGAAACCCGCATCAGCGTCATACGAGGGAATGCGTCAGAGATTTTATCCCTCCGGCAGGAGGATTCAAAAACCAAAGGGGTTGATTCCATTCATGCGGTTGAGGCTGCTGTGGAACCCGCAAGAATTCTCGCCGGCGAACTTGGAACCGTCCTTGCAGTTACCGGTCCCACAGACTTGATTACAGACGGGGAACAAATGATACGGGTCTCAAACGGTCATCCGCTCATGGGATATGTCACCGGAACCGGTTGTGCGGCTACGGCGACCATTGGCGCCTTTTTATCGGTCGACGTGGATCCGGTCAGCGCAACAGCCACGGCACTGGCCTTTTTCGGACTGGCCGGGGAAGTTGCAGGAAAAAATGCACTTGCGCCGGGAAGTTTCATGATTGCAATGTTGGATGCACTTTACACGATTACACCCGAAGAACTCAAAGGAAATTGTAGATTCGAAGACCGATCGTCTCAATAGATAGAATCCATAATGATATGAAGAACACGCCTCGATGGCGGATTTTATTCTGCGAAAGCCCTGAGGAAAAAATGAGTTATTGTCAACAAAGATAAAAATCATGAATATCGTATATCTCTCGCCTCACTTCCCGCACCATTATCACCGGTTCTGCCGGCGTCTGAAACAGGCCGGTGCCAATGTATTGGGAATCGGAGATGCGCAGTACGATCATTTGGACTTCGAGGTGCGCGACTCTCTCACAGAGTACTACCGAATAGATGATATGCACAACTACGATGCGATCCTGCGCGCCTGTGGATTTTTTACCCACAAGTACGGCAAGATCGATCGGTTTGAATCGCTGAACGAATACTGGTTGAGTACCGAAGCCCGGATACGGGACGATTTCAATATCTTCGGTGTTCGATGCCGCGACATCGACGACATTCGCCGCAAATCCCGGATGAAGAACAAATTCAAGGAGGCCGGTGTGCCGGTGCCCCGGGGGAGGGTGGTGCAGACCATGGAGGATGCTCGAGAATTAATCAAAGAGACGGGCTATCCGGTGGTGGCCAAACCCGATGCGGGAGTGGGCGCCCTGGATACCTATCGCCTGGAAAACGATGAAGACCTGGCAAATTTTTTTATCGGCAAACCGGCTGTGGAATACATGGTGGAAGAATTCATTTCCGGCACCATTTATTCTTTTGACGGACTGGCGGACGATAGCGGCCGCCTCGTGTTCTACACCGCGCATACCTTCAGCCAGGGAATCATGGAAACGGTCAATGAAAAGCGCCACATCTATTACTCCTCTCTCCGGGAGATTCCCCCGGCTTTGGAAGCGATTGGGCGCCGGTGCGTAGAGGCGTTCAAGGTAAACGATCGTTTTTTTCACATCGAGTTCTTCCAAACCGCCTCCGACACCTATACTGGACTGGAAGTCAATATGCGGCCGCCGGGCGGCTTTACTACCGATATGTTCAACTATGCCTGTGACATCGATATTTACCGGATATGGGCCGAACTGCTGGTGCACCGGCGTTCGGAAATTCCTTTTACACGCAAGTATCACTGCTGCTATGCAAGCCGAAAAAACAGCTATCACTATCTCTACGGCCATGAGGACATCATGGCTCGTTACGGTGATTTTATGGTCCAGGTCGCAAGCGTGCCCGGCGTGTTTAGCAGTGCCTTGGGCGATATCGGCTATATTTTCAGGTCAGCCGATTTGGACGATATTTTTGAGATCGTTAATTACATTCATGCAACGGATACCTAAAATATGCACATTGAAGAACACAACTGGTTCAGCCCGAACTTGAATCGGAATATGGCGCTAAAAGTTTACGGACACTGGGGAAAACCGTTTATCGTTTTTCCGTCCTCCCAAGGCCGCTATTTTGATTATGAAGGCATGGGAATGATCAACGCCATCGACGGGGTCATCAACAACGGCAAGGTCAAGATGTTTTGCATAGACAGCATCGACGCAGAATCCTGGTACAATTTTGCCGTACCTCCGGCATATCGAAATATGAGGCACGAAGCCTATGACCATTATGTGGTCGAAGAGGTCATCCCGTTCATCCGCGATCACTGCCGATCGCCGAACGAACGGGTGATGGCCAACGGCTGCAGCATGGGGGCCTATCATTCCGTGAATTTTTTCCTCAAGCATCCGGATGTTTTTGAAGGCACCGTCGCCTTAAGCGGCCTCTATCGTCTGGATCGGAGCGAGTTCGGGCTCTCGGCCGCCGACATGCCCGCGGTATACTTCAATTCTCCCTTGAATTATCTTTCGGAAATCAATGACCTCTGGTATCTGGATCGCTACCGGCACAGTAAAATCATTGTCTGCGCGGGGCAAGGCCCCTGGGAAGATAAAGCCGTTGCCGACACGCGCGCTCTCGAATTTCTTTTTAGAGAAAAATCGATTCCCGCATGGATCGATTTCTGGGGGATTTGACGTAAATCACGACTGGCCCTGGTGGCACAAACAGATGAATTATTTTTTACAGCACCTTTATGGATAGGCCGTGAAAGGTAGGCGGGTATCCTGTGACTGAACATCCCCATGAGCATAGATTGCCCATTAAGCCCCTGAAACCTGCGCAAAAGCCTCTTTTTTTGCCAAAAGAACCACAGCCACAAGTATCATGATACCACCCAAGATTTTGGGTATCGACACGGTCTCCCCGAGGACCATCACAGCCAGCAAAACAGTGACCACAGGCTCCAATGTGGAGATCATGGATGCATTTGCAGGATCGATTTTTTTTAAACCCGCAAAAAATGTCACAATGGCAAGCGCTGTTGAAACCAGGGCAATGGCAAATACTGAAATCCATCCGGTCAACGTCGCTGGAAAATGCGCGCCTTTTACGGCAACGACGCCGCTAAAAATAACCCCTGCTGAAATGATGACCACCGTAGATGCGGGAAATGCACCGGCATTTAAAATGACCTTGCTGCCGACGATGATGTAAATTGAATAGAGAACCGCTGCGGTTATACCCAGCACAATACCAAGAACCTGGCTGTTGCCGCTGTCCAGTCCGATAATCAGTATGGTTCCCGCAAAGGTCATGGAAAGTGCGACAATTGTAAATATCGTGACCGGTTTTTTCAAAAAAATAGTTGCCAATATCGTGACGAACGCAGGGTAAAGATAAAGAAGAATGGCCACCAGCCCCGCAGGGGCCATTGTAAGCGCCGTAAAAAACGCAAGGGAAAACCCCACATAACCGAGGGCGCCCATGAGCGAAAGGCTCATCAGCGTGCGCCCCCGGGGAAAAGCGATGCCCTTAACGGCCATAATGGCGACCATAAAGACAGCGGCAATGGTAAAGCGAAGAAATAGAACCGTAACCGGATCTGTTCCTGCTTCATAGGCCAGGCGGGCAAAAATGGCCATTGCACCAAAACTCGAAGCAGATACAACAATCAGAGCGACGCCGACCAAACGATCCAAAGGATCCGATTTTAAAATTCGCTTCATCTCAATTATTTTCTTTGAATCGACAACTCGCTTGCGCTTTGGATCCCCATGGCAATCTCAGGGATGATCCCCATTTTGACGTAAATGGGACGGACCAATTCCCTTAATATCGGCAGCCTCTTGGTGAAAAAGAAAGCGCCGCAAATACAGATCATCCCGCCGATAAAAACGGTCCACGGTGCGCCGATTTTGCTGGCCAGAAAACCGGCGATCAGACTGCCTACGGGTGTGGCCCCCATAAAAGGCCATGATATAGAAACTCATGACCCTGCCGCGTTTATCGTCATCCACCAGCGTCTGCAAAAGGGTGTTGCTCGTCGCCATCAGAATCATCTGGCCAATGCCGGTGAACAGCATAAGCGGCAAAGAGAACAACAATAACTTTGAAAATGAGAATACGATCAGCGCCGAACCAAAAATCGTCGCGGCGATGGGTATCATTTTGCCGAGGCCGAGCACCGTTTTTCTGGAGGCCAGAAATACGGCGCCTCCCAGGACGCCGAGGCCGGAGCAACCCATCAAAAATCCCAATGCGCTGGGGCCGCCGTGCAGCACATCTTTAGCAAAAACAGGCATCAACACCATATAGGGCATTCCCACCAGATTGACCAGGGCGAATATCAGCAGGATATCCCGAATGGGCGCAAAACCGGCGGCATACCGAAACCCTTCTTTCAGTTCCTGCCAGACTTTTGCAGTACGCGGCTTGATCTTTTTTCGTTCGATCTTCATCAGAAGCAGTGAAACGATGACCGCCATATAGGTGATGGCATTGATCAGAAAACAGGTTCCTTCGCCAAAGGCGGCAATCAGTAATCCGGCCATGGTCGGTCCCAACAGGCGAGCACAATTGACCATGGACGAATTGAGCGCAATCGCATTGCCCAGATTCTTTTTGTCTTCAACCATTTCCACCAAAAAAGCTTGGCGGGTGGGCATATCAAACGCATTAACGATTGCCAAAAATATGGCCAGGACGATAATGTGCCAGATTCTAATCTGATGAGACAAAACAAGAAATGATAAAGCAAAGGCCTGAACCATGGCCAGGGATTGGGTTAGAATCAGTATGCGGTGCCGGTTGCGGCGGTCGGCCAGTACACCGGCAAAGGGTGCAAAAAAAAATGTGGGAATCTGGCCAGCGAACCCGACAAGCCCCAGCAGAAAGGCGGAGTTGGTCATCCGGTAAACCAGCCATCCCAGGGCAATCCGCTGCATCCAGGTGCCGATAAGGGAAATGCTCTGGCCGCCGAAAAACAGACGAAAGTTACGATGGTGCAAAGACCGGACAATCGATTTCAGGGATGATTCTTTTTCTTGGTTTATGGGTTCAGTTTTCATAAATCAGACCGTTCACTGATTTTTCTAAGGATCCGCCGCCTCCTGCCATGAATAGCAAAATTATCCATTATTCACAAATATTCAATAGACAGCGACAAGTCTTAACCAGTGCGTTCTGTTTATAAGCCTACTATCGAGGCGCGGTTATTGTGATAACTATAAATAAAAGGAGATAATATCGCAAAAAAGATCTCCGCAAACATCACGGCAAAGTCGTCAAAGAGGGGCTTGGTCGTATTTTCCCGTGTGCGGGGCGTATCGATCAGTCCCTCGTTAAATGCCTTGCTCATTTCGATAAACAGCCCGGCAACGTCGACGCTGAACCCCATATCTGCCAGCGCCTTTTCTGTGTCCTCGTAAGAAAACTGAACATATCTTAGACCGGGCAGAAGTCAAAGCACGTCAGTGCTTTCAACGTTGAATTTGCATCCGGGTGAAAAGCACCCGGTTTGTTTGGCAAGAATCAAGAGGACTGCCGGCAGGCCCGGTTACAGATGACAATAAAATCGTGATACAATCCGTGACGCATTGAATTACTCCGGTAAAACGCAGGTAAGGTCTTCCATCTTGGCCTTGCGTGTCTCCACATAGTGGGCTGCAGACAGGGCTGCCATGCAACCGTCGGCTGCCGCCAGTACGATCTGGCGGGCATATCTTTCGCGCAGATCGCCTACCACGTAGATACCGTCGATGTTGGTGGCGCACTGGTCGTTGGTGGCCACGAGACCGTCCGGTGACATTCGGATACCGGCCGGCACCAATTGATTGTTGGGTTCAAAGCCGATGAATATAAAGACGCCGTCGATGGGAAGGTCTCGCTTATCGCCGGTTTGGGTATCCTGCAGCGTGACGGCGTTCACCCCTTTGGTGTTTGCATTGATTTCAGTAACGACGGTATTCCACAGAACCTCCATCTTACATTCCGCCTCGATTCGCTTTTGCAGGATCATGCTGCCGCGCAGCGTATCTCGGCGATGGACCAGGTAGACCTTGGCAGCCAGTTTGGCCAAATAAAGCCCTTCTTCGCAAGCGGTATCGCCGCCCCCCACGACCACCACATTTTTACCTCTGAAAAAAAAGCCGTCACACACGGCGCAATAGGAGACTCCCTTTCCATAGTATTCCTCTTCTCCGGGTACGGACAACTTGCGTGGATGACCGCCCGGGGCCAGTATCACGGCGTGAGTTTGGATCTCCCGCCCGCCGGTGGTGCGTACCGTATGGAATTCGAGACCCGGCTCGACCACCGTAACTTCGTCATTGAGTTCCTCGATGCCGTAAACTCGGGCATGTTGGGCAAGCTTCATGGCGAGTTCGCTGCCGCTGATATTCTCGAAGCCGGGATAGTTTTCCACCGAGTCGGATTTGTTGATCTGGCCGCCGGGAATCTCTTTTTCAATGAGGACGGTCTTTAAGGCCGCCCGCATGCCATAGATGGCGGCCGATAGGCCGCCGGGTCCTCCGCCGACGATGGCCAGATCATAAAGTCCGGACTGTGACATGGTGTATCTCCTTATTTTCGCCAAATCTGAGCGTTTCAATGGGTAAAAGACAGCTACCGGTTCTTTTGCACGAACAGCACCAAACCTCGATCCGTGTTTGATAATAACATCAGATAAATAACCCCGAGAATGGATATAAACCAGGGAAGAAAATATCCAAGTTAATTCAAAAAATTATACCCACAAATTCCCCTGAATGGTCAAGAAGTTTCTGGATGCCGGTTACTGTTTCTCAATCGAAGATCCCGAATGAAAGGGAATATAGGCAAAAACAAGGCAGATGCTCTGAATGACTATAAGTGGTGGAGGAATTCAATTTGAATTTCATTGTATTGTCCTAAAAAATGAATGAAAAGATGCGGGTATCATTTTGCCGAAGCAGTACGGGAAACGGCGAATTCAGGCGTAAACACCCGTGCCGGCATATCTTTCCATTCCTTTTGGCAAAATGAGGCGCGGATCTTATATCGACCGGAAGAGATATCATTTGGCAGTTTCCAATCGATTCCCATCATCTGGCCGATATCGGAGAATTGCGGGCATCCGCTGCCCTCAGCAATGGCAAAGACCGGTTTAAACTGCGTAATCTCTTTTAGTTGACCGTTTTTTTCAACTTTTTCCAGAACAAATTCGGGGCTGACACCGACAGGAAACGACGTCATCCGGATGAATCTGAGCCCGATCTTATCGCCCGGAAGATACACATCATAATCTGTCACGATTCCGATCAGTTTGTTGTGTATCGAAATATCCGTTCCCACACCGGATGTCTTCTCATCCCAGAACCGCGCGGGACCGACATCAACATGTACGAGATTTCCGTGGTAGTAACCTGTTCCGCCGAACCCGAGTTTTTTGATGATATTCCAGACATGCCTGGATGAAGTGCCTTGAATCTTTATGTCCGCCGCCATTCCATATTGATGGAGACTTGCCTTTGCAGCAAGTCTCCCCTTGTTGCGAAGATCGGTATTGTACTGGGGGCTTCTGTATCCGGAGACGATGGTAATCTGCGCCCCTGGGTGAAAGGTGTCTTCCAAATAGTCGAGAAACTCGATCAAGCGCAGGGATACTGCAGAAGCCGGGTTGTCATTGTCCGCCCCGAACAGGCGATTAATTTTGTTGAGGGCCTTTTCATTATAGATGCCCTTGCCCTTCCGAAATTGTCCGTTGAACGATATCCCGTTTTTGGAGCAGACAAGGTTGAGCCTTCCATCACCTTCGTAAAAAAAGCGGCGGACATCTGCAGTTTTTTTGGATAATGCGACACCTGGTACAACAAAACCAATGATAAACAGGATTACAATTACACAAATTTGCATTCGTTTCATATTCTTAATTTTGTCTCGGATCAACCCGGTCACCTTCGCGCGCTTTAACTTTGACCACCAGTTCTTCGGGAAGCGAAGCTGGTTTTTTCGCCTTTTGATCGGTATTTACCCACACGACTTCGCCCCTGACCAGGCGAGTTTCCTCGTTTTTCGGGAATATTTCAATTAAAAACGTCAGGCTGGACCTGCCGATTTTTCCAGTGCGAATGTAAATTTCAATTTCGTCGTCAAAATGACTGGGGGCAAAAAATTCTATCACGGCTTTGACCACATGAAAATCTGTTCCGGTGCGTTTGACATGTGCGATATAATCAAAAGGAAGATCGCGAAGGTATTCGGTAATCGCCGTATCAAAGTATGTCAGGTAATGGCCGTAAAACACGATGCCCTGTGCATCTGTCTCAGCATATCGAACACGAAGGGGGAAGAAAAATTTATAATCGGATTTTGCCATGATTCAATGCTCCGCTTGACAATGATGATTTTTGAAACCCCTGTTTAATGGCCAGAGTTTGCGGTTCAAGGATGAAAAGCGCTCTGTCCATTTTATCTTCTAAACTTCTTGTTTTTTATGCTACAAAGCTTAATCATTTATGGCAACTATTTATTGTTTCAAAGTCCTTTGGGGTTTCATTTTTCAGATGGTGTATTAATATATTGAGGGTATCGCTTTTAATAAGTTTCCATTATTTCAATTCCGGTGTTCGGGAAAGGAAAAACTGCCATGACCACCGTTCACATGGATAAATCCGCCGCAAAAACGGCGGACAAGCTTCAGGAGCGACGGCATAAGCTTCTGGCTCTGGTGCATATTGCAAAACAAGAGATACCCCTTTCAGACGCCGAATATCGGGATGTGATTGCCTATTGGGGTGTCGTTTCTTCGGCGGACATGTCTATCCCGGAGCTTGAGGAACTGGTGGCATATTTCGAGTCTTTAGGATTTAAAAAGAAAATGTTGGATCCCAGGAACCCGGGCCCCGGTGCCGGCCAGATAAAAGCGCTTCAGGAACGGGTCAGGGAAGAAGCCTTGAAACTGAACAACGGAGAGGAAAGGCTTAAGGGCCTGATCAAAAAAATTGCAAAGCAAGACGATCTCGGATCTTGTCGAAACGTGAAAAAATTGAAACAGCTGCTTAAGGTGATTCGGTTATTACAAAACAGAGAAAGACGCTGATCTTGCATAAATTAAAAAAAGAATAATATTCTAATCGATTGCCAACAAAATGGTAATATGAGGTGGTGGTAATCCAGCCGTCACGCTTGCCGTAAAAAAGCGGCATTTAATGTTTATTAGGAAAATCAGAAATATACGGCTTTCAAAAACACCAATTTCGAGCCAGAATTTGAAAGGACATAATATTATGGAAAAAATAAAGCGAATCGCTTTGGTCGCCCACGATAATCGGAAAAAAGATATCATCGAATGGGCTGAATGGAACTATGAAATACTCATACATCACAAATTGATATCTACAGGAACCACTGGTAAGTTTGTTGAAGAAGCCATTAAGAAAAGACTGAATAGTGAAGATGCAAAACATTTTGAAATAACGAAACTGAAATCAGGCCCCTTGGGAGGAGATCAACAGTTGGGCGCAATGATAACCGAGGGAAATATCGATCTATTAATATTTTTATGGGACCCCATGGAACCGCTGCCCCACGATGTTGACGTAAAAGCGCTTTTGAGGATATCTGTTTTATACAACATCCCGACGGCGTGTAACCGCTCTACCGCAGATTTTATGATTTCATCGTCTCTTTTAAATGATGAGTATAAACCCGAACTCAAAGATTATTCCAGATATATTTCGCGGATCATACGATATGAATCATAAAGGAAGCGGAATATTTTTGTCCAAAAATTCAATGAGCAATGGATTTGGCTTTCTGACCACTTTTTTCCTATTTCGTGCCCGAACGAAAACTAGAATTTTTCGTTAAGGGCTCCCAATGCCTCTTCGGCGGCTTCTTTCACCTCAGCGGCATAGGGACCGTTTAAAACCGTTTCAAGTTTTGGGATTAGTTTTGTATCTCCGGAAATTCCGAAAAGATAAAGGATGTCCCCCTTGACCGTATCCTCTGTCCCGGAAAAGGCATTCCATAAAAATGGTACGGCATGCCGGATCAGGGATTGATTTTTTTCGGCAATGGTTTCAAATGTTACCATGGCCGCCAGGCGAACCGGCCATTTTTGATGAACCAAGAGTTCCAAAAATGCCGGAAAAATTTTTCCGTTGTCGAGCATCATTTCAGCGGCCTTTACCGCACCACCGTCCTTAAACATGGCTTCCAACGATGATACACTGAGTTTCGACGGATCACGACTCAATACCATATCGACGATATCTTGGATTTGAATCGATCCGGACCAATGGAATTGATCATCCAGCAATACCGTCGGTGCGGTACGGATCTTGTCGGATGCCGCCGTTTCCGGAAACAATGCACCGTCAATGACGGTCAGTCTTAGGAATTTACTTGCCGCGGCGAGCAAGAGCAATTGCTTTACCAAGGCCGGGCAAAACGGACAATGGGGCATAATATAGATCTTCAGGTGCGCAGGAATATTCACCTGAAAAAGTTTGTCTTGAACCGACGAGGAGATATTTTGGATGCCGCTGTCATCGCCGGCCAATGCCATCAGAAAGGGTTCGAGCTCCTGATCCGAGGGAATCGCCCGGTATCCGACATTGCCGATCCGAATAACCGGAAACGTTTCGTCTTCGTCTTTTTCTTTTTTTAATTTTATTTTAGGGACAATCCGCGCCAAGGTTTCACAAAAATCTTGAAATATTCGGCTCCGTTCGTCTCCGGTTAAAGCCAGGTGGATAAATATATCCTCTTTGAGCGTCCGGCTCCAGTTCGAGATTTGTTTTTTTTCTTTTTCGGAAATCATTGCAAATCTTCGTATCTTAGTGCCTTTGTGGCAAATATTTTTGGTTCCCCGATAAATCGGGATTTCCGCTTCGCTGCAACCGGATTGTCCGGGTTGGGTCTTCAAAATTTGATTATCGCTGAAAGCAGGATTTAAACCGCTTTGCGATTTCATTTTTTACCCATTCCATATCCTTTTTCTCTCTTCCGGTCCGATAGATACCGATGATCGCTTCGGCACGGGATTTGGCGTTTTGATACCCTTCGGCCACCACGGTCTCTATTAGTTCCCAGTCGCGGTTTTGGGTAAAATTTTGAAATGCATCAACGATTTGAGGAAATAATACTTTGGTAAAGCCTTCGAGAAATGCAACGTAAAATGCCAAAGAAGCTGCTTTTCGTTCGCTGACGATATGCGGCAAAGTCCCGTATTTGCCGGTGTCGGCCAAAAGGTCTTTAACGGTTCGGGTTAACAGTTCGATGGGCGTGTGGGGAAACGATGAAATAATCTCTTGCCATGTTTTGCGGTCAAAAACTGGGTCCCGGATTTCGCCCAACTCATGATAAATGTATGTATCCGTCTCATTAGCGGCAATGATAGGCAAATTGCGGTGTAATTCTTCGGGTGTCTCATCTTTCAGCCCATAGTCTTTCAATCCGAATCTTAAGGCATACCGTCCCGATTTATTGACATAAAATATCTGATCCCAAAGAAACAGTCTGGCGGATTCTTTTCGAATATAAATACAGTTGTCCTGGGACAAAGCCGGGATGGTCAAAAGATCGCGGGCAAATTCCCTGCCGAGAATAAACACCGAAATACGGTTGATTTCCTTTTTGGTTTCAAGGGCGGCCAGAAAAAAAGAGGGCTTAAGGCTTCGCGCATACCCGCCGCCATAGATGAAGCCGTAAGGTTCCAAAATCTCGTTGATCTCTTTAACGTCAAATGGATCGAACCGGTGTCCGACAAGGCGGATATCCTTGAATTCTTCTTCGGCCAGTTCTTCCCAGACTTCTTCTTTGTCGCCGATCCATTTTAAAACCTCGGAAGGATCATTCTCGATCCACGGATCCAATCTGTTTTCCCACTTGTACAAATCCCGCAATCGCAATGCCAAACCGCAAATGGAATAGAGTCCGGCATGCCGCGAATCTGCGATATTACAGTTGGTAATGACTTGATCGGTAATGTCATCGATTTGGAATATGTCGTGTTTACTCACTATTAACGCACCGTCCGGGTCTTCAGTGCCGTAAGAATTTCTGCTGCACGGACAGCCCCTTCTCTTATAATTTTCGGAGGATCGACCGTCACATCGACAACCGTGGAACCGAGGCCCCCTTTGAGGGTCCCGGCATCAAGAATCAGGTCCACCTGACCCGTGATTCCCGGAGAAATATCCGAAACTGTTGAACATCCTGAATCACCGGTTATATTGGCGCTGGTTGCGGTAACAGGACCACCAACGGCTTTCGTAAGTGCCAAAGCGACGGGGTGATGCGGCATCCGAACCCCGATTTTATGGGTGCCTGCGGTGAGATTTGCCGGCAAGGTGTCCTTGGCATCAAAAACGATCGTCACTGCACCCGGCCAGAAGGCGTTCATAATGGGTTCGGCAGCAAAAGGAATTTGTTGAACAAGTCTTGACAGATCTTCCTGTTGTTCGATGAGAATCAGAATCGGTTTTCTGAGAGACCTTTTTTTTATTTCAAAAATCCTGTCAATCACTTGGGCGTTCAGGGCATCTGCTCCCAGACCGTAAAGATACTGGGTTGGGAATATGATGACCCCGCCGCTACGAATCGTTCGGGAAGCCCTCTGAATTTGATTATGCCGGAGATGTAACGGATCGACGTGAATGATCTTTAAGCTTTCTGGCTTTTTGATCAACTTGTTTTGCGAGCTCCTTTTTATAGGTCTGAAACCTTTGTGCAAGGTCTGGGTCCGAGAGCGCAAGAATCTGTGCGGCGAGTATCCCTGCATTTTTTGCGCCTGACTTGCCGATGGACACCGTGGCCACGGGAACCCCAGGGGGCATTTGAACCGTTGAAAGCAGCGCGTCCAGTCCCTGAAGGCAGGATGAATCTATGGGGACCCCGATCACCGGCAGCGGGGTGTATGCCGCGAGATTTCCCGCGAGATGAGCGGCGTGTCCGGCACCTGCAATAATGACCTTGATGCCGCGCTTATGGGCGGAAGCGGCAAATTTGGCCGCCCTTTCAGGACTCCGGTGCGCCGAAGCCACCGTCATTATCATAGAGAATCTCGAATTGTCTCAAAACAGCAGCAGTTTCTTCCATGATTGCCAAATCGGAATCGCTTCCCATGACGATGGCGACTTCCGGCAATCTGTCAGGTTGTTTTACAGCCTTTTCTCCTTTTTTCAAAAATACCCCCTTATTGGTTTGCGAGACGCTCCAGCAACTCTTTTTTCTTTTGATTCAGTTTCCTTTGGGGAATCTTTGCACCCTTTGTCCCGCCGTTTAAAGCGATTTCCGAAAGATAATAGGTCCCCTCCTCCGTCACCTGAATATCCATGTGCGCATAAGGGAACTTGCCGCGTTCCATGACCCTACGGCAATAATCCAACAAATCCGCGCTCATCTCATGGGCATGATTTTTGCCGCCCATGGAAATATTCATTCTGAAATTATTGGGATTATACCTAACGTAAGCTTCCGCATAATCGCCGGCGATAATCACCCGCACATCCGTAAAATTTTCCAAAAACGGCTGAAGCACAAAAGGGTAAGAGGAATCGGAAAGCGCCAGAAAACTGTAAAGAATTTCCATGGTATCCCACTTCCTCACTCCGTGGCCGCAGTGCCGATGATCTTCTTTGGTGACGACCGGAGCGATCCCGAGTCTGTTATAGATATTTATCGCGTCAATGAGATCGGCCCGTCTAGTGATCACTACCGTGTGGGGCAGCATCCATGTTTTAAAAATAACGGCCTGCGTCGACTTGGAATGATTCAGAACCTGGGAAAGCGGAGAAGGAAAACAGAATATCCCCCGTTCGAGAAGATCGATAAGGATCGATTCTTTAATGTGCTTATAGCTCAGAATTCCTAAAAAAGTATCCCCGGAACGCAGGTCCTGATATCGCTTTTTAAGCTCCCTTGCGCTTCGGATGATCATCGAATCACCTGCTTATTTTTCGATCTTCCATACTCAGTTCAATCAATCGATCCAGCAGCCGGCCGAAAGAAATGCCTGCCTTTCCGGCAGCAAGCGGCAAAAGGCTGGTGGCTGTCATGCCGGGAATCGTGTTGGTTTCAAGAACAAAAATATCCTGATCTTTCAGAATCATATCGGTTCGGCTGTATCCTTTGCAAAATAGCGCTTGATGCGCTGTTTTGGCTGTTTCCTGTGCTTTCTCCGTCATCGCGTCATTAATGCGGGCCGGACAAATTTCCTTTGTGGCGCCGGCCGTATATTTGGCCGCGTAATCGAAAAATTCATAGGATTTGTCCGGAACAATTTCAATAAGCGGCAACGCCTCCAATTGATCATTCCCGATGACGCCTCCGGTGAGTTCAATACCGTCGATATACGCTTCAATCAACACCTTTTCATCCTGTGCAAAGGCATCATTGACCGCTTTTTTAAGCAAATCTTTTGATTTGACGACGGATATTCCGACACTCGATCCACTTCCCACAGGTTTGACCACCAAAGGAAGTCCCAAGCTTCGGGTGCACCCATCTTCATCAAACGCATCATTTTGACCCAACACCATGTAAGGCGGAACCAGCAAGCCTGCTTTCTCATAAAGATGTTTGGAAGCCAATTTGTTCATGCCCAGAGCGCTGCCGAGAACTCCGGATCCCTGATAAGGAATGTCGAGAAGATCGAGCAATCCCTGAATGGTACCGTCCTCGCCGAATGGTCCGTGGAGTATGATCAAGGCGGCATCAATTTTGAGAGCGTCCGTGACCAATTGATGAAGGTCTGTTTTCGGATCATACCGAAGGACCGTGTACCTGCTGTGGTCCAAGGCCTCATAGACCTGGTCTCCGCTGGCGATGGAGACATCACGCTCAGAGGATATTCCACCGGATAATAATGCAATGGTCAGTTTTTTCATGGACTTCCTCCAGTTTGAGTAATACCCGCGCCAACACAATACCCAACACGGCTCTTTAGGACTTTAAAATCTCTTCTTTGAATTTGTTATATTCTTCCAGGGTAATTATGTTTTTCTCAAGCATCCGAACAAGTTCGGAAAACTCTTTATATCGAACCGACTCCGGGTCTTCGAGTTGCGGGAGACGGCCGGATGAATGGTTCTCTATTGCAGGCAGGTTAGGATTCGCAGCGCCGATTTTGAACGATGCAAGTCCTCCGAGAAGGCTGACTTCAACACTTCTTCCATTGAACCGTGGTGTGCTGAGTATTTCCCTGAGAGTCTTTTGTTCCCTTTTCATGCGGGTGTAAAAACGATAACCGGAAACGACGATGGCGATCAACCCACCGATAAAAATCCATATCATGTAATTGATAATGCCGCGGAAAAAAATGACCAGAAGAACCAAGGCCGCCATCAAGATAACATGGAGCACAAGAATGAAATAGGCCATCAGGACACTATTTAAATATTGGCTGTCTTTTTCTTTTTTCATAAACATCTAAAAATAAATCCGCCGAACGGAATATATTGCCTCCATTGAGCGAAAGCGCTCATTTGAAGTTATGGGTTATTTGAGAAGCCCTGCCGGGTTGTTGGATTTATCAAGGCAATCTACCAGTTTTTCCATATAATACTGGGGCATTTCGAACATCACAGAGGAATCTCGAATGGTATTTAGCTTCATGATTAAAAAGTTTATCTTTTTCAATAAGCGATATTTTTCAGACGTATCTTGCATGCCCATAAGCAGGTCTTCGGTCTGCCGGATCTCTTTTTTCAACTCAATTTCCGGAGGCAGACAATCTGCATTTTTAAGAATTTTAAAGGCCAGACGCAGCTCCTCGGGAACATGATAATCATCATGCAGTGCCAACGGCTTTCCGAATCCGTCCAGGTTTTCGAATTCACCTTTTTTTTGAGCCTGCAGAATCCGTTCTTCAACGATTTTTTCAAAGCCTTGAATCATGACCGAATGCGTTATTTTTTCTATGTATTTGTTAAAACCCCTAATAATTATTCCATACTCATAATAATTTTCGGTGTCAAGTTAAGTTATGTGTAGTTAGTATATAGCCTGTCTGTATAACAGAGGCATTTCTCTTTTTAAATACCGTTTTCTGCAAATTAACAACATTTAATTCACAACATATTGTGTTTTTGCTTGACCTTTATATCAACAAGTTGTATATACGCCTCTAAGATGACGGAAAAGGACCCAGAACAGAAAAAACAACTTTGCCATCGCAGGCTTTTCCTTTTAAAAGGCTTTGCATTCCTTTCCGGAGCCCTGTTCGGGCTCAACATTTTTTCAGAAGCAAAGGCACAAGAAACGAACTTCTTTCCCGTTACCGAACCCCGGACATTCAGACCCTATCCTTCTGTTCCGACACCCAAAATCGCCTTTATTATTGACGACATCGGGAGCAGCATCTCCCGGGCCAAGGCGTTTTTATCTTTGAACATGCCGATAACATTTGCAATCCTCCCCAAACTACAATACTCCAACCTTCTCGCCCAGGAAATATACGAAAAAGGATATGAAGTCATGCTCCACCAACCCATGGAGCCATACGACCAGGACATCGATCCGGGACCGGGAGCCCTTTATGTTTCATACAAGGACAATGAGATCGAAGAGATCGTCAGCGAAAACCTTGCGCAAATCCCCCAGGCATCGGGTGTGAATAACCATATGGGATCGAGGTTTACATCCTGCTCCGATAAGGTGGTTGAAGCACTGAAGATCATCAAACAAAAGAACCTTTTTTTTGTAGACAGTTTAACAAGCCGTCATTCCCAGGCTTACAAATTGGCCCGGCGCCTCAACATGAAAAGTGCGCCGAGGAACGTTTTTTTAGACAATTCGCCTGAATTGTCGTATGTCCGCAGGCAGCTCAATCACTTAAAGCAACATGCCTTAAGGCATGGGGAAGCCATCGGTATCGGTCATCCTCATCTTTCCACCCTGTTTGCCCTCTACGATTTCAAGTGCGACCTTAACAAAAACGGTCCCGTGTTTGAACTGGTTCCCGTATCCGACCTGATTTCCGTATAACGAGACGCACGACAAGCACAATAAATATATTAAAATATAAGGGGTTATTCCACATTTGTAAACGGTCTTCACCCTGAAAAAACCAAAAAAGCCATAACCTTTTAAAGTTATGGCTTTTATTTGTTTTGGT
>CAVZUV010000023.1:0-76868 GCA_963778575.1 uncultured delta proteobacterium | reverse complement strand
ACGGAATTCGAGTTGTCTGGCTGAGAACAATTCATTACACTGGGAACGGCTTTAAGCGGGGGACGAATATGCTTTCGAATGCATGGCGCTGCATTCAGGTTGCCAGAAAACTTTCGGACGATCCAGATGTAGTAATTGGCCCTTCAGTGCCTCTCGGTACGGGTGGGCCGCATCAAAAATAGCAAAAATGAAAGGAGCGGCGTTTGTTTTTGAGGTTAGGGATGTTTGGCCAATCGCATTAGTTGACGATGGAGGACTTTCTAAGAGAAGCCCAATGTATTTTGTTTTCCGATTTATTGAAAAAGGCCTTTATCGCCAATCCCAACGCATTTCGGCGACTATGCCATTTCTATAAACATGTATTTGAAAGTGGTAGCGATCCAGAAAAAGTTGTTTGGATTCCAAATGGCGTAAATCTCGAACGATTTTCAGGGTTTGAAGGATACGATGGAGGAGGTAAGTGTCCACTTGTGGCAATGTATGTCGGAGGATTCGGCAATGCGCACGATGTGATAACCATAGTGAGAACAGCACATATTCTTCAGGGAAAGAGGAATAACAATTACCGATTTGTGATCGTTGGTAATGGCGTTAAACGTCCTGAGTGTGAGCGCGAAGCATCTTTAAACAATTTATCTAATATAGAATTTCGTGATTCAGTAGTAAAATCTGATATTCCACGACTTCAAATGGAGTCAGATATTTTAATTGCTTGTGTTATAGACTCTGCCGCATACCGCTTTGGCTTAAATCTTAACAAGATATTCGATTACTTTGCATCGGAGAGGCCCGTTATCTTCGCTGGCAATGCACCAAATAATCCTATTGCTGAGTCTGGAGGCGGCTTTAGTATTCCTCCCGAAAATCCACAAGCTATGGTGGACGTACTGAGAAATATATAGAGATGAGTTCAAGTGAACGAATTGCGATGGGTAAACGTGGCCGTAACTGGGTAGAAAAAGAATTTGACATATGTAAGCTTAGCGATCGCATGGAGTCGTTATTATTGCAGGCAATAAAAGAAAAGGAGTCATAAATGTATCTTGAGGATCGGAAACTAAAAGAAATTAAACATTCCGACCACCGAAGGAAAATTGTAACAGCTTATGAATATTACACTGATGCATCACCCGACCAATTGAAAGACGAATACATAGATTGGAAATATGAGTATGATCAGAATTTCAGCAATATGAAATTTTATAGCATTACAGAGTCAAGCATGGCATACCGTGATACACTGCTTTTTGGCGAGATTAAGGGTGCAGTTGCGCTTGACTATTGTTGCGGCAATGGGGAAATGGCGGTCGAAATGGCAAAACGGGGTGCCGGAAAAGTCATGGGGATTGATATCAGTCAAGTAGCAATCGAAAACGCGAAGGTGTTGGCTGAATCTCAAGAAGTAGAGAAAATATGTGAGTTTCGAGTCATGGACGCGGAACATACGGTATTCGTTGATAATTCATTTGACATCATCCACGAGTATGGAGCCTTGCATCATCTTGACCTGGAAGCAGCTACTTCAGAGCTCGCTCGTATCCTAAGACCTGATGGTAAAGTTGTCTGCACCGAGGCAATTAGACATAATCCTCTCATACACTGGTATCGAAAAAAAACACCCCACTTGCGAACGCAATGGGAAGTTGAACATATTCTCGGCATTCATGACATGGATATCGTCAAGAAATATTTTCAAGAAGTTAATATTAAGTTCTTCCATTTATTAGAGTTGTCGGCTGTTCCCTTTCGGAAAACACGACTTTTCAAACCACTACTATCTTTTCTAAACAAAATTGACAGCTTATTGCTTAAAAACGAAATGATCGGGAAATATAGCTGGATCATGGTGTTTATCATTAGTAGGCCAAAGAAATAGAGACAATTTAAGCACACCATAATCTTTTAAAAATATCATCTGTTTTTTCAGACGGATGGAATTGATCCTGTATGTTGAAGAGGCTTTTTGATATTATTTTTTGCCTGATTGCCTTCCCATTTTTGCTTCCTTTATTTGCCGTCATTGGATTAGTCATAAAACTTGATTCTCCGGGCTCAGTTTTTTACCGAGGCCAACGGACAGGCCTTAACGGAAAACCTTTTAGGATTTTTAAGTTTCGAACAATGATTGCTGATGCGGAAAGAAAAGGAGGGCCGTCAACAGCGCTGAATGACCATCGTCTAACCAATTCGGGTAGATTTTTAAGAAAATACAAAATTGATGAACTGCCACAGTTTATAAACGTATTAAAAGGGGAAATGAGCATTGTCGGCCCTAGGCCACAAGTTGAGAGATATACTAAACTATACGATGAGGAAGAGCAGACTATTCTGAGTTTGCGCCCTGGCTTAACAGATTTTGCTTCTATTAAATTTGTTAATTTGGATCAAATTTTGGGTGATGAGTCGGTCGATGAAAAATACTTAAAAGAAATTGAGCCAATTAAAAACAAATTGCGAATTAAATATGTCAAAGATCATTCATTTTGGGTTGATCTCAAGATTATTTTTATGACATTGGTGCAATTGTTAAGGTTAAAAAAGATTTGGAATATAAAAAATTAGCTCATACTGGTTTCATGATATCACGCATAGGATTCGGCTGTTGGGCGATTGGTGGCCACGGATATGGGAATGTCGACGACAGCGAATCTGAAAAATCAATCAAAAAAGCATTGGATTGCGGTATAAATTTTTTCGATACAGCGGATGTTTATGGGTTTGGACATTCTGAAAAGGTTTTGGGTAAAGCGCTAGGTTCTCGAAAGAATGAGGTGATTGTTGCGACCAAATTTGGAGTGGCTTGGGATAAAAAAGGAAAAACGTATAAAGATTGCAGCCCCAAGCAGATTGTCCGCGCATTAGAGGATAGCCTCAGACGCTTAAAAATGGATTGTATTCCTCTCTATCAAATACACTGGCATGATGGCAGACTCCAATCGATGACATTATGGATACACTTTTAAAATGTCGGAAAGCAGGCAAGTTACGCTATGTTGGGTGCTGTAATTTTTCAAAAGAAATGCTTAAGAGAGCTCGCTGCAATGATGAAATTGCGACCTTTCAATGCCTTTTTAACATAGCCGACAGAGAAAACGAGGATGTGATTAAATACGCCTCCAAAGACTTGGGAATAAGCGTTTTGGTCTATAGCGTTATGGGTCGTGGTGTATTTTCTGCAAAGTACGATAATAATGCTATATTTGGTTTGAATGACACGCGAAATAAAGATCAGGAGTTTATTGGCGCTCGATACCCCCGGAATATATTTTACGCTTCTAAATTGAAAGAGATTGGAAAAAGATACGGAAAAACGGCTGCGCAAACTGTAATTCGTTGGGTGCTTGAAAACCCTTTCATTACGTGTGCGATTATCGGTATTAAGAATGAAAGCCAAGCTTTTGAAAATGCCAATTCAGCCGGATGGTTTTTAAAACAAGAGGATATGGATCTTATTGATTCACTACTTAAAGAAGGAGGTTTATAGAGATATTGTGACTGTCATAAAACCCTTTCTATTTCTTTCTCTAATGCCACAGTTAACAGTTTTTTGGCTAAATTGCGAAAAATTTTATTAATAGGGTCGGTCATCGACAAATCGTTTTGGATTTTATAAATCAAGTACGTTATCTTTGCTCATGATGTTTGTATTTTTTCATTTTATATTATCAGTCAGGACATACAAATTAACGCGTCATTTTATCTTGCATTATCGATAAAATTTTAAGCCTCAATAAGGCATTAAGGTGATGAAAAAATGACTCAATTTCCCAATAGTTTTTTAATTGATTTATATCGGAAAATGCTGGAGATCCGATTGACCGAAGAAAGCTTTATCGATCCGATTCTTCAGGGAGAAGTTCGATGTCCGGTTCATCTATACTCTGGAGAAGAAGCCATTGCGGTTGGCGTTTGCGCCGCGCTAAAAGATACGGATTATATTTTCGGGAATCACCGCTCCCACGGTCATTTTTTAGCAAAAGGCGGCAAACTCAAAGAGTTGGTAGCGGAAATTTATGGTAAAGAAACGGGTTGCAGCAGAGGCAGGGGCGGCTCCATGCACTTGATTGATCCGGGCATTGGCATGCTGGGAGGCGCGCCTATCGTCGCCGGCACGATTTCTCTGGCAGTTGGTGTTGCCCTGGCATCTCTTATTCGCAAAGACAATAGGGTTTCCGTAAGTTTTTTTGGAGACGGTGCCACCAACGAGGGAGTTTTATTTGAATCCATGAATTTTGCAGCGCTCAAAAATTTACCCGTGATATTTGTATGTGAAAATAATTTATACGCTACTCACATGCCTGTTGCTGAATGCCGTCCTGACTGTAACATTGTTGAGATAGCCAGACCTTTTGGAATAGCCAATGCTTGTGTAAATGGCAACGATGTTTTAGAGGTATACGATACTGCTGTTAAGGCGGTTGAACTCTGCAAAAACGGGCAAGGTCCTTTTTTTATAGAAGCCTTGACCTATCGAATTCGCGGACATGTGGGGCCGGACGACAATATACAGGGCACGCATACGGATATCCGGCCTCAGGAAGAAATCGAAATATGGAAAAAGAAAGACCCGATCGATAATTTTGAAAAGCGTCTTTTGATGGATGGTGTGTTAAGTGAATTAGAGATTTCTGAAATAAAATCTCAAGTTCATCAGACAATTCAGGATGCTCATACTTTTTCAACACAAAGTCCTTATCCCAAAGAAAGTGAGTTGAATGCATATGTCTTCAAATAATAGAAAACTTAAATTCAGCCTGGCAATAAATGAGGCACTTCAACAAATGATGGATGTTGATGAATCTGTTTTTATCATCGGCCAGGGGGTTAAAAGTCCTTGGTACGTGGGTCAAACTGCAAACGGACTTTTGGAGCGGTTCGGACAGGACCGAGTGATAGACACGCCGGTGTCTGAAAATGCGATGACCGGTGCGGCCGTGGGTGCTGCTTTGGCGGGTATGCGATCCATAGTTGTGCATCCTCGTATGGATTTTATGTTTTATGCGATGGATCCGATTATTAACGAAGCTGCCAACTGGTATTACATGAATGGGGGTAAGCTGCCTGTTCCGGTTGTGATTTGGGGCATCATCAACAGGGGTGGGGAACAAGCTGCTCAGCACTCCCAGTCTTTACATACCATTTTTGGCCACATACCCGGCCTGAAGGTAGTAATGCCATCTACGCCTTATGATGCAAAAGGACTGATGATTTCCGCAATCAAGGACGACAATCCGGTCGTATACATTGATGATCGTTGGTTACATGATTCGGAAGGGACCGTACCTGAAGATATTTATGAGGTTCCTATAGGTAAGGCTGTGGTCAGAATAGAAGGTGACGATTGTACTTTGGTTACAACATCTTATATATCCCGGTACGCAATAGAAGCGGCAGCCACATTGGCCCGAGAGGGTATCAAGATCGAAGTAATAGATATTCGAACCGTAAAACCTTTAGATAAGGATCTTATTATTGAATCGGTAAAAAAAACCGGAAGGCTGGTCGTCACCGACGTCGGTTGGAAAACGTTCGGGATGGCGGCAGAAATATCATCTACCATCTTCGAGGAAGCATTTGATTACATGAAATCGCCTGCCATCCGTGTTTGTTTGCCTGATGTGCCTGCACCTGCCAGCTGTACTTTGGAAGATGCGTATTATCCTAAAAAAGAAAAAATTTTAGAAGCTGTCCGCAAGGTTATGAAGCAAAATCGTTCAATGACTTTATGAAACACGGCCATGCTGCTCACTTTGGTGAAAAGATAAAAAATATAACGACAAAAGATCTTCAGGTGTTTGAATGGTTAAACAAAGGTGTTCCTGTTTTAATTGGAATATTTATTTTCTTTAATACATTTCCACACATAACGGCAATTAAAGAAATTTGCTATTATCTATCTGTTTTTATAGTTATAATATTATTTTTATTTAAGAAAAACGATATTTCATTCGAAACGCCCTTTCTGATTCCCGTTGGTCTTTTTTTTATCTGGACTTTTTTGGGTCTTTTTTTTGCCATTGATAAAAACAACAGCATCCACGATTTTTATGCGCATTTTATTCGATATATCTTGATATATTATATCTTGATCAATTATTTCAAATCAAAACAGACTTTTATTGCGCTTTCATGGATCGTAATTGTTTCCAGTTGCATTTTTTCTATAGGAGCAATTTATTACTATCATTTTATATTGGGAAAAGCATTGACACAAAGGTTTACAGGTTTCACTCAAGTCCCAGTCAGTGTCATCGCCACAATCACCGCAACTGCAGCGATTTTCTGCATAAATAATTTCATTAATGAGACAAAGCTGTTTAGAAAGTTAATTCTTTTTATCTGTTTTTGTTTAGTACTCTTCCTGATAGTTTTATCTCAAACTGTTGCCACTTTCGTCGGACTATGTTTTGCAATTGTCATACTATTTTTCAACAATAAAAAATTATTGATGGCCGTACTATCGGCAATTTTAATTATTTTTATTATGTCCCCTTTTAAAGATCGTATTGCTTCTTATGTTAGTCGGCCGTTAATCGCTCTTCGAATTGGCGCAGATTATAATAATTTTGAAGTTATTAAAGATTACCCTGTAATTGGTATAGGTTTTGGAATGGAAACATTTAAAAAAGATCTTGACTTAAAAAGATATCATGAGAGAGTCCCGAAAAAATATAGGGAAGATTTTATTTACAATGACCCTCACAATATGTTTTTTGATATTGCAGTGAGACTGGGTGTTGTCGGCATAGTTTTATTTTTTTATATTATATTTTCTTATTTTAAAATGGCTTGGAGCATTGTAAAGCATGGAAAAGACGATTTTGCAAAAAATTGGGGCCGGTGCCTTGCCGGTGCTTTTTTCACTTTTTTAGTTATAGGTTTTTTTCATCCGGTTTTTAGCCATAAGCCGGAAACCATTCTTTGTGTGATGTTTTCTATGCTGACGATCGTAGGGCGTTTAGATGGTGTCCATCCATAAATGGTTTATTTGCCCGATCTCGGCGTTATGCTCAAAAAATAGTCCTCGGAATATCAACTATAAGCCTGTGGTTATTTTTTTCGCATGCCTTGATCTCGAACAAAAATCCTCATTTATGGATGGACACTAGATAATAAACCAATTTCAAAGAATATCGTATAAGAATGTAATCATACTTGTATTCCAATTCCAAACTGAAGCGATTCGATTTATTTTTGAGTGCCCTGACATTCATCGGATCAAGCATTGAGGGATCATTATAAAACAGCAAACACAATTATGAAGTTCAGATTATTATATAAGAATTTTATTATCGTTTTGTTAGCCGATATTTTTCTTTTGACAGGTTCTTTGTTTTTGGCCTATCTGATCCGTTTTGATTTTCATCTTCCACAGCCGCACGCCGTGCTGCTCTATCGAATAGTCCCCATTGTACTGATTATTAAAGATCAGTCTGCTTTTATTTCTTCGATCTCTATCGTGGCATGTGGAGATATACCAGCATTTCCGATCTGCTAAATATTATAAAGGCGTCAAGCGTGAGTTCGTTGCTCATAATTTGTATAATACTTTTCACAAATACCAGATTTATCGGTTTCCCGCGGTCAGCCTTTATAATGGACTGGTGTTTTACGATTTTACTGATTTCAGGTTACCGGCTTGGTATTCGTATCTATTTTGAAAAAATAAGCAGTGAAGAAAATACCGCTGTAACGATCCGTCACGTTTTTACCCTATTTTTTAAAAAAACCACCGATGCAAAGAGGCTTCTTATTATCGGGGCAGGGGACGGCGGTGAAAAAATTTATCGGGAGATTCAAAACAACGCCAGGCTTCAATATGCGGTGGTTGGGTTTTTGGACGATGATTTATCGAAAGTCGGGAGAAAAATTCATGGGATTCCGGTATTGGGCCAAATTGATGATATTAAAAGAATCGCAAAAAAAATAAATGCCGACGAAGCGTTGATTGCGATTCCGTCGGCAACATCAAGCCAGATGCGAAAAATTCTTGCTCATTGCAAAGAAAGCGGAATCAAATTTAAGACCATACCCGGCATGGGAGAGCTCATTAACGGAAAAGTGACGGTCAATACCATTCGAGAAGTGGATTACCGTGACCTGTTAGGCCGAGAGATGATCAAACTGGATGAAGATAAAATCGGGTCATATTTAAAAGAGGCACGTGTCATGGTCACGGGTGCCGGCGGCTCTATCGGTTCCGAGCTTTGCCGGCAGATCTGTCGGTTCAAACCGGAATGCGTCGTATTGTATGAAAGAGCGGAAAGTCCGTTGTTCGAAATCAACCATGAACTCAAACATGATTTTGAGAGATATCGAAATCATTCCTGTTTTGGCTGATTTGCAGGATAAAGATCAGATTGAAAAGGCATTTGAAGTTTATCGGCCCCAAACTGTTTTTCATGCAGCAGCATATAAACATGTTCCCATGCTGGAAATCCAGCCTTGGAAAGCTGTGGATAACAATATCCAGGGGACAGCCAATATCATTGAAATTACGAATAAATTTAATGTCGAACGGTTTGTTTTTGTTTCTACCGACAAAGCGGTACGACCGGCAAATGTAATGGGGGCTTCCAAACGAATTGCTGAAATGTTGATACAAAGCCAAAACGGTTGCGGTCTTTCATCCACCAAATATATGACGGTTCGTTTCGGAAATGTTGTCGGCAGTGTCGGCAGTGTAGTGCCGCTGTTTAAAAAACAGATCCAGAAAGGCGGGCCCGTTACGGTGACGCATCCGGATGTCACACGATTTTTCATGACCATTCCGGAAGCATGCCAGCTTATTCTGCAGGCAGGTGCCATGGGAAAAGGGGGTGAAATATTTTTGTTGGAAATGGGTACCTCCATCAAGATTGTAGATATGGCCAGAGATCTCATTCGCCTTTCCGGGTTTGAGCCCGAAGAAGACATAAAGATCGAATATATCGGTCTTCGACCCGGTGAAAAACTTTATGAGGAGCTCATCATAGAAGGGGAAGATGTTATTCCGACCAGCCATGAAAAAATCATGGTGCTAAGAGGAATGGATTGCAATCTGCAACTTTTGAATGGCGAGATAGACCAGTTGATGCAAATCGCCAAAGGCCAGGAAGCACAAAAGATTAAAGCAAAACTTAAAGAAATAGTTCCGGAATATTTGCCGGCTTAGCAAAATTGAGACCTTTGAAAAACGCTCCCTTTTGCCCAATTCCGGCGTTAAGCTCAAATTTTAATCCTCGAAATACTTAATGTATGTCTGTGGTCAAAATTTTTCGCTTGCCTTGGACTTGAACAAAATTAAACATTTTTCAAAGGTCTCAAGTTTTTTTATAAATATTCGAAATAGGATAAAAAGCCGCGACCATGGGAATTTCCCTGGCACGGCTTTTGTTGTTTTAAATAAAATCGTGTAACGATTTTATGAAACTCCCGCAGGTAAACCTGCGAGATCTTATTCCAAATTAATTTAAAAAATATTTCTTTTTTGTTGCCCATTTGAGTGTAATACCATATACTTAGACTTTCATATGCTACACGCTATAAATACTTAACGCTTTCGCAGACAGGTAAAGGTTGAATATGGACATACAGATTCCTGAAAAAATTCAGAAACTGATTCAAAAAGGCGTTCAAATTCCAAACCCCCAAAGCGTTCAAATCGGCACTGAAGTAAATACAGACAGAATTTCCGGTGACGGGGTTGTGATTTATCCGGGCTGCAAGATTTTTGGCCGATCCGTAATGATACTTCAAGGCGCACAACTGGGATATGAGTCACCGGTGACGATCGAAAACTGTCAGGTCGGGCCTCAAGCCGAGCTTAAAGGCGGATATTTCAACGGGTCGGTTTTCCTTAAAAAAGTTAATATCGCATCAGGTGCCAATGTACGGGAAGGAACGATCATGGAAGAAGAATCGCGTGCCGCCCACACAATCGGTTTGAAACAGACCATTCTTTTTCCTTTTGTGACTTTGGGGAGTCTGATCAATTTCTGCGACTGCCTAATGGCCGGCGGTACGAGCAATAAAGACCACAGCGAGGTCGGAAGTTCTTATATTCATTTCAATTATACGCCTAATCAGGACAAAGCCACTCCATCACTCATCGGCGATGTGCCAAGGGGGGTTATGCTGAATCAGCTTCCGATATTTTTGGGAGGGCAGGGCGGTCTTGTGGGACCCTGCCGCATTGAATTCGGAACCATTACAGCGGCGGGGACGATATGCAGAAAAGACCAGTTGCAGCCCGGACAGCTTGTGTTTGAAAGTATAGGAAAAAGCGGAAAGATTCCATTCACTCGCGGCATGTATCCCGGGATCAAGCGAATTGTAACCAACAACATCGTCTATATCGCAAATCTTATGGCACTTGAACAATGGTATCACGAGGTGCGATCACAATTTATTTCAAACGACTTCCCGGAACTGCTATTTGATGCTGTGAAAGAAAAGCTTTCTCTGGGAATAGATGAGAGGATCGGGCGCTTAAATGCTTTGAGTCAAAAAATGCCGGATTCGGTATCTGCCTATAAAAAATTTGCGAAAACAAATGGATCAACACTAATTCTTAAACAAAAACATGAATTTTATGAAAAATGGGCTGAACTGGAGGAATATTTCAAGTCACAGGAAAAGGTCGTTGCCAAGGGGAACATAAAGGATATTTTTTTGGAAAAGATCCACAGCGGCATCAGCGTTTTGGGAAAAAACTATATTACCGTTATCCGGAACCTTAAAGAAGAGGATAAAGAATTAGGGACCCGGTGGCTTCAAGGCATCGTTGATCACATTACCACCGGTGCGCTTGACATTATGCCGACGTTTAAAATCTGAATCATATTGACTGCAAAAGAGGTGATCATGAGCAAGTTGTTCGGCACGGACGGAATTCGCGGGGTTGCCAATGAATATCCCATGACGTCTGAAATGGCCTTGAAAATCGGTAGGGCAGTCGCGTTGATCTTCAAAAAACACGATGTGGGATCAAAAATTATCATCGGAAAAGATACCCGCATATCCGGGGATATGCTGGAATATGCCGTAGCATCAGGAATTTGTGCCATGGGCAGCGATGTATTTCTTGCAGGAATTCTTCCCACGCCCGGAATCGCTTTTCTAACTGCTTCTGCCGGCGCCAATGCCGGTATCGTGATTTCTGCATCCCACAATCCATTTTACGATAACGGTATTAAAATATTTAAAGACGACGGTTTTAAAATCTCCGATGAAAAGGAATCTGAAATCGAACGTCTTGTTTTAAATGAAAACATGGAACAGATGTCAAAATCGGTTCAAAAAACCGGCCGTGTTTACACCATGGCCGATGCTGGAAAAAAATATTCCCAGTTCCTTAAAAAATCACTTCCTCAAAAAATCGATTTTAACGGAATTAAAATTGTAATGGATTGTTCAAACGGTGCAACGTTCAGGGTTGCTCCGGAACTTTTCGCTGAACTGGGCGCAGATGTTGAACCGTTGTTTGTGACTCCTGATGGAAAAAACATCAATGACAATTGTGGGTCCCAGCATACCGAAGCACTGATAAAAGCCGTGAAAGAAAAAAATGCCGATATCGGTCTTGCGTTTGATGGAGATGGCGATCGACTTGTTGCCGTGGATGAAAATGGAGACGTTGTCACCGGCGATCGGATTATCGCGATTTGTGCCAAATATCTGAAGCAAAACGAGCGTCTTAAAGGAAACCAGGTCATTACCACGGTTATGAGTAACCTGGGACTTTGTCTTGCCCTAAAAAACATGAACATCAAACATGCCTTTTCAAAAGTAGGAGATCGGCACGTCGTAGAAAAAATGATATCATCAGGTGCTGTTCTGGGCGGAGAAGACTCCGGTCATGTGATTTTTTTAGATCACCATACCACCGGGGATGGTATTCTAACGGCATTAAAACTGATCGAAGTCGTGAAAGCGGAATCAAAATCATTATCAGAGCTTTCCCGGGTCATGACGGCTTTTCCACAGGTTCTTATCAATGTCGAAGTAAGACACAAACCGGATCTTGACACAATACCGGACATTCAAGATGCGATAAAATCAGTTGAGCATTATTTAGGTGATGAGGGAAGGGTACTGGTGCGTTATTCGGGAACCGAGCCGCTTTGCCGGGTAATGGTCGAAGGGCCGACCGTTGACATGACAAATACATACTGCCGGGAACTGGCGGACGTAATAAGGCGGAATATTGGAAGACGGATGACAGAGGACGGAAGACGCTTCGATAGAAAATAGAAGACGCTTAGATAGGACGATGGACTTAAACAAGAGTTCAGTGTTCAGACTTCGGCAATAAAGATACTAACGATCAAAACATTTAAGCCTGGTTTCAAAAGATTCAACCGGGTTCAAGATCAAGGCGGACCGGGACGGCCAACTACGGAATATCGGGAATATTTCGAGGATTGGGCGTCTCGGTCCAACGCAGAGATTGAATTCGAGGGGAGGTTTTGAAGCCACTTTTAGTCTCGATTGCCGAGTATACGAAGCAACATCAAAAACAGGTTGATAAAATCAAGGTACAATGCCAGCGCACCTAAAATCGCTCCTTTTCTGATGGTTCCGCCATCCAAACCTTCAGGCTGCGAAAGCGCCATTGCTCTAAGTTTTTGCGTGTCATATGCGGTAAGACCCACAAAGACGATCACGCCGATGTAGCTGATGATCAGGCTCATGCCGGAACTGCGCACAAAGAGATTTACGACCGATGCAATCACGATGCCGATGAGCCCCATGAACATGAATTGCCCCATTGAAGTGAGATTCCGCTTTGTTGCCATACCATATATACTGGATGCGACGAATGTCGCTGCGCAGATAAAAAATGTTGAAGTTATAGAAGAACTTGTATAAATCAGAAATATCGCTGAAAGAGTTGCGCCGTTCAAAGCGGCATACAACAAAAACAAATAGGTTGCGGTCGTAGCTTTCATTTTATGCACCCTTGCGCTAATACTGAACACAAGAATGAGCTCACCGATGATCAATCCAAAAAATGTGAGCTGATTTCCGAAAATGAGCTTCATAAGGGTTTCACTGTTTGATACATAAAACGCTACAAAGCCCGTTAAACCCAGGCCAATGGCCATCCAGTTATATACGCTTCGAATAAATTCGTTGACCCTGACTTGGGCCATCGTTTTATTAAGCGGAAGGGATTGCATATTAACCTCCTGATATTAATAATATATCTATCGATTTCTATTTAATGAACAAATCTGGAATACATTCACAATAAATCAAGCAAATATATAACACAGAAATCGTGCAATGCAAGATTAAAAGTGTTTTTTAAAAGAGACGATGATCCCCGAGCAGCTATTTCAGGACCTAAAAGAGATTGCAGAAAAACTCGGAATCTCTATTTTGGAGCATAATTTCCGAAATACCGGAATTAGTGTAAAAAGCGGTTTTTGCAAAGTAAAAGGAAAAAAGCTTATAATTTTGGACAAAAGCAGATCATTGACGGATAAGAATGAGGTGATTTTGTCCTGTTTGAGCAAAATGCCCCATGAAGATATATATATCGTTCCATATTTGCGTGAATTATTGAGTAAATACAATGATGATCAATAATTTTCATTGAAGATTTTCACAGGTTTGGATTTATCGTGAAATTCTTTATGAAATTTTATAAAAAGGTAACCTTCGCAAAAGACCCGTATATACTACCAGCCTGCATAGAAGTTTACATAATATATCTTATCAGACGTTAATATGATGTAATAAAAAGCCGGCAGGTACATCTGCGGTAATTCGGATTTGATCCATTGATTTCAGGATTTATATTGTACGGTAGGATCAACTATGTTAATAAATTTAATTTTGGGTTATAGATGGTTCCAAATTCTTCGTTCAACGTTCATAGTTGTAGTTATCAATGACATCCGGAAATAGCTCATATACATTATATACTATAGGGTGCTCTTGCTGCAAAACCGTGAACCATGAACCTTATATAGAATATCGTTTTGAAACAGGAAAGCAGCAGGACGTTTTTGATGGATATAAATTCATCGCCTAACGGCATCCAGTATATGGGGCCTTCAACCACCGAAAAATCTCGCATATATTCGGTTTCAGAACTCACCTCAGAGATTAAAGATATACTTGAAGATAAATTTCCATTTATATGGATTTGCGGAGAAATATCGAATTTTAACATTCCGGCTTCCGGCCATTTTTACTTTACATTGAAAGACGAACATTCCCAGGTCAATGCCGTAATGTTCCGCAATCAAAACCGGAATCTGAAATTTCATCCCGAAGACGGATTGCGTATCAAGGGATTGGGCAGAATCAGTGTATATGAACCGCGTGGAACCTACCAGATTATATTTGAATATCTTGAGCCTCAAGGGACAGGCGCCATCCAATTGGCGTTTGAGCAATTAAAGAAACAACTTTTCGAGGAAGGGCTTTTTGATGAGAAATACAAGACACCCCTACCCTTTCTTCCTCAAAAAATCAGCATCATAACATCACCATCCGGCGCGGTTGTTCACGATATTTTAGAGATTATTAACCGCCGTTTTCCAAATATCTTTTTAGAAATTATACCCGTAAAGGTGCAAGGATTTGGTGCTGAACAGGAAATTATCGATGCCATAGCATTGTTAAACGCAAGATTCGAATCAGATGTGGCGATATTGGCCAGAGGTGGCGGCTCGTTGGAAGATTTTCATGCATTTAATTCAGAAGATGTTGCAAGGGCTATTTTCGGATCCAGGGTTCCGATAATCTCTGCGATCGGTCATGAAACCGACTATAGCATCACAGATTTTGTAGCGGACTTACGAGCACCGACACCGTCAGCCGCCGCCGAACTGGTGGTTCCTTTGAAAATAGATCTCTCTCGAAAAATTGCCGATCTTTCGACAGCGTTAACCCATCACTTTATGCGAATAGCTGAACATTATCAAATAATTTTGAGAGGACTGTCGAACCGTTTGATTCATCCAAACAGAAAAATTACAGATTTGAGACTCCGCACTGATGATATGTTGGGCAGGCTGCATAGGGCGCTAAAAAACAGTATGCGTCATCAACATAGTTGCGTAATGAGGCATATCGAAAGACTCCATGCCAACACGCCGCTGATACAGGTAAAAAATTATAAAGATAAGCTTCATCAAAAATACGATAATCTCTTTATTTATATAAAAATACTTATAAATCACAAACACTTCAAATTGCGAGAGCTTTACGCTAAACTTCATACTCTGAATCCTGGCGCAATTCTGGCAAGAGGATACAGCATTACCAGGACGATTCCGGATGCAGTGGTTGTCAGAGACCCCCAAGACGTGTTCATCGATCAGGACCTCGAGGTTACCGTCGCCAAGGGTTCATTTATTTGTTCGGTAAAAAGGAAATAAAACATCATGGCTAAACAGACCTTTGAAAAAGCAATGGAACAACTCGAAGAAATTGTCCAAGAACTTGAATCCGTTGATCTGCCGCTTGAGAAAGCCATAAAAAAATTTGAAGAAGGCGTTCAATTGGCCAAATTCTGTTCCGACAAACTGGATGAAACGGAAAAGAGAATTAGCATCTTATTAAAAGATAAAAACGGTCATGTGATTGAGAAACCGTTTTTTTCAGATACCGAGCCTGATGATGAATAGTTTTGACCTGAATGCCTACCTTTCTTCTAAAAGACAACAAATCAATGCGGCGCTGGATTCAATGTTTCTTCATACGTCGCGTAAGCTTGTAAAGGCCATGAAGCATTCCCTGATGGCAGGCGGGAAACGGTTGCGGCCGATACTCTGCTTAGCCGCTGCTGAAACCGTGGGAGGTAACAGCCAGGACGCTATTCAGGCTGCCTGCGCCATCGAGATGATTCATACCTATTCTCTGATCCATGATGATCTCCCGGCAATGGACGACGATGAATTGCGAAGAGGACAGCCGACCTGTCATGCGATCTTTGATGAAGCCACCGCAATTCTTGCAGGTGATGCCCTGCTCACGATGGCTTTCGAAGTTCTCTCTCTAATGGATTCAAGTCGAGAAGGTCAAGCCATGGATTTAATCCATGTGGTTCATACCCTGGCTGTGGCGGCAGGATATCAGGGGATGATTGAGGGACAGATGCAGGATATAGCGGCCGAAGGCGAATCGCTCTCTTTGAAAGACCTTGAGAAGATGCACGCTTTGAAGACCGGGGCGTTAATTGAAGCATCTGTCACAACCGGGGCCATTTTAGGAAGAGGAACCGTTTTTCAGGTCCAACAATTAAACATCTATGCAAAAAATATCGGTCTTGCATTTCAGGTTACTGATGACATACTCAACATTGAAGGTGATCCCATGATTATGGGAAAAAATGTTGGATCAGACCAAATACGCCTGAAAAGCACCTACCCTTCGGTTTTGGGAATGGATCAATCAAAGCAATTTGCAAAAAAACTGGTCAGTAATGCCTTGAAAGCGCTCGAAAACTTTGATACCAAAGCGCATTCTCTAAGGGCTATAGCGAATTATATTATTGATAGAAAGAAATAAGGAGTTAAATTACCTTGGGTTTTCTTGAAACAATTAATTCTCCAAAGGATTTGAAAAAAATCTCCAGAAAGGACCTCCCTGTTCTCGCTTCGGAATTACGGGAAGTTATTATCGACGTGGTATCCAAAAACGGGGGCCACCTTGCACCGAGTCTGGGGGCTGTTGAGCTGGCCATCGCCATCCACTATGTTTTTAACGCTCCCAAAGATAAAATTATCTGGGATGTCGGTCATCAGTCTTATGCGCACAAACTGCTTACCGGAAGAAGGGAACAATTTCACACCCTGCGTCAGTATAACGGAATATGCGGATTCACACGCATGAGTGAAAGCCCCTTTGATGCATTTTCAACCGGTCACAGCAGCACCTCCATATCTGCCGGTCTTGGAATTGCATGTGCCAAACGTTTAAAAAATGATAACTCAAAAGTTATTGCCGTCATCGGTGACGGTTCCATGACCGCGGGGCTTGCTTACGAAGGACTTAATCAGGCGGGAGACATCAATAAAAATATCCTCGTCATACTCAACGACAATGATATGTCCATCGCCCACAATGTGGGTGCCATCTCTTCTTTATTGAGTCGCACATTTTCATCAAAATATTTACAGGATTTTAAAAAGGAAGTTGGGGATTTTCTTAAATCCTTGCCGAAATTTGGCGACGATATCTATCAATTCGCCAAACGTTCAAAAGAGTCCTTTAAAACGTTTATCACGCCAGGAATGTTGTTTGAAGCTTTCAATTTTGAATATTTCGGTCCCATAAACGGCCATAAACTTGATCACCTCATCGACATCCTTGATAATGTAAAATGCCTCAGAGAACCGGTACTGCTCCATGTGACGACAAAGAAAGGCAAAGGATATCTGCCTTCTGAAAAAAATCCGGTGTATTTTCATGGCGTGGGTTGTTTTAACGCCGATACCGGAGAAAGTATCAACAAAGACTGTTCTATTCCGACATATACACAGGTTTTTGGCCGGACATTGCTTGAAATGGCCTCTAAAGACCATAGGATCATCGCCGTAACCGCTGCCATGCCTGAGGGTACAGGTCTGTCTGATTTTGCGCGTACCTATCCGGATCGCTTCTTTGATGTGGGTATCGCCGAACAGCACGCCGTGACTTTTGCAGCAGGATTGGCCACAGAAGGGTTTAGGCCTGTTGTGGCCATTTATTCGACATTTCTGCAGCGTGCCTATGACCAGATATTGCATGATGTGTGTATTGAAAAAATTCCGGTGATTTTTGCGGTGGATCGCGGCGGTATTGTTGGCGAGGATGGCGCCACACACAACGGTGTGTTCGATCTATCTTATCTTCGAAGTCTTCCGAACATGGTAGTGATGGCACCGAAAGATGAAAACGAATTGTGCAAAATGCTTAAGACCGCCGTTGATTATGACGGACCCATCGCAATTCGATATCCCAGGGGAACCGCTGAAGGGGTCACAACAGAAAATGACAATATTCCCATACCGATCGGTAAAGGAGAAGTTCTCAAAAAAGGAGATGATGTCGTCATATTCGCCATCGGTCGCGCTGTTAATGAAGCACTTTCCGCACATGCCATGTTAAAAGAACATGGCATTTCTGCTATGGTTGTAAACTGCCGCTTTGTAAAGCCCCTTGACGTTGATTTGATCGGATCTCTTTCTAAAAAAATTCCACGGCTGATAACCGTCGAAGAGAATGTACGTCAGGGAGGATTCGGAAGCGCTGTTCTGGAATGTCTATCCGATCAGGGAATCATTGGATTTCGTTTGAAATGTATTGGCATACCGGATACTTTTGTCGAACACGGCCCGCAGGAATTTCTCAGGTCCAAATACGGTATCGACGCCCCCGCAATTTTCAATGCAGCAAAACGTCTTATGAATGACGCCTGATGGCTTTACGTAAAAGCAGACTCGATTTGATGCTTGTAAAAAGAGGACTTGTGCGAAGTCGAGATCGTGCTCAGGCGATGATTCTGTCCGGAAAAGTGACGGTCAATAATCATATTGTTGATAAAGCGGGCACACTTGTTTTACCCGAAGACGACATTGCTCTCAAGGGACAAGATCATCCTTATGTGAGCAGAGGCGGACTTAAACTCGAAAAAGCGCTTCAGATTCTCGACGTCGATATCGCGGGTTTCGTGTGTCTTGACGTAGGAGCCTCAACAGGCGGCTTTACGGATTGTCTTCTTCAACATGGGGTTGGACGCGTTTATGCAGTAGATGTCGGTTATGGTCAATTGGCTTGGAAATTGAGACAGGATCCAAGAGTCGTTGTTATTGAACGAAAAAACATCCGGCGCTTGGCTTTCGAAGCGTTATCACAACGTGTCGATCTCGTTACGATTGATGTTTCCTTTATTTCCCTTAAAAAGGTCGTCCCCGAGATAATGAAGTTTATGAAAAAAGACGCAAGAATATTGGCCTTGATTAAACCGCAATTTGAGGTCGGCAGGCAAAATGTTGGTAAAAAAGGGGTGGTGCGGGATCCAGCCCTTCATGTCGCTGTCATCGAAGAGTTGATTGAGTTTTTTATAAAAATGAAGCTTATTCACGAATTTGTCATTCCGTCTCCCATTTTGGGCCCCAAAGGAAACAAGGAGTTTTTTATTTCATTAAAAATTGAAAGTTGAACTTGATTTTTTATAAATAAACCTATAAATATTTACGATTTAGAATTATGATTTGCATGAGGGTGCACATTTCAAATTAGGGCTTTCGCGCCGGTATTTCATTTTCATCAGACCCATGATCCGGGCCAGTGCTAAAGCTTCAAAAAATGCTTTTTAATTTCCATTTAGTTGTAGAATTTCCGAGACGTTAAATTATAGCAGAGAGGAGATTAAATGACCGAAACAGTAGAGAGTCTAAGGAACATTATCTTTGCAGCCCACGGCGGTGCAGGAAAAACTTCTCTGGCCGAAGCAATGCTCTTCAATGCCGGTATCATCAAGAGGCTCGGTCGCGTTGAAGACGGCAACACGGTGATGGACTTTGAGCCGGAAGAACTTAAACGAAATATCAGCCTAAGCAGCGGATTTCATCAATTCAACTGGAAAAAGCATACCATCAGCATCATTGATACACCGGGTGACCAAAATTTCTTTTCAGACACAAAAAGTTGTATGCAGGCCGCTGACGGCGCTGTGATTGTGATAGATGCAGTAGACGGCGTAAAAGTGCAAACTGAACAAGCCTGGCAATTTGCCGAAGAGTTTAATTTACCATGCATTATTTTCATTAATAAACTCGACAGAGAACGTGCCGATTTTATGCGTTCTTTTAAAGATGCTGTCGAATGTTTTGAGCCAAAACCGATCATCATACAGGTCCCGATAGGGTCCGAAGCAAACTTTAACGGTGTTGTCGATCTTATCGGCATGCAGGCATATGCTTATGACGATAAAGGGAAAGCGGCTAAAGTTGATATTCCTTCACAAATGCAGGACCTGGTTTCGGAACAGCATAATACGCTTGTTGAAAATATTGTCGAATCAGACGACGAACTCCTGGAAAGATATCTTGAAGGAGAGCCTCTTTCAGACGACGAAGTTAAGGCTGCTCTTAAGAAAGCGATCTTGGCGCGAGAACTTGTACCGGTTCTTTGCGGGTCTGCTACAAAAAATATCGGAATCGATCTTCTCCAGAATTTTATTATCAACTGCATGCCGTCGCCGCTGGATCACGGGTCATGGATTGCGGCTGGAGCGACCGGTGACGGCGAGATAGAATGCCATCCAGATCCGAATGCTCCTTTCAGCGCTTTTGTGTTTAAAACCGTTGCGGATCCCTTTGCCGGGCGTCTTTCAATATTCAGAATTGTCTCAGGCTCGCTTGGGGCGGATGGTAACTTTTTCAACGTCAATAAAGATACCAATGAACGATATAACCAGCTCTTAATGCTTGCCGGAAAGGAACAGAAGCAAATTTCCAAAGCAGGTCCTGGCGCAATTGCTGCCGTAGCCAAATTAAAAGAGACAACAACTGGTGATACGCTTTGCGACAGCAGGCAAAAGGTTAAATTTACATGCGCAGAGCCTCTTCCCCCCCTGATTTCGTTTGCCATAAAAGCAAAGTCAAAAGGCGATGAAGATAAGATCTTTATATCCTTATCAAAACTGTTGGAAGAAGACATGTCTTTAAAGCTTACGCGAAATGCTGAAACAAAGCAGATCTTACTATCCGGTTTGGGCCAGATTCACATTGAAGTGATCACTGAAAAACTCAAAAGGAAATTTAATGTCGAGGTCCAGCTGGATACCCCCAAAGTTCCCTATAAAGAAACCATAACCAAAAAAGTCAGAGTTCAAGGAAAACATAAAAAGCAAACCGGCGGCCATGGCCAGTATGGCGACTGCTGGATACAACTGGAACCGCTTCCCAGAGGAAAAGGTTTTGAGTTCGTTGACAAAGTTGTTGGCGGCGTTATTCCCAGACAGTACATACCAGCGGTGGAAAAAGGGGTCATTGAAGCCTCTCAAAAAGGGGTTCTATCGGGGTTCCCGTGCATCGATTTTATGGTCACTCTCGACTACGGATCCTACCATGCGGTTGACTCATCTGAAATGGCATTTAAAATTGCCGGCTCCCTGGCCTTCAAGAAAGCGGCTCTAGACGCCGGTCCGGTTCTTCTGGAACCCATCATGAATGTATCCATCACCACTCCTGATGAATATATGGGTGATATCATGGGAGATCTTAACAGCAGACGCGGCCGGGTCCTCGGAATGGACAGCAAAGGGAAAAACCAGGTGATCAATGCCCAGGTCCCTATGTCCGAGTTTTTGACCTATGCTCCTGATTTAAGATCGATTACCGGAGGCCGCGGCATATTTTCCATGGAATTTTCGCATTACGCCGAAGTTCCCGCCCAAATCTCCCAAAAAATTGTCGAAGAAATAAAAAAGGCGGAGGAGTGAAGTCGGACAACAGACGACAGATGACAGACGACGGATGACAATCTGTCCTTTGCTTTCCGTCGTCTGTCTTCCGTCCTCCGTCGTCTGCCCTCAATCTGCCAGACATCGTTTGCAGGGCGCAAAACCCGACCAAAACGCATCCCATTTTCTTTTAAATAAAGATCCTGTTTCTTTTTTCGATTCTCTTTCCATAAGGACATTTTTTAAAATGAAATCGTCTCGATTGTTTATTTCCAATGTACTCTCTTTCTTTCTCTTTCCAATGACCCCATATACCTATCTTTTTCGACATGGCATCCCTTTGGGATCGTAACAATATTTGTTCGTATTCGACATTCGGCTTTAGCGCCAAAACATAAGCGTATCCTTTTTCTATCATCGCTTTATTGACGAACGTATTGTTCGATAAATAAACATACGCCAACCAACGTCCGTAACGGTCATGCATTTCTTTGTCAAATTCCAACCGTACTTTTTTTGATCCTACCAAGTGTTGGTTGTATTTCTTTGCCGCATCGCCGAAGGGTTCTGCTTTTCGGACTTCCCCGTTCCGCTTTGATCCGATAAAATGCTCATCATGGGCAATTTCAGGTGCGTTGATCCCGATATACCGCACATGCCGACCGTCGTCGAGCATGATGGTATCTCCATCAATAACCCATTTTACACGAATCCACTTTTGTTTTACTGGAGTGGCGCCGATCAATAGGATTGATAACAGGATCAGGTAAAAATGTCGTCTGTATTTTTTCAAGGTTCGAATTCGGATTCAGTATTCAGGGTTCAGAGTTCAAGGGCTCAAGAGTATAGTGTTCAGAGTTCATCGCTTCATTGGTTCAAGGGTTCTGGGTTCAATGGAGTATGTTTTAACCTTCACCCCTGAACTCTGAACACTGAACTCCTATCTAGTGTCCATCCATAAATGAGGATTTTTGTTCGAGATCAAGGCATGCGAAAAAAAACCGCAGGCATATAATTGATATTCCGAGGATTATTTTTTGAGCATAACGCCGAGATCGGGCAAAAAGACCATTTATGGATGGTCACTATCTATCCAACCCACAGTGTTTCACAGCACTTTCATCCAATATTTTCGGTAATCCCCCAAAATCTGAAGGTACAAATCCAAGGGATTTTTGCCATGTTTCATCGTCTTCCATGCATAAGTAAATCGTCACTTCAGGCGCATATTCCCTTATGAATGACACGATCCTTCGATAGAGTTCGATTCTCAACGGTTTAAAATACCGCATTTTTCCGTCGAGACCGGATATAAATTCACCATAGATGATCTTTGAACTTGGGAAACGTTTTTGTATAACCGATTTTAAAGCAGGCATAAATCGAAAAGTACCCAGACTGATCCATACGATATTCTCGGAGGATACATGGGCAAAAACCTGCTTGATAACTTGCATGTAGTCTTCTTCGCATCCATCGTATATCACTAGGGGATCGAAATGAAAACCAAGGGGATATCCCCAAGACTCGCAATGTGATGCAGCATGAAGTCTGGCGGAAAGAGATGCCGTATGACGCTCCTCTGATTTAATAATGTGGGGTGTATTTAACGACCACGATACAATGGTTTTGTGATTATGGAAAAGCGATTTTAAACTTTTAACAGCTGCCGTTTTGGTTTTAAATTCCAATACAGCCTTGGATTGTTTTGAAAACCTGCTTACAAGGAGACTGGAATCATCCGTCCATTTATCCCAGATCATGCTGTCTGTAAATTCTCCGGTCCCTATCCTGGTTATAGAATTTTTTAAAAACAAACGGTCCAACTCTTTCATAAGATCATCGTGGTTGACAAAATATTGGAGCACTGGAGGATGAAAATAAGTTTGCAGAATGCAATACGAGCAGTCCATGGTACAAAATGTCCCCATATGCAGGATTTGATAACCGCAACAGGTATAAGAACGGGTGCCCGGGCATTCTTTGATGAAAGCCCCTTTGTTCCTAGTAAGGAAAAGGTTGGTTTTTCCTTTTTCTATCGGGTTGTCAGACGCTAAAATCGATTGATAAACATCCCGTGAATTCCTGACAATCGAAACCGGCACATCGGGAATACGTGATCGGATGTAAGTCACATGAGGTGAATGGCTCACCTCTTGATCGATATATAGTTTTAGAATCTGCAAGGGAATAGTATTTGTATTTTGATATTGCTTCTAATAAAACATAACCGATGGGTCAAGAACGAAAGCGCATCATTGAAAAGTTTTATCCAGTACTATGGTGAAATCACCCCCCAAAAAAATGGCCTCCTTTTTTTCGAAAAAGTTGATTGGGTAAATTAAATGCGTGATTGGTTAAATGGTTTTGAACATTAAAAAAGGAAGGCTGCTTCATGATACTTGACACACCATCGGACTGTTGATAACTCTGAAATTCCGCGGTGATTTTTACGATACGTATTGCTCAAAACCATAGACTTTTGATGAACCCCGGGATTTCCGTATTCATCTAAGGTCCCAACTCATCAGGAGATCATGAAAAGCATGCTGCCGAGTATACAAAGAAAAGGGAAAAAAGTTTTTATGAATTCAGAAGAGCTCCAGGAATATATGTCAGTGAAGCTCAATGAACTCAACGGTTTGATTTCCAACTTGGTCATCGCTTTGATTATGACCAGCCTGGTAATTATTTTTACTTTTATTAAGGCCGGAGATATGTATTATTATGCTCTCATTTTGCTTCCGCTTGCGGGACGCTGGTATCTACATGGAATAGTCGATAAATGGATTAGAAAAAAATTTAAAGCACTTTTTTTCACATAATTTATTTCAACTCTTTATTGGAGAGGTGATCGTCGTGCGTGTTGCCGTTCTTTCAGACATCCACGCTAATATAGATGCATTTCAAGCGGTTGTCGGTGATTTTAAGGGCCGGATCGACAGTATGCTAAATCTTGGCGACCTTGTAGGGTACAATGCAAGCCCCAATGAGTGTGTTAAATTGGCCAGAGATCTCGGGATGCATTCTATTTTGGGCAATCATGATCAGGCAGCATGCAATCCTGTGTTTGCCGAAAATTTCAATATCTTTGCACGGAATGCCATCCTATGGACAAGGAATAATCTCAACCATGAAAATATTCAATTTTTAGGCGGTTTGGAGAAAAACTATCGCTTGTCCTGCAGCCTCGCATGTCATGGTTCGCCGGACGATATAAGCAGTTATATCGCCCTTCCCTTCCAGGCCAGAGCCACGTTAAAGAAGATGAAAAAAGGGCTCTTGGGAAACATTAAGATCTGCCTGTTCGGGCATACCCATAAAAGAAAGATCTGGCGAATGGATGTTCGAGGAAAAGTAGCGCCAGTCGAAATTCCTTTGGATGGAATGATTAGGTTAAATGGGGATGAACTTTACCTTTTGAATCCAGGAAGCGTCGGCCAGCCGCGAAACGGAGACCCCAGATCATCTTATTTCATATTTGACACCGAAACCAATACAGTGAGCTTTAAACTGGTAAAATATAATGTGGCATCAACGATCAAAAAAATAACTAAAGCAAAATTGCCTGAATTTTTAGCGAAAAGGCTTTTGGATGGAACTTAGATGGATGGTCTCAATATCATTAAAAGGTGATAAAATGACTGGAATGAAAGATTTAAAAAAGAAAGGAAAGCTTAAAAACGGTTCTGAGGTCCTTTTAAGGCCCATGGTCAAGGCCGACCGAAAAGGATTGGGAGAATTTTTTAGCCGACTTACCCCTTCGGTGCTCCAGTATGTGCGCAACGATGTCACCGATCCAAAAGTTCTCGACAAATGGTTTGATCAACTGAATTACGATCGTGTGTTTCCGCTTTTGGCCTTTAAAAACGATAAGGTGGTGGCCAATGCAAGCCTTCATCGTGTGTCTTATGGCTGGAGGAAACATCTGGCCACCATCAGGATCGTCGTGGATCCGGAATTCCATGGAAAAGGGCTGGGAACCCTGATGATCAACGAACTTGTCGACCTGGCCCAGGAATTTGGAATCGAGAAACTTATGGTTGAGTTTCCCCTAAGGGCTTATGAAGCCCTGGCGATGTTCAAGAAGGCCGGATTCAGTCCCAGGGCGGTGATCGAAGGGCTCATGAAAGACCGCCACGGCGCAGACTTGGACATTGTCATAATGGTGATGGATGTGGCAGCATATGCCGATAAGTCAAGATAATTCCTCATGCGGCATTCGGATTAATAAAGCGGCAATATCGTTTTTCCATAATCGGGAATAGAGGCGAGTAACTCTTCCTTGAGTACTTTTGCATTCGGGTATCGCTTTAAAGGTTCTTTTTCCAGGCATTTCATTATGATGCGCTCGACCTTCTTATCTAAAGCTTCATTGAATTTACTCGGTGGAGATGGAGGAGTCCTAAGGATAATGTCCATGAGTATCTTCTCCACTTCATGATAGAAAGGGTACATCCCCGTATAAAGCACGTACATAACAACACCAATGGCCCAGACGTCCGAACGTCTCTGGCTTTTACCCATTATTTGTTCAGGTGCCATGTAGGGCCTGGAGCCCGTTACAGTGGCGGACATTTCTTTTTCCTTGAGTTCTTTGGCTGCGCCGAAGTCCAAGAGTTTTATGGTTCCGTTTGGCCTTACCATCACATTTTCGGGTTTTATGTCTCGGTGGATGACCTCTAGATCATGGGCATGAGCCACCACATCTGTAAGTTGAATGACCACGGACTCTACCTCTTTATCATCGAGATCCCGCTCAATCACCTCGTAAAGTGTTTTACCAACTATAAACTCCTGAATCAGCACTTTTTTGTTCATTACTTCTATCATCTCAAAAACCTTGGGCACACCTTCATGACCGGCCAGATGCCTTAATATCCGCGCCTCCTTTTCAAACTTGGCATTTAATTTTTTATCCAGGGGAATCTTTGCTACAAAAAATTCTGGTGGATCCGTTGTCACGTCTTTTACTTTCCATACCTCGCCAAAGCTCCCAATCCCTAATCTGTCCACTTTCTCATACCGCTGTTTCATAAGCTCTTTTTCAGTTGATTTAGGATATAAACTTCGAAAAATCCTTTTCCAGAACCCAGGGTAGCCGCTCTTTTCGATAGGGGCGCATATGTCTATTCTTAGCCTTGCATAATCGCCGTCATTTTCCATACAGGCCTGCACGTCGATCCTCTTTATAAGTTCTTTGGAATCAATGGGACGGGCGAGAAAGTCCGCCGCACCGGCTTTCAAAGCCGATGCGGCCAGCTCCTCTGAAAAGCTTTCCAGAATCACAATTATCGGCTTTCTCAATTTAAGATCTTTGATAAACTGCTCAAGGGAAATGTCGGATTGAGTCAAGGACAAAAGGGCGACATCTATTTTTCTCTTCTCTGCAAGCGTTCGCCGGGCGCCTTTCAAATCCATGGCTGTATAGACCCGATAACCGTAATTGTTAAGAATCTTTTTTAGCCTGGCACCTCTAATCTGATCACTGTCAATAACTAAAACAACTCTTTTTTTTCCATACGGAGTCTGATCCATATTTTATCATCTCCAGAAAATTTGCATGTCAGATTTTCGTTTGACACACAAACCCTATTTCTCTATACTCCATCTCCACGAAATGCCCAAGTTGTGGTTCTACCTTTGCATCAACTCAATATAGAAATAGGAGGATTTGCCTTGCCCATAAAAAGCTTTAATGCAGAAGAAATTCTCTATTACAGTGTAACCCTACTTGCCATCGTCGCTTTCAGCTCCGGTTTTACACGACTTTTTGCTTTAAGCTTCGCAAATGTAAAGCCTGCCGGAGAAGAAGCCGATTTTGAATTCAATCCCTTCGGCAACCTGGATATTGTGGGGACCATCGTCTTTTTTCTGGGAGGATTCGGCTGGGGCAAACAAGTGGACGATCAAAAGATCGGCTTCAAGCATCAGAAGTTGGGATGGCTCCTTATTTCGCTGGTCGCCCCCTTTGCCAGTCTGACCCTGGCGGTCAGTGCGGCCTACATAAAGCAATACTTCTGGACCGACCGGGTCGTCGAGGTCGTACTCCATCTGGGAGCGGCTGTAACCGCTTATCATATCCTCCCTATTCCTCCCCTGGCAGGTTCTAGACTGATATACCTGGCGGTGCCCAGTCAGAATCAGCGCGTCTGGAGAATGTACTCAAGGATCGGACCCTACATTATCCTGGCTTTCGTAATCGCTGAACGTTTTTCAGGGGTGCCGTTTTTAAAAGAGACGGTTGCACCGGTTTTGGACATTGTGACCAGGTTTGTCGAATACCATTGATGATCTTCCAACCCATACAATCCGGAACCCAATAAGCTCCTAACCTAAAAAGTCTATGATCTCAGCAAACAAAACGGACAAACCGGCACACGGGCATGCAGCTAAACTATAGCCACTCAATACGAATTCATCACAATTGATAGTCATTAAAAAAGGCGGAAAGGTTTTGGCCCCTTCCGCCTTTTCGTTTAAGATTGATCATAACCTACCAGATCGATGGGTTATGCTCTTGACATTTGTGGTTTCTTGGTAATAAAGGCAAGCACCACAGCGATTAGAAGAAGGATGCCTGCGACATAGAATGCCATGTCGTAGGTTCCGGTCATGTCCTTGATTCTTCCTGCCAGCTTGGGCATGAAGGCACCCAGACCCCAGCCGATGAACACGATTCCGTAGTTGAAGCCCAGGTTCTTGGGTCCATAGAAGTCGGCTGTGTATGAGGGCATTAGAGCAAGACCGCCACCGTAAACCCAGTAGGCGATCATACAGGCCGTAAACGCCAAAAAGAGCGATTTTGCCGCAATGATTGCAGGAAGTCCAAACATACAAAGGGCGGCAACAAACGCATTAAGCATATACGCCCTGTCCCTGCCGATGATGTCCGAGTACTTACCTGTACCGACCCGCCCCGCAGCGTTCATAAATCCGCCGGCGGCAACCAGGATAAATCCTTGTGCCAGGAAGGGCTTAACGATCTTAGCGGCGTGACCGATGATGAGCAGACCGGCCTGAGTGTTCAGACAAAAAAGAGCGATCAGGGCATAGCACTGCCATGTCCCCATCATTTCTCCGGTCTTCCAGTCAACCACAGATGCCGCAGCTTTTTTTGTCGCTGCTGTCTCAGGTGGTTGCGGCGGCACATATCCCTCTTCCGGCCATGCCAGGACTTGGGCGGCAATACCGATGACGATCAAGTAAGCAATCCCCAGCACCATGAATGACGCAGAGAGAGAATAACTGACAATAAGCCACTTGATGAGCGGAGCTACGTAAAATGCCGCGCCACCGTAACCTGCGACCGTAATGCCGATCATAAGACCCACCTGATGCGGTCCGACCCATTTCCGTGTTGCAGGGACCGGAGCGGCATAACCAATGCCCATGGCGATTCCGCCTCCGACGCCAAATCCCCACAGGATTCCGGCGTAGGAGTTAGCTGTTGCAGCGATAATCATACCTATACCCATGAAGACAGCCGAGATGGAGGCGGCGACTGTGGGTCCGTATTTATCCTGGATTTTCCCACCGGGAATCATGAGCAGGGCGAAGATTAAAATACACAATGATGCCGGGTTGGAAGCCTGCTCTGCGGTGAGAGCGGCGGTCCAGCCGTGGGCCTTTAAGTAAACATCGTCCGTGAGATACTTGACCCATACAGACCATGCATATAAAACCCCCAGGCATAAATTGACGGTTGTACCAGCTAAGATTACAGCCCATGCTCGTCCCGGAAGTACATCTACTGGTTTATTATATCCTTTGGCATACTTTGGCATTAATACACCTCCTTAAAGTTAGAAACCATAGATTGATTACCGGAGTGTAGAAGCCCAACTCAATGGAAACTTTTATGGCAATCCTTCTCTCAATTCGCATTAAATGCCGCGTTCTATTTTTTTAAGGCGCCAAAAAGTCGGTCGCTACTCAGCTGAAAGGCTAAAAACATGTTACAAATCTCCGGTAAAAAGAAACCAATTCCATTCGAAGAGTAAAAAAAATTGACCGTGCGGCGAAAAATGTGTCGGCCTCGACTCTTCTTATCGCAACTCTTTGATATCACCCCCTTTCAGGTTAAGGGTTAAAACAAAGCCGCATTCTTATTTTACGTTAGCCCTAACGGACCTAACTGTTAATTACCAGAATTTTATATGAAAAATTGGCGAGAACTTTTATAAGCCTTAAATTGAACAGAAAATGACTGAATCAACTACCACCCGCAAAGCGGGTGGCTTGAATTTTCGGCCACAGGCCGAAAAGGCAAAAGCACGTTAGTGCTTTCAACGTTGAACTTGCATCCGGGTGCAAAGCACCCGGTTTGTTTGGCAAGAATCAATCTTCCCAAAATCTGCGATTTTTAGTTCGTTGCTTCCGGGCATGTTTCTATCCCCCGGTTAAAGATTTCAAATGCAATTTCAAGCGTTGGTCTTAAAAAATCTTTTTTACTGTCAATCAATCTTTTGCTTTCCTCCCAAAGAACAACTCCTGAAAAAAAGGCCCATACAATGTCGGCGAGTGCTACCGGGTGTCTGTCGATGAAATCTCCTTTTTCAATTCCTTCTTCAAATACTTTTGCCATCGATTTAAATGATTGTCTGGACAACTCTTTGATATCCGATAGTAAATGAGGTGACAAGTTTTTAAGTGTTTCACTGGATTGCAAATGGAACATATTAATCAGTACAAGAGGATCAAACTCATAAACTTCATATAGAGCTTCTTTTAAAGCCGTCAATTTTTGTTTGGGTTCCTGATACTTTTCATTATGTACATGCTCCAGCCGAATGCTCATATATTGCAGTATTCTTAGCGAGAGAGAAGCAAACAGCTCTTCTTTGTTCTTGAAATAAAGATAAATTGTGCCGGGGCTGAGCTCCGCTTCCTTTGCAATGTCTTCCATGGTTGCCTTGTTGAAGCTCTTTTGAGAAAAGACTCTTTTTGCAGCAACCATTATTTGCTGCCGCCGCCGCCCTTTTTCTCGTTCTTTTCTTTCTTTAATACCCATAGTATCCTGAACCATATTTATTTAATTAAGGATTATATAGATGGTGCTTTTTATTTAGTCAAGCAAATATATTCACTTTTTAACAATTGAACCTATATTTTCAGGAATTTGACCGGCAAGAAGGTTTAACCAGCTGAAAATAATAAGATGAATTTAATAAAACTAACCGCTGACAATTTTTTTAAGATGAGGATTTTCTATGAAAACATCAAGAGTGGCTTTAAGATTTTTAAGTTCTTTCAGACTGTTAAACGTCAGCCTAAGCGTATAGGTTGAACCTTCAAAATTGGCTGGAGGAATTAATTCCAATCCTTTCACCAGGTTCAGTTTTTTGAGATGTTCTTGGAAAGATTGTTCTGAGGCGGTGATGGCCGGGAAACGTCGCTGTTTCAAATATATTCTGATTTTACGTGCCTTTAGGTTTTTGTCCAAATCCTTATTTTCTAATATATGTTATTCAATTGAGGGGCGTCAAGAACCTGTGTGACCGGTATGTCTTCACGAATAGCAATTTCTTTGACCTGGGTCAGGATTTCTCTTTGTTTGTTAAGACTCAGCTTAAGGGCATTAAACAGTGTTATGAGCCCTTCTGCATCATCCATTGCCAATTCAGCAAGCTCCAATGCCATGGAAAGAGTGATCGTATTGGAAAGTATGCTGTTTTGAAGCGATTCCGAAATATCATAAACAGTTTGGATCTTTTTTATCATTGACGGATGCTCAGAAAGGCCCAATACCGGCAGTGCTTCGGCCAGCGAATCGATATCTTTATAAAAGCCGGATAACATCATGAAACACTTTGACTTTTCGATGATGTTCAGAGGTCTCTGGAACGCATTATCCATAATTGCATATTTTACACAATTGAATCTGTCGGTATCGGAATCCAAGACCTTAGCCCTGAGTTCGAGCCAATTTAAACGTCGACATGCGTCAATTCTGCGGAATCCGGAGATAATCGTATATCCTGTTTCCTTTTCCAATAACAATGGAAGATTCAACAAACCCAGATTCTTTATTGAAACGATCAAACCATCATTTTTGTTTTCGGTAGTGATACGGAAAGAATCATCATCAATGTCGATCCGAGACAGGTCGACGATTTGTTCTCTAAAGCACATGGGGTTATTTTTATCTAATAGATTTCACCCAGTAAGCTGTCGGAATGCTTCCTGATATTTATTGTATGTATTCGAGATAACATCTTGTGGCAGGGACGGTGCCGGGGGTTTTTTGTTCCACTTAATAGACAACAGGTAGTCTCTGAGGTATTGCTTGTCATAACTTTTTTGCGGTCCGCCGGGTTGATAAAATTCCAGAGGCCAGAATCTAGATGAATCCGGTGTTAAAATTTCATCGATGAGCATGAGCTCGTCTTCCAAGATGCCGAATTCAAATTTCGTATCGGCGATGATGATACCCTTTTTATGCGCAAAATCAGCCCCCTTTTTGTAGATTGCAATACTGAGCTCCCGAACCTTGTCGGCCAACCGTTTCCCAATCATTTTTACGGCTTCATTAAAATCGATATTAATATCATGAACCCCTGTTTCCGCTTTGGTCGAAGGTGTGAAAACAGGTTCGGGAAGCTTGGCGGATTCTTTCAAACCTGCGGGAAGTTTGATGCCGCAGACTTCACCGGAAGCCTGGTAATCATTCCAACCCGATCCGGATATATAACCTCTTACGATACATTCAATAGGCAGAGGTTCCGTCTTTTTAACGAGCATACTCCTTCCACGAAGTACATCCATGTGAGGCCTGCAACTTTCAGGATAATCATCAACATCTCCGGAAATCACATGATTGGGTAAAAGCGGTTTCATTATATCAAACCAATACAACGAAATCCGGGTTAAAATTTTGCCCTTTTCGGGGATAGGATCCGGCATGACCACATCAAATGCGGAAATTCGATCAGTGGCCACCATCAACAGCTCATTTCCAAGATCATATACGTCCCGCACCTTGCCCCGTTTGATTAAGTTTATCCCTTTAAAATTTGTTTCGATAACAGCCTGTTCCATTCAATATCATCCTTTCACAAGACGCGGTCTTTTACGCATTCGATTCGGAAAACGCTTTAATATATTTTCGCAAAATTTCAAATGTTGATTCATCTGTCTCGAGGAACTGGATACCGGCTTCAAATTTATCATTTTGACCGGGGTTGGAAAAAATGATTTCCCCCTTGATATTGATAAGTTCGTCTTCAAGACCTATGGATAGCGCTATGGAATATTTTGGTTCAATCGAGACATATGTTTCCAAAAGGATCCCGTCTTCGCTGATATTCAGCGTCCTCCCCATTCCCTGGGACACGATTTTTTCGGTTTCGTCAATACAACTGTACGATATCAGATTAAGTGCCTGAATCCTTGGGCAATGCCTTCTTTCATTTATCACCATGCTTTTTCCTCTACCCTCTTTTCACTTTCCTATTTGCTATTGTTTATTTCGAAAGTTTTTTTTATGGAATTCACATACAAGCCTGGAGGTGACCGATACACATGTTGCAACGTGTTCGATAAAATTTTTGAAAGTTGGTGTCAGTTCCTGGTATTCTTTCCGGAAGCCATCAGGATCCATTGGGTCTATCTTGAGGTTTTCAGATCCGAAGACAGAAGCATAAAAAGGTTCCTGCCCCAAATCAAGAAATGGAATATTGCCGAAAAAATCGCCCGTGTGCAGACTGGCCAAAGGCACATAGCCATTTTCGGTATGACGAACGATATGAGCTTCTCCTTCAGTGATTTCAAATAATTTTTTTTCGCTGTCTCCCTGGTTGATGATTTGATTTTTGACGTTAATATAATCCTCCGACCGAAGCTTATTCAAATGAGCATCCACTGCCATATCAGTAGCTTGCTTCATCCTTCTATCAAGACTTATGGAGAGGTTTCTGAATGAGTTGGACATACGCAAGAAGTCTACGGACAGGCGACGCGAGTCAAGCACGCCCAATTGGACTTTGGTAACCGCAGAAATCGCTGCACTTCGCACGGTTCCTTCCAGCATTAAAAATGAAGCAACACTGCCGATAAATGCGCCTTCACCGATTCTAAGTATTTTTAGCGGTCCTGCGGCAGTTTCTCTGGCAAGTTCTGCAACCCCTTCCAATATAACCCATAACCACCCGCCATGTTTTCCTTCCGCTACGATTTTGTGACCGGCACCGATCTCTTCTTCGTCAACGATATATGTATAATCGATGAGTGGTCCCTTGATAACCGGCAATTTGGGTGCATTTTCATGGGATGATTTTTTGGAGAATGTCACTGGGCCCAGCCTTTCGATCTGACCATCGTCCAGCATGCTCAACGCATCGAGGATAAGTTGCATACGACTTTTATGAATGATGCGTTCACAGGTAACATTTTCATCAATGAACTCAAATTCCCCATCACCCCACCCAAAAAGTGAGTTCGCGGCCTCAATCCCCACCAAAGATCCAGCCGACGCATTCACGGGATTTCCATTGACGAAATACATTTTACCCGGGATCTGAGCGTATTTGCTTTTAATGATCAAAACACCTGTACTTGAATTTGATCCGAGAAATTGTAATATATCACCGAGACTCAAAAATTTAAGATTTCCTGCGAGAGCAAAATTTCCCATTTTAATTCTTGCTATTCTAATTTCATTTCTTTTTTTAACGATATTAATGTTAACTTCAAGCATTCCTTTAATGTTGCGCCAACACCTTGACCTGTAAGGGCACTGGCAGGAAAAGAAGGCACCTTCAATTGTCGGTTCAAGTCCTTTTCCATTTGCTCCAACGACATAATCGGAAGGGATTCCCCCGCAAGATCTCTCTTATTGTGCTGGATAACAAGGGGAATTTTAGAAATACTGATGCCATACTCTTTTAAATTATGTTGAAGATCTTTCAAAGACAACATGTTTTTTTCTCGTCTTACTGCCAATGAGTCGGCAACAAAAATAACGCCGTCAACGCCTTTTAATACCAGTTTTCTGGTGGATCTGTATTGCACCTGACCGGGAACGGTGTAAACCTGAACTCTGACATCAAAACCTTTTATTTCTCCAAGTCCCATGGGCAGAAAGTCAAAAAACAGGGTCCGATCTCCTTCGGTATCAATTGAAACCATTTCGCCGGTCACCTGTTTTGTAAAGGTCTTATAAATATATTCCATATTTGTGGTTTTGCCGCATCTTCCAGCGCCGTAATATACGATTTTACATTCGATCTGCCGTTTTTTAAGGTTCAAAATAGCCATATCTTGTCAGCTCCGCATTGTAAAATTAATGATTACGTCTCGATAATTCACAATTTAATGTGTTTATATATGCTTTACAATCATCCAGGTTTGAGCTCTTCATTATGCGAAGCCCTAAGTTCTTTCCATGCAAGATTGAGGTTATACTAAATTTGAGTCATCGCTTAATGTACGACAACTTCAATGTCTACACAATAATCCCCGCGTAAGGGGCCGATTGTAATTTCTTTTACGGCAGCAACCAATCCCGATCCATTAAACAGCCCTACGTTGGAATAATACTGAACATTGTGAATTTCAGATCCGATTTTGAAGTTTTCAACCACATCTTTGTCTCTGCTTGGGATAAGGAGACTGATCACTTTTCCCAATTGGAACCTCACCTTAAATTCATACACATTCCCTTTTTGTGGGCCAGCGTCCACGGTGATCCCGATGGAGTTGACATCGAGAACATCTTCGTTTTCAACAGCAGATTCATGCTGCTCTTTCTCGGCAGTTTCCGGTTCCGGAACCTGTTCCCGATCATTTTCAGCGGATTCTGCCACCGGCGGTTCTTGGATTTGTTCTTTTGTTTTTGGCAGCGTCTTTACAATGCCTTCTCTTTTTAGCTGGTTTTCGAGAAAAACACGTAATTTGTCGAACTGGTCAGGTTGAAACGCACTGTCTGAAAGCCATTTCTGGAATTGAGTAACAGCGTCGTCTGTTGAATAAAGAGCAATGTGGCATCTTAGAATATTCTTGGCTGCAGGAATTCGTGTCGAGTCTTTTTTCAAAAGGGTGTTGAATTCCGAAATAGCTCTTTTAAACTGACCGAACTTTGCCAATGCCACCGCAGCCTCGAGGGCTTTTGCATCTTCGTCTAAATCGGGTGAAAACGAGGACATTCTTTTAATCAGATCCTGAATATTTGCCGACATTTCGGGTTTTTTCGGCGCCAATTCGATCCTTGAAATATCTTTTTTCAAGATATTTATCTTCTTAGAGATACCTTCGATAAGGCTTTGTCTGTTCTTGAGCTGCTCATTATTCTGAATGAGTTCGGATGCCTCATTATATTTTGCCATCGCTTCGTACAATAGCCCCTGTGAATGATATAGTTCCGCTTCTTTCAACAGTGTTTTGATCTTTGCTATGATGTTCATGTTCAACCTCAGAAAGTAAAGTAACTTTACGGAATTTCTATAATTTAATAAAAATATAAAATTTATTATGAGGTTTTAGCGCTTGTCTTGAATTTAAAATAATGGAATAGTGAAATGCTGGAAAGTTCGTTTTTGAAAGGGTATTATCCATTTTTAATTTTATTGTCGACACAAATTTTACCATTTGCCAACATTATATCGTGCCAAATCCAATATTCCTTTATGTCATCATTCCAAGGAGGCAGCGCCCGTAATAGGTATGATGGGATATTATCTTTAAAATAAGACCGCAGCAATTATATATAATGATATTTTATTACATTTTGTTTAATTAATCCATATTTTTTATCCCGGTAAATACTGAATGTCAACCATAAGAAAACGGAATTATGATATAAATAGGTTGACATCATGCGATTTTATGTTATCAAAATCAATATTTTTATAGCAGTTTAGGTCTTTGCTTTCAGTCACTCCCAACAAGAAAGAGCTTCAGAATTCAATAAATATTCCAATTCATTAATCATGTAAAGGAGAATCATCATGGATAAAAAGGTAACCGTCATCGGAGCAGGGAATGTCGGAGCCACTGCTGCGCAAAGACTGGCAGAAAAAGAGCTGTGTGATGTCATATTGGTGGATATTGTTGAAGGGCTTCCCCAAGGTAAAGCCCTTGATCTTGCAGAGGCTGCACCGATTGAAAAACATGACGCTCATCCAATGGGGTCCAACGATTATGCCGCTTCGGCGAATTCCGATATCGTCATTATTACTGCGGGAATTCCCAGAAAACCGGGCATGAGCCGGGATGATCTTTTGAGCACCAATGCAAAAATCATGAAAAGTGTTGTTCAGGAAGTGGCAAAGCAATCTCCGGATGCCGTATTGATTATTGTCAGCAATCCCCTGGATGCCATGTGCCATGTCGCTTATGAAACCAGCGGTTTTCCTAAAAATCGCGTTATCGGTATGGCCGGTGTGCTCGATTCCGCTAGATTCAGGGCTTTTATTGCCATGGAGCTTAATGTCTCTGTAGAAAATACAACTGCATTTGTTCTTGGAGGGCACGGGGATACCATGGTGCCGCTGCCTCGCTATTCTGCTGTTGCGGGAATTCCGATTACGGAATTGCTTTCAAAAGAACGAATAGACGCACTGGTAAAAAGAACCGCCAACGGCGGCGCAGAGATTGTCGGACTTCTTAAGACAGGGAGCGCTTTTTATGCACCGGCATCGGCCGCCGTTGAAATGGCCGAATCGATTCTTAAAGACAAAAAGAAAATCCTTCCCTGCGCAGTCTACCTGGAAGGTGAATACGGATATAATGATCTTTTTATCGGTGTCCCCGTAAAATTGGGTGCCGACGGTGTTGAACAGATTATCGAAATCACGCTCACGGAAAAAGAGAAGACCGCTCTCGACAAATCGGCCCATGCGGTACAGGAACTTAAAAATTTATTAAAAAAACTGGGATAGTCATGGGTTTATTAAAATAGATGAAAACAATAAAAAGCAAAGTCATGGTCTTGCTGATCGTTTGTTTGGCATTCATCGGCGCACTTCATGTGATATATTATCATTATATATTTTCCCTTCAGGAAAAAATGGAGCTCATCCAAAAATTTGATGACTTCCGCGAAAATATTCTTGAAATGAGACGCTATGAGAAAAATTTTATTTATTTTAAAGACACAGGCAGTCTGAATGAAACCATATTTTATTTCTTTAGAATCGAAGATTTTTCCCGTGAGCTCGCCAAAGATGTCATCCGAGTTGTCGGAGCCGATAAGTTTTCAAAATTTCAGAATGATTTGAAAGATTACAAAACCATACTAGATCAAAATATGAGACGTGTTAAGACTGGAAAGGCGGAACTCAATGTAGAGCGGATCCGAACCAAAGGCAAAAAGATGGTCGATTTTGCCAATGAACTGATCATCACCAAACGGCATCGAATTCAAAAGGCCATCAATCGTATCGGGATCATTCCCTTGGTTTTTCTGGTCAGCTTTATCGTGTTTGTTATTTTGATTCTTCAATTGATTTCAAAAGGTATTCTCAAACCTGTCGCCCTGATGCAACAGGCAACCGAAGAGGCTGCCAAAGGAACATTTAAGCCGATTGTTTATGAATCGGAAAGAGAAGACGAGGTTACCCATCTGATAGAGACATTCAATGAGATGGCAAAACAACTCGAAACAAAACAGGAACAATTGTTACAATCGAGAAAGATGGCATCCATCGGCACCCTGACTTCAGGTATTGCCCATGAACTGAACAATCCCCTGAACAACATTTCTCTGACCGCAGAAAGTTTAATGGAAGAATTCACGGAAATGACAACAGCGGAAGCTTCGGAAATGATGATGGAGATTCTCGCCCAGGCAGACAGGGCCGGTCAGGTGGTTAAAAATTTGTTGGAATTCTCGAGGACCGAACGGCCTTTGCTACTGGAACTTCGTATCGATGATGTTTTGGATCGTACGATGAAACTCATAAAGAACCAGATTATGGTGACCGGTATCCACTTAAAAAGAGAAAACCGTAAAGATCTGCCTCCCATTAAAGGAAGGAGCCAGGATCTGCAGCAAGCTTTTATTAATATCCTGCTGAATTCCATTCAGGCCATGAAAGATTTGTCCGGAGAAAATATCATTACCATCCGCACCGGACCAGGACCGGACGGCTATATAAGAATCGATTTTTCAGATACCGGAATCGGGATAAAGCCGGAAGATATGAAACACATATTTGACCCGTTTTATACCACCAAGCCCGTAGGACGAGGAACAGGTCTGGGTCTTTCCCTGGTATACGGTATTATTCGGACGCACGGCGGTTATGTCGAAGTAAAAAGTGAGATAAACGTCGGAACCACGTTTTCAATATATTTGCCGTATGTCGAAACTGAGGAAAAGGAAGCGGATCATGCAGCCTAGAATCGCCGTCATTGACGATGAGATAACAGTATGCCGCCGACTCAAACATGCTCTGAGTAAAGATGGCTATGAGGTGGAAGCTTTCCAGAACGGCGAATCTTTCTGGGGACGTATGGTTCAGGATCCGTTTAATATCATATTTCTCGATTTAAAACTTCCGGATGTAAACGGCATGGATGTTCTTTCACGGATTAAAAAGCGTTATGATAATGTTGAGGTCATTGTCATAACGGGTTACGGGTCCATCGACTCGGCCATCAGTGCCATTAAAATCGGCGCCTATCACTATGTGATCAAACCGTTCAAAATCGATGAAATCCGCTTGCTTGCCAGAGGCGCAAGAGAAAAAATAGGGTTGCGGGATGAAAATCGGCGCCTTCGGCAAGCTGTCGACGGACAGGATATACTAAAAGGCTTTATCGGTACCAGCCCCGCGATGCAGGAAATCTTCTCCATGATCAAGAAAGTTGCTCCCGTAAATTGCAATATCCTGTTGCAGGGCGAAAGCGGTACCGGAAAAGAGCTTGTGGCCCGATCGATTCACCGATTGAGCCCGAGAAAAAATCGCCCGTTTATTTCTTTCAATTGCGGAGGATTCACGGAAGAATTGATCTGCAACGAGCTCTTCGGCCATGAAAAAGGCGCTTTTACCGGTGCATCTATTACCAAGATCGGTCTCATTGAGTCCGCAGACGGCGGAACGCTTTTTCTTGATGAAATCGGAGAAATGCCCCCTTCCATGCAGGTAAAAGTACTTCATGTCATCCAGGAGAAAAAGATATTGCGTGTGGGAGGAACGTCGCCTCTTAATTTGGATATTCGCCTCATTGCCGCCAGCAATAAAGATATCAAAAAGGCTACCGCCGTGGGATCTTTTCGTGAAGATCTGTTTTATCGCTTGAATGTGGTCACATTAAGACTCCCCCGTCTGTGTGAGAGAAGGGATGATATTCCCATGCTGGTTTCTTACTTTATCGAAAAATACAGCCCTCCCTTTGAGAAAAAAATTAAAGGGATCTCATCCGATGCCCTCGAGATCCTTATGCGTTACAATTTTCCCGGTAATGTGCGAGAACTTGAAAATATCATCCAGAGATCCGTAGCCCTTGCCGAAAGCGACGTTATTCACATCCTTGATCTGCCCCAGGATCTCCAAAAACTCGAGTTTAATACCTTTGAAGGAGAAGGATTGCTGGCGCTTGAAGAAGTGGAAAAACAACATATCGCCAAAGTTCTGGATAAAACAGGTTATAACAAAAATTTATGTTCTAAGATACTTAATCTGCCCCGCACCACATTATGGCGAAAAATGAAAAAATACGGTTTGCTGAATAAAAACTGATTCATTAACTTGCCAGATATCACTCACAACACAGACTCTTTATGCGTTTACAAGCTTTTCATATTGAAACACTCATCACATGCCCGGTATAGTCAACGCCTTAATATCAATTGATAAACGTCGATTTGCCGTCATGTGTTTCAATTTGGAATAAAAAGGACTCTTTTCTTTGTCCCAGTTGCGCTTCCTCGGTATATTCAGTAGAAGTGCGTCCTCTATGTTCGTTCATAATTGATTGAAAATCAGATAGATAAAAGATTCATCTTTGATTTGTTTTTTCATCTGTTACAAAATGACCGAACTGGCATCTAATTTGCTGATGAGTCTGAACAAGGAGGATTTAATGGAAAAGATCCTTGTGGGGTTGTATCCCGGAAAAACCAGTTTATGGGCTGCGGTTCACGCACTCAACCTTTCAAAGAGGATAAAGGCCAGATTATATTTTCTTCTGGTCATTAGTCCGGCGACAAAAGAATCAGACCAAAGCCTTGTTCATCAGGTAGAGGTTTCAATGAAGTCCAGTCTCGAGTCGCTGATTGAAGAAGGGATTTCAGACGGCATACCCGTGGATTATTATATCACCTACGGGCAATACGATAATGAACTGGTGAAGTTCGTTAAAGAAAACAGGATTACCATGCTGGTTGTGGGATCACCGAATCCCCAGGACGGGCGTTTTGAGGATTTTGAAGATCTTCTTGAAAAGATACGCCACAGGATCGATTGCCGCATCGAAGTCGTGCATGAAAAAAACCGTTAAAAAAACAAAGAAAAGGAGAGGATGATGTTTCATCTGTATCTACCGATCGCCGGAAACAGTGTGAATGTATTACTTATTTTTGGTTTGGGCGGCATTGTGGGGATTCTTTCGGGAATTTTTGGTGTCGGCGGTGGATTTTTAATGACGCCGCTGCTGATTATGATCGGCATCCCTCCCACCGTTGCCGCCGCGTCCGATTCCAATCAGATCGTCGGCGCCTCCACTTCCGGAACGCTGGCGCACTACAAAATGGGAAATGTTGATTTCAAAATGGGTATCTTGCTTCTGATCGGTGGCGTTGCGGGGGGTACGCTGGGTGTCCAGATTATCAAGGTTTTAAGGCAAACGGGAAATGCGGATTTTTTAATCAAAATCACCTATGTCTTGATGCTCGGTTTTGTCGGATCGTATATGTTCATTGAAAGCCTTCAGGCATTAAGAAAAAAAGAGATCCCCGCAACAGGTCCGAAAAAGGAGTCGAAATACGCCCAGTTAATCGGCAAATTGCCGTGGCAAACCGAATTTGAAAAGTCGGGGATACGGCTTTCCGTCCTGATGCCGTTGATTCTGGGTGTTTTTGTGGGAATCCTGGCCGCAATAATGGGTGTCGGCGGAGGATTTATCATGGTGCCGGTGATGGTCTACCTTCTACGGATGCCCATGCATGTGGTCGTCGGGACCAGCCTTTTTCAGATCCTTTTTACATGTGTCGACGTCACCATCATGCAATCTTACAGTAACCATACCGTGGACTTTATCCTGGCATTGATCCTTCTGCTCGGATCAACGCTGGGTGCTCAATTCGGCGCCAAAATCAGCAAAAAACTTAAAGGGGATCAACTGAAGATCCTCCTGGCCTCACTGGTTTTGATTGTCATGGTTAAAATGCTTCTTGATCTTTTGCTCACGCCGCATATTATGTTAGCTTTAAAAGGAGGTCATTAAAATGATACGGAATAGAATCCGGATACCCATTATCGTCATGGTGGTATTCTTTATTTGGCATCCTCAACTCGCCGGTTCAACGGTGTCTGATACAACGAAAAACGAGCCCAATCTTATTGTCATCGGCGCTTTTTTCAATGGCACGCAATTGACCGTTTCAGGCAAGATCGGCATCGAAAATGACGTCGTGGTTCTTGTCAGCGGAAAACAGGAAGCATTGACATTGAAAAAGAAAGGAAAGGCATTGGGTCTTTTGTGGATGAATCTGGGTGATGTCCATTTTAAAAAAGTCCCGAATCTCTATATTCTGTATTCCTCCAAACCGAACATGGAATCGGGTGCGTCAAACCCTAATACTTTGGAAAAACTGGGTATCGGTTTCAAATATTTGAAAAAGGAAATGGAGATCGAAGCACCTCAGGCAGAAAGGGACGCGCTGGCGAATGAGTTTTTAAAATTAAAACAAAAGCATGGAATCTATGCGTCTCATCCGGGTGAAATCAAGTTTGGGCAAAAAAACGAAACTGAAAAATCTTTTACAGCGGATGTCTGGATACCGCCGCAAATACGTGTCGGAGAGTATGAGATAAAGGTTATGGAAATTCACGATGGTCGCATCGTAGATACTTCGAAGCATCAACTCAAAGTAAAAGAAGAAGGAATTCCTTTGATGCTGTCTTCGCTTGCTTTTAATCAAAGTCTTTTATATGGTTTTTTCGCGGTGTTGATTGCTGTTGCCGCGGGATTGGCGATGGATTTCTTTTTTGGAAGCGGCAAGGGTGGTGGCGCTCACTAACCCGAATATCTCATGAAAATTTTCGGAATGAACGCCTCACACGATTGAACTATCCGGGTTTATTGGACGATTATTCATGAGTACATTCACAAAATTGATAAAATCGGCATTCGGAAACCGCAAGAAATCTGCTTCACAGGTGCCTTTTAATGTTCTTTTCGGTGTATTTCAAAAAGTTTTGGAATACAACAATCAGGTACTGGAATTAATGGCCGGGATGGGAACCAAATTGGGGGGCGCATACATTTTCGATCAGCAATACATTCGTTCGTCATGCCTTCAAATGTCGGATCTCGTTTATAAACTCATATACAATTTAAATACCATGGCGCCTAAAAAATATCTTGATCTTTATGATGCCTTCGACGCCATCAACCACGATATTGAAGAGGAATTGGCCGGAAGACCGGTCATCCCCCAAACGGAATACACCATGCCCTATAGCTTGGTAACCGATGATCTTACCGATGTAGTAGGGGCAAAAAACGCCAACCTGGCGGAAATTAAAAACCTTCTCGGACTGAAGGCGCCGGAGGGATTTGCCATTACTATCCGGGCTTTTAGAGCATTCACGGAATACAATCGTCTTCAGCCAAAAATGAATGCATTAAACGCCGCCTGGCGGCAGGGAGATGCATCCGCAAATCAGGCCGCAGAGGAGCTTCGAAAACTCATGCTGGAAGGAAAGGTTCCCACACCTTTGCAAAAAGAAATTTTTAGAAGCCTGGACAGACTCTATCAGGGGATAAATCCCGAAGAGGTGATGCTCGCCCTTCGCAGCAGCGCCATGAATGAAGACCGGGAACATACCTTTGCGGGACAATATCTGAGTCTTCTCAATGAACCCCGGGGAAATATTTTGCAAGCTTACAAATCCATCCTCTCCAGCCTGTTTTCCGATACTGTGATGGAATACAAACGGCAAAAAGAACTTTTGGATTATGAGGATAGTATGGCCGTGGCATGCCAACTGATGGTGGACGCCAAGGTCAGCGGTGTTCTTTACACACTCGATCCGAGAGATCCGGAACGTGACGTCATGTTGATCAATGCGACATGGGGACTTGGTGCTCCTGTCGTCTCCGGAGAAGCAAAGGCAGATCTATATACAATGGATCGGCAAGAACCGTATCAACTAAAATCCTTGGATGTCGTCCGCAAACCTGAAAAGCTGATGCCCAAAAAAGGCGGGGGGACGGAGATACGCGAGGTTCATCAGGATCTGCAGACCCAAACCTGTTTGAACAATGAACAGATGAAACAGATCGCCGAAGCCGGATTGACCATTGAACGGTATTTTAAAAAACCCCAAGATATCGAGTGGGCCATTGACGACGAAGATAACCTCGTTATTTTGCAAGCCAGATCTCTCAATATTAAGGATCAAGTCTCCAAACTGGTGTGTGATATTTCATCTGTTTTGGATGATTTTCCGGTTATATTCCGCGACAAAGGGTCCATTGCTCAAGAAGGAATTTCCACCGGCAAAGTATTTCTGGTCACGACCGAAGAGGATCTTGACCGTTTCCCCAGCGAAGCGGTTTTGGTGACCGCCTATACATCGCCTCGTCTGGGAAAGGTCATCAAAAAAGCCAGTGCCATCATCACCGATGTGGGCTCTCCAACCGGTCACATGGCAACCATCGCAAGAGAATTCAGAGTACCGACCATTGTGAATACGGGGATTGCCACGCAACTTCTGCGCCCCGGACAGATCATCACCGTGGATGCACGGGAAAATGTGGTTTATGAGGGAGCGGTCAAAGCGTTGTGTTATTATGAGTTCGCCGAGGAAACTTTTGAGACAACCTATGAATATCGGTTGTTGCAAAGAGTTTTGAAAAAAATTGCGTCATTGAACCTATTGGATCCATCCGAAAAAAACTTTACGCCGTCTGGATGTAAAACGTTTCATGATATTACGCGATATGTCCATGAGAAAGCTGTGGAAGAATTAATCGGACTGGAATATGCCAAAATCGGTGATGCAGCCGGTACCGGTCGGAAATTGAAATTTACGATCCCCTTGGACCTTATTTTGATCGATATCGGCGGCGGCATCAATGGATCCCCAAACGTTTCAGAGGTTGATCCTCAAAATATCATCTCCGTCCCCATGAAAGCATTTCTGGAAGGACTCTCAGTGCCCGGCGCTTGGGATACAGAGCCGATGTCCGTGGATTTCGGCAGTTTCATGTCAAGTCTGACCCGCACATTTTCATCATCCATGGCAACACCGAAATATGTCGGACAAAATCTTGCCGTTTTATCAAAGGAATATGTCAATATTAACCTGCGTCTTGGATATCACTTTAATATGATTGTCGGGCATATCAGTGATAACTTGAATGACAACTATGCTTATTTCAGATTCCTCGGCGGTGTCACCGATATGTCACGCAGATCACGCAGGGCTAAACTTTTGGCGGAAATTCTGGTAAAGAGCGATTTTCGCGTCGATATTCGAGGGGATCTGGTTATTGCCCGAATTAAAAAATTAGAATTTAAAATGATGGAAAAAAAGATGAAAATTTTGGGATTATTGGTGGCATTTACCCGTCAACTTGATGTTAAAATGAACCATGAACAGGAAATTGCTAGACTAAAAAACGTCTTCCAAGATCTGATAAAAGAATATATCTAATCGGAGGGAATGTTGGAATATTGGAATGGTGGAATGATGGGTCGAGAGGTATCCTGCCAATTTTATAAAAAGCCTTCTTCCTTTTTCATACCCAATATTCCAGTATTCCATCATTCCATGGATATGGCATTTTACATGTAAGAAAGAGATTAAATATCAATTATTTCAATTAATAAGGAAAATTCCAAGATTTTAATCTAAGGGAGGTATCATGGACGACAGACAAAAAACTAAAATTCTTATTCTGGATGACGAACCGATAGTCCTGAAACGTCTCAAACCGGCCTTAGAAAAATCAGGATACGACGTGGAGGCCTTTTCCCGAAGTTTGGAGGCATCGAATCGAATCTTGGAACAAGATTTCGATATCGTCATCACCGATCTCAAAATGGAAGGACTTGACGGTATGGAATTTTTAACCCGGGTGAAAGATCGATCTCCTGAAACCGAAGTGATTGTTATCACAGGTTTTGCCACCATGGAGACCGCCAAGGAATCTTTTAAAAAAGGAGTTTTCGATTTTTTGGCAAAGCCTTTTAAGCTCGGCGAAATCAAAGAAGTGGTTGCCAAGGCAGAACGCAAGATAAAAGACAAAATATAATTTAAGTCTTGGAATTTCTATTAAACCCATCATTCCAATTTTTTCGGAATCAGTCTATTCAGCCAAAGGGGGGATCATCATGTTAAGAATGCTCGTTCACCTTGATGCAGACTTGGCGTCGAGTATTGCTCTCAGGTATGCTTGCCAACTGTCCCAACTTGTTGACATAAAACTCCATTGTGTTCATGTAGAGGAACCGGACCAAGACGCGCATGCGCCGGGTACCGGTTGGGTCCGTCGAACCTGGGAGAATACGGTGTTGAAAACAGGGGAATTTGAAATTGCACAATTGATCAGGGCGGAAAAATCGTCATGCCCAAAACTCGGCGCTCCCAAAATGCTGGTCGGAGAACGTGAAAATGAAATCCTTCGTGAAATTCAAAGAGAATCCTATGACCTGTTTGTGGAGGGATCACTTCACAGCTTTGCTGCCAAAAAGCTCTTTGATAAAATACACTCCCGGCTTTACAGACTGATCCCCTGCCCTGTCATCATTGTTAAAAATTTGGTCAATATCGAAAAAGTTGCCTTGATTGTACGCAGCGAAATAGAATCTAAAAACCTTATTTCCATGTTTTTAAAAATCTTTAAGGATTCGAAGCTCAAGCTGGATCTGATTTATTGTGAATTTCAGGAGCCGGGGAAACTGTCCATTAACGCTAAAAAGGATGCCGATGGTACATTAAACGCCGTAGAACAGATGTTGGCGGAAAATCAATGGCCGCCGGAAAATTGTTTTACGATTCAGGGAGCGCCTGAAGAAATCGGTGATGAGTTGCGGGACTATGGATTGCTGGCGTGTCCGATCCACCACACCGTAAGTAAAAAGAGCAACTGGTTTCAACTATTGAGTCATATTCCGTCTCCGATTCTTATTTGCTGGCAATGAGTAAAAAAACGTACAAGTTAAAAGTGCCTAAAGTGAACTAAAGTGCCTAAAGTTTTACTGAATAAAAACATAAAGTGAGGTTATTATGCGAATTCTTGTAGCGGTTGATCAGCATCCATACAGTGCTCATGTTGTCAAAGATGTGGCCAAACTGGCCGGGAACACTTGGGCGGACGTCACCCTGCTTGGGGTGGGACCTAAGGCGATGGATATCGGCCGGTCATCCAACCGCGCCGGAATAAAACATCCTCTCACCGAAAAATTGAAAAAGTATCGCCGAACCTTTTTGGAGCATTTTGAAAAAGAAGAGTCTCCTTATGAAAAGCGATCATGCAGCTATGAATTCATCGAGGTTAAAAGTGGCATATGGGAGGAGTTGTACGTTTGCCGGGGAGCCAGGAAAGATTTAAGGATCGTGTTAAGAGCCGGCAATCCTGTCAAAGAAATATTGGCCCAAACCCAAGAAGACGGCAGTGATTTGGTTGCCATGGGCTGTTATAGAGAAGGAGATTGTCAATGGGAAGGAGGCTTGAATCTTCCCCAAAAAGTTGCCAATAATGCAACATGTTCGGTTCTTGTTGTAAAAGAAGAAAAACAAATTCGCAAAATCGTCTGCTGTCTGGACCAGGAGAATATCAGCCAAAAATCCATCGAAATGATCAACCAGATGGTGACGCTGTATCAAACAGAATTGGAGATCGTCGGGTTAACGGACAAGGTAGCGCTGAAACCCAAAGTTGAAAAAAATTTGGAAGTCATCTTGAAATATTACAATGCCCGCCAAATCAAGGCATGGATTAAACTGGTGGAAACCGCGTCACTGGAATCATTCATCTCGCAAGAAGCCAAGCGATCAATGATGGCATTGTGGATGGGAGGGCAATCCATACTCACCAAAATATTTCCCCGGGGCAAAGTGGAGAAGCTTATTCAGGGGAGTCAATCGTCGGTACTTCTGCTGAGATAGACCTATCTTTAAGAACCAGAGAAGGTCAGAAGTCGAAAGTCCGAAGTCGGGCCTCTTGTTTCCGAACCTCCGTACCTCTTCCGACTTTCCGACTCCTGATCTCTGACCTCTCTGATCTTCTTACCTTCTATCCCTTTGCTCTATGCTTCCTGCCACTATTATGCTAACTCCTTTTTAATGGCCTCCGCCAGCTTATCGCTGATTCCGGGCAAGGCGCTTAATTCCTCCAATGACGCCTTCCGGATCATTTTAATACTTTTAAAGTGCTTTAAAAGCATCTTTTTTCTTTGTTCACCGATCCCGGGAATTGCATCAAAGGAAGAATGCATGAATGTTTTGCTTCGACGCTTTCGATGAAACGAGACGGCAAAACGATGGGCTTCATCCCTAATCCTTTCTAAAAACAGAAGAAGGTCCCCTTCCCTGCTGAAATTGACGGGATTGACCCGGCCCGCCTTATAGATTTTGTCTTGTGTTTCCGATTTCTTATCAATTTTCTTTGCGATACTGATGAGTTGGATATCTTTATCGAGTCCCAAAGCCTGGATCACCGAAAATGCCGTATTTAACTGTCCCTTGCCGCCGTCGACCATCAATATATCCGGATACGGCTCGGAGGTCTTGCCTTTACCGTATCTTCTCTGAAGGACTTCAGCCATACAGGCGCAATCGTCCTGGGCCAATTCGGTTTTGATACGGTACTTTCGATATAAAGATTTATTCGGCTTTCCTTTTTCAAAGACAACCATACCCGAAACAGCGTCTTTTCCTGAAATGCTTGAATTATCAAAGCATTCGATTCGCCACGGTATTTTATCCATCTTCAATCGTTGCCGGAGGCGGATCAGCAGTTGGGTATCCTTTGAAGCTTCGGTCAAAAGTTCACGCAAGTTGTTTTTGGCATTCTGGTAAGCCATTTTAACAAGACGAACTTTTTCGCCGCGCTTGGGTGACAGGATCCTGACTTTTTCTCCTTTAATTTTACCGAGGAGTTCTTCCATCAATACGGCGTCTTCAAGTGATGCCGGCACAAGGATTTCTTTTGGGATAAATCGTGTTTCATCATAATATTGGCGAATAAATGTGCCGAACATTTCAATATCCGTCGACATGATTTCAGAGAATTTAAAATCTCTTGTTCCAATGAGAAATCCACTTCGGACAAACAATATCGTGAAAAGAGAATTATCCCCGGACCGCGCAAGACCCAGCACGTCCCGGTCAATAAAATCATTGGAAACCGCCACCTGCTTTTCCAACGTTTGCTGCAGCGCAAACATTTTGTCCCTTAAAATCGCCGCTTTTTCATAATCCTGTGTGTCCGATGCGGAAATCATCTCCTGCTTTATTTTTCGGATTAAATCCGGGGTTTTGCCTTTTAAAAACAACACCACCTCTTTTATGATGTCATCATATATTTTTTTATCGACATCAAGACAGCACGGCGCAAGACACAACGCCATTTGATAGTTGAGACATGGTCTTGAACGGCGATTGAACTCTTTTGTGTGACACTTTCTGAGTTTGAATGTTTTGTGGATAACTTGAAGGGTCTTTCGAACGGCTGCAGAAGATGCAAACGGACCGAAATAAAGGCCGTTGTTTTTTTCTGTTTTTCTGACAATCGTGAGATTGGGGTACGGATTCTTGATATCCAACCGCAAAGAAGGGTACCTTTTGCCGTCTTTTAATATGACGTTGTATCGCGGTCTGTAACGTTTGATCAGGTTCGATTCCAGAATCAGGGCTTCTTTTTCACTGCCGGCGATAATGGTCTCAACATCCGATATATTGCGAATCAGCATCTGTGTTTTCAGATCCATTTGCCATGCGCGGTTCCCGGATCGCAAAAAATATGAAGCCAGCCGTTTTTTTAAGCATCCGGCCTTGCCGACATATATGACCTTGCCGTTTGCATCCTTCATGAGGTAGACCCCGGGCTTGGAGGAAACCTTGCTCAGCTTATCCCTGATGCCGGGGATCGAATGCTCGATGTTTGTTTCTTTTTCTGTCATTATTTATAGTTCAAAGACGATCAGTTTCTTCATGGCCTGGATTTGATCCCGAAGTTCAGCGGCTCTTTCAAAAGCCAGTTCGTTCGCAGCCTGTTTCATCTTTTTTTCGAGATTTCTAATAATGGCGTCAATATCGTCCATTGATTCATATTGCGAAAGCGTTTCAGCCACCTTATCCGACGGTGTATCATTCATCCCGGCCAGTTGCTCGAACACCGGGGTAATCTTTTTTTCTATGCTCGTCGGTGTAATCGAGTGTTGTTTATTGAATTGTTCTTGAATCTTCCGACGTCGATTGGTTTCATCGATGGCATATTGCATGGATCGCGTCACGGAATCGGCATACATAATCACCTGCCCTTTAACATTTCGGGAGGCGCGTCCGCAGGTCTGGATCAGTGAACGTGTTGATCGTAAAAAGCCCTCTTTATCCGCATCGAGTATGGCAACCAGCGAGACTTCCGGGATGTCGAGTCCTTCCCGAAGAAGATTGATGCCGATGAGCACATCGAATTTCCCTTTTCTTAAATCGTGGATGATATCCATGCGTTCCAAGGTGCCGATATCCGAATGGAGATACTGAACTTTTATTCCCATATCTGAATAATATTCCGTAAGATCTTCAGCCATGCGCTTGGTCAAGGTGGTGACCAGCACCCTTTCACCCCTGTCCTGCCGTTTTTGAATTTCTTCCAATAAATCATCGACCTGATTTTTAGCTTTTCTCACATCGATCATCGGATCTATCAATCCGGTGGGTCTGACAATTTGTTCAACGAGCTCGTTTTTTGCCTTTGAGATTTCATAGTCCGAAGGCGTTGCTGAAACATATACCACCTGCGATATTCTTGAATTGAATTCTTCAAATTTCAACGGCCGGTTGTCCAACGCCGACGGCAGTCTGAATCCATATTCAACGAGCGTCCCTTTACGCGACCTGTCCCCTTTGTACATGGCCTGAATTTGAGGAATTGCGATATGGCTTTCATCAATAAACATCAAAAAATCATCCGGAAAATAATCCAATAGCGTGGGAGGCGGTTCTCCGGGTGCTCTTTGCGTCAAATGGCGCGAATAATTTTCGATGCCATTACAATATCCCAGTTCCTGCATCATTTCGATGTCAAAATTCGTCCTTTCTTCGATTCGCTGGGCTTCGAGGAGTTTATTTTCATCCCTGAAATAGTCGATCCTTTGTTTGAGCTCAACGGCAATGGTATCAATGGCTTTTTTGAGTATATTTTTTTGAGTGACATAATGGCTGGCAGGATATATGGTGACGCGGCTCAAATCTGCTTTAACCGTACCTTTGAGAGGGTCGATTTCGGCAATCGATTCCAGCTCGTCACCGAAAAATTCGATCCGAATCGCCTTGTCTTCTTCATAGGAAGGAAAAATTTCGACACGGTCTCCTCTGACCCTAAAAATTCCCCGATAAAAATCGACGTCATTTCTTTCATAATGCATGGCCACAAGGTCTGCAAGGAGTCTGTCACGCTCCAGGGTCATATTTTTATTCAGGTCAACGCGCATGGCCAGATATTCTTCGGGAGCTCCGAGACCGAATATACAGGATACGCTCGCTACAACGATGACGTCCGGCCGAGACAATACCGAACGTGTGGCGGAATGGCGAAGTTTGTCGATCATCTCATTGATGGAAGAGTCTTTTTGAATATAAGTGTCGCTCGAAGGTATATACGCCTCGGGCTGGTAATAATCGTAATAGCTTACAAAATATTCCACTGCGTTTTCCGGAAAGAGGAATCGGAATTCATTGTAAAGCTGCGCGGCGAGGGTTTTATTCGGGGCGATGACCAAGGCCGGTTTCCCAATGTTTTCAATAACATGTGCCATGGTAAATGTTTTTCCCGATCCGGTGACCCCTAACAGCACATTTTGCTGTTTGCCGGATTGGATTCTTTTGCTTAAGGCACGAATGGCATTGGTTTGATCACCCCTTGGGTAAAAATCCGAAACTATCTTAAAGGCAGGCATGATATTCGACTACTTGTTGATCTTCCAAACCGTCCCATCGGGCCGGTCTTCTATGACAACATCCATTTCGGCGAGTTGGTTTCGAATCTGATCGGCTTTTTTCCAGTCCTTTGCTTTTCTTGCCGCGGCTCTTTCTTCAATAAGTGTCGCAATCATGGCAGGATCGACGGCTTTTTGTTCAAGAATCTGTTTTTGTTTCTCATTAAAATACACGGCAGGAGAATCGAGAAGGATTCCCAATATGTTTCCGATTCTCAAAACATCCGCCAGTCCGGACGCTATGGTTTGTCTGATCGGGTCGGACAAATGGTTTCCATGCTGGTCCAACAGGCGATTGATGGTTCTTACCGCCTCAAATATGATGCCGATGCCCCGGGCGGAGTTGAAGTCGTCGTCCATTGCCTCACAAAATTGCCGGAACCAATCACCGGGGGCAAGGTCCTGATGTTGTTCAAACGCTGTTTCCCTGCCTGCGCGCAAAAGCAGCGCATACATTTTGTCGAGTCCCATGCGGGCTTCTTCCATGGTCTTTTCCGTAAAATCAATGGGACTGCGGTAATGATTCGATAGAAGAAAAACGCGAACAACTTCAGGGTGGTAGGTTTTCAGCACATCTTTTATCATCAAAAAATTGCCCAGGGATTTCGACATTTTTTCATGATTGATATTCACAAATCCGTTGTGGACCCAGTATCTAACAAATAGTTTTTTGGAGACGCTTTCGGATTGGGCAATTTCATTTTCATGGTGCGGAAAGCATAGATCTTTGCCGCCGCCATGAATATCAAAGGTCTCTCCCAAATATTGACTGCTCATCACCGAACACTCGATGTGCCATCCAGGCCTGCCCATGCCCCATGGGCTTTCCCAATTCGGTTCTCCGGGTTTCGCAGATTTCCATAACACAAAATCAAAAGGATTCCTTTTCCTTTCATCGATATCGATTCTGGCCCCGGCTTCCATTTCTTCAAGTTTGCGACCGGAAAGCTTTCCGTATCCTTTAAATTTTTCAACAGAATAAAAGACGTCCCCGTTGACTTGATAAGCAAATCCCGCTTCCATCAATCTTTCAATAAATTGTATCATCGGCTGGATGTGGTCGGTGGCCCGGGGTTCTATGGTTGCTCTTTCAACATTCAAAGCATCCATATCTTCATAAAATTCCCTGATATATTTTTCTGCAATCGCCTTCGGCGCAACAGCGAGCCGGTTGGCTTTGTCGATGATTTTATCATCAACATCCGTGAAATTTCTGACATATATTACCTCATAGCCGATGGCTTTCAGGTATCTGGCGATAACATCAAATACGACCACGGATCTTGCATGGCCGATATGACAAGCATCATAGACCGTAGGACCACAGACATACATGCGAACCTTGCCGGATTCCAATGGCTTGAAGATCTCTTTTTTTCCGGTCATTGTATTGAAAACGCGAAGCGCCATGTTTTTATCCGTTATGATATCACTCGATCAGTGCGACACAGGTTGCGGCAATCCCTTCCCCCCTTCCAATCATTCCAAGGGTTTCAAAGGTCGTTGCCTTTACATTAACACAATTCAATTCAATTTCAATTATTCGGGAAATATTTTTTTGCATCTCAGTGGTATAGGGTGACATTTTCGGTGCTTCGGCCATAATGGTGGCATCTAAATTAATCACTCTAAATCCTTTGGCAGTTAACATTTCAACAGTTCTTGATAAAATTTTTATTGAAGAGATGTCTTTGAACCTGGGGTCGGTATCCGGGAAATGTAAACCAATATCCCCCAAACCGGCTGCGCCCAACAATGCGTCACACACGGCATGAACAAGAACATCCGCGTCAGAATGCCCGAGGAGACCTTTTTCAAAAGGAATGGTGACGCCGCCCAAAACAAGTTTTCGTCCTTTGACCAGCCGATGAATGTCATATCCCGTACCGATACGCATTTCCCTCGCAATCTCCTATCAAAACCGACTTGAAAATCGTTTGTATATCATATAATGAATCTCACAACAATATCAAGTTCGTTCGCTAAAGGAGAACCAGAAGTCAGAAATCAGAGGTCGGAAGTCGGAAAACAGAAGGTGTGCCGAAAGTATAGCTTCCAACCTTCTTAACTTCTTAAGAAATATGCCATGCCGATTCGTATGATTGCACAAGAGCTTTACCGGGTGTTGCAGGAAGTGGAACGTTTGGAGAAGGAATTAAAGAACATTCCCTTTGAAAAACAGGCAAATATCAAGGATCTGCTTCGTAAGGCAAAAGCCGAAAGAGATCGTCTGCGCGGGATTCTTGAGGGGAAAAAAGAACACCGTCCCAAATATCCTATCCGATGAACCTGACGATGGACGCCGGCAGGTGTTTATGGGGTAGGTTTTCCTTGTGCCGGCAACCGTGTTATGATACGCAAGGGTTATGATCACAAAATTTGTTAAATATTCATCCCCGAAAAATATCAAATACAGATTTGATTTTGAAATCGGATATCTTTCAAAAAGCCCCTGCAAAGAGTGTGCCCGGCATAGGGACTTTCCCGGGTGTGAAGACGATTGCCCAATTTTGGACAGGATTCACTTGGTTTTGTCCGAGGTGGTCTCCTGTTCGAGGCGACGTTAGTGCGATTGAACCCGTTATCCCCTTTTTAAGTCATAGGTTTTTTTCACTCATTACTCCCACAGTGCATCCTTCAATCCCGATGTTCGTTCAATGCGACGCGAAATGGCGCGTTCAATGATCTTTTCCGTGCCCCAAATCATAATACGTCGTCTGGCCCTGGTCACTCCTGTGTAAAGCAGCTCGCGGGTCAATACGGGATAATCTTGATTCGGAAAGATAAATAGAATTGTTTCGAATTCCGAGCCCTGGCTTTTGTGTACGGTCATTGCGTATGCAGTTTCGTGCTCCGGGAGTCGATGGGGATGAAAACGTCTGACCTGACCGGAAACACCGGCGAAGTAGACATACAGGTCGGTGCTTTTGAGTTCCGGCGCCGGCAGTGTAATTCCGATATCACCGTTAAACAGGTCCAGACTGTAATCGTTGCGGGTAATCAAAACCGGCCGTCCCCGGTACCAGGGAAAGGTGGGTGAATGCGGACGTTCAATCAAGCTGTTTTTGATGAGTGTTTCCTCTGTCAATCGATTGATTTCGTTGACACCCAATGGGCCGAACTTAACGGCACAGAGTATCTTAAACCGATTAAAAAGTGCAAGGGCCGTTAAAGGATCAGACGTATTCAGATATTCCGAATATCCCTTGATCACTGTTTCCGGCAAAAAGCGTGAAATATCATCGGGCCTGGAGAGTTTTTTCCAGGAAATTTGATCCGGACTATTTTTTATAAAATAAAGTGCTTCATCAATTTTTCCTTGGTTGACGGCAAGGCTGCATTGGCCGATGCCGCCGGTATCTGCGAACCGATAGCTCTTTTTTAGCGCCACCATATGGTCATAGAGTCCCGGCCGGTCTTTCAGCGACTTTTGGGAGATATCCATGTCTTGTCGGGTTATATCTTTAAATCGTTGACAAAAAGCGGTTGAAAACAACTGTACATTCTCCTGGTCACAAATATCCGCCAAGACAAACCCCGTTTCCACCGAAGCCAGTTGATCCCGGTCGCCGATGAGGATGATTCTGGCATCGTTTTTCACCGCTTCGAAAAGTTTGGCTGTCAGCGCAAGATCCGCCATGGAAACCTCATCCACCACAACGACGTCGGCATGGAGCTGATTTTCCGCATTATAATAAAAATAGGGGGACCCCGGGATTGTCTTTAACATTCTGTGAAGGGTGGTGGCTTCAGAGGGTATGGCCTCGATCACCTGTTCAGAACAGTTCAGCGTTTTTTTTGCCGCTTTTATCGATTCTCCGATTCTTGCCGCTGCCTTACCCGTGGGTGCGGCAAGCAAAATATGAAGCATTTTCCCCGGGGTCAGTTCCAACAGCAGCGCAAGAATCTTTGCCATCGTAAAGGTTTTGCCGGTCCCCGGTCCGCCGGTAATAACACAAAACCTTTTCATTGCAGCCATCACGGCCGCGACCTTCTGCCAATTGAACGGATGATTTCCATTTTCCGGGAAAAGCCGGTTCAATCCATCCCTTAATGCAGATAGATCTATATTGTCGATATCCTGATGGGTGCGTGCCATGATGGCCGTCGAAAGTCTCTGTTCATAATCCCAATACCGATAGAGATAAAGGCGGTTCTTGTTATCGAGTATCAAAGGCCGAACATCTCCGGGTATTCCCACGGTACGGCTTTGTTTTAAGGTTTCGATCCACTGGGAAAGTTCGGGAGGTTTAATTTCGTTTTTTGCATTTTGTCCGAAAACGATTGTCTTTTGAGCGACGGCGGTAAGATCGAGACAGCCGTCGCCATTGCCGGTTGAACGGCTGACAAGCGCGGCCGCGAGATAAATATCCGGATCTTCGAATTTTTCGAAACTCGTGATAAATTTGGCGAAATGAAGATCGATATCGGATAAATATCCTGATTGATATAATTTGGTTATATTATCTTTCATCATGTATTGAATTAAGATTGTTAGGTTCGTTTTGATCGTTGAAAGCGTTTGGATCGTTATCTTTGTTTGATTGGTTTTATAAGTTTGAACTGAGAATCCCTTCTAACCCAATAAACTTAGTAAACCAATCTATCCAATCAACCATTTCCCCAGGGCGTCGACGAGGTTCTTATCCGGACGGTCTTTGTAAATACCGTATTCCGAGCCTTTTCCGGCATCTACCCCTCTTAAAAAAATGTAAAAAATGCCACCGAAATGTTTCTCATAAGAAAATCCGGGGATTCGCTGTTGAAGATGCTGAACGAACGCAAGGACGTATAAGTGATATTGCAAGATGTAAAAATCCTTTTTCATAGTCGCAGTCAATGCATCCCTTGCATAATCCTCAATCTGTTTTCCTAAAAAATTTGATTTCCAGTCCACCAGCCAAAACCGATCCTGGTCATAGAAAACCATATCGATGTACCCTTTCATAAACCCTTTGATAACAGAGAAACTGAGTTTCCCGAGCCGGTCCGGAAAATCTTCCAAAAGATCGATACCGCCATAATCCGCAAATATCTTTTTAAGTCCCGAAGGAGACAACGGTTTTAACGGGAAATAGAATTCCATCTCATTGATTCTGTTTCCGGATTGAATCGAAGAAAGCGTTAGCGTGGTGTTTTCGATGCCTATCGGTATTGAAAGCACATGATCGATCATGGAACAGACCGGTTCTTGCCATTTGGTCTCAAATCCATATGCACGAAGCTTGTCCAATACCAATACGCGTTTTTGTTCAGGGCTGTCATCGGTAAAATCAAGGTGTTCGAAGATATCGTGAAAAAATATGCCGGCCCGGGTTCCTTTTGGAAAGGAAAAGATGTCCGCATGATCATTTAAATTCACATCATTTTCCGCTGGGGATGCATATAAATCCTGGATGGGATCTCGATCCGGAATTTCTTCATCCGCAGGCCGGCGAGAGATGAGGTGTGAAAAACTGGAGATTTTCCAGGTGGTATCAATTTCTCCTGCAAACCGTCTGTAAGATAAGGATTCCTTTTGATCTTCCTTTGCCGGATAATGTCCGGCGGTATCGTCGATCGGTAAAGGAAGGATCTGTATGTCTTTTTTGGATCTTTTTTCAATCTGTTTTAAGTCTTCAAAAAAATCCGCGCTTTTTTTTTCTGAAACCCTCGTTTTTAAAGATAAAACCGGATTTTCTTTTTCAATAATGTTGTCGAACGCTTCTCGATGGTGCAAAAGATAAGCCAAAGCAGACGTTTCAGCGGTATTGAACCGCCCCCAGACAAGGTAGCATCTCTTGACGGCTCTGGTGAGCGCGACATAAAGCAGTCTCAAGTTTTCAGATAATTGCTCGTTTTGGGCGAAAACCAAGTGTCGGTCGAAGGTATTCGACCCTATGTCGAGGGTCGGCGTTTCGGTATCGTCAATGTCATGAAACAGAATTTCGCGGTCTTTGATCAAGGCCCCGTCCCAGACAAATGGACAAAACACGATGGGAAACTCAAGGCCTTTGCTTTTGTGAATGGTAATGATTTTTACGGCCAAGTTATCGCTTTCAAGGCGAAGCTGATGCGTTTCGGATAAAAGTTCATCGGTATTTCTTTGGACCGTCAGCCACTTCATCAGTCCGGTCATCCCAAGTTTTTTATCATAAGATTCCCGGTGAAGAATTTCTGTCAGATGGAGGATGTTGGTTAGTCTTCTTTCACCGTCCGGAAATTTTACAAGCCGTTCCATGACTTTTTCCCCGGACAAAAGCATCCGAAACATACGGATAAAACCGTACTGTGTCCATAACCCGAAATATTTTCTGAATCTATCCCGTTTTTCTTCCAACGCCAAAGATGTGTCGCCGGCTGAATCGATCTCAATACCCGATACGCCGATGATGTCGGTCGCAAGGGCTGCACGATAAAGTCTTTCGTTTCCGGGTTCGGCGACCGCCAAAAGAACCCTTTCCATTTCCATGGCTTCACGGGTGTGAAAAATGTTTCCCGTATTATGGAGAACCGATGGAATTTTATTTAATGAGAGCGCATTTTTAATGAGTTGTGCCTGCCGGTTCGTTCGCACCAGAACGGCGATATCGCTCGCGGCCACGCCATCCCTTCGGATGACCGGCGGGCCAGTGGAAACGGCGTTTTTGTCCGGAGAGACAAGGCAAGCTATTTCATTGGCAACAGCCTTTGCGATGAGCTGAACAGACTCGGTTTTACTTAGCGGTTTCGAGGTGTCTTCGTTTTCTTTTTTCCCCAAATACCACAGGATAAATGCCGGTGAAAATTGGGGGTCCCTTGAATCCGTTTTTTTCCCGGAGATACCCGCTTCAAATCTGATCCGATCAAATACAAACGGCGATCTTGTGTTTGAAAATAGCGTGTTTACTGCGGTGATCAGACCGGGATCCGATCGCCAGTTTTTGATTAGCGTAAATTTGGCATCCGCATCTTGAGCAGCTTTCATGTATGAAAAAATATCGGCTCCCCGGAAACTGTATATAGACTGTTTTGGATCGCCGATCATAAATAAGATGTTTTTTTTTGAATGAAAGATGCGAGAGAAAATCGCATACTGCACAGCGTCTGTATCCTGAAATTCATCCACAAGACCGGCACGGTATTTGTTTTGGATGGTTTTGGCCAGCCTATGTCCTTTTTCACCTTCAAGAGCGTCTTTTACTTTTGTCAAAAGATCGTCATAGAACAAAATATTGCGCTGTCTTTTAGCAGCCGAAAGTTGTTTGCCGGAAAACTTGAAAAACCGTGTTTTAAGATACAGCATATAGGTTTCCATCTCGGCCGTTAAGGCGGCTTCCCGGTCAAAAAGCGCATCACAGATATCAAATATTTCATGGGATGGGGAAGGATGATTTTTGCGCGTTGCGGCTTTTATTTTTGTGGCCGTCATTTTTTCAAAATCTTTAAACAGCGGAAAACCAACGGATTTTTCATCAACGAACCGGTCCATGGCCCCACCCAGTGAACCAATGACAAAATCTCTTCTCGAAACCCCTTTTTCATTGATTTCTGTCTTCGGACTGCCGTAAATCCTTCCGTTAAGCGATGGATCTTTTAACAACTGCATCACGTGCAGCCGCGACCCCGGCCATAAATTTTTCACGTTTTCAAACAATGCCCTGAATCTGTCGAGGCTTTCCAGATCAGGCTTTTCAAGTTCGGGAATAATTTTTATATTTGTTGAGCGCTTCAGCGCCGATAGTTTCAAAAAATATTCCGGCCCGGATATGTTTTTCAGGATGTAGCTGACACATTCCATAGGCAGTTTGTAAACATATTTTCTCCAAAAATCTTCGACAATTTCTTTCTTGATATCCGTCGGATCGGCGACAAGCTCCGTATCGAACAGACTTTGTGTTTCAAACGCATTCTCATGAAGAATTCTCCGGCAAAAACCGTGTATCGTAAATATAGCGGCTTCGTCAAAATTAACCAATGCATCTTGAATCGATTGGATCGCCAAGGCCCTGTCACCATTTTTTTTAATGAGCGCATCAATGAGGACATCATGGCTCGATCCTTTTAAAAAAGCTGATTTCGCTTCGGAAAGCTTATTCCGGATTCTTTCCTTCAGCTCTTCGGTGGCGGCTTTGGTAAACGTGACCACCAGTATCTGATTTACCGTGAAATGTTTTTCGAGAATCAGTCTCAAAAAAAGCCCGGTGATGGTATGCGTCTTGCCGGTACCGGCGCTTGCCTCGATAAGATTGGTTCCTTCCAGGGGGGTGTTGATGGGATCAAACAGTTTCATTAAAAATCATAGACCCCTGTATAATTCTCCGGCGTGAGTCTCTTTAATTCGTCCTTGACGGACGGGGCAACATCCAGTTTTTCTATAAATTCCGAAAGGGTCTTTTGGTCAACGCGCGAATGGGTTCGCGTCAATGCTTTTAAGGCTTCATAGGGTTCCGGATACCCTTCCCTTCGCAAAATCGTTTGAATCCCTTCGGTGATGATCGCCCAATTTTTCTGCAGGTCGTCCTGAATGGCTTTTGGATTTAAAACCAATTTATCCAGTCCTTTTAACAATGATTTAAAAGCAATCACCGTATGGGCCATCGGCACGCCGATATTCCGGAGCACCGTGGAGTCTGTCAAGTCTCTTTGCAGCCTTGAAATCGGAAGTTTTGATGACAGATGCCTTAAAACAGCATTCGCCATACCCAGATTACCTTCGGAGTTTTCAAAATCGATAGGGTTAACCTTGTGAGGCATCGTGGAAGATCCCACCTCGCCTTTTTTGATTTTTTGTTTAAAATACTCCATGGAAATATACGACCAGATGTCTCGATCCAAATCAATAAGGATGGTGTTGATTCGATGAAGGTTGTCACAAAATGCAGCCAGATGATCATAATGCTCGATTTGGGTCGTCACCTTTGAGCGCTCAAGGCCGAGCACTTCGTTTACAAAATAATTCCCGAATCCAATCCAGTCGATGTTTGGATAGGCGGCATAATGGGCATTGAAATTACCGGTTGCCCCGCCGAATTTTGCGGAAAACGGAATGGTTGTTATCAGGGCTTTTTGCTTGATCAAGCGTTCGATAAATACATAAATTTCTTTGCCCATGCCGGTGGGCGAGGCCGGCTGTCCGTGGGTACGCGCCAGCATGGGAACATGTTTCCAAAGCTTTGCTTTTTCGCTTAGCGCCGCGACAACCTGATCCAGAAGCGGCTCCAAAACATCGTTCCAGGCATCTTTCAGTGAACAGGGGACCGCGGTATTATTAATATCCTGAGATGTTAATCCAAAATGAATAAATTCTTTATAGTGATGCAATCCCAGCTTTTCGAATTGTTGCTTGATAAAATACTCGACCGCCTTGACGTCATGGTTGGTAATCTTCTCGATATCTTTGACTTTTTGAGCATCTTCATGGGAAAAGCTCTGATAAATACGTCTCATGGGTTCAAACAGTTGTTTGTCGATATCCTTAAGCTGAGGCAGGGGCAGGTTGCATATCGCGATAAAATATTCTATTTCGATCCGAACCCGGTATTTTATCAAGGCCTCTTCTGAAAAATATTCGGCCAGTTTTTCGACCGCTTTTCGATAACGACCGTCCACAGGAGAAATTGCACTTAAAGTTGAAAGCGTCATCATGGTATATTCCTATCCGGCAACACGATTGTTCATAAACGATCTTATTGACGAACACAACTTGGGGTTTCTTCCCAATTGGCCTCCGGCACGTCTTTTTTTTTAAGAAATGTAGGATAATGCGCCGGCTATGTCAAGCAAATGATCATTCAACATTCTGTAATTTCAACAATTAAATATGTTATGGTTCATTTCTTCATGCGGCGGGCTTGATAACCTCCAGGGAGAGATCGGTGTTAACGGTTTCCCCCGAAGTCTTTTTCACCGGTCCGGGACTTCCGGCAATCACCCGGGTGTCATCCAAGTTACCGGCTGTTTTCACCTGATTCACGACTTCTTTCGTGCGCATCCGGGCGAGATCCATGAGGTCGTTATCGGTAAGCGGCTCGAGTTTGACCAGTTCTTTGAACATTGCCTGGTAAAAGGCGGTATCCGAACTCTTCCAGCCGACCATCGCCATGGCGAAATTCATAGGCTTGGCTTTTTTACCTGTTTCTTTTTCATATCGAGTCACAAACTTGGAGACGGCATCGTCTCCACTGCGTTTTTTCAACATTTTTTCCAGAGCGCCCTGTATCTTAGCCGTGTCAAAAGAAAGCGGCCCTGGTTCTTCGCCGGGCGCGAGCTTCAGACCGGTCTGCAGGGCAAGCGCACGCTGTACACTCGCAGTACGCAACGCCTGACCATCCGATTCAGGGTCGTAACGACCGGCCACCACCAGCTTCAGTTGGGGCCGTTTTTTGAGGGCTTCCGAAACTTTCTTGATCTTTTCCATCTCCGGCGGCAGCAGACGGGCGCTGCCCGGATCGAAAGCGATGGCCGCCAGCTGCTCGCCTTGGCCGCCGAAAAGATGACCCAGCGCCCGGAAGGGTGCGGTCACAATTTTTGTGATCAGGTTGACGATCGCTTTCCAAATCACACGCCCATATCCGAATTTCGGATCGTCCACATTGCCGCGTACCGGCACCGCAACATCGATTTTACCTTCAGCGTCCGTAAGCAGCGCGATGGCCAGATCCAGCGGCAGGTGGATCGCATCGGGTGCGTCGACGCGTTCACCGAGGGTGAACTTGTCCAACACGACGTTGTTGTTTCCAAGCAGTTCGCTGTTCTGAATTTTGTATTCCAGGTTCAGGTCGAGTGTACCGGATGAGATTTTACGCCCCGCAAACGTGGCGCTGTATGGGCTGAAGGGTTTCATTCGAACGTTGCGGAACAATACAGTGATATCGGTGAACATCTTGGGTGAAAACGGGCTCATCCGGCCTTTCACGCTGCTGAACCCATATTCGTCGACCTTTCCCTGGAACTGGATGGATGCAAGTTTCGAAGCATTTGATGAAATGCCGGTGATCCCTCCGTTAAAGTCGGTCACGTGGGTGGCAAAAGGCAATACGAGACTGAGATCGGCAAAATCAACAGCGCCGTTATCCACGCGAACTCGCTCGATGTTGATCGGAAAGAGTTCCTCGTGGTCTTTGGGCTTCGCAGGCAGGGTTTTTTCCGGAAGCGGTTTGGTCTCTGCGCGGACGGTACCCGTTCCCTTGAGCACCTTGGCCAGATTGATGCTGCGATCCTTAAATATCACTATCTTGGCCCCGGGTTCCAGCAGCTTTAATTCCTCGATCCCCAGCCGCTTGGGTGAAAGCGCGAATGTGATGCCATCAGCGGACATCGCCTTCCATTCGAGGAACCGTTCTCCGGTGTCGGCCTCATTGAGCTTAAGTTTGTCCAAACCCAAGGACCCGTTCGCGTGCAACTGCGGACCGGACTTTTCGGAATGATAATTCACATGGGTAGATGCTGAGACATTGCCCGACTCGAGGGTGAGAAACGTGAAGCGGGTCACGGCCGGATGCAGCGGTTTGAGGTTTATTCTGTTTATTTTTGCACGTGCATCGACACGGTCTCCGGTCTGGCTGATCTGACCGCGCACACTGGCGTCGCCGCCTTGTACCACCCTTATCACGGCACTAAAATCAACGGGCGTTTTTTTATCGTTGGTGAGATTTTTCATTGATACGCGGATATCCTTCAAATCGTAAACGACGTCCGGATCAAATGTTCGGTCTTTTAATGCCATCTTGAAGCCGTTTAATTCGAAGTCATTAAGCCTAAACGACCAGGGGTGCTCCTGGTCTCGTGCCGTTGTATGGGTCTCGGTAATTTCGGCCTTTTTTGTACTTCGATGGACGGGAGCCAGCAAATCGATAAGCCGAATGCGACCGTTTTTGCCGCGAACGATGCTGGTGCTGCCGCCGAAGGCCTTCATGCCTTTGAGAGTAATGGTGTGGGCACCCACGTCGATGCCGCCGTCTTCCAATGCGAGCTTGTCTAAGGCAAACAAGGGAATGTGGGGCCCTGCCTCTGAAAGCGCGACATGATTCAATGTTGCCGTTAAATCGTTTACATTGGCTTGAACCGGACCGTGACCGATTTCCGCGGACGCGTTCAAATAAATATTGAGGGCGTCAACGGTCATCTCCAAAGGATTCTGGCGACTTCGATCCAAGTAATCCACCGCAAGGTTTTCAATTTTGACGGCTTGTGTCCGCAAGCGCCAGGATGGACGATCAGGGGTTGAGGCCGCTGGAATTTCTGGTGCTGCATTTGTAGATTGCGAATGCGCGATGAGTTGCTGCCAGTTCAACACCCCTTTTTCATCCATTGTCGCCGTAATTTTGCCGTTGCGTACGGCAATTCGCGGTACCGTGATCTCGTGTTTTTGAAGGTCGAAACGCATTTTTTGGGCTTCGATGGCTTCCAAAGCCAGCATCGGTATGCGCTTGCCTTTTTCGGTCAGCGAAAGTCCTTTTAGCGACAGATTCGCGTCCTGCAGCACAAAGAGCGGAACATGCTTTTGATAGCTGAATTGATAGCGAGTGCTGAAGTCCGCCTCGCCTTCCGGACTTTTAAGATGCACCTTGTCCTGTGCGAAGTTCCACGCCGTGGCCAGCTTGAAGCCGGTGATGCTCAGCTCGCCCTGGGATTGAAGCGGATTCAAGAATACGTCACCACGCCACCCGACCAATCCGCCGCCGGGCAGTTTGGCGCTGATGGTGTAAGGGCCTTTGCGCTCCGGAAGGGTTGATATATCTTGGAACTCGAGATTAATCGGCGTAAAGGTCGCGGTGGCGGGCGTCGGAACGCTGCGATCGCTGAAAGTGAAGCTTCCATCAACGATTTTAGCGTGTTGCAGTAACAGTCGCACGGGCTGACGGTCTTTCTTTGAGGATTTATCGGACTTTGGAAAACTGTCTGCCAAATCTGCGATATTGAGACGATCATTGGGCTGAATCTCCATGTATAAGGACGGCTGTTCGATACGAATGTCGGCAAATGTCCAGGCCCAGCGGAAAAGGCTTGAGAGTTCGAAGTCCACAAACAGTCGGCCGAAGCCGATAATGGGCCGATCATCCGCCTCTCGGAGTTCAAAGTCCTTTGCTTCAAAGGTAAACAGGAAAGGATTGATGCGGACATCGGCAATCGAAACCTTTCGCTTGAGTTTTTCCACGGCGTAGCTTTTCACATAGCGTTGAACCAGCCATGGGGCCAATAAAAAACCAAATAAAGTATACAGGACGACTGCCGCAACTCCGGCCAGCAGCCAGCGGTTAAGAACTAACCGTCGCCAGCGAGGGCGGGGTTCTTTGGGATCACTTGAGTCTGTGGTTTGGTCACCCATGGCTTTATTCTCCTGCTTCGCATCGTAAATGACGGAGTGTTTCACCTAAACAAAGCGTTTCAACGGGTCTTGGTTGGGTTTCTCAAAAAGAATCTAACGACACGGACTGAATTTCAAACTATCACAATTAACAAAATGATTACAAATATAAAAAGGAACCATTATTCCATTATTCCATCATTCCATTGTTCCGGTATCTTTTGATCAGAAGTCGCCCACAAAAGAATTCTTAAGAATTCGGCAACCAAAAACAAAATTTGTTTGACAAAAAAACAATAAACTTGATAAACATATAATTTCTTATCAATCATTTAACCATTTGAAATTACACTTTTTAATATCAATTTATTCGCAACATCAGCATACAGGAAAGGAGAACAACCATGTCGGAAATGAAAATCAGTTACAGCGGTAATTACCCTTCTGTTGAAATAAACTTTTTGTTGAATGAGCACAGCGAAAATTACAGCATTCAACTGCCGATGTCGAAAATGTGGTACAAAGACATCATTTATGAAATAGAAAAAGTTGCCGAAGAGGAAAAAAAGAAGGCGGAGAAGTATTTACATGAAGACAACCGAGAAATGATGACGCACTGCTTCGACATATATGCGAAGCTCATCGAGATCGGCAAAGAGCTTCGAAAAGATTTGGAAATGGATTCCGAAGGTGTCAAATTTAATGAAATGTCCGGCGGTTTATAGCCGAGCCCGACGAATAAAAGCAGATGACGGACGACGGATGACAGACAACAGAAGATGGACGATAAAACGCCCTCCAAAGGCAGGTAAACTTCGATAGGAGCGCTGGACTATAAAAGGCAAAAACTTCAGAGTCCTTGTCTGCCGTCCGTCATCCGTCGTCCATAGCTTCTTTGCCTCCAACCTTAAGGGAACGAAGTTCCCGGTCCTTCAGCGGCTGCAGGTCTTGTCTCTTTTCTATTTTCTATTTCCGACCTCTGATCTCCGACCTCTGGCTCTTTGCTCTATGCCCTCTGCTCTATGCTCTCTGCTTCGGACCTCCATCGGTTCCACCCGCGTCACGGATAGGGACACGGCGTCAAAATCCACTTCCACCTTTCCATGGAGGACAAAGGGCCGGCTTCGATCCAGAACAGCACAGAAACGGCGGTAGGCTTTGGGGAAAAAGACGGTTTCAATCAACCCGGTATCGTCTTCAAAGGTCAAAAATTCCATGGGATCGCCGTGTTGGGTATGCACCACCTTGCCGGTAATCAAAAGACCGGCAACCCGTACATGCCGGCCGATGAAATGATTCAAATCCACGGCTTTGACAATCCGCAATTTTTGCAACATGCCGGCGTATAGCACCATGGGATGCCGGTCGCACAAAAAACCCAGGGCTTCAAATTCTTTTCGCAAACGCGACAGGTGCTTTTCCGCCGGGAATTTCGGTTTGGATACGGCCGTTCTTTCCTTGAACAGATCCCCTGCTCCGTATCGGTTTGATCCGGATGTTTGCCGGCAAACCACCTCCCACAACAAGGCGGCGCGATCCTCTTTTGGATGAAGCAAATCAAACGCGCCGGCATTTATCAAAGAGCGGGCTTCAGTCTCATCCGGCCCAATGCGATCAAGAAAATCGACGATGTCGCGGTATGGTTTTCCTTTTCGGCATGTCACAATACGGTTGCACGTTTCCGAACGGATATTTTTGACGGACGACAATCCCGCCCGTATGGTACCTGCGGCGCCTTTCCAGCGGATATCGCTCTGGTTCACGTCCGGAGGCAGGATTTTTACCCCCATGCGCCGCGCTTCCGACACATAAGCAAACGTGCTGTAAAAACCGCCCTGGTTGGTGATGACCGCTGCCATAAATTCAGCAGGATAATGGGTTTTCAGATAAGCCGCCTGGAAAGAGACCCGGGCATAACTGGCACTGTGGGGTTTGCAAAAAGAATAACCGCTGAAACTCATCATCATGTTCCAAAGGGCCCCGATCTGATCCATACGAATCCCCTTGGCTTGTGCCCCTGCAATGAAGCGCGCTTTATAATCTTCCAATTTTCGCACTTTATCTTTTTTGGACATAATTTTGCGAAGGCCGTCGGCGTCGACATGAGAAAACCCGGCCAGCGCCACAGCGGCTTTGGAAACATCTTCCTGATACACCATGATGCCATAAGTTTCTTCGAGTACGTCTGCCAGCAATGGGTGAACCGGTTCCCAATGTCCGCCGTGCAGACGACGGACGTACTCGCGAATAAATTCGTTGGCTGCCGGCCGTATGATGCTGCTGTTGATCACCAGATGGTTAAAATCGCCGGTCTTTGTTTTTTTTTGCAACATGCGCATGGCAGGGCTTTCGATGTAAAAACAGCCCATGGTATTTCCTTTGGCCACACTGGCCTGCGTGGCCATGTCGTCTTCCGGCTCCCAGAACGCTTCATCAAATTTCGTGCCGTTTTCCCGAAGGTTGGAAATGGCATCCCGAATCACCGCCAGGCTCCGATTGCCGAGAAGGTCGATTTTAACAAGACCGCTCATTTCCGCGGCATCTTTTTCCCACTGGATAATCGGAACCCCTTTTGGGGCAAGTTCAACAGGAACATAATGCGCAATGGGATCAGGCGTAATCACCACTCCTCCCGGATGAACGGAAATATAACGCGGAACGCCGATGATATGCCGGGCAATGCGAATGATATCCGGCCAGGGATTTGGAAAATCAAAATCGGAAAGCTCGGGAAGCCGCTTAAGCCGTTGAAAAAAATCTTCCTCCGTGTGATCTGCTCTCCAGAACCATGGGAGACGCTTGGTGACGCGGCCGATCTCTCGTTCGGTCAGCCCGAAGACCTTGGCCGTTTCCCGTATGGCCATGCGCGGCTGAAAAAAGACGTGATTGCTGATCAATGCGGCATGCCCTTTATATTGGTTCAGCACCGACTGCAATACCGCGTCCCGCTCATCCCAGGCAAAATCGACATCGATATCCGGCGGATCTAAACGTCCCGGGTTCAGAAACCGTTCGAAATACAGGTTATGTTTGATGGGGCAAACATTGGTGATCCCCAGACTGTAAGCAACCAGCGACGCTGCTCCGCTTCCCCTGCCGCAAATGCGCGGACTGCGGGATACGATATCCTGAACCACGAGAAAATACGATGAAAATCCCATCTTTTGAATCATATAAAGTTCGTGCTCCATGCGTTCGACAACCGCTTCGGACAGGTCGTCCCCATAGCGTTTTTTCGCCCCTTTATAAGCGGCGTTTCTCAGCGTTTGATCAGGGGCATTCGACTGCGGATTTATCCGCCCTCCAGCCTGCAAGCCCTCCCCTCCGGCCTGGAAGCCCTCCGGGCTGGAAGCGGGGCTGTAAGCGGGACTGGAAGCGCGGTCCATTGGCGGTCGATCCACGGCGGCAAAACCAACCCATGACAAGGACCGGTGAATGTCAGCCGTTCCGCGATGGCTTCCGTGGCGCGAAGCACCTCCGGCCATGCGGCGAAACGTTCGGCATATTCCGCTGCCGGCGCCAGCCAGGCATCGGGCGACGCCGTGTCTTCCGGTTTTAAGCGGGAAAGAGACGTGTTCAAATCGATGGCCCTTAGCATCCGGTGTATTTTAAAATCATCCGGATCCGTAAAAAAACTTCCCGGCACGGCCACCAGCGGAACCCCCAGGTAACGGGATGTTTTCCGCAATTCAAAGGCCGTGCCGTTCGGTTTTCCCGAAACCATCCCCGCCACCGTTGATCCGGTTTCATGCCACAGTATCAAAAGATCCGGATGCGGTGTGACGATCACCAACCCCTTGGCATAGGAAGGGATAACGGATTTCAGATCAAACCGCGGATCCATATGGCGACGGGTCAGAAGCCGGCAAAGATTTTGGTACCCTTGATCGTTCTCCACCAGACAAACCGCCCGGTATCCGGTTGGAGGTTTTTTGGCGGAATCCGTCACTTCCGCACCGACAATCGGGGTGACATCCTCATGTTCGCAATACTTTAAAAAAGGCCACAGCCCATATAGATTGTCGGTATCCGTAATCGCAAGACGGCGATACCCCCGCTGCTTTGCATTGGCACAGATCTTCTCCGGAGAGCATGTGCCCCACATTAATGAGTAATATGAATGAACGGCCAAGGGAACCATGTTGGGATTGATGATATATGATTGATGATTGAAGGCGTCGTCTAAGCGCCAGAGGCGACCAGGGTTTGAGGCAAATTCTGACTTCCGACTTCTGATCTCTGACATCTGATTTCTTGCCTCCAACCTTGAGGGAACGAAAGTTCCCGGTCCTCATACCTTCAGCGGCCGTAGGCCTCACCTCCAACAGCCATGCGAATCGCATTGAAGCCGAAACGGTTCCGGATGGCGTCGAGGGTTGAAATCAGGTTGTCGCTTTTTTTCTTATCTTGTTCGTGCCCGCCAAAAAGTGCCATTTGTGCCGGCGGAGCGGCCAAACAATCGCAAACCAGACACAGACGCCGGATGCGGACACGGCGTTTCCAAGCCATTTCAAGGGCTGTCTTTGCCGCGGCAAACAACCGGAAGTCGTTGGCCGTTGCCGGATCGACGGGAGCCTGCCGAATCATCCGTTTGCCGTCGGAATGGTCGAGGACAATTCTCACCCGCCGTGTCGCCAGCCCTTGTTTGCGCAGGTCGATGCCGGCCTTTTCAACCAGCCGATACAATGCGCCTTCCACACATGCCGCTGTGTTGGTGTCGTTTCCAAACACATGCTCGACACTGATCACGGGAAAGGTTTTTCCCACAGGAAAAACCGGCGATGGATCAATGCCGCGGACGGCATCATACAGGCTGTGGCACCGGATTCCGAACATGATATGCAGTTGTTCCATGGACAATCCCGCCACATGCCCGGCACGGCTCAGATTGAACTCCCGAAAGCGTTTCAACTCTTGTCTTTGGATGCCGGGAACAAAGTGAATCGGCAAAGGGTTCATAAAATCTGCTTCCTCCCCTGTCCCGATAATATATTCGCCGGCCGGTTTGACCACACGCGTTGCCGCTTTGGCCACCAGCTTATTGGGAGCAACCGACCAGATCGGATCCAATCCCATATCCGAACGTATTGCCTTTCGGATACGCCATGCCACGTCGGGCGGCGGACCAAACAACCTTTCCGTTCCGGTGGCATCGATAAACAAATGTCCATTGTGATCGGTGACTTCGATCAAGGGCGAATAAGGCAATGCATGTTTCAAAAGCTGAACCATTGCCTGTTCGTAACGAGCGGGATGGGGCGGCAAAACAACGGCATCCCGGCAATAACGGAGTGCCCGTTGCAGGCCCATTCCTTTGCGAACGCCACTCTGGTAGGATTCTTCACTCATATCATAGACGTTGGCTCGCAAAGAGACATCATGGGCGATAATCACCGGACTTTTCCTCAGACGGCTGTCCACACGCCGCTCCACCGCCACGGCAAAATCAGCCACATTGATATGAATAATGGATCGTTCCCGCATAAAAATCACATAAATGACCAAAATTTTTAAGCCGGAAATAGGACCCGTCTTCGCTCTTCGCCGCGACAAGCAGAGGTAAAAGACCAGAGGTCGGAGGTCAGAGATCGGAAGTCAGAAAACAGCGGGCATTGGGTATAGAGCAGAGGATAGAAAGTAAAAGGAATCTTCCGTCGGTCATCTGTTATCTGTCATCCGTCGTCTGTCATCCGTCGTCTGCCCTCCGTCATCTGTCTTCAAGCGATGCCTTCAATCATCAATCCCCGTTCTTTGAGTAAACTTGCCATTCTTCGCGCATTTTCCGGCGCCTGGGCGCGGACGTGATTGTTGAAAAAAATGACGCCTTTGCGTGCCCGATTGCTCATGGGTTCAATCTTATTCTCAATCCATTCGTGCAGTTCATCGTCGGAATAGTCGTAATCAAATTGAAGCTGCATATTGCCCGAACGCCAGCCTTTGGCATTCCGACCGTGAAAGCGTACATAAAACAGGTCCGGGTTGGTGACCACATCCAGCGGCGGAAACCGGCCCGGCAAATCCGGTGCGTCGACGCCCACCAGCGTCACTTCCCGGCGTTCCAATTCGGCAAACACACGATCACTGGCCCAGGAATGATGTCGGAATTCAACGGCCAGCGGCAGACCGTACAGGCTGTCAAGAAGGGCCGCCAGGTATTTCCGGTTTGGCGCTGTGCGAAGAAACGAGGGGGAAAGCTGGATCAGCACGGCAACGAGTTGTCCGGCTTGAATCAATGGCGCCACCCCCTCCCGGTAAAGAACCGCCTGGTCGGGCCATTGCCGGGGATCGATTTCATGGGTGAGCGTTCGTGTCAATTTGGCGGCGAACAAAAATCCCTGCGGAACCTGTTGCCGATGGCGTTCAATGGCTTCGGCCCTGGGCATTTGATACCAAGTGTAGTTGAGTTCGGTAATCGAAAAACGCCGGGCATATTGCTGCAGCATTTTGCCTGATTTTGTGTCCGAAGGATAAAATCCGGCCTCCACCCACTCCGTGTAGGAAAAGCCGCTTGTGCCCACATGGAGTTGACAGGCTTCGGTACCTTTTTGTTCCTTATTCGTTTTTTTCTCACCTTCCAAACTTCTCATCTTCTTACCTTTCAGTGACCGATGGACGAGGGAAGACCGCTCTCCAAAGGCGGGTAAACTTCGCTAGGACGAGGGACGAATGAAGGCAGATGACAGACGACAGATGACTGATGGCAGACAACCCGCTTTCAGACTTCTCGTATGAAACTAGGCTTGCCGAAGTTTCTTTTTTGATCAAACTCGGCGTTTGCGCCCAGCGGCTGGGCTGACCTCCGACCTCTGGCCCTTCCCTCTTTCCTATTTTCTGTCGTCTGTCATCCGTCCTCTGTCCTCTGCCTTCTTGCCTTCCGCCCTCTGAACACCGATCACCCTGCCCTGGATCAGGATCTCATTGAAATCATATCTGACCGCCTTGTAATCAGGGTTTTCAGGACGCAGTTCAATGTGTTTTTTCCCGCGAAAAAAGCGCTTCACCGTTGCTTCTTCATGGTTGATCAACGCTACGACGATTTCGCCGTTTTCAGCAAACTGGCGTGGTTCACAAATAACCAGATCCCCGTCCAAAATAGCGGCATCTTTCATCGAGTCCCCCTTTACCTGAAGTGCAAACAAGTTGGGACCTCGATACAGGGTCGAATCGATCACAATGCTTCCACCCCATTCCTGCTGAGCATACAGCGGCAGTCCGGCAGCGATGTTTCCCACGATGGGGACTTCCCGCCACCGCATGATGCCTGCTGTTTCTTGATTGCGATTCAACAGATGAATCGTGCGGCTGTATCGGCCGCTGCGTTTGAGGATTCCTTTTTTTTCAAGCGCTGTGATGAGCTGGGATATTGCCGCGTGACTCACTCCCATCTCGGCGGCCGACCGGCGCAAGCTGGGCGTTTTCCCGGTTCCGGCAATCTTATGTTCCAGATAGTTCAATAATTGTTGCTGCTTTGGAGTAAGTTCCGGCTGCATGGAGTAAATCTCCCTATTATGGGTTCAAGGCTTGTCCGCCTCTGGCGGATTCAGGGTTCCCGTCTTCGCTCTTCGGCTTCGCCGCGGCAAGCAGGGTTCAAAGATTCGAATATTATTTATTTTGACACGGCAAAACATAAATGTCAATTCAAATGTAAATATAATGTATAGAGTATGTATAGCTTTTTTGTGTTCAAGTGGGTTTTGATAACGCCGGTTCACCTTCATGTGTTTTCAGAATATGAAACTTGACATCGCAATATGACCCAATATTTTAGGATATATGCGTTTACATAGAAATTCGGGTGTCGCACCTGAATGATTGATAAAAGACTGAAAAAATGATAGGACTTGTCCATGAGAGTGGCGGTAATATCGGATATTCATGCGAATATGGAAGCATTGGAACAGGTGCTCACGGATATCGACGGATCGAATATCGACAGGATGGTTTGTCTGGGCGACAGCATCGGTTATGGTCCTGAACCCGAGAAAGTTGTCGCCATGATCAACGATCGTCATATTCCGTCTATTCTGGGCAACCATGAACTGGCGGTGATCGATCAAAAGGCATTAACCTGCTTTAACCCCCTTGCCCGAAGATCTTTGTTGAAAACCATTGAAATGCTGTCAGAAAAAACCATCAATTTCATTTCCAAATTAAAACCGTCTATGATTTACGACGGATACCGCTTTGTCCACGGTTTTCCACCGGATTCTGCAACCACTTATCTTTTTCAAATTGCAGAAGATGAACTGTTGCGAACTTTTAAACAGATGAAAGAGAAAATATGTTTTGTCGGTCATACGCACCGCCTTGAAATCATCGGCTTTAACGGCAAATCCATTACACGGTCACCGCTTGTTCAAAGCGTTGTCAATCTCAACAGTACCGATCAATATATCATTAACATCGGAAGTGTGGGGCAGCCCAGGGACGGCGACAATCACGCCAAATATATTATTCTCGATACAGAGAAAAACAGCATCGAAGTCAAATTCATACCTTATGATATTGCTTCGGTCGTCAATAAAATTATAGAAGCAGGTCTTCCCACTGAACACGCGATTCGTCTTTTGTAAATAAAATCGTGTAACGATTTTATGAAACGCGGCGATGCCGCTTGTTTTGGCAAAAGGTTGGATTTTAAATTGTGAACGAAGCGAAAGAGGTTCTGCCAATGACCGATATTTTTACTTTAAAAGCAAAAATGACTAATTTCTTCAGGACCGACGTCTGGAGAGTTCGAGCCAAGGATCTTTCCAGGACAAGATACTTACTTGTCAAACAGCTTCGAATTCTTATTCTGACGGTCCGCGGATTCAGAAAAAACAAATGCCCGTTAAGTGCTTCCGCACTGACGTTTTATTCCGTACTCTCCATTGTCCCCGTGATGGCCATGGCCTTTGGAATCGCAAAAGGTTTTGGGTTTCAAAAGCTTCTCGAAAAACAACTGTTGGAAAAATTTCAGGGCCAGGAAGAAGTGATGAATCGAACGGTTTCATTTGCCCATTCGCTTCTGGATAATACCAAAGGCGGCATCATCGCCGGTATCGGCGTCGTTTTTCTTTTATGGACGGTGATTAAACTCTTTAGTCAAATCGAACGTTCGTTCAATGGCATTTGGGAAATCAAAACCCACCGAACGTTTGGGCGAAAATTCAGTGACTATCTTTCGATCATGCTGATCTCTCCCATACTCTTCATCCTCTCCAGCAGTGTTACGGTATTTATCACCACACAGATTACGGCCATCGCCCAAAAAGTCGCGCTGATCGGAATGTTCAGTCCGGTCATATTTTTAATGCTGAAATTCATCCCCTATGGTTTGATATGGATCCTTTTTATATTTATGTACATACTCATGCCCAACACCAAGGTCAATTTCAGCTCGGGACTGATTGCCGGCGTCATTGCCGGGACCATATATCAAATCGCTCAATGGGCCTACATTGCGTTTCAGGTGGGAGTGTCGAGGTATAATGCCATATACGGAAGTTTCGCGGCACTTCCGCTGTTTCTAATGTGGATTCAATTGAGCTGGATCATAGTTCTTTCTGGTGCGGAAATTTCGTATGCCTATCAATATGTGGACACTTATGAATTTGAGCCGGACGGCCGCCCCATCAGCCCGGCATTTAAAAAATTGCTCTCCCTTCAGATTTCACGTTTTGTCATATCCAGGTTTTTAAAAGCCGAATCCCCCTTATCGGCTTCTGGCATAGCGAAAACACTGGAGATTCCGTTTCGTCTGGCACGACAAATACTCGACGAGTTGGTTGAAGCGAGCATTCTGTCATACACTAAAGCCGAAAAAAATAAGGACGTGTCCTATCAGCCGGCCCGGGATATCAATACGATTACCATCAACTCTGTTATCGAAGCTTTGGAACAAAATGGCGTTGAGAATATTCCTGTTGCACGGACCACTGAACTCTGTCATTTATCGGAAGCATTGAAAACGCTGAATGAAGAAATTGAAAAATCGCCTGCTAATCGTCTTCTAAAAGACATTTAGTTTTTTAATGTAAAATTTGTGCATTTTGTAGCAATTTTTTTTCGCCACGAAGACACCAAGACACTAAGAAAGCATAACAAAATAAAATCCTTCGTGTCTTTGTGGCTTGGCAGCAATAATTTTTTGGTTACAGTTCATACGGGTTAAGTTACTTGAAGTGGTTTTAAAACTTTCAATCGGGTTCAAGGTCAAGGCGGACCGGGGCGGTCAACCGCAGGAATATCGGGAATATTTCGAGGATTGGACGTCTCAGTCCAACACAGAGATTGAGTCTGAAGGAAGGTTTTAAAACCACTTCTACTCGAACTCTTCAGAAAGCAAAATCGCTTCCGCCACATGGCGCATGGATTTTCGCGAGTCCATGCTTCGTTTTTGAATCCATCGAAAGGCATCGTTCCCATCCATTTTACGACGCCGCATCAGAACTTCTTTGGCCCGCTCCACAAGTTTCCGTGTCTCGAGTTCCTCCTGAATCACCTTTGTTTTGACCATCAGCTCCGTATTGATGATGGCGGCCGCGGCCTGATTGGCTACCGTCTTTATCAGATTTACCTCGGTCTCGGAAAAATTGTAGGGCTTGGCCGTAAAACAATTGAGCACGCCGATCACTTTTTCATCCTTGATCTGAAGCGGCACGCCGACCATGGAAACCAGCCCCAGTTTTTTGGCCATTTCCTTTTCCTTGAACCGGGGTTCTTTTAAAACATCTTGAATAATCAGCGGTTGTTTATGGGTCGCTACAAAACCGACAACGCCTTCATCCATATTGAGCGCGCGATCTTTCACATAATCCGGATCAATGGCTTGGGTGGCTTTCAGACGAATTCTCTTCGGCGTCTCGGTCTCGTCAATGAGCCACAAGGAACAGATCTCGACCCCTGTCACTTTGGCCGTCACCATCACAATGAGCTTGAGAATATCCTCCAGATAAAGATCCGATGTGATGGCCCTGCTGATGTCCATCAGGCCCTTGATATATCGGTCATTAGTTTCGGGTGTCAATTTTTCCATTTTCTTCTCGTCATTGACCTCTTAAAATTTTGGCAGATAAACCAATGCCGAAATTGAGATATTGTCAAGCTTACCGCAGACACAAAAAATTGGTTTACTTTTACCATAAATCAACCCTGAATGACAATTAAACTTTTTTTCAAAAAATCAATTGACATCTTTTCCATTTTAGAGTAGAATATCTACTCATAAATGTGATACCTTTGAAAAATGCATATTTTTGTTCGTGTTCAAGGAAGGCGAAAATTTTAACCACAAGAATACATTGAGTATTTTGAGGATTAGAATTTGAGCTTGACCCAGAGAAATAGGCTATGCATTTCACGGGGCATGCGCAGAAACTTGTCCGCCTCCGGCGGATTGGGCCAAAAGAGGCGTTTTGCAAAGGTCTCAAGGAATTTATCATGGAAAATCTATTCAAGGGAATCATATCATCCAAAACCCGCATCAAACTACTGACCCGTTTTTTCTTTAATCCGGCTACACGGTCGTATCTGCGTGAATTAGCAAATGAATTTAATGTGTCTACTAATTCGGTGCGTGAAGAGCTCAATCAACTGACCAAAACCAAGCTCCTCACATCCAAAAAAAGCGGCAGGCAGGTATTTTATAAAGCAAATCAGAATCATCCATTGTTCCCTGAGTTGAAATCCATGGTCGGAAAGGTGATGGGCATCGATCAAGTTATCGACGGCATCGTTACCCGGCTCGGCGACCTTGAACGTGCTTACTCGCTGGATGATTATGCAGAAGGCAAGGATACCGGTATCATTGATCTGTTGCTTGTCGGAAATATTGATCAATATCACCTCAATGATTTGAGCAGGAAAACTGAACGATATATCAACCGAAA
>CAVZUV010000022.1:0-42638 GCA_963778575.1 uncultured delta proteobacterium | reverse complement strand
GCCGCCTGGGCCTGGGTAATCGATTCATCGATGGGTTTGGGCGCATGGGCCAGTCCGCACACGAAAATGCCGTCCGTGGCAAAATCCACCGGCCGAAGCTTCACGTGCGCCTCGGCAAAAAATCCGTCGGCATTCACCGGCACCTTGTAAAGCTGTACCAATGGATTCTCGGCCTCCGGCACCACTGCCGACGCCAGCACCACCAGATCCGGCCGGATATCCATCACCCGTCCCAGCACCCGATCCGTAAAACTCACCTTGAGACCTTCACCTTCGTTGACCACCTCAAGGCCTTTGTCCGAATGGTCCCGGATAAATCCGATCCCGGCCGACCGCGCCTCACGGTAAAGATCCTCACGCAGTCCATAGGGCCGCATCTGCCCTATACTGTCGTCGCCTGCATATTCGGATTCGCATCTTCAAGTTCCATTGCACTATAGCCATGAACTGGGTGCCACACACCTTCGAGCAGATGAGGCAGGCTCCGTCTCTCTGGTCGACCGCCGCGCCCACTGGATTCAGTCCCACGGAGCATAACATTTTCCAGTGCACAGGTTTATTGTTTAAGTAACCGTTGCTGAGGCTTCATTCAAGGTACAATGCTCCAATCCTTGCCGTATAAATACCCATCGAGCTTGTTCTCCGACACCCCCGACCCGATAAACGTTGGTTGACACCGTACTTGATCGCTTTGCTCTAGCCGTTTTCAGTTAACAGTAGTCTTCAAGTCACCCACGAACACCTACCACCTCCCCCATCTTTGTGCCTAATAATACCTCGATGTTTTCGTCCGACTGAACCGTATCTGTCAGTTCCGTCAAATATCCTTGAATGTCTTCTCCCCGCCAGGTCTCGTGAAGCTGACGCGCCCGGCCCCCCAATACATCCGTCTTTTCCACCAGGGTCGTGCGATACCCCTGCGCCGACATGTTCCGGGCCGCCGCCATCCCGGCCACTCCCCCGCCGATCACCAGCGCCGACTGCGTGATCCCCATGGTCGATTCTTTCAGCGGCTCCAAAAGCCTGGCCTTGGCCACCGCCATCCGCACGATGTCTTTGGACTTCTCCGTGGCTTTCTCCGGGTCGTCCTTGTGTACCCAGGAACACTGGTTCCGGATGTTTCCCATCTCGAACAGGTACTTGTTGATCCCCGCATTGATCAGCGTCTCCTGGAACAGCGGCTCGTGGGTCTTGGGCGTGCACGCCGCCACCACCACCCGGTTCAAACGGTGTTCCCTGATCACCTCCGTCATCTTGTCCTGGGTGTCCTGGCTGCAGCTGAACATGTTCTCTTCCACATGCGCCACCCCCGGAAGACCTTTGGCAAACTCCACCACCGCGGGCACATCCACGGTCCCGGCAATGTTGGTCCCGCACCGGCACACAAACACCCCGATCCGCGGCGGCTCTCCACGGACATCCGTTTCCTCGGGAACCTCACGGGTCTTGGTCAATGTCCACCGCACATCCGAAAGCCGGCTCCCCGCCATCCCCGCTGCGGCGCTCGAATCGATCACCGACGTCGGAATGTCCTTGGGTCCCTGAAATATGCCGCACACATAGATCCCCGGCCGCGAGGTCTCCACCGGCGACCGCCGCCTGGGCCTGGGTAATCGATTCGTCGATGGGTTTGGGCGCATGGGCCAGTCCGCACACGAAAATGCCGTCCGTGGCAAAATCCACCGGCCGAAGCTTCACGTGCGCCTCGGCAAAAAATCCGTCGGCATTCACCGGCACCTTGTAAAGCTGTACCAATGGATTCTCGGCCTCCGGCACCACTGCCGACGCCAGCACCACCAAATCCGGCCGGATATCCATCACCCGTCCCAGCACCCGATCCGTAAAACTCACCTTGAGACCTTCACCTTCGTTGATCACCTCAAGGCCTTTGTCGGAATCGTACCGGATAAATCCGATCCCGGCCGACCGCGCCTCACGGAAAAGATCCTCACGCAGTCCATAGGGCCGCATATCCCGGTACACGATAAACACATCCATCTTCGGATTGATCTCTTTCAGTTCCAATGCGCTCTTGATGGACTGGGTGCAGCACACCTTCGAGCAGTACGGCCGCTCCGGTATCCTCGACCCCACGCACTGGATAAATACCGCGGTGCCCGTCTGTTCCAGCGACGGGTCCTTGTCGATGAACCGTTGCTGAAGCTCAAGCCCCGTTACCACCCGCGAATCCTTGCCGTATAAATACCCCTCGGGCTTGTACTCCGACGCCCCCGACGCGATGATCGTCACCCCGTGCTCGATCGCTTTGCTCTCGCCGTTTTGGTGCACGGTCGTCTTGAAATTCCCCACAAACCCTTCCACCTGCGTGATCTTTGCGCCTAATAATACCTCGATGTCTTCGTTCGACTGAACCGCATCTGTCAGTTCCGTCAAATATCCTTGAATATCTTCTCCCCGCCAGGTCTCGTGAAGCTGACGCGCCCGGCCCCCCAATACATCCGTCTTTTCCACCAGGGTCGTGCGATACCCCTGCGCCGACATGTTCCGGGCCGCCGCCATCCCGGCCACGCCCCCGCCGATCACCAGCGCCGACTGCGTGATCCCCATGGTCGATTCTTTCAGCGGCTCCAAAAGCCTGGCCTTGGCCACCGCCATCCGCACGATGTCTTTGGACTTCTCCGTGGCTTTCTCCGGGTCGTCCTTGTGTACCCAGGAACACTGGTTCCGGATGTTTCCCATCTCGAACAGGTACTTGTTGATCCCCGCATTGATCAGCGTCTCCTGGAACAGCGGCTCGTGGGTCTTGGGCGTGCACGCCGCCACCACCACCCGGTTCAAACGGTGTTCCCTGATCACCTCCGTCATCTTGTCCTGGGTGTCCTGGCTGCAGCTGAACATGTTCTCTTCCGCATGCGCCACCCCCGGAAGACCTTTGGCAAACTCCACCACCGCCGGAACATCCACGGTCCCGGCAATGTTGGTCCCGCACCGGCACACAAACACCCCGATCCGCGGCGGCTCTCCACGGACATCCGTTTCCTCGGGAATCTCACGGGTCTTGGTCAATGTCCACCGCACATCCGAAAGCCGGCTCCCCGCCATCCCCGCTGCGGCGCTCGAATCGATCACCGACGTCGGAATGTCCTTGGGTCCCTGAAATATGCCGCACACATAGATCCCCGGCCGCGAGGTCTCCACCGGTGAAAAACTCCCGGTCTCGGCAAAATTGTAACGGTTCAGCGCGATCCCCCATTTTTGGGCCTGTTTGGCCGTCGCCTCCGACGCGCTCAGCCCCACCGACAGCACCACTATGTCGAATTCCTCTTCCATTCGCCGGCCCGCTTCGTCCACATACCGAATCACCTGCATTCCGGTTTCTTCGTTCGGCTCCACATGGGTCACCCGGGATTTCACGAACCGGATCCCCGATTCTTCCCTGGCGCGATTGTAATACCGCTCAAAATCCTTCCCGAACGTCCGCATGTCGATGTAAAACACCGCCGCGTCCAACCCGTTGCTGCTGTGCTCCTTGGCCAGCATCGCCTGCTTGACCGCATACGTGCAGCAGACACCCGAGCAGTAGGGCTGTGATCCGGGATGAAGATCCCTGGAACCCACACACTGGACCCATGCGATGTTTTTAGGCTCTTTGTGATCAGAGGGCCTCACCATGTGACCGCCGAACGGTCCGGTGGCCGAAAGGATACGTTCGAACTCCAGACTGGTCACGACATTCGGCAATGCTTTGTAGCCATAAACATCATAAGCGCCGGGGTCATACACGTTGGACCCCGGGGCGATGATCACTGCGCCGACATTCAGTGTGATTTCTTTTTTTTGATCTGCGAAATTGACGGCCCCTGTGGGACAGAATTTTTCACAGGCCTTGCATTTTCCCTTGTTAAGAAAAATGCAAGTGTCTTCGTCAATGGCGTATTTTAAGGGGACGGCCTGGGTATACTTGACATAGGCCGATTTTCGTTTGGCCAGCCCGGCATCGTATTCACTTGGGACTTTTTTGGGGCACTTTTCCGCGCAAAGGCCGCAGGCGATACACTTGTCCATGTCAATATACCGGGGGTACTGGATCACCCGGATATCAAAATCACCCGCCGTTCCGGAGATTTCTTCCACTTCCGACAATGTCAGGAGCTCAATGTTGATGTGCCGGCCGACCTCGACCAGTTTGGGAGAGATGATTCACATGGCACAGTCATTGGTGGGAAAGGTCTTATCCAGCTGCGACATCATTCCGCCGATGGAGGACGGATCTTTCAACGAGATAGACAAAATAAGCCCGCATTTGGCAATATCCAACGCGGCCTGCATTCCGGCAATGCCGCCGCCGACCACCATTACCGCTCCGGTCTTTTCTTTTGACATGTTCTACTCCTGATTTAAAAAAGATGTGATATCCGTGATATCGATCTCATTCATGTGGATCCCCAGCGTTTCTTCATCGATGCCCAAACACAGACCGAGAAGCTGTGGATAGACAATGGATGCAAGCGCTTCATGGCCGTTTTGGGAAATCATCATTTTCTGCACATGGTCGAACTGCAGCTGGCAGTAAGGGCAGGCCGCGCACAAATAATCAGCGCCGGCTTTCTTCCCGTTTGCCAGTTTTTTGGCCGTTATGCTCATGGAAAGGTCGTCATTGACCCCCAGAAGCGGGGCCCCGCAGCAGTCCAGTTTGCTGTTGTAATCGATGCTTTTTGCGCCCGTGGCTTCAACCAGTTTGTCAAACAAAGACGGGGCAATTGGATCGTCAAATTGCGTCACTTTGCTCGGCCGCAATGCATGGCATCCGTAATGGGTTGCAATCTTGAGGCTTTTGTAAGATTGGGTTATCTGATTTTTGATCTCATCGAGCCCCACATCATGATACAATACGGAAAGAAAATGCTTGACCTCAATGTTGCCTTCGAACTGCAGCCCTTTTTTGGCAAGTTCTTTTTTGATCTCCTCTTGAAGATCTCCTTCTTCCTTCAAGAATTGTTCGGCCTCTTTCAGGTTCCCGAAACAACACTTGCACAGGGCCATCATGTTCAAGCCCGATTTTTCAGCCCTTGCCAGATTCTCCGATGCGCTGAGAAGAAATGCTTTCCGGTCAAAATTGCGTACCGGATATCCGCAGCACTTAAACTCCCGGTTATCGATCAGCTGGACGCCGAACCGCCTCATGACCGCCCTGGCGGCACTTTCATACTGAACGACCCTGGCAGGTATGTTACATCCTAAAAATAATGTGTATTTCATAATGCTATCCTTATTTACTGCGTCATTTTGGATTCTTCAGACCGCCTTTGCAGGTACGGCATCTTCTTCTGAAGGTTCGGCAACCTCTTCCGAAGGTGCAACATCATTCTCTGCAGTCCTGCATGCATTTTTAACGGCAAGATTTTTGAGCTGATAGAGAACATCCGTTACCTTCACATTTTGCGGGCAGTGTTCCTGACATTGAAAGCAGGTCACACAATCCCAGAGCATCCGGGGACCGGTGGCCATTTCCACAAGACCCAATCCGAGGCAGTTCATGATTTGATGGGGCAAAAGACCCAAAGCCTCCTGTGGATTTTCAAAGTGCATCACCACCGGGCACACGGTGGTGCAGTTCTGACATCCGAAACAATATGAAAACGTCGCGACGCCCGGCAACTGATTCGCAATATCACCGCCGTCTCTTTTCGAAAGAGAAATCGGGGTGGTTTTATCCATCAACTGTTCAAAATTTCCGGCTACCGCGCCGCTTGCCGTTTCAATGGGTTTGCGGTAATCATCGACGGCGATGTGGGTTCGATTCAAGCCGCGATAAAAAGAATACGGAGACAGGGTCAAACATTCCGGAAGGCCTCTCTGGATCAGATCTTCTCTGACATTGAACCACAACTCCTTGAGATTGATGCCCGAAGGGCAGACCACCGTACACCGGTCGCAGTTCGTACACAGGTAAACCCCTTCTTGTATGGCATGCAATTTTTCATCGGAAAGAACTTTTCCCCTGGCCATCGCTTTTAGAAAGGTCATTTTCTCTGCAGGCAGAATATATTCATTGCCCAGGACATCATAGGCCGTCGATGCGGAGCACCGCCGGCTGCAGGTGCCGCAATGGGTGCAGGCATCCAATTCCATGACCTGTCGTGTGACAATGTTCGCAGGATTTGCCGTTTCCTTTTCCATGACCGCGTTAGTCAGCAGGCTCACCGGTGTGGATATGATATGGAACATTTTGGAAAAGGGGAGATACGCCAAACCGATAAAGCACGCCAGGAAATGAATATACCACAGGATATTCGCGGCCCCCGCTTTATCCAAGGCCAGCGCAAAGGGGGTTATGGTCTTGGCGACCGCATAACCGGTAAACGCATATTTCGGCAAGGAGTGGCAGTCGGCACAATAGGACACGTTGTCTTCCTGCCCCTGCTCCAGGACATCCTCATCAAAGGGGCCTTTTACATGGGGGGAAACAAGCGCGTAATTTTGAACCCAGTAACTTTCAAGGGCTGCGATTTCATTGGCGTCATCCGGCTGGCTGAGCCCCGCGTAGTCGCTCACCATGTTCTGAAATGCCGTATCAGAAGTAATTTTAACGCCTTCTAAAATGATGCCCGAAAAGATAATCACCGCCACGATGAGTATGGCATAGACATCCATGCCGCCGGATTTAAGCCGCGGCACCTTCACTATAAACCGCCGGAATATGGCGATAACGATACCCACCAACACCATGAAACCAAAAAAATCTCTTAAAAACATGTATGGATTGACGGTGGAATGATAATTGGAAAAGAGCTTTTTAGTAATAATCGGATCCAGGGCGTGCATCAAAAGAAGGAGCATAAACCCCCAATATATCAGCATGTGCATCGCCCACCGCAGAAAATCTTCTTTCAAAGTCCTTCTTTGAAGCAATACATCCAGGATAAATGCCTTGATAAGGCGAAAAATTTTTAAACTGAAAACGACCCCGGCAGTTCCTTTGACCGCCGCAGAAAATCTCTGAGAGGTCGTGAAGTCCTGGGCTGATACGCCGATTTTCCGAGAAAACCAGGTGTAGGCCTTATAAATCAGACCCAGAATAAAAATGCCGAGAGAAATATAAAGAAGCACATTGAAAACCATTAATCATTCCTCCAAAATTTAGCTTAAAGGATAGGCGGCCTTGAACATCCTTACAACGCGATCCCTGACTACCTGACTATTGGATCACTTATATTTTAAAGAACTTTTAATATAAAGCACCTGGAATTTTGTCAAATAATAAATCGGAAATTTTATAACAATACACCGGTTTTTTTAAAAATTATGTGTCAATTTTGAAAGCATTGCAGGGCTAAAGAACGGCCGCTATCTCTTCGGCGATGCGCAGGGCGGCCGCCTTGGGATTTTTTGCATCCCTGATGGGACGGCCGATGACAAGATAATCCGATCCGTTTGTAATTGCCGCGGCCGGCGTGGCAACACGTTTTTGATCCTGCGATTTTATGTCATCCCACAACGGACGAATTCCCGGCGTCACCGCTATAAAATCCCGACCAAATGTTTTTTTGACCATTTTGACTTCTTGTCCGGAACAGACGATACCGGCGCACCCGGCGGATTGGGCCATGGCCGCCCTCTCGACAACCAGGCGCGTCGGATTTTCATAAAACGGCTTTCGATAGCCTGCGGCTTTAATATCTTCGCTGGATACGCTGGTTAATACCGTAACACCGAGAACGTCGACCCGACCCCCGGCACCGGCGACCGCAGCTTCAAGCATCTTACACGTCTCACCGCAATGAACCGTCGCAAATTTAACGCCCAGATCTGCGATTTGCGCCATAGCGCGAGAGACTGTTGCCGGGATGTCATGAAGCTTTAAATCCAAAAAGACACCCGATGCCGCCGACGCATGGATGAAATCGATCAGATCCGGCCCGGATCGAATAAAGAGTTCCAGCCCTACCTTGAACATCCCCACAGATCCCGAAAGGAGTTCAACATACGCTTTGGCCGCTTTTACCGTCGGCACATCCAGGGGAAAAATAATATAATCTTTGGCTTGTCTCATGGGGTATTCGTTCACCATAATTGGATTTGGTTAATTTGCGATAATTTTCAGCGCACCGGGCACTATTTTGACCGACGCCGGGAGCAGACCGGACGATTCTCCATCCACCTCGGTGAACACCCGGTCATCTGATGTTGCGGCTGCTTTTTTACCGGTCAAGGCAACGACATTGTCAATATCGCAGATCCGGCCGTTATAAAGTCTCGAAAGATTTAAAAATACCTCGGGGATGGTCAGATCTCCGATAATCGTAATATTTAACAAACCATCGCACATTGAAGCGTTGGGAGCGACCCACATGCCGCCGCCATGATACTGACCGTTGGCGATCGCAACGTTCCAGACAACCATTTCCTTTTTATAATCATCCTTGTCGATGCCGATCCGTATCCTTTTTTTACCGCATAAAAAAATAGAGACCAGCGTCGCCCACATAAACGAAATAAACGGCCCCAGCATCTTGGTCGTTCGATTCACGCGACGGGCGACCTCGCCTCCCAGTCCGAAGCTGGCGATATTATGGAAATATCGGCATCGATCATGACCGTTGTGGTCCTTAAAATCAAGCAATCCCAAATCGATGCTACGGACGCAACCCGACGCAATGAGATCCACGGCCTGTTCGATGTTTCGGGGAATCGAAACGGTCCTGACAAAATCGCACCCGGTGCCGTTGGGGATAAATCCCAGGGTCACATCCGATCGGATGAAGTCCTCATGCATCATGAGGCCGTTAACGACCTCGTTCAATGTCCCGTCTCCCCCCACCCCGACAAGAAGTCTCACATTTTCGGCAACGGCATTTTTTGCCAATGTCATCGCATCTCCCGGTCCTTTTGTCATATAGGCTTCAAAAGGTCCGATCCGGTCTCTGGCAAGGGATTTAATGAGCGGCCAGGTCGATGCTGTTGAACCATTCCCGGCTTGGGGGTTGACGATAAAAATGATTTTCGACAAGGCGATTCAGTGCCTCCACGGTGTATGGAATCCATCTCATATTCGGATTGTACATAACGCATTATTTTCCATGTATAAAGAAAATTTTACAACAAGTATTTCACCCTTCAAATAAATCTATTGAAATAACGAATGCTAAAATGCTATGGGTCTATTTTACATCAATCGGCCGATTGTCGAGGCTGTTTGCCTCTGGGCTTGGTTGGCGCTTGGATTTTAAATTCAGTTATGTCATCTGACGCAACATTGGGTGAAAAAATGACCATCACTGAAAATCAACAAACCCTTTTGCGAATGCTTCCGGGGGTGGATTTTATTCTTGAGGCTGCAAAGTCGGATACTGATTTTGACAATATACCGAAATCCGTACTGGTCCGTTCGATCCGTTTTGTTGTTGAACGACTCCGGGAGGTTATTTTGGATGATCAGCAGAACATCACGGAAACCGAGCTTTCCGATGTTGCAGTCCTCGCTGCCGTCAAACAACGTGTTCATAAAACCATGGCGTCGAATTTGATCCGCATTGTCAATGCCACGGGCATCGTTATTCACACCAACCTCGGCCGCTCGTTGCTCGCCGATGATGCCATTGAAAATCTCTCAATTATTGCAGGCAGATATTCCAATTTGGAATTCGATCTGTCCAAAGGCGCCCGGGGGTCCAGATATACCGTTGTCGAAGATATCCTCTGTGAACTCAGCGGCGCTGAATCGGCCATGGTGGTCAACAATAATGCGGGCGCTGTTTTTTTGTCTCTGGAAACCATCGCCAAGGGCAAAAAAGTGATTGTTTCAAGGGGAGAACTCGTGGAAATCGGCGGATCATTCAGGATACCCGATGTCATGGCCAAAAGCGGGGGAATTTTAAAGGAAGTCGGCACCACAAACCGTACCCATCTCAGAGATTACGAAAATGCCATCGAGCACGACACCGGTCTTCTTTTAAAAGTCCATACCAGCAATTACAGCGTGATCGGGTTTACCGCCGATGTTTCTCTTGAAACCCTGGTGGATCTGGGGACAAAGTTCAAGATTCCGGTGATGGAAGATCTCGGCAGCGGCACCTTCGTCGATTTTTCAAAATACGGTCTGCTGAAAGAACCCATGGTTCAGGAGTCCGTGAAAGCCGGCGCAGACATTGTCACATTCAGCGGTGACAAGCTCCTCGGCGGTCCCCAGGCAGGCATTATTGTCGGGAAAAAAGATGTCATCGAAAAAATCAAGAAAAACCCCATCAACAGAGCGCTCCGTATCGACAAACTCACCCTTGCCGCCCTTGAAAGCACATTGCGGCATTACCGAAACATCGACACGGTAATGGATGCGATACCCACACTGCGCATGATGACACTTCCCTTGGACCGCATCGCATCAAGGGCCAGGGCGCTTTTCGAGGCACTCAAAAATATCGGCGATGCCAGGTTATCCATCGATCTCATCGACATCTTTTCACGACCGGGCGGTGGTTCGTTGCCGCTTTTAACGCTTCCCAGCAAAGGCGTAGGGGTTAAAGTCGAGGGAATTTCCGCCAATGCGCTTGAAAAACAGATGCGCAACAATGAATGCCCCGTCATCGGAAGAATCGAAGATGATCTTTTTATCATGGACTTAAGGACCATCCTCGACGATGAGCTGCAGCTTGTTGAAAATGCGTTTAAACATATACTCAAAAAGGCTCGTTCATGACACATCAAAAGACGGATTTATTTCACCGCCGCCCTTCCGGCAAAGAGTTTCTTCTTTATAAAACAGACGCCATGCCCGATAAAGGAACGGTCCAAGCTATTTCTTCGCCGGGGTCGGAAAAAATTCGAAAAGTATTTCCGGACCTTTTGGCCGGGAAGGATTTTATCGAAAACGCCGCAGTCCGGCTCAAATCTTCAGAAAAATTTGACGCTATCGTCATTAAAATCGACAAGATAACCGATATCGGCGATGAAACAGAAGATGACGGTAAAATTGAGCGATGGCTTGATGTGGCTAAAATTATTGACGTGCTATGCCGGCATGAAGACGGGATATGGGGACGGCTGGACCAGGGAATGCTTGGCTGCTTTTTCACGGTGAAAAATCAAACGACGCCCTTGAAACTTGCCCAAAAAATAAAAACCAGCCTGGCGGAATCAACCCAGGGAACGGTTTCCATGGGTATGGCGTCCTATCCGACACTCAGCTTCAAAAAAGAAGAGATCCTTGATAATGCCGTAAAAGCATTGGATCATGCCGCATTTTTCGGGCCTGCCAGTATCGTCGCCTTCGATGCCGTCAGTTTAAATATCAGCGGTGACAATCAATATCAGCATGGAGACATCGACGGCGCCGTCAAAGAATACAAAACAGCCATCCTGCTCGACCCGTCGGACGTCAATATCCGCAACAGCCTGGGAGTTTGTTATGGTATTTTGGGGGATTACGCAAAAGCCCTGAAAGAATTTAAACAAGCGCTCAAACTTAACCCGGATGAGGTCATGGTCTTGTACAATATCGGACTGGTCAACATGTTGACCGGAAAACCCCAGAAAGCGCTGGAATACTTCTTGGAGGCGGACCGGAAAAAAGAGGACGATATTTTTGAAGTTGCTTTTCAAATCGGAAAGGTCTATCTGACCTTGAAAAATCCAAAGGCCGCAAAAGAATACCTCGAAAAAGCCGTAGCACTGAATGCCGAATCAGGGCCAGCTTTGCGTGCTTTGGGTGAATGCTGCAGTGCTTTGAATATGACCGATGAAGCCATTTTTGCCTATAAAAAAGCCATTCGACAAAACCCGAACGACGCCCAATCACTGTCAGCCCTTGGCTACCTGTTTGATCTGCTTGGCGAGAACCCTGAAATTACGACCATTTTTTGCCAGCAGAGTGTCGATATTTCTCCTGAAACCGGCCTTTTTCGACACCGGCTCGGCAGCCTTTATCTTAAAAGAAACCAGCTTGAAGATGCCCTGGCTCAGTTTGAAAAAGCGCATAAGCTGGGCTATAATTCTAAGGATTCGATAAAAAAGATTAAAAAGTTGATGAAGGATGCAGGGTAGAGAATTAAGAAAATAAAAGAATTAAGGATAAATTTTGAATTTTGAACGGCAAATGTCAAAAGGCAAATGACAGAGAAATCCGGAATCAGATCATTAATTTAAATAGTGATTAAACCATGAAGAACATTATACTGAGTATACTCGAAGACAGCATCAACGTTAAACACCGGTTTGTCAGCGAAAACCTCGATTCAATGATCGAGGGAGCGGATATGCTCGCTACGTGTTTGGCTTCGGGGCACAAAATCCTGATCTTCGGGAATGGGGGGAGCGCTGCGGATGCGCAGCATATTGCCGCCGAATTTGTCAACCGGTTTCAGATTGAACGGCCGCCCATGGCCGCTCTGGCGTTGACCACCGACACCTCCATCATCACCAGCATCGGAAATGATTACCATTTTGACGACATTTTTTCCAAGCAGGTGGCGGCACTGGGCAGAAAGGACGATGTAGCTATCGGCATCAGCACCAGCGGTAATTCCAGAAATGTTATCAACGCCGTTCATGCCGCAAAAGATATCGGAATATATACCATCGGGCTCACGGGTCGCGGCGGGGAGCTGGCAAAGTGTGCGGATCTTGTTTTTTCCGTTCAATCGGATATCACCGCAAGAATTCAGGAAACCCATATTACATTAGGCCATATTTTGTGCGACCTGGTGGACCGGACGTTGTTTCCGGAAAAATTTTAGTAAACATTATGACACAAAAATTCGAACCCATAGATTTGAGCCAAATAAAAACCTACCCGCTGTCCGCACGAAAAAGCAAGGTATCTGCAGGTGACTTTGCTCGGGCATGGCAAAAAGGGGCCGGCTTTAAAGATTTTCTTAAAACGCTTCCGGATATACTTGCCGGAAATCAGATCAGGACTGTCATCTCATGTACGGCCGACGCTTTCCGACAAAAAAAGAGCATCGTTTTTGCCATGGGGGCCCATGTGATTAAAGTGGGGCTGACGCCCATTATCGTCGATCTCATGGAGCGGCAAGTGATCACCGCCGTTGCCATGAACGGGGCCGGCATTATTCATGATCTCGAACTTGCCATGGCAGGGGTCACTTCGGAAGATGTCTCCGCATCTCTGGGTGACGGCGCCTTTGGCATGGCTCATGAAACCGGTGCTTTTTTATGCGATGCCATTGGGTGCGCCGGAAAAACATGTCAAGGGCTCGGCGAAACCATCGGCGCCGTAATGATCGAAAAAAAACTCCCGTATTTACAGCACAGCATCCTTGCGGCAGGCGCCCGGCTCGGCATTCCCGTTACAGTGCATGTTGCATTCGGAACCGATATTATTCACATGCATCCCGGATTTGATGCAAAAGCAACCGGTGAAGCAACTCACAGAGATTTTCGCATCTTCGCATCCGTGGTCAGCACGCTTGAAGGCGGCGTTTATTTCAATATCGGATCTGCCGTCATACTGCCGGAGGTTTTTCTGAAAGCCGTAACACTGGCACGGAATTTAGGACATCGCTTACATCATTTCACCACGGTGAATATGGATTTCATCCGGCACTACCGCCCCATGACCAATGTCGTATGCCGGCCCACCGCCGGCGGCGGTCAAGGATTCCATTTGACGGGACACCATGAAATTATGCTGCCGCTCATTGCCGCGGGGATAATCGAGGAGATCGAATAGATTGATTCAACCTTAAAGATGATTATGTTATCGCTCGAATGCGAACAAAAATAAACCTGAGGAGTAAAGACCAATGCCGATTTATGAGTACCATTGTCATGACTGCCAAAAAGATTTTGAATGCCTGGTTTTCAAAAATGAACGTCCGGGTTGCCCGTCGTGCAACAGCAAGAAGGTCAAAAAGCTCATGTCAGCCTCTACCTTTTACAGCAAAGGGGGGCATGGACAAACCGTAAAGGCTGCCGCCGGTGCGTCATCGTGCAGCGGATGTGCCGCAACCAGTTGTAAAAGCTGCAGCCATTGATGAAGAAAATGCTTAAAATAGGAACCCGGGGAAGCCAGCTTGCCCTGTGGCAGGCAAACTGGGTCAAAACAGTCATAGAGGCCGGAGATCCTTCCCTTTCCATTGAGCTGGTCATCATAAAGACAACAGGAGACAAAATTCTCGATGTGCCCCTTGCCAAAGTGGGCGGCAAAGGACTCTTTGTCAAGGAAATCGAAGAGGCGCTTTTAAACGAAAAAATTGATCTTGCCGTACACAGCATGAAGGATATGCCGGCTCAAATACCCCAAGGGCTGTGCATCGGCGCAATCCCCCCAAGAGAAGCTCCCCAAGATGTTCTGATTTCCAAAAACAACCGGCGCTTTTCCCAATTGCCATCCGGCGCGAAGATCGGCACCGGCAGTCTCCGTCGTAAAGCGCAGCTTCTTTTTGCCAGACCGGATCTGGTCGTTGCGCCGTTGAGAGGGAATATCGATACGCGCCTTAAAAAACTTGAAACCGAAAACCTTGATGCCATCATCCTCGCAGCCGCCGGCGTCAGGCGGTTGGGATTTGAAAACAAAATAACCGAATATTTGGATGAAAACATCATGCTCCCTGCCGTCGGACAGGGCGCGCTTTGTATCGAAATCAGACAAAACGACTCCCTGACCGGTCCTGTTGTCGCCGGCCTTGAAGATCCGAAAACACGGGCGGTGATCAGGGGAGAGCGTGCATTTTCGGATCGTCTTGAAGGCGGCTGTCAGGTGCCTATCGCCGCCCATGGAAGGATCGATAAAGACATATTCACGCTTTCCGGGCTTGTGGCCGCTGTTGACGGCAAAACCCTCATTAAAGAAACCCTGCAGGGACCTGAAAACGCATCCGGCATGATTGGTGCAGAACTTGCCGAACGCTTGATTTCAATGGGGGCAAAAACAATAATCGATAATCTTAAAGCGGATCTGAATCTAAACCATGAAAGGTAAAGTTTTTCTTGTGGGAGCCGGCCCCGGTGATCCGGGACTGATTACCGTTAAGGGATTGGAATGCATCAAACAGGCGGACGTTATCATCTATGATTTTCTGGCATCCGAAGTGTTGTTAAGACATGCTTCGGAAAATTCAGAGATCATCTATGTCGGAAAAAAGGGAAGCGATCATACGTTTTCCCAGGAAACCATCAATGCCCTTATCGTTGAAAAAGCCGAGACCGGATCGACGGTGATCCGTCTCAAAGGAGGCGATCCGTTTATATTCGGCCGAGGAGGGGAAGAAGCGGAAGTATTGATCCGGGCCGGAATACCTTTTGAAATCGTGCCCGGCGTCTCATCGGCCATCGCAGCGCCGGCCTATGCCGGAATCCCGCTGACGCATCGAAAATTCGCATCTTCGGTCGCTTTTGTCACCGGCCATGAAGATCCGACAAAAAACAAATCAAATATCGACTGGGCATCTCTTGCCAAAGGCATCGGGACCATTGTTTTTCTAATGGGGGTCAAGAATTTGTCTCAGATCACCGAGCGCCTCATGAGCCACGGCATGCGCCCGGATACCCCCGCGGCCCTTGTTCGCTGGGGGACCACCGCCAAACAAGTCACGGTCACCGGAACACTGGACACCATTGTTGAACGCAAAAATGCCGCCGGTCTCAAACCGCCTGCCGTCTTGATTGTCGGCCATGTCGTCGGACTCAGAGAAAAAATAAAATGGTTCGAGAATCGCCCGTTGATGGGACGGCGCATTGTGGTTACCCGATCCAGAGAGCAGGCCGGCGAACTGGTCAAACGCCTTTCCGATCTGGGGGCGGAATGCCTGGAATGCCCCACCATCAGGGTGGTTCCAACCGATGATGTAAAACCTCTGGACAAGGCCCTCGACAACCTTGCTTCTTATGACTGGCTGATTTTTACCAGCGTCAACGGTGTTGATTTCTTCTTTAACCGGCTTTTTGAAAAAAACAAGGACGTTCGGGATCTGCATCATATCCGAACAGCGGCCATCGGTCCGGCAACGGCCAAAAGACTTTTCGATTTCGGATTTAAAAGCGATATTGTCCCCGAAAGTTACAGGGCCGAATCAATGGTTCGGGCATTTGCCAACGAAGATATTACCGGGAAAAAAATACTGCTGCCGCGGGCAAGGGAAGCGCGGCCGGTTCTGCCGGTGGAACTGACCCAAATGGGAGCTCTTGTTGACGATGTTGAAACATACGTCACCAACGCGGTTAAAGACAATGCCGATGTTATTCTTAAACGACTCAAAGAGCGAACCATCGATATGATTACATTTACCAGCTCGTCCACTGTAAAAAACTTCCGCGCCCTGCTTCCGTCCGAAGGGCTGGATCGCTTGATGCAGGGCATTACCGTCGCAAGCATCGGCCCCATCACGGCCGATACCGCCCGTAATCTGGGGTTTGACGTTCATATCCTCGCGGAAGCATACACGATACCGAAATTGTGCGATGCGATTGTGAAGTATTATCATCCCTGAACTTTTTATGAGAGTATTTCGTAATTTATGTATGGCTCTAATCGAGTCAAAACTCGATCAGGCGTTATTCTTATCCGTTAATGGTTATTGGTTTTTTTTAATTTCAATTGAGCATTTTTTGCTTAACTGAAGTATGATTTCGGGATACATGTTTTTGGGAGCAAAAATGGCCGACCACACACACCATCATGTTGAAACCTACAAAGGCTTCGTGGGAATCGGGTTCGATCGAAAAACCGACGAAGATACGATTATTTATTACCTTCAAAAATTTTCCGACGATACGCTGATGAAAGCGTTGGCGGAGCGACTTTCCGACGAAGAACTGGAAGAGATCTTTTCACTGCTGACGCGGCTTCTTAAAAAACACCTCAATGATGCAGAGTACCACCGCCTTTTTTTAAAAGATAATCATTCATAATATATCGGGAGATCAAGCCATGTTCACCGACAAACACCTGGATCGGTATGCGGACATATTGTTGTGGGGGCTTAAAACCGCCAGAACCAAGACATTTAAAAAAAACGATGTGGTGCTGATTCGTTATGATATGCCTGCCGTCCGGCTGGCTGAGATTGTTTATGCAAAACTTTTAGACATGGGAATTCATCCGGTCCAGCGCACAAACCTCACCGCAACCATGGAGCAACGTTTTTTTGAATGCGCAAACAACACGCAGATCAATTTTCAACCGCCGGGGGAAAAAGAACTTTTAAACCGGCTGAACGGCGGCATCTTTTTACATGCCCCCGAATCCATCACCCATCTGAGCCATATCGACCCCAAAAAGATCGGCAAAGCCGCCGTTGCCCGAAAACAATTGCGCGACATTCTCGACGTCCGGGATCAGGCCGGTGATTTCGGATGGACGCTTTGCACTTTTCCCACCAAAGAACTGGCCAGACATGCCAGGCTTTCCATGAAAGCATATGCGGCCCAAATCATCAATGCATGCTTTCTGGACAGAAATTCACCGGTTTCTCATTGGCAGCAAATTTATCGCCAAGCGGCATCCATTAAAAAACGGCTCACCAGCATGAAAGTGAATTTTTACCACATTGAATCAGAACATGTGGATCTTATTATAACGCCGGGGGAAAAACGCAAATGGGTGGGTATCTCGGGTCATAACATCCCGAGCTTTGAAATATTCCTGTCACCGGATTGGAGAGGCACAAAAGGAATATACTTCTCGAATCAGCCGTCATTTCGAAACGGCAATTATGTGAAAGGCGTCAAGCTTGAATTCAAAAAAGGCGCCGTGGTGGATGTCCAAGCGCAACAAGGAAAAAATTTTATCACTCGGCAGCTCTCCATGGATAACGGGGCGAATAAGGTAGGTGAATTTTCCTTGACGGACAAAAGGTTCTCAAGAATCAACCGGTTCATGGCGAACACGCTCTTTGATGAGAACTTCGGCGGGGAAAACGGAAACTGCCACCTGGCGCTGGGTGCTTCCTATGCCGATACCTATAATGGGAACCCAAAAGAATTGACCGGGGAAAAAAAGAAACGCCTCGGATTCAATGATTCAGCCCTCCACTGGGACCTCGTCAATACGGAAAAAAAACGGGTGGTGGCCCATCTTGCCTCCGGCAAAAAGACGACCATCTATGAAAACGGAGAATTCGCGAGTTGACGGTTGCAGGGGATGCTACACTTTGTATTTACCGAAATCCTCGGGAGAAAGGTTTTCGAGGTATTCCGCCCATTTTTTACCTTCTTCGCTTTTGTTTAACACCTCGTAGTCACCTTCAGCCAATTGAGAACTCTCAAATATTTTATCATCAACAAAAATCGGCGCGCCAAATCGAAGGGCGATGGCGATGGCATCGCTGGGACGGGCATCCATATCGAAACTTTTCTCTTCGGATACAAAATATATTCTGGCATAGAACGTATTATCCTTTAGATCACACACTTCAACCTTCGATACCGCCATCTTAAGATTGTCGATAAAATTTTTGAAAAGATCATGGGTCATGGGACGGTCGAACTTGATATCCCTGAGTGCCGAAGCAATGGATGTCGCTTCAAGCAAGCCGATCCATATCGGAACCGCTTGATCCCCTTTTACGGACTTTAAAATAATTATCGGGGTGTTTGATGTGGGGTCTATTGCCATACTCGCTATGTTGACTTCATGTAACATAACTCTTTTCTCCTCTCAAACCAACATCAGTTGGTTCTTTGCTGTCTGTTTTGCCCCAGAGTGAATGGGAAAATGTTTTTAATATTTTAACATTAACCAATCGGCCCATCATGTCTTCATCGCTGGCATTCTCATCATCATTTTTGAAAAAATTTACAATTTTGTTTGTTGATGTCCGACCTGACCACTGGAGACGTTGACTTTTGTCCGAATGATTGACCCGATTCTGTTTTTTACTTAAACCTTCCACAAGAACCGTTTGTATCGAACCTTTCAAAGCCTTGTTTTTTCGGGTTGTAAAATAATCCTGTAAATCCAGAACTTGTTGTAATCTTTCTTTCTTTTCTTCTTTCGATATCTTTCCCGGCAATCGAACCGCCGCCGCGTTTGGACGATCGGAATATTGAAAAGCAAATAGAGCGTCAAATTCGACGGTCTTCATCAATTCGAGCGTCTCTTTAAAATCTGTTCTTGTCTCCCCGGGAAAACCGACGATAATATCCGTCGTGATAGCGATCCTAGGACATATATTACGCAGCTTATCAATTTTTTCAAGGTATATCTCCCGGGTATATTTCCGGTTCATCATCTTTAGTATCCGGTTTGAACCTGACTGAATGGGTAAATGAATATGACGGCAAAGTTTATGAAGATCATTGAAGGCAAGGATGAGTTCCTGTGAAAGATCTTTAGGATGCGATGTGGTAAACCGGATTCTCAAAAGAGCGTCAATGTCGTTAATGCGCCGCAGGAGCTCGACAAATGTGCAAAGGTTTTCTTTTTTTCCGTAACTGTTTACATTCTGACCCAGCAACGTAACCTCTCTTACGCCGGATTCAACAAGCCGTCGGATTTCGCGAATAATATTTTCCGGCCGCCGGCTGGATTCTCTGCCTCTGACATAAGGGACAACGCAGTATGTGCAATAGTTATCGCACCCTTGCATGATCGTCACAAAACGGGTAACGTGTTTGGCCTCACACCCCTTTGCAACAAAATCCGGCTCTTTAATCCGATCGGCCATTTGGATGTCCACAATACGACATTTCTTGGATACGATGGTCTGTACGGCAGCGGGCAGGCGGTTAATCGCATGTGTCCCGAAAACGAGATCAAGATGGGGCAGGCGTTCCAGGATCTTTGCACCTTCCTGTTGCGCCACGCATCCGCCCACGCCGATGATCAGATCCGGTCTTTTTCTCTTCAACCCGGCCAGGCGTCCTAAAAAGCTGAAAACTTTCTGTTCCGCCTTTTCCCTGATGGCACACGTATTGACGATAATAAGATCCGCCTTCTCCAGAGACGCGGTGATCTCGTAGTGTAAGGGCTTGAGTCCCTTTGCAATTTGCTCGGAGTCGTAAACATTCATCTGACAGCCGATGGTATTCATATATAAGTATTTGGTTTTCATATTTTTTAGTTACATTCGCCAATCATCGTGTCTCGGGGGCTATCGAAGACGTCAATCAGGATATCTTTTCCAAGGTCCCGCAATAGGGCTTCAACCTCTTTTTCGCATCCGGGAGCGATTCGAAGCAGTACTATCCCTTGACGGGCGTTGATGGTGGTCATGGTAGCGATACCGTCATACGCCTCTAAAATAAATTTTAGAAAACTAATCTCTCTGCGATCGACGCGAATAATTTTTCTTATCGTTTCCAACCCGAATTCCAAGAAATGAATATCACCTAAATTGAGATAACTAATTAGAAATAAAATAAATTCTATTCCATTTTAAAATTTGAAAGGCTCAGTTTAGCGACCACATGCACGTGTTTGATCGGACGAACCATCTATTTGTTACCATCTCACCCTCCATAAGTTCAACAAAAAAAGTCCGCCCGGCCATCCCCGTGAAAATCTAATTTTAAGACGGTTTCAGTTGACAAATCAAATGAACGACACTATTTTAATACAAATTTTAATCCCGGTCAAACAGGCTGATTTTTACGAAAAAAAGGAGAAAGATAATGGTTGAAGTCACAGAAGCGGCGACGAAACAGATTGCCGAATATTTCAAAGGAAAAGAAGTCTCACCCATTCGGATTTTTTTAAATTCAGGCGGATGAGGCGGTCCGTCTCTTGCCATGGCTCTGGATGAGCCAAAAGCCACGGATGATGTCTTTGATATTGAAGGGTTTCAATATATTGTCGACAAGGATTTTATGCAAAAAGCAACACCGATTACCGTCGATTTTTCAGAAATCGGATTTAAACTCGATTGCGCGATCGATTTCGGATCCGGGTGTTCATCCTGCGGATCCACAAGCACTTGCGGTTAAGTATAAATTCGGATCTGTTTTAAGGGCGACACAGCTTTTGTGTTGCCCTTTTTTATGAGTTTTCGTGCAGGGATAAGGGTTTCAAGGCGAACGCAGAATCTGGGAGAGAAGGTGTATTTTGCAAAGGTCTCGCCCCGAGACTCAGGAAGCACACGGAATACACACGTACTTGCCGTTTTCAGCCTGAACCATTTTCGTCGACATGGTCATCTCACCGCATTTTGCACAGGCTTCCGAGCGCGCCAGCGGGGCATAGGGCGGCATCGCACAATCGGTCTTTTCCGTAAAATAGACATCGTCAAATGGTTTTCTGAGAAGGTCCTGCGACTTCAACATCTTATGTCGACGTTTCTCCGCTTCCGTTGCCGTTCCCAAAGAAATGGCTGCGTCGAGTCGAACAAATTCATCTTGAGATTCACCGTCATATCGATACGTTTTTTTTCGTGAAAACCGGTAAGCTGTTTTGCTTTTCCGATTCAAAACAGTATAGGCGTTTTTCCCATAATCCTTTAAAATGAGGTTGCCCTTGCCGACGGAGGTCCCCAGAAGCACTTGTAATGCGTCCACCGCACAGGAATCATTTTCACTGACGGCGACGACCTCCTCATCCCTCGATCGTTTGAGTTCAAGAAGATTCTTCGCTGCTTCGGCAACAAGGTAGCCATATACAAGCCCCGGACAAAGATGCCCGTGAAATTCAACGCATTTTTTTAGATCATCGGGCATGTTAAAATCGATATTTTCACAATCTTTCATAGACGGCCTCCATTATTTAAACGAAAATATTAATTTTCAGAAATACTCAGGAATCATAATCAGAAAACTCATCATCCGTATCGGAATCCTCCGGATTTTCGGCTTCATCGATATGTTGACGTTCCTCATCACGAACATTCAACCTGACGATCTCGATATATTGTTTTGCCAGTTTCTCGCCCCCCAGTTTTAAATAGAGCTGAATGACTTGTTGGGTATGGCTTTCGCTTCTTAATTTTTCAGGGACCTGATGCATCAGGCGTTTGAAGGTTCCCATAAGCTCATCCGGAATGTTCACGTTGTCCGCCATTGTCTCTCCTAAATAGAGTTTAATATAATATAAGCATTGATTGGCATCGTCAATAAGTCGGGCAGGAAAATGTAAAGCCTGTTTTTAACAATTTTTCAACTCTTTTATTCCAGCGGGAGGTATTTTAGAATCTTTATATTAAAAAAGGGAGGGCGAATTTGAGTTATGATTTGAACAAAACAGGGTAGATGTGTTAAATATAATCCAAACTGAGCGTTTTAAATTTTTGAAGTCGTTAAATTTATTTTACTGAGTCAGCAAGGGATATTAATGACCGCCGAAGCAACGATTTTATTTGTCGATGATGAGGACGCCTACCAGAAGGCGTTTATTCGTGCCATGCGAAAGGAAAAACAATTTCAAATCGTCACCGCATCGAGAGGCATTGAAGCGTTGCAATTGCTTCAGACGACGCCTGTGGATGTCGTACTCACCGATATCAAAATGCCGGAAATGGATGGTTTGACGCTGCTGAAAAAAATTCGTGAACAATATCCGGACATTTTCGTCATCGCCATTACGGGATATGGCTCCGTGGAAGATGCCGTACGCGCAATGAAATTGGGGGCATACGACTACCTCCAGAAACCCTTTGATTTTGATCTGATTAAAATGTTGCTGGCGAAAATAATAGAGCATCGGAAAATCATCAAAATAAGCGCTGTTCCGCCCGAAGATCGAAGAAAAAAATACCGGTTTGAAAATATTATCGGGCAAGACCGCAAAATGTTCAAAATTTACGAAATGATCACTGCAGTGGCCAAGACATCCGCCTCCGTTCTCATCACCGGGGAAAGCGGCGCGGGAAAAGAACTCATTGCCGAAGCGATTCATTATCGAAGCAACCGACGCGATAAGCCGTTTTGTCGCGTCAATTGCGCGGCGTTAACCGAATCGATTATTAACAGCGAATTATTCGGCCACGAGAAAGGTGCGTTCACAGGGGCGGATACCCAAAAAATCGGACTCTTTGAAAAAGCCCATGAAGGCACCCTTTTTTTGGATGAAATCGGCGATATTCCCCTTCAAACCCAGGTATCGCTTTTAAGAGCACTTGAAACCGGAACATTTCAACGCGTGGGGGGTACTCGAACCATACATGTGAATACCCGAATCCTTTGCGCAACGAATCAGGATCTCTCGGACGCCATCTCCGATAAACGTTTTCGTGAAGATCTCTTCTATCGCATTAATGTGGTATCGATCGTCGTGCCTCCATTGAGAGAACGAAATATGGACATCCCCCTTCTGGCAATCTATTTCATGGAAAAATACTCACGGGAAAATGAAAAAAACATCTCACAAATATCGAAAACCGCATTGAAAATACTGACTCGATACGACTGGCCGGGCAATGTCCGCGAGTTGGGAAATGTCATCAAGCATGCGCTGATATTTTGTAAAACCGCCCAGATTCAGCCCGGTGATTTGCCGGACAACATCAAACAGGCATTTGATAAAAAAAAGTTCCGTTTATCGCTCACATCCCCTTCCCTTACTTTGGCGGAAGCCACTTTGATTCAAAAGGTACTCGATGAAAATCATTGGAATTTGAAACAGGCCGCCATGGAACTGGAAATCGCTCGAGGCACCCTCTACAGTAAAATTAAAAAATACAATTTAAAAGAATCTTGATTTGACAGCATTCTGAAAGCGTCGTCGAAAGCTGAAAGCGAAGACCAATGAGATCGAATTGTTTCTGCGCGTCGTCGGATTTTGAACGCTCCCCCCGGCCCGCACAGATGAAGATCCGTTCGGGACCGCTCACCCATCATCCATGAGCTTATTTTTTTTTCTGCATTGTCTCCCGCATGCAGTTTAAAATTAACATTCTTAACAATTTCAAAAAGATCGACGGAAACGAAGCGAGTATTATCTTTTAAGCCGGCCCCGGCTGAATAGGTTTTCAGATGATTTAAAAAAGACCTGCCCCGATCGCATAAGCCAAAAATACGCATCAGAAGTGTTGGATCTTGAACAACTTTCATGGATCGACATCTTCATTTGATGGGTCCTCATTTACACGCAGCGATGCCCTGCCAATTCAACCCATTATATTTATTGATTATTTAAACCTTATATTCGTCCTGGCACGCCTGTTGCTCTTATCATGGGCAAACATCGGCCACGTCAAAAAAAAAACCGGCCGGAATGATAAATACATGGAGGTGCAGTTTGTATAAAAAACAAAAACAATTAACCGCAGACATCTATTTGAAGTGTTTTGTATGCAACGAACATGAAGCCCGTCATCTGTGCGTCATTGAATGGAATGGGCTCAATGTGAAGTTGTGTCTGTGCTCGAGATGCATTACGTTCAATATGGATCGTCCGGTTGCGGACCTGCTCCGGCATCTGGCCTGAAGCGTACGAGAAGAAAAGCGAAAACCGGCCTAATTACAACACCATGTGCCCGAAGGTAAATAAAAAAACATCTCTTGATGCCGCGACCGCAAAATTTTTAGGGGTTAAAGACAGCTTTAAGCCAGGCCATAATATAGACGCCGGCACACGGTATTTTAAACAGCTCCTGGATCAGTTCGACGGGAAGGTCAAGCTGGCCCTGGCGGCTTATAACGCCGGCATTCATAATGTCAGAAAGTATGGCGGAATCCCGCCTTTTAAAGCGACTCAGATATATATCGACAAAGTGTTAAAATATTATGAGGCATACCAGACGACCTGATTTGGGCGTTTGAAATTACAAGTTGACATCGCCGGCACCCGCCGGTATAGACGACTATTCAGTTTAAGTTTTGATGCCTTGATCAGCGGTTGAATAGAAAGTTATGTTCAGCCAAAATCCGAATCTTAATGAAAAAAGAGTGGCAAATACTTGCACCGGATACTCAATTGGTTGAAAACCTCTGCAGGGAGATCCACTGCCATCCGGTTGTCGCTTCAATCCTGGTCAATCGTCAAATTTTCAGTGCCGCGCATGCTTCAACATTCCTCAATGCATCACTGAACCATCTGAGCCCCCCTTTTGCCATAAAAGATATGGATGCCGCAGTCGATCGAATTTTTAGGGCCATTTTGAGCAAAGAAAAAATTATGATCTTCGGCGACTACGACGTTGACGGCATTACCGCCACAACGGTTCTTCTGAAATTTTTTCGCCGCATCGGCGCCCGGGTATCCTATTATATTCCTCACAGGGTCGCGGAAGGCTTTGGACTGAAAAAACACCATATTTCGGATGTCGTGCTGCCCAAAGGAATAAATCTCATGATTACCGTTGATTGTGGATCCGACAGTCACGATGCGGTTGAAGCGGCAAGAAAGGCCGGCATCGATATTATTATTACCGACCATCATATGGTGTCCGGCACCTTACCTTCTGCTGTTGCAGTGGTAAATCCCAAACGAGACCATGATTCTTCCGGTTTTTGTGATCTTGCCGGCGTCGGCGTAGCGTTTTATCTGCTGATCTGCCTTCGAAAAAAGCTCCGGGACAATGATTTCTGGGAATATCGAAAAGAACCGAATTTGAAAAATTATCTGGATCTTGTAGCTCTCGGAACATTGGCCGATATGGTTCCGTTAACCCGTGAAAACCGGATACTCACCAAGACGGGAGTGAAACTGATCCGCGATACGCACCGACGCGGCTTGAACGCATTGATAAAGGTCTGCGGAATCGACAAACACGCCATCGACGCCGATGATATCGTCTTTTATATGGCCCCCAGGTTAAATGCCGCGGGCAGGATGGATCATGCTTCGATTGCCATTGAACTCATGATTGCCGAGGATGACCAAAAGGCCCGGAAAATCGCTCTTTCACTCAACCGTTTGAACCAAGACCGCCGAAGTATTGAAAATAAAATCCTTTCCCAAATCCTCGATCACTTGAAGAAGAACCCGGATCTGCTCCAAAAAAACACCCTGGTTCTATCCGATCGAAACTGGCCTTTAGGGATTCTGGGAATTGTTGCCGCCAGAATCATGAAACAATTCTATCGTCCGGTCGTACTGTTCACGATAGCGGATGGCATCGGAAAAGGATCTGCCAGAAGTATTCCGGGGATCAATCTGTATGAAGGGTTATCGGCCTGTGAAGATCACATTGAAACCTTTGGCGGGCATTCAATGGCGGCCGGTCTTAAAATAAGAGAGGAAAATATAGAACCGTTTAAAACGCGCTTTGAACAAGTGGTGAGCCGGATGGCAGGCCCATTTGATTTTATACCGAAAATCACCGTTGATTATCGACTCGATTTTACCGATATTTCAGATCGATTGATTGATGAGCTTGAACTGTTGAAGCCTTTCGGCATCGGAAACCTCGAACCGCTTTTTATGAGCGAAAATGTCCGGATTGCATCTTCAAAAGAGGTGGGAAGCCATCACCGGCAACTGGTATTAAAACAGAAAACAGACGGAACTGAAAAGAGGTTCAACGCCATACAATTTAACGTCGATAACAATACCTTTGAAAAAAAACATTTCGATCGGATGGCATATCGGCTTCGCTGGAACCGCTGGAACGGGAGGAAACACGCACAAATCGTTGTTGAAGAAACATAACATGGTCAACCCGAACATTTTTCTTGCAATAGGCATAACTCGGCATTATTATTCATCGTTAAAGAATTAAAATTTTCAATAAGATAAAAAATACGAGACACTATTATTATAGGTGAACCAATATGGCAAAAGTATTTCGACCCAGCAAACGTGAATCAAAAATTCTGTCAAGAATCGAATCTTCAAAAGAACATGCCCGCAGAAAAGCAATAGAAACCGCAAAAGAACACATCGAACCCCTCTCCAATGCCATTGCCATGAAGCTTGTCGAAGAGAAACTTGTGGAGACAACAAATAAAAATGTGCTCGAAGAACAAATATCAAAATGTATAGACAAGCTTACCCACAGCGACGAATTTGATGTCGACTACCGGACTGCACCGTTCAGACATGTGGTTCCGAATCCGAATGTCGTCAGTCTTTACATTGCGGCTTTTGTCATCGAGACCCTCATCAATCATAAAGTCGTGGTTGATGTGTTCGGTTCTGACGAAGAAATTTATGTCTGTATCAACCGGCAGGTTGCAAAATATCAGACCTAACCATGCGCCCTTCATTTCTCCCCAGGTTGGTGAACGAGCCTCTCGGCGACCCGGGGATGTTTATCTCCTTTCTTCATCAAAAGCGCGCCATAATTTTTGATTTGGGAGACATTCATTCGCTTTCATCCAGGGATGTCCTTAAAATCAGCCATGTCTTTGTTACCCACACGCATATGGATCATTTTATCGGATTCGACCGGCTGTTGAGACTTTTTCTCGGCCGCGACCAGGATCTTTACCTCTACGGTCCGGAAGGCTTCATAAAAAATGTTGAGGGGAAGCTTTCCGGATATTCATGGAACCTTGTTGGGAATTACAGCAATCATTTTGCGCTGCATGTCTTCGAAGTGCATGCCGATCATTTGAGGGCAAGAGACTATATCTGCCAAAAGGGATTCGTTCCGGCTGCAAAAGCAGTCGAACACGCTTTTGCCGGCCTGCTTCACGAGGAACCGACATTATCTGTCTTTACCCGCGTGCTCGATCACGGCCTCCCCTGCCTTGGATTTGCCGTCAAGGAAAGATTTCATGTCAACATCAAAAAAGCCGCTGTTGCCCGGCTTGGGCTGGAGATTGGTCCCTGGATAAAAGAGTTCAAAGAGGCGCTGTTTGATCATCAGAATCCCGATTCGGAATTTGACATACCCTCCGGCAAAAAACAGATCCAAAAAACATTTGTCTTAAAAGACCTTGCGGAACAAATCGCCATCATAACGCCGGGCCAGAAAGTATCCTATATTGCGGATGTGGCTTACAGCGAATCGAACGTAGAAAAAATCGTCGAACTGGTAAAAGATTCCGACCATCTTTTTATTGAAGCGTCTTTTTTGGATAAAGACAAAGATATTGCCGAAAAGAAAGGCCACCTGACCGCCCGGCAGGCCGGCCTCATTGCCGGCAAGGCCAAAGTACAGCGGGTAACCCCCTTTCATTTCTCTCCCAGATACCAGGGGCAGGAACTTATTTTGGAAAAAGAGGTCATGGACACATACGATTATGCCTTGAAACAGTAAAGACATAATGATTTTTTTCAAAAGCACTGAAAAAACAGCGTCTAAAATCCCTTTGGCGAAGATCTTTATGTTGAGATTGATGTATCAAATCAAGCCGGTATCAAATCAACGTCGTCAAAAAACAGCTCCACCGAACCATCTTCAGATAAATCATATAACGCCATAACGGATTCGGCAATTTTGGTGGCATATGGTTCAATGGGAAATATATTTTGGGTTCGAAGGATTGAAACCAAAGTGCTCACTCCTTTGGAAATTGAACTCGCGATAATCTCACTTTCATAGCTTTCTTCGCAGAGAAATGAAAAATTTCCCTTTTCAAGCATTGAAGACGCCACTTTATTCAGATTTTTATCAATGATCGCATATTCTCTGATTTTGAGCTTATTTTCAGTACCATCTCTAGAAATCACATATTTTTGACGCATAACTTTTCTCCTTTTCATCCGGTTTCTATGCTGATGGATTCTCTTCTTCATTCGGGGATTGATTTGGATTCTCTTCCGATGTTATCGTATCTTTATCCAGTTTGCGTTGTCTCTTATTTTCTTTCTTTATCTTTCTTGCCAATTCTTTTTGACGTTTATTAAATTGGTAATTTGATCTGGCCAATTTGTTACCTCCTTGGCTGTTGTTTTTGATGATAACAGCGAGAAAAGGACCTATGAGCGGACTGTGTTGAAGTCTATGGTCTGATGACAGCGAATTGTGAAAGTAGAAACTGAAGAGTACCTGAGAGCCCACCGAGACGCGATCTCCGCTTCGCTGCAATGAGCTGCGGGGAACGCGAAGGTTCTGCCGGTTCAAACCAAACAAAAAGGCATCCCCTCAATATTGGAAGGAATGCCTTTTTTACTCGGAACATACGGTTAAATCACAGTGACATTTGCAGCAGCAGGACCTTTTTGTCCTTGCGTTATATCAAAGGATACCCGGTCGCCTTCATTGAGGGATTTAAAACCGGTTGAATTGATCGCTGAATGATGAACAAAAACATCCGGCCCGTTTTCCTGCTCAATGAATCCGAACCCTTTATGGTCATTAAACCACTTAACAGTTCCATTAGTCATGATAACATCCTCCTTTCATACAAATTTTCAACGTTGCAAACTGGAGGGTGCCACTATGACAGATGGATTGGTCCTGCAGAAAGAAACCGTCCCGAAGATTAAACAGGACTTGATTGAATAAATTTAGAATAATCTTTATTCAGAAAGAAAGCAAGCTAATTATTCGTAATTTTTAAAAAAATGGCCGATATGTTTTTAAGCGTGCAAAAACCGGCTGTTGCGCGAACAAATTCAGAGATGGCTTCCTACCCTGAACAAATTTACCATATATGATATTTATTTCTTGATCTGAAAAAGCAAGCGTATGATGGATAACTTCACCGGCTTTTTTCGTTTTAAATGCTTAAAGGAGATCTAAACCGGATATACCTGCGACCCCTCGGCAAATACGGCGACCGGGTATTTTGTCAGGTCGAAAGGATCACCATTCCAGCAGACAAAGGATGCCCATCGTCCCTTTTGAAGCGTGCCGAGCATTCGATCAATACCAAGGATTTCGGCGTTTTTCCTGGAAATCAGCTCCACGGCCTGCTGTTTTGACAGACCGGCGCGGATGAACCAGCGGGTCTGCATCAAAAGATTCCTGGCAGGAGTTACGGGGTGGTCGGTCATCAGACCGTATTGTACCCCGGAATCCAGGAGATGCCGGATATTTTTCCAGTTTTTATGCTTGAGTTCCACCTTGGATGCGAAGCCATCCACCGGTCCGTAAATGACCGGGATACCAGCTTTTTTCAATTCGCCGAATATATCCGGACCGTGAACGTCCATGGCATGCTCGACCGTTACCCTGAGCTTGAATTCATCCACAAGACGCAGCATGGCGGCAATATCATCAATTTTATGGACATGAATCCGCAGCGTCTCTCTGCGCTCCAGGATGTCCCTGAAAACCGCCTGGGTCGCTGAGAAAAAAATTTTCTCTTTCTTTTTCCCCGTGGCCCGGCGATGGGTTTCTATCTTTTGACGCACCTCTTCCAGTTGTCCCCTGAGAAGACTCATGGCTCCCATGCGGGTGGTGGGCCGCTCTCCCTTCCAGTCCTTGGTGGACATCGGATTGTAGCCCAGGGCGGCCTTGATCCCTGCGCGAGAGACCAGTGCGGCGCTGCTGTGTGAGGCCCGGTGGCGAATGATCGCGGACCGGCCGCTGAGAATGTTGCCGCTGCCCGGAACGATACACGAATACAGCACCCCCATTTCGATGGCATCTTTGAAGGCCGCATCGTCCATCTGCAATGAATCGAGGACATCGGCAAGAACCGGAAAGGTATTCATCTTCTCGTTGCTTTCTCCTTGATCATTCGGCTCTCCGGCACGATAGATGCCGATGTGGCTGTGCGCATCAATAAACGCCGGGGTAATGACGTCGAATTTCCCTAAAAGGTTGCCTTGGGCTGTTTTGGAAATGCCAACGATCTTGTTGTTTTTTATTTGCAAAAAAGCATTTTCGCTGAGCGATTGACCGGTGTACATCATTTTGGCAAAAACACAGTTCATTCTTAAGTTCCTTTCAATCTGACTTGACTTGAAGCTATCTCAAAATTATAGGGTGTTGTTAACTCAATATCGGCAATATCGTGTTAATACTAAAATATCCAACCAGAAATAATTGATCGGAAAGCAGCACAATATTTTGTTACTCATCTTAAGCCGTCCTACAGCATTAACAATCCCGGTCTTTTTGCTTTACTTTAAGAAGGGGATTCTTATCTTAAAAAAAATAATATGTAAATGAGGAGTCGGGGTGTTTTCCGAACAGGCGCTCCATGGATAATCTTTTATTTAAACCGCATGAACTCGCGGCAAGGGATCGTAAAGAAAGAACAGGAAACTATCTTTAAGATATCAATAGATTAAATTCATTATGTTAAATTCCTTTAAAGATACAATTTCGGAATGCGCCTGTTCTTTCTAACGATCCCTAAGCCGCTCAAACAGCATCCGGTTTAAATAAAAGATTATCCATTCCGCTCTTTTTAAGGATTTAGAAGAAGAATTCCCGAAAGGCTTACGTAAAAGAGATGTCAAAAAGATGATCGACAGTTACAACAACAGGACTCACCGCGGGATTTTTCAAAAGCTTCCCGCCCCTCCCGGAATGAAAATACGGCGATGAGGACAGCGCCTATGGAATCGATGCCGCCAATGCCTGTCAATTCAAACCCCACACTGGCCAAAAGCAGAATTAAAGAGAGATAGAGGCAGACTTTGGTACAATTGGCATCTTCCAAGATTGCCTCGGAATTCAGTTGCCGTCCCACTTTAACCTTGAAGTGGATCAACGCCCACATCGTGAAAATGGATATCAGCGCAATAACAATTCCCCAGAAAGTGGTTTCCGGCCGATGCCCCTGGTATATATTGATGCCGGCGGTGACGATCAAGCCGGCGGCCAACATATAAAACGAAATGCCCGTGATTTGAAGTGCCTTTTTTTCAAACGGACCCGGGTGGGTGTCCGAGTTGCCACGAATTCGCCGGACCATATACCAAATACCGATACCGGACAAAACCTCGACAAAAGAATCGATGCCAAAACCCAGTAAAGAAAGCGTTCTATCCTCCGCACCGAAAAATACCGATACCAAGCCCTCGACAAGATTATAATATACAGTGATCTGAGCGAGTAATAATGCTCTTTTGTATAAATTTTGTTTGACTTGATCGCCTTCGGATGATGCGGCGTCGGAGATTTCCATTCAATTTTTCCTTTATTTGCTCGGCAACACTTCTTTTGGCCTTCTCATGGCCCAACGAAATATGAGATTTCTTTGGATTCTTTGCTTTCGGCGGAACCATGGATGGCGGTTACGACAAAATAATATGTTTTCCCCTTTTTCAACCCGGTTATTTTGTGGGGACTTTTTACATTGGCGATTTTGGTTCCGTTCTTTTTGGTAACGCCCGGCTTATCGCTCCAATAGATATTGTAGGACGTTGCATTGGGGACATCCTTCCATGCTAAAGTGACATCCTGTGAATCGTCGGCAGAGGCATTACCTTTTTGCCCTGAATTCAAAATTTTAGTATTCGGCGCTGAACGGCTTAAAATATCACCAAATTGAATCGTCCCCTTTTTATGGACAACCGCGTAGGATATCTCCTTTGATTTCCAAATCCGCCCTGAGGCATCCTCTGAAGTGACGACAAAATAATAGGTGTCGCCGGCTTCCAGATTAGTAATGGTAAAGGGATTCGTCACATGGGGAATTTTATAGCTGTTGAAAACAGTGACGCCGGGTGACTTTGAGCCGTAAATGTTGTAAGCAACCGAATCGGGAACGTCCTTCCACATCAGCGTTACCTGGCCGCTGTCAAGGATGTCGGCCGGAGGAATATTTTCATTCCCGCCGCATCCGGCCAAGAACATTATAGTCCAGACCGACAATTGAAGAAAAACAAGAAAAAATAATGGCTTTTTGGATTTTCTCAGGTCATTAAACATAATATCTCAACCTCAACACACCCCGATGTCCGTGTTATTTGTTATCGAGCCGGCAATACTTAACTAGTGTCCATCCATAAATGAGGATTTTTGTTCGAAATCAAGGCATGCGAAAAAAATAACCACAGGCATATAGTTGATATTCTGAGGATTATTTTTTGAGCATAACGCCGAGATCGGGCAAAAAGACCATTTATGGATGGATACTAACTATAATAGGTAACAATACCCGGCTTGTCAAAACCTTTGATTGCTCGATAATGTCTCATAAAATGGCCTATAATTGCAATGATGCCTGCAATCAATATCATCCGTGAAAATCGTTCTGCGTTCGATGCCACGGCAAATGATGTGGTGCAGGGCTCCGGACGCGTCTATTCTTGCTTTTCCCGGCATAATAACAGCTTATAAAAAGGCTAAATTGTATGTCTGTCCCACCTGTCCATTTAGATGTATCAACGCTTATGGGGTGAAAAAGAACCGTGAACGGTTTTTTCCGGCTTGACAATCGATTGATAGTCGCCATGTTTAAAACATAATGAGAAAAGCAATTGAAAATGTATATCGGAGATGATGCTATGAAAATCAAGGATTATTTCGAAAATACAAAAGGTCTGGGAGTGTTGTCTACGGCAGACAATCATGGAAAAGTTAATTCCGCAATCTATTCGAGGCCGCATGTCATGGAAGACGGATCTCTGGCGTTTATCATGCGGGACCGGTTGACCCATAACAACACCGAACTGAATTCGCACGCGGTTTATCTGTTCAGAGAGGACGGTCCGGGGTACAATGGAAAAAGACTCTATCTCACAAAAGTTCGAGAAGAGAATGATGCCGACCTGATTGAGTCTCTCAGTCGGCGAAGTTATCCTTCCGACAAAGACCGCAGGGAGTCCAGGTTTCTGGTCTATTACAAACTGGAGAAGGAACGGCCGCTGGTCGGTGATGCGGGATAAATCCTGCGGGGGTTAAATCTCTTTCAGATCCGCAAAATGAGGGTCCATCCATTGGAAGACCGGATTAAAATCGGCGTCAGCACCTGTCTCTTGGGTGAAGATGTTCGCTGGAACGGTGGCCACGCAAGGGATCGGTATCTGACCGATACGCTGGGCCTTTATGTGGAATTTGTATCTGAAATCCTAACTTTCAATGAATCCCCTGAAATTCTAAGCGGGGCTGAAAGCAGCGGCAAAGAGTTGGACTATTAGGTAAGAATAAGGGAAGTAAACTTATTTATCGATCAGCGAATGTATATTCGCATCCTGTCGATTCCTCTGGCAATGATATGCTTCACTGCTTTCGGAGCATCTATTCGTGATTTTCTCAGCATGACATGCCGAATAACATACTTTCAGGCATCCCATCAAGCTTAACAGTCTAGGAGGGCTTCAACAATTGTAGTACATCCATCGTGTTACTCACCAGATCGACAAAAAAGAGTTTGTTCCTCAAAAGATCTCCTTTGCCGAGAAGGATTTTAATTACCTCCGAGCACTCGACGGATGCAAGGAGCGTTACCGCCTGGGGCAGGCAGCCCAGCGATGTTTCAACCCCCTTCTGCGGACGCTGGTGCGATTCGCCGTAAATCAGTTCCAGCCCAAGGTCTTCCGGAAATATCGTCGTCACATGACCGGAAACCCCGGCAACCGCCGCGGATACCAGCGGAAACCCAATTTGCTTGGACGCACGTTCCAGAGAAAACCGTGCCGGCACGTTGTCCAGACAGTCGACTGCCACGTCTGAATTTTCTATCAGTGAGAGAGAATTTGAATCGTTGAGGTTTTCATCATATTGCTGCACGACGATGGACGGGTTGATCTGTCGCACCCTTTGGGCAGCGGCCTCTGCCTTGGATGTTGCGATCAGAGCAGGCGTACTTAAAAACTGTCGGTTCAGGTTGCTGTCCTCGAAAATATCGCCATCGATCAGCATGAGGGTTCCGATACCCACACGGGCCAAAATTTCAGTGACCGCGCCGCCCAGGCCGCCGAGACCGACAATACTGACACGGGATCTCAAAAGGATGATCTGTTCATCCAGTGAGAATGTTTTCATGTTCCGAGCATAGCGTTCCGGAGTAGTACCCGCCTCCAGTGCCGCAATTTCGACGTCCCGCCCGGGCACACCGAATGCCGTTGAAAGAGCAGCGGTGTCTTCAACCGATATACGTCGGTAAGGGGTACCGTCCGGCAATCGTCCGGACGTTGCAAGCGCTGCGATCCTGTTTTGCAAATCAATCATTTGTTATTATAAGTGGTTTCAAAACCTTCAATCGGGTTTAAGGTCAAGGCGGAATGAGGCGGTCAACCGCAGGAATATCGGGAATATTTCGAGGATTGGACGTCTCAGTCCAACACAGAGATTGAGCCCGAGGGGAGGTTTTGAAACCACTTCTAAGATCTATCCCCCACCCACAGGCGGAAAAATTCCGACTCGTTCCCCGCCGTTCAGGGCCGATGCAAGATCTCCCTTAACGCCGTTCACAAATATCAATTTTACTTCGGTTACAGGAACGCCGAGCTGATCCATGAGATCACGGACAGTTGTTCCCGGGCGAACGGGATAGTTGTCGGGTGTATCCGGCGTGTACCTGTTCAATGAGGCAAACAGCTTGATTGAAATATATGCCTGCATCTTCTATACGGCCTCGAGTTTTAAAAATACCTGCGTTTGCTCCCAATCCATGCTTACAATCTGGTCCGTGCTCATCCGTACCCCGTCCACTTCACCGGACCGGACCCGGGAAATAATTTTATCCGACGCGCTTCGAAAGAGATCCCTGAGATATTTTCCGCTGATTAAGACGCCCTTCTCCAGAAACAAATGCCCGACGTCCTCCGCAACCAGATTGAAAAGCTTCAGGCAAATGGTACCGTCTTTGGTGCTTTCCCCGCACGTTCCTTTTTGGTGGGTGATCTGGTTTCGCATGGCAGCGTAGGCACTGCCCCTGCGGAGGGTTGCGCCGGCCAGTCCCGGCATGGCGGCTGAAAGGGCCAGGGTGGCCCCCTGGCGGACCTCGGTGGTTTCGGTATCGTCCACCGCCTTGCCGTCTAAAAAGATGGTTTGCAGTCTTTGCTCCAGATAATCGGCACTCAATCCGAGGTAACTGCATATCAGCGTTTTCACACTGCAGCCGACCCGGGTCTTTACAATAAACCCCCTTGCGAGCAGCGGGTAAAAAGCCGGCACTTTGTTCTTTTCAACGAAGAGGTGCACTGTTGTTATTTGGTTTTGACTCGGTTCCTGTGGCATTGGCCTATCTTCTCTGTTTTATATCCCGATTGCAATAAATATATCCTGGAAAAAAATGGGGAGGCCCGTTCAGGCCTCCCTCGCTGTTGTAATCTCAAAAGCGCTTTTCCTACCAGTTGAATACCTGGTCCAGCTCTTCGTCTGTGACTGAAAAGGTCGTGTTGTGGGGCGGCAGGGGTTCGTTCTTGAAAAACTCGGGCAGCCGGTCCTGTTTTGATGTGAAACCGGCCCTGGCATTGAAATCCCTCTCATAGTCGAGAATCTTTTTCCCCAGTGCGACGACGTCGTCTGCGGTGCAGGGTTGGCCGGTAAAAGCACTCAACATGTCGAGCATCGCATTGAAAGTGTCGGGCTGGTCCAGAATCGCAAAGGCGATAAACAGGCAAAATCCGGTCGCGTCAATGGCGGCTGTAGCGATCTGGAGATTTCGGGAAAGCTCCACCTGGCCTTCAGGTTTCAATGGATCGACGCTCCCCCCCACACCGAGAACATTCGCCGTGACTGCATATCCTGCCGTGTGATCGGCGCCCATGGTGCTGGTGGCGTACGTCACACCCATTCCCTGAACCGCCCGGGGATCGTATGCCGGCAGGGCCTGGCGCTTTACGACAGGAACCCTTTCAACGCCGAAGGCCTGGCCGGTTACGGCAGCCCCCGCGCCGAGGATGCGTCCCAGCGGCGTGCCCTTGCCGACTTCCTTCAACAGGTTGACGGCGGCCTCCCCGTCACCGAATTTGGCCAAACCCGCCTCCATGACGACACCGATGGCGGCCCCCATTTCGATAGTGTCGAGACCGAAGTCGTCATCCAGACGATCCAGCATGGAAATCGCGTCCAGGTCATCTATGCCGCAATTGCTGCCGTGCGCCCAAACCGTCTCGTATTCGACACGCTTGGTCAGAAAGTTGCCGGCCTTGTCATTGTAAATGCCGGAGCACTGGATAACGCAGCCCCTGTGGCAGCCTTTTTTAACTTTTCCGCCGCGGGCCTTCATGGTTTCCGACTGCGTTTCGCCGCTGATGCTCCCGGCGCCGTCAAAGCGACCGTTTTGAAAATTGTGCGTCGGCAGGGCGCCTGCTTCATTGATCACGTTGGTCAATATGTTGGTACCGAATGACGGAAGTCCCTCACCCGTGATGGGATGCTTTTTGAGCCCCTGAACAAAGGCCATATTTGCTGCCTTGAATTTTTCCGGATCCTTGGGAGATCTCGTCGGCATTCCCGCATCGTCCAGCACGATGACCTTGATCCCTTTCGCTCCCATTACGGCGCCGACGCCCCCGCGACCGGCATGCCGGGTCGGCCGCAGTTCCGGGTCCGTAAAGGCCACAGAGGCCGCACTCATCTTCATTTCCCCGGCCTGTCCGATAGAGACAAAGGCGACGTCCTCGCCGTATTCGGCTTTCATTTTATCGATCAGTGCGTAATTGCCCAGCATCTTCAGGCTGTTGTCGGCAATGATATCCACCCTGTCCTTGTTGATAACCACCTTGTACAGCGTGTCGTCGGCAGGCTTTCCCTCCAGAACGATGGCCGCGTACCCCAGTCTCGCAATGACCTGGGCGCCCTGTCCGCCGGAGTTGGCCTCCTTGATCCCACCGGTGAGCGGGCTCTTACACCCCACGGAAACACGCCCGGATTGAGCAGCCTGGCTACCGCTGAGCATGCCCGGTGCGATAACCAGCTTGTTGTTTTTTCCAAGTGGGTGGCACAGGGGCGGCACTTCTTTAGCCACAATAGCCGATGTCATGCCGCGGCCGCCCAAGCCGGCATACTCGCCGATGGGTTCCTCAATGGCCCTGGGATCCCCCTCGGGGCCCATGTTGATTCTTAGGATTTTATCCATGGTAACCTCCCTTGCACAGTTGTAAAACAATAAATATCATCCGTTTATTGAATTTCCTGACGGATTGCGGAACAAAAAACAATACTCAATATGTAATTTATCGTAATCATAGGTAATGTCAAGCAAAACAAAAACTGGCACCTACCGCGTTTCATAATCGATTGAAATGCATTACAATTTTGAAGCACCGTCGACTTCGTTAGCAGTCCGGCTGATCGCGATGCTTTTCTTCCACCGGGAACCCTGTTAACCGGAATTTTGACGCAAGACCATTCAACCGGGGTGGTCAAAATATAACCTGGAATGTCGTCTCGCACGCGGCAATTGAAAAGATTCTCCTTAAACAGCTATTTTGCGTTAAAAAAAGAACGGTATCAAGGTCTGTTGCGACCATATTTTTCGTGACTCGACACCCATTCCCCCGCTACGATGGCCGACACCAATGAGATGTCTCCCGCCAATACGGCGGCCGCCACAATTTCCGCGAGCTTATTAGACTTTCCTTTGCCGTAACATCCCATCATCTCCAGACATTCCCGCTGGGTCGGCAGGCCCGTTCCGCCTCCGTAGGTTGCGACAATCAGGGACGGTAACGTCACCGAGACATACAGATCATTATTGGATCTCAGCTCACAAAAGAAAAAGCCGGCATGTGATTCCACTACATCGGCCTCGTCCTGACCCGTGGCAATGAAGATGGATGCGATGCAGTTGGCGGACTGAGGACCATTGTAGGCGGAATCGGCTATCATGGCGCCGATGTTGTTGATGTTCCGCATCCGGAAGATATCCCGCGTATCGGCGCGCATAATGGATCTAACCATGTCATGTCTCAGGATCGTTTCGGCGATCACACGTTTCCCTCGAGGATGGAGCTTGTTCATTTGGGAATGTTTTTTGTCTGTGTCAATCCCTCCCGACAAGTTGTATTCGAAGGGCTTGGGGTAGTTTGATTCTATCCACTCGCAGGCAGCGAGGGTGGCTTTGCCCACCATGTTCTGTCCCGCCGCATCTCCGGTGGTATAGTTCCAGCGCGAAAACAGCATGTTTGCGACTGCAAATTTTTGAATGTGCCGAAGCTTTCCTATTCTGGTCGTGCTCTCCGCAGCCGCCTTTATTTGATCCAGGTTCTCGTCGATCCATCGGGAAAACTCCTGGGCCGCGCGCGCATCCTCAAACATGAATACGGGTGCTCGCTGCATGAATTGATCAACGAGCGTGGTTTTCACTCCGCCGCATTCCGAAACGACGCGCATGCCCCGGTTGTAGCTCGCCACCAGGGTTCCTTCGGAGGTTGCCAGCGGTACCCAGAAATCGCCCTGGGCATATTGGCCATGGATGGTCAACGGACCGGCTATGCCCAGCGGAAGCTGAACAACACCTATGAAATTCTCTATATTTCCCTTAACCACAGCCGGATCAAAAGAATACCGGCCGATATGATGAAGATCGACCTTTGTCCGGCGCTCGATAAATTCGCGCCGTCTCGAAGCAGCTTCCCTGCTGTAATCGTTGTCAATGTCCCTTGGAATTCGAACTCGATCGTCCATTTTTACTCTCCTGTCAGATTCGTGCAGAAAATATCTTCTCTGCTCATCAAACTTTACCCTAGCGTTACAAAAGTCGGAGGGCTTCAGAGCCAAGGCGCCAAGGGTGAATCCGTAGTAAACCTACTGCGAACCCTTGTCAACGAAGGATCTGGAGTCCTCCGACTTTCCCGAAGGGTAAAGAACATGGCATCAAATTGACCCCATCCTTTGAATTCACCATGGGTTGGAAATCAAAAATGGGGGTATTTCGATGATTTTTATTTGAAACTCGTATAGATAATCCCCCTTTTGCCATGTTGTTTATGCAACGTTAGGGTTTATACACCTTGCAAAGATAGCACTTAAGCGGCTCTGCACCGGTATCGGGGTCAAAATGATCATCACCGTAAAGGAGGTTAACACAGGATTCTTTCCATCGATAATCCGGTGGAGGTGCTTCCGGATACCACCATGCATGCTCGGCGTTTACCACATCAGGCGCAATGCCGTCGAAAAGTCTTGCTCTGAGCCTCGCACAGCCATAGGGCGATTCCAGATGAACCCAGTCTCCTTCGGAAATGCCAAGGCGCGCCGCAGCCTCCGGATGGATCTCCACAACGGGATCGGGATGTCTTTTACGCAGGGATTTGATCTGGTGCATCTCCGAATGGAAAAACTCCAGTTTCTTGGTTCCGGCCATGAGGATGAAAGGATATTCCGCGATTAACTCCGGGGTGGATACTGGTGAGAGGGGCGGTTCAATGTAATTCGGCAGAGGGGGGCGGCCTTCATGTTCCATCACGTTGGAATAGAACTCAAACTTGCCCGAGGGTGTGTGAAAGCCGTCAGACTCATATTTCTTATAGTGCATCTCACCCATGAGGATGTCATTTTCCTTGAATTCTTCAAAGCCCATCCCCATGTCTTCCAGAAGCCAGTCGAGATATGCATACCGGTCCGGCCAGGGGAAGGCCTCCTGAAGACCCAATCGGTGCGCCACATCAAAAATCACGTCCCGGTCGTCTCGCGTTTCACCGATCTGTGCAAGCTTTTTGCGGGCAAGAACACACCATATCTTGTGCATGTAGACAATATCGTCCTGTTCCAGCCAATGCGCAGCCGGAAGGACGAGATCGGCGAGCTGGGCCGTCGGTGTCATAAAGAGATCCGAAACCACCGTGTACTCCAAGTGGTCTCGCAGTGCTTTTTCGATCATAAGTCCCTGAGTGCCGGTGACAAGAGGGTTGGAACCCACGATCCAGATGCCGCGGACCCGGTAGGCTTCTCCCGTGACCACCGATTTCCAGAACGTGGGGGGGTGACAATTGGGTGCGAAAGGGTACTTGCCGCCGGTCAGGATACGCGCTTTCTTTTCGGGCGGCAGGAACTGCTCGCCGGCAACATTCTTGTCAATGAGCGGGGACTTGGATTTAATTCCTCGCGGAGGCACCCAGAGGACATCGCCGCCCGGGACATCGATGTTCCCGGTAAGTCCCATCAGGATGAGGAGCGCTCTTCCTGTTTGAAATCCGTTCACACTGGTATCGATTCCATTGCCCCATTGAAGGCTTGCCGGTTTGGTTGTGGCGTAGGTTCGGGCCGCGGTGCGGATGTGCTCTGAGGAAACACGGGTTATAGGCTCGGCCCACTCGGGTGTGAATGGTTGAACGTGTTCAGCCAAGCGGTCGAAGCCAAACGAATGGTGGGTCACAAAATCATGATCGTAAAGGTCTTCCCCTATGATGGTATTAATCATTGCCAGAGCCAAGGCACATTCGCTGCCGGGGCGAAGCTGCAGCCAATGGTCAGCTCTCTTGGCAAGACCGATACGTCGCGGGTCGACGACGATGACCTTCTCCGCTTTTTTGACAGCCCTTTTGAACATGGATCCACACATGCCATCAGCTGCCCCTGTTTCAACGTGGTTGCATCCCCAGTTGAGGATACAGGCGGGACTTTTTCCGCCAAAACCGTAGATATCACTCACGGGAAGTCGGCCAAGGGTAATGACGCTTGCAATGACTCTTGGCAGGTAGCATAGGTGACCGGGATTGACGAAGTTGGGAGTCCCAAAAGCGTTGGCAAAACGACTGGTAAACTCCGTGTAGGGCCTTCCCGTTCCTTGGGCTATGGCAAGATACTCGGTCCCGGATTCCCTGCGGATGCAGTCGAATCGATCCGTCATATCGGAGAGGGCAGCATTCCAGGAGATCCGCTCCCACTTGTTTTCGCCGCGCGCCCCGGTTCGACGCATGGGGAATTTGAGTCGATCCGGATGATAGAGCATCTCGGGTGCGGCAATACCCTTTGGGCAAATAAATCCACGACTGGTTGGGCTGGCAGGGTCCCCTGAAACCCGAACTATCTTCTCTCCATCCAGATGAACCAGAACCTGACATACTCCGTGACAGCCGCGACAGGACGATCTGATTATACGGGCATTTGTCGTCACGATTTTAATCCACTGTTTAAATCTTATCTTGTTTGGAATCCTTGTCCGGATCTATTATCCCTCCGCCCCTTTCTCAAGCTCATCCAGTCTGTCAGGCTCCGAAACAGCAATGTCCACAAGGCACTTGGGGATGGAACTCTGCTCGCACATAACTCTGATTTCTTTCTCCTGATCGCTAAATTCCATGATTTCGCGAATGGACTCGATGTATTCGAGCATCTCATCCGGCGGGATTTCTTCCAATTTGGGTCCTGCAGCCTCTTCCTTTTTCCGTGCAGCCGCCTCTTCTTCTAACCTTTGTTTTTCCTTTAATTTCGCTTCCATTGCCTGTTTGACATCATTGATCGCGCTCTGGTCAAATTTTGCCATCTCGATTATCGATTTTTCGGAGACGTTGTTCGTAAGAAGGTGCTTCACCTTTTCTTCGTTGGACTTGCCCTCTACTGCCTCAAGCAGCTTGGCTATTCTTTTCCTCTCTGCACGTTCCTTTTCCATGTCGGTGTTCACCTGTTGCAACTTCTCCCCGGTAATGTCCACCGCGTTAGTAATCACTTCAGGAGCTACTTTTGCCTCAATGAGAAATCGGATACCTTCATCGCCGGGCATGCCTTTTGCCTTGGTAATGAGCAGATCAAGTTTTGTCTTCTCGACAAACCGTATCACATCTGGTCTACGCTCGGCTAATTTGAGTTCCGGCCATGTTTTTCCGAGGTCGTTGAGGAGCTTATTCACAGCAAAATAAGGGTCAGCCAAGTCCTCCAGTGTAAGTGCGGCGATCGCAGTGTTGAAATCCTCCATAAGGGGCCTTCCTACCTTGCGTGCGTCATCCATTGCGTATCTCAATTGACGAATATGACCCCCATGACGCGAAACATTATAACCTGCGTTGTCAAGTTTACCCGCAATCCGTTGAATCGATGCTTCAAAGTTTTCCTCTGATAGGTCCTGCGAATCGAGCTCAAGAATATTCTTCTCGATTAACAACCAGAGGGGCTTTTTTTCTGTTGCGTCGCTTGTCGTCATTTTCAATCTCCTTTTTATTGTTTTAT
>CAVZUV010000021.1:0-70789 GCA_963778575.1 uncultured delta proteobacterium | reverse complement strand
CATTTTCCAAACAAGGTCAGGAGAACTTTTATGCCGAAATACAGTAGTCTGAATCAATTTCTTTATGAGAACAAAAGGCTTCAGTGCAATGTGAGAGGATGCCAAACAAAAAGAGTGGGCAAAAGTCAATATTGCTCAAAACACAGAGCGAGGGCTTACGTTTGGGGTCACCCTGAAGCTGGAGCAGTGAAACCTTATATTTACTCGGACGAAATTGAAGCGGTCAACGAAATTAATCAACCATAATGCCAACCATGAAGGTATCCTTTTAGGCAAAAAATGGCTTGATAACTTGATGGAAGCTGGAGGCCGAGGAGCTGACATTCGAGGTTCCATGTATTGGGCAAATTTATATAGCCAGAAGATTTCTTCGAGTGACCTTCTAATCAGGCTCGGAGGTCTCTGGTATTTCGACTACAGGGATGAATTGAGAAGGCATATTAAGAATCACAGACATCTCATCAGTTTGAGTGGTAACGCTGTCATCAGATTCGGGAAGATGTACGGCATTAAGTATGTCCCACCTAAAGCCTATCGACAAGTTGGCGATCAGGTGAAGAAGGGAATAGGCCCACTGCTGGTTAATATAAGTCGGAGTGTAGAAAAGATGGAGTTAAAACAACGCCAGCGTCTTTCGGTAATGGGGAAGGAATTAAATGTTGATGGGTTGTAGGTCGATTCACAAAGGAGAGCTGTCTAAACGTTGGCCGGTCAGCCACTTTTACCGAAGGGTAATATAACCTTATGCCTCCAGAAAAGATCGTTCGATATACGCCAAATGAGGCGGTCATATTTTGATGCCAGTAGATTATTTGATGATATCACAACTCCTGAAGCCACTTTCAGATTCAAAATACATTGCGGTATCTGTAACGAAAAGCTATCTGGTGCATGGCCAAGAAAACCTCGGATTTTATACCTACCCCCTTCCCGCGCGTCCAGTTCAGCGTCCGGTTGGGCTTCTGATCCTAATCTACATCAAAGCTGAGAATAGTCAGGCCATCCATTTTTCAGCCACTTATAGAAAACCATTTTCTGAGAAACGTCCGTCGTCGTTTCCACAACGGAAGCTTCAACGTGTGGAGATCATATTTATTAGGAGCGCTTCGGGATGGACGAATTAGTAATGCTTGGGCCTCTCCCATCGGATTATCAATCCTCTGTTCAAGAAATGTAAAACGGAGCGAAGTGTCTATTGTGAATGTGGGTTTTTGGTTCTGGCTCGAAATTTTAAGGAGTGGAGCCCCGTGAAGGTCTTTGTTTTGAAACAAAACAACCGTGCGGCAATCTCGACGAACAAAACAAACGAAGTCTGTTTGCAACATTTTGATTTCTTCTTTATCGGAGAGAGTGACCCGTGCAGGTTTCCCGATCGACTCCCAATGCAGGACTTCGATAAAGCCATATCTTGGGTCTTTGGCCTTACGGATAATAACAATGTGCGGTTGATGATAGATCGCCAAAAGATCTCGGGTTTTTAGATTTTCATTCCCATCATAAAGACAATAGGCGCAACTTGGTACACGAGTTATTCCTGTTGGACCGATCGAAATACCCTGGTAGAAACCTCCGATGCCTCCTCTTAACAAAAAGTCGTGGACGCCAAAGCTTTGAAGAAGTGCGACAATGACCATAAGAGTCTCGCTGACGTCAATACGTCCGGGATCCAATATTGCCGGCACGCGGCTGAGTTGATGCGCATAATGATCTGGCATACAGCCACCACCTATCACTGAGTCAACCTCCTGTACTATAGCAGTATCCGTTTGACCGGAGACCAAGCGAGGCTGTTTCTCGTCATAGTAAGCGATTGCACAATGAACAGGCTCACTCCTGCCAGCGTAAGCATATAATTTCATTGTGCGTAAAAACGAATCATAAGGATCTACCCCTTGTGACAGAAAGTCTTGAAGGCATCGGCCAAATGAGAGCCCGACGGATTCAGTTCCAGCAAAAACGTAAAGGACGCGACCAAGTTCGGCGATCTTCAACACGCCCTCAAAAACGCTATATCCTTTGACAGGATCATAGACATGTGGCTCCCCAAAGGCAGAACTCGGCCTCATAGGACGTCGTGGTGCGATACCACTTACCGTGAGAGCCGCATCGGCGACAATGAAAGCGGAATTTCCAGATTTCCAGGCGAGCCAGTATGTCATCGCTTCTTGCCTTCCTTTAGCACACTTTGTTGAACCATCAGGCGAAACCGTATTTCTTTTTAATTTGTATTATTATGGTTTTGCCGAAGCTAAGAATTTAATTCATTACTGATCACTTGCCAGTATTTGGGCTACAAACAATTTAGCGGGTATTGCGATATCTGTAAAAATTTAAGGCTCAAAATTCCGGTCATATATTGCAGATATCTCGGAATCAAGTGAATCTATGTATGTTGGAGATATCAAAGAATTTATTTCAAATACATACTTCACAATATCTTGTATGAGCTTAAAGAGAAAAAATCGTTGATCAAGAGCTTTATTCCACGTTTTTGATCCCATAGGCTAAAGTAAACACGTTTTCTATTGGGTGCAAACCATTTTCGACTAATTAAAATAGCTATGTGTCTAAAAATATGAGTATTATCGCCATTGTCGATTTTTACAATTTTGGCCTTCTTTGAAAACTGGAGCAACTATCTCTTTTCCCCAAATTTTATTTCCGGCTCTTTTTGGATTTTTCTGAAAATGTTCGTTCCGTTCTCTGAAATATCTATCTATAGCTTCTTTAGCATCCGTGACAGATTCATAATCGCTATTCTGAATTATTGCGGCTGCCATTCCACTGAAAACTGATTCGATTACATTAAGAAATTGTGCCCTCGCTGGAAGCGGAGCCAATTTTACAGTTGGTATATTCGATTGTTTTCGAAAGGCCGGCTCATTCACATTGTCAATTTCCGAAAAGAGAACCTTTGAAGAGTGCCATGATGCATGGTCCCAAGATAGGTAAATTGTGTTACAGCCAGAGTATTTCCTAATGAGTATATTTAACATCTTGATTATTTCATCGCTGTTTTTTCGGGGTGAGTAAAAATGTATGATCTGATTAGTAGACAATTCAAGCGCAGCGGTAACAATAAGTGATCCCTTACTCTTTTGAAATTGAGGAACAGTCGGATACTTACCTTGGCGAACCAATCTTCGGCCACCCCTTTCTTTTACCGCAAAAGGACCAAATTCATCTATAGAAAAGAATCTTTCCGAAGATTTAAGATTTGACAATATTGCTTTAATAGCGTCAACCTTCTCTCTATATTTTGGATCATTGCTCGTTAGTACTTCTTTGGCTTTCCAAAATCTGTACCCGGAATTCTTAACAATCAGAGAAACATTATTTCTGCAAATATGGTAGCCTTTATTTCCCAATTCTTGTCTTAGCAACTTGAGTGTCCAAGATGTCCGGTTATAGCCAAACTCTTTAGGTGGTGAATGTAGAAGAGAAATTAGGGTTTCTTTTATTTTGGGGTCATCCAAAATTTTGGTAGATTTTTTGCGATTATCAAAAAGTTTATCAACTCCACCGTCATAGAATTTTTTTTTATGCCTTTTCACTGCGTTTCTGGAGATGTATAAAAAATCCATAATGGTTTTGTCACCGATTCCATATAAATGAAATATGATTATCAGTGCTCTCCTACTTAGATGTCTTGGTTGATTGAGTATTCCATCATAAAGCGTGCGGAGTTCTTTTAGTTCCACTTTATTCCCTAAATGTTCAGCCATTATGTCAAAAGGGAAATGTCCTTGCGATAGCCGCAGCATAAATATTCTCACCTTATCAAGAAAGTTTCTAATGTCACTAATTTCGGCCTGCAGCTTTCGATATTTGATCGCACTATTTTGCAAAAATTCAACCTTTCTATGAAGGTGTTTGATTTGACGTTGCAACAGCCTGCAATCCTCAGTCATTTTATTACCCCTTTTTAACTATCTAAAATCAACTGCTTTGCGTGCGGGGATCTATTGTATTTTAAACGTGGAAGCTTAGCGTGCTTATATCAACACAATTCGACTTCTCAAAATTTAATAATCGATTGCAAGATGAGATGGCATGACATGAGCGAATTAGTAACTGCTAACGCTATGTGTGAAATTGAGATTCAGATGAGCACAAATTTATAATTTACATAGTATGAACACATTGTAATGTTAGGAATAACGAGACCTGTGATATATTGAGATAAGCACACGAATTTCAGACTTGTCAAAACTTGTGTTTACTTGCCAATATCTCTAATTTATTAATATTTCAGATATGATACAGTCTGTTTCAGATGTCAAGGGGAAATCATGGGTGAGGGCTTTAAGAAATCATTTATGCTGGCTTTAAGATCATGTTATGGTCTAATACGGAATCCAATATATTATCTTTTCTTTTTTGAATGCTATTTCTAATCCTTGAACTGATTGATATTATTTATTAAGCAATTCTAATATATCTTCGTTTTGTATTTCTAACTGCTTCGCAACATTTTTAATAAACATTTTTTCTGTAGGATGCACTTGTCCATCTATTTTAGATAAGCTGACGAGATTATTTACAAACATAATTCCCTGATCTGGTTTTTCTTTCAATACGCTATAATCCACATCAATCATGGATGAACTATATATCTTTCCAATTATTTCCATTTTTTGGTTATCAGACAAATCGGAAACATTTATAAAATTCTCTAAAAGTGCGACCTCTTCATCCGCAATTTTCCCATCAATTTTAATAAGATTTATGTATGAATAGAATCTTTGAAGTTCTAAATTTATTATTTTTTCAATATCACCTGTATTAGCATTTTTCATATCATCTTCAATTATAACTTCAGATTCAATGCCTTTTGTTTGTTTAGGTAAAATAAAGCAGTCACGAGCAACATTCCCAATCGTATTTGTCGTAATGCCATCAAAAGAACCACCGATTACTCCTCCTATCAATGGAATTGCCTTCCCCAAATTAATAACGCCAGTAGTGCCGAATTTTGTTATTAATCTAAACTCAACCGCTTGATTAATTTTTGTTAATGCTGCTCTTGTAACATATTTCTTAAGAAGCGCTTTAGAAAATCTTGTTCCAAATTGTATTCCTATGTTTTTTAATATATCTTTTGCTTCATTGCCAGCCAAACAAACATATACAAGACCCTTTACTTGGTCATCTTTAATATCATAACCACCCATATGAGCTATTGCTGCAATCATTCTCATTTGAACATAAACAACACTTGCCACATTTGCAGGGATAGCAACAGGAAGAGTCATTAGCCCACCTAAGCCGGATAGGAATCCGGAAGTAGTGGTTTTTGATATTTGCCATCTTATGAGAGAATTGACTTTATCAATAAGTGTGCCATCCTCACGCAAATAAGATTCTGCTAATTCTATTGCAGTATCTGTCCCAGGTAAACCATCTAAACATTTTTCGTAAGACCAATCTAAAACTTTAAGCATTTTAATTTGTTCTTTTTGGTCATTCTTCATTATATTCTATCCTCCTCCAAAATATTTATTATTTCATGAGCTGATGAGACACAACCAGTCCCTCCTCTGTTTATTACAAGATGCCAATTATACTTCTTGCAACTAATTTTTTCTTTTTGTTTGGGAATTCTCACAGGCATATATTTTATTCCAATTTATCAAAATGTAATACAGACAAAACAGTTGGATACTATCTTATTTTAGACCAACCACTTTATAGTAAAGATGCGTCCTTAACCAGCATGGCTCACAGCTTCAGACATTGCTGTTTTTTTAGGTCCAAAAATCTTTGGTTTACTAACATATCCCTTTAACCAAAAACCTAAATAAATTATCATAATCGGAAGCAAGAACCAAAGAGATCCCTTTACTGCGAAAGCAAGAAGACCGATTTTATAGAAAATCCAAAATGAAACTGCGTATGAGACAATCGCTATTGCCAGTTGTATTTTCGTAAAGTTACTTAAAGGTATGGCAAATTTCAGAGCGACGAAAAGCAGCAGGAAAAAAATAATAAACAGCCAAGGAAAAACCGGCCTCATAATTTCGTATATCCATGCTTTGATTTGGCTAATAACCTGGTTTGTTGTCTCATTAACTATGGTCGTGATTTGATCACTAACCTTATCTATTTGTTTTACCGCAACGTGTTTAGCATTGTCTGCTACCTTCATGGCGTTGTCGGAAACCTCAACTGCCTTTGCAGTTATTAAATGTTGGGCCTTGGTAGCGGCATCTTTTGTGCTTTTTGCAATATCATTAGCTTTTTCGCATCCAACCACTATAGCAATGGAAATGAATATCAAAAGAAACCCCCAGATCTTTAAATTTTGCAATTTTTAATCTCCTAACTTTTTATGACGACAGTGAATATCTTTTCTTATCCCACCACTGAACACCCATATTTGATCTTCTTGATCATATTATTCGATAACGCCAACGAACTTAAAAAAGTAATTGATTAATTATAATTTAAATTGATCTGATTCCAATAAGTTAGTAATGTTGTCGAGAAACACACATCCATCAGGCAATTTCCTTTCATTTGAGCTTACAAGGGCCTTGAAAAATGATTCTTTCTTTCCAACAATAATCGAATACGGACCAAACTTTTTATGGACGTTTGGAGGTATGTACACTGCGCGCCTCTTGCCTAAGAGCCGCAATATATCGTCAAATACATTTGGTTTTGGTAATCGAATTGTCATTTTAGATAATTAAATTTAGCTGAAAAATGGCTATTAATTTTCTATCTGCTTATATTTTACCTTATACCGAAATATCGGTTGGTTATAAGAAGAACTTAATAGAAATAATTCGCTACACAAATCCGATGATTATAAAGATAGTGAAACACTCAATTTAAACGCAAATTATTTCTGATTGAAAAGGCATTACCTAATTTACTGAGACTTGTAATATTTGACAAAGCAAGATGAAGCATATTGAATAGTGATCGATATGCAAATCGGCATGCAATAATGACCCACCTTTAACCGGAATCGGCGTCCAAAATTGACCCACCCCCCTTGGGGTCCCTATAATGTGTGGTCACTATCCAAAGGGGAATCGGCCCACTGCTGGTGAATATTAGTCGGACAATAGAAAAAATGAAGTTAACAGAACGTCAGCGTCTTTCGGCAATGGGGAAGGAATTAAATGTTGATGGGTTATAGATAAGATGTAATTAATTGTCTTGACCTTTACAGGCAAGAATACAACAAGGCAGATAACTATTTAAATATTAAAAGTCGTCAGTCTCAACAGTCATCGGTACCGATAGTTATAAAATTGGTGATTAGAAATTATTTTAAAGGCTGAGACTATCGGCTCCTGCTTTTCTGTATATCGCTTCAATCTGTAAAACAATCTTTTCTGACATTCGTTCAACTTCAAGTTGGCCATTAGGCAGTGAATATTTTAAGTTCCTCCAACAATGGATCAATCACTTTTTCCTTTGCCGTATGAGAATTATTCAATTCTATCAGATAATTTGAACGAAATTTGAAATCTGATAAAGCTACAGGTACATTTTTTAATTCTTGCCATTTTTCATCTTGAATTTCCGAAACAAAATTCAGGATGGGATTGTTGACATTAAATAGGCCAAGAGAGTCGAGAACATGCCATATATCTTTTTTCTCAGCCTGCTGACCTATACCCCAAACAGCAATGGGTTGGTCGAAATTGATCGGCTTTAGGCAGGCATTAAAAAAAGCAAACAATTTAGATTTTTTGTCTGGCTTAGAATCAGATGGGTCTTTTGAAACATAAATTCTTGCAAAGTATCTCGGAAGCCACTGGTGTGGTGAATAATAAGCTCTTGAATGGTACCAAAATGTTGCTGCATCACCATATGGTAACAATTTACTACTGGCCATTGACTGCTCGATATTTGTTAAAAGCTTTGAAACATCTTTAAAGAACTCATCCAAAAAGTCGATTGCTCTACAGACGCTTTGCCCCAATTCATTCATTTAGTCACCTCTTTCCAAAAAGATCCTCTTGGTAAATCAGTAATTGGTAATATCTGAAAGCGATAATTTTTCAAGAAGGATTTATAGGTGGAAATATTAATCTCTTGTTGCAAGAACCAGTTTTCAAACCAAAAGTTAGGTGCAATAGCATTTGTAAACCATGGTGCCATTTTGAATCCGTCAAAAGGAATTAGTTCTTTACGTTTTATGAGATTATATAGATCTGATATTAAATAGTTTGTGCGCTTATCTAATTGGTCTTGATATGGCTTCAGGCAAGCGGGCAGAAAGTTCCATGATAACCAGTATGACGGTGTCGACCAGTATCCATCTAAATGCTTGTCGGCATATTCAAAATCGCTAATCGGAAATACCATATGCGCAGTTAAAAAAATGTAAATACGATAAATTCCAAATTTATCGGACATTATGCCAGAATCCAATGATCGTCCAAACAATTTTAAGATTTCATCAGCAGACATTTCGTTTATTCCCTGAACATGGTCTGCTATTTGGTTTCCCGTTAGTTTAGTAACAACAGCATCTGATACATTTTCCCAATCGCTCGTTCCTGAAAAATATTTCGCTTCAATACCAATGAATAGGTATTTCTCATCATTAAAATTTAACAATAAGCCAACATCAAGCTCTCGCATATTTTTTAGTTTTGGCCAAAAGCAGTAATCTATATCCAACAATTTTTCCTTACTTAGATAATGTTCTATTGGCAGTGGGGGGGGGGGTTACAGATGCAGGAATAGATTGTTGTATCCAGTTAAGAAATCCATTTTCCCAACCAGCATATTTCATTGTCCCAAATACATCTGAAGTCAACAAATCTTCAAGGCGATCATTAATGCTGGCGGGTCGAGTGGATGAAAGCTTTCCGTGAAGTTCAGCAATGGTCATTTTTCTATTTTACTCGGAAATTAATAGGGATAAGCCTCATAATCCAATGAATTACGGAGTCTTTCCTAACATAGGTTGTCTTTAAGTGTTTTAAGAAATCGTAATACAACTTTTGTATTCTACATGTTATAATTCATTATTTTCAAGTAAAGAACATCCTAATTAAGACCGTTTTTAAATTATGATTGGCTCAAGAGAGATTCAACCATTTGCTTGTCTTGAGATGCTCCCTATTGCTTCATGAAAGAACTATGGTGATACCAATTGGGATGAAAAAAAATCGAAATTACAGTCAAGGTTCATACTCTGGTTAGATTTCTATTTAGTAAACTTATTTAAATATCGATTAAAGACCCACCCAATCACTTCATTTCCAGTCCCTTCATCAATGTACTGTATATACGACCATTTTCTACCCTTCTTAACAAGCTTTACAACCTGACCGAAATATAATTTACCAATAACGTTGGATTTGCTTGAACTCCGCTCTCTAACATTCAATATGTTGGCCGATATAAATCTATATTCTGATAAAAATTCAACCTCGAACTCTTGAACGGCCTCTTTACGTATTTCTTTTATTTGTTCACGCTTTTCCACACGTCTCAAATTGTTCAAAATATCCCGAAAATAGTCAGTTGATAAATTTGAAAAAATGTTATTCAGGAATGGAATTATTATTATAATTAGGATAGTCGCTATTGGTTTTTTTAACTTTTTTAGAGTCTTAATGAGATATCCAACGATTTCATCTAAACTTAAAATCTTTTCTACAGATTCTGCTATTTCGGTTAAGCTCTGATTAATATCTTCAGGAAAAACGGTCACGCCAGAAATCGAAATTGTACCTGTCTTATCCACATTAATATGCTCTTGGAAGACTCCGCTGAGAATTTTCGCTATGGCATCTTCAAACTTAGTTTGAGGGACTGGAATCGGACTTACTAACACTTTTTCAATTTGCTTTTGTAACAGCTGATAGGGTTCATGCAGGACTTTGTCCATTTGCTTTTGTAAGCGATGCTGTGGCTCAATTAAAATCTTTTCTAACTGGATTTGGAGACGACGCTGCGGCTCCAAAACAACCTTCGCCACCTGCTGTTGCAAACGACGCTGAGGTTCTGAGAAGCCCTTTTCCATCTGGCGTTGCAGCCGCTCTTGAGGTTCGCGCAGGATTTTGTCCATTTGCTTTTGTAAATGGCGCTGTGGCTCAATTAAAATCTTTTCTAACTGTTTTTGGAGGCGACGCTGCGGCTCCAAAATAACCTTCTCCATCTGCTGTTGCAAACGACGCTGAGGTTCTAAAAAGGCCTTATCCATCTGACGTTGCAGCCGAAGTTGTGGCTCAATTAGAAAATTTTTTATGCTTAGTTGTAGATCTTTTTGAGGAGGCTTTTTTTTTGTCATAGCCAATGGGTTTCGAAAAAATTCTCAAACAATGATGGGGTTCTAAATCAGATTAAAAATCGCACAATTATTGTACGAGATAAGATATGATATGGTGTGATTTTTAAGTCAAGGGGAAATCTTAGAAGAGGGCTTTGAGAAATCATCTATGCTGGCTTTGAGATCATGTTAAAGCTGGCATCCGGTGTTTAAACAAGAAATCTTCGTTCACTTAACTGTGTTAGTTTCTGTCCACGTTTCACCGTTTTTTCCAGGGAACTTTTTGAATAAGGCTTTTATCATTGCTGGCATCACTTCCGATAGTTGCGAAGATCTTCCTGCACTTTTTACACTGCCTTCATACAGAACATTAAGTTTTTCAGTCCCAACGCTCTTGGCATCAACAATATATAGCCATAGCGCACGACTATATACGGTTCTTGATACTGCAGATGAACCTATTATGCCATATGATGGTGTGTAAAATGTGGTGCCCGAGTAAGTTCCAGAGTTCCCATAAGTATTAAATGTGCCATATGTTGTTGACGAAGAGACACCTGTTCGACCGAAAATAGGAACAGAACCCAACTTTTCTTTCCCGTTATCTATTCCATATTTAAAGGCGATTATGACATCGGGAGTTTCTTGTGGAGTAACTTCTCTATATTGATATTTGCTCAACTGTTTTCGGATAAGATCTTGGTATGTCATGTATTCAAGATTATTTTCCTGACCTTTGAGTGGTACGAAGGCATAATTTGTTGGAGTTGGGTTTTCCGGAAGACGCTGAAAGACAGCCACTTTTGACTTAACAAACCCACCACATCCTGATAAAAATATAGCGGTTGCTACTAAAGATAGAATTTTTGCTTTCATATTCATATGCGCCTCTCCTCTGTCAATTTACCCTTTTACAGCAGTTTACTATGCACTAATTGCATTTAGGACTTTTGAAACAATAGGCGAAAACACATACCTTCCTATGTCATCCCATGCAGATGTTGCCGAAACAAGAAGTCCCATTGATATCAATCCGCTGACCAGCGAGCCTTGATGAGAGTTTTTTGGAATGCTGAGTTCATTGTCATTCAATGGGTCTTGGTCGAATACAATTCTGGAAAAATGAGAATTTTGAATTAAAAACCGCAGCTCATCAGCTGAAATATCACGAAGAATTCGAGCGACTTGGGTGGCATAAGATATTGGTATTTTTTCACTCTCAACATTTGATTCAACAGCATCCTTTAGATATTTTATTTTTTCATCTTCTGTCGTTTGGAGAATTGTTAACACAACTTCGTTGATGATTTTAAATTGTGAATCGGTTAAATGTTTTAATTTGTCTGAATGCTTTTTAAGTGCTTCGTTTATTTCGTGTAACTCATTTTCAACCCTCTGTTTATGACGTTGATTGGCAAGCGAGTTTGATAATACAGGAAGAAGGGGAGCCAAAGGAAACCCCGCTAGAGATCCAATAACTGTTAAAGTTCCTTCAGTAACTAAATTACCGGATATCTTTTCTAAAGTGGAAGCTTTATCGAGTTTCGGCATTTATGCCCCTTTTACGATATCCATTCTAATTCATTAATATTTCAGATATGATACTGTGTGTTTGCTAAGTCAAGGAAAAACCTTGTTATTCCAAGGAGAGGGCTATAAGGAAGCTTAAAGGCTTCTGTGAGAAATCGTTAAAGTTGGCTCTGAGATCACTTAGAGTAGAGTATTACAACTTTGAGTTGACTTTACGGGAAGCCCTATCTTCTTCTGACATGAATATTCCAAGTAAATCACAGATGTCATCCGACTTTATAGCGTTCTTCATTCCGAGTTCTGGCTTGTAAACGCTATTTGAAAGCCCAATTAAATTACGCATTGCCTGAGAGACGTTCATTTTAGAAGGTAAACCAAATAAACGTTTTGTCCAATCATATTTTGGAACAAGATACAGTTGAGCATTAAGACGAGATGACAGTTTTCTGAGGTCTTTCGAAACGTCATCTTCTATTTCCTTTCCGTGGGTACCAGGATTACAATAAATATGTGCATGGTTGATTATTGCTAATGCAATATCGGCTATAGTTTTCTTGAATTCGTGAACGGGTTCGATGACCAAACGGACGAAAATCTGTCCTAATACGAAAGTCATAAAACCTGCGAAAATAGTCCAAAATATAGTCATCTTAATGGTATATTAAATAAAATTCAGATCCGGTTGATAATCAAAAGATTTGTTAGCCCTTCTTGGGCATTACATATTTTCTGATAAATTTAAGATCCTCAAGTATTTCCCATTGTTCTCTATCTACATCATAACGGCAAATATATCCTGAATGAATTTCTGGGAAACTTTTTGATTCAAGCAGTTGAAAGGCTTTGTCTATACATTTTTCTTGCAAACTATCTGGAATATTGCCCTTAAGTTTGAACTTTACTCTCGTTTTTCCCGAGATGTTTATATCTAAATCGAAATTGGCATCAACTTCTTCAGTATCAGTCGAAGTAATTTTGTGAATTTTTTTTCCAGAGATATGTCGCAAGATAGTACGAACGGTTGATTTAATTACATCGTACGAGGCGCTTGTTGCAAGTCCTAATAGATAAGCTTGGACGATATCTGAAGACAGATACAAGATTATAGGTGCAATAAGTTCTTCAACGCTTGCTTGTGGTACATCTGATATGTCATGCCACTCTAACCCAATACCATGATTCCCAAGTTGAGATCGGAGTAATTCAAGACTGTCTTTGGATATTATGCCCTTGATATATCTTAATTGTATCGTTTCAGTCATGAAAATTCGCTCTCAGTTTGTGACGGCTAACAATTATCCTAAATTATTAATATTTCAGATATCATACAGTGTGTTTGATAAGTCAAGGGAAAATCATGGGTGAGGGCTTTGAGAAATCATCTATGCAAATCGGCATGCAATAATGACCCACTTTTAGCCGGAATCGGCGTCCAAAATTGACCCACCACCTTGGGGGTCCCTATAATGTATGGTCACTACCAGAAAGGGAATAGGCACGATGTTGGTGAATATTAGTCGGACTATAGAAAAGATGGAGTTAAAAAAAACGTCAGCATCTTTCGGCAATGGGAAAGGAGTTAAATACTGATATAACCTGATCTTTTTTAATCCTTCCAAAAGCTCTTGACATCATTATCATTTTCTTCCATATTAAACCAGCCACATATTCAATAGGCGTCTCTTTATTGTGCTAAAAAATTGTTAATTACGTTCGCTCTCATTTTATCATATTGGAATACGATCTTTTCAACATAAGAGTTCGCATCTATAAGCAAGCCCCTTCTCCGCCAAGCACAAAGTCGAGCTTTGCTTATTGTATTAATCTGTATAAACGTTAAGGTCATATTTAGATAAGGTTTTCATCATGACACAGCCAGTTATCTGTTTAAAGTGTGCTAAAAAATCTTGCAAGCAGTGCTTGGTTGGGGAGCTGGATGTCTGCGATTATGGCATTGCCTATTGCAACTATGAAGGCAATATCCTTTATAAAAAGACCCTTGTTCCGTTAATGATGATATCAAAAAACCTAAGACATGAAATGCACAAAATGCTGCAAGCCATCATAGGTGAAGCCAACCAGTTAGATATAAACCTGACAACCAAACATATTGATTTAGAAAATCCAGCCAGCAGGATCGTTGGATTGAGCATTGCAATCGATCATTTCGTCCAGATGCTTGCAGGTGTCAATCAATTTCATTCAGCCACTTCTGGATTTCAGGAAAGTGAGAAACGTTGTCTATCTGACATCATCCAGAAGTACTTTGCAATACATTCTATAATAAGGAATGAACGTCGTTCGAAAGATTTGAGCCTTGAATTAGGATTCGATACGAACCTTTACATATCGAAGCATGTTGACATCTTTGAGTACCTTATCTCATTACTAATGGATAATGCATGGAAATACTCACTACCGAAAACGAAAGTCTATGTATCGACTAATATTCACAACCAAGAATCCCTTGATGTGACTTTTATCAATCAATCTCGTAAGCTACCAGAAGAATTTGATATCTTTGCAAAAGGCAGTCAGGCAGATGAAGGATCTGAGGGATTCGGTTATGGTCTATTTTGGGGGTTGATTCTTGTTGATCATTATAACAACCTTAGCCAAGACATTCCTTGTCGTTTGGCCTTTACACATGAAGAGCATCTTATAGATAGCAACAATGCCGAGCAGCGCTTTATCTTAAGCGGCATTCCAATTGAGATCATTAGTTAGGCAAATGTTATGAAAAACAAACCACAGCTCTCGGCAGGCAAGCTTCTAATGAAATTGGGAAAACTTCGGATTTGTATTATTGATGATGAGGCAGGCAACTTCAACCCACAAATGCTTCAGCTGGCATCGGATGCGGGTTTCAAGCATGTAGAACGGTATCATAAGATCGACAAGGTTCTTCTAAGTAATCTGCTGAAATCACCACCAGACATCATTATTCTGGATATTAAAAACGTAACAACATCCGATGTGGCAAAAGACGGTTTTGGCGTTGCCAAGGTACTTTACGAGCAAACGAACACATTTATCGTCATCACATCCGCCCACAAATTTCATTTGCATGAATACCATAAATCTTATGATTATGTTATGCAGCAAAGGTTGTTAACAGCAGTGGACTTTCTTGATGAACTTAATAAGATTATTGAGATATACCTAAGTAATAAAATTCGATTTTATCAGAAAGCAGTTTTTCGACTTGGTTATGCTGTAGCCAAAAAGGCTTTGATTCAAAGTGCTAATAGTTAACCGTGGGTATCCCTTCTAATTTACGTAGATAAGTCTTTACTCAAGTTCTCAACTTCGGTTGAGAATCCTTTTTTTAAGGTAACATTCGCAATACATTGACGAATTAAGTTACGGTATATTAATCTTTTTTCCGCCTCGGAGAAATTTCCTTGTTCTATAAGCCGTAATAATTCATCAATATCATCATTTACTTTTGGTTTGTGGATGAATTTCCACAAAATTATGGGAAAATAAGTGATTATGATACCAATAGGTATCCATCCCCAAATTGGTGCCTTTTCAATATCTATAAATTCAATTGTTTTTAAAACAGGTGTGAACAGTTTTGAACAAAAAGCTAAAACTGAGCCTATTGCAACACCTAAGACCGTTCTCTCTGGATTCTTTAACAGCAACACATCGATTATTCTCATTACCAGACGACCAATTTTTTCTTCAAAATTTGTCATGATAACACACCCGACCCATTCGGTAATTGGCCATATTCGGAAATAAGTTTCTCAGGCAAGAATGCGCGTTTCGGTCTGCCGTCGTCATTGGTAAAGTCTATTTCATCAGCATTATTAATGATAAATAAGATAAGTTCCCTTGCTTCGTTTTTGTTCGTCCCAAATATTCCTTTTTGTATTCGAGAAGTAACTATTTGAAGTCTAAATAAAAGAAGTAATGAACAAACAATTAATGCCAAATTAAATATATGCTTAATTAAGCTTAATTCTAAGAAGATAAAATATAATTCAATTGTAACGGCTATAAATATCAAAGAAAATGATATCTTCAAATACTTTTTCCGTAAATATTTTGCATAAATAATCGATACAGCATTATTTAACCTATCCCCTGAAGAGCTATTTTTGGCATTGATGAGGTCTGGAAAGCTCGAAGCTTTTGAGGTAGCAATTGCAATAGCATAAAACAGGGCGATATAAATTGGAAAAAAGAAATAGCCATAATAATGATACGATTTATTTAAATATATAATAATTAGCTGGTTTGATAATAATGATAAAAACATACCCGCAACAATAAATATCAAAATGTATATGCGCTGACGTAAAAATAGCTTCCATTCATTAAAGGTTTTATTTTCCATAAGCCAACCGAAGTAGTTCTTGTAATATTTTAATATTTATATATATAATAAATACAGTGTGTGTTTGATAAGTCAAGGGGAAATCTTATGAGAGGGCTTTGAGAAATCATCTATGCTCGCTGTAAAAGGAAAATCGTGGTCTCAATGTGCACAAAATTTTGTGCATCGTGCCCTGAAAAATGTGCAAATAAATGTTTCGGAAGATGAATCACAACTTTTCATTAATAAACACCCTATTTTTAACCCTCTGTATTAATATGTAATAACAATCATTAACCCCTTGTCTACTTCTCCCCTGATGGGGAAGTATAATTAAGCTTTTTTATTAGATATGAATCCCCACTTTCGATCAGTTCCATTGAAATATTGCCAATGTCTTCTTTTAATTCCCCATTGTGCAAAAATCGTATGATATATTTTCCTTTAACTGTAGTTTTACCTGCTTCGTCCACTACAGAATGTGGGTCTAATTCAATTCGGTAATCAAGTGATTCTATCATTTCAAAGTTTCGGCGATATCTTGGTAAAAGTTCATGAAAAGTCTTGTTGTTTTCGGTAGCATCAGGAGCGAAAAAGGTAGTAAATTTGTTAAGATTTTTGTTTTCATATGTTTTACAATAGCGGGATAAAAATGATTTCAAGTGATCTAATTGGTTTGCAATATGCTTTGATTGGTTCACATTTTCGGTCTCAATCACTGGTTTATTGGAAACACGTAAAGCTTTCCATGTTTTTTTACCAACAATACCGTCAGCTTGTATGTTGCTTTGTACCTGAAAAGCCTTAACTTTTACCGTCGTTTCACTATCAAAAGTGCCACTTATATTGCATTTGAAGCCATGTGAATTTAGAAGACTCTGTAGATTTTTTACATACCTTCCTTTATCGCCATGTTTTAAAATAACCTTTTCATAATCATGCAATCTTATAGATTGAGCTTCCTTGTTAATGTTAGTTTCTTTTGGAACCGAAGAAACTGAATTTTCTGGAATTATCGATGTAGGACTTTGATAATTAGCATTTTGAATATCTTTTTGGCTTGGTGCAACTGCACAGGAGATTGTTAGGAAAGACATTAACAAGATAGCGGTAAAGATTCTCCATTTCATCGACTCACCTCCATATCACTTGTAAATAAAATACATCTTTCCAACACCTCTGAATTATGAATATTTCAGATATCATACAGTGTGTTTGATAAGTCAAGGAGAAATCTTGGAGGGGGGGATTGAGAAATCATTTATGCTGGCTTTGAGATCACATTGAAGCTGGCATCCGGTGTTTTCCTTGATACCTGAAAATGAGTTTGAGTCTCCGATCAATTGTAATCAGAACAAGAGCCAGCTTTATCCAAGGCTTTTTGGACATGATCTTCTGGATATTGTTCCAACCAATCATTGATTTGCTGAAATCTATCTCTTGCTTCGTTAGCTCCATCTATATTATTTTTGCGGGTCTGCTCAAGGATTTTCCATCTATAATAATACCAATCTTGAGCAAGCTCCCATAAATCATTTGAACGACTTTCATATACTCCATTTTTTTTGCTACATGAGGATATGGTGCTATTGATCCACAACCCGCTATTATTTCAGTAGCAGGAAACACAGAGAAAATTGCGAAAGCAAAAATCAACATTAATATTTTCATCATAGTTTTTCCCTGTTCTAATTTGTTAATATTTTGGATATCATACAGCGTGTTTCATAAGTCAAGGAGAAATCTTGAGAGAGGGCTTTCAGAAATGATTTCGCTTTCTTTCAAATCGCTATGAACTGCTACTCCACTATTCTTAAGTAAGGATATCACAACTCCGAGTTGCCTTTGGTTAATGAAATCCCCTTACATTTAGATCATTCAAAAAAACCAAAATATCATCTGTTGTGTGTGCTAAAGCAAATTCAACGGTTCTATAAACTTTTTCACTATATTCTCGACCAGACTCTTCTATTTCAGTGAAAGAAAACTCTTCAATACTTGATTGCATATTGCCTATAATCATACCAACTAATCTCTTAGAATTATCTAAAATTAATGGTGCTCCACTATAACCAGATAGGGCAGGAAAACTAAGTTCGCATAAGGTTCTAATTTTTAATTTTGGGTCTGGCTTATCGCCCATAAATGAAATATAGCCTCTGAAATAACGGTATTTTAAACTCAAATCTACACCTTTTTTCCCGTATGTCACATAACCAAAAGTTTGTACATTCATCCCCATTATTAATGGTGTTAAATTGACATTGATCGGTTGAAAAAAACGATTGTTGTTCACATCAATCCGGCCTATTGCGAAATCCATTTTATTGTGGCACCTAATTTCCTTGACTTCAAAAAACTTGTTTACGTTAAAATCCTTTGCAACCAAGATTTCTTTACCTTTAAGACTTTCAACAATATGTGCACAAGTGGCAATTAGACCTTCACTACTAATATAAAAGGCCATACCAGCATATCGATGTAATTCATCGATTGTATTCTCATTAATTTTATTGCCGACAGCTAATGGGAGAATATAGTCGTGTGGTCTGACATACATTTTTTATTCTTTCATAAACAGATTTGGTTAATAACTAATACGTAGTGGGGGATGCAGATCACCCATCGATATATCAATTTGTTAATATTTCAGATATGATACAGTGTTTTTTATATGTCAAGGGTAAAATCTTGGAGGAGGACTTTCAGAAATCATCTATGCTCGCTGTAAGAGGAAAATCGTGGTCTTAAAGTGCACATTATTTTGTGCATCATGCCCTCAAAAATGTGCAGATAAATGTTTCTTTAGACAGATCATGGCCTTTCATAAATAAACACTCTGTTTTTAACCTCTCGAATTAATACATCATAACAATCATTAACTTATTGGCTAACCTTTCTGGCATGAATATTGGATTAGAGCTGTCTAATACGTAAATGGGGGGCTTCAATATCATGTCAGGATTAAAGGCTATTTTCTTTGATGAGGGATATAATCAAAACATAAGGTGTAGGTATATTGACGATCACGTCGAGGTGGAATCATATATTCAGACTATACAGGGAATGATATCTGAAATTGAAAAGACAAATCCTGATGTTGTTGTGGTTGATCTGAATCTGTATGCAAAGATTGACGGGATTGAGACTTCAAGAAGGATAAGATCTCAGTTTGCTGTTCCAGTTTTATATGTAGAATAATGATTCTAACTTTTATAACCCAATATATATGGCTCCAAAAATGAGCCCGTCATGATAACGCCCTCTGGTGGCCAGCAAATATCAATGATAGAGGTCTGATGATCCTCTTGACCATTTACTACCTTGCAACCATGTGCGTTCTTTTGCCCCTTTTCAAGATAAATACGTCTGAAGTGACTATCAATCATTTTGAAGTGAACCTCAATTACGCCATGGATTGGAACTTTTAAACCAGAAGGAAGCGTAAATTTAATTTCGGGATGCGGAATCAGTTTGATTGATTCTATGTGAAGCTTTAAGAGTTGATGAAGTCGGCTTCGCTGATGGTAAAGTTCCTGTTCGTCTCCACGTTCTTCAGCTTCAATCATTTTATCATAAGCCTCATCTATACCCTCAGTGTAATTGTGCGATGATATGTTTTCTTTTTGTTCGGAGAGCAAATGCTCAAGCTCGATTATTTCTTGCTTCAGATCTCCTTGTTCTTGCTCAAGCTTTTCGAATTTCTTTTTAAGATTTGGTGAGTTAGGATATTCTAAAAGTAAATTCATTACGTTATCTAAGGTCTCCTCTGTTCTGCGTAACTCCTCAACTTTTACAAGATGCTTATCTTCGGTCTCCCTAAAAACTGTCTGGCTCGTTTTATACAAAGTTGGGTACAACTCTCTGAAGTCAATCTCATTTAAGCTCAAAAGAACAGAAGCTTGAACTGGAATGTATTTCCACGAAAACGATTTGCATTTATTAACTTTTCTACGAGCATTTGAGCACACAAGATAATCCCATCCGTTTCCTTTATTGATGTAGTGCATAGCTCCACCACAAACGCCACATTGAGCTATTTTAGTAAACAAATTGCTGAATTTCTTTCCCTTTCTACCACCTTCAATTTTTCTCAGTTTCCGCATATTCCTCGCTCTGAGGAAGTCTTCAAGTTTAACCACAGAAGGGAAATAGTCATCAATAATGGCTCCATCTGGAATACGTTTCTTTTTACCATCAATATGTACAGTCTTCATTGGCTGATAACGACCTATAACAGCTTCATTTTCTAAGATCTTCTGAATATAGGATGATTGCCAACCCTTTGCTCTACCAAAGACACGAACCTTCTCTTGGTTAAATTGAGCTGCTATTGTGCGCTTACCTATACCATCCAAGTTCATCATAAAAATTCGCTGAATTATCTTCGCTCTTTCCTCAATTATGTTAAACTCTCCGATCTCTTTGTCGAGCTGAAGCCAAGCTGGAGCCTTACTTGTCAACTTTTTCCCTCCTTCCTGAGCCTGCAATCTCTTATTTTTCCATGCATCTTTAAGACGTTTACTTTTTATTTGAGATTCTTCATGCGCCCTGAACATTGTTGCGAGAGAAATCAAGAGATCAGAAAAGTTATTATTTACGGAATCTTCAGTGTATACTTTGCCGTCTTGAAGGGTGACTATGTTGACACCACGTTTAAGTATTGATGAGAAGTGGTGGTGGGCTTCGGTAACCTTATCTCGACTAAGGCGGTCAAGGCTCTCAACTAATAGATATGAGCCCTTAGGAACAATTCCCTTATCATAAGCCTCGATAAAAGCGCCTAATGCACCTTCTTTGATATTTTTGCCTCGGAAAGCAGATATCCCAAGATCTCGAAATGTTAAAGATTCATCAAGATCAAGGTTATTCTGTTCAGCATATCTACGACTCAAGGCAATCTGACGTCTGAAACTGTCGCCTTTGATTTGTTCTGGTGAGGAAAACCTGAGATAGCTATATGCCCTTGCTTTTGTATTCATTGTATTCTATATCCCCCCTCAGTCTCTATTTGTTTAGGAGAGTATAGCACAATAATTTTGGGTATACAAGCTATAACATAATGAGGTTGTGCCCCCCTGATGCCGCGACCTCCAAAGATCGCTTGACATGCTCTTGTCCTTTCACTTCAGAAAAATCGACTTCATGATCTTTATGGTTATCGAATAACTCCGAAATGTTGGTTTTTTCGGGTTTTATTTTTGCATATCCCCGGAAAAAACCCACCAATTGAGACAGTGTTTTTGCCGGCAGAACGATTATTTCCTCCACAACCGATGCTTCGCGGCCATTGTCATAAGGTACAATGATACCTTCATATCCGGCATTTTTTGCTGCAAGGGCCATGGGCAGTGAACCCTTCACCGGCTTAATGCGACCATCCAATGACAGCTCCCCCAACACAAGATATCTGGATATGATGTGCTCCGGAATGATTTGAGTGGCCGTCAGTATGCCCAGCGCGATGGGAAGATCAAAACCGGTCCCTTCCTTTTTAATATGTGCGGGAGCGAGGTTGACGGTGATTCTGTCATCAGGAAAAATATATCCTGAGTTGTTGATTGCGGACTTAACCCGTTCTTTGCTCTCTTTTACGGATGCCTCGGGAAGGCCGACGGTCGTGAAAGTCGGGAGCCCTGACGTGATGTCAACTTCCACTTCAACCAGAAACGCATCTATGCCGATAACGGCGCTGCTTAATACCTTTGAAAGCACGTTCCCTCCTTTCTCAAGATCATAGCATGTGCAGCAGGTGAGGGGATAAGATCTTTATGGTATCGATTAAATGAAGAAATAATACTTGAAAAATAAAAACCATCAGCTATAGTAAAGTTGTTATGTGAGAGTATCGCTTGACTTTTATTTTTTTGTATTTGTTTTCATATTCTTTAACAAAAATCAAATTGCTTTTCAATTCAATTTGTTATTATGTATTTTCATCAAAAAACCATTGCAAAACCGGCAAAATGCGCGGGGGTCGGAATTCATTCGGGTAAAAAAGTCAATTTAACCATTAAACCTGCACCGCCGAATCATGGCATTAAGTTTATCCGGAAGGACCTTTTGAACTGCCCTGTCATATCCGCTCATTTTAATATGGTCGTGGACACAAGCCTTGCGACGGTTATTGGCTACGAGGGGTTTATCGTTTCGACCATAGAGCACCTTATGGCCAGTTTCGCCGGCCTTTCCATCGATAATGCCCTGGTGGAAGTTGACAATTACGAGATGCCGATAATGGACGGAAGCGCCGGTCCTTTTACCTCAATGATAAAATCAGCCGGAATACGGGAACTGGATGCTCCACGGTATTTTATTGTCGTAAAAGAACCCATTGAGCTGATTGAAGACGGGAAAATGGTCGGCATATATCCCTGCTCGACGTATAAAATCACGTGCACCATCGAATATGATCATCCCCTGATCAATCAGCAGTCATATTCTGTAGAGATGTCGGACCATGTTTGGGAACAAGACATCTCCAAAGCCAGAACCTTTGGCTTTTTACATGAATATGAATATCTGAAACAATACGGTCTGGCTCGTGGCGTTACCTTAGAAAATGTGATCGCCATCGATGATAATGACGTCATCAATGAAGGCGGTTTACGGTATCAGGATGAGTTTGTAAGGCATAAAATTCTCGATTGCATCGGTGACTTTTCACTGCTGGGCATGCCGATTTTGGGTCATGTGGTCACCAAAAAAGCAGGGCATGCCTTCAATCATTCTTTTCTTAAAAAATTCTTTGCTGAAAAAGAATCCTGGGAAACTCGTACGATGAATGTACAGCGGTTTCGATCTGACGAGCCCTTGATGGAAGACCTTTAAGATCAATTAAGACGCTCGGCGGGCATGCCTTTTTACCAGCCGAATGATTGTAGAAAGAATAACCACTCCGCTCATCACGACAAGAAGTACAGCTATCCAAACATATCCATTAAATTGCGCCTCTTCCCGTGCTACCGAGATCCCGATACAGCCGAAGACGAATACAGTGAGCATGAATATAATGATTGCGATGCAAACCGCTTCGCAGTCATACCAGGGGCTGATTGATTTTCTGAATAAAGGATTTTGATCGATACGCATAATGTATCTATGAACATTTTGTAAAGCCGCAAAAATGGCAGATCATGCAGCTCTCTTCAAAACTGATGGTATTGCCGCATTCCGGACAGATTTCTCCAAGAAGGCTGTTTCCATATCTTTTTTCCTTATAAGAACCGTCTTTCAAATACCTTTTCTCAAGGACTCTGGCAATGGCATCGGGTATGGATAACACCAATCCGCCTTCCTGAAAAACCGGGTGCTCCCCACCGATGCCTTTGAGCTGCTCGATAATTTTTTCAACCTTTACGCCGGATCTCAACGCCAGCGAAACAAGCCTCCCGATGGCTTCGGTTTTGGCGGTAGTGGACCTGCCTGACTTTCCGATGGTGGCAAACACTTCAAATGGCTGCCCTTCATATTCCGTGACAGTGACATAAAGCTGACCCATACCTGTTTTCATTCTGGTGGTAAATCCCTCCAGTGTCTGAGGTCGTTTTTTCACCGTCGCAATGGAAGTACCGATAATCTTGTCTTTTACGCCAAATGAGAGCACCTGATTTTCCTTGCTGCCGTCCCGGTATATGGTGACGCCTTTACAATCCAACTCATAAGCCAAATCATAGATTTTTTGCACATCTTCCGCCGTGGCGTCACGGGCCAGGTTTACGGTTTTGGAAACAGCGTTATCCGTGTATTTTTGAAAAGCGGCCTGCATACGGATATGCCATTCAGGAGAAATATCATGAGCTGTAACAAAAACCTTCCGAACATCTTCGGGGATTTCCTGTAGATGCTGTATGCCGCCTTCAACGGCAATGGCATCCATCAATTCAGTGCTGTAAAACCCACGCTCTTTTGCAGCCTGTTCAAAGTATGGATTCACTTCAAGCAGCTTGTCGTTATCCATGACGTTTCTGACAAAGCTCAACGCGAATAACGGCTCGACACCGCTGGAACAGTCCGCAATGATACTTAACGTACCTGTGGGTGCAATGGTTGTGGTCGCGGCATTTCGATACGTACACCCTGTTTTGTCTTTAAAAATGCTTTTGTCAAAATTCGGGAACACGCCTCTTTCATCAGCCAAATACTTTGAAGCGGCATGGGATTCTTTCTGGATGAAACCCATCACTTGTTCAGCAATTTCAAGCCCTTTATCCGAACCGTACGGAACTTTAAGTTGATAGAGTAGATCGGCGAACCCCATAACGCCGAGACCGATTTTACGATTCCCGTGGACCATTTCTTCAATCTCAGGAAGGGGAAATTTCGACATATCAATGGTGTTGTCCAGAAATCGGACACTCCACCAAACCATATCTTTTAATGCCTGATAGTCGATGATCGGCGTTTCGGCATCATAAGCGACGAACTTGGCGAGATTGATCGATCCGAGATTACAAGATTCCATGGGAAGCAGGGGCTGTTCTCCGCAAGGATTGGTACTTTCGATGTCTCCAAGAGCAGGTGTTGGATTATCCCTGTTGAGCCGGTCCAGAAAGACGATGCCGGGGTCCCCGTTTTCCCAGGCCTGATTCACAAGCGCTTGATAGACCTCGGCCGCATTCAATGTTGTCTCCTTTTCCCCGTCGTGAGGATTGATGAGATCGTAGTCGCTTCCGACTTTTACAGCTTCCATAAATGCGTTCGTAACACCGACGGAAATATTAAAATTGTTGAGTTCACTGTTATTTTTTTTACTGTAAATGAACTCCATGATATCCGGATGATCGACCCTTAGAATCGCCATATTGGCGCCCCTGCGTGTCCCTCCCTGCTTAACCTGCTCGGTGGCCGTGTTAAAGATTTTCATAAACGAAACCGGACCGGAAGCAATACCGCCGGTGGTTCCAACCCGACTGTCTTTCGGGCGGAGCCGGGAAAAGGAAAAACCGGTGCCCCCTCCGGATTTATGAATAATTGCGGCATTTCTAAGCGAATCGAAAATCCCTTCCATGCTGTCTTCTACAGGAAGCACAAAGCAGGCGGCCAACTGGCCGAGTTTTCGTCCTGCGTTCATGAGGGTCGGTGAATTGGGCAAAAATTTCAATTCAGTCATCATTTTGTAAAAAATATTTTCCATCTTTTCTACATCGGCATCATCACCATACTTCTTTTCCGCCTTTGCAATGTGTTGAGCCACCCTTTTAAACATCTTTTCAGGCGTTTCGACAACTTTTCCTTTGCCGTCTTTCTTCAGATACCTTCTGTTTAAAACATTTAACGCATTGTCGGAAAGCTTTAAGCCATTATTAACAAATATGGACTTATCCAATCGAATGTGCGACGTTCGAGTTAAACCGTATTCCATCAACTTGGTCTGAAGCAATTTATCGATAATCGGCAAGGTAATGGTATGATTTTCCATATTGGCGATCTCTTTTTTCAAAAACCGGCTGATGTCCATGGCCTGGCTGGATTCAATTTGGTTGTCTTTGGCAAGAATATCCGAAAATAATTGATCATCCCATTTGCAGGCGGTAAGATCGAAACGCCCTTCATCTGTAATTAAAATTTTACGCTTTGAACCCATGGCCGTTCTCCTGTATAGTCGTCATCATTGTTGAATAGATTTATTATTAACACGTATATTAAATTTTAACAAGATTTGACCCACCAATAAAAATTTATTCGAAAAGGTTAGTTTAGTGCTTCAAGAAGCGGAGCCCCATTCGGTTTCGATGGGGCGGTTATGGATCACATCTTTTAAAGAAAAGGTATAACTTTAAAAATAAAACAAGCATAATAAAGGGTAAAACAGGTTGTAAAAAGGTTAGTCTGACAGGATCTGAGTCAACTACCACCAGCGAAACGGGTGGCTTGAATTTGTCCGCCGCTTTATGGCGGGCAAAGGCAAAAGCACGTCAGTGCTTTCGACGTTGAACTTGCATCCGGGTGCAAAGCACTCGGTTTGCCTTGCAAGAATCACCTTTTGCATACTATATATAGTATGTCAAGAGAAAAAAAGCGCAACATCTGCACATTTTTGCCCACACTTGTCTAAGGTGCTGATAGCGTTAAAAAGAGCGATTTGAAATTTGGATAAAAAGGTTCCGGGTTTCCCGTTCAACGTTCAAGGTTGTAGAGTTATTGAGTCCCAGCTTATTGATTAAGACCCATAGACATCTATCGCCTTCACCTGTCGGGCAACCTGACAAGCGACGCTGAATTCTTTAAACCACTTTTTATGTTGGGATGTTGGCACCGTTAAACCTTGAGCCCTGAACCCCGAACCCTGAACCCTGAACCTTGAACCCTGAACCGATTAACCTCGTTGAGGAAAAAAATGCCGATCAAAATCATTTTATGGACCCTGTTATTCTACATGGCTTATTGTAGTCTTATCTTCCTGATGCAGCGGCAGATTATGTTTCCCCGCCATCTTATCGCAATCCCGCAGAGCGGTGAAGATCTCCCCTTTATGGAAAAGATTTGGATAAAAACGAGTTTCGGTAAAGCAGAGGCATGGTTTCTGCCGCCGGAAACAAAAAGTCAGGTAACCCCGGCTCCGGCGGTCATTTTCGCCCATGGAAACGGCGAACTCATTGATCTGTGGCCCAATGAAATCAAAAGATTCAATCGTCTTGGAATCGGAGTGTTTCTTGTGGAATACCCTGGGTATGGAAGATCTGAAGGAACACCTTCTCAAAAAAATATCAGAGAAACATTTAACAACGCTTACGATATCCTCACTGAGCGGAAAGATGTGGATCCTGCCAAAATCATATTGTTCGGGCGCTCCCTGGGTGGTGGCGCGGTGTGTTTGCTTGCCGCCGAACGCCCTTCTGCGGCACTGGTACTTATGTCCACCTTTACCGGCACACGATCGTTTGCAAAAAAATATTTTGTCCCGAGTTTTCTTGTACGGGATCCTTTTGACAATCTTTCCGTCATCCGTCACTATTCCAAACCGGTTCTCGTGATCCATGGCAAGTTCGATGAGGTCGTTCCATATTCTCACGGGACGTCGCTTTGCAGGTCGACGCCTCACGCCACATTGATCACCTACGCATGCGGTCACATCGATTGCCCGCCGGATTGGGAGATGTTCTGGAAAGATATCGCAGCGTTTCTGGGCACACGCGGAATCATTGAAACGATGAATAGAAGATGAATCCTATCTTGCAATCATAGCCCGCATCATATCCCCGGCGTTTTCGGCATAATCTGCGATGGAGCCGATGATCTCGGCCAGTCTGACCATATGAAATACAGTGACCGCGTCGATATTCATATTCAGTACCTTTTGTTTCACCACATCTTCTGCTCTATCGGCTTCATGCTCCTGCTGTCGCAGCGTACGAATAATGTTTTTGATGATCACGCGCTGTTCTTCGGAATAATTTTGAAAATACTTTCTGGCTTCCGCAACCATCTTGCTCAACTCTTCGATAGGATAGATAACCGCGTCCGCCAAAGTAACAAATTCTTTTTCAAGTTCGGCAGGAATGCCCGGTTCGCTTCTAAAGGAAATCCAGTCCAAGGCGTCTTCCACGGCATCAATTACCTGATCCTGTTCTCTTAAATACCGGAACAGCAGAAAATTATAAACCGGCATCAGAGTTCCTTTGGGAAGATGGCCGCGTATCCGTCGCTTGATGACATCGGCTTCTCTTTCCAGTTGAATCACTTCTTGTCTGAAATCTTCGAATGTCTGGCATCTGTCTACAAGATGACATTCGATGGCCTGTTGAAACACCCAGGCACATTCTTTAACCTTTTCGGCATGTTCTTGAAGGCCTTCAAACGGTGATGTCATGAACATTGAAAAAAATGGAACGCGCATTGCCGGCTCCTTTTAAAAAATGATTTGAAGTATTTTAAAAATGGCCATACTGGTCAATGCTGCCGCGGGCACAGTGAGTATCCAGTATACCATAATCTTATACACAATGCCAAAATTAATAGCCTCCATACCGCGGGCAAGGCCGACCCCAAGCACGCCACCCACCGCGGCATGTGTGGTGGATACCGGCAAACCCATTTTTGAAGCTACAAGAACCGTTGTTGCTGCTGCAAACTCAACCGAAAACCCCCGAGTATTGCTGAGGGTGGTAATTTTTTTCCCCATGGTTTCCATAACGCGATGGCCGGCCATGGCAATTCCGCAGGCAATCCCTATACCACCGAAGAAGAGGAGAAAAACGGGCACCGGAACTTTGGCACCCACATTGCCGGTTTTGACCAAAAAATAAATTACCGCCAAAGGGCCGATGGCATTGGCCACATCATTAGCTCCCTGTGCCAATGCCACATAGCAAGCGGTTCCCACCTGAATTCTCTGAAAGATCGCTTCCGCCCCTGATGCCCTGTCCGTCACTAAATATTTCAATAAAACTGCTGCGCCAAATCCGATCAAAACCGACAGTAAAACAGCAACGGTAACTGCTGCCTGGGACTCCAGGGCCAATTTTTCTCCTAAAGGAGTCTTAAACAGAAATGATAACACGACAACAAAAAACGTTATGCCGATGAAAAAAGGAGACAACCTCAGTGCTCGGTCAAAGCTGTTCTTTCTGGAGAGGATCAATCGTACGATGATTTTAAAAATGATAAAAGCGATGACGATACTAAATAAAGGCGAAATGATCCAGCTGAGAACAACAGCCAAAAGCTTCCCCCAATTAATGACGTTAAATCCACCGGCCATAATGCCGAATCCGATCATGGCGCCCACAATGGAATGGGTTGTGGAGACCGGAAGTGATTTCCAGGTGGCAAAACTAACCCAGAGGGAAGCGGCAAGAAGGGCTGAAAGAGCGCCGATAAGAGCAATATGAGGATCGGTCATAATTTCCGTCGACACAATCCCTTTACGAATGGTGTCGGTGACATGGGAACCGACAAAAACGGCTCCCACGATATTTAAAATTCCTGCGAGAAATACGGCCTGGCGTATTGTAATTGCCTTCGCACCCACAGATGAAGCCATGGAGTTGGCCACATCATTGGCACCGATGTTCCATGCCATGTAAAAGCCGAAAATATAACCTAAAATGAGAACGATATACGCATGAGTCATTCCATCATCCCAATCGGAGCGAAGCCTTTAAGTTCTATTTTCCTGTTATGACAAATAAAATCAATCTGTCATTCGGAGAGCTAACAATGTTAGGCGGGCACATATCATGCCGTGGAATTTGAATCAATGAAAAATATTGAAATGAATATATTGTGGATTATGATCGTTCTCAGTGCTGTTCACGCTTGGTCAGAATATGTTTGCATCGCTCAATTTAGGTAAAATATCATCCGGAATGTTGTCTATAAATCGGCAAGGCCGGTTTAAAACCATGCCCGAAATCCGGTCATAAATCTGGGCGGGATATGTAAAAAAGAGATTCTCCTTGGCCCGTGTTGCCGCGACATACATGAGTCGCAGTTCTTCTTCAAGGTCTTGTTCATCATGGACTGCGTGTATCGACGGAAACCGGCCGTCCAGCGCCCATATGATAAAAACCGTGTGCCATTCAAGGCCTTTTGCGGAATGCACGGTGGATAAAACGAGCCGTTCATCATTTGAAGGGTCTGATAATACGGCGTCGTCTACGCTTGCATTGGGAGGTTCCAGGGCCATATCGGTTAAAAAAGTTTCAAGTTGATGATAGCGTTCCGTCATGGCGACAAGATGTTCAAGATCTCTTGATCGCTTCGGATGATCATCGTAGTTCTTTCTTAATATAGGCAGATAATACCGAACCACCGCTTCACTCAATTGGACAACAGACATGGATCCGGCATCAATATCGGAAAAAAGGCGTTTGAGGTTGTCTATGCCTTTGGAACGGGATGTTTTAAACGATGATTGAACAAATCCTGCGCATCCTGATTTTAAAGTAAAAATTGTTTCATAGATATCGAGGGCGGTCTTGGGACCGATGTGATCCAGAAGAAGAAGTATTCTGTACCAACTGATCCGGTCATACGGATTGAATATCACTTTAAGATGGGCTAGGACATCTTTAATATGTGCGGATTCAATAAATTTGAACCCACCCACTTTTATAAAAGGAATCCCTTCTCGACTCAGTTCGATTTCGAGATCAAAAGAATGAAAACTTGCTCGAAAAAGCACGGCGATTTGATTCAAAGGCACACCGCTGCGATGAAGATTAAGTATTGTTTCAATCACAAATCGCGACTGATTGTTTTCACTCTGCGCTTTTATCAGTAGAGGCAATGTCCCCCCGGATCTTCGCGTAAAAAGAATTTTTGAATATTTCCGGGTTGCCCGATTAATGATCACATTAGTGAGTTCCAAAATGGGTTCTGTACTTCGATAGTTTTCTTCCAGTCGAATGATCCGGGCTCCTGAGAATATTTCGGGAAATCGCATGATATTTTCAAAATTAGCGCCACGAAATGCATAGATGCTTTGAGAATCATCTCCGACCACCATAATATTTTGATGCATGCCGGCAAGGAGATATACAATTTCCGCCTGAATCTTATTGGTGTCCTGATATTCGTCAACCATCAAATACCGATAGGCGGCACAGGTTTTATCACGGACATCCGGGTGTTCTTTTAAGAGAATCTTCAAATATTTCAAAAGATCATCGTAGTCCATGAAATGATGTTCGACTTTTTGTTTTTGATATGCTTTTGAGAGGGCGTGAATCGCTTCCATGTGACGTAAAAAATGAGGATAGTCATTTTCTACGATATCCTCAACAAACAGATTTTTGTTGGCCGCCCTACTGATGATATTTGTCAAGGTCTGTTTTTTGGGTAGAGAGTCATGTCTTGATACGCCCATTATTTCCTTTCTCAGCATACCGACAAGATCTTCTGCATCCGATCGATCAATAATTGAAAACCCACTTTCAAATCCCACTTTAAAAGCATATTTTCGCAAAATCCCATAGGCGAAAGAATGAAATGTGCCGCCGGCAACATTTTGACATCTATTGTCGAGCAGGCGCGTGGCTCTTTTCAGCATCTCCTGGGCGGCTTTCCGAGTAAATGTCAATAGAAGCACAGATCCCGGCGGAACCCCTTCATCCACAAGGCGCGCAACGCGATAGGTCAGCGTTCTGGTCTTGCCGCTTCCGGCCCCGGCGATGACAAGAAGAGGACCTTGATTAAAGTTGACGGCTTCCAGTTGGGAAGGGTTAAGTTCTTTTTCATATATTATTCGTCGATTCATCTTATTTATACATGGTGGTATAGTGATCAAGAAACTTTCTTCTTTCATAAGGCATACATGCTTGTCAATACCTGAAACGTTTTTTTAGATTTTTTCTATAGATTTTGTTGACTTTTCTAAAATATACGGATAGAAATTTTAAGAGTATTAAGAACTTCGTCAAATCACATCAATCAAGGAGGGAAACTAAATGAAGAAGATCAGCACTCAATTGAAAACTTTGTCCAAGTCGCTTGATACGATCTCTAAAAAAGTAGAAAAGATTATCCAGGATGTCGACAATCTCAAAGCCCCGAAAAAAACAGCGCCCGCAAAGAAGACTGCTGCAAAAAAGACCGCTGTGAAGAAGACTGCTGCAAAAAAGACCGCTGTGAAGAAGACTGTCGCAAAGAAAGCCGCACCCGCTCAACAAGCGACAATGCTGGATTCCGTATTTGATATCATCAAACGAACCAAAAAAGGCGTAACGGTCGCTCAGCTTAAAGAAAAAACAAAACTAAATGCCAGGCAGCTCAGCAATGCGCTTTATAAGCTGACAAAAAAAGGCAAAATACAAACCAAGTCACGCGGCCTTTATGTAAAGAAGTAACCTTCAATCTCAATTGAGCGAAAGTCAAAGATGCCCGTCGGTGAAATTGGCCCGCTCTGTGGAATCCCGAACATTGAGTTCGCATAGTGGAATTTTAGACCACAGGGCAGGCAGATTTCCCCGAAAAGCTGGTTTATGCTGTGGAAATTGAGTTGTAAAAATCAGCGCGACGATCATGCTTTGATTTACAAAAACATCCCGCCGGTATTGTCAATTCAAATATCTGTTTTATATTCCGTAGAAATTATCTAAAAATTTTCAGATGAACAATTATTGATCATATATGTGGAGAATTATCATGTTGAAAAAGTATTTGAAGGGCATTGCCGAAAACTTTTTTTTGAATTCTTTTATTGTCCTTCTTTTACTGTTTTTCTCATTCGGCAATTTTGACGCCGCTGCTTCAGATTATGTAAAACAACCTTCCAAAAGCAAACAAGCTCTTGAGGGAATTCACGTTTATAGTCAGTGGCCGTTTGAAAACAGCGATCTTCATCAAGATCCCGCCCTTGTGTTTAAAAAGCTTTCAAACGGTTTCCGGTATGTTTTGATGGAAAATCACTACCCCAAAAACAGGGTGAGCATGCACCTTTTCGTTCAGGCAGGCTCTTTGGATGAATCAGACACTCAGCAAGGATTGGCGCATTTCTTAGAACATATGATGTTTGACGGTTCAACACATTTTAAACCCTCAGAACTGGTAAAATTTTTTCAGAATACCGGCATGCAGTTCGGTCCGGATGCAAATGCCCATACCGGGTTCAACGAAACGGTTTATGACATTCTATTGCCTAAAGGAGACAAGGAAAGCCTGGAAAAAGGTTTACTGGTGATGAAAGATTTTGCACAAGGAGCGCTTATTTTACCGGCTGAAGTCGAAAAAGAACGGCGGGTTGTCTTGGCTGAAAAAAGGACTCGGGATTCAGCATCCTATCGAACATATGTCGATCAGCTCAATTTCGAATTTCCGGATGCCAGAATATCGAAAAGGCTTCCCATCGGCAGAGAAGAAGTCCTGAAAAAGGCTAACCAAAAGCAATTAAAATCGTTTTATAATACCTGGTATCGCCCGAAAAAAATGATTCTGATTTTGGTGGGAGATTTCGACACAAATTCGGCAAAAATGCTCATCGGACAACAATTTTCCACGATTACTCCGAGGGCACCTCCTAAAACAGAACCTTATCTGGGTGATATCAACCATAAGGGCCTTAAGGCTTTTTACCATTATGAGAAAGAATCCGGGAATACGACGGTAAGCATTGAAATTTTGAAAAAGATTTTGCCGATGCCCGATTCATATGCCTTTCGAAAAAAGCAATTGATAGAAGATATTGCAAACCGGATGGTAAAGCACCGGCTTGATAAATTGCTGATGAAACCGGACACGCCCTTTACATCGGCATCCATAAACTCCGGAATTTTCCTAAAACAAATCAAATATGCGGACATCACGGCAGACTGCGATCCAAAAAATTGGAAAAAATCTTTTTCAGTCATCGAACAGATCTTACGACAAGCATTGACATTCGGATTTGCACCGCCGGAGCTGACGAGGGTCAAAAAAGATCTGCTTTCCGAATTGGACGAAGCGGTCAAAAAGGCATCTACGCGCGACAGCGGAGCCTTGGCGCGCGAGATCATTTCGAGCCTGAACACCAACCGTGTATTTATGTCTCCCCGGCAGGAAAAAGAACTTTATACTCCTATCATCGATGATGTAACAGTAAAAGATGTCAATGAGACTTTTAAAGCTATTTGGGCTCCCGGCCACCGGCTGTTGCTGGTTACCGGCAATGCAAAATTTTCAAACAAAGATCCGGAAAGAAAAATATTAGACAGCTACCAAGAAAGTTTGCGAATCGCCGTAATAAAACCTCGCGGAGAGAAAGCGGTGGTTTTTCCGTATCTTCCGGAACCTAAAACAAAAGCCCGTATTATCCGGTCAAAAACGATTCAGGATATAGGGATTACTCAGGTAGATTTTAACAACGGCGTCCGGCTGAATCTCAAAAAAACCGATTTTACGGCCGATCAAGTATTGATAAATATTAGTTTTGGTCGCGGCAGATCGGCTGAACCTCCCAGCCTTCCGGGGTTGGCATTATTGACCGAAAGCGTCATTAACGAAAGCGGTCTTGGCGCCCTTGAAAAAGATGAACTTGAACGGGCGTTGGCCGGAAAAAATACTTTCGTCACATTCGACGTTGGCGAAGATCGATTTTCATTCAAAGGTGAAACTGTCTCCAATGAAATTCCTTTGCTGTTTCAACTTCTGTATGCCCATATGGTCGATCCCGGGTTTAGAAAAGAAGCTTATGATTTGTCACTGAAACGATTCAGCCAGAGATACAAGGCGCTTTCCGGATCGATCGACGGCGCAATGGCTCTTTTCGGCAGACGTTTTCTTGCCGGGGGAGATCATCGGTTCGGTATCCCCGCGGATGACACATTTAAAAGACTGACTCTTGAAGATGTCAGGTCATGGATCGGTCCGTTAATGGAAAGTAATGACATTGAGGTCTCTGTAGTCGGTGATTTTGATGGTAGTGCGGTCACCCGATTAGCCGCACATTATTTTGGAAGCCTCCCATTGCATCACGTACCCGACAAACCAACAGCGTCAACTCAACTTAAATTTCCTTTCGGCCAATCGCGAACCATATCCGTTCAGACAAAAATCCCTAAAGGAATGATCGTTGTCGCCTATTCGACGGAGGACATATGGGATATCCGCCGAACGCGCCGTTTGTCCCTCTTAGCTGAAATCGTTTCCGACAGACTTCGTGTGCAAATACGGGAGAAATTAGGGGCGGCATATTCAACCTATGCGTTTAATCGGCCGAGCAGAGCTTATCCGGGATATGGCGTATTTCAGGCGAGAGTTTATGTTGATCCCGAACAATCCGGCGCCATGGTAAAGCAGGTAAAAGAAATCGTATCGCGTATTGAAAGAGACGGCGTTACACAGGATGAACTGAATCGCGCTCAAAAACCGATATTAACCGATATAAGAGATATGCTTCAAAAAAACAATTACTGGCTCAATACGGTTCTTTCAGGTTCAAAAATACATCCCCGGCAGCTCCAATGGAGCCGGTCGATACTGAAAGATTATGCTTCAATTACAAAAGAAACAGTAGCGAATTTTGCAAAAAAATACCTAAAGAATGATATGGCGGCAACAATTATCGTAAAGCCTCAATAGTCAGTAAATTGTTACTCAGTTTTACGAACTCTGCCACAGTGAGCGTCTCGGCGCGACGAATGGGATCAATACCCGATTCCTCGAGCACACGCGTTGCGGTAGCGACGTCGATATTGAGTTCACTGGCGGTCAAAGCATTCTTTAATGTTTTTCGCCGATTCCCAAAACCCGCCTTGATGACCTTGAAAAAGAACAACTCGTCCGTTGCGCGATCTTGGAGTTCTTTTTTAAATTTCAGCTCCAGAATTTCAGAGTCAATTTTGGGTTTGGGATAAAAAAGAGAGGCTTTTACATCGATGAGCTTCTTGATATCCGAACAATACCTCAACATCACCGAAAGACGCCCGTAATCTTTGCAGCCGACTTGGGCCGTGAGACGTTGTGAAAGCTCTTTCTGAAACATGAGGACGGCGCGGCTGATTCGCTTTCTTGCGTGAATCAGTCGAACAAGAATTTGGGAAGAAATATTATAAGGAAGATTTCCCATCACTACCATGTTTTCGCCGGCATTTTTTGACAGGGCGTCTATGTCCATTGTCAATATGTCTTTCCCAATAATGGAAACATTTGTGAAACCGCCGGCAAGAATTTGGGTGTTTAAAATCCCGATGATCCGAGGATCTCTTTCAACCGCAAAAATCTGTTTTGCTTTTTGAGCCAAAGGAACCGTCAGCGCGCCCACGCCTGCTCCGATTTCCAGAATAATATCTTCTGATGATATACCTGCGCGGCGGACGATCATCTCGGCAAAAGCCGGATCGGCGATAAAATTCTGGCCGAATTGTTTCTTGGGGCGGATGTTGTGTGCCGAAAGCAGTATTTTGGGCGACGTCATTATTTTTTTGATGCCCTTTTGGAACGGATGGTCGTGAAAATTTTTCGGGTAACAAAATAAGACGCAACACCCGGAAGAATTCCCAGTAATAGACCACCTGCGATCAGGGCGATCGTAATATCTATTCCCAGATGTGCAAGTTCCAGGAGAGACTCGTATTTTAGATTAAACGGAACTGAATTCCCAAGGAGATATTTCCCCACCTTATAACTTCCCACATAGAAAAACGGAGCGGTGATCGGGTTGGAAAACCAAACCCCCAAAGCCGCGGCCGCTTTACTGCCGCGAAAAAGAAATGCCAATCCAACGGCAAGGACTGTATGAAACGGCATGGTCGGTGTAACACCGATAAAAACGCCGATGGCCATGCCCATGGCGACATAATGAGGATCGCCGTCGAGCTTTTTCACCCGGTCAACAAATCCCCGAATACGATTCATTTTCCACCATGGTCCGGATGTTTCGGAATCGGGTTCTTTTTCTGTTTCTTTCATGGCATGATCGTTCATGAGATTCGACAATCTATATATGACATTTTTATTGCGGCTTATTCCGGCCGGTGTCTCTTTATACTGTTTAAACGGTGTATGCAACGATTTTGCATCAAATTTTTTTCAGCGTTGAGGCACACGACGATGTGGACTGTAAATAAAGGGTGTTAAACTTCAAAATAAAGTTATCACGAACCAATGCCGTTTTCAATATGTCAATGCCTGGCTCTGAACTTAAATCGGTTTGTTTTTAAAGCCTTTTCTTGACTTTTCATCCAAATTTTGATGAATTTAGATTAAGCCCTTCCCGGCTGATTATTAAACGTACGGCGGAACCGGTAAAAAAGGAGGCTCGCATGGTCAAAAAAAAAGGGAAATCGGTCAGCTTTGATGCAATGGTAAAGTTCTTCATACAGCACTATAATATACCCACAAAAAGAGATGTTGAAAAACTGATCGAACGAATGGACCGTTTGGAAAAAGCGATTCAAGCCTCAAATTTATATAGTGAAAGCAATCGCATAGTCGGTTCAAAATCTTCTAAAACCGTAACATCTGCATCCGGATCCGATGAGTCTTCTACGGGTATGGTGCTGGAAGTGATCAAACGCTTCAAAAAAGGCGTTGGGTTTTCCGAAATCCGGACAAGAACAGGTTTTGGTGAAAAAAAACTTCGGAATATTATCTACCGGCTGCATAAAACAAAAAAAATCGTTCGAAAAAGCCGTGGGATTTATATCGCTTCCTGAGCCAAATCTAAAAATTTTAGGCAATCTTCTATGATACCGTCTCCAGATAAAAATAATCCGGATATTCAAAGAGCTGCGGGTATTTTCGGCTATTTAGTAAACAGAGTCATCTGCTTAGAGGAAATCAATTCGTTTCTTTATCTCCTTGAACATACCAATACCGGCGCACGGCACGCTCACATCAGCAACAACGATAAAGAAAACACATTTGGGGTGGCCTTTAAAACAGTTCCGTCTGATTCGACCGGCGTGGCGCATATCTTGGAGCATACGGCGTTGTGCGGTTCCCGCAAATTTCCGGTGCACGATCCTTTCTTTTCCATGCTCAAAAGAAGCTTAAACACCTTTATGAACGCTTTTACAGCATCGGATTGGACCATGTATCCCTTTTCGACCCAGAACAGAAAAGATTTTTATAATCTTATGGATGTTTATCTGGATTCCGCCTTTTATCCGAATATTGATGAACTCAGCTTTAAACAGGAAGGCCACCGAATCGAAATCGAGCGCGATCCCGAAGATACAGGTTCCCTGAAGATAGTTTATAAAGGCGTGGTATACAACGAGATGAAAGGGGCCATGTCGTCACCGAACCAGGTCATGGCCCGCTCGATTTTAAATGCGCTTTATCCGGAAACAACATACAGCTATAATTCCGGCGGCGATCCGGCGATCATTCCGCGGTTGACTTTTGATCAGCTGAAATCTTTTCATCGGCGCCACTATCACCCCAGCAATGCTTTTTTCTATACTTACGGGAATCTGCCCCTAAAAGACCACCTTGACTTCATCAACAGCAAAATACTAAGCCATTACAAACGTATAGATCCAAAAACCGATGTCCCTCGTCAGCCTCGCTGGCGCCGACCGAAAATAAAACAATATCTTTATCCTTTGGATCAAAGTGAAGACCCGTCCAAAAAATGCCAGGTTTGCGTGGCATGGCTCACCGCCGATATCAAAGACGCTTTTGAAATTTTGGCCTTGGCGATATTAGAGAAGGTTCTTCTTGGAAACGCTGCGTCCCCATTGCGAAAGGCATTGATCGATTCAAACCTCGGATCATCCCTGAGTGACGGCACCGGATTCGATGGCGATAACAGAGATACCATGTTTGTCTGCGGGCTAAAGGATGTCGCTGCTCCCGATGCTTCGAAAATCGAGGCCATCATTTTTGATGTTCTGAATGATCTTTGGGAAAACGGCATTGACAAACAAATCATTGAATCCGCCATTCACCAACTGGAGTTTCATCGCAAGGAAATAACGAATACTCCCTATCCTTACGGAATCAAACTGTTTTTGACGTTTGCCGGGAGCTGGTTCCATGGTGGCGATCCGGAAAAAATATTAAAATTCGATGAGGACCTCAAACGACTGAGATTTGAAATGAATAAAGGCCCTTTTCTTGAAAATCGAATCCACAATTATTTTCTGGACAATCCTCACCGTGTGCTTCTGACCCTTGTTCCGGATCAGACGATGGAACAAAAAGAACGCGAACGCGTCGAAAAAGAACTCGAAGGAATCCTTGCCAGCACAAAACCAGCTGAACTCGAAAAGATAAAAACGGACACCAAAGCACTACAGCAGCTTCAGGAAGGTATCGAGGATATATCCTGCCTCCCCACTTTAGCGCTTGACGATATTCCGCCATCGGTCGACCGGGTGAAACCCGCAGATTCATGTTCCCCGGCTTTGACTTCCTGTTACTCCCAACCAACCTCCGGAATTTTTTACTTTTTGGCAGTTGCCGGAAGCGGATTGCTTTCCAAAAAACAGATCCCTCTGGTTCCGCTCTTCTGTCATGCGTTCACCAAAATCGGGACCAGCGTTCACAACTACGTCGAATTGGCGCGGCTTATGGATACTTATACCGGCGGCATCAGCCTTTCGTATCACGCCCGCACCGGATTCGAAGGCGCGGCCGAATGTCTGCCGTTTATCGCCTTCAATGCAAAATGCCTGGTTCGAAATCAGCATAATATGTTTGAAATTATTGAGGAACTGTCGACCAAGTTCGAATTCTCGGACATGGTTCGGTTAAAGAGCCTGTTACTGGAATATCAGGCAGGCCTGGAATCGATGATTATCCAAAACGGTCATCGTTTGGCCATGTCTTTGGCGGCAAGAAATTTTTCGCGCAGCAGCGCTTTGAATGAAACCTGGAGCGGCATTCACCAATTGCAAACCATTAAAAACATCACTCAAGAACTTTCCGACGACAAACTGAACACGATTTCCCAAGCGCTGAACGAAATCGGCAAAACCCTTTTCACCCAAGGGAATCTGAAAATTGCCCTAATCGGCGAGGATCCTGTTCTCTCTGCTGCATCTTCGGCAGTGGCATCCATACAAAAAGGACTGAAAACAGGACCTGAATTTGTCACACAATCCAATGGATTCGGTCCACCCGATATGAATGTTCCTCACGAAATCCCCAGGGAAGGATGGAGTACCTCCTCGGCGGTCTCATTTGTCGCCGGCGCCTTTGAAACGGTTCGTCTGGCACATGAAGATGCACCGGCCTTGTCCGTTATCAGCAAGATATTAAGATCCATGTATCTGCATCGGGAAATTCGTGAAAAAGGCGGCGCATACGGCGGATTTGCCATTTATAGTCCCGAAGACGGCATTTTTTATTTCGGTTCGTATAGAGATCCCCACATCGTTTCGACCCTGAAAGCATACGACGGCGCCCGAAATTTCATAAGATCCGGACATTTTTCCGATGAAGACATCAAAGAGGCCGTCCTCCAGGTCTGCTCTGAAATTGACAAGCCGGACCCGCCGGGGCCGGCCGCTAAAAAGGCTTTTTTCAGGCAGATCGTTTCTTTATCGGATGATATGCGCGAACATTTCAAAAAACAGCTTCTTGCAATGACCCGCGAAAAAGTCGTCAACGCCGCTGAAAAATATTTCGCAGGCCCCACCGACCGGCAGGCGGTGGCGGTGTTATCCAATTTGGAAAAGCTTAACGCCGCCAACAAGGCACTTGCCCAAAACCCACTCAAGCTTTTCAGGATTTAGCGAAAAAACCATTTATGAATGGAAATTATTGGGCTGCATTCATCATCTCTATCAATAGCGCCTGAATCCGGGGTTCGCTGTAAAGATCCGTATCTTTGAGCCCCGCGACTTTGGCCCGGAAAGCGTCAATATCCGGGTGCTCTTCGATCTGCATGCCCTCTGCCTTTAAAAACGAAAGCCTCGCTGCATTATTGGATCGATTGTCATGCCGCTGAAAAACGGCCGCTTCATGGATGGTTTTTTGAATCAAATCTTTTGTCTTGGCATCCAACGTTTTCCACCATTTGTAAGATGCCACGTCAATGTGCGGAGAGTAGACATGGCGAGTCAGGGTCAAGTATTTCTGAATTTCGTAAAACTTATAAACTTTCAGGACCCAGAGAGGGTTTTCCTGGCCGTCGATCACGCCTTGTTCCAATGGGGTATAGATGGGCCATGGCATGGGTGTTGGGTCCGCGCCCAAAGCCTGCCAGATGGCCTTTTGAAGCGCAGAGGCCGTGATCCGAATTTTAAGTCCCTTTAGATCGTCCGGCGTTTTAACAAAATGTTTGTTATTGGTAAGATCCCTGAATCCGCTTTCCGAAAAGCAAAGACCCTTAAATCCGGCTCTCTCAAGACTCTTTAATATCTTAGCCCCCAATGGACCATCCAGAATCTTATCGGCCTGTTCATCGTCTTTGAACAAAAACGGGTAATTGATGACCCTGACAACCGGATCAAAGGTATCAAACGATCCGGCGGTGATGATACCCATCTGCACGGTGTTCATCTGTATCTGCTTAAGGATTTCGGTTTCATTGCCGCTGGATTCGGCGTGGAGAATCTGAACATTGATATCGCCTTCCGACGCCTGTTCGATGAGTTCTTTAAATTTTTCCGCCACGATGGTTTGGGGAGACCCCGTTTTGGTGACCAGACCCAGCTTGATCTGAGTCAAAGCTGCGGCAGACCCGGAATACATCAACAGAATCCCTGTGAAAATCAGCCACAGAAACTTTCTTGTCATATGATCCTCCTTAAAGGTAAAATCAAGCGGTTATCCTTTTCAATTCCTGTATGGTTGATTCGGAAACCGCGTGCTCTGCCGCGGCAATATCAACCGTATAAAAACCCAGCAGTTTATAAAGCGCAAGCAGATCCGGCCTTTTGAATCCGATTTCCTGAATGTGTTTTTTGACGGTTTTGACGTCTCCTCTGGCGATAGGACCGGTCAGCGCCTTGCGAACGCCGACTTTTTCTATATTTAACAATGTTCCTTCCACCAAGGGTTTTAATAGGTCAAACGCATCTTGCCGGTTGATTCCGGCTTCTTGGATGAGTTGAACCGCAAGATCGAGGAGTGTAACCAGATAGTTTGACGCGACCACTGCCGATGCATGGTAAAGCGTTTTGGCTTTGGTGAGAAGGGTTACGGCCGTCCCGTCGAGATCCGCGGCAATCGTCTTTGCGATTTTAACGGCCGGGTCTTCGCCTTCTATGGAAACAATGATCCCCTTAAAGGGATTGGTCCTGTAATCGGCCGAAGCAAAACTCTGCAGCGGGTGCATGGAGCCTGTCCAGGCATTGCATGTTTTCGCACTCGACAATACGGACGACGCCAGCGCCCCGCTGCAGTGGAGCACAACTGCGTGATCCGCAAACCCTGTGTTTTGGGAAATGGCGGTGCATGTGTCTTCTATGGCGCTGTCGGGTGTGGTAATAAAAACAACATCGGCATGCCGGGTGATATGCCACGGGATATCGCTGAAATGATTGGAAAAGACGATACCTGCGAGATGTTTGGCCGACGAAAGGCTTTTGCTGGCGAATCCGGCCGGGGGATATCCGGCCCGGGCCAAGAAAATCCCAAGGGCTGTTCCGACTTTCCCGCATCCGACAATGGCAAATGAAGGTTTCATTTTATTTTCCTTAGCATCACATTTGAGTTATGGTATTTTTAGTGACTATAATGGCCGAACAACTCTTGTCAAGCCAAAGCGACCTGTGCTTCAGGGCAGATGCATTTAATCCCAATACACCGGCTAAAGCTCCGCGACGGTGTGCATTTATTTTGAATCGACTGAAACGCGTGCTAAAACCATTCAAACAGTCATTCGGTTCAAAATAAATGCACGCCGCCGATAGGCCGCAACTATACATCAAATGCGTTTTTCCTGACCTATCTTTTTGGAAATGTTCAAGGTTTAATATTTTCTTGACACACAGGCCCTTTGGCCATAGGTTGGCATCTCAAAAAAACGTATTATTTTACAAAAGTGTCGTATCAGCTATACGTCTAAATTTAAGAGGTCGCTCTGAAACAACACCCGACATCGAAAAGCAGCACAAAGGATAATAAGTTCTTTCTTCAGGATATGTTGGAAACGATCTTCAATGAGAACCGTTCCCTGGTAAAACATATCAGCGAAAAAGATGCCGAAGACTTTATCCAAAGGATACGAAGCGCGGAATCCATCTTTTTTTGCGCACAGGGAAGATCCGGTTTTATTCTGCGCTGTTTTTGCATGCGCTTGATGCATTTGGGGTACCGCGTCTACTTTTGCGGCGAGACCGTAACACCCGCCATAACCCATAAAGACCTGTTGATTGTTTTAAGCGGATCCGGAAACACGCCATCGACCATGGAAGCGGTAAAGCGCGCCAAAGAACACTCGGCCGGAAGCATACGGCATTCTGGGGAATATCGATTCCGGAATCATTTCCCTTGTGGATCGCGGGCTTTATATTCCGGGAACCACAAAGCTGTGCCGTGCGAGTGAACCGGAATCGTCACAAATGGCCGGTTCCCTTTTCGAACAATCCGCCTTTCTTTTTTTGGAGGCGGTGGTATTAATGATATACCAGACCCGAAAAAATGATATCGGAAGCGTTTCATCCCGACATGCGGTTATCGAATAAAGGAGGAAATATGAAACCAGTCCTGCAGTTGGCATTGGATTTTGTAGATTTGAAACGGGCCCTGAAAAATGCCCAGGCCGGCGTTTCCGGCGGGGCCGACTGGCTTGAAGCCGGCACGCCGCTCATCAAAAGCGAAGGTCTTCATGCGGTCAGGGAACTCAGAAGACTTTTCCCGAATGCGACCATTGTTGCGGATATGAAGATCATGGATGCCGGAAGGACCGAGGTTGAAACGGCAGCCAAGGCAGGCGCCAATATCGTGGATGTGCTCGGCGCATCCAGCGATGCCACCATCCGCGAATGCATCCAGGCCGGCAAGAACTACGGGGCAAAAATTGTGGTGGACATGATCGCAGTGGATGATGTTCTGTCCAGGGCAAAACAGGTCGAGGAATTCGGGGCCGATTATGTGTCGGTTCATTGCGCCATTGATGAGCAGATGGAAGGCAAAGATCCTTTCGATGTTTTGCGCCGGGTCAGCCAGGCATTGTCCATCCCGGTAGCGGTAGCCGGAGGTATAAACTCCGAGACCGCTGCAAAGGCCGTGGAAGCAGGTGCTTCCATCGTGATTGTCGGCGGCGCCATCACCAAAGCCATGGACCCCGAACAGGCGGCCCGCGATATCCGCCGAGGGCTCGACACCGGAAAAAGCATCAGCACCACCCTTTTTAAACGAAAGGGCGAGGCGCAAATCCGCGAAATCCTTGAAATGGTTTCGGCGGCTAACCTTTCGGACGCCTTGCATCGAGGCGGCGTTCTTCAGGGAATTCGACCGCTTTATCCGGGTATTCGAATGGTGGGCCGGGCGGTGACGGTCAGGACATATCCCGGGGACTGGGCCAAGCCGGTTCAGGCCATTGACGTGGCGGAACCGGGTGATATCATCGTTATCGACGTCGGCGGAATCGGACCCGCCATCTGGGGCGAGCTGGCAACGCATTCGGCCGTTCAACGAAAGCTGGGCGGTGTGGTCATCGACGGCGCCATAAGAGACACCCCTGAAATCATCGCCATGAAATTCCCGGCATTCAGCCGGCTGGTGATGCCCAATGCCGGCGAACCCAAAGGTTTCGGAGAAATCGGTGTTCCCGTTACGGTCGGCAATGTTCGCGTAGAATCCGGAGACTGGCTCCTTGGGGACGATGACGGGGTGGTCGTGCTTCCCAAAAATATTGCCGTGGAGTATGCCAACCGAAGCATGGATGTCCTTGAAAAGGAAAATCGCATTCGAGAAGAGATCAAAGAAGGCAGCACCCTGAGCCAGGTGACGGAACTTCTGCGGTGGGAAAAGAAAAAAGGATGATCCAGTTAATTAGAGGATTTAAAGATATCCTTCCGGGTGAAGTGGAGCTCTGGCAGGAGGTCGAAAAGACAGCCAGATCTCTTCTTGAAGATTTCGGATTCAAAGAGATTCGCATCCCCATCATGGAGCGCACCGAGCTTTTCGCCAGAAGCATCGGCGAGGATACCGATATTGTTGAAAAAGAGATGTACACTTTCCCGGACAGAAAAGGAGACCTGATTACGCTTCGTCCCGAAGCCACCGCCTCTGTCTGTCGATCCTATATTCAGCATAAACTCTATACCGCGGATCCGGTTCCGGAAATTCTATACCATCGGCCCGATGTTCCGTCGGGAGAGGCCCCAGAAAGGAAGATACCGGCAGTTTTATCAGATCAATGCCGAAATTTTCGGTGTGGATTCGCCGCTTGTTGATGTGGAACTGATATTTATCTTGGATATCCTCTTTTCAAAACTGTCTGTTCCCGACATTACCGCCCATATCAATTCTCTGGGATGCCCTGATTGCCGGCCGAATTTTAAAGCGGCGCTTTCGGATTTTTTAATGTCCGTCGCCGCTGATCTTTGTTCGGACTGCGTCCGGCGAAAAGACCGGAATCCGTTGCGGGTGCTCGATTGCAAGGTGCCTTCCTGCCGGGCGGCCCTAAAGGATGCACCGTCTATCCTGGATTATTTGTGCGAAACGTGCATTCAACATTTTGAAACGGTAAAGACGGCTCTGACATCACTTCAATGTTCCGTTTGTGGTCGATAAAGGTCTGGTCCGAGGTCTGGATTATTACACGCGGACAACTTTTGAGATGCAAACCCATACATTGGGGGCACAAAATGCCGTCGCGGGCGGCGGTCGGTATGACGGCCTCATCAAGTCCTTGGGCGGACCGGATATTCCGGCAACAGGTTTTGCCGTCGGATTGGACCGATTGACCGAAATTGCCGGATTAAACCGCTCGGATCTTTTCAAAACGCCGGATGTCTTTATCGCCGCACTGGGCCAAAAAAGCCGGCAATTGGCCTTTGAATGGAATTGTGCGTTATGCCTGAAAGGCGTCAAGACCGAAATGGAATTCGAGGACAAAAGCCTAAAAAGCCAGATGAAACAGGCAAATCGGATGGGAGCAGAACATGTTTTGATCGTTGGGGATAACGAAATTAAAGAAGGCGTGGTGATTTTGCGCGATATGAAGACAAAAGACCAGGTGTCGATTCCCATTGAAAATGTGGTGGAGCAATATCATACGTAAACTTTGTGACTTTTGTTCTGAATTTAAACAAGCTTAAAAGGAGTTAAAGCATTGTCAGATAAACTTGGGAATATGAGAAGAACCCATACCTGCCGTGAACTCGGTGCGAAAGATGCCGGCGGCGAGGTAGTGCTGATGGGATGGGTACAGCGACGAAGGGACCATGGAGGGGTGATCTTTGTTGATCTTCGCGACAGGGAAGGCATCACCCAGGTGGTTTTTAACCCCGAGGTCAGCTCCGGGGTCCATGAAAAAGCCCATGTCCTTCGCAGTGAATACGTCATCGGCGTTCGGGGAAAGGTTGAAAAAAGACTGGAAGGAATGGCCAACCCGAATTTGAAAACCGGTGAAATAGAGGTCTTTGCCACGGAACTCAAAATATTTAATGCAGCGGAAACGCCCCCCTTTATAATCGAAGACAACGTGGATGTTTCGGAAAATGTCCGGTTAAAATATCGCCACATCGACCTCAGGCGAACGCTTTTGCAAAAGAACATTATCAACAGGCACACGGCGGCCGCCTCTGTAAGACAGTACCTGAACAGCCGAGGATTTATCGACATCGAAACACCGGTGCTCACCCGCAGCACGCCGGAAGGCGCAAGAGACTACCTCGTGCCGAGCCGGGTGAATCCCGGACTTTTTTACGCATTGCCCCAGTCTCCTCAGATATTCAAACAGCTGTTAATGATTTCCGGGTTCGATCGTTACTACCAGATTGTAAAATGTTTCAGAGACGAAGACCTCAGAGCGGATCGCCAGCCGGAATTCACCCAGATCGACATGGAAATGTCTTTTGTCGGAGAAGATGAAGTGATGAAGGTTGCCCAGGGACTCATGGTCAATTTGTTCAAGGACGTTCTTGACATCGATCTTAAAGTCCCCTTTCCGCAGCTTTCCTATGAAGATGCGGTAAGCCGGTTCGGGCTGGACAAACCCGATATTCGGTTCGGGATGGAACTTGTGGATATTTCAGATATCGTCGAAAAGGCGGGTTTCAAAGTCTTTGCCGACGCCGTTAAAAGAGGGGGCAAGGTCAAGGCATTGAATGCCAAAGGCTGCCTGCATTTTACACGGAAAGAAATCGATGATCTGGCAGATTTTGTCTCCGTTTACCGCGCAAAAGGACTGGCATGGATCAAGGTTCATGAGGATTCATGGCAATCTCCCATTGCAAAATTTTTTTCCGACCAAGAAAAGCAGGCACTGGCCTTAAGAATCGATATGCAGGCCGGTGATCTGGTGTTTTTTGTGGCGGACCAGCCCAAAGTCGCCAACGAAGCATTGGGCCATCTTCGAAACTTCCTCGGGAAAAAACTCGGTCTGATTAAGGACAACACTTTCAGCTTTGTGTGGGTCACCCGGTTCCCGTTGATGGAATATGATGAAAACGAAAAACGGAACCAGGCCCTGCACCATCCTTTTACCGCTCCCCTTGAAGAAGATTATGATCTATTGAACAAAGACCCGCTTTCCGTCAGGTCAAGGGCCTATGACCTGGTGTTGAACGGATCGGAAATCGGCGGCGGCAGCATCCGTATTCATCAGAAAAAATTGCAGGAGCACGTGTTTGCGGCGCTTGGCATGGATCGAAAAACCTATGAGGAAAAGTTCGGATTTTTGCTCTCGGCGCTGGATTCCGGCGCGCCCCCTCACGGCGGTATTGCATTCGGCTTCGATCGTCTGGTGATGATCCTTTGCGGTCAATCTTCCATCCGGGACGTGATTCCCTTTCCGAAGACCCAGAAAGCCGCGTGTCTTTTAACCAATGCGCCTTCTGAAGCCGGCAAAGCGCAACTTGACGAGCTCTCGCTGCGAATAAAGAAGCTGTAATATTTGAGAGCGGCAGGATCCTTTGAAATGATACACCATGACACATTTCAATATAAGTCTGAATCATCCATTGCCAACCCCCTTAAAGAAAGAAGAGGGAATGTGATGCTCAGATCCGGTGGGTCGCTGTCCAAAGAGGAAAATAAATTTGCACCGTCGTTCCCCGGTCCGGTTCGGAATCAACGCCGATCCAGCCGCCGTGATTCTTTACAATGCCGTATACAGCGGCCATACCCAGGCCGCGTCCCGGGAATTTCTTGGTATAAAACGGTTCGAATATATGCTGCAACGTCTCGGCGTCCATGCCTTTGCCGGTGTCTTGTACCTTAAGAAGAACATATTGCCCCGGCTGCATACCAGGCCGCTGCTGGGATTGAACGGCATCGATATCTACGGCTTTAAGATCGACATCGATGCTACCCGTGGCGTCGATGGCTTCGGCTGCATTGTTGACAATCCCCGACACCACCATCTGCAATTGCATGGGATCGCCTGAAATTCTTGGCAGGCCGGGAGAAAAACCATAGGACAGGCGGATTTTCGGGTTAAGTTGTTTTTCGAACCCTGTCAGGATCTCTTGAATGAATTCAGCCATGTCGATGACTTCGGATCGGTAACGGCCTCCCCGCGAGTAGGCCAGTAAGTGCTTGGTTAGCCTTGCGATGCGATCACAACCGCCGATGACATTGTTAAAGTCGGAATCCGACACCTCCTGCGTGGAAGCCTTGAGCTTTATAAGCTCGATATGGCCGATGACGCCTGTCAGCACATTGTTGATTTCATGGGCCATGCCGCCGGCCAACAGGGCGACGGCTTCCATCTTTTCGGCCTGCTGAAGACGATGCTGTAATCGATTGAGTTCGGTCACGTCGGTAAGACTGGTCTGGATTGTCTTGAGTTCGCCTTTGTCATAAACCGGAGTGGAGTTTACAATGACGTCCGCTTCAACCCCATCCTTGCGTAAAAGTTGGTACCTGGTACTATCGATGGTATGTCCCTGGAGCAACTCTTCCAGTCGTCTTTGCGCTTTTTCACGGTCTTCGGAATTCAGGATCATACCCAGGTTAATCCCGCTATGGACATCTTTCTCCTCGTAACCGATAATTTTGAGCCCGGCCGGATTGATATACGCAATACGAAAGTCGGGATTGAATTCACAGATTCCGGTAGGCAGCGTATCGACAAGATCCCGATGACGTTTTTCACTCTGCGCCAACTCTCTGAACAACAGCGTATAGGGCCGCTGCAGACCGGTTTGGATGATCGCTTTATAGATCAACCAGAACGAAGCCAGTTTCAAATAGTGCCCCACAATATTGGATATGCCGTACACACTGATATAGAAGGTGAACATCAATTCCGACCCGATGGTGAGAAGTATCGAAGCCCCCAGCATGCGGAATACAGCTCTATCGAAGTGCATCCTTTGGCGGATCAGGATGGCCAAGCTGGTCAAAAGAATAGCGGCAATGATATATTCGCTGACCTTTTTGAAAGGGGTCAGACCCACGCCATCCACATAGCAGGTTGGAAATACCGGCCAGATAAATATGGTGACGATCACCAGAATAAATAGCACGATATAGAAGATGACAGCGCGCGGCATGGAAATCTTTCGCGTAGCGAACAACGGCGCAGCAGCCAGCGTGAGACTTTCTATATATCGGGCTGTGATCCAAAGCTGGGTGGCCGTGTCGGCGCCGAACGTCTGTGAACACCCCCATCCCTTTATAACTCAAGGTATGGAGCAAATCGACAGCCCCAATAGCCAGATATGCGGCGCCCAACAGAATGAGGCTGCTGTTGTGAATTTTATCCCTGGTATTCCACGCCAGTATAAAAATGGTGAAAGCGACAATGACGCTGAAAATTTCGATCAGAACATGGAACAATAGAAAGCTGTAGAGGCTGGCATAATAAAGGGCTGCCAGAATCAAACCGGCTAAAATCAAAGAACCGCCGTTCAAGCCTGGAAATCCCATCTGCTGAAAAATATTGGCTGAATCTCTATTTTCTGTAACAATGGGTTGCTGCAATAGGGCTCCTTTTCGAATTTATGGTCTGGCATGAAATTTTAACAAGCGGTTAGCCTATATTACCTGGCGAATTTAAGTCAATTCAAAACAGAAACGAAACACGACAATCCCATGTATTCCCACAAGTGTCCGGCCGTCCAACATCGTCAGATGCAAACGGTGTCAAGCTCATGCCTATTATGTTTTGAACATTCTTGTCGAAGCGATCTGAAAAGAACGGCTCTGAACAACTTCTCAGTGACCTGTGAGGGAAAAAGCCCCTTGTGCTCATATTTTTGAAACACCTCAGATGAGTGCTCTGCCGGCAGCAAGCGGCTCAGTTGCGCCGGAAAAAACAACTGGTTGACCCGTCTGGCGCACAACCGGTTTTGGTGGGTGTGAGCACGCTGGAGGATTCCGCACCCTGGCCAGCGGTTCGGCGAAGCCCTTGACGGTTTGACGGTCAACTTCAGCATTTTTTTCTCTCGCGCGAGGGGACTGCGTACCATCTTGCGTACCGTCTCCATCTATACCATTATGCGCGGTTATCTAAATACGCAACTCATTTCTTTTATCTTGACAATGTATCCGGTATGGTTCCGATCCATAGAATAAATAAGCTGTTATTGGTATTGACTCGATGACCGGTCATTATTATCTTATTCTATTTGAGAGGAGGCAATAAGACTTGGTGTTTTGGAAAAACACCAAAATTTAAAAATAAGGAGTTTTATTATGAATGATTCAGCTATTGATACAGTTCATACAAAAGAAGATTTATGGGTATCCCACACCAAAAAGGCCTTCAGCAGCATGACTGCCGAAGGCATCATCGGAATGGGTGCGGTTGCAGCGACGATTATCGGATTATCCAATGTTGCTCCCGAGCTACTGGCGTCGATCGCATGTATAGCCGTTGGTGTGGCTTTGGCTTTTGAGGGTGGTGCCATCTCCGCCCGGTATTCTGCTTTACATGGAATGGCAGAGGGGAATACCAACACCGATGCAACCGCGCGTTGGGGAGTGGATGACGACCCTATTTTTGGCCGGTGCGGTTGGAATCGCTCTGGGCATTTTGTCTCTACTGGGAATCGTTTCGATGATTCTGCTTCCTGCGGCCGCTATCGTTTTCGGGTCCGCGCTGATCTTGGATAGCGGCGCCAATGCGCGTCTCAGCGTTCTGGAAGCGCGCCATTCAGAGGAATTCAAATCCAGGGAGAAAACAATCAAGGAAACGGCCTATGCTTCTGCCGGGATAGAGCTACTGGTCGGGATCGGGATTATTGTACTGGGCATAGTGGCCCTGAATGGTGTTTACCCGTTGATGCTCATTTTGGTGGCCATGCTGGGCATCGGTGCAGCCAACTTGATGACCGGGGCGATGATCGGCGGACGCATGTCCAGCATATTTCGCTATTAGGTCCTATGAGCGTAAAAATCTGAGGAAGGGACCGTTTCTAAAAGAAAGACCGGGGCAAAGACTTTAAAGCCATAAAATATTCGACTCAGGTTTTCCTGTTTTTGTTCAGTCTGCTCAATGAAGATCAAGAAATCACTGGATTTTCTTTTTAATGCGCTCATGCTGATATTTGAATCCGGCGGAAAAAGCCAAGTGGGCTCCCAAAATGGCCCATCCGATGGCAAAGGAAACGATACCGCTGAAATGGCCGATTGTTTCTCCAAAATGCAGTGTCAACCATTCCATCATTGGCGGTAAGTACATGATGAATCCAAATAGTGACAGCAAATAACCCAGTTTCTTGACAACCTTCATTATCTTACACCTCTGTTTTCAAATTTGTATCCATTTTTTGAATACAAGTTCTGAAGACTTTACTAAAAGCAGATAGGTTTTGCAAGTCTGAAAACGTAAAATCTCAACGGCGTCCCGGCAATGGGCCTAGTGGTCAAGACAGCGACTTTCCGCATTTTCTCTGCAGAAAAAAACCGCGGAAGCTGCGGATGTGTTCACCGGGGTTTCCCCGGTAGTCCTGTCTTGGCTTCCCGGCTCTGGCTCGAATTTGGCCATTCGACATGATTTCTGATATCGGATAGTCCGGCGTGCTTTTATCTACTATCTACCCGGCGGATGCCGCCCACAAAATAAATCATCTTGAACTTGCGATTCAGCTTTTTGCTTTGAAAGTCGGCAACCGGAACACCGGGAGGCACAAGGACCTTATCTCCGATCTTTCCGTCAAAAGACGGCACCGCAACCCAAATCCGCTGTTCTCCGGTGTCGATGTGGACGTAAATGTGCCTGCCGGCATCGATCACCTCCACCACCGTACCTTTGAACATCTCGGACATGCCTTCCGGCTTTACTGAAGGGCTTTGATGTCTCCCGGATGTTTCCCCGGCAGACGGTTCTTCAGCCCGGCCGGCCGCCTGCCAGAAACCAATGGAAATCGTCAGCACCAGCAGTATCAACATGCGCCATGACAAGAGGTAATAACTTTTTTTCATACGCCCCGCCTCGTTACGATTAAGTTATACATCTTTTCTACTCCGGATAACTCGACGGATTATGAAGCTTTCCGTGGCACGTCAAAAAGCATTGGCCACGAAATAGGCCGAGGCTCTCATATTCAAGACGTCCTGTATTGGTCGTTAAAACAATGGACAGATCGAAATTGATCAGATGGCTGTTTTGCAGGACATTGCCCTGCATGGCGCTTATCCCGTGAGGGTCGTGGCAGGCTGAACACGGCGCTTTTTGATCCACGACATGTACCCGGTGCGGGAAGCTTGCATCGCTGTTCAACAAAACAGACCGGCTGTGGCATTTATAACATAGTTCATAGCTGGAAGGTGACTCCGGAGTATTGTCATCGGTGATATACCGGTTAGTCAGAAGGTATGGATAATCAGAGCCATGGGGCCCCGGAGGTCCTAATTGATCACTGTTGCCATGGCAATCCGTACATCTGATGATGCTGGCGACAGTATATGGCGGCAGCAGGCTCGGGACATCCGAATTTTTTCCCCGGGTCTCCACGGGATGGAACGACGGGTTTGCCGGATCGAACAAGAGCCGCGTATTGAGCTCATTGATTTGTCGGGTAACCGGCAGCGTACTGATGACATTGTTGTCGCTGTCGCCATGGCATTTGAAACATATTTCATAAAGATAATGGGCTGAAGTTACCGCCTGATCCGCCGCAGACACACCCGATACGCCTCTGGTCGCACCGGAAACCACGCCTCCTCCGGGATACGGGTCCCCGTTTGCCTGGTGGGGATTGTGACAGTCGCTGCACTCGACATGCTTGGGAACGCGCCCAAACGTATAATCCTCCGCCGGATCATGCACGCCCGTATAGTCCTGAACCGCATGACGATAGGGTTTTGTCGATCTCCGATGCGATGTCAGTGGATGCCACCTTCCCGTCATGGCAATCGAGGCAGTTGTCCTCATCGAAAGCAAATATTAGCAGCCGCTCTTTGCTTCCGGCCGTATGCGGTGTGTGGCAGTTTTCACAAGCATTTTCACCAACGGTTGCATAATCGGTATTCGGCCACAATCCGCCGGTTCTGTCGAGCAATACCGTAGACCGTGCATGGGATGAATTGATCCAGTTTGTTATGTCGTGGCAAGCCGTACACAGGGATGAAGCGGTATTATCCATCACCAGGAATTGACCATAGGGGTTATGATGGGGATCGTGGCAGGCCGTGCACTGGAGCTGGTTGTTTTCAAGTTTCACTTGCGGGGGGAGAGCGGATGGCTCCCTGAGCTGCCGGTCATCCAGCGAAAGCATTTCGTCATATACAAACGATATTGGATGGTCGTCGGACAGGTCGGTGCCCAGATTAGAAGAGCTGTCTTCCGGCATAAACCGGATACCACCCTTAAGCGGTATTTCTGTCGGGGAAGAAGCAATCGCACCCAGCGCAATCGTTCCATCATGGCAGCTCAAGCACATTCGCGACGAGCCGGTGGGCTGCCCCACATCTGCTTTTAGTGTCGAAGAAAAATACGGGAGATAAGGATCCGCCGGGTCGGACCGATTCCAGAGATACCGTGTTGCCGAACCTTTCTGATGGGGGATGTGGCAAAAAATACAGATTCGGCTCTCCGATGAAGCGGTGATGGTGCCGGGGCCGCTGATGGAAAGATTATGCTTTGTGGAGCGGATTTCCAAGTCCCCGGGGGGATGTGACGCTAAAATTCGTGACACCGGCATCCAGGCCATGGGCGGACGCGGCGCTGGGATTCGTGAAGCGGATATCCTGGCCATGGGCGGGCGTGGCGAACATAACCACCATCAGGACCACACCCCACACTTTCATATTAAACGGTATCATTTGGTCATGTCTTCTTTCAGGTACTTGAAAATCTGCACCCGTCGGTTGCTTGAATCCGATACATAGATCAGATCGTTGTTATCGATATAAATCCCGGTGGGAAGCCAGAAGTCTCCATATCCCGTACCGTGTTCACCGAATGCCATCAACAGGTGTCCTGTCTTGTCGAACACCTGGATATTGTCAAAAAGGGCATCCACCACATAAATGTTGCCGTCGCTGTCGGCCGCCACGCCCTTCGGCCTCGAAAATGTTCCCGGCACATCGCCCATGCGGCCGAAGGTGAACCGAAAACGCCCCTCCGGCGAAAACACCTGGACCCTGAAATTCAAGGCATCGGATACGATGATATCGCCGGTCAATGTCACGAAAATATTCGTCGGGTAATGAAATAGACCCTCCATCGCACCATCTGTGCCGAATGATCCTTTTGGCGACCGGTTTGAAAGATTAAATCTGAAGACCCGCGACTGCAGCGTGTCAACCACAAGCAGCTCCGACGTCTTCGGATTGACGGCGATTCCTGTCGGCCGCTTGAAAATGCCGCGACCGATGGTTGAAAGGAATGTTTTGCCATTGTCTTTAAATATGTAAACAGCGCCCTTCTTTGAGTCGGTTATGTAAATAACGCCGTCTTTGTCAATGGCAATACCGACGGGTGAAGCCAGCATTGTTCGGTCCGCAGGGAAAAAAAAGTATTGATTCCCCGCGGCATCGAAAACATGAATCCGCTTCAGGAAGGTATCGACGACATAGAGCCTGCCTTGGGCATCGGTGGCGATGCCGTACGGGGAGACAATGGATGCCGCGGTCCTCCCGACGATATAGTTAACCGCTCGTTTCAAAAACCCGGGGCGGATATTCAAATCCTCCGGCTTTGAAACGGCCTTGACAAACGCTATCCGCTTGACCTCCGGCGGATTCGGCCAGAAGATATCCGGACGCACACCTGAGACATCCGCATGCCTGGCGCAGCCGCTCACACCCATGCAAACAGCCGCCGTAAGTGCAGCGAGAATGATATACCGACAACCCATAAAAAACGATCGATGTATTCGCATGCTGATTTTTTCAAGCACCGTTGGAGAAGCCTCTCATCGGATCCATTACCTGAAATGGCTACCAGAGGTGCCGGGTGAACTGAATAATCAACTCTTGGCGCCACAGGCTGTTTCCATTCTGCTGATCATCTTGATCTCTTAACCTGTAGGAAACAGCTGCCCGTCCAGATCCCATATATCAATTGGGCCGTCGTGGCGAACTCTGAATCGATCTCGTCCCGCTGATCTCCGGAAATTTTGTTGCGCACGTAGATCAGACTCAAATTGCACCACGGTTTCGGCGTCCAGCCCACTCTGCTTCCAAACGAGTAGAACCTTTCTTTTTCATTCAAATCCGTGAAATCTCTGTCTCCGATATTACCGGTCAAATTGAGAAAGTAATTTCTCGCGGGTCTGAAATTGATGCGTTGGGTGACGCTTCTGGTAACGCTTGAATTGCCATTGGTCCGGTCTTGATTATCATACAAAAACTCCGTGTCCGACCATTTTGTGACGACACCGAGACGCACCGTGTTAGACCTATCGTGCAGGGGATCGTTCGGTGGCTCTCCGGATAGAATGTCTTGATCGATGCGGGCGTGCGAATATGCCAGATGTAAAAAAGACCACAGCGCCAGACTGATCCGGTATTTCTGTCCGAAACGCGAATCATCATATGCTTCATTTATTTGGTAGCTGTAATGCACATTTACTTGCTGACCATCCGCAATGGCACCCAGCAGGGTGCGGCTGATACTCACATTCGGACCCACCATTGTAACCTGATAGTCGATATTTTCGGTATAAACGGTGGCACCGGTAATATCGGTCACCAAGATCGACCCAAGATCGACGTTTTCTTTATCCAACAACGTTTCCGTACCCGTTGACAAGGTCAGCCGATCCTCTGTTGGAATGATTTTTTCAGTGCCGCTGCGTTTGGTTATTCCATAATCATATGCAGCGCCAATCTCGACGCTGCCCCTGTCGATGGGGCGGCGGTAAAGGAAGCCGAGATTTGATTTATAGAGATCTTCGCTGCCGCCGTCAAACTTGTTGGTCACGACTACTGCGCCTAGGTCCGTCGTCAGTCGATCGTGGAGGTGATGGGTTAAACCGGCGCTGAGACGTGTTTCTTCGTTGACAGAGCCGCTGAATTCTCGACGGTTGTAATCAGCACGATACCGGGTCAGCAGATTTTTACTGTGTGACCAGAAAAGATTTTCAGATAAAATCCAGGTATTCTGGTCGAGGCCGTTATAATCGGCCCGCATATTATAGATCTGGGAATCGAGCCTTACCCTGTTGTCATCTGTAATGAAATAGGCATTGGTGAGTTCCGTGCTCATGGTCCTTGATGAGATATCCGTGGCCTCGAACGTTGTGTTGGTGGTATCGGTATTATAGTAGAGCATGTTCAGTTGGGTGACGCTCTTTTTTGCATTATGCCGGATCTTTACCTGCGCTTCATCGCGGTCCTCTATCTTTTGATAAAATCCGGTCTGGTCGAATCTGCGGTGTATCAGCGTGATGGATGCCGGCAGTGTCGGATTGTTAAAATTTAATCGGGTACCCAACGTGTCGCTTGTAATATCGGAGTCAGGTGCGTTGGTAAAATCGATTTGCCCCGTTTTCCGATTGGCAAAGAAATTCAGTGAGAGGGGCTTGCGCTTAAGCAGCGTTGCTCCCACATCATAGGCCAATAATGAAATGTCCTTTCCGTAAGATTGAGTCGGCGTCGTTGCGACTTGATTTTGGCGAAACCTTTCCTGCTGCAACTCGGGCTCAAGAGCAAGGTGGAAATCCATTAGATTGGGGTGATAAATCCACCCGTTCGTTTCGACAGTCATACTTTCCCGGAACTTCTGGTTCGTGGTTTTTGTTTTAAGGTTCGGGGTTTGTCTTTCTTCATCCACCAGTTTGTAGTATGCGCCCAACCCCAGTTTCGGCCGCTGAATAAAAAAAACCCCGTCATCCTCAGCATAGAGTTGTGATACTGTTTGCTGGAAAGCAATACACGTTAGAATAAAAATGATGACGGCTATCCGGGTATTCCGCATGAGAATCATTGAGTCAATTAACGCCCATAGCGCTATCTGTTTCACAAATGCAACTGCTGCATCAATGGCCCGGGTTATCAATCGGCGCCGAACGCTTTATTTTCCTGGGACGGATTCACCGATCCAATGCCCGAAGCCATAAACATCCAGCATGTTTTTGCCAAACATATTGGTCACGTAAACAAGATATTCCAGTTTGAAATTCGGATCCGCGAATTTCTGGAAACACGCTGTATTGTTGTCATCGACGGCAATCCCGGCCGGAAGGTAGAGATTGCCCGGGCCGGTGCCCGAACCGCCGAAAAAGAGCAGTATTCGGCCTTGGTCGTCAAATATCTGTACATTTTCAAATGCCGCATCGACCACATATAGACGGCCGTTTTTATCTACAGCCGCCCCCTTGGGTCGCGCAAAGCCGCCGATTTGATCGCCATGAAACCCGATGGTGCCGAGGAACTTTCCATCAGGGGAAAACTTCTTGATCACAAAGTGAAACGCATCGGTAACGAAAACATTGCCTGAAGGACCAACGGTCACATTTGATGGTTTGAAAAATTCGCCCTTCTCGCCGACGGTTCTGATCACCTGACCGGTTTCCCTGTCCAGAATAAACAACTGCTCTTTATCCATGTCCACCACGTATATCCGTTTCCCATAAACAGCAACATCAACCGGCTTTTCAAACATCTCCCGGCTGCCGTAGGTTCTCAGGAAATGGTCGTTTTCATCAAATGCCACCACCTGCTTTCTCTGCATATCCGCAACATACTTGATATCCTCTTCTGAAACCCAGATGCCGGCAGGATCGCCAAGGCTTCCGATCCCGTGATCATTTAGAAACGACATTTTCTTTCCGGTCAGATCTATGACAACGATTTTTTTATACATCCTATCCATGATGTATATTTTCCCCTTGCAGGCGGCGACATCATAGGGTTTTCCCAAAAATTGATCATGGCGTTTGCCGAAAAGAAATTCCTGGAGCGCGCTCTGTTGTTTCCCCAGATCACTCTCTCCGGATATCGAATGCAAAAACTGCAGCCGGGCCGCTGCGGCAGCGCCGGATAAAATATGGCCGGCGGCGGCGCGGCCGGCTTTTCGGGTATGAAAGCGCACCCCATGCAGATGATCAGCATGGAGAGAATAAAGGCCCTCTTTTTCATTTCAAAGGTCTCTTTTTGAGATGATTCCAATCATTGCCGCATGCGTCAATGGATGCGGCCCGCTCTATTTATTGTGACAGGTCAAACAAAGCGCCGATCCCGCACTGTCTTTCACCAACAGTTTCGTTCCCGGCACTGCTTTGGTATTGTGAACATCATGGCAGGATGCGCATTCCATCCTGTTTGAAAAAAGCATATCCGCATTGATGGTTGCGGTGCTGTTGGTCAGGCCTGAAAGCTTTGTGGACGGATCATACAGGTCTCCGTCTTTCGTGGATAGTGCGGTGTCGTATATAAAAGAAATCGGATGATTGTTGTTCGGAACAATGCCCATGAAATCCTTGTCGAAACGATAGGCGATTCCACCTGTATTGCCGCCATAGGTATCGGGCGCAATGATTCCGTCATGGCACGAAAGACATTTTTTGGATATCCCGTCCGGCTGGCTCATCACCGCTGCACTCGGGGTCGGGACATGTGTTTTGCCATACATGATAAAGGCCTGTGTGGGCAATTCACGATTCCACAGCGGGGCAGGCAATGTCTCTGTCTTTTGCGGCACATGGCAGGGAAGGCAGATCTCTCCGCTGCGCTTCCATGGATACTTTCGAAAATCATGGGGAGATCCGATGATTGTCCCCGCCCAAGCGACCTGCAAGAAAAGAAAAAACAGCATCACCGTTGCTGCCGGTATTGTTTTCTTCATATTCCATTCGTTTAACATATTTAATCTCTTACAACGAATTTTACTACAAGCCATCATGTCGGCCTATGGCCAAACGCCTTTGAGCATGGCTCGCTTTTTAAGCGAATGAAAGTATATGTACCGCCAGATCGCCGTTTTCCCGTGACAGTCAATACAGACGGTTTTATCGCTCGATGTCCGCAGAAAACTGGTATCGGCATTCCCCTCGACGTTCCTGCCGGGACCCGGTTTTTTGATGCGGTGATCCCACTGGTAGAAGGAATGACAGGATGAGCAGGATAGATCACCGACATGGACCTCCTTCCAGTGGTCGTCAAATATCTTGATATAGCCTATGTGCCGATTATTGAACGTGAAAATGTTATCAATCAATTTCCCTTTTGGATGGGCCGCCACAGGGGGAATTTTGTTTTCCGCCACCGCGCCCTTTGAATGACAGCCCGTGCATAAACTGTTCATCGAAGGCTGATTTTTTTCTACCGGGCCATAGGCCTGAGCCCATAACAAACGCTCCTGCGCGCTGTTGTGGACGGCATGGCAAACGCCGCATTGGCCCGATTCGGTGACGGTCTGGCCGAGCCGGTTTTTGGCCTGCGGTGCCGTAACGAAAAGATCGTGATCGGTTCCGACTATCAAAGCGGTATCTTCATGGCAAACAACGCAGAGATCCGGGGTGGGAGAGGCTACCCTCCTTAAAAAGCTGTTTCTGGCATCACCCTCTATGTTTTTGACAGCCGCATCCGTCTTAGCCTTGGGAACATCGGAAGGGTCGGTAGCCTTGGCATCGGCCGACCAAATATGCGGGTCATGACAGGTACGGCACATGATGCGATCGCCGCCTTTCGTGTTGCCCTCGGCGTTATAAAGGGGCAGCATTTCAATGACCCGGCCGGGTCGCGGAATATCCTTTCCCTTTAATACCACATCGACCGGATGGTCGTTCTTTCCGACCTGCTTTTCTTTTGCCACACCGGTTTTCGAATGGCAATTCGTGCAGTAATGCGGAGGCTCGCCATTGCCCTGGAATACCGATCTTGCCCATAATCGCTTGTCCGCTGCATGATGGGGTATGTGACACGCGCCGCACGGCCCTGAAACCAAGGGGGTCTCGCCCCGGATATTTTTTGCTTCCGGAGCGGTCAGGACAAGATTGTGATCAAATGATAAAATTTGCCGTTTATCCCGGTGGCATTCCAAACAAAGCGCTGATGAACGGCTGCCGGAGATCCTTAAAAAGCTGTTTGAGGCATCCCCGGCGATATTTTTTCCGCCTCTGTTCTCCGGGTTGCCCGGAGCCCATTGATGAATATCATGACAGGTTGCGCACTGGATTGATCCTGTGGTCCGTCCCAGGCCGCTCCGGGAGAAAACAGGCAGGTTGATCCTAACGGGTGCCGGAACGGGTTTTCCCTGAACTTTCACAACGGCGCTCACATCGATGGGATGAGAATACCGACCGACACCCTTGATCTTACTGTCAGGGGCATTGCTGTGACAGGAAAGGCAGGTTTGGGAAGCGGGATTGCCCGGCGGCATTTTTCTGGCCCAAAGCTTGTACCCGGCGGATTTATGCGGGACATGGCAGGCGCCGCAGGGGCCGGATTCGGATACCGGTTGTCCGAGCAGATTGATCTCATCGGGCATCGTCACCCGCACGTCGTGCACCGTACCGGCGATGGCCCGTTCCCTGTGGCAAGCCATACACAGCGCCGACTGGCGGTTGTCCATGACGGTAATATGGCGGCCTTTGGCGCCGTGGACAACATGACATGTCTCGCAAATCACCATGTTTTTTTTCCGGGCTTTGACACTGCCCCCGGCAAACAGCACTTTCGGAATCATTAGCTTGTCCGTGTGCATCGGATGACCGTGGGTTCGTTTGAAGTCGGCCTCATTTACATGGCATGCCTCACACAGACTGGAATTGATATTCGGCAGCTTAAGAAAAGAAAGAGGGCCGGGTATGGTTTCTTCCGGAGACGACCCGGGTGCGACCGTCCGCCCACTGTGGGGTGAATGGCATGTCCCGCAGTATATTTGGTCTTTGTTGCTCAGTGTAAGCGCAGCGGGAATTTTGATGTCCTTCGACGGTTTCTTAAAGACCGGGTGGTTGTTGTATTTCCACACCGAATAACGCGCATCCGCCACATAACCGTCATGGCAGCTGTAACACATTTTTTCGGAGCTGACGATCCCCTGGGTATTTTTCATCAGCACATTTCCCGGCTGCCATTTGATCAGCGTCTCCTTGTTGGTTCTGAACACATCCAACCACATGACATGGCACAAGGCGCACTCTTTTTTCGATGATTTTTCAAGCGCGGCAAATGCCGCCGGGCTGAATGCCGGCATAAAAAAGTATGCCGCAAGCGCCACAAACATCATCGATTTGGCATTGTATTTGCCGGCCCGAAAGTATTTCATTGGGCCACCTTCACGATGCGTATCCGGTTGGCACGCATTTCAACCACAAGCAGGCGGTTTTCGGCATCGACGGCAAGCCCCACGGGGGTGGTGAACTCTCTTTTTTTACCGCCGGCGCAAACGACTCCCAAAAAACCGCCCACATCCGTAAACACCTGAACACAGCCCATGAAGCTGTCGGTGATATACACCCGGTCGGCCTTGTCGACGACAACACCTTTGGGCCGGAACAACTCGCCCGGGCTGACGCCCCAGGTGCCGATTGCAGTGATAAAATTGCCGTCCGGATCGAATTGCTGAATTCTCGTGTTTAAAACGTCCACCACATAGATCTGGTTGTATTGATCCGCCGCCAGGATGCCGGGGTACCGGAACCGGCCGCGCACATCGCCGTACCCCCCCCATTCAAACACAAAGGCGCCTTTTTGTTTGTGAACTTTTATTTTATGGTTGTCCCTGTCGGAGATATACAAATAACTTTTGCGATCCAGCGCCAGCACATCCGCCGGGGCAGCCGGTTTTTCGCCGGGAGAGGTCTTGACCGGGAACATGTATAAAAAGCGGCCCCGCAGATCGAAGACCTGTATGCGGTGATTGCCGGTATCGGCGATAAAGACCTGGCCCTTTTTTGAGATGTCGATGCCCAAGGGATGTTTCAGCTCGCCCGCATTGCCGCCGCTGCGGCCGAAGCTGAACTGAAGCTTGCCGTCGGCATCGGTGACCACTATCCGGTTGTTGACCCCGTCCACCAGATAAATACGGCCTTTGGGTCCGACGGCGATATCGCTGGGCTGGTCAACCCCCGCCGGCGCGATGGATCCTAGAACCTTGCTTTGGATGCACCGCATTGCCAGGAGCCGGCCGGCCGGCATCAGAAGCAGGACGACTGCGGCAACTGCCACGAGAATATTTTTATATCTAGAAGTTATCTCAAAATGTCGTTTCATTGCCCATCCCGCCCTTTCTTTACGGCTGCATGTTCTCTTTGAGTAGATCGGGAAGATAGAACTCATCATATTTGGTGATGATGCCGACAATATTCAACTCCTCGATATCGACGGTTCGTTTGGGGGAAAACTCCAGTGCTTTGAAATCAAGAATGCCCTTGGTCGAATGGCAGGCTTTGGCAGGGCAGACCCTTGGGAAGAATATCCACATGGAACCGTTTGGTCCTGTCTTTCCTTTGTTCGGGAGTGAGCTGATCCCGGATCTTTACAAAATCCTTTGCCAGGGAGGCGTCCTGCATGTACACGATGGGCGTCAGATTTCCGTTTTTTTCAAAAAAGGGCGCGATTTTTGAAAAATGAGTCATCGACCATTTCCAGTTCGCCGGTTTCCGGATTATAGGCGGTTCCGAAAAAGGGGCCTTTCGGATGCTTCTCCTCCGGGGAGTACCATTTGTATATGACGGTTTCACCGTTATTTTTTTTCAGATGGCATGTTTCGCAGGTTAAATAATTCGTGTGCATGTTCAACATGGCCCGGACCTTCTTTGTTTTATTGTGCGGCAGGTTGGAGTGGCAGATATAGCACGTCGGCCGCAGTGCCTCCGGAGGATGGGAAACAGGGACGATATGATGAAAACGTTGATGTTCTTCGGCTTCTCTGTGTTTTTTGAGTGCTATCTGTGCGGGCGATTCTTTTTTCTGAAACTTTTTCATAAGCGGTATCAGCAGCCCCGGACCGCGACTGGAAAAAGCCAGATGATTTACCACGCCGGCGAATACGAACAGGACGATAAGCCACACGAAGATACCGATCAAATAGACGGATTTGGGATGTTTTTGTGTTTTGGGACCTCTGATCATTCGGGGCCCCCTTCCTTTTCCGCATATCCCAGTTCGGACAACAGTGATCGCATGTATTCCCGTTCTTCCGGTATTTCTTCCAGATTTCGCAAATATTCCAGAAAATGCTCCTCTATCTGGTGTTCCCTTGTGATCCTGCCCGTGAAAACGGTCCATTGCGCGGGATACCGTCCGGGAACGATGTGGACGTTGGACAAGTGCCAGAAGGCAATGACGATCAGGGCCAAAATGGCCTCATCGGCATGCATGATCCTGGCCAGGTCCTGGATGAACGACGGGTCGAACGGCCACAGCAGGACGATTTTTTCCGGATATAACAAAGCCGTTCCCGCGAATATCAGCACGAAACTCCCCCACAAAATGGCCAGGTAATGGAGCTTTTGCTTATACATGAATTTTTCCATTTTGGGGCGAAACGGCTCGATCCCGAGAAAGTATTTGACATCATGGATCAAATCGAAAAGATCCTTGGGCAGGGGCACCTGCGTTCTTCTGATGTCGAATTCTTTTTTAATGATCTTGAGACGGTCGACGCCACGATGGTCAAAACATGATACACGCAGGCGCCGATCATGACGAATGCGGCGCTGCGGTGAATGAGCTGTGCGTTGTCAATGCCGCCGAAAATAGAAATGACGTACGGCGCCCAGAACAAATTGGCATAATGCAGGGGAATTCCGGTGGAAGCCAAGGTGATAAAGGTCGTGAAAATCAGGATGTGCTGGAGCACGATATGCGCCGAGTATCGGGGAAGGTCGCCGTATGGATTGGATTTGACATGCTTGTAAATATCGCGCGGGATGTTTCCGACACCCGGAACATCGGTAAAATAGTCTTCCGGCAGCGTTTCGGTCATTGGGCCGCGCCGGGTGGTTTCATCAATGGAGGCTGTCATTTCGGCTCCTCGATACACATTTTCTCATCATTTCACTTCTTCTTTTTCCGCCAACTGGTGCCGGATTTAAGTTTCATATTCGCGCCGTCCTTTTTCCGGCGGTACGTTTCCATGAACAACAGCCCCATGAGGCCGAATATGGTACCGTATAAAATCGAGCCTGAGCACAAAGTTGTTAAGGACAAACAGGAACGGATTATGCGGGTCTTCAAGGCTCGGATGGACGGCGATCTTGACAAAGTACTTGTTGATCTTTTTGTGGCAGTTTTTGCAGGTGGTTTGCAGATTCTTTTCATTGATTGAGGATTTTGGATTGTCGGGTTTATAAATGTCGTGAAGCAGACTCGACGCATGGCAGCTGATGCAGTCGGCGGCCTTCTCCGACCCCAGCGTGACCATCTTGCCGTGGATCGACTCTTCGTAAGTCTTAACCGCAGTCAGAGCCCTCTCGGGAAGCCCCAGTTTCTTCATCAAGGGGACATTGCCATGGCAGCCGGCACACAGCGCCACGATTTGCTGGGAAGATCGCGATGTCTTATGGCGCAACCGGTGCATGATATGCCGATAGGCCTGTGTCACCCCCTTTCTCTGATGGCAGTTCAAACAGCGATCGAGGGTTTTGCCGTAGTCAATCGTTTCAACTCTTTTGTAAAGGGGATTCAGATGACAATACTTGCAATCCGGATCGGATTTCTTCATCAACGGCGAATCGTCGGGTTTGATCGCATGGATGCTGGATTCAAATACAGCGATGATTTTCATGTGGGAAAAATTTTCTTCGGCAAAAGGCGGTTTGATATGGCAGACATTGCCGCAATTGACATTTTGCGTCACCGGATCATGGGGAAATTTCTTGATGTAAGTGTGACATCCCCGGCAGGCCACTTGCCCGTGCAGGCTGTTCAAAAAGATGTGCTCGTTGATATAATAGTTTTTCACCTGGCCGTCTGCACCGATCCGGGCCAGATACGGATATTTATGGCACATGAGGCAGTTTTCCTGGTCCGCCGCCTCTGCCCTTGAATAACCGGATAATGCGATGCCCAGAATGAAAAGTGATATTATTGCCAGCAGGAGATATTGTCGTTTCACCAGATCGGTTTCCTTATCGTCGATTTTCTACATTTGGTGGCATTCGATGCACAGGATGCCCGGCAGTCTCTCCCGGTATTTACTGTCCGCCCCTTTTGCCGACGGCTTGTCCGCTGCGATGACGCCTTTTTCATGGGGGTTATGACAGGTGATGCAGGTCATTTTCCCGTCCTTCGCCAGCGGAAGGATGATGTTGTATGTCGTTTCCACAACCGCCATATGCGCCAGCGCCTTGGCTGACGGCGGCTTAGCCATATGGTTAAAATCGGCCGGGTGGTTGCCTTTAATGGGATGGCACCGCCGGCACAGGTCTCTCATGTCTCCGATGAACGTGACTTCATTGTAAGTCGCGGTTTTTTCATCAGGCTTTTTTTTATGGCAATACAGACACATCTTGGTGTCAAGCGCGCCATCGGCCAGGATCTGGTGATGGGCGTTCAACGCTGGATACTTTTTTTTGTTATGACAGCGGTAACAGAAATCCGTTTTCCTTGGGTAGGGCGCCCCCCGCAAGGTATACCGGTCAAATATGCGTTTTACACACTGCCGATATACATCGTGGCAGGTGTCGCAGGTAAATCTCCCGTTTGTCAAGGGAAATCCGGGCGGCGTGGTTAATTTCCGATCCAATGCCGAGTTGATATCCAATGGATGGCAGTAGCCGCGCGACATGCCGTGATGACACCGGTTGCAGAGCCGCTGGTAGTCGCCGTTGTATTTCAAATAAACAGGGCCCCCTTTGACCGGTGTTCGTTCGTGGCATTCACTGCAATACTTTCCGGTAAAGTGGATGTTGGTGTTCTCATCGATGACTGCGGGCTCCGCCGATGGTACTGCCGTTCTGGGAACCTTCCGCTCAGGCAATGGTTGGCAACCCCAAAATAACGAAAGAACGATCAGAAAAAATATCAGTTTTTTTCTCATACCCTGTTACTTACGGTATCGGGCGTTGTTTTTATATAATATCTCGAATTCAGTTGTAAAAAAGTGTATTCGCAGGTTGTCGGAGAAATCACGTTTGAGAAATCGCGTGCGATTCTTAAAAAAAGCGGGCCTTGCGGCCCGCTTTTTATGTTTTCGGATGAAAGGGTCATCCCTTTAGAAAGGCCCGCCATTTTGACGCATATGGTCAATATCAGTCATATTGTTTATTGGATTAATCGCGTCGGCATGGCAACCCACACAAGGCATCATGTACGGCAGAGTCTTGTAGGTGACGTCACCGGAATTATGGCAGCCCACACATCGGGGCAGTCCGTCGTCTTCTGTGTGACCCGTCACCGGTGATAAAATGTTCTGCGGGAAAGTTACATCCGACCAGTCGCGACTGCTGATGCTACCGCCATTGATGACATAGATATCACCAGCGGGATTGGCACTGTGGACAGCATGGACCCGGTTGGCGATGGGTATGGCAAAGTTGCCCGACTGATCGTGGCATGCCAGGCACTGATCGGTGTCAAACACCACTGCATGGCGTGCGTCATGGAACGGCGCGGTTCCGGTACCGTGGCAGTCGATGCAGGCATTTCCGGCCACCTTATCTTGTACTGTGGCCGTGCCGATCTGGATGTTGGTGAAGGCCGTCGATTCGATGCGGTAATTGCTGTCGCTAACACGGCCGTAATCGCCGATCCGGACACGCACCATGTAGGTACCGGCTGTCATGTCTGCAGGGATCGGCAGCAGTTGGTAGACGAAGCTGGCGCTGGTCGCGTTGGTTTTGACCTGGGGATCGGAGCCGTTAGCAAACAGCAGGTGTTCCTGGGTCGGCGTGTCTGTTGCGCTGTCAAAGTTCGGATCCGTAACCGTACCCGTGGCCAGTACCGGAACGGACTTGGCGCGCGATCCATACACATACAGGCTGGCGACAGCCAAGCCGCCGCCGGTGACGCCCGGAGCATCCTGCGGCTTGGCGTAGATATTGGGATCCACTGCGATGCCGGTCCCATGATCAGTCAGCGTTACGCGCACCTCCGGCGCATCACCCACGTCGTAATAGGTGCCGTTGATCGGCGGCGTAATACTGAGTGTCACGTCGAATTCCGGAACGTTCATGCCGGTGGGCGTCGTGTCATGGGCTTGCGTCACGCTCTTGCTGAAAGAGGTGCCGTTCAGGTGGCAGACATTGCAGTCGGCATTCGTTTGAACCCCGCCGGGATGGTTTTCACCGGTGGCGAAATTGACGGTGACATGGCAACTGCCGCAGATTTCGGCGGTCGGGTGGGTCTTCCAGTTGTCGATCTGGTTGCCGGTCCCCAGGTTGAGCCCACTGTCGGTGTGGCAAACAACGCATTTCTCTATGTTCTGGGGATAAGTGACGCCGCTCCAGTCAAACGCTGGGCCGGTAATGGCGTCATGAATTTGGTGAACCATGACCGACAGGTAAGCAGCATCGTCCTGCATCTCGGTCCCATAGGGCCCGATGGGGCTGTGGCAGATGACGCAGGCTCGGGTATCAAGGTACGAGTCGGCATGGTGCGCTTTTTGAAACAGCGGGCTGTGGCATTTCTTGCAGGCATCGGCAGTGACAAACAAACGCTGGGAAACAGACGTCGTAACGGCTCCTCCGGCCGCCGGGGTTTTAAAGTCAAGGAATCCGACGGTATTGTTGGTGACGGCGTTGCCGCTGGCGTCGTTATGGCCGCTGACCACGATGGCCAGCCGCTGGGTGTCGGCCTCATTGTAGTCGGGCGCTTCAGCCGTAGCATCCGCGAAGCCGGTAGCAAAGACATAGCTGTAGTCACCGTTGGTGAGGTTAGTTAAGATCCCTTGTGGATAGGTACCGAAGCGGCTCGGGGGCGACTCATAAGCCCAGCGCTCGAAGTAGGGAGAATCCCAGGTTCCCCAGCCTCCCAGGGTGTCAGTCCCCGCCGGTACGAGGTCGGCGATCATGAATTTGAAATCGTCAAGGACGAGATCCGTGACCGGTCCGTTGGCGGTGGCCGCATGGAAGGTCACCGTTGGAACCCCGAGGTTGTTGGTCAGGGTGATATTCGATAGGGTGACGTCCTGTCCGGTGGGGTCGGGGTGGGCCACCGCAATATCGGCGATTTTGTCTGCCGCATGACAGACTTGGCAAGTTTCACCGGTGGTAGTGACCGGAGGCGGCGAAGGCGTCGTGCCGGGCGGCCCGGGGGGGCCGGCAGCCCCGGTATCCCCACTGCCGCCGCAACCGATAAGCAGAAGCAGTCCTAAAATCATGACGGTGAAAAAGAGTGCATAACGCCCCTTTTTTGCATGGCTTCGTTTCATTTTTTTACCCCACTGATTTGCTGAATTGATATTCTTGGTTATAGTTTTTTTGCGTTTACTTCTGTCGAAAGCAGGCGACAATTAGAAAAAAATACAGATAGAAATCAGCAGGCGCTCAGACGGTAGCTTCGCCTCGAACCATCGACAGAACACTATGGTTCCAATTATGTTTATTGGTTGTTTTAATTGGGTTTATTGTTTAATTATTAATAAAAATCCGAAAATAAATTACGTGTCGCTCGATCGCCGAATTTTTATTTATAATGATTTGCCTTAGGATTTGGCAAAATTTTTGACGTATATCGAAGGAGAATGATTGTCATTCAGTTTATAATCAATTATCACCCCTAAGGAAGACTTGTCAAGAAAAAAAATGTGCTACATAGTAGTAATTGTTATACGAATATTATTATACGAATAAAACAACGATCAATTTATTTTTATTTTTGTATGCAAAAAGCGTACAAATTTAGATTATTTTGGAGTTATCCAGAGTTTTCAATTAGTTGTGAAAATTGGGTGAAAAATAGATATGCAAAATCAATGAAAAAACGATGTAATTATGGGGTAAATTACATAAAAAACTATTACATTAATTACATATATTATGAATTAATTCAAATGGCAGTATGATACAATAAATTAGGCCGCCCCGATGAGCGGGAAGCAACGTTGCATCTTATTTCCGGTTTGCCTTGTCCCAACGCGCAATGTCACAGCTTGTCACAGATCTTGTCATAGTATGTCATAGCTTGATGTCACAGCATGGCGCAGCAATTCAATCAGATAATTTTTTCCGCCAAGATGTAATTTTTTGTTGGATCGGTAGGGCTTGAGGCTTTCTCGGCGATCAGACCTTTATCGACCATTTCTTTGAGATCCCTTTGCAAGGTACGGCGGCTGACACTAGGGCTGAGGCGCTCAAAGTCCTGAATGCTCACCCGTCCATGCATTAGAATATGGGACAACGCCAAGGCTTGGCGGTCGGAAAGATTGTGCTGCTTAGCGATCACATCCTTACGGATGACCTTTTCTCCTCGGTTTTTCACTTCAGCGAGCTGTGTGCTGAGGCCTTTGACAAAGTATTCCAGCCAGCCGGTCATATCCATTTTAGCTTCTCGGACGCCCTGGATAGCCCGGTAAAAAGCGGGCCGGTCCCGGTCGTAGTATTCGCTGATCGTGAACAGCCGCTTGAAGTCGTACCCGGTCCGGTAAAGGCACAAGGTCGATAGCAGCCGGGATGTCCGGCCGTTACCGTCCAAGAAGGGATGAATGTGCACCAACTGGAACTGGGCTATACCACACACCAACATCGGGTGGGTATCCGATACGCTGCTAAGAAAATCCACCAGTTCAGCCATCATGATGGGCACATCATGCGCCGGAGGCGGCGTATAGATTGTTTCGCCGGTTATGGAATTGACCACATAGTTCTGAATTTTTCGGTATTGACCCGGTGCGGCCGAGCCACCTCTGACACCTTCCACCAACCGCTTGTGGATTTCCCGGATAAGCCCGTCCGTAATCGGGTCACCGCTGGCAAGATAATTTGAAACGAAGTCAAAGGCCTTCCGGTAATTCAGGAGTTCTCTTGCATCATCGGGATCAGCCTCGGGAACGTTGACACCCTGCCACAAGCGCTCGGCTTGATCCAAGGTTAGGCGCGTGCCTTCGATATGGGTCGTATAGTGGGCTTCGAGCACCAAGGCCCGGTTACCCATCTCCCGGACCCAGTTCTCGGAGAGTGTCGCTGCCTCCAGAAAGCCCCTGGCCGGCTCTTTGATTTGACATCCTTGCGAGGAACCGCCAAGGTCAGAAGCAGTTCCACGACTTCGTAGTCGGCCATGTCTTGGATTCCGGACTTGAGGAAGCGTTCACGAAGCCGCACTCGATGACCTAAATAATGCGGATTACTCTTATTCATTTACGCTCCCCAGGAAGCTTCAGCTTCCCCTGCTTAATCATTTTCAAGCAAAATCCTTCAAATTGCGTCATTGCCAGTTTGGAAGGTTTGACTTGGGCGTTCTCCCAACGGTTGACCGTAGCAAAACTTACCCCCAGCTCGCGCGCCAGCCCTTCCTGGCTCAATGACAATTGCCTGCGAACTTCTTTGAATAAGACGGGAAGATCCTGCCAGTCCAGCTGCATCATCATTTCTCTTGGTTTCTTTGTGGTAATCGGCGCTTTAAATAGGTTAAGCCATGTTATAACAAGTGTGATATGTCGTGCAACTGAAAATTTGTCTTTTTCGGGGTACCATACGGCACCCGGATGCAACCGTGCTGTTAGACAAGGAGACTCGAAAAATAGAGAACGGGAGAATTTCGAGCCCGTTTCGGGGTCCAAAAACCATTTTCGAACAACGAACGCGGCGATATACTCAAAAAAGCTGGTTTTCAGGACAATGGAGAACTCGGAAGGGAATGTCTGCGAAGCCACAACTCTTTGAAATTACGACTATCGGGAAAATAAAGCCCCGCACCATCGATGCGGGGCTTTATCCGTTAAGCAACCAGTTCGAAGAGGGCTGCATTCATTT
>CAVZUV010000020.1:0-145336 GCA_963778575.1 uncultured delta proteobacterium | reverse complement strand
GGTCCCCACTATGGGAAAGAAGGTTAGAAGGTAAGAAAAAAAGAGGTTAGGGATCAAAGGGCGGAGGTCGGAAGGTGGGAAATAGAAAATAGAAAAGAGGAAAGAGGGAAGAGGGAAAGAATATAAAACAGAAGGCGGGAGGGAGCAAAATATGATCGCAAAGTTATATGGATGGTGTGGAAAGATCCTCAAAATAGATCTTTCTGATTCAAGAGTCACCGAACTGCAAACCATGGACTATGCAGACCGTTTCCTTGGAGGACGGGGAATTGCCACCCGAATCTACTGGGACGAGGTCGGATCGGATGTGGGTGCTTTGGATCCGGAAAACCGCCTGATATTGATGACGGGTCCGCTGGGGGCCAGCGGTGTCCAGGGTGCGTCCCGATTTGAGGTCGTGGGAAAGTCTCCCATGCTGATGCCGGAAGGGTTCTGCTACGGGAACCTGGGGGGATTTTTCGGGCCTTACTTAAAAAGAGCCGGCTATGACGGGGTTGTCATCTCCGGAAAATCCGAAAAACCGGTCTATGTTTGGATTCATGACGAAAAAACTGAAATTTTAGATGCATCGTTGCTCTGGGGAAAAGGCGTTTATACTGTCAGGGACATCTTAAAAGAAACCCATGGAAAAAATGTAAGAATTGTCACCACCGGTGTGGCCGGTGAAAATATGTGCCGAAGTGCCAACCTGATGACCGATAATGAGGGGAGCGCCACCGGCGGGTTCGGTGCGGTAATGGGGTCCAAGAACCTCAAGGCCATAGCCGTATCCGGGTCGGGGAATCCTTTGGTGGCGAAACCCGATAAACTAAAAGATCTTAATCGCCTGATCATTCATTTGAATAAGCGCGGCCCTTTTCCGGCCCCTTTTTCGGAAGAAGAGGTCCGTCGAACCGGGAAATCGTCCTGCTATCAATGCGGGCTCGATTGTAAATACCGAAATGCGTATCGGACCGCATCCGGCGAGGATGTTGTCCGGAAATGCCAGTCCATGTTCGTTTATTTCCCATGGGTTGTCCGAAGACCGGGCGAGTCGGCGGAAACCGCGGTGCATGCCACGGGTATCTGTAATGATCTGTCGATTTGCACTATGGAAATGGCAAATATTATTAATTGGTTAGAGTCGTGCTATGCCTCGGGATATCTCAGCGAAAAAGAAACCGGACTCGATATTTCAACACTTGGGACACGTGAATTCTTTGAGAAACTTGCCCATATGATTGCGTACAGAAAAGGATTCGGCGATATTCTGGCCCATGGCCTCCTCCGAGCCGGTGAAAAACTGGGCGAACAGGCCAAAGCTCATTTTGGCAATGAAGTGTCAGGGGTCGGTTCCGGGGCGACGTATTCCGCTCGGGAATATTTGATGAACGGCTTGTTGTACGCACTGGAACCCAGACAGCCCATTGCCATGCTTCATGAGATCAGTTGGCTCATCGGATTATGGGTGATGAACCAGGCCAATCTCGAATCTTCACCGGTGACATCCGAAGTCTTTAAAAAAGCTGCGACAAGATTCTGGAAACATGAAAAAGCGTGGGACCTCACGACCCATGAAGGAAAGGCCATGGCGGCGAAAAACATCATCGACCGAACCTGCGCAAAGGACAGCCTTTTGTTGTGCGATTCTGTTTGGCCGGTGATGGTGACCTGGAATTCGCCGGATCACGTGGGAGATCCATCCCTTGAAAGCCGCATATTCAGTGCGGTAACCGGCATTGACATCGATGAGGCCGGTCTGAATCAATACGGCGAGAGAATATTCAACCTGGAGAGGGGGGTTCTTTTGCGAGAAGGCCGGCGGCCCAAAATAGATGACGTTCCGGCTGAATTTAATTTTACGGACCCGGTTGAAACGGTTTTCATGAATCCGGATGTGATTGTCCCCGGGCCGGGGGGAAAGGCGGTCAGCCGGAAAGGCGAGATTCTCAAACGAGATGAGTTTGAAGCCATGCGAAAGGAATTTTATGAGCTCAGGGGCTGGGATCCGGCGTCGGGTATGCAAAAAGCAGAAACTCTTGAGGCTCTCGGGATGTCCGACCTCGTGAAAGACTTGAAAAGGATGGACCTGATTCAATCGTGAAACGGGTGTTTGAAATTAACCATTGACTTTACAGGTTATCGTATTATTATTTGGGAATCCATGGGCATTCATCTTGGATTTATTTCATGTTTGATTTGCCTGTTTTCAAGTTAAATTAAGCGAAATTTGTCTTGCAAAGTCAGGTCAAAGCAAAGGAGCACTGGGTATATCGAACCCAAAAATATGCGATTTCTTTTGTACAACATACGATATGCAGCGGGAATCGGGCGGCAGTTTCACCTTCCGGTTCCATACAGCGGGTATTTTAAAAACACCAACGTTAACTTGAAAAAGATCGTTGAATTCATCAAGTCGATCCATCCGGATATTATTGGATTGATCGAGGTGGATGCCGGCTCTTTTCGTTCCGGGAAAAGCAACCAGGCAAAAGCCATCGCTCGTGAATTGCAGCACTTTCATGTCTACCAGTCCAAATATTCTAATAATTCGGTGGCGCAGAAAGTACCGGTATTGAACAAACAAGGAAATGCCATCCTCACCAACCGGGAAATTTTATCCCAAAAATTCCACTATTTTAACAACGGCATCAAGCGACTCGTGATTGAACTCGAGCTCGAAGACTTCTCGATCTTTCTGGTGCACCTGTCGATCAAATTCCGTCACCGGCAGTACCAGTTACAGGATCTTCACGCGCTGCTCAAAAATATAGATAAGCCGGTGATTGTTGCAGGGGATTTTAATGTGTTGAGGGGAGATCGGGAACTTCAGTTATTTCTTGCCGCCACAAACCTGCAAAATGCCAACAGCAACGGTCAACCTTCCCACCCCAGCAGGGCTCCGAGAAGACAACTCGATTATATTTTTCACAGCCCGGAGATTCGAGTGACTAGTTTTCAGATTCCGCGGGTCAAATTTTCCGACCATGTGCCGCTGATCTGTGATTTCGACCTTCCGAATTTGCGGCTTAACGGCCACCATTCCGTCGATACGAGTCTGTCAGAGGTGAAGATTAGCGCCTTAACCTCGGTTTCAGCCACGTAGACGCCGGAGTAAAGCGGGGCAGCAAACCTCTTGAATACGTACGAAAAATTGATTGCCTTTAAAGAATTTTCACGATAAAAAATAATTGAAGGGTCGGGATGTTTTTCTGAATAACCGCGTGAACCCGTGGTTCTTTAATCGTCAATTTGTTTCAAAAAAATAAACAGTTACAGTAAGGAACCATCCATCCGCGCAGGAGAATTCCATATCTCGAACAACGAAAACTCACGAACAAGAGCATGTAACGCTGAGTGAAAACAATACTGATCATAGAAGATGATAAAAAGGCGGCATCCCTGGTCTCGTTGTATTTGGAAAAAGAAGGCTTTAATGCTGTTGCGGCTCATGACGGTCACGAAGGATTGACCCTTGCAAAACGTCTTCATCCGATATTGGTCATCCTCGACTTGATGCTTCCAAAATTGGACGGCTGGGAAGTATGTCGGGAACTCAGGCGACTTTCGGATGTACCCGTTATTATGCTCACCGCCCGGGGAGAAGAAGTTGACCGGATCTCCGGCCTGACACTTGGTGCCGACGATTATGTGACCAAACCGTTCAGCCCCAGAGAACTGGTTGCCCGGGTGAAGGCCGTTCTCAGAAGAGGGCGTATTTTTGCTGCGTCCGGGAAAAACATTTTGTCTTTCAAAGATCTGGTGTTGGATCCGGAAAAGCGGAAAGTACGCTTAAAGGATCGTCCCCTCCAACTGACCCCGCATGAATATGCACTATTGCAAGCCCTTATGGTGTCTCCCGGAAGGATTTTTACGCGTGATGAACTGTTAAATCATCTGTATCCCGCCGGCGAAGCACTCGTGATTGATCGTGTCATCGATGTCCATATCGGAAAGTTGCGACAAAAGATCGAAGATCACCCATCAAACCCCCGATACATTTTGACCGCCCGCGGTGTGGGATATTATTTTGCGGAAGACAGTGACGGATGAAAAATAGAAATCTTCCGGCAACCGGACATTTGATTTGGAAACTTTTAGGCATTAACATCCTGGTCATCGGATTTGTGATGGTAATTGTTTGGCTGTCGGTGGACTATCTCTCGGCAAATTACTTCATGGTTTTAATGGAGAAGTACAACATCCCTACCGGACCGATCCATGACATGTTTGTGAGCGCAGTACATAGATACCTAATCTGGGCCAGTTTGTCTGCATTGTTGCTTACCGTGCTTCTCAGCTTTCTTCTCATCAGGCGTGTTTTGGGACCGCTCGCTCACATGACGGCAATTACACGAAGAATTTCATCAGGAGATTATTCGGCCAGTATCCCGATTCGCTCCAAGGACGAAGTCGGCCAACTGGCCATGGCCTTCAACCGGATGGCGGACAGCCTTCAAAAGATCGAACGGCTTCGGAAAACCATGATGATCGATGTCGCTCATGAACTTCGAACGCCCCTCAGCAACATCCAGGGATATCTGGAAGCATTGATCGACGATGTCGTTCCCAGGACCCGTGAAACCTTTGAACTTCTTCACGAAGAAACCTTACGGCTGACGCATCTGGTGGAAGACATTCTCCGCCTGGCCAAAGCAGATGCTGCAAAAGAGACTCTCGATCTCATTCAAATCCGGATAAGAGACGTGATCGAAGACGTGCTCGAGATTTTTCGATCTCAATTTGAGACCAAAGGCGTTCAAGTGGATTCTCGGGGCGTTGACGAGGCCGTTCGAGTTTATGCTGATCCCGACAAGTTGTCCCAAGTGGTCCGCAATCTGACGCAAAACGCTGTCCAGTATACGGTTTCCGGCGGGACGGTAAAAATATTTACGCAGCCGATGGATCGCCAGGTTCAAGTGGTTTTCGCCAATACCGGTGTTGAAGTTGACGAACAGGATCTACCCTTCATTTTTGAACGTTTTTATCGGGGTGAAAAATCCCGTTCCAGAGAACATGGCGGCGCGGGTATTGGTCTGGCCATTGTCAAAGGATTGGTTGAAGCCCATAGCGGAAAAGTCGGCGCAGAGATACACGACAATGAAACCCATATATGGTTTTCCCTGCCGATGGAGCCGTCCTGATCCAAAGCGGGAGGAAAGAGGCATAGGGCATAGAGCATAGGGCATAGAGTAAAGGACCAGAAATCAACAATCAACAATCATACATCATCAATCCAAAAACAAAAGCACCCCGCCAATCTTTTACCCTATGCCCTATGCTCTATGCCCTATGCCAATCAACCATTCTTCCATCGGTCATTATTCCGCCAACCCCCGGTACGTACCGGCGGCTTTCAACGCCTTGATCATATCATCAACGCTAATTTGTTGCGGATCATAATAGACAGTGTTGATTTCTTTGAGATATTTAAAACCTCGCGTCACTTTTTTTACGCCTTTCAGACCTTCCAGGGCTGATTTGCCGACATCGTATCAGTAAACGTAAAAGACAGCCTTGGACGTCGAAACTGCTTGGTAACCTGAAAGTGCCAGGTCCGGGGGGCTGAAAAAAAAGGATATGATCAGCAGCAAAATCATGCCATAGATGTGACGGTAAGCTGATTGAATCATCATGAACCTCCTTTTTATAGCCACAAATGGAACCCGCCCGCCTTTGCGAGCTTGGGCTCGTTCAGACGAGGCGGGCAGGTTCGAACATTTTTATTTTTGTCCTTGTGTCGTGTTAAAGAGTTTTAGGAACTGTCCGTAACCGTCTTTTTTCAGATCCTTGACCGGGATAAATCGCAAGGCTGCACTGTTGAGACAGTATCGCAGACCGGTGGGCGGAGGCCCGTCGTCGAACACATGGCCCAGGTGAGTGTTGCCGTGCCGGCTGCGAACTTCGGTGCGAACCATCCAAAGGGTCCGATCTTTCTTTTCGACGATGTTTCCGGGTACCAGCGGTTTGGTGAAGCTCGGCCACCCTGTACCGGAGTCATACTTATCCAGAGATGAAAAGAGCGGTTCGCCGCTGACGATATCCACATAGATGCCGGCTTTATGGTTGTCCCAGTACTTGTTATTAAAAGCCGGCTCGGTACCGTCTTCTTGCGTAACCTTATACTGCAACGGGGTCAAAAGTTTACGCAGTTCACTGTCCGACGGACGGGTGTACATCGGTTTTTCGACGGTTTTATTTTCCATCGCAGCCGATGACATGTTGCCTTTTTCCATTCCCGAGCCCATGGTATTGTTCATGCCGGATTTTTCCATGCCGGATGTCTTGTTGTTATCCATACCGGACGTCATGCTGCCTTTTTTTATATCGGTGTTAGAATCTGCCCAGATATTGACTTTGACATTTCCCCAGACCTTTTTCAGAAATTGATCGCGGCCTGAATTGTACCGGTACCAGTGATACCGAATCGGATTTTTCTTGTAATAGTCCTGATGATATTTTTCCGCCGGGTAAAAGGGTCCCAGAGGAAGAATCAGCGTCACGATAGGTTTTTTAAAGATTCCGGAAGCTGCCAGTTGTGCTTTTGTTTCCTCTGCCAGACGTTTTTGCTTTTCATTGGCGTAGAAGATGGCGCTTCGATACTGATTCCCTCGATCCACAAACTCTCCGCCCGGATCCGTGGGATCCACGTGTTCCCAAAAATATTCCACTAGTTGTTTATAGGTGACTTTGGATGGATCGTATATGACTTTCACGGATTCCATGTGGCCGGTGCCTCCCGCGGAAACCTCTTCGTAAGTGGGGTTTTTTACATGACCGCCGGTATAGCCGGAAATGGCATCGATCACGCCGGGGACTTTTTCAAAATCCGATTCCGTGCACCAGAAGCAGCCGCCGGCAAAAACAGCGCTTGCGGTGGTTACGGATTCATTTTTCATGTTATTTTCCGTATTATTCATGCTGTTTCCCTCATGATAGCCGAGTAAAATTACTGTGGACAAGACCACGGTGAAGATGATTCCGGTAATAAATATTGATTTCATGATGCACCTCCGTTTTATCAAAACATTATAAGGTAATACCGATTAAAATAAACGTCCAGGAGATAGAAAGTTCCAAATCCGGTGTATTTCCTTGTTGATAGGAAAATAAACACTCATGGTAAAGCTTGAATGAAAAACGTGTAAAGATTGTTTAAAGATTCGTTAAGCCAGAGGTTCAAGGTTCAGAATTCAAGGTTCAAAGGTTTAAAGATTGAAGAAATTGAGAAGGTTAGAAGGCTGGAAGGTCTGAGAAAAACTTACCTTCTAACCTTCTGATCTTCTTTCTCTCCGGCTTCTCACTTCCGGCCTGTAGACTTTATTGGTGTTGACAAAAAATAAGTGCAGGAGACTTGAATTTTAATTTGGTTTGGCATATTTTTAATTCCCTGCTATAAAAATAGCAGATCTTACGGGCGCATACCCGTGAAGATCTGCAGATTAGATGCTTTGATCGAGAAAAGGAGGCCCCAATGGCATTGATGACCCCTGAACAGTTTGAAGAGAGTCTGAAAAAAATGACACCCAGAGTCTATATGAACGGAAAAAGGGTGGAAAGTGTCCTTAAAAACCCCAATACGCGAACGGTTGTGGCGTCCAACAAGGCAAGTTATGGATGGGCCCTGGATCCGAGATATAAGGATATCATGTCCTGCTATTCGCCCCTGATTGACGGCACGGTCAATCGATATACCCACGTGAGTGCCGGCAGAGAGGATCTTGTTAAAAAAGCCGAAGCAGGAAAATTCACCGCGGAAAGGCTGGGGACCTGTATTTATCGATGTGTGGGATACGATGCATTCCACGCCCTTGCCGCTACGACCTGGGAGATGGATCAGAATCTGGGGACCGGCTACCACCCGCGGTTTATGGAATTTTTAAAAACGGTTCAGGAAAAAGACCTCTCAGTTGCCGGCGCATTGACGGAACCCAGGGGAAGACGGGACAAAAAAACGCTGGATTGGCCGGATCCTTATCTATCCTTGAAAGTGGTGGATAAAAGCAAAAAAGGTATCATTGTCCGGGGTGCAAAGATCAACATCAGCGGTGCTTTTGCAAGTCACGAACTGGTCGTAATGCCGCAATCGGCTCACCGGGAAGGCGAAGAAGCCTATGCGGTGGCTTTTGCGACACCTGCCGATGCAAAAGGGATCACCTACGTCTGTCAGTTTTCTCCATACTCTGCGGAAAGGGAGATGGCGGATGATATTTATGAGCTGGGTAATCCTGTTTTCGGGCAGCGGGAGACATCCATGGTTATTTTCGATAATGTGTTCGTCCCTTGGGAACGGGTCTTTCACTGCGGTGAAACCGCATATTCCGGCAAAATCGTCGCACGGTTTGCCAAAACCCACCGCATGACCTGCGGAGGCACATGTAAGGTCGGATTCATGAACCAGATTATCGGGGCTGCCAAGCTCATCCAGGAATACAAGGGACTGGACAGGGTACCCCATATCAACGAGCAAATAACGGAAATGGTGGTGCTCAGGGAAACAGGTCGTGCGTGCGGACTGTCCGCCGCCCATGAAGGTGCCGAAGATCCTCCTGGATCCGGAGTTTATTTGCCGGACGAGATCATGGGCAATGTGGCCAAGCTCAATATTTGCAATGCTTTTTGGCGGATCATGGCGCTGGCCGGAGATATCGGCGGAGGACTTGTCGTTACCATGCCTTCCCTAAAGGAATTGAAGAATCCCGAGGTGAAAGATTATGTCGAAGAATTCTTCAGCTTCGGTTCGGAAGAACCCACGGAAAATATTTTAAAGGTTCACAAACTTCTTCAACATTGGACGGCGGGTTTACACGGCGTCGGGACGTGGCATGGCGCAGGGCCCGTAATGGCCCAAAAAATCATGCTCCAGCGCGTTGTTGACTTTGAGCGCGAAAAAAATCTTGTTAAAGAAACCTTACAACTCAAAGAAAAGAAAATTTAAAAGGGGAGATGCTCCGAATTTTCAGGTGCCGCCTGAACTTGAATATGGTTAACGGCTTTACTTTCATCATATGGATATTATTTTATGAATTGAATTTGACGGATTCCGGCACCGATAAAAATTCTGGGATTATGAGCGATGGAAAAGCGTACACAACACCTGGTCATCTGTTCATCATGCGGGGCAAAAAACAGGATTACTCCTGAAAAGATCCGGGGGATTCCAAAATGCGGAAAGTGTGGAGCGGCCTTGGACATTGAACAGACCGGCGAGGAAGATACCAAATCTTATTTTTTTCGGTGCTCGGCATGCAAAACCCGGAACAGAATTCCCTTTCAGAAAATCAATGCCGGGGCAAAATGCGGAAAATGCGGCGCCTTGCTGGATACGGAAGAACTATTTCAAGCGCAGCCGATAATGATATCAGAAACGAATTTCGAGAAAAAGGTGTTGGGTTCTCCCATACCGGTACTCGTTTTTGCCTGGGCCAACTGGTGCCCCACATGCCGGGCGGCCATGCCGGTGATCGATGATTTTGCAAAAGATGCCAAAGGGAAAATCAGGGTCGGCAAATTGAACGTGGATTCCAGCCAGAAACTTGCTTCAACATACAATATATTGAGTGTTCCGCAGATACTGGTCTTTGATAACGGCCGTTTGCTGGAGACTATGCCGGGTGCTATGCAAAAACACGAAATTATGATGAAAATGGCCCGGTATCTATGACCGGCAACCCCGTTTAATCTCAATTGAGTAAAAACATTCAATTTTTGAAGTTAAATTGACCAATAACCGTTAACCGATAACGAATAACGTCGAATCGAGTTTTAACTCGATTCGAGTTCAAGGATATATGATATTTTGACACCTAAAGATTTAAAAAAATTTTGGGGGAATCACCTCAAGATCCGCGTTGATGACAGGAATCTTGATTTTGTAAGCGCAAAAAAAATTGCCAAAGGCAAGGCGAGGGAGCTGGCGGAAGATCCCATGCTGCTGTCATGGTATAGCGGGAAGTCCGGAGATTATTTCCCCAGATATACATGCGGAAATTGGCATAAACCGGTCTGGATTCTGTTTGCAGAATCCAGAGGCGCGGATCTTGCCGTCAATATTAATGACGGCGAGTATATATTTCTCTATCTCTCGCTGTAACCTTGCAATCGCTTGTTTTTAATTGAACGCCTGGTCCTCTGTGCCGGAATTTTACTAAAAAATACACCGATGCCTCAAAAAGTCCTTTGAAAGCGGAACAAATGGCCATGACGGAGATTATCGATCTCACCCGAGAGTTGGTCCAATTCAAAACAATGCACTCAAGACCCGATGAGATCCGGCAATGCGCCGCCTTTATCGAACATTATTTAAAGGGCTTGGGTATTCCCTGGAACCGCTTCGAGTATGGAAATGCCCTTGCCGTTTCAGCGCTTCCTCAAAGCAACAAGACGCCGGTGCTTTTGATGAGCCATATGGATGTCGTGGATGCTCCCGACAGTCTCTTTACACCGGCAATAAAGGATAACAAACTGTATGGACGGGGGTGTCTTGACGACAAATATGCGGTGGCGCTGTCTTTGATCCTTTTAAAAAATACCTTGGAGCGGCTTCGAAAACAGGGAAGGGGGCAGGAAGATTTATCGTTTGGAATTTTGATAACCGGCGACGAAGAAATCGGAGGCTTTAACGGTGCTAAAAAGATCCTCGGTGACATTCAAACAGACTTTTGTATTGTTTTAGACGGCGGCAGCGTTGAAAACATCGTTGTCAAAGAAAAAGGCATTATCACCGTCAAGCTTTTATCCAGGGTTAAAGCGGATCCCGGCCGCAAGCCCCGGATTGAAAAAAATGTATTGGAAGGATTGAAGGCCGACATTGCCGGATGGAAAACCTGTTTTGTAAGATCAGCGCCGGAACATTGGCACAGAAAAGTCATCTGCAACTCGATTCATCCCTTGACATCAGACGACGACGTTCCGGACGTTGCCGAGGCGCAATTGGAGATTTGGTATACCCAGACGGATGATGTCGAAAAGATGCTTTTGACCATGCAAAACGAGTTGTACAGCGATATCATCATAGAACATGTGGAACCGGTGTTCGACGGTGGCGCATCGGAGCACTTGAAGTGGCTGCTGGACATTTCAAAAAAGACACGGATCGGGTTTGAAGACGGCGCCAATGATTCGCGATTTCTTTCCCGGTTCGGAATAAAAGGGATTGTCTGGGGTGCTGACGGAGACCGCAGCCAACATACCATGGATGAACACGTCGCCATCGATAGTATTTATGAATTGTACGGCCTCCTTGATACGTTTGTCCGACGATGCGAGTCGCGGGCAAATCTTTCAAAATCATGAAAAATAAAGCAATAAAGCTGATTTCCTGGAATGTAAACGGCATTCGAGCCGCTATCCAAAAGGATTTTTTTAGATCCTTCAAGCAGATGGATCCCGATATCCTGGCGCTGCAGGAGACAAAGATACAGGATGCGCAGCTGACCGAAGAAATGAAACAGGTTCCGGGCTATGAGGCATTCTGGTCCCACGCCTCGGTAAAAAAAGGGTACAGCGGCGTTTGCACCTATACCCGCATTAAACCAAAACGCATCAATTACAGTATCGGTATTGAGAATTTCGACAATGAAGGCCGCATTGTCGAGACGGACTTCGATGATTTTATTTTGTTCAACGTTTATTTTCCCAACGGCCAAATGAGTGAGGAGCGGCTTCGGTATAAGCTCGACTTTTATGAAAAATTCATCGATTACATTGATGTGTATAAAAACCGGGGGCGAAGCCTTATTATCACCGGCGATTACAACACGGCCCATAATGAGATCGATTTAAAAAATCCCAAAGCCAATGAAAACACATCCGGTTTTTTACGGATTGAGCGGGACTGGCTTGATAGGATGATTGAGCGCGGCTATGTGGACACTTTTCGGCACTTTCATCCGGATACCGTTAAATATTCGTGGTGGACTTACCGGTTCAAAGCAAGAGAGCGCAATATCGGGTGGCGGATCGACTATTTTTTTGTTACCGAAGATATCATCCGCGACCGCCGGATCAAGGAGGCGTTTATCGACAATGACATTTTCGGCTCGGATCATTGTCCTGTCGGTCTGGTATTAGAAATTTAATGAGAAAGATAACCAGACCTTTGACATCATGGATTCAGGTATTATTTTCTGATTAATGCTTCTCCGGTGTACGTGCATCTTATGCATCGGTAGACACCAAAAAAATAAAACATTAATGTACACCGATAATAACAACGGCATTTGGGGAAGCTTGAAGATGAACGAATCTGACAGATTCTGATATGCTTTTCAAAAGAGTCCGTCAGGCGTAAAACAGGCAGGTTCCATTTGAACCTGCCTGTTTTGTTTCTTTTAATGAATGAGCATCATCAATCCTACATTCCCAGATAGATGTCCTTGATCTCCGGGTCCCTCAGAAGCTCACGGGAAGGACCGTTTTTCACCACTCTTCCGGTTTCGAGGATGTAGGCGTAATCGGAATTTTCCAGAGCCAGCTGCACGTCCTGCTCAACCAGCAGCACGGTGGTCCCCTGTTGGTTGATGGTTGCGACGATTTCCACCAGATTGTCGACGATGAGCGGCGCTAGGCCGAGAGACATTTCGTCGATCAGAAAGAGCCGGGGGTTGCCCATAAGGCCTCGGCCGATGGCCAGCATCTGCTGCTCGCCGCCGGAGAGGCTGCCGGCTTTTTGCATGCGGCGATCGTTTAAAATCGGGAAAAGGGAATACATCCGCTTCAGACTGGGGATGATTTCCGGGTCCTTGCGTCGATGGTAGGCGCCCATAAGCAGGTTCTCTTCGATGGTCATATCCGAAAAAAGCTTTCGGCCTTCCGGCACAAGGATGATTCCCTGATTCACCACCTCATGAGACGGCAGCGAGTCGATGCGCTGACCCTGGAAATGAACCTCTCCGCTTTTGGGTGTTTTGATGCCGGAAATCGTTTTCATCAGGGTCGTCTTCCCGGCGCCGTTTGATCCGACAATGGCGATGACCTTTCCTTCTTCCACGGAAAAAGAAACATCCCACAAGACTTGAATGTCGCCGTAGAAAACATCGAGATGGGTCACTTCCAGATACATAGGTTCCTCGCTCAGGAAATTACAGCCTGCTGGTATCGCTTGCCGAGATAGGCCTGGATTACCTCTTTGTTGTTGAGAACGTCCAACGGCGGCCCCTCGGCGATTTTTTCGCCGTGATGGAGCACGAATAGACGGTCGCTGATCGCTTTGATGGCTCTCATGACGTGCTCGATGACGATGATCGAGATGCCCTTGGCCCGGATCTGGTGAATCAAAGCCACGGCCGCATCGATTTCCTTTGAATTCAGCCCCGACATGACCTCGTCGAATAGAACCACTTCAGGGTTCATGGCAAGGGCCTTGGCGATTTCGAGGCGTTTGCGGGAGGCGACGCTCAACTGGTCCGCCTGTTGATTTCTGACCTTTTCCAGACCGACAAAGGAGACAATTTGACCGGCCATGTCCAGGGCCCGGCGGATTCCCTGTTTTTTGGTCTGTCTGCCGAACATGGCGCCCACGGCAATGTTTTCCAAAACCGTCATCCGTGCAAAGGGCTTGACGATTTGGTAGGTCCTGGCAATGCCCAGCCGTCCGATCTGGTAAGGTTTCAGCCCCTTGATGGACTTGCCCTTGAAGAGTACGTCGCCGCTGGTAATGGCCAGGCTGCCGCTGATCATGTTCACCAGGGTCGTTTTTCCGGCGCCGTTGGGTCCGATCAAACCCAAGATCTCTCCCCGGTTGAGGGTAAAGTCCACCTGATAGTTCGCTATCAGTCCTTTGAATTGTTTGGTCAACGCTTTTCCTACCAGAATTGCCTTTTGCTGCTCGGCCATGACTACCCACCATCCTCACTGTTCAAATTCAAGCTTTGGTAAACACCTGCCATATTCATATTTGCCGGTTCCTTTACACCCGGTTCTTCCTGATGTTGTCGAGAAAATAGACGATTCCCAATTTTTTGCGGCCGGTGAAGATATCATAGATACCCTTAGGCGCAAAGAGAATGGCCAGGATGATGATGGAACCGAAAAATAGCGTGTGAATAATCAAAAAATAATCGGTCAGAAAAGTGGTGATGAGCTCAATGGTTACCGCGCCGATGGTCGGCCCCCATAGGCTGCCGATTCCGCCAAACACCGCCATGACGATCATTTTCACGGTGCTGGTGACTGCAAACACCGGCTCCGGCTTGATAAACCCCTGTTGATACGCATAGATCGCCCCTGCAAAACCTGAGAAAAAGCCGCTCAAACCGAATGCCGCGCTTTTGAACAGCGTCGTGTTGATGCCGATTGAATCCGCGGCGTCTTCATCTTCACGGATGGCGATCAGCCCATAGCCGAATTTACTTTTCAGCAAGAAATAGGTGGCCAGCAGCATAATCAGCAGTACGCCCAGGGATGTAAAATAAAAAAAGCGATAGCTGGCGTCAATGGAAAAGTCGGGAATGGGCAGATACATGCCGGAGTTTCCTTCCGTGATGTTTAGATTCTGGACCAGGGCTTTGGTCGCCTCGGCAAGACCCAGTGTCGCGATGGCAAAATAATGCCCTTTCAGCCGAAGAATGGGCAGCCCGACCAGATATCCATACATTCCGCTGAGCAGTCCGCCGAGCACCATCGACGGGAAAAAGCCGAGTCCCAGGGTCGTCATGCAAATGGTCGTTGTATAAGCGCCCAGGCCGAAGAAGACAATATTGCCGAAAGAGGCATATCCGGTGTAGCCGCCGATGATATTCCAACTGCTGGCAAGGATCGCGAAAATCAGAATGTCCGTTGCTGTCCGGAGGTCGAAGTTATTGAGAATAAAAGGCAGCGCAACGGCAACTGCAATGGTAATTCCCATGAAAATTGACGATTTTTTCATAGATTACCTTCTTACTCCCAGTATTCCCCTGGGCATAAAAATGAGCACCACCAGAAAAATGGCGAAGCTGATCAGATTTTCATATGTCGAGCCGAACCAGTTCGTGCCCAGCGCTTCCGCGATGCCGAGGATCAGCCCGCCGACCAGAGGTCCCAGCATCGTTCCCAGACCGCCGATAATGGTCACGACAAAGGACTTTAAGGTCAAGATTCCGCCCATGGTGGGCGAGATGGGAAAGAGAATCGCCCAGAGAGTCCCTGCTGCCGCCGCAAGACTCGTGCCGATAGCAAAGGTACTGGCGTAAATATTGCCGACTCTTACCCCGCTCAGCTTGGCCGCATCCAGTTCCTGTGACGTTGCCCGTATGGCCCGGCCGGTGCGGGAACGGTTCATGAGCTGGAAGAGAATGGCCGAGATAAGAAGGGCCATGATGAAGGCGGCCAGCCGCACGTAAGGTACGGTGGCTCCGAAAAATTGAAAGTTCGCCGCTCCGTAGCCGACTTGCACTTTACGAACATCCGCCGTCCAAAAGAGAAGTGCGAAGTTGTTGATCAGCAGTTCGATACCGAAGGTCAGCAGAAGTGTTATGAAAATATCGGCCTGCACCACCAGGTTGATGAGGTACTTCTGGATAAGCCATCCCAGCAAAAAAATCACTGCCATGGAAAGGGGCAGACTCACAAAGGGATCCATCCCAAACCCGGTGAAAAGCCAATAGGTGATATAGGCGCCAAGCATGATAAAGGATCCGTGGGCAATGTTGATGATGTTCATCACCCCCCAGATCATGGACATGCCCATGGCCATGAGCGCATAGAGCCCTCCCTTGAGCAAGCCGTTGATAATGACCTGTGTCAGCATAGATTTCCCTCGATTCCAAGGACTCGGCCGGAAGAAGCGAAAACACGAAAGGCTCGAAGAAAGTACAGATGGTCTCTTCGTCCCGCAGGGGAGATGAGACCATCTGTACTCACAAGGCTATACGGTTCTTCAACGCTTATCCCAGGCGGGGACAGGGTAAACCGCCGCATGCGCGGCATTGGGGAATACCTGTTGGACCTCTCCGTTAAGAATCTGCAAGACAACGCTGGTGCCGTTGATCTGGCCGTTTTTCATAAAGGTCACCTTTCCGTAAATCGTGCTCAGATTGGTGGAAGCAATGGCATCGCGGACTTTTTCACGATCCAGGCTGCCGGCACGCTCGATGGCATTTTTGAAAATAGCGATATCGGCAATGGCCGATGCGTTGTGATAATCGGGATCATAACCGAATTTTTTCTTGAAGTTTTTCACGAAGGTAGCGGTATCTTTGAAAATATAACCGGGAAAATTCATCTGGGTCGACCATGACGCGACACCGTAAACATAGTTGGCATCTTTTCCCAGGGCTTTACGGAAATCGGCTTCCGACGGCCCCACGGTCAGGCTCAGAATGTACGGGGACACATTGAGCTCCTTGGCCTGCTGCACGAAATTGATGGCCTCTTCCGTGTGGCCGGCCACGAGGACGGCGTTGATGCCATCGGATTTGACCTTGGTCAAAACCGAAGAAAAGTCCGAGGCCCCTTCGGTATATTTTTCATAAATGGCGACGTCATAGCCCATTTCTTTGGCTTTGGGCAAGGTTCCTTCGGCGACGCTGAGATCGAACTTGTCGTCGGCGTAGATAATGGCCACCTTTTTGGCAAAGGGTTTCATCTCTTTGAGGAATTCAAGGGTTGAGGCAAAATAATCTCCGGCTTGTGGCAGGGTACCGAAGATGTACTTGTTCCCCTCGCTGAAGATTTTGCCGGAAGCACCGCCGCCTTCAATCATCGGCACGCGGTAACGCCGGGCCACGATGCTGTCGGGGATGGTGATGCCGCTGCTGTATGGGCCGAGAAGAAAATTGACCTTGTCTTCGGAGATCAGCTTTTCGACCAACTTGGAACTTTCGGTGGGTTTACTCTCGTCATCATAAAAGACCAGCTTTAACTTGTAATGTTTTCCGCCGACCTTGACCCCGCCGGCTTTGTTGATCGCTTCGACCGCATACTTGTATGAATCGACGTAGAGTTTGCCGGTCCGGTTCTGGGCACCGGTAAAGGACATGGCACATCCTAATTTGATCACGTTTTGGGCTGCAAAGGCAGAGCCCGAAAACAGCAGCGCCACGCAGAAAATCAGGATTGAAGAAAGGCCTAGAGACAACGTTTTAGTCTTCATAATAAACCTCCTTGAAATGTGAGTTTCATTCCCCCAATTGATATGGGGTCGGAAAACGATTGAATTGATAAGAATTCGCTTATTGAGAGCGGATAGATTATTGAATCGAAAAGAACTCGTTTATCGAGAGCGGATAGATTGAAAGTTTATGATTGTCTATAAAGCCTACACAAATCTCAATCCATGGGACCTTACCGTTTGCGATAACTATTTAATTTAGAATAACAATGGCGAATTCGGTTGTCAATCGCTATTTTTTAGCAGTTATGACCCAACCTCACAAAATTTAAGGTATTTTAGGCAAAGCCCCTTGTCGATCTCTCAACACTGGACTTGAGTTTTTAAATGGGGTATGGTCATATAGTAAACCGTCGGTATATGCATCCGGCAATATATCAAAAAGAGAGAGGTAAACATCGTGACCAAAGTAATGATCCAACCGGCCGATTATGAGAATGTCCGACAGGCCGTTGACCGGGCATTTGAACACTTTCCCTTGCAAATAAAAGGAAAAAAGGTATTGATTAAACCCAACGTTCTCAGGGCGTCAGCGTGGCGTGAGGGCGTCGTTACACATCCTGCCGTGCTGAAAGCCGTGGTGGAAAAAGTGGAAACCTTGGCGCCTGAAAGCATTGTTGTGGGGGACAATCCCGGGTTGTTCAACTATGGGGCCAACGAGAAGAGCTTTGAAATAACAGGGTTAATGGCGGCGGCCGGGGGGCATTATGAGAACATCGGCAACGATTCGGTAAGGGTCGATTTCAATCCTGATTTTTTGCCCTTTGTCAGCCTTTCCAGAATAATTCTGGATGCCGATATCATTATCAGCCTGCCGAAATTCAAAACGCATGGATTGACGGTCATTACCGGAGCGATCAAAAACAGCTACGGTTTTTTGCCCGGCGCACAGAAGGCCAAACTTCACAAGATTGCGGGAAGCCCGCAGCGATTTCATGAAATGATAGTGGATGTGTTTAAGCTCCGGGTACCCGACCTCTTTATTGTGGACGCCGTGGTCGGTATGGAAGGCAATGGCCCGGCATCACCCGATCTCAGAGACATCGGACTGGTATTGGCTTCGGATAATGCCGTGGCCATGGATGCGGTCATTGCGACCATGATGGGATGCGCCCCCGGACGGCTGCGGTTTCTTCAAAAAGCCAAAGCGGTCGGGTTAGGGGACTATGATCTCGAAAAGATCGAGGTGATCGGGGAGTTGACGCCGATTCCCGATTTCAAGCTTCCGCCCCTCGGCGGCGAGGCCGTTATGAACAATGAAGCTGTTCAGTCAATGATTCTTGACCGAACCCTTATTCGACCTCACGCGGATCCAGATCTGTGCACCGCATGCGGCACGTGTATCGAGCAATGCCCGGTATCGGCCTTAACCATGGATATGGACAAGGAGATTCCCCGGGTGGATGCCGATACGTGCATCACCTGTTTTTGCTGCCAGGAAATGTGTCCCGAGAAGGCTATCTCCTTGGGATGAAGGGTTCAGGGTTCAGGGGAGAGGACCGGAAGTCGGAGGTCAGAGATCGGAAAGCATAGGGCGTAGTGAAAGAAGGTAAGAAGATCAGAAGATCAGAAGGTTAGTTTTTTCCAGGTCTTCCAACCTTCTTTCCTTCTGTCCTCTGATCTCCGCTATGAAGGTCAATGGAGATAAACTTTGTCTTTCATGAGTCCGGCCAATCGTTGTTGAACCGGTTGAAGCTTTTTCAAAAAATGGATGCATTCATCGCAAAAATTCATACCCCTTCCATCGATAATTGCCCGCACGTAACCCCAATATCCAAACTTGTTGAACTCTCCACGGCTCATGGGACATAGTGATCCGTCAGATGCTTTCTGGTAAGATGCATGGTCGGTTAAACCGAAATTATGACCCACTTCATGCAAAGATACCTTAACGGTTCTGTCAAAAATCAAATCATAGTCTGCTTCCGTGGCGACTTCAGACGGACTGAGGCGTCTGGTAGAAACGACGGCAACATGATTCATGGCATTTTTGCCGCCGAAAATGGTATTGTAGAATTCATTTTCATCATGCGTCGTTAAATCCGAATCCGTGATACCCAGGACATGCCCGCCGAATTCTTCGTGGAGAACCATGGTCAGAAACAGCGCATCGAATTTGTCCACGGCAGGGGCTTCATGGTGACAGATCTTGAAATCTTCGATCATCCCCTGAAACGATTCCAGGATCTTTTCACCGATTTCCTTGAGGCTGCTGTATGTCATACAGTCGCCGACACGAACAATATTTATTTTTGATATATTTTCAAGCATTTGACAAATTACCAAAAAGATGCCGGAATACTGGAATAATGGTTCCTTTTGAAAATCCTATATTCCATCCTTCCATCATTCCAAGCTTCCAAAGAGGTCACAATTCACAAATCCTTTAGGCATGATAACTCATGGCCATCTAAATGATCGTTTTTGGACAAACATCATCTTAGCATATTTTTCAAAATTTCACAAAAGTCAAAAAAAGCGGCAGGCTTATTCCGGAAGAACGCGAAGGGGTCAGGAATTCTTCCGCTGCTAAATCATCGAACTGACTATGCACGCAAACGCCTGAGTGAAACGGGGAAACACATCCTGTGAACACGTAATAACAGACACGCCGTGGTAACAGAGAAACAAAACGATCCGGTTCAGTGTATTCCTTTTTTCAGGTTTCTGAAATCGATTCCCTGGCAGAGGGCCGCACCCAGAAGAATTAAACCGAACCAGGCGTGGTTGAAGCCGTCAAATTTTGTCCAAATAAATTCTTCCGCAGCCGTAATGAGCAAAACGCCGGACAGCGGTCCGAGCACCCCCTCTATCGGCACGATTCGAGAGGCCAGCAGCGCCGTAATACTGAGCGTGAGACTGAAGCCCGAGGTCGGATTTATATGAGAATTTCGAGCCAGATAAAGAACGCCCGCCATACATGGGAAAATGGCCCCGGCCATGAGGCACAGCACCTTTAATTTACGTGTGGGAATGCCGATGGCTTCTGCGGCATCCTCATCGGCTTTTGCTTCCTTTGAGTATAATCCCCAGCGGGAGCGGAAAAAAAGTGCGTGACATCCTGCGGTTGCCAGAAGCAAAAGTGCCGCCAAGAGGGCACATTGGAATTTGGATATGGGCTCTGGAATATAAATTCCGGCAGAGCCTCCGGTCACCCCTTCCAGTGTTTCAAACAGCCGTTGAAAAATGATGAGGATCCCTAACGTGGCCAATGAATAGTAGCCATGGCTCAACCCCGCCGTCAAAAGGACGATCATCCCTGCTGTAGCGGTGCTCAACAACACCGATAGGATTGAGGCCGGGAAAAAAGAAAAACCCATTGAGACGGCGATACCGAAAAAATATGCCCCCAATCCGAAAAATACCGCATGGCCCAGGCTGATAAGGTCCATGGAACGTCCCGGAATATCATAAGATACCGCCATAACACCATTTATGATCAGAGAAAAAATGAAAATGCCGACGTACCCTTCACTGAATGCAGCGGCGGATAGGGTCAGAGCGCTTAAGATCGCCAATGAGAACGTTGTCTTCCATGATCTCATTGTCGCCTCCCGCTTCTTTTAAATGCCAGGTAAGAGACCAGCAGGCTGTAGACAATGATGTCCGTTGACGTATAGGTGAACAAAAAGCCGGCAAAGGATTCGACGAATCCCAGCACCAACCCGGCAACGGCCGGTCCCCTTAGGTTTCCCATTCCGCCGGCAACAACGATAAAGAGCGCCTTGAGGGTCAGGTCAAGTCCTTCTCTGGGGGAAAGAGGATAGAGGACGGAATAAAAAACGCCGGCAAGTCCGGCCAGAATCGTAGCGAGACCCATGGCGCTCATGGCGGTGAAACCCGGACGTATGCCGTAAAGAGAAGCGGTCTCTGGGTCTTGCGCCAAAGCTCTCATGGACCTTCCGGGATCTGTGTTTTTCATAAAAAGCGTGCAAAGACTGATGGTGACGGCCGTCATTCCCAGCAGCACCGCTCTCATACCGGGAATTTTCAGACCCAGAAGATGCACCGTAGGGAAGGTAATGTACGTTGAAATGGGCTCCCAGCCCTGCCACCACACAAACAGGTCTTCCAGGATAAGGGCAATCCCCAGGCTTGCAATCAACGATGCCACCACGCCGGCGGGTGGGGGAAGGTTACGAAACGGTGCTGCGATGAAAAGATGCAAAAGACATCCGATGGCAAGAAAAACCGGTGTCGCCAAAACACAAAAGGTCCACGGAGAAAACGGATAAAGGACCAGAGACTTTTTATAGAGGATGGCCGCCAGCACTGCCAAACTTCCATGGGCAAGATTGAGAACGCCCATAATGCCGAATGCCAGCGAAAGCCCTACAGCCAGCAATGCATATACGCCTCCTAAGAAAAGGCCGCTGATGAGAACCTGGATCACTTCACTGTGGTTGAATGGTTAAATCGTTAAATGGTTAAATAGTTGATTGGCAGAGAGCATGGGGCACAGAGCATAGAGCATAGTCATGAGGGTAAAGATGGAGGAGTGCTTTGTTTATGCAGATGACGATGTATGATTGTTGATTGTTGATTTCTGTCTTTACTCTATACGCTCTGTCCCTGCCCTTCTCTTCCTTTCTTCTCACGTTCCTCATCCGCCAATCAGTGTGGCGGACTTCATCTTCTGATCTTCTATCTTCCGACTTCTGACCTCTGATCTCCGACCTCTGGCCTTCTACCTCTGCGCTCCACCTCTACTCCGACTTGGCCCTTCACCTCTGCTCTATGCTCTCTCCCATGCCCTGCTCGCCCTATGCTCTCCGAGCTGGAAGCTGACTTCCGGCTTCTGGTCTTTTCCTCTACTTCCCGGCTCCCGGATAACGGTGTCGGGCGGTGGCGACATCCGGCGGCCAGACGATGTGGTATTGCCCGTCGATGATCTGGGACGGATAGGTGTTGATGGTGCCGACGCCGTTTTCGGAAAAGCTCACCATACCGCCGATGGTCATGACCTTGAGATGTTTCAGGGTCGCCATCATTTGTTCTTTGTTCAGGCTTCCGGCCCTTTCAATCGCCTGGGTCACTGTCTCAAACGCCATCATGTATGCCGGTGCCCATGGGAAGTCATCGAGATCGATTCCTGAACGTACCATGACTTCCGTAAATAGATCCGGATTTCCGTAATCCATTCCCCGGGTCCAGTAGGATTGGCCGACGACGCCTTCTGCGCCGGCCCCGATACCTTTTTTGAAAACACCGCCGTGGTGGATCACATGAAATTCTTTGGGGTTCAGACCCAGTTCTCTGGCCTGGCGCATGAATGCAATGGAAAACGGCACGTTGGCTGAAACGAAAATGATATCCGGAGATTTCTCCTGAATTTTTACGATGGCGGCGGTGAAATCATGGGTGTCCGGCGGAAGTACTTTGAGCGCAACTTCTTTTAATCCCGCGTCTTCCGCCAGTTTTCTGGCACCGTGATAGACGCCCTGGGGGTGCAGCGTATCTTCGACCACAAACGCAACGGTTTTTGCCCAACTTTCAGCCTTGATCATGTCCCAGTATCGATGGGTGTAAAGGGGGGCCGCATCGATGACGCAGACGATCCATTTGAAACCGCGATTGTAAATTTTGGGGGAATTGGCGCAGACGGCGATAAACGGCACCCGGTTTTCTTCGGCGGCCACGCTGGCTGCAAAGGTCAGCGGACTGGAATAAGGCCCGAGAAGAATATCCGCCTTGTCTACTGAAATAAGTCTTTCATAAAACTTCCGGGCGGTGGGACCGTCGCTCTTGTCATCGTATACGATAAATTTAATCGGAATTCGGGCATCCGCAGTTTTGACATATATGCCGCCGCGATGGTTGACGGCGGCTGCATAGGCCTCCATTAACTTTTTAAAAGGTCCGATTTCCGTGGAAAATTTGCCGCTCATGGAAATCGTTGCGCCGATTCTTATTTCTTTGGGGGAGACGGCATTTGCAGTATTGGCCGAAACAAAGACGATTCCAAGTGCTGACATGGCGATGAATAATAGAAATAATGCGTTGTTGATATATCCCTTCATATTCCCTCCCTCCCATAAAAAAAGGGCCGTCCCGAGTCGGGATGGCCCTTGGCCTGAGCATAACTCGTCAATATTGATTTAAATTTTCAAAAACGTTTACACCATGCCGAATGTATTGTCAATACATCGTTAACATTCACAGTCTGAAGAACAGGAGCAGCCTGAACCGCAGGAAGACGGAGACTGGGTAGGGGAGCTGCTGATACCCTTGACCTCAATTTCAAAGGTCAATGTTTCGCCGGCGAGCGGGTGGTTCAAATCCAGAGTCAATTTTTCATCATCAACATGGGTTATTTGAGCAGGGACCTGGTGTCCTTCCGGGGTCTTGACTCCCACCGTCATGCCGGCACGGGGGTTCAATTCCGGCGGCACTTCAGATCTGGCAAAGGATTGCGTCAGGTTTTCGTCTCTTTGTCCGTAGGCTTCTTCCGGTTCAATAGTAAAAACTTTCTTTTCATTGACGGCCATTCCCAGAAGTTCTTTTTCAAACCCTTTGATCAACTGACCGGCGCCCATTTGTATTTCAAGAGGCTGACGCCCGTGACTGGTGTCGAATACCTCTCCGTTTTCCAATGATCCTTTGTAGTCCACACTGACAAACGTTCCGTTCTCAACTTTTTCCACAATACACTCCTTTTGGTTTGAATTAATAATTTTTTAAACTTATGCATTAAAAAGATCCATGTCAAGTCTGATGTTTTTCATTGATAGACCTCTTTGAGATCCCCGGGAAAAGGTCAATTGGAAAAGATTTCATTAAAAAACTGTTTCATGGCCTGCCACGAGCGAAGGTCCGCAAGGCGGTTGTAGCCGAGTTGCGGCATGCCGTATTTATCCGCCCCCGGATTCGTGAAACCGTGCTTTGCATGACCGTAAATATCCATCTGCCAGTCTATTCCCGACGCATTCATGGCGGCGATGTACGACGTGATCATTTCCGGCTTGGTAAACGGATCCGCCGCGCCGTGACAAATTAAAAATTTAGCCTTTATCGGCCGGAGTGTTGATGCCGGAGGCAGTATCAGGGAGCCGTGAAAACTGACGATTCCCTTGATATTCGCGCCGCTGTATGCCAATTGTTGAACGGTGGAACCACCGAAGCAATAGCCGATGGCTGCAATTCTGGTGGGATCCGTGTTGGGTTGTTGTTTCAAAATATTAAGACCGGCAATGGCGCGATGCCGCCAGGTTTCTATGTTTTCAGTAACCTGCTTCATAAATTCCTGGGCCTGTTTAGGATGATCGGTCACTTTGTTCTTTCCGTACATGTCCAGGGCAAAAGCCACGTAACCCAGGGATGCAATTTGTTCCGCTCTTTTACGGGCATAGTCGTTAAGTCCCCACCATTCGTGCACGATAAGAACACCGGGATGCTTTCCTTTCAGCAGATTGTCATAAGCAAGAAACCCTTGAAGGTCGACGCCACCTTGCCGGTAAGAGATGGTTTTAGTGACAACGGCGCCCTGGGCGACAGATCCCCAAAACACCAGGGATGCCAGAATAATAAATAAGCAGCTTCGATTCATGATATCCTCCTTTCGAGCCTTTAGCTCACGTTTCTATGTTCAAAGGCTTGTCCGCCTCTGGCGGATTCAAGGTTCAAAAGTTCAGGGCAATTGGTTGATTGGTTGAATAGTTAATTGATTAAATGGATAGGAGCTTTGGGATCGTTATGTTCGTTTAATAGGTCTAATAGATTTAACTTTACGCTTTGAGTGATTATATTACACAATAAGTACGATTTTATATAGAATCAAGACGGGAAATTTGCTTGAAAAAACATTATAATGATTTTTTACGTCTGACACTGGAAGAAATACGATCCGGTGGTGCGACTTCATAAAAATTTGAGTGCAAAACTTGCCATTTATTTTTTTTCGTGTCATAAAATAATTCCAAAAATTCCCGTTTTCGGCTTGACCACTTTGGATCGTGTAAGGAGAAATCGAGATGTTCGATATGGTAAAGCATTTTTTTAGTAAAGCAGAAAAAGGGGATGATGAGGCCATTGAGGAAAACGGTCATGACATCCTTGTGGCCACCTGCGCGCTGCTGGTGGAAATCGCACGAATTGACCAAACATTCACCCAGGACGAAATGGCGGCCATTCTTGCGATATTAAAAGAAAAATACGGGCTATCGACAGAACATGCCGATGCCCTGATTGCAGAAGCTGAAAAGCAACTGGAAGAGAGTGTCGATTTATGGCAATTTGCCCGGCTGATCAACGAGAATTATTCCAATGAAGAGAAAATGGAAATTATCGAAACCCTGTGGCGTATCGTCTATGTCGATGGAAAAATGGATCAGTATGAACAATATCTGATGAATAAGATGAAGAATTTATTGCGTATTTCCCATGATCAGCTCATCGATGCCAAACTGAAAGTGAAGTATTCGAATCAGCAACAGAAAAATGGATGAGGGAAACATGACCGCCGAAAAGATCCGGTTTAATATCTTCGACATGGTGGCGTCCATCGCCCGGATAGTCGACTTGATGAATCCAGCGGTTGGAAATCACCATTGGCAGGTCGCCTATTTAGCCTATCGGTTGGGTGAGGAGCTTAAATTGTCGGATGATCGAAGATTTGAGCTTTTTATGGCCGGCGCATTGCATGATATCGGAGCGTTATCGCTTAACGGCCGGCTGGATCTAAAAGAATTCGAAGAAAAAAATCCCGATGAACATTCCATAGCCGGCGGTCTTATTCTCGATAAATTTAAACCCTTTTCGAATATTTCCGGATTGGTAAAATTCCACCATGTACCCTGGAAAAATGGAGAAGGTGCCTTCCATAAAGGTGAAGCCGTTTCCGATAGCAGCCATATGATTCATTTGGCGGATAGAGTGGCAGTTAAAATATCCAGGAAAATGCCGGTCCTGAGCCAGGTGCAACGTATCTGCAGCGAGATCTCAGTGCAAAAAGGCGATGTTTTTGTCCCTGAACATGTCGACGCTTTCAAAAATATGGCCAAAAAAGAAAATATTTGGCTGGATGTGGTGTCGGAGTCCCTTGAAACCGTTTTAAAACGGACGGTTCTATACGAAGAAAAGGAACTCTCCAACGAGGAAATGGTCGGTTTTTCGAAACTGATAGACCGGCTGATCGGTTTTAAAAGCCGGTTTATCGCAGCGCATTCAAGAGGCGTAGCGGCGGTGGCTGTGGAGTTGTCGAGATTATCGGGTTTTTCAAAACATGAACGACGGCTTATTGAAATTGCCGCTTTTTTGCATGATCTCGGAAAGCTTGCCATTCCTCCCCAGATTCTTGAAAAACAGGATACACTTTCATACAAAGAACGTTTTATCATGAAGTCCCACGTTTATCATACATATCAGGTTCTCGAGCCTTTTGAAACCTTAAGAATCGCGGGTTTCTGGGGGACATTGCATCAGGAACGGCTCAACGGCACAGGCTATCCCTTTGGACTGACCTCTGATGAATTGCCCCTGGGCGCAAGAATTATGGCGGTTGCCGATGTGTTTACGGCATTGACGGAAAATCGGCCCTATCGAAAAGGCATGGATCCTGAGAATGCCAAAGCGGCGCTGCAATCCATGGTGAATGCCGGTGAACTGGATTCGTCCCTGGTCGAAATGGTCTTTGAACATTACAACGATATGAATACCACCCGTGATTCAGCCCAAAAAGAAGCTATCGCCGACTATCATATGTTCCAGGAAATTCTTCATTGCCATTTCGATGCCGTACAATAACCATAAACCGATAAAGAATAACGTCCATGAACTTTTTCAGCGGCATTGCGTATAATTACAAGGGGCTGAAATTCGGCCTGAAAACACCGAAGCTACTGTTTTTAGGACTGGTTCGATTTATCGCGATCGTATTGATCACCGTTGTATCGGCAAGTCTCATCCTCAAGTACCATAGTGAAATTCTGGGGCTTTTATGGTCAAAACCGGAAAGCAACTGGATCGTCTGGTTGTGGTATATTGTTTCCTGGTTGTTGACCCTGCTGCTCACGGGAATTTCAGCGGTGGTCGCATTTCTCGTTGCCCAGGTCCTGTTCAGCGTTCTCATTATGGACGCCATGTCCAGGATTACCGAACAGAAGGTTTCGGGCCGGGAAAAAGAAGTTGAACGCATGTCCTGGTTCAAGTATTTTTTCTATCTGCTCAGCCAGGAAATCCCCAGAACTTTTATCCCGGTAATTATTGCCCTGATGCTCATGGTGGTGGGATGGCTGACACCGCTTTCGCCCGTTCTGACGGTTATATCAGCGCTTACCGCCGGTATATTTTTGGCCTGGGACAATACAGACCTGATTCCTGCAAGACGGTATGAATCCTTTGGAGACCGGTTTAAATTCTTGCTAAAACATCTCGGATTTCATCTGGGATTCGGGCTGTGGTTCCTGATTCCCATATTAAATATCGTTTTTCTGTCCTATGCGCCGGTCGGGGCGACGCTTTTTTACGTGGAGAAAGTGGAAAAGGACCAGAAGTCGGAGAACAGAGGACAGACGACAGAGGACGGATGACGGACGACAGAGGACAGATGACTGACGTCGGAAGTCAGAAGTCAGCTTCAGCTGTATGAGCTAACCCTCCGGCCTGAAAGCCCTATGGGCAGGAAGCGAGCTCGGAGAGAAGTCGGAGGGCAAAGGGATAGAAGGTAAGAAGATGAGAAGATCAGAAGGTTAGAGAAGCAGAGGACGGATGACGGAAGAAAAGAGGTCGGGGCCTGCGGCCGTTGCAGGTTGGAGGATCGGGAACTTCGTTCCCTTGAGGTTGGAGGGAAGAGAAAGAACGAGGGAAGCGCGAAGAGGGAAGAAAGAAGAAGGGTTGATATGTATTTTCGTCCATCTTCCTAGCGAAGCGGTCATCCATCTTCCCTCGGTTTCTCTATGCTCTATGCCCCATGCTCTATGCCAATTGAATCATCTAAACGATCCTAACGATCTCAACGATCTCAACCATTTAACCAATCAACCATTCAACCCTATTCAACCCTGAACCCCTGAACCTCGAAACCTTGAACTTTTGAACCCCAATTCGGAGAATGATCATGGAAAAGCCCGAAATTACGGTTTATGGTGCTCATTGGTGCCCGGATTGCCGTCAAAGCAAGCAATTTTTGGGAGAACACCAGATACCTTATGCATGGGTGGACATCGAGGCCGACAAAGAGGCCGAAGAATTCGTGATCCGGACAAACAACGGAAAGCGGATTATCCCCACAATGGTTTTTGCCGACGGATCGTTTCTGGTGGAGCCGAGTAATGCCGAGCTGGCAAGCAAGTTGGGGTTGAAGACTTCGGCCAGTCGCAGTCATTATGATTTGCTCATACTGGGCGGGGGACCCGCGGGACTTACGGCCGCCCTTTACACCGCCCGGGAATATATCGACACCTTGGTGATCGAACGTGCCGCTTTCGGCGGACAGGCCGCCGGCACCGAAAAACTGGAGAACTTTCCCGGATTTCCCGACGGTGTGTCCGGCATTGAGTTTTCCAACAGACTGAGGTCCCAAGCGGAACGGTTCGGCGTGGAGTTGCTTCAAGCCCAGGAGGTTTTAGAATTGCGGCGCCATCACAATTACCCCTGCGTAAAAACCACCGACGGCAAGACATACAGCGCCCGTGCGCTGCTGATTACCACCGGCAGTCGATATAAGCGTTTGAACGTTTCAGGAGAAAACGAGTACAGTGGCGCCGGCGTGCATTTTTGCGCCACCTGCGACGGACCCTTTTACAAAGGCAAACGGCTTGCCGTTGTTGGCGGCGGCAACAGCGCGGCCGAAGAAAGTCTGCTTCTCACCAAGTTCGCCGAACATGTCACCATATTGGTACGCGGCGGTCAATTCAAGGCCACCAAGATCATCCAGGAAAGCGTTTTCAGTCACCCGAGAATCGATGTTCGCTGGCATACCGAAGTAAAGGAATTCATCGGTAAGGACAGCAAGCTTTCCGAAATCCGATTGATAAACAACCAAAGCGGTGCGGAGGAGTTATTGCCGGTTGAAGGCGCATTTATTTTTATCGGTCTGACCCCGAATACCGGATTCCTGGAGGCAAGCGGCGTTGTTCTGGATACATGGGGCTTTATCGTTACAGGGCATGACCTGCTGCATCATGATCAATGGCCCAAAGATGATGTTGACCGTGAGCCTTACTTATTGGAAACGAGCGTTCCTGGCATTTTCGCAGCGGGCGATGTGCGGGACCAAAGCACCAAGCAAGTGGCCAGCGCGGCAGGTGAGGGCGCCACTGTGGCTTTGATGATCCGGGAGTATTTGAAAACGACGTAGTTGATACCAGGAAAGAGGAAAGAGGCAGGGCCTTCGGCCGTTGGAGGGTAGAGGACCGGAAACTTCGTTCCCTTGAGGTTGGAGGCAACATCAAGGACGAGGGACGAAGAAAGAAATATTGATATGTATTTTCGTCCATCATCATAGCGAAGCGGTCGTCCAATCGTCCATCGATTTCCTTCTGCTCTTGCTCTATGCCCTATGCTCTATGCTATAAAACCAAAGGAGGGCGTCGTGGAGGAGCCTGAAAAAGCGGTACTGGTCTTTAATAAAGCGTTCGGGCGTCACAGTTACGGGTCGTATCATCCATTGAAAGTGGAGCGGCTACAACTGACGATGGACCTGATCAAGGCATATGGGCTGTGTCGGCCGTCGGATGTCCCCTGGATCGAAGCCCAAATGGCTGATGAGCAGGACTTGCTTCGCATCCATTCTCAAGAATATCTCGATATCCTCAAGGCCGCCAATAGCGGCCAAGCGCCTCCAAAAGCCTGGGAATACGGATTGGGCAGCGGAGACAATCCGGTTTTTTCCGGTGTATACGACTGGTCCTTAATGGTGACCGGAGCAACGCTGGAAAGCATTCGCCAGGTTAGAGAGAATGGCCGGCAGATCGCCTTTAATATCGCGGGGGGGTTACACCATGCCATGCGCAGCAGGGCGTCCGGATTCTGCTATCTGAATGATCCTGCCATAGGCATTGCCCGGATGATCGAAGATGGATTGCGCGTGGTTTATCTGGACATCGATGTTCACCATGGCGACGGGGTCCAGGACGCATTTTATCATACGGATCAAGTGCTGACCATTTCGCTTCATCAGCACGGTCACACCCTTTTCCCCGGTACCGGATTTCCGGATGAAATGGGAGAGGGACCGGGCCGTGGTTACGCGGTCAATGTCCCGCTGGCACCCGGAACCGGAGATGATGTTTATCTCTGGGCTTTTATGGAGGTGGTGCCGCCCCTTGTCCGTGCATTTGATCCCGATATACTCATGACGCAGCTCGGGGCGGACACCCTCAGTACGGATCCCCTGGCCGCCCTCGACCTGACCGTCAACGGCTTCTTTGAGCTGATTCGGGAAATAAAATCCTGGAATCGAAAATGGGTGGCTTTGGGCGGCGGCGGGTACAATATCATGAATGTTGCCCGGGCCTGGACCCGGGCGTGGGCCGTCATGAAAGGAACAGACATTCCCGATGCCTTGCCGGAAGCCTTTGTCAACGCACACCGGATGGCGCTGGGCAACATCACCACACTGTCGGATCCTCCTCGAAAAATTGACACTACCGTCTCCGGACATGCACGTCAACTGGCCGAATCTGTAGTCGCCACGATCAAACAAAAGGTTTTTCCACTGGTTGGCGCTTAGTACAGTATAGAAACCCTGGCCCTGTGGCCAGGCTTTCTACTCATCAATCTCCGCCTAATAAACCACCCAGGGGGCCCAGGATAGAGCCTTCGCCTTTCCCGCCGCCTCTTTCCGGAGCGGCCTGGAGCATCCTGCCTGCCAATCGTGAAAAGGGCAATGACTGAAGCCAGATTCTTCCCGGACCGCGGAGGGTTGCAAAAAAGAGCCCTTCACCCCCGAACAGGGCTGTCTTGATATTTCCCGCCTGCTCGATTTTGAATTGAACGCTTTGCTCCAGAGCAACGATACATCCGGTATCCACATGCAGGACTTCGCCGGGTTTCAGTTTCCGATCCACTATGGTGCCGCCTGCATGGGCAAAAACCATCCCGTCGCCTTCGAGTTTTTGCATGATAAATCCTTCACCGCCGAACAACCCGGTGAGGATTTTGCGCTGGAGATAAATTCCGATGGAGACGCCTTTGGCGGCACACAAAAAACTGTCTTTCTGACAGATCAGACATCCGCCGACACTGGGCAGGGGGACCGGAATGATATTGCCGGGATAAGGCGCGCCGAACGCCACGTGGGCTTTGCCCTGACCGGTATGGGTAAATACCGTCATAAAAAGGCTTTCGCCGGTGAGCAAGCGCTTGCCCGCGCCCAGCAGCTTATCCATAAAACCGCCGGCGCTGCTCGAAGCGGATCCATCGCCGAATATCGTCTCCATTTGGACGGAGCTGTCCTTGTACATCATGGCGCCTGCTTCAGCCACCGCACTTTCTCCGGGATCGAGTTCCACTTCGACAAACTGCATCTCGGATCCGAAAATTTTAAAATCGATTTCGTCGGCCATACCGGTCCCAGAAGGGGGAGGTCCGGGAACCGGAACCGTGGTCGAACTCAATTCCCCAATCTGGGAAATGGGGATCCAGTCTGCCAGTCCCTCTCGCCAGGCATACCCATTGGGATTTTTTTGGGCCTGGGCCATCGCCTGGGCCTTATCCATCGGCCCCATCTGATTGCCGCTGTAACTTAAATACCATTGTGACATTTTCTATCCTCCTTTTCTAAGGTCTTTCAATCCCCAATTCATCGTGAATTTCATCGAGAATCGATTCGGTCAGACCCAGCCGTTGGGCCAAGGCTCTCATATATGTCCGTTCGGCATCCGTATCGACATCAATGGCCAAAAGGGACACGGTATAGACATTTTTAGCGGTTTCCATTGAGTCGACCTGGGCGGCAATCTGATCCAGCCCCACCGGAGACAGAAGCTCCTTGACAATAAAGGAATATTCCTCATCGCTGAGCCGCACGGCCTCGAGCTTTTTAAGAATTCGGATTCGTTCCGTGTCATCAATCACACCGTCGGCGTTGGCCGCGGCAATCATTGCGCGAATCATCAGGACAGCCTGCATGCCGGCCTCCGGCGATGGCGGTGCGGCCGGTATCGCACCGGGGGATTTCGGCGGTGAAGCGGCCGATCCGGGCGGCGGCGGCGGCGCTGCTCCTCCGGGGGATGGCGGCGGTACCGCGGCCGAAGAAGTCGGAATCGGTGATCGCCCCAAAGGGGGCGGCATAGAAGTCGAAGTTTTTGATTGATCCATGAAATGCGCTACAGCTTCCATAGCCACACCGACAAGTCCGAGGGCGGCGCCGCTTGAAACCAGACTGCCGATGCCGCTGCGCCGGCGTGATCCGCCCAACAACAATCCGCCTAAAAGCTTTTCCGGATTAAACATAGTTTCCTCCTGTTCATTTCATTGGTTGAGATCAAATCGCCTGAAGTATAGGCAGGCCGCGTCTGTATGTCAATGTACGATAGCCCGGATCGAGGCGAAACTCGATTCGGCGATATTCGTCATCGGTAAAACGAATAACAAATAGCCAATAAATAACTTCAATTTATTTCAACTTAAGGAAATGAGATATAATGAAACCTGTCAGTATCATGAGTCCGGAGAGGCTGATTCCCAGCGAAAAGTGATTGAAATCCGCCATGGTCCCAATCAATGCCGGAACAGCACCGGCGCCTAGAAAAAAAGCGATGGGTATGGTCAAGGAGACGGCCACATTTCTGTTTTCCGGCGCACTGATTGCGGATAATGCCGAGAAACCTGCGGGATAGAAGCATACCGCCAAAATCGGTTGCAGAAATACGGCAACGATCACCCAATGTGTTGAAACCATACCCAAAAGCAGCGTCAAGATACCGGTGAATAAAAATACGCAGACCATAATTGTTTTTGCACCCAGACGATCCGTTGCAAGGCCTGCTAAAAATGACATTCCCAGAGTGGGGATGCGAGAAATACCGACCAGATTATTTGCCCATTCAAGACTTTTGCCATGTTCGGCGGTTAGATATAATGGCAGCATATTGTAAATGCCGAGTGTGCTGGTGATGGCCAGTCCGAAAAGCACAATCAACATCCAGAAGTCGGGGACTTTCAGGATAGGTTTGATTGCCTTAAAATTGGGGGCTTTCCCCAAAAACAATCCGCCCTTGCCGTAACGGAAAAATACGGCACCCAAAACTATCGAAGCGATGCCGTAGCACAGCATGATATGTCGCCATAAAAACCACTGAAGGAGCATTTCTACCAATAACGGTGTTATTATGAAACTCAAATTCGGGGCAAGTTCATGGATGGCCACGGCTTTTCCCCAGTGTTTGGGATGTACCATTGAGGTGACTGCTGTAATTCCCGAAGGAAGATAAATGCCTGATGAGATTCCGAGAAAAAATACACAGCATCGCATGGCAAAAAAATTCTGGACAAAGGAAATGGATGACAGGGAGATACCTACAAAAATCGCTGAAATAACGACGGTTTTTTTATGGCTGATACGAGAGGATATATGCCCGGATCCCAATAGGGATATAAAGTATCCCATTGAAAGAAACAGGAAAAGTGAGCCCGAATCACTATGATTCAGTGCCAAATCTTTTTCCAATGCAGGCAGTAATGGTGCTAATATGATCCGGGAAGAAAAATTCAATAAAAAGATGGATGCCAGGAGGAAAAGGGGGGGCAGGTGGTTCCGGAAAGACTCATCAATACCCGAATGGCTGTTCCGGGCCGCCGTTGTTCCGACATCATTCAAAATTTCAATTCCTTTCTAAATATCCCTATTGACCCCGTACACCTATGAACGTATTTTGACATTGTCAAGATAAATTCTCGGGTGCTAAATTTCCGGCAATCCCATCTGAAATAGGATATGAGGTTGTTGAACCGTTTGAAGTATGGTATTAGTTAGTGTCCATCCATAAATGAGGATTTTTGTTCAAGATCAAGGCATGCGAAAAAAATAACCGCAGGCATATAGTTGATATTCCGAGGATTTATCCGCCTCGGGCGGATTATTTTTTGAGCATAACGCAGAGATTGGGCAAAAAGACCATTTATGGATGGACACTAGTTAAATTCATTGCATCCAACGCTACGAGAGGAGGAACGCGAATGTATTTTATTGGAAACTTTGTTCACTCTACCAATCAGGAAGAAACACTGGAAAAGGAGAGGCGTCATGGTGAATTCAGTCTGATTGTCGAAGCGGTGAATCCATACCTGGCGTTTTTAAAGTTCAGAGATCGGATCGTCAAATATCGAGAGACCAAGGATTTTTTTCAAGGCGATTGTGCCATTTATCTAATTCAGCTTTATGAGTTTGATCAATTTCCCGTGGATGAAGCCATGATGCTCAATTACAAATCGATTGTCGGCGACCCCCTGATTCCCTTTATCCGGTGTTCGCTGCCCACTGATATGTCGGACACCTGCCGAATCTTCAACTGGAAAAACAATGTCCCTGAAATGGACGGGGAAAGGGAAAAATTGTTTCTTCAATTTGAAGCCGGTTCTTCCAAAATTCTCAGCGAACCGGGTGATGTTTTTCAACTGACTCCCGAAACCGGCACTTATCAAAAAACTTAGGCCATCGAATTCATGTTTTAAAACGCCTCCAAACGAATTTTTAACAAGGAGTGGCGGCATGCCCCCAATCATAGAAAACCCGGAAACCTATTTTAGACAGTTTATTCCGCCAAGAAGTGCATTGCTGAAGGAATTGGAAGAAAAAGCCTATCAAGAGGATATTCCCATTATCGGACCTGTGGTGGGTGAACTCCTATTCATTCTGGCGAGAAGTATCCGGGCTGAAAAAATTCTGGAACTCGGCACGGCAATAGGGTACAGCGCGATTTTCCTTTCAGAGGCATTTGAAAGTTTAAAGGGACATTTGATCACCATAGAAAATGATGCGACGATGGCCCAAAGGGCTCAACAGAACGTTCAGCGGGCCGGATTTGAAAAGCAGATTGAAATTCGGGTGGGTGATGCCATCGAACTCATGGAAACCATTCCGGCGCCCTTTGACTTGATTTTTATGGATATCGACAAAGTTGACTACAACAGGGCATTACCGCATTGCCGCCGTCTTCTGCGGGAAAACGGGTTGCTTATTGCCGATAATGTCGGGTTTGAAGACGCCGATCCTTTCAACGCTTCGATATACGCTTCAAAAGCATTCAGATTGGTGAGTCTTTTTTCATTTTTACCGCTTCATTCACCTGAAAAAGACGGGATCTGTTTTGCGCTTCGTTTATGAGCAAAACTTTGGACTCGAGTCACCCGCCCAAATTTTTATTTAACCTCATAAAATAACGGCTTTTATTTGACACATAAGATGCTTTAATCTATAAACTTCTTAAGATTAAATAAAAGAAACCTTTAACCCATTAGATGAGAGAAATATGTTGATTCCCGAAAAATTGCCCCAAATCAGTATTGAAACCGAGATGAGACAATCTTATCTCGATTACGCCATGAGCGTCATCATCGGCAGAGCGCTTCCCGATGTCCGTGACGGTCTGAAACCGGTCCACCGCCGTATTCTTTTTGCAATGCGGGAGTTGAAAAATGACTGGAATAAACCCTACAAGAAATCTGCCCGAATTGTCGGTGATGTCATCGGTAAATATCACCCTCACGGCGACACCGCTGTCTACGATACCATTGTACGAATGGCTCAGGATTTTTCTTTAAGATATCCTTTGATAGACGGGCAGGGCAATTTTGGTTCCGTAGACGGTGACCCTCCGGCAGCCATGCGTTATACGGAAATCAGAATGACGCGTATGGCCCATGAAATGCTTGAAGATTTGGAAAAGGAGACCATTGATTTTGTTCCCAATTACGACGAAACAATGACAGAACCCACATTGCTTCCAGCCAGGGTCCCCAATCTTTTGATCAACGGTTCTTCCGGCATAGCCGTGGGTATGGCGACCAATATTCCACCGCATAATCTTTTCGAGATTATTGAAGCGGTTAAAGCCATCCTCGACAATCCCGATCTTCCTTTTGAAGAACTTCTTGACTTTATTCCGGGACCTGATTTTCCGACAGCCGGAATTATTTATGGCCGCAAGGGAATTCATGACGCCTATAAAACCGGCCGGGGCATCATCAGAATTCGAGCCCGGGCACTGATCGAAAAAGACAAACGGACCGGAAAAGAAACGATTGTCGTTACGGAGCTTCCTTACCAGGTTAATAAGGCGAAACTGATCGAAAAAATCGCCAATCTGATGAAACTGAAGCAAATCGAAGGCATCAGTTACGTAAGGGATGAATCGGATCGAGAAGGAATGCGGATCGCCATCGGGCTAAAAAGAGACCAGGTGGCGGAGGTGATTGTCAATCAGCTTTATAAACATACACAGATGGAGAACAGCTTCGGCATTATCTTTCTTGCTGTTGTGAATAACCAGCCGAAGCTTCTAAACTTAAAAGAAATTATTGAGTATTTTATATATCACCGCAAAGAGATCATCGTTCGAAGAACGCGTTACGACCTGAAAAAAGCTGAAGCCCGGGCCCATGTATTGGAAGGTTTAAAAACCGCTTTGGAAAATCTCGATGACATCGTTTTTCTGATTCGTGAATCAAAAACACCCGCGGAAGCAAAGACAGGCCTGATTCAGAATTTCAACCTGACGGATATTCAGGCTCAGGCCATTCTCGATATGCGGCTGCAGCGGCTCACGGGTCTCGAACAGGAAAAGATACTTGAAGAATATAAAAGCATTATTAAAGATATTGCATGGTACAGAGAAATTCTCGGCAGCGAACGAATTGTAGAAAATATAATCAAAGAGGAATTGACAAAGATTCAGCAGGAGTTTGGGGATGATCGACGGTCGGAAATCGTGGAGTCAACAAAAGAAATTACCATGGAAGATATGATTGTTGAAGAGGATATGGTTGTAACCATCTCAGAAAGCGGTTATATCAAGCGGAATCCGATTACCCTTTATAAAAAGCAGCAGCGGGGGGGTAAAGGAAAGGTGGCCATGGGCGTTAAGGATGAAGATTTTGTTTCACTTCTTTTTGTCGCCTCCACCCACCACACCTTTCTCTTTTTCACCAATCTGGGTCGCGTCTACTGGTGCAAGGTCTATGACATTCCCCAGGCCGGACGCGCCAGCCGCGGAAAAGCCATCGTCAATCTTCTGAACCTGAGTAAAGATGAAAAACTGGCGACGGTTCTTGCGGTTCCCAAGTTCGAACCGGGTTATCATATTATAATGGCCACGGGAAACGGCCTGGTCAAAAAAACGGATCTTATGGCGTATTCCAGACCCAGAGTCGGCGGTATTATCGCTTTGAATCTGGTTCCGGGCGACGAGTTGATTGCGACACGGATTACCGATGGGACCATGAACGTATTTTTGGGTTCGGCTACGGGTAAATCCATTCGGTTTCATGAATCCGATGTCCGTCCCAGCGGTCGTGTTGCCAGAGGCGTTCGAGGGCTTAAGCTCAGCAAAAATGACCGGATTGTCGGGATGGAAGTTTTAAGCCATGGCCAAACCCTGTTCGCAGCCACTGAAAACGGTTATGGGAAGAGGACCTCTATTGATGAATATCCTTTGCAAAGACGCGGCGGCAAAGGTGTTATCACCATTAAAACCAGTGAGCGAAACGGACAGGTTGTTGCCATTCTCCTGGTTGATGAGCAAGATGATTTGATGCTCATGACCGATGCCGGGAAACTGATCCGCATATCTGTCGGCGGTATTTCAATCATCAGCCGCAATACCCAGGGGGTAAAGCTTATCGGGATGGCACAGGGGGAAAAAGTTGCCGGTGTCGCGCGGCTGGCGGAAAAGGACGATTATTTGGATGAATGATAAATGGATATGCCTGTGAACAACCAAATAGATATCACAAAAATGAATATCGGCGTCGTCGGCGCCGGCAGCTGGGGTACCGCTCTGGCAAACCTTCTGGCACTTAAAGGTTTTAAGACAGACCTTTGGGTGTTTGAAAAGGATGTCAAAGACCAGATCGAATCATTAAAAGAGAACAAGGCATTTCTTCCCGGCGTGCCCCTTTCAGATCGTATTTTTCCTTCAAACGATATGAAAGGCGTCGTCAAGGGCAAAGATCTTGTGGTGGTGGTGGTCCCGTCTCATGTGATGCGTGAGACAGCTCATCAGATCCGCGAGCATATTTTGAAAGAAACGATCATCGTGTCGGCCTCCAAGGGGATTGAAACCCAAACTCACTTAACCATGTCGGGCGTCTTAAGAGAAATCCTTTGTGAAAGGGACGAAGATGTTTTTGCAGTCCTTTCAGGACCGAGTTTTGCCCGGGAAGTCGTTCAACAGGTGCCCACGGTTGTCGCCGTCGCATCCAAAAACCTGAAAGTGGCCGCTCTTGTTCAGCATGTATTTGCGACCCCATATTTCAGGGTTTACACCAACGAGGATATGGTCGGTGTTGAGATGGGAGGTGCGGTTAAAAATGTCATTGCCATCGCCGCCGGAATTATAGAAGGTCTCGGATTGGGGCTAAATACCAGGGCAGCCCTTATCACCAGGGGATTGACGGAAATTCGAAGATTGGGTCTGAAGCTTGGCGCCAATCCGCGCACGTTTGCCGGAATTGCCGGGATCGGTGATCTGGTTCTGACATGTACCGGAAATGTCAGCAGAAACCATACGGTAGGGAAAAAGATCGGTGAGGGAATGAAACTCAATGATATCCTTTCCGAGATGAGAATGGTGGCGGAAGGCGTAAAGACGGCCGAGTCGGTTTACAATCTGTCGAAGAAACTTGGTGTCGAGATGCCGATCTGCCACGAAGTCTATCATATTCTTTATGACGACATTTCACCCAAAGAGGCTGTCTACCGACTCATGACCCGTGATCTCAGGCAAGAGTTGGACGAAGTGTGACTTTATAAACAGGGAAGGGGCATAGAGGGAAGGGCATAGAGAAAAGGGCGGATGACGGACGACAGAGGACAGAAATTAGGAAAGAGGATAGGCATTAAGGATTAAGGTTCCACGGTTCAGAGTTCAAAGATTCAAGGAGTCAAAGAAATGATTTGTTAGATGGTCGCATGATTAATGGATCAAATGGTTTTTGCCGACCTCTGACCTCCGATCTCTGACCTCTGGCCCTATGCTCTATGCTTCAATCCGCCAGGAATTTTGCATGGACAATAAGCGACGATCACATAAAGGAGACGGACACCGCAAACGGCTTCGGGAAAAGTTTTTGAATTCCGGTCTGGACGGATTTCATGATTATGAAGTGATCGAGCTGCTGTTACGAATGTAAACAAGTTATATAAATTTAATTTAAAAATAAAATCAGCCGCATAGCCTGTAAAAAGGTATGCGGCTTTTTGTTTTGAATAGAGGTAAGGAACTGATTTTTTAAACTCTTGGGAGTTTTAGGTATAATAAATAATTAAGGCTCGCCAGCTGATCCCTGGCGACTAAATCCAGTGGGGGCGGTTTTTTGCCCCTGCCGACCTCCACTGGATCACCAAAAAAAGGGGCATAAGGGGCAAAATTGAACTCAAAACGGGAAAAACTCAAGCAAAAAATTATAAGGGAAATTCATGCGCTTGGGAGACAGAGGAAACGAGAAAAACTCAAACAAAGAACTATACAAGCCGTTATTGCAGCGAGAAACAGCCCCGAACGCCTTGCGCGCTCTCTTGAAAACGCACTCCGATTTGACCAGCACCTACAGCTCACCCCTAAAAAGAAAACCATTGCACACCAATTATTGAGCGATCTGCTACAGGGAGCGAGGATTTACAAGCTTCAGCAGAAACAGACAGACATTGAGATTATTTGCGCCAACCTTCTAAACGCTCACCTGCAAAACAAATTTATTTCAGTTTCCATGCTTCTGAACAACTGGAAACCGAGCAGGTATTGGCGCACATCATTTTTTATACCGGAGGCAATCAAAATGCTTGAAAAAAACGATTACATAACCGTCAAAAAAGGATTTCAAAGCAAAACCAATTCAAGACAGACCAGGATCAAGCCCAACAAAAAACTGGTTGAGGCATTCAAGGATCTGGATAAAAAAGATATCCAATTTGAACCCATTGAGATTGTCATGCTCCGTGACAAAGATGGAAACCTCATTGATTATAAGGACACCAGGGAGACACGCCGTGTACGCAGCATTTTACGGCGTGTAAACCTTGTTAATAGCCGTTCTATCGTCCAATACATCTTTAAGGATAGGGGAGGCATGGTGGGCAGCGTAGAAACCAATTTGCATGCCGTATATAACAGGGATTTCGATCATGGGGGCCGATTATATACCGGCACGGCTTTGGGCTATCAATGTTTCAGCGAGGAAACACGGGCCACCTTCCTGATTGATAACAGACCCACCATTGAAGTTGATTTCGACGGCTTTTATCCACGTATTTTATATGCATGGGAAAATATCCAATACGAGGAAGATCCTTACAGCGCTATAATTCCAGACGCGCCGGAATTGAGATCTATACTGAAAAAGATATTCCTTTTCTCAATAAACTGCGACAAAGAGATCACGGCTATCCGGGCTTGCAACAATTTTCTGATCAAGGAAAACCATTATCATAAAGTGTATAGAAGGGGATTGAATGTCAAAAACGATATCCTGCCGATGCTCAAAAAAGCCCACAAGCCAGTCGCCCAGTATTTTTGCACGGATGCGGGATTGAAAGTCATGAACACCGATTCCAAAATTGCATTGGAAGTCATTAAACATTTTGCAGACAAGAATATCCCTATCCTTGCAATCCATGATTCTTTCATCGTCTGGAATGAGTACCGAGAGGAATTAAAACGGGTCATGCAACAAAGCTACAGCAAAATATTGAACGGATTTACATGCCCCGTATCGTGTGCATTGGAAACTGTATAAATAATGCTATAAGATTTGCTATAAATTGTAATAAAATCATAAAGATATTTATTTATTTAGAGCAAATCTTATTAGTAATATCTGAATGAATGATTAGTGGTAAGGATTAGGGTTGATGATTAGTGGTAAGGATTAAGGTAGGATTTCTTTTTTTTTTATCTTTTTAAAAAATAAGATTTTTTTGATTGGAATGTATCAAAACAAACTGCCCTATTAAAATTCCCCCTCCATTTGAATATTTCCTTGACTTGACAGCGATAGAATATCAATGATATCTGTATATTAATTTAGCTGTGAATGCTGGCGATAATGGCAAGATATCATTAATTTAGCTTTCCGTTTGAATAAAATTAAAAACCTTCCGATTTTAATGGAATTTAGTAGTGGAAAAAATTCATTTCTTAATCATATTAACTAATTGTTTTGGGTATCTTTCTGGGTTGTTGGTTTTATCTTTTGGGGCAAGTTTTACAAAATTCCAAAGAAAAAGATTCCCAATATTGAAAAAGTTAGATGGTAAACAGGTTCATCTATTCATTTCAATAATTATATCTAGCTTTCTTTTCTGGGGCTCAATTACATGGAAAGATATAACAATATACAAACTATCAATACAAATTAATCAAGATCCCAAGGGTAATTTAATACAAAAAGCTACAGAAGTTGCCTTCAATATGGAGCTAAAAGAGGTTGCAGAAGAATATAAAGATGAGGCTGCGAAATTTTTTAAAACTGCAAACAGTAAATTCGCAAAAGCTGAATATAAAGATGCAATTGAATACTATGACAAATCAATAAAACTGCTTCCAACAATGTCAGCTTATCTAAATTTGGGGAACAGTTACTTTAACTTGTCAGATTTTAGTAAAGCAGAAGATGCTTTTAGTTCTGGGAAGAAGATTGCGAAAGAAAAGAATAGAAAAAGATTCGAGGCAATTTTTCTTGGTAGTCTTGGGATGGTTAGAACATTTTTAGGTAAAATAGATGATGCTTTTAACAATTTAAATGATGCAATTGAGATACAAAGGAACAATGAATACAAATTAGACATCCCAATTACATATGGAAATATGGGGAATCTTTTGCATCTGAAGGGAGATTTAAGCAAGGCTCTTGAATACACAAAAATAGCTTTAAATGAGTTTACTAAGCAAAAAAATATAAAAGCACAAGCGACATCAATGGAAAATTTAGGAACAATATTGGCTGAATTAGGAAAGACAGAAGAAGCAATAAAAGATATTAAAAAAGCATATGAAATTTATAAAAAAATTAATGACAAAACTGGTGAAGCAAGATCTCTTATTGATTTGGGTATTACTTACCGTTACAAGGGAGAATTTCATAAAGCCTTAGCTTATTATAAAGATGCTTTAGATATTTGTAATGAGACAGATTATTTATACGGTAAAGCCGTTGTTTTATCTAGTATTGGTGCAGTCTATGACGACATAGGAGAATTTGATAAAGCTTTGAAGAGTTTTTGTGATTCTAAAAGTATTTCCACATCAATTGGGTGTCGAGATTGTGAAGCAATTATATATCTGCGGGTTGGTATAACTTATAAAAATAAGAAGCAGATAGACAAAGCATTAGAATATTTTAAAAAAGGACTTAAATTGTCAAAAGAATTAAATTACGCTAATGGTATAGCTTCTTGCACCTCAGAAATTGGGAGTATTTATGCTCTTAAAGGCAATTTTGCTCAAGCCGAACGGTTTTTTAACGACACAATTGAAATAGATAAAAAAACGGGCAATCTATTAGGTCAAGCCAACACCTTACTTAAACTCGGAAATTTAAATTTTAACTATAACAAAATTGAAGGGGCAGCAGATTACTATAATCAAGCATTGATTATTTTTGATAAAGTTGGAGCAAAGAAAGATGAAGCTGAAACACTACATAATCTCGCTATGATTAATATAAAACTTAGAAACAGAGAAAAAGCTTTGCAACAACTGAATCAGGCGTATAAAATCTATCTTAACTTAAAATTCGAAGATAACACCCTTATTTCAATCAAGAAATGGATATATTTGCTTAATAAAGAGAATAAAGATAATTGACTGAGTACGTCAATATCAAATAGCATAAAGGTTTATTGCTGATACCTGCAATTTATCTTCCATTTTGACATCGCTTTAATTGATTGTGATATCAAATCTACAAATCAATTTTCCCCAGAACATTTCTCCCATGTGCCACCCGGCTGCTGAATTTTCAGCTTCATATTTAACTTCCAATATTTCCCACGCAAAATTCCCCGCTCTATTAGTTTCATAATTTTTCTTATCGAAAACTCTATATATTATCGCTAATTTTCTCCTAAATATTAGAAAACTAATTTTTTTTACTTTCAACCTATTTTATTTGGGCATGTTTTTTCCCTAAATATTAGAGACCTATTTTTTTTAATCCAAAACATATTAAAAAATCCATGATTTTTCCTTAAATTATATAAGGACATTTTTTTAAAGAGAAGGAGGATTCAAATATGAATAACAAAGACAGTCGATCGTTTTATCTGAGTTCAAGCCACATGGCTTGGGTAAAGAAATGGGCGAAAGAGACGGATTTGCCAATGTCGGGAATAATTGAACTATTGATAGAGACCGCTGCGCCTGCCCGCATGGTTGTGGATGGTTGGGGATGGCGATTCGCCAAGATCCCGACAACTGCAGACCTTGGCGATAATCCGGAGAAATGCGAATATCAAAAAAAGGGGGGCAGGGATAAAATATGAATTTATTGGATTTTTCCGGCACGAACAAAAAAGACAGGGAAGCAATCTTGAACCACTACCAAGATCAGAATAAAATGCTTTTAAACGAGCTGATGAAAACTGTGGCGGATTATATTTTGCACAACGACCAGGTTGGCATTGCATACCTGGTTGATACCTTTGGTGCGGTTTTCAGACGTGCGGCTGACCAAATGGGCGGCGATTGCGGCAAGCCGGAAACAATAATGAACTGGCCAAAAAACCTGAATTAAGATGATCTTTGATTTCCGCAAATCTCAAGAAGCCAAAAGATTTTGTTCTGATAACAATACAGTCATCCCTTGGGGATGACAGAAAGAAGCGTTTCCATTGCGATGCGAAAGTTAAATCGAGCAATGGCCATTCAAAGGACGATAATTAAAAGAAAGCGGGAATGTGTTACTCGGGCGGCGTACCATAGGTTGAAGCGCCGGAAAGCTGCACAAAGGCAGAAGAAGATGAATGGAATAATGAACAGATTGAATAACAATGATTAATCGTTAGGTCTTAATAGAAATATTAAGACCTCATAGGGTAGTGGGGGTGAAAATCTTAAACAGTTGATGCCCTCTAAACCGAAAGGTCAAAGAATCTTTCTCGGGGACGTTCCCCAAAAAAGTAATATTCTGAGATTATGGTAAAACGAGCGCCACAACATTTAAAGAAACCGGGCCGGGATTTCTGGAAGAAAGTCCTCAATGACTTCCAGATGACCGAGGCCCACGACCTTGAACGGCTTTCCATGGCCTGTGAATGTTTGGACCGGATGCAGGAAGCAAGAGACAAGGTTATCACAGACGGCGCATATTTCATTGATCGATGGCAGCAGCCAAAGGAACATCCGGCAATGGCGGTGCAGAGGAACAATGCCAAATTGTTTACGCAAATCATCCGGGAGCTGTGCCTGGACATAACCATCCCGGAAGACAACCGGCCACCGACGAGATATTAGGGAGAAGCAAATGGCGAAACCAAGGAAAAAAGTCATACCACGGCGGGTATGTATAAAGCCGGATTTCAAAATTGATTACATGAGATATGGCTACGCCGGCATGAAAGAACGCCATAAATTGACCCTTCAGATACTTAAATTCGCAGCCAATCGACCAGCTCAGTGAGTTTTGGCAAGAAAATAAAAAACAAATCATGGCGAATTGGAAGGACAAGATCAAGCCGTACGGTTTTTATTTGTATGAAGTGCCGATGGAAGATGTTCCGGATGCGGCGTATGCAAAATATGATGTTTTGAAGAATCGAAAGTTTATTCAATCAATGGGTGCTGATTAATCATGGTGCTGGGCGTCACCATAATCCGCCTTTTTCATGATGTTTCTCCTGCGCCAGCGGGCTTTTTTCCTTTCACCCGCTGGCCAAGGGGAGAAGCATTGCAATGGTGATATGCCGTAGATCCCTGCGGCTTTCACGGCTTGCGAAAATCGGATGATGAATAGCAAGTCATATTTCTTGTAGTTTTTCTTCATTTGGTACGGGTAGAGGAGCATCGGATTGGCCGATGCTCCAAAACCCATTTACTAACAATCTTCCGGGGTGCGGATGCAAACCGAAGATGGGCTGAGACATTCGGATGAATAGCAAGGTCCATAGGATATCATTACATTTAAAAAATAACGGCAATTTGACGCCAATAAAGGCCGGCAAACGGCATTTATAAAGGACATTTTAATGAAATTTAAACTAAAACAAATCTTTTCTGAAATGCATGAGATTCTGGACAAGGCCGAAGCCGAGTGCCGGAAGCTCACGCCAATGGAAGAAAAGAGATATGCAGAACTGGACCGGAAAGCGATGAACTGGCCGTAAAATTAAGCAGTTCAATCAAGCGCTCAATGCGCCCATCAAGCCAGATGTTCACTTGAGCGATAACAATTACAGAAATTTTAAAAATCAAATAATAAATAATATTAAACATAAAAATAAATAACCTTTAATCTAGACAGAAAAAGTGACAGACATATATTCAATAAATACTTCTAACGAGATTTAGTTATCTTATCTTCTGATGAACAGCGTGTATTTTTGTCAGCGACATCGCCGGTGGATATTTAGCCCCGTTGCATTAACCGATATCTGTTTCAAAGAGCTAGATGATCACATCTATATTCGCCAATATGCGAAAAAAATAACGCTGTACAGCGCGATTTCCCTGCGTATCTCTCACAAAAGCCAAAATAGCTCGCCGATTTGGACATCTTTGCTGACTAGCGATGCGGATACCCAAATCAGCGTTGATGCTTTTGACTTCTTCCCTGCGCCTTTAGCCAAAAGAATTTTTTTTATCTAATGTTTTTAAATCTTACTCTTTAATTATTGAGAACATCATAATAACTTAATTTAAACTATAAATTATTTATTTTCTTTTAAATTAATACATTATCATCTATATCTTATCATTATTATCTATTTTTATTTTTACATCATCATATTCTTCATCTTTATCACTTATTTTTTATCTTTTTTATCTTCATCTCTTCTTTTATATTCTTTTTCTTTTTTTGTTCATATTATCACTATCACAAATCTCAATCTTATTATCTTACACTCTTATATCTCTCTTATTACTTTTTTTTTCTCATCTCTTCACTTATCTCTATTCTACTTTTACTCTTTCATATCTCATCTATATCTTACTCTTTTCTTATTCATATATCTCAATCTTTAATTCATTTCTTATCTCTACTTTTTTCATATCTCTTCTATCTTTATATCTCTATCATATCTTTATATCATTACATGATTTTCATTATAACATCTATTACTATATTATATTATATATTAATTTAACATTTATTATTATAGTTTCAATATTAATATAACTTTTATATCTTTAACATATTATCTTTTATCTATCTTTTTTATTTCTTATCTTATCATTTATCTCTTTTTTTCATTCATATCTTTTCTCTATATCTTATTCTCTTTTTTTCTTTTTTTTTCTTTATTGTTTTTATTTTTATTTTATTTTTTTAAAATATCAAAATTTTTTTTTATAGTTTATTAATCTCTCTCTATTTACTTCATCATTTTATTTTTTTTAATCTAATTACATATTTTAATTCTTTATTTTTTTTAATTTATATATAATAAGTATAATTGAGTTAAACAATTTCAACATAATAAAATGTCAAACTGCAAACAATTTAATCTAGAAAATGCCCAAATTTCCAATTCCGTGAGAGATAAACATCTTCGCAACCGCTGAAAATCTTAAGCATTTCTATTTTTAAGTGATATATGAAAGCGCATTTATTACCGTGTCAGTACCGAATCAGCGTACAAAACAGCTTGATAACTTCCTCCGTTTGCCTAAAAATGAGCTATCAAATACACATACTTATTTATATGACATAATATCATCAAAACTATTGAAGCAAAACCATATTTCAAGAGATTATTCTAATATTATTTCCCATAAATTTGATATCCTTCTGTGTAGTCTTTACAGCTACTCGCACCAACTATCTGGCCGAGCGTGCTACATCATGCAAACGCTGATTGATAACAAAATCAAGTTATAGTCATACAGAGAAATAATGCGATCCATCAGACTTCACCTTGAATTAACTTCAACTATTAAATTTATCATATCCTCAGAGTAACACAAAGCTATAGCGAAACATACAATCAACGCAAAATAAGCAAAATAGACGAAGCATTCCATTCAGCGCTCCATTATCCCTTTGCAAATCTTATGATAAAGTAACTGTAAATGTCAATATATGAGAGAAAACCTATCTCATCAGACAATCAGCAAACTAATATTTAAAATGTTTCATTTAGAAAAATCATTACCTATCTTAAGCCAAAGCGAAAAAATTTCTTATCATATCATTTTGAATATTTTCAGTAACGCTGTATCTACACCTATACCGTCACTTTTAAAATAAAATAGTAACGCAATATTTTAAAATTCCCCTCATATTATACTATAATACTATTCAATCTTTGTAATACAAATCGACTTTAATAAACTCTAAATAGAACCTATATTAAACGTTTGTGTTTAATTTTTTGTGAAATGCGCCAAATGCGTCTTTCATTGCACTTCCAACAGCAGAAATAAGAGTACCTAACTTAAAAGTATTTTTGTATTATCGGCATCCATTTGTAAAAGGGCAGAAAGACCCTTGCCTTGCATCAGATCAATCGCAGCCAAGAAGATTGAAAAGGCGTGTTCGACCTAATATTTGAAACCGTCAGCGATACACCGAGATTCAGAGCTCTATAAGAAATTCTCTGCCGGATAACATGATCAAAGATTTAAAAACCAAACTCGCCAATGATCAAAAAGCATTGAAAAAGTTAATCGAGATCTTGATAAATTGATTGATTTTCCGCTCAATGAATTTTAATGAGATGTTATAAAAAACGTCAGATGAATTATTAAATTCCAAGTGCTTCTTGAATCCAATATCAAGCATTATCAGTATAAGTTAAATACTCCGATCTAGAACAGATCTAAGCCTATGCCTAAAAGATACGGCAAAAATTGTTTAAAAAATTCAAATCCAAAGAACATTCTCAATATCTTTACATGCAAAAGGGAAATTTTTTATGATCTGTTTCCAGCTGGCTTTGACTACGAAGTCATCCATACGCGATTTTTGTCAAAATACATGACGCTGGCAATACTCTATAAACGCCTTGATCTTTAACCAAATGCGGTTTATAATCACGTTGATCCCGTTAAAAAGCCGCAAATTTAATAAAACTCTTATATACTCTAGTGACGCTGGCGACACCCCGAAAAGACTGCAAGGATGCTGCAAAAGCTGCGCTGAAAAAGTTCAAAACGTTTCAGGGCGTACTTGAAGCCTCTCCCAAGTCGCTTTGCGAGGTGGAAGGCATCGGCCCCAAAAACCTGTTCGGTGTAAAACTGATCAAAGCGGCTTCAGAGCGCTATCTCAAAAAACGGTTGATACACAAAGACCCTTTGAACAATTCCAAAGAACTGTTTGAATATTTGTATCACCGGTTAAGGGATAGACAACGGGAGTGCTTTGATGCGGTTTTTCTGGATGCAAAAAACAGAGTACTGTCTTTAGAGACGCTTTTTGAAGGAACCCTGACATCCAGTTCCGTATATCCGAGAGAAGTCATTCTTGCAGCGCTTGATCATCATGCTGCGGCCCTTATTTTTACGCACAATCATCCTTCGGGCGATCCGAAGCCCTCCGGAGAAGATGTGGCTGTCACCCGTCGCCTGGTTTTTGCCTGCAGGGCCATCGACATCACCGTTCATGAGCACATCATTATCGGCGACAACTGTTATTTCAGTTTTGCAGACGAGGGCTACATTTCCCGATGAATCGCGAATATGATGCAGTAAAAAATCAAAATAAAACAGTATGATATAAGATTTAAAATCATCTGATTTTTGATTTTGTGACCGGATTGTGACCGGTAGGCGCGAACACGTATTTTCAAGCCTTTGCGCAGATTCCTGATTCTGCGGCCTCATCAAATGGCCGTACACATTTAACGTTGTCGTTAGTTTTGAATGACCCAACTGTGCCGCGATATATAACAAGCTCTCTGCCTGGTCGATAAGGAGAGACGCAAAAGTATGCCTCAAGTCGTGAAACCTCAAATCTCCCAGGTTGGCTCTCTTTAAAGCCGGTTTAAAATGCCTTCGCATCATGTTATCGTGATTCATGGGATACCGGCCTCATTCGGGAATACCAGATCAAGCTCGGAAGAAGGGCAGGCGATCTTCCAGCGTTTTAGAGCGGTCATCATCGCCGATTCGAGATCTATCTTTCGTTTCGATGACTCGTTCTTCGTGGAATACCATGCCTTGTTGTTATAGCTGCGTTGAATATGGAGTTGACTGTTTTCTAAATGCAGATCGCTCCATTGAGAGCCCAAAAGCTCGCCCTCGCGTGCACCCGAGAAAACAGCCAGCATGAACAAGGTTTTATATTTGAGATCTTGTTCCGCATCAAATAGCGCCTTAACTTCCACAGGCGATAGAACGCGGATAACTTTTTTGATTTCATGGCCCTGGCTTTTATTTTATCCATATCGCGGACCGGATTCGATTGAATATATTTATGGCGAACCGCATAGGACATGATTTGACCCACAGTCATCAAAGTCTGCGCAAGGTTTTATATGCATTTTGAGATCATTCCGTCGGTTTGATACGAACTTTTCCAGATAGACCGTGAGATAAGATTGATTTTAATTGGATACAGATCATAAAAATGATACCTGAGATATCCCTGATAGGTGGACCATGTGGACGATCTGATATTCGGCCTTTTATATTCGAGCCAATTTTCTGCCACAGTAGAGAAAGGGGACTTTCATTGTGCAATATAAGTGCCTCGCGAAAGTCTATCCTCGATATCTCTCAATGCTTCCTTAGCATCCTTCAAGCTTGTATCTTTCTTCAATGTCTTACGGACGCCTTACCGGTGTTATCGTAATAGTCGAGCGTGTAACGGCCTCTACGTTTTGCGATTTTTCCCATATATAACCTCCTATATAAATAAAAAATAAAAAAAATCATATAAAAATAATACAATATCACAAATATAAAAAATAAAAAAATATAATTAAAAACAAAAAAACACTAAAACAAAAATATAAAAAAAATATAAAAATAAAAAACTTATACAATATAATATCAAAACATATCAATATATATTATCTTATCTTATTACGAACAAAACTAATAAAAATTAAAAAAAAAAATAATAAATTAATTTATAATTACTATAAAATATAAAAAAAAAAATAAAAAAAAAACATCAATATTATATATTCATATTAATAATAAATAAAAATAAAATTCAAATATCTAATAATAAAATAATTAAACTTCTCTTCCCATCAAATCATTCATTATCACTCATAACTCATTATCTTAAATATCTAAATTCATATTTTTAAATTAGAAAATATAAATAAAATAAATATAAAAAATCTTTTTCAAAAATAAAATTATATATATCAATTTATAATATCACATATAAAATCTTGTGTTTTCGTTAATATAAATTTTAAAAAACAAAAAAAATAATAAAAAAAAAAAATATCTCTTTATTATTTTGAGAAAGGAAAAAAAAAAAAAACAAAAAAAAAAAAAAAAAAAAATAAAAAAATAAAATAAAAAAATTATAACATAAAAAAATATTAAAATAACACAAAATTATGAAATAAAAAGAATATTTGCCGTCATTTATCGCAAACATCACTGAAAATGTGAAAAATATTGAGCGCGTGTGTGTTGGGTATAGTTAAAAATATAAATGAGCTGAGAAGACATCTCTATTATTTATATCACAACATCTGAATAGATCCTATAGACAGCAAACGTCTCAATCGACGCGCACACTATCTCTGAAAAATAAAAAGCAGATCAGATGACACCTGCAGAAACGCCGACAGCCAGGTCGTTTTATCACATCCATATCGCACCAGCATGACACGCCGCACTGTGTGAAACCCTGCTCAAACCATAGAGCATCGCTTCAATCAATATCAGCAGCATCCACACGCTACAGCTGAATCGGATAATTCGAGCTATACCGTGATATGCGTTAAGCGGTGATCGTCGATCCTCGGGCCTCTGGCGAAGCCCGAAAATCGGCGTTCCATGATTCTTGTGCTTATGTCAAAGATCGACGGTCAAAATGCTTCTAATTGAGAAGTAGTTCTTTGATTTGTAAAACACTGGCGATCTTTGATCTTCTGGCATGTGCAACATCTCGATGAATTTTTCAGTTGCCGCTTCGTCCTGTTCTTCTGGCGTTAAGATTTGATCAGCTGCATCGGTCATGATGTACCTCCCTTGAACAAAAAAACGCGCAGGAATTGACAACGCCCATAACGGCGTTTCTGAGCCTTACGTCTTCAGAGTTCCTGCGCAATCGGTTTTTGAAATAAAAAAAGACATTCGGTGTCCTGGCCGGTTATGGTTTTGTCAAATCCACATAAAGACTATTGGCTCAAAAGTCAAGACTTTCTTCTTCCGCATCCGCGATATGCGTGCGCCTTCGCGCATACCGGCTTGCCCCGTCATAGCTCTTAGATCAGCGCGGCTTTGCCGCACATACAAGAGCAGCTCCATGCCGGATATCGTTCTTACAAGATGACGCCCTGGCTCGGACTATGTTTGAAACTCAAACGTAGCGTAGATCTTGCCCGATTTTTGTGATGATATAATTCGTTTTATTGGATGCCGGTTCTCGCATGGTGCGTGCGCTTTTTTTTTATGCACGCACCATAACAGGTCCGTTGTCCAATAACACGAGCGAAATTATGTCAGAACAATTAAATCGGCTGCGAGATCCATGACACGCCGTATTTCGAGCATGTTCAGATGGAAATTAGCCCTTGAACCGGTGGTTTCAATCTCCTTTTATTGGCCGCATGGCCTCCTTTCACGACCGTTCAGAGTAGCCTGCTTCGAGCCGTTAGCGAGGAGCGCATGGCTTTTAGCTCAATCCGGATTTAATGCCAAACCGTCCTTTAAAAATAAACTTTTTAATTCCCTGTTGGGGAAAAATGCGCGACGGACAGTAAATTACGGAGTCTATAAGCCGGTTAACAATTCATAATGGACGGCAGCTAAAGGTGATGAGAGAACACCCACGAAAACGTGTACATAAAAAGTGCGAGTCGAGTAGCTGTGAGAAGTATGCGAAACTGGCAAGAAACTGTGGTTATTCGCGCATTTTTCCCCTTGTTTTGTTCTTGCCCTTGTCCTTTGTTCTTAGAGCCAGCGCGGTATTTCGCAAGCACCTGAGCCTATCCGCTTTGAGCATTTGCCGATGCGGATCGGTTATCCACAAGGCGAGCATCCCGCGCGCATGGTTGCTAAATAATTTGCTCGACGTTCAAAACTAACCGCTCGACGATCTCCGCTCGACGATCTTCGCTCGACGATCTTCTCTCAACGATCTCCGCTCGACGATCTTCGCTCGATGCTCGACGATCTTATGGCGACATCTTTGGCGATGCCAGAGCGACGAACGGCGTTCCGAGCTCGACGCTCGACGCTCGACGAGCTCAACTCGACGATCATCACACTCCGCATGGCCCGGATTCCGCTCAGGCCGTGGTGATGTGGCGCGGGCGCCTGGCGACGGTGCCGCGCAGATCGGTGGGCGCCTTCGGCCTGGCTGCGTGGACTCCTGACGGCGAATATGCTCTGAATGACGGAGCGAGCGGCCTTATATGCTCATGCCCGGCGGAGATTCGCCACGTTGTTACCACATGAACCGTTCAGACACACGAGTTACAAGATGCCTCGAAACAGCGCCCAGGTGATGAATACCATGGCTTTGACGAGCTTCAGCTAATGCCTGGAAATCATCGAAAACTGCTTTTATGGCGTCGAGTTCCAGAGCTTCGAGTTCTTCGCGCCAGGTCGCCGATAATAGGGCATCTGTTTGTATCTCAATAACGACTTCATTAAGCGAGTCACATAGATCCTCTAAGAGCCCGATACTGTTGAAATTCCTTGATAATTTCATTTGCTACCTAAGGTTGGCATTTATGTATTATTGAAATAACTGTCCGTTGTAAATGCTCGACAGCCTCAATATTGTGCAGGCTTTCAAGAATATCCAGGCTCAATCTGAGCTGTCTTTTTACCTCTGCCACAGCTTTTAGCATAAGCTCTCGTGGATCTTGGCAGTGACCGCGTTTACACTCTTTTTATAATCAATTTAAGAAGTCTATGCTGTCGTTCTATTCTTTTTATCGAAATCAGATCGCCTTTAATCCAATCAGATAACAAATCAATCAACAAATTAGTTTCGCCATTTATTCGACGAAGCTGTCCAAGAGCATCTAATCTCTCTGAAACCAAGCTCGCGCCCGTTTCCAAATTCGTATTAGCAGCAATCGCCAGATACATAGTTTTTCTGTGCTGTGAGATTGCGCTTTAGTTGAAGCAAAAAAATCAGCACATTCCTTTTGGTTTTCCCTTGCCGAAGCATATTGAACAGCTTTTTTTTATCAACGGCCTTTGGCCGGCCTTTTCTGCCATGTTTCACGCGCGACCTCCATTAATTAAGATTTCGATAAGGGGAGCGAACGCCCCCAAGAGCATCAGTTTTAGATAATTCGTTTATTAAGCTCCACCGTATAGGCATATGCTTTGTCACAGCCCGTCACACCCTTGTCACACCTTTTGTCACACCCTATCTTATTGAAATCGCTGACTTGTCACAGTTGTCACAGGTTTTGAGAGATACACCCACATATTATTTTTTTTTTATAAAATTAAAAAACAAAGACCTATAAAATTCTCATGTATAATGTATACTTAAAACCTGTGACAACTGTACAAATGAATAAAATCAACAACTTAAAGTGTGACAAACCTGTGACAAACCTGTGACAAACTGCCGCAAAGTGTGACAACCTAATAATTTCAGCAATTTAAATCTCAGGTCATCAGCACTCTGCCATTCACAGCCCAGCTCAAGTCCTTTTTCAATCATTTTGTCCAAATTCAAAATATAGCATTGTCTGGTTTTATGTCCGATTCTTGTTGAAGCTTTTTTCTCAAAATATTCTTCTTTTCGGATCTGATTTTTAAAGGTCTATTCCGGCAACATCGTTCCCTCATAACCGTGGATTTGCGCCCATCGTTTAAACTCGTCGAATATACCGCTAACCCACAGACGAATATGACCATTATCAAGTTGGTAGTGGAATCCTTCCCGCAAATATTCATGAGACGCCGACCCATTATTTCCTTCACACGCGGACATCCGGCACCAGGCCTCAAGGATCTTATCGCAATTGCTCAGCCGTACCTTGCCACCGTCCGAAATGCCTTGTTTCACAGCTGCATCAATATGCTGACCATAACCAGCCAGTTGCAAATTTAAGACTTTCGCCAATATGCGAATACCGGTACGGCACACAGCGGCGTTATTCCGAGGTCTATTCCTAAGATCCTGCGAGACCTTTGATAATTCTTCCGTCAATAATTTCTCAACTTGGTTCTCAGGCATTGACAGAGCATTTTCCAGAATGCTACGGCCCAAGTTCTTCAAGGGCAGACCGTCGAGCAGCTTGAACTGCGCTTCGTGCGGCGAGCTATCCCGTTTGGAGAATGCCGCGACGACCAGGCGGTCTCTGACAGCGGCCTCCGAAAATCCGGACTCGCCAATAATGCAAATCGGTGCTTCGTAGCGGTAGGTCTGCAATGACTGGTCGGCTCGACCACGGTCACCCAGGAGAGCATTGTAGCTCTGTCGGATAAGATTGCTGACAATGGTTTTCAGATTTTGATTCTGCTTGTCGTCCTTATTTTCTTCGTAGATGATAGGAATGCAGTTTGATCCGCTAACGCGTTTCATTATGCTAAACTCAGTCTGCGCACCTATGCTCGGCGATTTGCCCTCCAAAGCCCAAAGAGGTTTTACAACAGAATCGGCGGTCGAAGTTTTTCCGCTTTCGGCCTCGCCTTCCATGTTCAAAATCGGGAAACCATTCAATAGCTTCAATATAGTCGGCTTGAAAAAGCAAGCTATGCTCCAGCCGAGCACGGGCCAGACCACTTCCGCGTAATTGAAACCGAACAGCGGCGACCAGTCTATTTTTTGGCTTTTTATAATCGGTTTGGATTTTATCAGCCTGCATCCGGTATCGATCTCATTCATATACACAATGCCAGGTGATCTTTCGAGCCGAGAATAAGATCCGTCTTCGGTAATGAACACGCCCTTATGGATCCCCGCAGTGCGGAATCCTAATTTTTCCGACATCGGTAATGTCGCTAAATATTGGCGAACGCCTTGGATATCGTCTGGTGTGGCTTTAGTAGTAAAATAGCGGGTCGGCATAGCCTTTTTAAAGTTATTCGGGTTCAGCCACGCATCAGGCTTGAAAGCGACAACGGCTTGATGATCTTTCGTGACCAGCCGGCATTTGAGATACTCACCTTCAGATGGAATACCAATTGCTTCAATTGGCTAAATCGCAAAGCTCGTTATCGGGATTTCTTCAATTTCGCGCTTTTTGTCTTGGTACTTTTTGATTTTGATAAGGCGGTGGTTTTTTGGGAATATAGGTGACCTTTCGCCCAGGAGCAAATAGCGGCGGAGGTAATCAATAACTGGCCATGCATCCTCGCGGGTATCGAGAAACAGATAGTGTTGACCGGCTTTAATTTCTTCGATAGTCCTTATCAGCTTCTTCAAGTCTTCTTTGGATGATTCATTAAAAGCTTTACATGTTCCCATAATAATGGAATTATACAGCTTTTCAGCCTCGTCCATGGATCGGTAGAAATACTTTTCCAGCTTCGCTTCTGTTTCGAATTCCCAGGAACATAGATGTTCGAGAACCCTTCCGCATTCATTGGCGACTTCGCCGATTTGCGCTATATCGAATAATGATGTGGCATCATAATCAACACCGTAATTTTTAAAAAATTCATAATGCTTTTTTGGATGATCAGATCTATATGTTTTATGGTGCTCAAAAATCTGGTCAAGAAATTTTATCTTCCTCATGGTGTCGCTATCCAATTTAGACAAAATGTCCGAGCTATCTTCTTCTGCCACCCTAAGTAAATCATGCAATTCGTGAATCAAATCTATCAGGCCAGTTTCGAAAGCTTCCATGATAAAATTCAGGCTCATTGAAATGGTATCACCGATTATGGCAGCGAATTCCGTCTTATCTTGCGAGTCAGATTCGGTTGACTTCAAACCTACGAGTGAGTCAAAATAAAAACTAAGCCTGAACGGGCCTTCGATTGCATCGCCCAAAGTTGAAAATGCGTCTTGCTTTGTTTTACCTTCGAGCGCAATGACTTCCAGATCCGCTTCGGCCATTATCACTAATTCTGCACTCACCTCTGACGAGTATTTTGGGAAAATCTTTTGAATGGAACTCTTGACATCATTCTCGATACAGGTTATCATTTAATCACCTCTTGGGACTTCCCGCCCAAATATCTTTTTGAAACCCGTCGACTTGCCATCGGCGGGTTTCGCGTTTTTATACCCTTGACTTTTTCAGCCGCATAGATTAAAATTTAGATGTTGCCTGAGTCCTTTCCGCTCCTTAGAAAACCGCCTGCCACCAACACGGCGGTTTTCTTTTTTCCTTTTAGAATAATTCATTTCATGGTATATTTATTTTGAGGCAAACGATGCACCATCCCTGCCGCGTTTGCCGTTGAAGCCCCGTTCCGGCGAAAGTCGTGACGGGGTTTCTTTTTAGATCAGACCGCCGCTTCAAGATCGGATTGAAAAGCGGCCAGGAGTTTTTGCATTGCCGGATCGACAAAGTCAAATCGCGCCACGTCTTCAAAAATTGTCCGAATTTGGTTTTTGTCCGAGCGTGTGCGGGCCAATTTCTTTTCCCTCAGATCAGCTTGGAAACGCTCAGATTGTTTAATGATTTCAAGCGCCACGCGCAAGTTCGCCTGTAGCTCCGGTCGAATTGCTTGCAACGGTATCTTTTCGAAAAAAGAATCAAGTTTACTTTTCAAAATTGGATTTTTTACTGCTTCGATTGCTTCCAGCATGATGGTTTTTCTCCCATAAATACAGTTATATAGACCGTCGAGCGGCGTCAAAAAGCCGATCAACAACATAATGGATTGCTCGCAATTCTTTCAAGCGGGCAACGTCTTCTGGGTATTTGCGCTCTTGGATCAATTTTAATCCCTGGTCCCGTTTATCTTGCGGGATGATCTGGAAAAGACTGTGAGCGCCCATAACCGCGTCAATCACATCCTCATCGCCCTCTTTGCAGGCGCGTAGAAAGCAGCGTTCCGCATCAAAGCCATCCATCTTGCCGAGATGATCAAGGATTTTTGAAGACTTTAAAAAAGTAAGATCTGTTTCTTCCGGCTTTTGGTAGGAATTGAGTAATTTGCCTTCGAGCTGTGTGATCCAATCGCCGGTTGAACGGGATTCTTCCAGCTTTTCAAATGCGTCCAGAGTTTGAAGTAGCAAGTCATTTGAAGCGGCCTCTTTGCCTATCGCCGAGAGATCAGAATTTTCCTGAATCCCTTTGAGCTTTGCCCTGTAAGCCGGAATTATTTCAGAAAGTGTTTTTGCAAACGGTTCCGCTGCTGCCTCGGCCTGTGGCAAATCTTTAACTCCAAGAGATTTGAGCTGTTCTACTGCCGATAGCGTGACGATATCGAAAATACCGCCGCCGATTTTGAAATCTTTAATTGCCATAACTTTCGCCTCCAAATGTTTAAAATTGTTTATAAAAATTATTTCTTTTTACTTCTCGCAAAGGCATTTTTGCACTTCGTCGTGCAGAACTTTCCACCATCCCGCTCAAAAAGATAAAAGGAATTGCAAAACTGGCACCGTTTTATCCGACTATAAATACAGCCGTTTCCGGTCCAGAAAGGCCAAACAATACTTCTAAAACTAATAATCTGTTCGAGGGTTTCAAAGGTGGCCTTGATTTTGGGGGCGGGATTAAAAGGATCTTTTGCATTTTCATCATAACCATATGAAGTTATGTTTTCTTCCATGAAAATCAAATGCTTAGTATTGATAAAATCAATATCAATTTTGCCGTCCACGGCATCTTCCAGAAATCCGATATACTGTGGCTGATGACGGCAGAGGTGCGAAGCTTCAGCGTCCATGACGGTTTGGTCGTACTTTGATCTGTGTTTTATTCTGGTAATCTGATTATGAAAATAGGTTTGCTCTTTCTCACTTCGATATAAATGTGATTCAGGGAGCGGCAAATTGTGCTTCCCTACAAGGTGCCATATTGATCGAGCATCAACAATTTTTGTATTGGCGAAATCGACTGCCAAACGTGCGGAATGGTGCATAATGAACCTCCATAATTTGAATTATATTGAATGCTGATTGATTTTATGCACAGGTCTATCAAAGCGTCAAGAGAAATAAGAACGATTTACAGCTAAAAAATCAATAATTTATTCAATATTTCACAAAAACTTCTTCCGTAGGGAATGGCAGGATTATAACAGGTTTAAATCTTTGCCGATGCTGACTTGGCGCGGGTTTGCATCGGTGGATGAAATAAAATTAAAAAAATTTACAATAAAAATATTTTTATGCATTTGATTAACAAATTTGTGATTCTCTAACATCAAAAACTGAGCTTGCAAGATATCTTAAAACCTTAAATCGAAGAATTCCGGCCTTACGAGTTGCCTGGACGGCGTCATAAATTTCAATATTTGTTACTTGTCTAGACAGCAAATTTTGTTCGGGCAATCCGCTTGGTGGCTCATAGGCCCCAATAATTTCGATGAACGTATTTTTGGAAATCTCTGAAGCCACAAACTTGGCAAGTTCAGCAGTTCCCGCCATGGAGTTTGGAAGCAGCAGATGCTTCAAAAGAACGCCTCGTTGTGGAGCGCCGCACGGATTTAAAACTAAATCTCCGACCTGGCGATGCATCTCTATGACAGCGCGCTTTGCGACTTCGAAATAATGCGGAGTATCAGCTAATTTCTTCGATATATCCGGATCAGAAAATTTAAGATCCGGCACAAAAATATCCACAACGCCTTCCAAGATTTTGAGAGTTTTAAGCGATTCATACGACGATGAATTCCATGCAAAAGGAATTCGCAGCCCTCTTTCAATTGCCCGTGGCAATGCAGCGAGGATCTGTGGAGTCCAAATAGTTGGCGTCAATAAATTGATGCCTGATATTCCGGCTCGCTGGATCATCAGAAAAAAGTTGCTCAAATCCTCAATGCTTTTAAGCGGACCTGGTTGCAGGGAAAAAAACGGGAAAATGCAAAATCGGCAGCGGAGATTGCAGCCATGGAAAAACACAGACCCCGGGCATTGTGATCCGAGAATATAATAGTCCTCAAATTCGGGCAGCAGGCCAGCGCCGCAATATCCGGTCTCTCCGGCCATACGATTGACTCCACAATTGCGTGGACAGATTCGGCATGGGTTAAGCATTTCATGCGCCTGCTGGATCTTCTCAGGAAATAGTCCGTCGCGGTATGTTCTTAAGTAAACCGGTTCAAATTTAGACATTCGCTTACCTTTATATATTCATGGACCGCCGAGCGGATCGCCTCGGGCATGACCCCCAAGAGCACGCCACAGCGCCCCACAGAGCGCCGCCCATCGCACCCATGTCGAGGACAGGGCGGGGCCTTGGGCGTCGGGCGGCTGGCATTTGGCGGCTCTTAGTTAGTATTATCGCGATTAAGCCACGACACTACATCAGAGAGAACGAAACGACGGTATTTCCCGACCTTAAGCATCGGTATCGCATCTTTGCCGGTTTGCCTGGTTTGGGCATATATCCAGGATTTTTCAACTTTCAGAACCCTCGAAAGCTCATCAACGGTTAAAAATTGGCCGTCCAAAATTGAATTTTTAAGAAGTGTAGAAATTTCATCGATAGTCAAAACGTTCCCATTCGTCGAATAATGTTTGACAAAATCAGCGGTTTCTTTGATAAGATTTTCTTTCATTTTGGAAATTCTCCTTTAAGGCTTAATCGTTAAAAACAAAAAGCCACCTTTCGCGATAGAGTTGGATCTTTCGCTTGGGTGGCTTTCAATAAATTGTGGTTGAGCTACATACTGAACACTATATATTGATATTGAATTATGTCAAGGGTATTTTTTTAATTTATTTTTAGTGACCAAATTGTGACCAAATTGTGACCAAAAAATTAAAAACCAAGATTAAACAAAACATTCCTGACAAGTTGAGTATTTACGAAAGACTGTTTTTATTATATATTTCTATATATAGGTGCATCATGATAAAAATCTGTAATGATATCAAACAGATATCTCGGATGAATCGCGAATATGAACAGTTACGAAAATGACGGAAGAATGTTTGGAAAAAAAATATCCGGATTGCTTTGGTCAGCTCGACATCGTTTTTCCCAAGGGCCGGCACGGATTGAGGAACACACCGCAAACCTGCATGTCATGTTCTCATAAAACAGAATGCATGCGATCGGCCATGCAAGGCGCCGGCGGGTTGAAAGTCCGGGAAGAGATGCTTGACAGGGCGTATCGATCCGGCACCATCGGTTTTTTTGAAAGATGGTCGAAAATGAAGCAGATTAAGTGCCGGCTGAAGAAAAGGTAAGCACTTCGCTTTTTGGAAACATCGCCGCTTCTGAAATTGATCCGATGTTATTCGTTATCCGTTAATCGTTATTGGACTTTTAATACTTTAAAATATTCGGGTTAGAAGGCTGGATCAAAGGAGACGCGCCATGAAAAACATAAAAGATATAAACATTGACGGGAAAAGGGTTTTGATCAGGGTCGATTTCAATGTTCCCCTGGATGAACACCTGAACATTACCGATGACGCCCGAATTCAGTCTGTGTTGCCGACATTGAGATATATCCTGGATCATCATTCAAAGTTGATCATTGCGTCGCATCTGGGAAGGCCGAAAGGGGAGGTAAAGCCGAAGATGAGCCTTTCTCCGGTAGCAAAACGCCTGGAAAGCCTTTTAAATAAAGAGGTTGTTATGGCAAAGGACTGTATCGGACCTGAAGTAGAACATCTGGTCGGAAAAATGAATGAAGGTGATGTGGTGCTTCTCGAAAATTTGCGGTTCCATCCCGAGGAACAGAAAAACGATGATGCATTTGCACAAAAACTGGCCGGGCTCTGCGAAATTTTCGTGAATGATGCATTTGCCGTATCTCATCGCATCAATGCGTCGGTGGTGGCCGTAACGAAACACGTGCCCATATCTGTCGGCGGTTTTTTGCTTCAACGAGAACTTGACTATTTTAAAAAGGCGATGGCAGATCCCCAACGCCCGCTGGTTGCGATTGTGGGCGGCGCAAAGGTGTCCGGCAAAATCGACGCATTGGAAAATATGCTCCTTCATGTCGACAAGTTCATTGTCGGCGGCGCCATGGCAAACACGTTTTTGAAAAGCGCCGGATACAATATGGAAAAGTCAATGGTTGAACCGGACCTGGTCGAAACCGCCGCATCCATCATGAAAAAGGCGATTGAAAACAATATCAAGTTCTACCTCCCGGTGGATGCGGTGGCGGCAAGCCGGTTCGATGCCCAAGCAGAGATCAGAATTGTACCGGTGCAGGAAATCCCTAAGAATTGGATGGCCATGGATATCGGTCCTGCGACGGTTATGCTCTATTCCGAAGCATTGGAAGACGCCAAAACCATTATTTGGAACGGACCCATGGGCGTGTTTGAAATGGATGCTTTCAGTCAGGGAACCAGCGCCATTGTGCACAGGGTGGCGGATTCCCAAGCACTTTCAATTGTCGGCGGCGGGGATACGGGCGCCGCTGTCCATAACAGCGGTGAGACCGACAGGATCACTTATATATCAACGGGCGGCGGCGCTTTTCTTTCGCTTATGGAAGGCAAGACCCTTCCGGCGGTCGCGGCCCTGGACAATTGAGCGGATACATATTCAGGAGCTTCGCTCCCCCGTTTCACTCCGACAATGAGACCTTTGAAAAATGTCCATTTTTGTTCAAGTTCAAGGAAGGCGAAAATTTTAACCACAGGAATACATTGAGTATTTTGAGGATTAAAATTTGAGTCTGACGCAGAAATTGGGCAAAAAGGGGGGTTTGCAAAGGTCTCACAATATCGCTACACAGGGGCGCGCACCCTGAACACGTACGTTGACGTGTATTATTTTGACAAACAACATACCCCCCGGAAATATAAAAAAATACCGAATTCTCATTGCTGTTGCCATCGTTTGCATCCTCTTTGGGGCAGGAGTTGTATACCGGCAATATTTGTGGGAACAGGCCGCTTATTACTATCATCTTTTGTCGGACAGAGAAAAGATCAAGACGCTTGTGGCTTCGTTTGGTCGCGGGGCGCCGGTCATATTTATCCTTATTCAGATTCTCCAGGTGATTTTTGCGCCGATTCCCGGAGAAGCCACCGGCTTTATCGGGGGATTTTTATTCGGAACGGGGAAAGGATTTTTATATTCAAGCATCGGGCTAACGGCAGGGTCGTGGATCAATTTTTCAATCGGTCGGTTTTTGGGGACCCGTTATGTTAGAAAACTGATCCCTGAAGCCAAGCTGGATCGGATGGATAAGATGGTTAGACGTCAGGGGACCATTGTCCTGTTTATCCTGTTTGTCATTCCCGGTTTCCCCAAAGACTATTTATGTCTATTCTTAGGATTGAGCACGCTGCCTTTAAAAGTCTTTCTCATCATCGTCGGCATCGGACGAATGCCGGGAACATTGCTGCTCAGCCTTCAGGGGGCATATGTCTTCGAGCATCGATACGGATTATTTGCCCTGATCATGGGATTTTGTCTGGTTATGATTTTATTCGCTTACAAATATCGGCAGCCCTTATATCGATGGCTTGAAAAATTTAACGGAAAATGATAGTGGTCGGTCGTTGACGTATGATTAAAATGATGCTATTATAGGAAAAAAATCAAAAGGATAACGCAAAACCTATTCATCAGAGAACACTGAAAGGAGAGAGGATTGGCATTCTGGTCTGTCAGGGAAGAGCTGAGTCAGGAAAACAGGTTAAGGCGTTCTTATTATGAATTGCTCCGGGATGAACTTGATCAACAGTTGATTCAGTATTCGTTGATCGATTCGTACAATAATTTTATCAATAAAAACATGCCATATCCGTTTGTTGAAAAGCGTGAATTGAAACCTCGCGCACGTATTCCGGCTGTTGAGCATGAATGTCAAAATTGCTTCCTGGTTATTTTTGTAGAAGACAGTATTCCGGCAATTCATAAAAAGTACATCCGGTTCTTTAGAAGCAACAGAACCAATAAAAACAACCTCCTTCGATACGAACCCCTGCCGCTTTCAGATAAATTCGATAGAAATCAGAAATTTCTGGATGCCGTCCATTTTTACGATTTGCTCAAACTTTTGATTCCCGTTGATTACGCACTGTTAATCCAGCGGGATCCGTCCGGCAAAAAAAAGGACAGATACAGTCTTTCCCACTTTCATGTAAAAATCGACTGGCCCATTGCCGATGCCGCCGAGGATCTGGGGATCAGTCTTCGATATATATCCAAAGATCTGTATGAAAAGGGAGACAAGTATGCCGTGGATGTTCAAAAAAAATTTTTCGAGTATTATTGTCTCCCATTCGAGGTGGGCGGCAGGAGGACGGCCGCTATTGTTGCATCCCAGTATTTGAAGAGAATCGGATGCATCTCGACGGTGTATGCAGCGAGCAGTGAATCGAGAGCATTGATAAGGGTCTCCGAAAGGGGGGCATCAAAATCGGTTCTGATAAAAATTGAAGAAAATGAAATTGAACAGATTTCCGCGGCATATAACATGAAGGCCCGCACGTTTTATAATAATTATGTCATCACGCGAGAGGGAAACGGCGGCATCTGTATTTTTCAGGCGACGTATGCCTTTACGAATCATGCCAGGCCGCCTGATGACGGGAAATTGCGGGAGGTCAAAACGGACCTGAACTGGTTGAGCGTCGGAGGGCAGCATATTATGCCGAAACCGGGCGTCTGGAGACGGCCGCCCTTGGCGTTGAACCTCATATATACTTAGTCCAATACCTTCATCATTGCAATTTCATCGCAGTCCGGGAATTTGATACACATAATGCAGTCCGCCCAAATTTTTATGGGAAGTTCCGACCGGTCTATCCGGTCAAAACCGAACCGCTCGAAAAAGCCGGGGCGGTACGTCAGGGCAAAGACTTTTTGTATTTTAAATGATGTTGCATCGGCAAGCACTTTTTCGACAAGTTTTGATCCGATGCCTTTCCCTACATGATCCGGATGCACTGCCAGAGACCGTATCTCCGCAAGGTCGTCCCAGCAGAACTGCAATGCACAGCACCCTAAGATATTGCTGACTTCATCAGCCGCATAAACCGAAAAATCCCTTACATGATCATACAAAACACTCAAAGGCCGCGGCAGGAGCTCCCCCTTGCGGCCGTATTGTTGAAGCAAAGAATGAATGGCTTTTATATCTTTAATAGTGGCTTTTCGAATCATTGTATCACTCATTATCTATCAATGTATTGAGGGGACGGGGTGTTTTCCAAGCAGGCGCTCCATGGATAATCTCTTTTTAAGAATTTAGAAGAAAAATTCCCCAAAGGCTCAACAATATATTACGCTTTTATTTTACTCAAAACAGAAAGTCAACAGCCATGAATCGTTTGAACAGGGGAAATGCAGTACCTTGTCCAGGTTATTGAGTGCCTGAGCGGCAAGTCAGCTAAAATCCAAATATCGAATATCGAAATCCGAAACAAATTCGAATGATGAATGACAAAATGATCAAAACGAATACAATGAATGTCCGGCTTGTTGACTTAACCTCGTTGAAGATCTATGTTCTTGTCATTTTGACATTTTTATTTCTGTCATTGTTTCGTATTTCGTGTTTCGAATTTCGAATTTTTAATCGAAAAGGAGGGTTTTCAGTTCGGCCTAACGCGCGCTAAATTCCTTCAAACATTCAGTCGGTTTCAAAAAGAAATACGCCGTCGCGCAGCGTCTTCCCGTGTATTGGGCCGAACGCGTTCACCCTAATCTTTCAAGGCGTGGTGGGTTCCGTCCCTTTTTTAAAAAGCGCTTTGACGGCTTGGGGATCATCATCGGTTGCAAGACGGCCGGTCGAGGGATCGATGCGCGCGACGACCACATCATCGGGCATATCAAAATATTGAAGCGGATTGTCATTCAGCGCTCCGGTCATGAAGTCGATCCAAATCGGAAGGGCTGCCCTTGCCCCGGTCTCTCCGCTGCCAAGGGTTGTGAACGCATCTTGTCCAACCCAAACGCCGGTCGTTATCGAAGGGGAGAAGCCGATAAAAAGGGCGTCTTTAAATGCGTCGGTCGTCCCTGTTTTTCCGGCGATGGGACGTTGAATACACGTTGCTTTCCGACCGGTACCGTCTTGAATGACACTACGCAGCATGTCCGTCATAATCGCGGCGGTTGCCCGTGACATCACCATTCTTTCTTCAGGTTTGGCTCGCCATACCAATCGCCCGGCCTTGTCGACAACCTCCGCAATGCCGTAAGGTTCAACGAATTTCCCTTTGTCAGGAAAAACCGAGTAGGCTGCGGTTAAATTCATCAATGTCACATCCGATGTGCCGAGAGCAAGGGAAAGATTTTGAGACAGAGGAGATTCAATCCCCAGGGTGTGTGCGAATCCGGCCACTGAAGAAGGACCTATCATCTCGATGAGTCTTACCGCTGGAATATTTTTTGAAAGTGCCAGAGCCTTTCTGAGGGTCATCTCACCTTCATACGTTCCGGAAAAATCTTTGGGTTGCCAATATGTTTCCCGGTTGTCGATGTTAAAAGCCACCGGCGCGTCGAGAATAATTTTATTTTGGGCAAACCCTTGTTCTATGGCATAGGCATAAACAATGGGCTTAAAAGCGGATCCGGGCTGTCTTCTGGCATCCGTCGCCCGGTTGAAGGCGGATTTTGAAAAATCTCTGCCTCCGACCATTGCAAGAATTCCGCCAGATGCTACGTCCAGGGAGATGAGCGCACATTGGGGATCGGGATGCTTTATCCCATGGCGTTTCATCCTTTTATCAAGATCTGAAAGGCCTTTATTTACAGCGAGTTCCGCCATTTGTTGCAGGTTAAAGTTGAGCGTTGTAACCACCCTGAGGCCTTCTTTGTAAAGTCTCGATGAACCAATGGTATCTTCTAGAAACTTTTTAACATATTCAACAAAATAAGGGGCCTTGACCGATGTTTTGTTTTGATTTGATAGATTTAAAGGCGCCTCTTTCGCGATGTCATAAACGGACTGGGTGATAACACCGGTATCCTTTAATTGCTTTAAGACGACATTTCTGCGCTTTATTGCAAGCTCCGGATCGACCAGCGGGGAGTATCGGGAAGGGGACCTGGGAAGACCTGCCAGCAAAGCGCATTCGGGCAGGTTTAAATCACTCACGGATTTGCCGAAATAAATTCTGGCGGCAGACTCGACACCATAAGCGCCGCTGCCGAAATAAACCTGGTTTAAATAAAGCCCCAGGATCTCGTCTTTTGTGTATCGCCGCTCGATTTGAAAAGAAAGGAACGCTTCCTTTGCTTTTCGCAACAAGGTTTTGCGGGGTTGGAGAAAGAGCGTTTTGGCAAGCTGCTGGGTGATGGTACTGGCCCCTTCGACAAATCTGCCGGCCTTGATATCTCGGAAGACTGCCCTGAAAATACCTTTGAGATCGATACCGCTGTGCGTGTAAAAGCTCCTGTCTTCCGTGACGATCAAGGCTTTTTTCAAAAGATCGGGAATAATTTTTATCGGCACGGGATCCCGTTTTTCCAAAAAGAATTCTGTAAGGAGCACGCCGTCAGCTGAGTAAATCCGGGTGATAGATGATGGTTTGAAAGATTCAAGATTTCGGATCTCCGGAAGATCTCTTGTCAGGGCAATAAAAAATCCCACCAAACTCCCGAAAGATACCCCTAAAATTAAAAGAAACAAGACAGCGATTTTTTTGTTGAATCGGAATACGGTCATTTTTATAAGGTTATTATATCTTGACTGCTAAGTGCTTTGATAATAGATAATGCTATCTCTGATTAAAGATACCTGATGACAAAGGAGAAAATAAATGACCCACCATCATCATCATCATCATGACCATGACGTAAAGAGCACATTATCATTTGATGAAAAAATGATCAAATTGCTTGAACACTGGATCAAACACAATGAAGATCATGCGCGAACATACACGGATTGGGCGCAAAAAGCAAAAGAGAAAAACAAGAGTGAAACGGCTCGCTTGCTGGAAGATGCGGCAGAGATGACCCTGTTGATCGGCAAGAAGTTTGAATCAGCCATAAAACAGATGAATCAGGAGGATTAGAACCATTTTCGGATTACTTTTCGATGCCGATTCTGGCGGCGACGCCTTTTTGGAAATAATGCTTAACTTCCTTCATTTCGGTCACCAGGTCGGCTTTTTCGATCACTTGGGGATCCGCCCCCCGACCCGTGACGACAAGTTCTACGTTTTCGGGTTTATCCGCCATAATTTCAAGGAGATCCTCAACAGCCAAAAGCCCGAGTTTCACGGCAACATTAGCTTCTTCCAGGATGACCACATGGTGTTGACCTGAAGAGAGGACTTTTTTGACCTTTCGGATTCCTGTTTGCGCGGCTTCGATGTCCGAGTCGGAAGGGGCGCCTTTTATAAACCGGCCTTTTCCAAATTGTTCCACCGTAATCAAATCTTTGAATCTTTCAAGGGCCTTGATTTCACTGTATTCACCCATTTTAATAAACTGGGCGATATAAACCTTGAGGCCGGCGCCGGCGGCCCGTATAGCCAGGCCCAATGCCGCGGTTGTTTTTCCTTTTCCATTACCGGTATACACCTGGATGTAGCCTTTCATATCGCTCCTTTCGCAAATCTCGAATCGGGCATAGGGCAAAGGGCAGAGAGCATAGGGCAGAGAGCAATAGAGTAAAGGACCAGAAATCAACAATCAACAATCATACATCATCAATCCAAAAACAAAAGCACCCTCCCATCTTTTACCCTATGCCCTTTGCTCCATGCCCTATATCAAAAAGACGGCAGTTGCGCGGATGAGAGGGTGGATAACTTCTGGTATTGTTTGTCTTTTTCCGAAATAACCGGGTCTTCAACCGGCCATTTGATATTGATGTCCTGATCAGACCAGATAATACCGCCCTCATCATCCGGCGCATAAAAATCCGAGCATTTGTAAGAAAACAGTGCATATTCGCTCAGTACGCAGAAACCGTGGGCAAAGCCTTTGGGTATATACATCTGGCGTCCGTTTTTATCGGACAGGCGTTCACCGGTCCATCTGCCGAAGGTGGCCGATCCTGAACGTAGATCAACGGCGACATCAAAAATTTCACCAAAGACCGCTTGCACCAATTTGGCCTGGGAATGCCGGATTTGAAAATGAAGCCCCCTTAGGGTGTTTTTCAGAGAATAAGACAGATTGTCCTGGACAAAAATATCGGTGATGCCGGCAGCTTCATATTTTTGCCGGTTGTAAGTCTCCATAAAAAAGCCGCGTCTGTCCTTAAAGATTTTCGGCTCGATGATAAGGAGTCCTTCTATGGATGTCGTGACAATATCATGAATTTGCACTTTCAAGAAATAAATATCATAAGTGCCTGAATGTGAGGCTACGTTCGGTTAAGCACTTAAAATATTTTAGATGCTGGTGTTTTCAACAAGCTGAAAAATGCTATTCGTTGGTTTCGTTTTGGGAGTCGAAGCTGTTTTTTCAGCTCGAACGACCGCTCTAAATATCGCTTAAGTTTGGCCTGTACTTTTCCAAAAACCGTATTATCAGGGTAATCGCCGTTTTCATCCGGCACTCCCGCCGGAACATTGGTTAAAATCTCGATGCCTTCTTCAACCGTCGAAACTTGGTAGATATGAAACTTTCTTTTTTTAACGGCATCGATAACCTCTCTTTTCAGCATGAGATTCTTAACATTGGTATTGGGAATCATAACCCCTTGTTTGCCGGTAAGTCCTTTGGCGTTGCAGACGTCGAAGAACCCTTCAATTTTCTGGTTCACACCACCGATGGCCTGAATTTTCCCTTTTTGGTTCACGGAGCCGGTGACCGCAATTCCCTGGTGGATGGGAATGCCGGAAAGGCTCGAAATAATGGCATACAATTCTGTGGATGAAGCGCTGTCCCCGTCGATGCCACCGTAACTTTGTTCGAATGTAATGCTGATGGATAGGTTGAGAGGATAGTTTTGGGCAAAAGTTCGGCCCAAATAACCGGAAAGGATCAGGACGCCTTTATCATGCGTTTTTCCGCTGAGCTTTGCCTCTCGTTCAATATTAACGACCCCTTGCTTGCCCATATAGGTTTCCGCCGTGATGCGGGAAGGGCGCCCGAATGAGATGTCGCCGATTTGGAAAACCGCCAGAGCATTGACCTGCCCGATTTCATCTCCTTCAACGTCGATCATGATGGTACCATCGACGTAAGATTCATGAATTTTTTCTTCATAAAGATTATAACGGAATCTGTATTCAGTGAATGCCCGGATAACGTCCTTGTCGGTGACCTGCTTGCTGTTTCGTTTCCTGGCCCAGTAATCGGCTTCCCTTAAAATGCCCATGATGGGTCCGAACCGGATGGAAAGCTTTTGTTTATCGGAGATATATTTTTCACCATATTCGACAATGGCGGCAACGCCTTTTGGCGTCAGCGGGAAAAGGTCCTCTTCTTTGCAGACACGAGCGATAAAGCGTGCATAATTTTTAATGGTATCATTGTTTTTTGCCACTTCATGATCAAAGTCCGCTCTCACTTTGAATATTTTATTGAATTTTGAATCGTAGTTTTGGAGCATATGGAAAAGATGATAACTGCCCAATAAAATCACTTTGACTTCAAGTGGAATCGGTTCCGGCCGCAATGATGAAGTCCCGTATCCCAGTGTCGATGCGACATCTTCAATAAACAGCAGCTTATTTTGAAGTGCACGTTTTAGGGCTTCCCATACCAGCGGATTCATAAGAATAGATTCGATTTCCATGACCAGATAACCGCCGTTGGCCCTTAACAGCGATCCGGCCTGAACCATGGTAAAATCTGTGGTTACCGTTCCCATGTACGCCCTTTTTTCAATTTGGCCAAAAACATTTTGATAAGTTGGATTTGTCTCAAAGATAACCGGTGCGCCTTTTAACTCCTTTTGATCCACAAGAACATTTACCTGATACCGCAAAAATGAAGGTTTGGCGGCCGGAAACATCAAGCCTTCCATGGGTGATTTGGTTTCATTGGAAGCAATAAAATCCTGCACGTTTTCAAGGACATCGGCCTGAACCTCGTCAAAATAGTTCAATATATCGTTGCATGCTTTGTATTCGTCCCGAATGACGTCGATGCGTTGCTTTACAACAAACAGGGCGATTTCCTGCATCAGCTTTTCAATTTGTGAACCCATCGACTGACTGATTTTATTGATTTCGCGAATGGTAGCGTCGACTTCAGATTGAACGAGGCTGATATTCTCTTCGATTTCTGTCTGTGAATCTTTTGGGAGGGCAAGGAATTCTTCCGGAGAAATCACCTTGTCTTTCACAATGGGAATGGTTTGATAACCGGTCTTTGTCCGGTTAATCTTAATATTGTGCTCAGATGCCGATGCTTCGAGTTTTTTGATAATTTCCTTTTGTTGATCCGTATAAACTTTCTGGATATCCGAAAGCTTTTGCTGATATGAATCATGTTCAAAGGCTTTGGGGAGTTCTTCCTTTAGATCATCGATCAGCTTGTTCACGGTTTTGGAGAATCGGGTGGCTTTTTTTTCGGGTACGGAAATGGCTATGGGGCGATATTCGTCCTTGAAATTATTGACCATACACCAATCCGACGGAGTGGGTAATTTTTTGGCATACTGGTGAACGATGTCTCTGATAATGGTCGATTTCCCGGTGCCTTCAATCCCGGTTACGAATATATTATATCCTTTCATGTTCAGGCCGAACTCAATGGCTTGGACTGCGCGTTCCTGTCCGATGACTTTGTCCAGCGGATTGACTTCCGATGTGTCTTTGAAAGTGAACATTTTAGGATCGCAGGTCGATCTGAGGTCTGATGATTTCAATTCGCATTTCTTTTTCATGAACCGCTCCTTTCAAAAGGAAGACAGAAACCCCCGGGTTGGAAGCCACATCTTATTCTTGCCAAACAAACCGGGTGCTTTGCACCCGGATGCAAGTTCAACGTCGAAAGCACTACGTGCTTTTGTCTTTGTCCGGCATAAAACGGCGGACAAATTCCCGCCACCCGTTTGCATGCGGTAGTTGACGCCGGTGGAAGCATTCGGTAGCGGTATTAGTGCATTAAACTTTCAATTTGTCAATAGCTTAGCCCTTGGTTTCCTTATCTTCTTGACAAGATTGTGATTCGTCGATAGTTTTAAAGCATCCTGTTCTCACTGACTGCTGACCTCGTCCAACAGACCTGTCTATCGAATGGTTCCATCCGGAATAGACGTCATTTCGTCAAAAAAATGTCACTTTTGATTTCCGGATGATTAAAGGATATCTTTTGGTAAAGATAATTATAGGGTCAAAACCAAAATGTTTGTATGCAATGCGGCATTTTGATGTTTGACACCCGGCTTAAACTTTGTTTGGCATGATTTCTGCTTGCTTTTGTGGAAGAACTTATATCATTTGACGTTATTCGTTATCGGTTAACGGTTATTGATTTTTTAAATTTCAAAATAAAAAAATATATCTCACCATTGATTTAAGTATAAAAAGATATGGTGTTTCTTTCCGAATAACGAATAACCCATAACTTCAATTGAGTGATTTTTGCTTAATTGAGGGAACACCTTATTTCATTGTGCGGTCAAAAATGGCAAACGATAATAAGAGAATAACGATATGCCCCTCATGTGAGTGCAGATATCGCACGCCCGAAGCTTTTCTCGGGAGAAAGGTATCATGCAAGGGATGCGGCACTTCCTTTATTGTTGAATTTGACGATGAAAACAAGCAAGGAGAAAATGCTGAGAATTTGATGGTAAACGAAAAAGAAGTCGATACCATCTCACACGACGACGCTTACTTGGTGATCGGCAAGATATCCGTAAAATATAAGTTTGTTGATGAGGAACAAATTCAGGAAGCATTGGCCATTCAAAAACAGGAAAAGCTTGCCGGCAAAGAAGCGCTGTTGGGAGAAATCCTGGTGACCCATGGGATGATGTCCCGAAACCAGTTGAATTTTATTCTCTCCATCCAAAAGGTGATTGAAACCCGAAAAATGGACCGAAAATTCGGAATGATCGCTGTAAAAAACGGCTTTGCCGCTCCGGAGGACATCGAGAACGCCTTGATGCTGCAAAAAGAGGGGTATGAAAAAACCAAGATCGTCCGGATGATCGGAGATATACTTGTCGAATCAATGGTCATGACCAAGGATCAATGTGATGCGATTCTTAAAAAGCAAAAGCGATTCGACCAAATCGACGCCGCTGAAGCCGAAATGCCTGAAATGCCCGAGATCCCTAAATCCGAACAGGCATCAATCAATGATGCCCACTTCGAGCTGACGGTTTCCGAAGATAAAATGAACGCTTTATTCTCAATAAATAAAGAAAGCACGATTTCGTTTACGCTCCAAGACATCAAGGATTATCTTGAAACAAAAGGAATAAAGTATGGAATCGTGGACGATCAAAACATCTTGGATTACCTTGAGAACGAAGAAGACCGGAATGCACCGCTCACAGTTGCTGAAGGAAAATTACCGGAGCCGGGCGTTGATGCGTCCATTAAATATTATTTTGATACGGATCCGCTGAAGGTCGGTACCGTTAAGAACGGAGGGAGCATTGACTTTAAGGATAGGGGAAACATTCCCCAGGTAAAAAAAGGCGATCTCCTGGCGGAAAAAATTCCGGCTGATGAAGGTACGGCGGGGAATGACGTATATGGACGCTATTTGGCGGTTTCAAAACCCAAAGATAAAGCCCTTCGAAGGGGAAAGGGCGCATCGGTTTCGGACGATCGGCTCAAAATATATGCGGATACCGACGGCATGCCTGAAATTTCCGCCATCGGCAAGGTCTATGTTTCACCGAGGCTTGAGATTCCGGGCGGTGTGGGGCTGAAGTCCGGTCATATCGATTTTGACGGAAAAATTGATGTCCTGGGCCCTATTCAGAGCGGATACCGGGTCAAAGGGAATAGTCTCAAGGCAAATGAGATACTCAAGGCGGATATTGAGATGGATGGTGATGTCAGAGTCTCGGGCGGCATCATCGGCGCAAAGATTAAAAGCGGCGGCAATCTCAGCGCCATGTATGTTCATGAATCGGAAATTGAAATTTTGGGCGATGTTCTTATCGAGAAGGAAATCATTGATTCTAAAATTAATACCAGCGGCACATGTATTGCCAAGGGCGGTCCGATTTTATCCTCCAGAATTTCGGCCAAAAAAGGAATACAGGCGATTCAGATTGGATCTGAAATATCAAAACCATGCCATCTTAGCGTCGGATTCGATGAAAAGGTCAAAGAAGATATCGATGCCATCAAGGCGCTTATACCGAAAATAAAAGGGGAACAGACGGAATATCAGCGCCGGCTGAGAGAGATCGAAAATGAACCGAGCATCATCGAAAAAGTGATTGCCGATATGGCCCAGGTGCAAGACCGGGCACAGGTAAAGCGGAGAGCGCTGAGTGAAGAAATGGACAGATTAAAACTAAAACAAGCCGGGGATGATGCTCAATATGAAGGGGCTGAGGCAAGACTTTCAGAATTGGATTCGGAGATAAAAAATAGAGAAATCAGATTGGATACTCTCTTCTCCAAACAAGATGACATCAAATCTGAAATTTCCGATCTTAACCAAAAGATCGAGAATGCCAATAACAAGGTTCAAGATCTAAGGGAAAAAATTTCTGAAATTATCGACTGGTCCACCACTGAGAAGGGAATCCCTGAAATCATCGTCCACGATGTTATTTTTTCAGATACCACCATCAACGGAATTTATTCTTCTTTGCGAGTCACTCACAACCAGAAAAATGTATTAATCACCGAGGATATCCCCAAAGAAGCCGACAACACCTCCGATTGGAATCTTGATCGAGATAAATTCGGCAGCAAAATAAGAATAAAACCACTTTAATCCACAAAAATGCGCTGCATTTTTAGAAAATAGGAAATAGAAATTAGGAAATAGAATAAAATGAATCTTCCTACCTATTTTCTATTTTCTCTTCTCTCTTTCCTAATTCCTGTCCTCCGTCCTGTACGTATATACTTCAGCAGTTGAACCAGGTCCGTGACGACAATATCAGGGGCAAGATGTTGGCATTCGGGATGGTCTTCTCTCAGCCGCAGCGATCTGGCATCGCCCGCAAACAGAGCGGTTTTAAACCCCGTCCTTTGAGCAGGAGAAATGTCATTTAGCATGTCGTTTCCGACATATAGTACTGAATAAGAGGGAATATCCATATGTGAAAGGACCTCGGCGGCGCTTTCAAACATCGCCGTCGATGGCTTTGCATGACCGGTTTTGTAAGAATAAAAGATAAGGTCACGATTGAATCCGAGATTTTCCGGCGCTGAATCAAAAAACCAGTAAAACAGATATGGGGTAAAAAACTGGGCATTGGAGATAATGCCCATCTGCATATTTGCTTGTCGACATGCCGACAGCATCTTTTCGAGGTTCGGCATAGGATATACTGGATTGACGATCATTTCAAATTCAATGGCAAATGCCCGGGCCGCGTCAAGTTCTTCAATTCCAAGGACCTTCGTCCAAATCTTTTCTATTTCGACTTCCGGGAAGTCCACTCCCTTTTTCCTGAGTCTATCATGCTCGCTGTCGATGGCCGAGAAAAATTCATTCAGCAAGGTTTGCGGATCTTTTTTGAGAGGATATCTGTCCATCAACTGTTTAAAATACCGGGCTTGTTGTGCTTGCCGCTGTGCAATGCTGATATCGCCCGAACCGCTGATGAACAGCGTGCCGTACATATCAAAAAGAATACACCGGATATTTTCTTCGATCTCTCCGGTTGGATTTAGGGTCGTCGAAATCGGTAAAAGGGGTTTGATATAGTGTAAAAAGTGATCAAATTCATGCATCATCGCACCATTTAAGCAGACTGAAATTGTCCGGTGTTACGAATTCTGACAAGAGCTTTTGTTTGTTTATTTTTTGGCGGATGTTTTTTTGGATGACCTTTGTATAGATGCCCATCATTGTTTCTGTGTATTTGCGGGGGTTGTAATGGTGAAGTATCGCTTTCATGTTATTTTGTATCAACTCGTCTTTATTTGGTATTTCGCTATGAGCTAAGAGAAAAGGGTTGAGACGAAGCATCTGGTTTCGGTTTGCGGTGTCGGATAGAAGGGTTGATATGATTTGTTTTTGGAAGGATTCATTCAGCAGTCCGTAATCGATGGTTTTGCAGGCAACGATGCGGTTATAGGCGTTTTTAACGGCTGTTTCATCAATGGACATCCCGAATGCGTCTCGGATGTTTTGTATGCCGGAGGTCCATTTAGCAAAGAACCTTTGTTTGTCGATCCAATCCATTGGAACATCCAGCCTCGAGTAGAGGTGATCCAATCGAATGGATTTTTTTTCAAAGTCCTGACAAATATCCGGGAGTTTTCTTCCCCAGAGCATTTTATGGGCCGTCCACGGCTCAAGAAATGAAAACCCAAATCCTTCGCTGATACTCGTTGTAATGAGAAAATCCGCAGATAATACAAGATCGGAATATTCACGGGTCAATCCTGCTTCAAAGACCACCTTCAGGTTGTTTTTATCGACAAATCTTTTCCAGTCTTCATAGCTTTTAATATCTGCCGGGCTGTTGGGGGGAAGCGTAATCAGGAGCGGTGTGTTGTTATTGAAAAACAACGACAACAAAACGGCTTCACCGATATTCTTTCTCCGAATGGCCCGGACCGGGTACAGTACGTGATGTTTAACGACATCATCCGCTGATGTGAAATTATCGGCCTTCGCCTTCCGGCTTCGACCCGATAAAAAGGGCTTGACGGTATTGAAAATTTTATGAACACCTTCTTTTTTCAAGCCTGCTTTGAGTAATATGTCATAATCCCTTGAATTGATGACGCCGTAATGGCAGTCGTGAATATAATCCTGATCGGCAAAGTAGGACAACGGGCGTCCGTCTTCCGCAAAATCGTGGATCTGCAAAAAGAGCCTGATCCCTTTATTTTGGAGAGCATCGAGAATTTTTAAAAAATTTCTGTTCTTTTTAATCAACGGATTGTGGACGTGCAACACATCACATCCGTTGTTCCATTTTGAGCAAATGGCTTGCACGACAGCGTCTGCGACGGTTTCCGGGGACGATGAATTTTGATGGTAAATGTCGTACCCGAGACCCGGAATATGAACGACATCGCAAGAAAAGGCCGAATCAGGAAGACTTCCCGCCAGAACCATCACATCGCATTGGTCAGATACGGCTTCGACCTGATGTTTCAAAACAGTGGTGACGCCCCCGGGTTTGAGGTGGTAATGCAAGTATGCGATTTTCATGTTTCTATTTAAGGTCCAGAGGTTCCGGGCTATAATTGATTGAATGGTCGAGTCGTTAAATTGGCATAGGGCATGGCGCATAGGGCATAGAGATAGAAGGTAAGAAGGTTGGAAAATCAGAAGGTTAGTTTTTTTCTCATCTTCTCACCTTCTTAACTTCTGACCTTTCCGACCTCCGACTTCCGGCCTGCCGTGGGTTCCATTTAGCGTTCGTCCATATCAAAAACTATAGGGTAAACGGTTATCGGTGTCAAAAAAATATTGATATGCGAAAATAGATGAGAAAAAATGAACGGAGCCATGATTCAATGGCGCCACAACCTTGAAACCTGAACACGTACCTTCAATTGATGAGGTCATGTTATGGACAAAAAAAAGTTTCCCGTAATTCCGTCTGACCGTGCGGATGATCTTCACCACCTGGACATTGCGAACAAGGCGGATCTGGTCCTGTTTATGGCCGGGAATCAGTTCATGGTGATGAAAGAGATCATTTTTGCCTTTAAAAGACAATATCCGGGTATCGAAAAAATATTTTATGAAACGCTTCCACCCGGACTCGAGCTCAAACAGATATTAGCCGGCGGCGCGGTTTTCAGAGGTAAAATCATCGATGTTCAAGCCGATATCTATTCATCCGTAAACAAGAACGCCATGAAGACGCTTGAAGACGCTGGCCATATTTTTAAAAAAGATTATCATTGCTATCTTCACAACCGTCTGACGCTCATGGTTCCGAAAGGTAATCCCGCCGGAATAAAATCCGTTGCCGATCTGGGCGGGGACTCGATTCGGATCTCGCAGCCCGATCCCGCCAATGAAGATATCGCTTTTCACATCATTGATATGTATCGCGAGGCAGGCGGCGATGAACTGGTTCATCGGATCATGGAGAAAAAACGTGCCGAAGGCACCGTGGTTTTCACGGTTGTTCACCACAGAGAGACACCTTTAAGAATTTTAAAACACACGGTGGACGCAGGGCCTGTATGGGCAACGGAAGCCGTCCATGCAAAAGCGTCGGGGGTATCGATGGATGTGGTTGAGCCGGGGGAAGATCTCGATCAAAGAAAGCGAATCAATTACTATATCTGTAAATTAAAACATGCGCCGCATCCTGAAAATGCCGATAAATTCATCGACTTCATTCGCTCACCGGCAGCCGGCCGATATTTATGAAAAGCACGGATTTACAGCGCCTCGGGAATAATGACTTCAACCAACAACGATAACGCATCATCGCGCTTTTGCGCGATGATGCTCAAACGGATCCGCCGCCTTTCACCAGCATGGTGGAAGGATCCAGAAATAACGTGTGCTGATCGATATCGGCGGTATTGCCCTTTAATGTTTTGACATGGATCTCTTTGCCTTCGGGATTGAGTTGAATGACAAGATCAAAAAGATCGATAATGTCTGATAAAGGGAATGGAATGCCTTCGGGACCGGATTTATGATGACGATGGGTCTTTACGCTGAACCAGACATGCAATGAATGCTTTTCGGCAAGACGCTTCAGATCCGTGAGTGACGCTCTGGCATCCTCTTTGAAATTAAAACCGTCGATAATGACGGCCTGGGGTGAGAAAATATTCTGTTCTTTCAAATCGGTCATTCTTTCTTCGAGTTTGGAAGGACTGAATCCTTCAACTTTGAAGGTCATGATAAACCGGTGGGGGAGAACAGCGTCCCATATCGGGCTGACTTCCCCGGGTTCATACTGTTTTGTAAGGTGCTGGAAAACTTCTCTATACCATAGCGTCAATTTTTTTACCGGATCCTCCAAGCTGATGTGGAGTACGTTTTTGCCTTTTAAAAGCATGTTCAGGGCAAGCTGCACCAATATGGCGGTTTTGCCGACGCCTGCCCGGGCCAGCACGGCCCCGAAGCCGCCTTCATGAAGAATATCACCGTTGTCATTTTCTAAAAACCTTAAAGGATTCCGAAGGATCAAGTCCTTTTTAAGCATCGTCGTTTTCCTTTTCAAGAGTGCTTATTTATCCCGTATTCATCGGGCAAGTTTGAAGCGATCCAAAATGACCAAAGTTGAGGCGGCGCTCACACGATACCATTAAAATATAATCGGCTGAATAAGTCCATAAATTTTAGCTCACCTTAGTTCACTTCAGGCACTTTTAACTTTTTCTCTTTCTCTCTCCTTTGCCAGCGCCTCGGCAATCGATTGGGGAACCTGTTTATACGCTCCCAATTCCATGGTAAACTGGGCTTTGCCCTGTGTCGATGATCTTAACACCGTTGAAAAACCGAACATTTCCGCAAGGGGAACCCTGGCTTCGACCACGCAAAGAGGCCCTTCTTCCTGGGTTCCCAATATAATGCCCCGGCGCTGATTCAAAAGTCCCATGACAGCCCCTTGAAATTCTGCCGGCGTTTCAACGGCAACGTTCATAATCGGCTCCAGAATGGCCGGTGCGGCTTTGAAATAACCTTCACGAAAAGCACCCCGGGCCGCCGCAATAAATGCCATCTCAGATGAATCCACCGAATGGGAGCCCCATCGTTGATAACCACTTTGACCCCGGTAATCGGAAATTCCATTTTCGGGCCCTTGGCCATGGATTGCTTAAAGCCTTTTTCGCACGAAGGAATGAATTGTGTCGGTATCTTGCCGCCGACGACTTTATTTTCAAAGACAAAATTTTCATCGGGGGAGGGCTCCATGTAACCGCCTATCCGTCCGTACTGTCCGGCAGCCGCCGGTCTGTTTCTTATGCGTATAATTAAATTCAGCCTTTCGCGTGATGGTTTCCCGGTAAGCGACTCTCGGATGACCGGCAGAAACTTCCGTTTGATATTCACGACGCATGCGCTCGATGTAGACATCGAGGTGAAGTTCCCCCATTCCTTCGATGATGGTTTCGTTGGTTTCGTCGTCAACATGGGTTCTGAAAGTGGGATCTTCTTTACTGAACCTGTTGAGGGCTTTGGACATATTTATCTGGGACTTATGGTCTTTCGGAGCAATGGCAAGGGAGATAACCGGTTCAGGGACAAACATGGACGTCATCGTCAAATTGAGACCCGGACTGACAAAGGTATCGCCGGAAGCGCAGTCGATGCCGAAAAGGGCGGCGATATATCCTGCCGGGATGATTTGGATATCTTCCATCTGATCGGCGTGCATGCGGACGACTCTTCCGATTTTGACTTTTTTCCCGTCGCGGATATTGACGATGGTATTTCCCTTGGAGAGAGACCCCTGATATGACCGGATATACGTCAATTGACCGTACTGCCCGTCCTCGATCTTGAAAGCCAGGGCCACAACCGGTTTATCCGATTCGCAGGCCAGAATAACGGGCGTTTCGTTATTTTCCAGGTCAAGGGCCGTATTTTCCACATCAGAAGGGCAGGGAAGATAGTTGACAACGGCATCGAGAAGGGGTTGAACGCCTTTGTTCTTATAGGCCGAACCCATAAAGACCGGCGTAATTTTACGGGCCAGCACACCGGTTCGTACGGCAGAGACGATCATATGATTGGCAACTTCTTTTTCTTCGAGAACCGCTTCCGTGAGTTCATCCGAAAACATCGATGACGCATCGATCAGTTCCTCACGACGTTTTCCGGCTTCTTGAATCAGATCTTGCGGTATATCTTCAATTCTCACGTCTTCTCCGTTGTCGCCGTCGAAATAGATCGCTTTCATGGTCAATAGGTCGACAACGCCCTCCAAATCTTCTTCAAGGCCGATGGGAATCTGCATGGCAACGGCATTGTGCCCCAGTTTATCTTTGAGTTGCTTGATCACGCGAAACGGATTGGCGCCGCTTCGATCGCACTTGTTGACAAAGGCGATACAGGGCACTTTGTATCTTTTCATTTGCTGATCAACGGTGATGGATTGGGATTGAACCCCTGCCACGGAACATAGAACCAGTATGGCGCCGTCGAGTACTCTCAACGACCGTTCCACCTCTATGGTAAAGTCGACATGGCCCGGGGTGTCGATAATATTAATTTCATGATCCGACCATTTACAGTAGGTTGCGGCCGAAGCGATGGTAATGCCGCGTTCCCTTTCCAGTTCCATGGAATCCATGGTGGCGCCGATGCCGTCTTTCCCTTTGACATCGTGAATCGCGTGGATTCGTTTCGTGTAAAAGAGAATTCTTTCGGTGAGTGTGGTTTTCCCGGAATCAATGTGAGCGCTGATCCCGATGTTCCTGACTTTATGTATTGTATTTTTCATAATATCTTTCATTTTATCGAATAAAAAACCCCTCATACGGGATTATGCCGCCCGATGGGGGGTGTTATCGTGTCCGCGAATTAAAATCGTTTAAATATAATGGCGATTAGGTGTTTGTCAAGTAATCTTAGTTGAGAAAATTTGATTGATGGAACAGCTTCAGGTGATTGATTAAATATTTGGTACTGGAAGATGTCTGAGTGGATCAAGGATCGTTTCGAAAGAACCATCGGGGAAATTCAACTTTAATGACATGAAACATTCGGTTAATTATCGCAGGTACCTTTATAGTTGCGCTCATGAATTCAGTTCTTTCATTACGATTTGTTTGTATCCGCGATTTGTTTTGGATTTCAATCAGTAAAAATTTAATTATAAACCCTTGAAGTGAGAATGGCCTTCTGGGCAAAATGTAATTTCACACCCTACCATTCTCCCGTGAGCGTGCGTTCTATTTCGCCCCATCGCGAATTTAAGTTTTCGATCACGTCGAGTCCAATATCCAGATGAAGCTCCATGTGCTTGGCAAAAATTTCATTTTGCATCTTCTTGTCCTTTATGCCTCTTTTTTGCAAGGGCATATCCGAGACCAGCATCACGGACCCGATGGGCACTTCATAATGATAGGCCACCGAAAAGAGGGTTGCCAGTTCCATATCGATAGAAATGATTCTCTGTTGTCGCAGATAACTGACAAATTCTTCATCGAACTCCCAGAGCCGGCGGTCGGTGGTATAGACAATGCCGAATTTGGGTGCGAGACCCAGTTTTCGTACGGCGCCGATACAAATCAGATTCACGGAAGCAGCCGGCATGGCCGGAAATTCCGGCGGCAAGTAATGACGGCTGGTGCCTTCTCCCCGGATGGCTGCCGAAGGAATGATGAAGTCCCCGATTTCGAGAGAATCGTCGATGCCGCCGCACATACCCAGCATGACCACGGACTTGAGGTTATCAAGATAAGCCAGGCAGTTGATGATCAGGGCGGCCTGGGGGGAGCCGATGCCGAAGTCTATCATCGTGCAATTCAAGGATTTTGCGTTGACAATCCGGAAATACCCTTCGTGAACATCCCCTTTTACTTTTTCATTGAACCGGGTCACATACTGCTTGAAATTCGTGATGATGATATGTTCGCAGAAATCTTCAAGGGCGCAGTTTGTATACCGTTCCAACGTCTGTCTGATGTATTCGTGCTCTTTGAGTGCCATGGCTGCTCCTTACCGCTTATAAGCCAACCTTCCAGTGTTCCACTATTCCATTATTCCATTTTTGAAGCAAGCCTCAAAAAATATGTTATATTTTCATGAAATTGTTGAAATTACAAGACACCCAATCAAATTTTTTTCTTTCTTTGAATTTTTCTGCGCGAAACAAGGCGGATAAGACCGAGAACTAAAACGGTTACAAGCGCTAATGAAAACAAAGCAGACAAAGGCCCTGTTTTCAGGGCCAGCCAGCTGATTCCCATAATCGGCAACAGACCGATGCGGACCGCTGTTTTCAAGCTATTGTGATTGGCAATCATGTTCGCCATGGGCGGAGAATAGGTATAATATAAATGAACAAAAGCTTTTCCAACCCTGTTGGTGATCAGAAAGCGATCCCGTATCTTTCGTAAAATCAGAACATACGGCGCCTCATAAGAGCCATACGCCGCAGTGGCGATGAAACATCCCCCGCCACCGCCGCCGTCTCCGGTTGTCCCGGTACTGCTTGGGATGGCTGCATTGATATTCAAATTCAGGCGCCCGTATCCGTAAATATTGTCTTTTCCTTGAATGCCCATATCAATGGCGGTGGAGGTGAGTGACTCTCTGAGTTGATCCACGGAAATTCCCGGATTCTTCTGGAGGATAAGGGCTGCTGCGCCGGCGACGTGGGGTGATGATGCACTGGTGCCGACAAAGATGCCTTCAATGAAGTTTGAAACATTATCCGGTCCCATGATATCCGGCTTGATCCTGTTGTCGGTGGTAGGGCCTTGTGAGCTGAAGAGTTCTTGGGGACCCGTGTTCCAGTTGCTGTAACTAATAGCGCCCACGGCCAGGACACTGGCCGCATCCGCAGGATTCAGCAGGCTGCTGGCGCTGGAGGCCACCGCAGATGGTAAATCGTGATTGACACTGTAAAGTTCCAGCAAGTGATTTGATGTGGCGTTTATTTTTTTAATTGCAAGATAGTAATCGCCGCCTTGGTTTGTCGGAACCAGATAAGAAATATATTCAGTCGGCTCCGTCCCTATCTGTGAATTCAAGCTATGATCGACTTCAACATTTGAACTGTCATAAAGATAAAGATCATAATCCTCATTTGTCGTCGGCCAGGCATCCCATGTCAGATATACTTTAACGGTATCACCATCATGTGCAAAGATTTTGATGGTCTCACTGCTTCCTGAAACATTATGCCATCCGTTGCCGTCAGGATCTGAAAATTCAGACTCATAGTGCCGTCGGCTTTCGTTGCCGGCCGAGTTCACCCACAGGATATTGTGCGCATGGGCATCGTTCGCCGTGCAGACGGCGTTGGATGACCAGCACAGGCCGTCATAAAAGTTCTGATTAAGATATCCGCCGGAAAGATTGATAATTCTAATTCCATTTTGGATGGCGTAATCTTTGGCGTCACTCAGGTCCAGTTTGTCTGCCACTTTAATGAGATACAGTGAGGCGCCGGGCGCCATGTCGTGAATAACCTCTGCAACCGCCGTACCATGGTTGTCGGTTTCCGAAGAAAAGTCGCTGGAAACGCAGCTTGCCCCCGTGCAGTCGATTTTTACGACATTACTCGGAAGTTCGTGGTTGCTTATCGCATCGGATAAGTATTGGAAGCCCACATCGACCACCGCGACTTTGACGCCGGTTCCATCGTAATTTGCATTATGATAGGTATCGGCTCCGGTCAGGCTGACCCCTTGGCTCTCGACGGCCGCGGGGATGAGGGGGTCCGACGTTTTCATGAACGAAACCCCGCTTACGGTATCGGCAACCGCGGTCAGCATATTCACGGGGACCTGCGCCCGGATCACGTTGCCGGACCGTTTGGTGATTTCAGCGCCCAGGTCGGAAAGTGCGGTTTCATCGATGCGGGCGCCGGGCGCGGACATTAGATAGACAGGCACTCTGTCCGGGGTAGGGGATCCGGCATTGATGCTCTGGGCAATCAGGTTGCCGGTATTGGCACCTTCTTTGTATTCCTTTTCCAACTTTTGCAGGTAGCTCGATATCTTGGGGTGACGGTTCGTCTTTGCCGGAGGCGCATTCAGATGTTGCGCAAAGGCAACTGAAAAACAAGTGAAATGAAACAGCAGCAGAAAGCAGAATGCGGCTATCAACTTTTTCGATCCGGCAGTAGTCATGGGCGGTTTTTCCTTGTTTTGATCAGTGTATCCGGGAGCTGTATGAATCGCACCGCCGGTTCCTCTGACAGGAGAATTAGCTGATCGACCGGGGCGAGGCCTCTTATCATGTCGGCAGACCCTTTCTCGATCATGATGTTATGCACTTTGAGCAGCTTTATTCTCTCCGGTTCCGGCGCCGAAGGTTTGAAAAAGATGGTGATTCTGACCCGGTGGTTGACCAAAAGGATGTTGTGTTTTTTAGCAAAATAATCAGGATCCGGTGAAAGGGCAAGTTCATAAAGGAGCGACGACAATTTTTGATTTTTGGAATCTCCGATTTTTTTGGGTCCTTCTTGTATTGTTTTGTTTTCTGTTATTTTAAATGAATTAGCGGCGGGAGTGTTGCTGCAGGATATCAAGCCTCCGAATAAAAAAATAAAAAAAAAGATGAAAATTCGCCTTTTCACGATTTGTGCCTCAGCAACATTGTATGAAAATGAGAAAAAAATTAGCCAAAAATCGCACAAAAATTTCACGATTAATTAAACATTCTAAAGTTTCTCATTAATTTTCATGCAAAATTCAGGACGTGCGTTTCCTCTGGCGTTTGGTCATCGGCCGCTGTCGCAGCAGCACATACGATGCGCCTGCACCGCCATCACAGGACCGGGCGCTTGAGAATGCAATCACCCATTTTCGCCACGGGCCCTGGGTGAGCCATTCAATCACTTTTGTTTTCAAAACAGGCCGGTTCACGGAGGATAAACCCCGGCCGTGAACGACAAGGACGGCTCTTTTCCCCGTGGAGACGGCATCTTTGAGAAAATTTTCGAACGTATCTCTTGCATCTTCCACGCCAAGACCGTGAAGATCGATGTGCGATTGTATTGAAAAATCACCACGATGAAGTCGTTTGGCAATTTCGGGGTGAATATGATATCCCGTACCTTCGATATATTCCGGAGTGTTCGCAACCACAAAACCTTCGCCGGATTCTACAAGATTGTTCAATTGTTGAAGTGTTTCAATGTCCGGATCAGTTCCGGGATCAGTAGAAACACGGACCGCAACAGCAGGTTCCAAACGGTCCCCTCTATATATGGGATCTACATCGGTCATGGCCTCCAGAAAAAGATCTTTTTCACTAATAGGGTCAAAGTTGTCGCTAATGTCGTTATCGAACCTGTAAGCATCGGTATTTTTGTCGCTTTCTTCTCCGATAGCTTCAAGGGTATCATCAAGAGATTGCCCGGAATTCACTGTTTTGTTTTCAATCAGCTCTTTGAGTTCTTCAAAGGGTCTGAAGAATCCAGGTGTTTTGGAAGTTTTCATTGTGTTCCTCCCGAAAGCTTTTCAAAACACGCCGATTTGCTCAATAAAAGCAAAAATCATACCAATGAGAAAACAGCTTCTTTGGATTCGCCTCCCTTGTACCGGAAATAATCCCTGATAATTTTAGGATGATCAAAAACAATGGGGTCCGGAAGATCATGTTTTGAAAACACTCCCAAATGTTTTGCATCATCAGCCGGTTTGGGAACACCGATTCCTTTTCCGATAAAAACCGTTGTGACGGTATGATGCCGCGGATCTCGGCCGGGATCCGAATAGGCATGAAACTGTTCTTCAAGCACGACCTCAAGAGAAGTTTCCTCTTTGGCTTCTCGCATGGCGGCTGATTCCAGGGATTCGCCGTAATCGACAAAACCGCCGGGCAGCGCCCATCCATAGGGTGGATTTGCCCGTTCGATGAGAACGATCTTCTCGTCGATTTCTATGATGATATCCACTGTAACCAGCGGATGTTTGCAGGTCTGGTTCATTACAATTCCGGAGCGCCTGAAGGGATTAAACAGGCAAAGACCAGTGGATCTTTTCCTGCATTTCTAATCTGGTGATCTTCATTGCCGGGTATAAAAACAATATGCCCTTTTCCCACCGGCGCCCATTTGCCGTCCGACAATACTTCACCGTTGCCGGAATGGATTACGATTTCATGTTCCCATTCATGTGAGTGCTTGGGGGTATAGCCATTTTCAGACAGCTCAAAAATGCGCATGCAAAAATTTTCAGCGCCGTCGGCTTTACCGATAACAACGCGGCCGGTAACGCCTTTTACGTGATCTGCATCGAAATGCTTGGGTTTTGCTTCCGAATAATGTATAATTTTCATGCTCGGCTCCTTATAATATGTTTATCGACAATGTGGCATTATGATAACAACGTGTATTGTCTCGGTCAACAAAAATGCTCTGAGAATTCGGGGCGTCGGGTGGGAAATAGGAAAGAGAAAAGAGGAAATAGGAAAGAGGATGTGGGAACCACGGATGAACACGGATAGACACAAATATTTTTAAAAATATTTGCGTTCATCTGCGGTTATTTATTTTTAAATGATGAAAATTGGATCCAAAAAGTGGCGGAATATCATCTATGAAGGGGCGGAAACACTGGGTATTCCAATCGACCAGGGGAAATTAGAAAAATTTTCCATCCATGCCCTCGAGCTGATTCAATGGAATCAGAAGATCAATCTGACCGCCATTACCGATCCCTTGGAAGTTGCCGTTAAGCATTTTTTGGATGCCATCGCGCCGGTTCCGGATATTTCTCCCTCGGGGTCGCTTCTTGATATCGGATCCGGTGGCGGATTTCCCGGAATTCCGCTAAAGATATGCCTGCCGTTGGTTTCCGTCACCCTGGTTGACGCTTCCCGCAAAAAAATCAACTTTTTAAAACATATGATCCGTATTCTCGAACTTGAAAACATACGGGCGCTTCATGTCAGGGCGGAGGACTTTGCCAAAAAGCCTGAGGCCGCCCGCCAATTCGACGTTATTATCAGCCGGGCGCTTTCTTCAATGACAATGTTTGCGGTGACGGCCATTCCTTTTCTTAAGAAAGACGGTGTCATTATTGCCATGAAAGGCCCTTTATCCGACCATGAAATCCGAACGCTGGGTTCATCGGTGAATAAAGGATCCGGTGCACAAGGCGCAGCGTCGGATAGATTTGAGGTGCAGGTGAAACGATATGCGCTTCCGTATTTAAATTTAAACCGATCGATGGTATGTTTGAAAGAGGCATAGGGCAGAGAGCAGAGGACGAGGGATAGAAGGTGAGAAGTTAAGAAGGTCAGAAGGTGAGAAAATGAAAGACCAGAGGTCAGAGGTCAGAGGACAGAGATCAGAGGACGGATGACGGACGACAGAGGACGGAAGGGTAAGGGGCAGAAGGTAAGAAGGTGAGAGGACAGAGGTCGGACGACAGAGGACGGAGGACGGACGGCGAAGGAACAGAGGTCGGCTTCCAGCTCGTATGAGCTTACAGCTCGGAGAGAGGTCAGAAATCTGAGATAGAACCCATGCCCTCTGCCCTATGCTCCATGCCCTATGCCAATTAACCATTCAACGATTTAACCATTTGACCACCTATGAATCATTCAAGCACTAACAATGACGGCCTCTATCCGGATCACCCCAGGGTGGCCGTGGGCGCTGTTGTATTCAAAGAGGGCAAGGTGTTGCTGGTCTTGCGGGGAAAACCGCCGGCTGAAAGCCAGTGGGCTATTCCCGGGGGGTGCGTTGAGTTGGGGGAGACCCTGCAGGAGGCTGCGCAGAGAGAAATCCTGGAAGAGACGGGAATCGTGATTCAGGCCGGAAAACCTGTCTATACCTTTGATGTGGTTGAACAGGATAAAAACGGTGGCATTCGATTCCACTACGTGATCGTGGATCTTGCCGCCGAATATATCAGCGGCGAGATCAGGGCCGGAGATGATGCTGCCGACGTGAGATGGCTCTCATCCGAAGATTTGCAATATCAGAACGTAAGCGCAACCACACGAAAACTTTTAAAGCAGCGTTATGGGTTTTGAAACGTTCAGGTCAGCTTAAATTCTTTTTTGAGAAAGCTCATAAAAGCCTTGCACAATGGCGACGGACTCCGGTATTTGTGCGTTATGAGATAAAAACTCCGCTTTAGAGTCAGTTTATTAACGGTCAGTGCTTTTAAGGTTCCTGCTTTTAACTCTTCCGCAACGGCGATGGTGGAAAGGATCGAGACCCCGACCTTGCTTTTTATCCCCTGAATAACCGCTTCCGTGCTTCCCATTTCTGCGATAATGCTAAAATCGTCAACAGTGAGGCCTTCCTCCTTAAAGCTGAGTTTGATGGATTTCAGCGTTCCTGAACCTGATTCACGAAGAATAAATGGTTCTTTATACAATAATTCGGGGCTAACGGATTTTTTTTCGGCCCATTTGTGATCGTCGGTGACGATAAGTTTCATTTCATCCTCGATCAATTTTTCCTGATGAATGTTTTTGTTGGATGTTTCAGCGCCGACAATGCCGAGTTCCAGGAAACCGGACAGGACATCCTGGATGATTTTATCGGTGTCGCCGATCTTCAGGGAAATGGAAACCCGGGGGTAATCCACCGTAAATGCACCGATGTGTCTGGGCAGAATATATTCACCGGGAATGGTGCTGCCGCCGATCACCAGGCGGCCTTTGATATTCCCGTGAAACTCGGCCATTGCAGATTCAGCTTCATCACGCAAGGTAATAAGCTTGTGCGCATAGCGGTATAGCAGTTCGCCGGCTTTGGTGGGGACCGCTTTTTTGCCAAGGCGGTCGATGAGTTGGCATTCAAAATGATTCTCCAAATCTTTGATATGGCTGCTGACGGTGGGCTGAGAAAGATGAACAGCATTTCCGGCCTTTGAAAAACCTTTTAATTCGATAACCTTACAGAATATATTGAGTTGCCATAGATCCATGTGAAGCCCCTTTTCAAGACAGTGATGGGATAGATCGAAAATAATGTTGTATTTCAATGACTTTGTCAACCAAATAGAAAAATAATTGGTTAAATGGTTAAGTTCGTTAGGATCGTTTAGTTGGTTGAATTGGTTTTATTGGTTCAGAGGTTCTGGGTTCAGGGTTCAGTTGCACTATTCTTTTAGCGATATGCTCTATGCTTTCCGACCTCTGACTTCCGACCTCTGACCTCTGGTTCTTCGCCCTCCGGCTTCCGACCTCTGTTTCTCTGATCTTCTAACCTTCTCAACTTCTTAACTTCTATCACTCCGACCTCTGATCTCTAACCTCTGCCTTTATTCGTCCATCATCCTAGCGGAGCGGTCGTCCATCGTCCCTCGTCCTTGATCTTGCCTCAAACCTCAAGGGAACTAAGTTCTCGGTCCTTCAACCTTCAACGGCCGCAGGCCTATCGTCCGGCCTTTTTGGCATCGTTGTTGCATGAATCCGAATTGTACCTAATATTGAAAAAATGGAGATGACAATAATGGGAACAAACAACATTATTTTTTTGGAAAATCTCGAGTGGTTTGACGATACCGGAAAAGAACTGCTTCATCGGCTCCCCCAAAAAGGTTCCGGTGAAATAAAATATGGCGCCCAGCTTACGGTCAGGGAAAGCCAGGCCGCTGTTTTTTTCTACCAGGGGAAAGCAATAGATGCCTTTGGGCCGGGAAGACATACCCTCAAAACCGCCAATATTCCTATATTGACAAAGGTTCTCAGCTTGCCGTGGGGCCTTACCAGTCCTTTGAGGGCGGAAGTCTATTTCCTCAATTTAAAGGTCTTCACGAACCTGAAATGGGGAACGCGCGATCCCGTTGCCTTTAAAGATTCCGAATTGGGCCTGATACGGCTCAGAGCCTTCGGCGTTTTCAACTTACAAGTGATGCAGCCGGTGCTGTTTATAAACAATCTTGCCGGCACCCAGGGGATCTATACCACCCGTGAGATAGAAGAATATTTAAATCGGGTCATTGTATCCAGATTTAACGATTATATGGGAGAAACCATCGATTCCATCCTGAACCTTCCGGCGAGATACGATGATCTGTCCGAGAATATGCTCAAGCGCGTTCAGAAGGATTTCAGCAATTTCGGTATCGGCGTTACCCATCTGTACATCAATGCCGTCACCCCTCCGCCGGAAGTTCAGCAGGCCATCGACGATCGGAGCCGGATGGGAGTTTTCGATGACATGAATAAACTGATGCAGATGAAGGCGGCCATGGCCATGGAAAAAGCTTCAGCCGCGGAAGGCAATGCAGGATCCGGGATGGGAATGGGACTTGGTTTGATGATGCCGGCCATGTTTGCACAATATTTTGCCGGAATTCAGCCTCCCCTCCAAAAACCCGGCGGACAAGAATCTCCGCAAACCAATACCCAGCACATGTCTTCCTGCCCGGATTGCAAACATTCCATTCCTGTGGAAGCAAAATTCTGCCCGTTTTGCGGACACCAGCAGCTTGTTTTTAAACAATGTATAAAGTGCGGCAAAAATTTGTCGCCCAGCGCAAAATTCTGTTCCCGCTGCGGTAATCCGGTGGAAGAGAAATCAAAACCCATATTTTGTCCGAAATGTAACACCGAAAATGTCGATGGCGCCATGTACTGTAACCAGTGCGGCGAGAAGCTATGATCCGGGAGGACGGAGGACGGACGACAGACGACTGATGACGGACGGCAGAGGACGGAGGTCGGAAAGCAGAGGGCAGAGGGCTAGAGATAGAAGGTAAGAAGATTAGAAGATCAGAGAAACAGAGGACGGAAGTCAGAAGATCAGAAGACGAGAAAAAAACTGACCTTCTGATCTTCTGACCTTCTTAACTTCTGTCCCTATGCCCCATGCCCTCTGCCAACTTAATGATCATAACCATTTAACATCGCCAAATGCCTGAACTTACAATCGAACATCAATGTCCGCAATGCGGCGCTCCGGCGCTTCTGAAAGAAACCGACCGTTTCTTTTCGTGCGGGTTTTGTCGCGTGAATTCTTACCTGGTTCAAGACAAATTTTTCCGATATATGCTGCCCAACGCCGCTCCAAAGGGAAAAGATCTGGTGTTTTTTCCGTACTGGCGGTTTAAAGGGATGCTGTTTTCTTGTTTGGAATCCGGTATCAGGCACAGATTTATAGATGTCAGCTATCAGGCGGTTGAATCTTCATTTTTCCCGATATCCCTCGGGCTGCGCAGTCAGGCCCTAAATCTTAGTTTCGTAACGCCTGAAAAGATCGGTTATTTTCTCAAACCGACCTTTTCTTTTAATAAAGCAATGAATATTTTCAAACTGCGGTTCAGCACATCGTTGCCCGGTCCTGTTTTATATCAATCGCATATCGGCGATACCATCAGTTTGATTTATTCTCCGTTTTATGCAGAGGGGAAAATATATGACGCGGTCTTAAATAAAGCGCTCACATCCATGCCGCCGGATGATTTCAATGCATCATCCCTTCCGGGCGGACGTCCGGACTGCCGCATTCAATTCCTTCCAACGCTTTGTCCGGGGTGCGGGTGGGATCTGGAGGGACAGCGAGATACGTTGATTTTGCTTTGCAGGAATTGCAACACGACCTGGCGGCCAACTAAAAACGGATTGAAATCCATTAAATTTGCCACCATGCCGTCAAAAGCCGAGAATATCATCTATCTTCCGTTCTGGCGAATCAAAGCCCAGATTAGCGGGATTAAACTCGATTCATATGCGGATCTGGTTCGTATTGCCAATTTGCCAGTGGTAATCCAAAAAGGCTGGAAAGACAGGGAATTTCATTTCTGGTCACCGGCTTTTAAAGTGAGGCCCCGGGTTTTTATACAACTTGAGCGCAATGTCACCCTTTCACAACCTGAAAAAGAAATGTGCGGGGAGCTTCCCAAGGCGCGAATACATCCGGTCACATTGCCCATCGAAGATGCCGTCGAAGGCCTTACCATGAGTATGGCCGGTTTCATAAAACCCGAGAAGGACATGTACCCCATACTCAAAGACATCACGATACAACCCAAACACTATCTATTGGTCTATATGCCGTTCGTGGAACAATATCAAGAGTACGTCCAGCCGGAACTTTATCTTGCCGTTAATAAAAATCAGTTGTCTCTGGCTTCGAACCTATAAGGACAGATGACAGACGACAGAGGACAGACGACAGAGGACGGAAAGCAAGAGGTCAGAGAGGTCGGAAGTCGGAGCGCAGAAATTAGAAAATAGGAAAGATAGTTCAGGATGGGTTGTCTGACGTCCGTCGTCCGTCGTCCGTCATCCATTCTCAGTCGTCCGCCGTCTTTCCCTATGCTCCATGCCCTATGCCCTCTGCTTTCCGACTTCCGACCGCTGTCCTCCGTGGTCCGTCGTCTGTCATCCGTCGTCTGACGTCCGTCCTCTGCCCCAGGCCCTCACCTCACCTCCAAATCATACCCTGACGCCTTTAAATTTTGGGCGATGTCTTCAATGTGCTCGGGACCGCGGGTTTCAATATCCAGGTCGACGCGTGTGACGTAAATGGGCAGATTTCTGGCATTTCGATCATGAAAGATGTGTAGGACATTGGCCTTGAGTCCGGATATCAGAATGAGCAATTGTGCCAGAGAACCGGGGGTATCGGGCAGGCGCACCCTGAGGCGCATGATTCGTCCGTGTTTCACCAAACCCTGATTTAATATGCGGCCCAGCAAGGAGCTGTCGACGTTGCCGCCGCTGATGATCAAAACGACACGGCTTTTTTGCGGGATCGTCACCGAACCGTTTAAAAGGGCTGCCAGAGAAACCGCTCCGGCGCCTTCGGCGAGAATCTTCTTTCGTTCCAGAAGCAAAAGGATGGCCGCTGCGATCTGATCTTCATCGACTAAAACCACATCATCGACATGCTCTCGAATAATATCGAAGTTGAGCGCTCCCACCTGCTTGACGCTGATACCGTCTGCGATGGAATACTCTGATAAGACCGTCGTGATTTTTCCGTTGTGATACGATTCATAGGCCGACGGGCAAGCGGCGGATTGGACCCCGACAACCTTCACTTTCGGGCGAATCTGTTTTATGGTTGCCGCTATGCCCGAAATAATGCCTCCGCCGCCGATAGGGACGAGAATCATGTCGATGTCTTCAAGATCTTCCATGATTTCAAGGGCAATGGTTCCCTGTCCCGTAATGATATCCTCATCTTCAAAAGGATGGATAAAGGTTTTATCTTCACGGGCCAATTCTTGCGCTTTGTTCAGGGATTCTCCCAAACTCTTTCCCTCGATGATGACTTCGCCGCCGTATTCCCGTGTACCTTCCTGCTTACTGATGGATGCCCATTCGGGCATCACGATGGTTGCCGGGATCCCGGCCAGCCGGGCAGCCAGCGCGACTCCCTGGGCATGATTCCCTGCAGACGCCGTCACCACACCGCCGGGGCCTATTTTATCTTTGTTGATCAATATGCCGTATGTTGCACCCCTGATTTTAAAGGATCCTGTTTTTTGCAGATTCTCCAGTTTTAAATAAATTTCTCCGCCAAACATCCGGCTTAAAGAGGGTGAATGCATCAGCGGTGTTCGGATGATCTTATTTTTGAGTAACTTTGCGGCATTTTGAACGGATTCAAAGGTAATCATATTCAATCCTTTCTTGATGAAATCGTGAAAAGCGTTATATTTATGAAAAATTGAACTTATGATGATTTTATACTGTTTGATCGGATGGATGCAATACATCATTTCGCCTAGTATTGACACCTGGTCCTTTTTTGGCGGATCAGAGATGCCGAGATCTGGCGCAACCAATCCTTTGGGGGATAATGGAATACTGGAATGTTGGAATAATGGGTTGTTTGGAATGAGATTTCTCGACGACACACTGCCAAACAGATGTTAAAAATTAAATGTTTTGGTTTTTGGTTCCCAGTATTTCATTTTTCCACGAAATATTTAAGGTGCTCACGATGAACATCACTATTTGGCTGGAAAAACAAATTCTACGGCGGGTTGATTCTGTTTATGAGAAAATACCGCAGCCGGTTCCGGATATAAAACAGCTCCGACAGTGCAAAATCATTTCGCACCGGGGAGAACACGACAACCGATCGGTTTTTGAAAATACCATCGCCGCATTTGATCGGGTCAACGCGGCCGGTGTGTGGGGGATAGAACTGGATATCCGATGGACCAAGGACCTGATGCCGGTTGTTTTCCATGACGCCGGCCTCAAGAGAGTATTTGGATCTGATATCAACATCAATCAAGTGACGCTGACCGAATTGAACATGCATTGCCGCTTGATTCCCGCACTTTTTGAAGTAATTCAAAAATACGGCAAAAAAATGCATTTGATGGTTGAAATAAAAAGGGAGATATATCCGGAACCGGAGCATCAAAACAATGTGCTGAAGGCGCTTTTTCGCAGCCTGGCGCCCAAGGAGGATTTTCATTTTATTTCTCTTCGACCGGAGATGTTCAAACTCATCGATTTTGTCCCGTCATCAACGTTTGTCCCAAGCGCAAGACTCAATCTCAAACGATTGAGCGACCTGGCGTTGACGAACCACTACCACGGGATCGCAGGGCATTATGTATTGATCACCGACGCGCTTTTGAAAAAACATCATTTGCAAAAACAGTGTGTGGGAACCGGGTACATCTGTTCTAAAAACTGTCTTTTCCGGGAATTGAACAGGGGCGTGGAATGGATTTTTACAAATCATGCGGTCAAACTGCAGGCGATATGTGATTCGCTAATTGGCAGAGAGCATGGGGCAGAGGGCATGGGGCAGAGGGCATAGGGCAGAGAGAACCCGATGGAAGATGGCCTCTGGCCCGTAGGGCCTACGCCCCGGAGGGACGACCGCCCTCCGAAGGCGGGTAAACTTCGCTCGGATGATGGACGATGGATGACGGACGACAGATGACGGACGACAAGGCGCCTTCGGCGGCGTCAGGCTAGAGGACGCTTCTGCTTTAGGCTAAAGGCAAAAGCTCCTGCCTCCAACCTCAAAGGAACAAAGTTCCCGGTCCTCATGCCTTCAACGGCCGCAGGTCTTTCATTTTCTCACCTTCTGACCTTCCTTAACTTCTCACTCTCCTATCCCTCTGCCCTCTGGTCCTTCCCTATTCTTCCAGCAACATCGCTTCCTGTTTGCCTTTTTCCTCATCGACAAAATAGAAAAGGGCCGCTCCGATGACAAAGAGAAGAATAATGGATCCGATCCCCCACCGGGATGCCAGGCGGGTGACGTGAACCATCTGTTCGGGCGTTGGGGACGGCGGCATTAAGATATGCCTTGCAAACAGACCGGAAAAAGCGACCAAGACCGGTCCCAGGATTGTCGCGAACTTGCCCAGCATATTATAAAATCCATAAAATTCCGCAGTCCGGTTTTTAGGTATCAATCTCGAATAAAAGGATCGACTCAAGGCTTGAATGCCCCCCTGCACCAGGCCGATGAGGACGGCTAAGATGTAGAATTCATGGGGCCGGGTCATCATCGTTCCCAATAGGGTAACAAACACATAAATGCCGATGGCGATGTAAATCAATTTTCGTGGGCGCCATATTTGTCCGAGTTTTCCGAATAACAGGGCACAGGGAAATCCGACAAATTGTGTAATCAAAAGCGCAATGATCAAATCATTTGGACCAAATCCAATGGACATGCCGTAATCAACCGCCATTCGGATAATGGTATCCACCCCGTCGATGTAAAACCAATACGCCATCAAGAAGAGAAAAACGGTTTTTAGGCTGCGGATTTTTTTGAAGGTTCCGATGAATTGTTTGAACCCGATGGTGATAAAGCCTGCGCCGCCGGAAGGGGATGCCCCTGTTTGAGCTTCGGGCATCCAAACGATCGTGAAAATGGTAAAAAAGCCCCACCACAGGGCAACGGTAACAAAGGCATATCGTACGGCCGTTCCGGCATCGGGCAATCCGAATTTTTCCGGCATGAGGGTCATGAGGACATTTACCAGGAATAAAAGGCCGCCGCCAAGATACCCCATTGAATATCCCAGGCCGGACACATAATCGATTTCATTTTCATCTGCGACACTCGGCAGCAGCGAATCATAAAATATGTTGGCGCCGGAAAAACCGATGATCCCCATGACATAAACGAAAATCGCCCATCCCCAGTTGCCTTTTTGGATCAAAAACAATGCGGCAGTCATTAAAACACCAAGGTAGGCAAAACCAGTGAGAAATTTCTTTCTTGCCGAACCGCTGTCTGCAACGGCGCCCAGCACCGGTGCCATGACGGCAACCAATATGCCGGCGGCGGCGTTTCCGAGTCCGAGACGGGCGGTGCTCATATTGACATTGACGCCGTAACTCCAGTATTCTTTAAAAAAGACAGGGAAAAATCCCGCCATCACCGTTGTGGCAAAGGCGGAATTTGCCCAGTCATACATGGCCCATCCCCAAATGGCTTTCTTTTTTTTATTCACTTGACTTTTTTAAGTTTTTCCAACAGATTCCTGGCGTTTTTGATGTTCTTTTTGGCCTTAGCATGTATTGGGTCGAGTTTCAGCGTTATTTCCCACTCGTTTATGGCACTTTGAAGTTCTTCGTTCAGAAAATGTTTGACGCCTCGAATGTAGTGCACTTCTGCTTCTTTCTTCATCGACAGCTTAAGGGCGGTCCTTATTTTTTTGCTGCAAATATCTGCCGGGTCCGCCCCATTCAATGCGTTTAATACCTCGTCATATTTCTTGCGGATGAGCAGTCCGTTTGCCAGGCGGCAATGGGCGGTGCTGATAATTTTTTGGGCGGCATTATTGGATCTGTCATAGCTCAAAATTTTTTCTGAAAGCGCAATCGATGCGTCGTATTTCTTTTTTTGCAAAAGACGCTCGGCATTCAGCAGCTCTTTTTGGATGGCATTTTGAACCGCCTCATCAACGCCTTCATATCCGGGCGAGATTTTTTTGAAAGTATCGACGGCTTCAAAATATTTTTTATTTTGGATCATTTCCATTCCGATTTGATAGTATGCTTTATTTTTTGAATCAATGGCCGCCTTGTTAAGATGATCAATTTTCAAAATTTTGTCTGAAACATGAATCGCCGCCTGGTATTTTTTTTTCTCAAGTAGATGCTTTGTCGAATTAATTTCTTGATGGATGTCGATTTTCTCGGGGTTGATCTCCCGGGGCAGAATCGGAAGCATCAGCGTTTTTCCCGGATCGGGTTTCGATTCGGATTTAAGGGCGTTAAAATAGGCGATTAGAAAATCAAGATCAGGATCTTTGTAGAATTTTTCGGAGATCCCTTTCAGAGAATCATTTTTCCCGGGAACGTAAGAGATATATGATTTGGGAATGAGTCTGTTTTTCAGATAATCAAGCGCCGGTTTGAAATCGGGATCGTATCTTAATGCCGTTAAAAATTGGTTCCGTGCGTCTTCGAATCTATTTTGCAGGTAAAAGCCTTTTCCTTTTTGGAAAGACAACTTGGATTTGGCGTCAATGGTGGTTTTCAAGCGAGATAATGTTTCGGCAATCTGTTTGTCTTTTGGACTCAATGCGCCGGCGATCTCTAAATAAAACATCGCCCGTTGCAAGTCATCGACATTTTTATATGCCTTTGCCTGTTTCAGGAAATAAGCGGTCTTAAAAATCGTGTGGTTTTCAATGACGGTTTTGGAGGACTTTTTCGGCATCTTGTCGATTTTCTGAAAAACAGAAACATAATTTTTAAACTGTTTAATGTCATCATCCCCGTATATGACGGAGCGGTTGATTTTATATTTGTCGATAAAAAAGGGATTCGGCTCCCGTCCGAGGGTAAATGCTCCCCGGTAGCCGTGCTTTTTTAACATGGCAATGACAAGATTGTTGGTTTCGCCATAAGGGTATGCCAGATATCGACACTCCTTGTTCAACATTTTTTTCAACAGCTTTTGAGGAAACGTGATCTCCGTTTCAAGGGATTTGAAGTATTCTTTAAAGGATTCGTTCTTTTGGAGAATTGAAAGATTGCGATGCGTTTTTGTCTGGCATTGAATATCAAATCCCATTTCTGAAAGCTCTTTGATATTTTTCCACGCCAATGCTTTGCCGCCGCCGATAAAATCCGTATAGATAAAAAAGGTCGCCGTAAAGCCGTATTTCTTCAATATTGGAAGTGCGATATCATAAGCGGAGCGCCATGCATCGTCAAATGTGATGACGATGGATTTTCCAGGGAGCGGTGCCTTGTAATCGATAAAATCCATCAATTGGTCCAGAGAAATGGCATGATAATGGTTTTGTTTCAGGTATTTCATCTGGGCGTCGAAATCATCCTTGGCCAGGGTCATTTTCTCTGACCGGGTGGTTGAAAAATTGTGATAGACCAATATCGGAACCGTTTGATAACCATCCGCCTTTAAGCCGCCTCTGTTGAAAGGCGATAATGGAATCACCAGGTGTTGTCCCGGACGAACCCGCGTAATCCGGTTGAATTCTCCAATCAGCCAACCTTTATCCGGGTTCTTCAGGTATCTGGCGGAAAGGGATGACAGCGTGACGCCTGCGGTTGTCTTCACAAGAACAAAATCGTCATAAACCTGCGCGTGAGAATTTTTTTGAAAAATCGATCGGTTGATGCCGCAGGCTGAAAGGAATAAAAAGCCCGGCAAAAAGAGTATCAAAAATATGATGTGTCTTCGGTGGGCCGGTTCAGGCATCCTGGTTCTCCCTTATGCGAAGCAACCGAAACATTTCCACAGGTTCTGATTTGCCTTTGATATATTGCACAGGGAGAGGATGGACTTCGAGTATTTGCTTTAGAGGATCATAGACACTTTTGCTGATAATGATTTCACCGGGGTTGGCGAGCCGGTATATATGTGCGGCCAGGTTGACGCAGTCGCCGATAACCGTGTATTCCATCCGATCCTGAGACCCGATATTGCCGGATACCACAACCCCTGAATTGATTCCGATACCCACGGATTGAAGGAGATCGTTGTCATTTTCTCGTCTTTTTAAAAATGTTTTTTGCATATCCATGGCAGCTTTTACCGCCCTTGCGGCATGATTTTCATGATAGACCGGAACGCCGAAAACGCCTAAAACCGCATCACCGATAAACTTATCGACATATCCGCCGTGATTCTTTATCGCCAATGTTGCAATCTCAAAATACTGGTTCAACTTTTCGATAATTTCTTCAGGCTCTCTGACCTCGGAATAGGTTGAAAATCCTCTGATATCCGCAAAAATAACGGTGGCTTCACTTCTGTGACCCTTCAGCCAGATGCTTTCGGGATTGGCCATGATCATTTCAAGAACTTCGGGGCCGATATATTTGCCGAAAGATTTTTGCATGAGTGAATTTTTCCAGAGTTCATCACCCATGCGATTAAAGGCGGTGGATAAGCTTCCAAGTTCGTCGTTTCTTGCCAATATGATTTTATGTTGGTAATTTCCGGCTCCGATTTCTTTGGTGGCCTGGACAAGGTTGGATATGGGACGGGAAAAATGGAACCCGAGCCAAACCGCCACGGCACTGCTGAAAATGATGATGAAAAAGGTGATGACGATGATGGTCAGTTGCGCTTTATGGATTAATTTTTCAATAAAATCGATGGAAATCCCCACATGAACCTTACCTAAATCCTTGTTTTTAAAAACAATGGGGCGGGTTAAATTGAGTACGTGCTTTCCGGATGAGGAAAAGTAAGTAAAATATGAGACATCGCCTTCCTTTTTTTTGTGGGTGATGTTCGAAAATTTTTCAAATTTTGTTCCGATCTTGCTGACGTCCGTATGTGCTTTTATCACATGGTTGTGATCGACGATGATCGCATAAAGGAGCCCTTGAACGTTAGCAGCGTCTTTTATCAGTGTATTCAGCCTTAACACATTGTCTTCAAGCAAGGGAATGGCCGCATTGCCGCTGAAATAGTTCAGACTGATCTTGCCGATTTGCAGGGTCTGGTTGTAAAGTCTTTCTCTTTGCTGTCTTAGAATGAAAAAACTCATTATGGAAACAGTGGTGATAATAATCACCATTGTCGCCGCAAAAAATTGCAGCCAGATGGGAATACGGGGTGTCGGAAGACCTTCGGAAAAACTGTCGCGCTGTTTTTTAACCAGCCCCCTGATGTCATCGGAAAGTGTTTTAACGGAAATCTGATATTCATCATTGACCGCTTTAATCAGGTCGTTTTCCTGAGCATAACCCAACTCTACGATAATTTGCCCCAGGCGAACGGCCTTGCCCAGCGTGTAGAGTTTCTCTTTTTGTACTTTAAGGGCGATTTGGAGTTGTTCGTCGGTGACGATACCTCTTTTCATCAATACCTGGCCCATGAGTTTGCTGTAATTATCGGTCGATTTTCGCAGCACTCGATGGATTTTGGATTTGAAAAAATGTTGAGCGCCCGACATCTTCATGGGTGAATATTCCGTCCTCGTATCGTCAAAGGAAATTATCTGTAACACGCTGTGTAAATGATGATTATCCGACTGCGGACAATATGTCAATACATTACCCCCGCGTGCGGAGGCCTCATATTGTTAGTCAGAACGAGTCGGCGTTAATTTTAATATTATTTGTAATTTGAGTTTTGTGATTTGGGATTTCATCGCTGTTATATTCGTCAAAAAATCATCGAGTGACGTCAAAGAAGTGACGAAACAAACGAAAGCAAACCGGATTTCGTGTGGTATCATTCCGAGGCCGCTCCCTGAATATTTTCAATAACCATCAGATCATAGAATCAAGACGGCAAACAACAGATGGGTGAACGAAGGCTTATAGATTCGTTGTTAACCGAATGAAAACAATCATAAATATTATTTTTTTTAAAAAGATAATGCCGATGGTTGCTTCGCGGTATTTCATGGTTTCATTTAATTTTTACACACGATTTTCAGCCGACTGGCATGTATTTTGAAACCGCTGAATTCGGAATGATGTCTTTAGGCACTTTAGATCACTTTAGGCACTTTTAACTTATACTGTTTTGAGTAAAATATATCCCCTTTCAGGGGTAACCCAAAGCCGGGCTCTCTGGACCCGGATATTTACAATGTATTGGAAAGTGGGGAAAAACAGTGGGAAAGAAAAACAAGGAAACGGAAAAGAAAATCGTTCGGCCGGGAAGGGATCTCATTGCAGAAAATGCTGAAAGTTTGAATAAAAAGCTGTTTAAAACCATCGATCAAGGCGTCTCCCAACTCACGCTGGACTTTAAAAACGTAAAATCCGCCGATCCTGTGGGACTCAGCGTTATTGTTGCCACCCACAATTCCCTGAGCCATGCCGGCGCAAAGATGGTCTTAAAGAATGTACCCCATGAGGTCGATACTCTTTTAAATGCGTTGGGGATGAGTGAGCATCTGGAAATAGAATAACGAATAACCAATAACGCCTGATCGAGCTCCGTATCGATCAGGAATAAATATATATAGTATATTCAGCAGCATTCCCTAAGCAGGAGGTTTTTAGATGAGCATTCAGTTTGATGAAACCTTGCAGATATTTATCGAGGAGTCCCTGGAACATCTGGCGGATATTCAGAATGACCTGCTGGCTATCGAGGCCGGCGGCGCCGATATCGATGAAAATTTAGTCAATAAGGTCTACCGCGCCGCGCATTCCATAAAAGGCGGAGCCGGTTTTATGGGGCTTACCAACATCAAAAACCTTACCCATGAAATGGAAAATATTTTAGGGAAAATCCGAAGCCGGGAAATGGTTCCGGTCCCTGAAATCATCAACATTCTCTTATTGGCCTCGGATAAGCTGGTCGAACTCATTAACAATGTCACTCGAAGTAACGAGATCGATATATTGCAGCACATTGAATCCCTGGTATCGATTGCCAATGGAATGGCCGTACAACAAGAAACAGGGGTAAAAATGAACACCGGGGGAAAAGACGATTCCTCGCCTCCCGTTCTTGTTTCATTCCCCGACCAAACAGGCCCCGGCTTTGAAATTACGGAAGATATGAATTTCCGCAGCAAGAAAAGGGGGAAAAAATATCTACCTGGTGCGAATCGATCTGATTCATGATGTCCATAAAAAGAATAAGGCAGCCTTGGATTTTGTTCATGAAATTGAGTCGGCCGGGATGATTCTAAAGAAACAGATTATAATGGAGGCCGTCGGCTCGCTTCGTGAAAAAAAACTTCCGGAGCGATTTCCCATCGACATTCTGTTTGCCAGCGTCTTGGGGCCAAAGGATATCAATTTGCTCTTTGAGATCGATGAAGAACAAATTTTTGAACTGACCGAGGATTTTCAGGTTAAATCCATATCAGAACATTCCGAACCCGCCGTGGATGTCGCCCCCTTTGAAAATCAGTCTCAAGATATGTTCGACGGCAATAATGCATTGATATCGGAAGGGGATGTTCAAAAAGATACCAAGATAAATGATTCAATCGATGAAGATGCGGAAAAAGAAAACCCGGCGATATCGGACATCGAAGACGCAAAAGCCGTCAAGGGGACATCCGATGCAAGCTTAAGGGTTAATGTAAGCCTTTTAGACACGCTCATGAATTTGGCAGGAGAACTGGTGTTGAGCAGAAATCAGCTGCTTCAGGCCATATCTACCGGCGATCCGAGGGCGGCGGAAACATCCGGGCAGCGAATCGATTTGATTACTTCGGAGCTCCAGGAAGCCATCATGCTGACCCGGATGCAGAACATCGGGATCGTGTTGAATAAATTCCCGCGTGTTGTTCGTGATCTGGCGAAAAATTTGGGAAAAAAGGTGGAATTGTCTTTGAACGGCAAAGAGGTCGAGCTGGATAAAACCATCATAGAAGCCATTGGCGATCCTTTGACTCATCTGGTGAGAAATTCGGTGGATCACGGGATCGAACTCCCTGAAGACCGGGAAAAGCTCGGGAAGAACCCTGTCGGAAAAATTATCCTGAAGGCCTATCATGAGGCGGGACAGGTCAATATTGAAATTTGCGACGATGGAAAGGGACTGGATGGAAAAAAGCTTGCAGCAGCCGCAGTGGCCAAGAAATTAATTACCGAAGATCAGGCCAGAATGATGTCCGAAAAGGAAAAAATCAACCTCATTTTCATGCCCGGATTTTCAACGGCTGAAAAGGTCACCGATGTTTCAGGACGAGGGGTCGGTATGGATGTGGTCAAGACCAATTTGGACAGGCTTGGGGGGGTCATCGATATCGATTCCGAGCTTGGCGGAGGCACAACCATACGAATAAAACTGCCGCTGACGCTGGCCATTATTCCCAGCCAGATTATTGTCGCCGGCGGCGAACGATATGCCATTCCGCAGGTCAATTTGGAAGAGCTCTTAAGAATTCCCGCCAATCAGGTGAAAAACCGGGTGGAAATTGTCGGAGATGCGGAAGTAGTGAGGCTGCGCGGCAATCTTTTACCCTTGATAAAACTGACGGACGTGATCGGGACTGAATCGACTTATGTTCATCCAAATGACGGCATGGGTCGAAAAGAGCGCCGACGAAATATTGCAGACCGGCGGTCCAAAAAAAGCCCGTATTTTGCAGATGATGATTCATGTATTGAAAATTCGACATCAACATCTGAATCCGAAGAAGAAAAAATCCCGGAACAGACCGTGATGGCCGTCAAGCGAAATCCTTTGGACAGACGTTACCATGCGTCAAGTGCACTGAATATCGTCGTCGTTTTCACCGGTGCCATGAAATACGGTCTCGTGGTTGATGAGTTGAACGATTCCGAAGAAATTGTCGTTAAACCATTGGGGCGCCATCTCAAGAAGTGCAAGGAATATGCAGGAGCGACCATCATGGGTGACGGACGGGTGGCGTTAATCCTCGATGTCGGGAATCTCGCGCATATGGCGGGGTTGACTTCTGTGGAAGGCAGCACGAGAGCGGCCGAAGTGGCCGTGGAGCATGATGAGGCACAAAAATCAGGTAAAGACAGGCATTCCATACTGCTTTTCAGGAGTTCCGAAGACGAGCAGTTTGCCATTCCGATTAATCACGTTGAACGTATTGAGAAAATAAAAGGAACGGATGTCGAAGAGGTCGGCGGGAAAAAGGTTATGAAATATCGCGGCGGAAGTCTGGCATTGTTCACCATCGATCAGGTGGCCCGGGTGAAACCCTTAACCCCAAAAGAGGATCTTTTGGTGATCGTCGTCAATATTGCCGATAAAGAGGTCGGCATTATGGCGGTAGGGCCGGTCGATGCAAAAGAAATCGCCGTTGAAGTCGACGACCAGACATTGAAACAGGAAGGTATTTTAGGGTCGACCATCATCGGTGATCATACAACGTTGCTCGTGGATGTCTATGGCTTGGTTCATAACCTGAATCCGGAGTGGTTTCCTGAAAGAGATACGATTCGGAGCACCAGCGGGATGGCCGCCGGCATCCTTTATGCCGAAGATTCCAATTTTTTTCGAAACCAGGTCAAAAGTTTTCTGGAAGAAGAAGGCTACTCGGTTATCGGCGCCGTAGACGGAATCGAGGCCTGGGACCTGCTTCAGAAGCATTCCGATGAAATATCGCTGGTCGTAACAGATATCGAAATGCCGAATCTTGACGGGTATGGACTTTCCGAGAAAATCAGAAACGACCCCCGGTTTTCCCGAATGCCGATCATTGCATTGACGACCATGGCCGGTGAAGAAGATATTGCCAGAGGCGGCGCCGTGGGTATCGACGACTACCAGATCAAGATGGACCGGGAAAAATTGATGCGAAGCGTTCATCGGTATCTCCAGGCTAATGCCTGAGTCACTTTAGATCACTTCAAACTTTAGGCACTTGTAAAAGTATATGTCGAATGTCAAATAACTAATGGATGTTCAAACAGGAGGAATGAATTAATGAGGACTGTCATAAATAATCGGTTAGGGATTCTTTGGGTATCATTACTGTGTTGTTTTGCTTTTTCAATGCCGGCGCATGCCGGCTATAAAATCGGTGTACTTGCCAAAAGGGGTGCGCCTATGTGCATGAAAGAATGGGGTGCGACCGGCGCATACCTGAGTGAAAAACTTGGAGAGAAATTTAACATCATACCCCTCAAATTTACGGCCATCGAACCGGCTATAAAATCCGGAAAGATCGACTTTTTGCTGGCCAACCCCGCATTTTACGTCACCATGCAAAAAAAATACGGCATACACGCCATTGCAACGATGATCAATTCACGGGGAGGGAAAGCATTAAAACAGTTCGGCGGGGTGCTTTTTGTCCGCAAAGACAACGGTATCAAAGAACTTTCACAGGTTAAAGGAAGAACGTTCATGTGCGTAAAATATTCATCCTTTGGCGGCGGGAACATGGTGTGGCGGCTTTTGGTCGAAAACGGAATTCATCCCAAAACCGATTTTGCGTCGGTTCTCGAAGGGAAAAAGCACGACAATGTGGTTCTGGCGGTTCAAAACGGAACCGTTGATGTGGGCACCGTTCGTTCCGACACACTGGAACGGATGCAGGAAGAAGGCAAGATCAAAATAAGCGACTTCAGGATCATCCACCCGATTAAAGACGATTTCCCCTTTGTTCACAGCACGCGTCTTTATCCGGAGTGGCCCATGGCTGCCAGTAAAAATACACCGGCAGGGATTGCCGATAAGGTCGCTGCTGCGCTGATAGACATGCCTAAAGATTCAATGGCCGCAAGATCATCCAAGATTGTCGGATGGACCCAACCGCTTGATTATGCTCCTGTGGCCCAATGTTTAAAAACGATCAAATACGGTATCTTCGGAGATTAAGCATGAAAAGAAAAAGCATCACGACTAAGTTTATATCCATCGTTTCAGTACTGACAATTATTTTTATGGTGGGACTGACAATCGCCGTCATCACTGCCGTTAAAAGTTCTCAATCCAAAGAAGTGAAAAGTTTTATCAGTCTACTGGAAAGCGAAAAATCAAATGAGAAACAAATGCTCGACAATGCGATTACGCGAAAAGGAGAATCCATTGCCAATTTAATGGCGCAAAATGCATCCAGCCTGATCGTTGGATACGATTTTGATACGCTCCAACAAACTGCCGATAACAGTTCAAAAGATCCCGATGTGCTTTTTGTGACTTTTTACGATAAAGACAAAAAAGCATTAACCAAAAAACTCTCTGAACATAAGGATGCAAAAATCATTAACCGACCCATAAGATTTGATAAAGAGGTGGTGGGTTCGGTTGAGGTGGGCCTTAATTTTTCGAGTGTCGCATCGGAGATGAAAAAAGTATCGATGCGAACGGATACGATGATCGATAACACAAAAAATGCCGAAAAAAAGGCCATGCAATCGATTGTCGCCATACTGGTTTGTTTGGGATTTATCGGGGTCATTATCCTCTGTGCGACCATTTATTTCTCTTTATCGCACATTGTCACTAGACCGATTAAGAACACGATCGAAATTGTCAAGGATATTGCCCAAGGTGAGGGAGATCTTACCAAACGGCTTGAGATCAAAAGCGAAGATGAAGTCGGCGAACTCTCGAAGTGGTTTAACGTTTTTATGGAAAAGCTGCAGGGAATTATTCATGCCATCGCTGAAAATGCGAATATGCTGGGTTCATCTTCCGAAAAACTTTCAAAGCTTTCCGGGCAGATGTTCGAAGGCGCCGGCAGCATGTCCGGGAAATCAAATACGGCAGCTTCGGCGGCTGAAAAGATGAGTGCCAATATGAATTCAGTCGCTTCAAACATGGAACAGGCGTCTGACAGCGTCAACATGGTTGCGAATGCAGCAGAAGAAATGACCGCGACCATTAACGAGATCGCCCGAAATTCCGAGAAAGCGAGCAACATTACCGGCGGTGCCGTGGTTCAGACACAGAGTGCTTCGAGCAAGGTTGATGAACTCGGCAGCGCGGCCAATGAAATCGGTAAGGTGGTCGAGGCCATTACCGAGATCTCCGAACAAGTCAACCTGCTGGCGTTAAATGCCACGATTGAAGCGGCAAGGGCCGGTGAGGCCGGTAAAGGGTTCGCCGTAGTGGCCAATGAAATCAAAGATCTTGCCAAACAAACCGCTGAAGCCACTTTGGAAATCAAAGGAAAAATCGGCGCCATTCAGGGGGCAACCAATGCAACGGTAACGGAAATCGATCAGATTTCAAAGATCATCGATGATGTCAATGAGATTGTTTCCAGCATCGCCGGCGCGGTGGAAGAACAGTCGGCCACCACCAGAGATATTGCCGGTAACGTTGCCCAGGCGGCCCAGGGGATACAGACGATGAATGAAAATGTCGCCACGAGCTCGGCCGCGGCCCATGAGATCGCAGACGACATCAACGGCGTCAGTCAATCGGCCGACGAAATGTCAAAGAGCAGCAGCCAGGTGGCAACGAGCGCTGAAGAACTGGACGGCCTGGCTAAAAAATTAAACGAGATGGTCGGAAAATTCAGGATATAGAAGCTATCTCACACATGGCAGGCACCAAACAAGGAGAAAGGGGATGCTTAAAATCAAGTCAATCAAAGGTAAAATGATCGCTGCAATAATTCCCGCTATGCTGATTTTGGTCGTCGGTTTTATTGTTAAAAGCTATCATGACAAGTCAACGGATATGATGAAATACAAAGAAGCGATCCTTGAATCATATTATAAGAATGTCCAGCAGATCGTGAAGGGCATCGAACTTGATTCTTGGGTGAGTGAAGTGCTTCCCTCGATGGGAAGAAACGGCTACGACAGTTCCATACTGATCCCCGAAGGCTCTGAATTCAAGGTTTTGGCGAAAAGTTACAAAGAGAAGTTTTTATCAGGCCTGGAGCCGGATTTAAACCAGGTGTTTAAAACCGGAAAGACGGACATTCGACGGGTTCATAAAGAAGGCAGAGACCTATTAGTGCTCCTTGGAACGCTGAACAACGACAAGGATAAAGCGATCGGCATCAGTGCGGTTATCCTGGACATCAGCAAAGATGTCGCCCGTATTCGAAAATCGTTTATTTTCTACGTCGCTGTCGCATCGGTGTTAATTATTTTATATACCGGCATACTCTATTTTCTGGTCGACAACGTCGTGAGTACACCCATCAAAAGATCCTATGAGACCGTTAGACAGATGGTGCTCAAAGGCGACCTGACCCAGCGCATCCCCATGCAAAAGGTGGATTGCTCGGCATTGCGAAAATGCCGGCATACCGATTGCCCGGCCTTTGGGAAAAAATTGAGCTGTTTTCAGGAGGTCGGGTCAAATGCGCCGGGAGGCGTCCAATGCCGGTGTTTGACTTCCGGAGAATTTAAATCCTGCGTGCAGTGTCCGGTCGCACAATCTGTGCTTCGGGATGAGCTCGATAAAATGGCCGCCTGGATCAATACATTCGTGACACGGGTGGGAATTATGATCAAGGATATTGCAACAGACAGCCAACTGCTCAACAATTCTTCTGCCGATCTGTCAAGTCTTTCCGCGCAGATGTCCGGGGGAGCTGAAGATATGGCCGGCAAGTCGAACACTGTCGCGTCCGCATCGGAACAGATGAGTTCCAATATGCATTCTGTGGCTTCGGCCATGGAAGAAGCTGCGACAAATATCGGCATGGTGGCATCGGCGGCAGAAGAGATGACGTCCACCATCGCTGAAATCGCCCAAAATTCCGAGAAGGCCAGCAACATCACATCCGATGCGGTGATTCAGACAAAGAGCGCTTCGAAAAAGGTCGATGAGCTGGGCAATGCCGCCAGGGAAATCGGGAAAGTGGTTGAAACCATCACCGAGATTTCCGAACAGGTCAATTTGCTGGCGTTAAACGCAACCATCGAAGCGGCACGGGCCGGTGAGGCCGGGAAAGGATTTGCCGTCGTGGCCAACGAGATCAAGGATCTTGCCAAGCAGACCGCCGGTGCAACCATGGAAATCAAAGAGAAAATCGCCGCCATTCAAGGATCGACGGACGGGACGGTGTCCGAAATCAATCAGATTTCAAAGATTATCAATGATGTCAATGAAATTGTCACCACCATCGCCACGGCAGTGGAACAACAGTCGGTTACCACAAAAGAAATTGCCGGAAATGTCGCTCAGGCTTCCCAGGGAATTCAGGAAGTGAGTGAGAATGTCGCTCAGAGTTCAAACGTGGCCGAAGAAATCGCCACCGACATTGCCGATGTCAACCAGTCTGCTGCCGAAATGTCCAACAGCAGCGCCCAGGTTAATCTCAGTGCGGAAGAGCTGACCAAGATGGGTACCAAGTTAAATAAGATGGTCGGTAAGTTTAAAATTTCGTTATAAAGTTACAAGCGACTAAAATGAGCTAAAGTGAGCTAAAGTTTAAGGAATGTTTTCGACAATTAAATTTAAAAACAGCGCTGGCGCTACCATAACTTTAGGAATTTTAGATCACTTCAAACTTTAGGCACTTACACTTTTTATACGTTGTTAACCATTCGACCATAAGAACAGGAAGGGGGTGTTTTTCAATGCACCAGTCGTCTCAAACCGATGTACACAAGGCCACGGTGGAATTGGCAACTTTTTTTGTCGGAGACGCTTTATGCGGCATGGATATATTACAAGTTCAGGAAATCAACAAGCTCATCGAGATGACCCGGGTTCCACAGGCACCGGAATACGTCTTGGGCATTCTGAATTTACGGGGCGAAATCGTCACCATTATTGACCTCGGCAAAAAACTCGGCCTTAAATCCACCGACCTGAATGATAAGACCCGTAATGTCATTGTCAATTCAAATGAAGAACACATCGGACTGATGGTGGAGGAAATTAGCGACGTTGTCCAGGCGGAATGGGGAAAAGTCGAGAAACCGCCGGCCAATATCGGTAATGTCCAGGGACGATTTTTCACCGGAGTCTATAAAACCGAGGACCGATTGATTGGAATTCTGGATGTGGAAAAAGTGTTGGAAGACGATAATTAGCCCAAAATCGATGAACATTCGTCGATGGTTTGATAGAAGCCATCTCAAAATAAGAAGAACAACCCATGACCTCTGACAAGTGGCCAATGACCAATGACAAGCCCATAAGAGTATTGATCGTAGACGATACCATTGTTTATCGGAAAATTGTCAATGATGTTCTTTCTGATCTTCCGGATGTCGAAGTGGTGGGATATGCCCATAACGGAAAAGCCGCAATCGTGAAGATGGCTTCTTTAAAGCCCGACCTTTTAACGCTGGATATTGAAATGCCGGAAATGAACGGGCTTGAAGTTCTTGAATATATAAAGGAGAAAGAGCTTGAGGTTGGGGCCGTTATGCTCAGCACGCTGACTCATGAAGGCTGCGAAATGACCATGAAGGCTCTGGAGCTGGGAGCGTTTGATTTTATTCCCAAGCCCCAGGACGGCACCATGTCAGAAAATACGGAAAGCATAAAAAAGACCATTTCTCCGATATTAAAAGCATTTAAGCGACGAAATGAAATTAAACATCTTCTCAAAGGGGAAAAATGCCGGGTTGACGCCGGCAACGAAAAACCGCGCTTATCCGAATCGAATCGAGTCGTTGAGCGAATGCATACGATTGCGGGACGATTAACGAAAAAATCGGAAATCGTCGGCATTGGCGTATCCACCGGAGGCCCGAATGCTTTGGCCCAAATGATGCCGCTCCTGCCGGCGGATATCGGGGTTCCTGTTTTAATTGTTCAGCACATGCCGCCGATATTTACCGCATCGCTGGCCAAAAGCCTGAATGCAAAATGTTCTCTGGAAGTCAGAGAAGCGAGAGACGGCGAACCGATGACCTCGAATGTTGCGCTTATCGCTCCGGGCGGCAAACAGATGAAAATCAATTCCGCCGGCGACGGGAAAAAACGGATCATCAGAATTACCGATGATCCGCCCCAAAACAATTGCAAGCCTTCCGTGGATTATCTTTTTGAATCCATTGCTCATTATTATGTCGGCCGCGCAACCGGCGTCATCATGACCGGAATGGGCTCTGACGGCTTTCGCGGCCTTGAGTTGATGAAAAAGAACGGATCCACCATCATTGCTCAAAATGGAGAGACCTGTGTTGTTTACGGCATGCCGAAAAAACCGATAAACGCCGGTATTGTCGATATTATTGCTCCGTTGGAGATGATTGCCGGCGAGATATGCCGCACGGTAAAGTGACTGGATGCAACAAGGCTCAATGATAAAAGTTACAGCTGATGATTTAAAAATCATCTCGAAATATATTTCAAACATAACGGGAATCGAACTCGACAAGAGCAAGGCGTATCTTATCGAAACGAGACTGGGTGGATTGGTCAAAGAATATCAATGTTCTTCTTACGGGGAGTTATGCAGCAGAGCCAGAATAGATTCGAGTAAAGCCATAGAAAACAGGATTATCGACGCCATCTCAACCAATGAGACCCTTTTTTTTCGAGATATCAGGCCGTTTGAAGTGCTTCAACACAAAATATTGCCTGATTTGATAGATAAAAGGACGGAGACATCGTCAAGGCTGTTTCCGATACCGATACGAATTTGGAGTGCGGCCTGTTCTACAGGCCAGGAAGCTTACAGCATCGCCATCGTGTTAAGGGAACTTTTACCGGATTTAAATAAATATCAAATTAAGTTAATCGCCACGGATATTTCAGGCGCTGCAATCGCCCAAGCCAGCTACGGCAGATACAATAAATTTGAGATCGAACGCGGTCTGCCAAAACATGTACTTCAGAAATATTTTATTCCAAATGGCGGAAATTGGAGAATTTGCGATGAAGTCAGGGCCATGGTTGCCTTTGACAAGCAAAATATATTACAGCCTTTTAACGGGATGGGGAAGGTGGATATCATATTTTGCAGAAATGTCGCTATTTATTTCAAACCCGAAGACAGAAAAAGACTTTTTGAGAAGATTGCCGGTGTCCTGGAGCCGGACGGCTACCTGATTATCGGATCTTCGGAATCCCTGACCGGCATGAGTTCCATGTTCGAGTCAAAAAGGTATCTCAGAACGATTTATTACCGATTGATACAGGGGAAGGGGACAGGGTAAAGACCGGAAGCAAAGGGCATGGAGCATAGGGCAGAAGGTGAGAAGGCGAAAAACCAGAGGGCAGACGACGGATGACAGAGGACGGAAAGATCAGAAGTTAAGAAGGTGAGAAGGTGAGAAGGGAAGAAAGAAAGAGGACGGAGGACGGAAAGCATAGGGCATAGAGCATAGGGCATAGGGTGAAAGGCAGAAGGTGAGAAGGTAAGAAAGCAAGAGGTGAGATGGGAGGTCAGAGGTCGGAAGTGGAAAGCGAAGGACCAAAGGTCCGAGGACGGAGGACAGAAGACAGATGACGGAAAACAGAAGGTCAGAAAATTAGAAGATCAGAAGGTTAGTTTGTTTCCAGTTTCTATCTCTCTGCACTATAGCTAAATGCAATAAAACAACTGAACCTCAGAGCCCTGAACCTTGAACGATGAAACTTATGAAAAACGAACAGCAAATAGACAAAAACCAGGTGAAAGAAGAGCCTTCTGTAACCCATGACATCACGGATGGTTCATCTTCAATTCATAGGGTTTTTGACTGGGATGGACTCTTGTATCGACTCATGGGAGATGAAGAACTGTCAAAGGAGATTGTCGATGACTTTTTACATCAAGTCCCCATAAATCTGGATGCGTTAAAACAATCGCTGGATAAAAAAGACGGGTTCCTGGTCAAGAGAGAAGCCCATCTCATCAAAGGCGCGGCCGGGAATGTGGGCGCGGTTGTCTTGCAAGAAATAGCGGAAAAAATCGAGACAGCCGGCCGCTCGGGAGACATGGTTAAAGCACAATTACTTTTCACGGAATTCAATACACAGTTAGATGTATTAAAAAATGAATTGGATCGGCTGTTTCGCTGATTTCGACACGAGCAAATTATGAAAATATTAATCGCAGAAGATAATACAACATCTCGGCGTATTTTGGAGTCGATTCTCGTCAAGTGGAATTATGAAGTGATCTCCGCACGGGACGGAAACGAGGCATGGGAAAAACTCCAGGAAGAAGATGCGCCCCGATTGATGATTCTGGACTGGATGATGCCCGGGAAAAACGGCGTTGAATTGTGCCGGAAGCTTCGCGGCAGGGACAATGTCGAACCCATGTATATTATTCTGTTGACGGCGCGAGATGATAAAAATGATATCGTTGAAGGCCTCAGCGCCGGTGCCGACGATTACGTCGCAAAACCGTTTAACAAGGATGAACTCCGGGCGAGAATCGATGTCGGCCGGCGCATGGTCGAATTGCAGAACGCTTTGATCGAAAGAGAAAAACTTCAAGTGATCTTTGAAATGACCGGCGCGATATGCCATGAGCTGAGCCAGCCGATGCAGGCGATTTCAGGGAATTCCGAGCTTATTCTGATGAACATTCAAGAAAAGCGATCCGCTCTATCCAAATATCAAAACGATTAAAGAGCAAGTTGATCGCATGGGAAACATCACTCGGAAATTAAAGCGGGTGACAAGATATAAAACCAAGGATTATATCAACAGCAAAATTATCGATATCGATTGCGCCTCTATGGATTGATGATTGATGATTGTAGCACTGATGATTGATAACATTGCTTCGGCCCACAGACCTCCGACTTTTTATCCGCCGTTAGTTTGGTGCCTGACCTCTGCCCTATGCGCCATGCCCTATCTCTTTTCTTAATCCCTTCCCTCAGACCTTCGACCTCTGACCTTCTGCGCTATGCTCTTTGCTCTATGCCCTCTGCCCTATGTTCTCTGCCATCCAAACCCAGTTGTTTTTCGATGACTTCAAAAAAGAGATCTTTATTGATCGGTTTTGTAATATAGTCATCCATGCCGCCTTCAAGACATTTTTCTTTGTCTCCTTTGATGGCATTGGCCGTCAATGCAACAATGGGAATCCGGTGCTTGTTTTTTACCTCCCAATGCCGTATGAGCCGAGTGGCTTCTATGCCGTCCATTTCAGGCATCTGCATATCCATTAAGATGAGATCGAAGTTTTCGGATGAAGCCATATATTTTTCAACGGCTTCTTTTCCCGTATCGGCCGTCTCAACCTGATAGCCGGCTTTAACCAGCATCATCTTTGCCAGTTTTTGGTTGATGGGATTATCTTCCGCTAGAAGTATATATGCCAGATGATCATTTCCGGCGGGGACCGGCGGTAGGGTTTTTACGTGTTCGTGAATCTTCACATTTATTTGATATGTCTCATCATCCATTGCCCGTCGCTTGCTCACGGCATTTTCCAGCACCTGGTACAGTTTATCTTTCCGAACCGGCTTCATTAAAATGTCGTCAAAACCAATGTCCGTATATTTTTTTTCATCACGATTCAACAAAGTAGATAACGCGATCAACGTGAGATTGCGGATTGAATGTTGATGTGCGGAATTAGAAGACGTGAAATTGCGGATTTTTTTTGCGATGTCCAACCCGCTCATTTCCGGCATGAGTGTGTCGATGATGCAAATTTCCACGGGGCGATCGTCTTCTAACGCTTTTTGAAGTAATGACAAAACTTCATCGCCTTTTCGCCTAGCAATGACGGCCATTTTCGCCGAAGTCAGAAGGTCGGTTAATATGTGTAATCCATTTTCGTTGTCATCGACGGCGAGTATCCTTCGATTGGCGAGTGTTGACGGCATTATTTTCGTCGCGGCAGAAGCATTGATCTTTTCAAACCATGCCGTAAAATGAAAGATGGTTCCGGAATCCGACCGGCATAGACGGCCGCTCATGGACGGCCCGTCAATATCATGGCATTTGAAGCCATCCCGGCGTTGATGGGTTTTGCTCATCAATGGAAAATCGGCCGGACTTTTGACCCATACATCCCCTCCCATTTTGTTTGAGATCTGCTTGCATATTGAAAGTCCCAAACCCGTACCGCCGTATTTTCTGGTGGTCGATCCGTCGGCTTGCTTAAACGGCGCGAAGATGGCGGATAATTTATCTTCGGGGATACCGATCCCCGTGTCTCTGACGACGACATGAATCTTTACCCGGTTGTCCGATTCATCTTCAACATCCAGATAGAGCTCGATTTCACCGGATTCGGTAAACTTAACCGAATTACCCATCAGGTTCATCATGACCTGCTGAAATCGTAATGGGTCTCCTTTGACAAGCGGCGGGAGATTATCTCCGAGGCGGCAAAGAATTTCCACAGGCTTTGATTGAACCTTTGGGAGCGTCAGTTCGCAAACATCGTATGCAATAAGCATTGGATCGAATTCTGTATTTTCAAAATCGAGTTCTCCGGCTTCTATTTTTGAAAAATCGAGAATGTCGTTGATCAAGGATAACAGGTTGTCGCCACTTCTTTGGATCGTTTCCACGAAATCCCGCTGATTTTGATCCAGATCGGTATCGAGAAGCATTTCGGTAAAGCCGATGATGCCATTCATCGGTGTTCGAATTTCGTGACTCATGTTGGCCAGAAACTGGCTTTTGGCCAGATTGGCGCTATCCGCGGTTTCACGCGCCTGCTTCAGACTTTCATTGGCGTCCCGAAGCTGAGCGGTTTGCCGGGCAATTTCCGATTTTAAGGTTTGTGAATATTGATCCTGCTGTTTCTGAATGATCTGATATCCGCGATGATTATCTTCCTGGATCTCTTGATATTTTTTTTCGAGAACTCTGATTTTCCGTTCATATTGTTTTTGTTGTGTTTCCAAAAATTCCTGTTCGTGACGCAACCTCATTTGAGATAGAAACAGCTGGATATAGAGCGACACAACCGTTGACCTAGTCCGGATCAGAGCATGAACACGGGGGCTGCTTGGACTCATTATACAACATCGTCACATTGAGTTCATTGATAAACGTTGCGAACACGATCGCGGATTCGCTGATTTCAAAAGCATGGATTCCTTTTTCTTTTTGAACGCGATCCATAATGGTATCGCGCATCTTGACTGAAATTTGAAACGTGTCTCCCAGGACAGATGATGTGTCATGATTCGAGATCAATTGAAATTGACCTTCCGGCATTTGTGCTTTCAGAAATGATAAAAATTCTTTCAACTCGGCTCGTGATCTGTAAATTCACTGAAAATATCTACCGGGACATCCATTAACTTACTCCTCGTGGGGTGCGTAAAGGTCTTTTGCTTTTGATATTTCCTCCGGCAAATCTCTGACAAGCGCCTTATATTCTTTCACATTGTCGCGGATTTGTATGGTCAGAGGCGGTGAGAGCAAGCCTTTCATTCCGGGTATGGCCGGATAATTCAAACAAGATACGATGTAATCCGCCATCTGTATCACCCCGGTCATACTTGAAGGAGATACCCGGTCCAGTTGTTGATGGTGTTTCTGAATCCCTTCGCAGATTTCAGCGGGGAGTTGCCAGTCCTTTGCCAGCAGATACCCGATCTCACAGTGGTCCGCGCCGATAATTTCTTTTTCATCAAGGATAATCGAAAGGGATTGATCGACATGAGACTCGCATACTTTGAGGAATAAATCGTTTGCGGTCTGATCTTCGACGATCATGCCGATGTCGTGAAGAATTCCGCACAGAAATGCATCTTCACCATTTTGACCGAAAATTCGTTCCATGATCATCTGGCTGCAAATAGCGGCTGCCGCGCAATGGAGCCACAATTGGTTCCTTGAAAAAACGGCATTGGGTCGCGTTTCCTTGAAGATGTTTTTCAGAGAATCCGTCACGATCATGTTCCGCAAGTTGTTGATGCCGATGACGACAATCGCCCTGGAAATACTGCTGACTTTCTGCCGAAGTCCAAAATAAGGACTGTTCGCCACACGCAATATTCGCAAAACCATGGTTGGATCCATTTTAATGATTCCTTCAAAATCATGCATGGTGCTGTTGTCGTCGGCAATGAGCCTGTTCAGGTGAATGGCGATATGGGGCAGCGTTTTTGTAGTGGAAAATTTATTCAATAATCCCTGTGCGGTTGCCATTGGTCGCTCCCTTTATTTGCCCCGGCCGAAAATCAACACGGTCGTTAAACCCATTTTCATTTTTTTTAAGGATGCAAAAAAACATCGGTACATCACTCATGGTAGCACAAATTATGCCATGTTCTTACAGGATGAAATATTTCATCCAAACGGGCCGAAAGGCGCTTGAATCGATGTGCTTCATCCCGGGATAAGCCTATTTTTTCATAAAATATACTGCAAGTTATCATGCCCGAAGGTCCGGATTGTGACAATGCGTTATATTTCTGACGCTTTTTCGATAAACCATGAACCATTTAAATAAAATTCCCTGCAAAGGAGCCTAAGGTATCATTAAATTTTTGCCTGAAAGAACTCGTGAATAAGGGTTCGTAATGAAAGAACCTGTCCGGGTTGGTGATAAATTCATCCGCTTTATCAAGGGTTTTCAGCCATAACATTAAATTGTCGATGGTTCTCTCACAACGATCCCTAATTCACTCAGACAGCTTCCAGGCAAAAATTTAATGATACCTTAGGCTCCAAACCCCAAGTAGTGATTAAATTGTATTGACAACTTTACCAATAAGGGATATTGACTTTTATGCTGAATTCACGGTCTCCAATTCCATTATATCATCAACTTGCGGATATCATTTTGGAAAAGATACGGTCCGGTGAGTATTCGCCCGGCGACAGAATTTTATCGGAGAACGAACTGGCCGCCCGTTACGGCATCGGAAGGCCGACGGTTAGACAGGCGACGGATTTGCTGATCCGGAAACGCTTTTTGATTCGCAAGCGGGGTTCAGGGACTTTTGTTTGTGAGAAGCACAAAGAGGTGGACCTTTTTTCTTTGGCCGGAACCACATCGGCATTTCATAAAAAAGGAATTGAGGTCTTCACGCGTATTCTTCAAAAGATCCGATTGAAACCCATCAAATCCGATCCGAAAAACCCCTTTGCAAACCAGAATGCCTATTTTTTTTCCAGGCTCAGCCGGGTGGGAACGTCACCGGTTCTTATTGAAGACATGTATCTTCACCAGGACTTGTTTAAGGGGATAGACGCCATTGATTTATCGGGACGATCGATTTCTCAAATTGTGGGCGAACACTATTACATGACACCCGACAGCGGCAGACAGACCTTTCAAATCGGCTATTTATCCGGAGAAAAAGCCAACGCGCTTGAAGTGAATACGCACACCCCTATTCTGATCGTTCAACGATACTTGAACTTTGAACAGGCAGAAAACGCCGTTTATTCGGAACTTTATTGCAGAACGGATCAATTCGTTTTTTCACAGGAACTGGGCGGGACGGAGGACTGAGGACAGAAGATCAGAAGGTTAGAAGATCAGAAGTTGAGAGGACAGAGAGCAGACGACGGGAGGACGGAAAGCAGAAGACCAGATGTCGGAAGTCAGAGGTCGGAGGTCGAAGCAAAAGACAGAAGTCGACAAATCAACATTTGACCAGAAGACAGAGGGAAGACTGCTCCGCTGGGATGATGGAAGCGTGAAGATCTAACTGAACCAAATAGAACGAATTTAAACGATCTTAACCATTTAACCAGAGGAATGACCGATGAAAAACAGAGGCTATTATGATGGTTTCGGAGGGGCTTTTCTGCCTGAAATTCTTGTTGCCACCTTTGATGAGCTTGAAAAAACGTTTCTGGATGCCAAAAACGATCCGGGCTTCTGGCAGGAATATGTCGATATCATGTCCACGTATTCATGCCGTCCCACGCCGTTGACGTTTGCGGAGAACCTCACGAAATATTTTGGCGGGGCCCGCATTTATATTAAACGGGAAGACCTCAACCACACCGGCGCCCACAAAGCCAATAACGTGATAGGGCAGGGACTGTTGGTCAAACGCATGGGGAAAAAACGCGTCATCGCAGAAACCGGGGCCGGTCAGCACGGGGTCGCCACCGCCACCATGGCGGCTAAATTCGGCTTCCAATGCACCATTTACATGGGAGAGGTCGATGTCCGGCGGCAACGTCCGAATGTATTCTGGATGGAACGATTGGGTGCCGATGTGGTCACCGTCCGGGAAGGGACACGGATCTTAAAGGATGCCATCAATGAATCGTTCCGCGATTGGGTCACGAATATGGATACCACACATTACGTGCTGGGCACGGCATGCGGTCCCCACCCGTTTCCGGAAATGGTCTCTTTTTTCCAATCGATCATCGGAAAAGAAGCCCGTGAGCAGATTCTTGAAAGGGAAAGAAAGCTCCCTGCACGAATTTACGCCTGTGTCGGCGGAGGGTCCAATGCGCTGGGCATATTTCAGTCTTTTTTGAATGATCCGGTGGAACTGGTGGGGGTGGAAGCCGCCGGGAAAGGACTGGAGTCCGGACAACATGCGTCCCGCCTGTCATCCAAGGATGCCAGCATCGGCGTTGCACAGGGGTATAAAACCTATTTTATCCAAAATCACGACGGTCAGATGAAAGAAACGCACAGCGTCGCCGCCGGGCTGGATTATATCGGTGTTTCGCCGATTTTGGCGAATTTTAAGGAAACAGGTCGGATCCGGTTTGAAGCGGCCACAGACAAGGAGGTGGTCGAGGCCCTCGCGCTCACCTTAAGAAAAGAAGGCCTGATACCGGCGCTTGAATCGGCACATGCCTTTGCCCAGGCCTTTAAAGAGGCCTCCGGCATGTCCAAAGAAGATATTCTTATCATTAACCAGTCGGGCCGGGGAGACAAGGACATCTTCACGGTTGCCGATGCATTCGGCGATCCAAAATGGCAGGAGTTTATTCGAAATAAAGCGGAGGAATATCATGCTTGAAACCTATCTGAAGCAAAGACTCAAAACAAAAGAAATCCTGTTAATGACGCATATTGTCTTGGGATACCCCACATTTGACGACGGGTTCAGGATGATTGAGACCATGGTCAACGCAGGCGTCGATCTGATGGAGCTTCAGATTCCGTTTTCGGAGCCCATTGCAGACGGTCCCGTCATTCTGCATGCCAATCAAAAAGCACTGTCCAAAGGGGCAACCGTCCAAAAGTGCATGGAATTTGCCAAAAAAGCCGCGAAAGCGTTTGAGATCCCCTTTCTTTTTATGAGCTACTACAATATTCTTTTTAAATACGGGGTGGAACGATTTGCCGGCGTTACGGCTGAAATCGGACTAAAAGGCGCCATTGTTCCGGACCTTCCCCCTGAAGAAGGCCGGGAATACCTTGAGGCCATGGAAAAACATCGAATCTCTCCGATCTTTATTTTTTCTCCAACGACATCCGATGACCGTATGAAATACCTGAATTCCTATGGGAAGGGATTTATTTACTGTGTGGCCAGAAAAGGCGTTACGGGTGTTGCAACGGATTTTACCGGTCAGATGGAACAGTATCTTTCCCGGTGCCGAAAAGCGACCGGGCTTCCTTTGGCCCTCGGCTTCGGCGTAAAAGAAAGAAAGGATATCGATTTTTTAAAGGGCAAAGCCGATATTGCGGTCATCGGATCGGAAACCATCCGCCGGGTGGATCAGGGCGGCGTTGCCGCGGCAGGGGAGTTTATCGAGAGCCTGCGGTGAAGCAGAGGGCATGGGGCATAGGGCATAGGGATAGAAGATGAGAAGGAGAGAAGTCAGAAGATAGGAAGGAGGGAAAGGACAGAGGACGGAGGGTATAGGGATATAAGGTGAGAAAGTGAGAAGGTGAGAAAAACTAACCTTCTGATCTTTTCACCTTCTGCTTTTCACTCGCTGTATTTCCGAAAAACCAGCGTGGCATTGGTGCCGCCGAAACCGAATGAATTTGAAACGACAACATTGACGTCAACTGCTTTTGCCTGGCCCCTGATATAGTTCAAGCCTTCGCATTCCGGATCGATCTCTTCCAGGTTCAGGATGGGCGGTATTTTATTCTCACACACCGACAACACGCTGGAAATGGCTTCAATGCCGCCGACTGCGCCCAAAGAATGCCCGAGCTGGGATTTATTGGCCGTAATGTAGGGCTTCTCTTTCCCGGTTCCGAAAACTTTTTTTAAGGCGGCGGCTTCATTGATATCGCCTTTGGACGTCGAGGTGGCATGGGGATTGATCAGGTCGACGTCCTCGGTCGAAATTTGAGCCTCTTTCAATGCCAGATTAATGCATCGAACCGCACCGTGCATATCCGGATCGGTAATATGGCTGGCATCTCCGGTCATGGCAAAACCGATGATTTCCGCATATATTTTGGCGCCTCTGGCCAGGGCGTGTTCCAATTCTTCTAAAATCAAGATACCGGACCCATCTCCCATGATAAACCCGTTTCGCCGGATATCAAAGGGGCGGGAAGCGGATTGGGGCGTTTGGTATTCGGACGAGAGGGCCTTGAGCGCATGAAAGCCGGCGATGGTCAGGGGCGTGATCGCGGCCTCGGTTCCGCCGCAGGCAATGGCGTCTTCTTTCCCGAGTTGAATTCTCTGAAAAGCCTCGCCGATGGCATGAGCGCCCGAAGCACAGGCGGTAGCCAGGCAAGCATTGGCGCCTTTGGCTCTAAAAGAAATGCTGACGTTCCCTGCAGCCAGGTTGGGGATCAGACGCGGAATGAGAAAGGGCGACACTTTCTTGCCTTTTATGAAACGGCTGAATTCATTTTCCCATGACTGGGGGCCGCCCAAACCGGATCCGATAATAACGCCGACCCGGTAGGGATCGATCTTGTCTCTTTCCAAATTCACATTGGCATCGCTGATCGCCTCCAGTGTCGCGGCATAGGCATATTGAATAAAGGGGTCCATGTATTTGATCTGTTTCAGATCTTCTTTTGTGAAACCGTGTTTGCGTTGTTGAACGATTTCCTTGATGTCAAAGTGTTTGACTTCTCCGGCGATCAGGGGAAAATCACCGGCCAAATTAAATCTTTCTTTGACTGCTTCCAGATCGCCCCATTGCGTAATTTTGTCGATGCCGGATTGTCCCGCAATCATGGCGTTCCAGGTACTCGGTACATCCAGCCCAAGGGAAGAAACCATTCCCAGGCCGGTGATCACCACTCGTTTCAGTTCGATCGTTCTTCCCATAAATTACCTCTTATTTGTAGACACTGAGAAAATATTTTTTGCCTGTTTTTCCAGGCCACAATTGGATACGGCTGTCATAAAAGCCGCCACTTTGTCAAAATCTTTTCGACCGGGGTCTGATTCCACGCCGGAGCTGACATCCACCGCGCAGGGAGCGCTCATTTGAACGGCCAATGCCACGTTTTCAGGATCGAGACCTCCCGCTAAAATCAACGGATATTCTTTTCCAATGTTTTTGGCGGCTTCCCAGTTCCACTCCAGTGCATTTCCGCCCGGATGTTTCCCACGGCCGCATTCGACAAGAAACGCTGATGCCGGATATTTCGGAGCATCGTCAAACGTCGGACTGCGGTCGGCAAACAACGCTTTAATCACATGAATGTTTTCTTTCCGCAGACGGCGCACCAGTTCGCCCTGTTCCCGGCCGTGGAGCTGAACCGTTGTCAGATGACAGTATTCAACATGGTGCATGATGCGTGAAAAGGTTTCGTCGACAAATACCCCCACGGTCTTTAAAAAGTCCGGCACTGCCGTACAGATTTCTCTGGCCCGATCTTTGGTGAGATGTCTCGGGCTTTTGGGGTAAAAAACGCACCCAATGGCGTCGGCGCCCAGTTCCGCACATCGAAGGGCGTCCTGAACGCGGCTGATGCCGCAGATTTTGACATGAGGGATAAACGGTTGTTCCATCATACACCATGGTCCAAATTAAACGCATACAAATATTAATTATAAACATCCGGCGGGATAGGATGCAAGCGATTTGTTTTTGCATCATGGGTTTGGGTGCGAAGCCGGTTGTTTCTCCTTGGAGAGATTCAAGGAATTCTTTTGGATGTTCCGCGCGAACCAGACTTTCTCCGATTAAGAAATTCCATATTCCTGAATCGATAATTAAATCGATGTCTTTACGCGATCGAATGCCGCTGGCGGCGACCGCCACCTGATCCTTGTCAAGCAGTGACGTCATTCGAACAGCCGTTTCAATATCGGTTTCAAAAGATTTCAGGTTGCGGTTGTTGATGCCGATGAGACGGGCACCGGCCAGGGAGGCTTTTTCAATATCCGATTCCGAATGAATTTCAACCAGCGCATCCAGCGCCAATTCATCGCACAGACGCAGATAATCCTTGAGCTGCTGCAGAGAAAGGATGCGGGCGATCAAAAGAACCGCGTCGGCCGCCATCGTTGCGGACTCGAAAATCTGGTAGGCGGAAATCAGAAAGTCTTTTCGAAGAACCGGAAGTGACGTGGTGGTTCGGGCGATGATCAGGTCTTGGGGACCCCCCTTGAAGTGGGGTCCATCGGTAAGAACAGACAGCGCGGCGGCACCTCCCGTCTCATATGCTGCCGCATAAACCGCGGGGTCCAGGTCCGGACGAATATCTCCCTTGGAAGGGGAGGCGCGTTTGATTTCCGCAATGATATTCACGCCAAATGGTCCGGGATGCTGCAATTTTTTAAAAAAAGGACGTCTTTTTCGGGGAACGAAAGCTTTTTCCCGAAGCCTGGATTCCGGCATGAGCTGTTTTGCCACGGCAACTTCCCGCTTTTTGTCTTCCACAATTTTTCTTAAGAAATCTTTTTTCACATGTCACCCAAAGTTTAAATTTTTGATATCTCTCGCAGAGATCGCAGAGTTCACAGAGATTTTTTTTATTTTCCGGCAAAGCCGGGAAAAGCCGGAAGTCTGATGTCAGATGTCAGAATTAAAGAGCAAAGCTGATTTTATCTGCATTTTCTGACTTCTGATCTCTGACTTCCGAACTCTGTTCCAAGTTCTCTGCGGGCTCTGTGAGAGACAAAAGTCTTTGTGTGTTCTGCATCCTTTAATCAATTGCTTCGGGTGAAGTCTATCAGCGCCTCCATTTTTTGGGTGGCGGCTCCCTCATCGATGGCGGTTTCGGCGCGTTGGATGCCTTCCTTGAAATCTTTTGCCTGATCGGCGGCCATCAATGCCGCGGCGGTATTGATCAGTACGACATCTCGTTTGGGGCCTCTTTCTCCGTTTAAAATGCTGCGGGTAAGGTGAGCGTTTGCTTCTGGATCACCCCCTAAAAGGTCTTGAGGGTTCGCCAATTGACCGAAAAATGTTTCGGGATATATGTCGTATGTCCGAATCAGACCGTCTTTAAGTTCTGAAACACGGGTCGGCGCACAAACCGAAATTTCATCCAATCCATCATGACCATGAACCACAAGCGATCTTTTTGCACCCAGCAAATGCAGGGCATGGGCAAACATTTCGGTCAGCTCTGGCGCATAAACCCCCAGAAGCTGGCAATTGGCGCCGGCAGGATTTGTCAGCGGTCCCAGCATATTGAAAATACTCCGCAGTCCCACTTCCTTTCTTGCTTTGGCGGCATATTTCATGGCGCTGTGATACATGGGCGCAAAAAGAAAGCCGATGCCGATATCCTGGACCGCCTCTTCCACGATTTCCGGGTCTGTATCGAGTTTTACACCCAGGGCCTCGAGAAGGTCCGCACTCCCGCATTGACTCGAAACGCAGCGGTTGCCGTGTTTGGCCACCGTGACACCACATCCCGCCACCACAAATGCGGTGGTGGTCGAAATGTTAAATGTATGTGCGCCGTCCCCGCCGGTGCCGCAGGTGTCGACAACCGTTGCAGCCGATGTCTGGATGCGAAGGGCTTTTCGTCGCATGGCGCGGGCCGCACCGGCCAGTTCCTCGAAAGTCTCTCCTTTTGTGGCCAAAGCCGCCATCATTGCACCGATTTGCGCATCGGTGATATTTCCGGAAAAAATATCGGTGATCATCTGAGACATCTGTTCTTCATTCAGATTTTTTTTCTGTATGATTTTGCTGAGATTTGCTTTAAACATCGTCGATCCTTTCCCCTTTGGATTGATGATTTATGATGGTTGAATGATGATTGGTTAAATGGTTGATTGGTTCAAAAAGTTCCTCAACAGGCGCTTTCCCACCCGGGTCATGATCGATTCCGGATGAAACTGGATGCCTTCTGTAAAGGGATGATCCTTGTGCCGGAGGCCCATGATTTCTCCGTCATCCGATTCGGAGCTGATTTCAAGGCATTCGGGAAGATATTCCCTGGAAACCGCCAGGGAGTGATACCGCATGGCCTCGAAGGGATTATGAATTCCCTGGTATATCATTTTCCCGTCGGAGTGGATCATGGATGTTTTTCCATGCATGAGATTCCTGGCGGCAACCACCTTCCCGCCAAAGGCGGCGCCAATGGCCTGGTGGCCGAGACATACGCCGAGGATGGGAATCTTGCCGGAATAATGTTTCACCACGGACAGAGAAATACCGGCTGTTTCCGGGCGCCCGGGTCCGGGTGATATGACGATTCCCCTGGGGTTCCATGAATCAAGATCCGTCAGAGAGACGGCATCGTTCCGCACAACTTTGACCGAAGCCCCGATCTGGCCCATATACTGCACCAGATTATACGTAAATGAATCATAGTTGTCGATCATAATGATCATCGTGTCTTCTCCTTATGAACGTTTAGATCGTTTAGATCGTTTAATTGGCATAGGGAAACCGATGGAAGATGGCCTCCGGCCCGTAGGGCCTGCGCCCCTGAGGGAAGACCGCTTCGCTATGACGATGGACGAATGAAGGCAGATGACGGACGGCAGACGACGGACGACAGACAACCCATCCATAGTCCCGTCTCTTTCCTAATTTCTGTCCTCCGTCCTCCGCCATCTGTCCTCTGGTCCTCATGCCTCCAACGGCCGCAGACCCTGCCTCTTTCCTCTTTTCTATTTCCCAATTCCTGACTTGTTCCTCCTCGAAAGCAGTTCCAGCGCTTTCTGCATGGCCTTGGCCTTATTAACGGTCTCCTGTCTTTCCCGTTCCGGATCCGAATCGGCAACAATACCGGCTCCGGCCTGAACCGTGAGCAGGTTGTCTTCAATACAGGCTGTCCGGATGGTGATGGCCATGTCCATGTTTCCGTGAAACGAAATATACCCGACGGCGCCGCCATAGGGACCTCTGGGGATTTGTTCGAGCTCTGCAATGATTTCCATGGCCCTGATTTTCGGGGCTCCGGAAAGCGTACCTGCCGGAAAGGTCGCCCGAAACAGATCCAGGGCATCAAATCCGGATTTCAGATCGCAGCATATATTGGACACCAGATGCATGACGTGGGAATACCGTTCCACAATCATTAAATCCGTGACCTGAACGGTTCCCACCTCTGCAACACGGCCCAGGTCGTTCCGGCCTAAATCCACCAGCATCAGGTGTTCGGCCCGTTCTTTCTCATCGGCAAGGAGTTCGTTGGCCATGGATCGATCTTCCTGCTCGGTTTTTCCTCTGGGACGGGTGCCGGCAATGGGGCGGAGCGTGGCAATCCGGTTTTCCAGACGCACCATGGTTTCGGGAGAGGAACCAATAAGGGTGATGTCGCCGAGACCGAGAAAAAAGAGATACGGCGAAGGGTTGATAAATCTCTGGGTCCGATAAAGGGTCCAGGGGTCGGGAGCAAAAGAACAGTTAAAGGGTTTTGAGATGACGGTCTGGATCACGTCCCCGGCCCGGATATACTCTTTTGCCTTTACCACGAGCCGGCGAAAATCATCCGCCTCCCCTGAGCATTCGAGCACCCTGTTGGTTTCATCATCCACGGGGTCATCTTCAGGCGCCGGCTGTTTCATCCGCGCCATCAGCAATTTCAAACGAGAGGTCGCCGAATGAAAGACAGGGTCGGGATCCTCATTTTTCTCAGGAAAAGCAATGACCACCAGGACCAGTGTGTGCCGGATATTATCAAATATCAACAGCTCATCCGGTATGATGAAGTGCGCCAGCGGCTTGTTTTCCGGCAACAGATTGGGGATGGATTCGAAAAATGATACCATTTCGTAAGCGAAATAACCCACCATCCCGCCCCAGAACCTCGGAAGTCCGGAAACCTGGGCCGGCGTGAATCGGTTGATGAGGGTCCTGAGTACGGAAAGCGGATCATTGTGGTGGTCGATCTGTTTACGGGAGCTGTTTTCACAGATTTCCACAAATTGCGGATATATCCGTATATGCGTTCTGGCGGAAACGCCCAGGAAACTGTATCTCCCCCATCTTTCCCCCCCTCGACACTTTCAAAGAGAAAAGCCGAGGGGTTGCTTTTATATATTTTCCTCAGAAGGGAAACCGGTGTTTCCGTGTCCGCCAGCATCTCTGCACAAACCGGAATCACGTTGGCTGTTTTTGCCTGGTTTCGAAATTCAACAATGTCCGGAAATTCATTGATCAGCATGGATGTTCCTTTCTACGTTATTGCGAAAAACATTGAATATAAAATTCACCACAGAGGCACAGAGGACACAGAGTAGTTTATTTTTTATCCAATCGGGAGACGACGATTGGACAAAACCGCTGTGTCATGAAATAGCAGATAGGTTTTGATTTGCCGCCGTCTCCCGGCCAATCAAAATATTTAATTCTCTGTGAACTCTGTGCCTCTGTGGTGAATTTTACATAAAAAAAGCCGTGAAAACTTCCACGGCCTTTTTGAAACCTAAAAAAAAGGACCGTGGGTTTATTTGCCCATGGTCCTTTGAAAAGTGATGAATGCGATATGCCGGCGGCTTAAGTCCCTGGGGCGAACCCGTTGCAATGGAGTTGCCACCACCACCAGCAATTTGCTTCGATATTTAAAATTTTATGTCTGTATGCTGCCATTTTTGTTTCTTTGCCTGATTGAAAAAACCATACTCTTTATCGGAAATGTTTGTCAATAGTTTTATCTAGTGTCCATCCATAAATGAGGATTTTTGTTCAAGATCAAGGCATGCGAAAAAAATAACCGCAGGCATATAGTTGATATTCCGAGGATTATTTTTTGAGCATAACGAAGAGATTGGGCAAAAAGACCATTTATGGATGGACACTATCTATCACTCACTTGAAAATTTTCTTGACAAGACGGCATGCATTTCGGTAGCTTTAGCGTCGGATTGAAGGACAGAGGGCGGAAAGCGAAGGACCAGAAGTCGGAAGTCAGAGGTCTGAGGTCAGAAAGCGAAGGACCAGAAGTCGGAAGTCAGAGGATCTTGTTTAAATTCGGTGTAACGTTCAAGGTTGAACGGGAAACTCGGAACCATTCAGTTAGTGTCCATCTACAAATGGTCAGGCTCATGAAACATTCAACCCGACAAGCTTATTTTTGGCGCTGGTGGTGGATCACCGGAGGAAAGGAGTGTGCCGGCCGGTTCGAATCAGGCTGAATTTGTTTAAATAAAAAACAATCAAAAACCGCGGGCACCTCGAAGCCTGCGGTTTTTTTTTGCCTCTTTTACCTTAACATGAAAGCCTGAAAAACTTAAAACTTATGGAACACGGATCACACGGATTGAACGGATTTGCGCGGATACTTAAAATGAGTTCGCTTCGCTCAACCTACTTGGGGCGATCGCCTCAATTGTGAGCAGCGTGAACACAAATTGATATGTCATCCGCGAAAATCCATAAAATCCGTGCCATCTGTGTCCTATAATTAAAAAATGACCCGTGACAAACGACCACGAGGAGGAAAGATCATGCTCATTGTAATGGATAAAAAGGCAACACAGGAACAAATCGACGCTGTTATCGCTGCCATTCAACAGCGGGGGTTTACGGCGCGTCCCATTCCCGGGGGTGAACGGATGTCCATCGGCATTTTGAACAATAAAGGGCATGTTGACGGGTCGTCGTTTTTAGGGCTACCGGGAGTCAAGGATGCCATACATGTGACACGGCCCTACAAACTTGTCAGCCGTGAATTTAAACCTGAAGACACCGTCGTTCAGGTGGGGGATGTATTCGTCGGCAGCTCGAACCTGACGATTATTGCCGGTCCATGTGCTGTTGAAAGCGAATACCAGGCCCTGACCATCGCGGAGCATGTCCGGCGCAGCGGTGCACACCTCTTCAGGGGCGGCGCTTTTAAGCCCCGTACGTCGCCGTATTCCTTTCAAGGGCTTGGAGAAAAGGGGTTGAAGATTCTTGCCAAGGTTCGCCGGGAAATCGGGATGCCGGTGGTCACCGAGGTGATGGATCTTGAAAAGATCGATCTCGTGGCGGAATATGCCGATGTCATCCAGATCGGCACGCGGAACATGCAGAATTTCAGTTTATTGAGAAGAGCCGGCAAAGTTAGCAAACCGGTTTTGCTTAAAAGAGGCATGGCGGCGACCATCGACGAATGGCTCATGGCCGCGGAATATATTATGGAAGGCGGAAACTCACAGGTCATTTTATGTGAAAGAGGCGTGCGGACGTTTGTTCATCACAGCCGAAATACACTTGATCTTTCCGCTGTTTCCGTCGTAGTTAAAGAAAGCCATCTGCCGATTATCGTCGACCCCAGCCATGCCGCGGGACAACGGGACCAGGTGATTCCTCTGGCCCGGGCCGCGGTAGCCGTCGGCGCTCACGGGCTGATGGTCGAGGTGCATCATGCACCTGAAGAGGCTTTAAGCGACGGCGCCCAGTCACTTTATCCGGATCAGTTTGAAAAAATGTGCCGGCAGGTTCGATCCATTTATAGTGACCTGAGAGAGAGTGGTTGAGAAGGTCAGAAGATCAGAAGTGAGAAGGAAAGGTGGCAGAGGGCATGGGGCAGAGAGCATAGGGACAGAAGATCAGAAGGTTAGAAGATAAGAAGGTAAGAAAGCAAGAGGACGGAGGACGGAGGGCGGAGAACCAGAAGGACAGAAGCCAGAGGTCGGAGGTCGGAAAGCATAGGGCAGAGAGCATAGAGCATGGGGTGGAGGACGAAGGACGGAGAGACGACTGTTTCGTTCGGATGATGGACGAATAAAGGCAGAGGGCAGACGATCGGAGTTCAGAGGTCGGAAATCGCAGACAGAAACGCTATGCCCTATGCCCTATGCTCCATGCCCTCTGCACTCGGCTTTACAACCCTGAACCTTTGAACATAGAACCCGGAACGGTCATAACGAACATCATGCACATCGAAATACTCATCACCGGAGACGAAATACGAACCGGAGCGGTGATTGACAGCAACTCGACGCATATTGCACAGGTGCTTTTGGAAAACGGTTTCAGTGTCGTCAGGCATACGTGTGTCGGCGACAACACGGATCATATCGCATCCGTTCTTCATGAGATCGGCGGCCGGGCCGAAGCCGCCCTGGTGACCGGCGGTCTGGGCCCCACATCAGACGATATCACCGCCCTGGCAGCCGCGAAATCGGCCGGCGTGGACCTGACACTGAACCGGTCCGCGCTCGAAAGTATGGAACGCTTTTTCAAATCCCGGCAGCGCCTGATGCTTGGATCCAATAAAAAACAGGCCATGCTGCCTCTGGGGGCCGAACCCATCGTCAATCCAATGGGGAGCGCCCCTGGATTTGTTTTGAAAATCAATCGCTGCATGTTTTTCTTTTTGCCGGGGGTTCCCGCTGAAATGCACAAAATGCTTTCAGACACCGTGCTTCCCCGATTGGAGAAATTTCGGGGCCCCGGCACGGATTTCAACCTGACCCAGACCATCTCAACATTCGGTTTAACCGAGTCTGCCGCTGCCGAAAAGGTCGCGGGCATCGCAGAGATGTTTCCGGAAATAACCTTGGGATTTCGGGCGAAATTCCCGGAAATCCAGATCAAGCTTTATGGCAGGGGGAAAAACAAAGAAACGCTGCGTCAATACGCGGCCGCAGCAGCCGAGGCTGTTTTGGATAAAATCGGGGACTATGTGTTTTCCATGGACGGTAGTCCCATGGAAGCGGTAGTGGGGCGGCTTCTTTTTCAAAAAAAGGCAACGCTGGCCGTGGCCGAAAGCTGCACCGGCGGTCTCATATCCCATATGCTGACCAATGTGCCGGGCAGTTCAAATTATTTTCTTTTTTCAGGCGTGACCTATTCGAACGAGGCCAAAAAGAACGTGCTGGGGGTATCATCCGAAATTATTGAACGCTTGGGGGCCGTGCATGAAGAAACCGCCAGGGAGATGGCCCAAGGGGTGAGGCGTATTGCCGGATCCGATTACGGACTTGCCACCAGTGGCATTGCCGGACCCGATGGGGGTACCGATGAAAAACCCGTGGGACTGGTCTGCATCGGCCTTGCCGATGGAAAATCAGCCCAAGGATACCGGTTTATTTATCCATTGAACACCCGGTCGAGAAATAAAATGGTTTTTGCCGTCAAGGCGCTGGATATGCTTCGCCGTGAACTTATAGTCAAAGCTGAAAGCTCAAAGCTCAAAGAATAGAACACGGATGACACGGATTTTGGGGATTTTCGCAGATCATAAATTTTAGGGCTGCGCCCAGCGAGCGAAGCGAACCCAAATAAAACTTCAACAAATTAACCATTCTTTGAACCAGCTTACCGCATCCTTCAGAAAATCGATCTGATGTTTTTTGTTGCTCATGCCGTGATTCCCGCCTTTTTGAATGATCAGCTTTTTGGGATGGCTGGATTTCGTGTAGATCTCATGAGCATTGGAAGGGGACACAATGAGGTCGGAATCACCGTGCAGCACGAAAATGTGATGAAGATCCTTGAGTTGGTCTGAAATATCCCATTGCAGTTGATGCTGATCCAGCAATGGGTTGAGTCTGTCAACGTCTTCGGATTTTTTCAGGGCCGAAGCGATGGCGCTGCTTCGCACAGGGGCTGCATAGACGACCCAAGCATCGATATCCAGGGAATCCGCCACGGATATACAGACGGCTCCGCCCATACTGCTTCCAAAAAGCCCGATCCGGTTTCCGATATCCTCCCGCCGTTGAATGAAATTCACGGCGCTGATCAGGTCATTGCGGCGAGCTTTTAAAGAGGTGACTTCCTTAAAAACACCGTCGCTCCGGCCGCAGCCGCGATGGTCGAATCTGAAATAGGCGATACCGTGGGCATTGCATTCCCGGGCCAGGGCAATCTGCTTGGGGGAATTGCTGTTGCTGAGCAGCCCGTGGGAGCCGATGACAACCGCCGGCAGGTGGGTATCCGGCATGTGAAGGGTCCCCTTCAACCGGAGCCCGTCTGATGTAAACGAGATATGAATGAGTTTCATGGTTGGATTATTTCATGGATCGTGATATTTTTCAATAGAAGGTTAAGGGTTCTGGGTTCAAGGTTCAGGGTTTTTTTTGAGGGCGATTTTTTTCTCTCGCAGAGCCCGCAGAGTTCGCAGAGCTGGGAAATTGTATTGGGCTTTTCATGGGCAAAGGGCCGATGGAAATAGCCGACCGCTTCGCTCGGATGTCAGACGAATGCAGGCAGTTAACAGAACTGACAGACAATCCGATCTTCGACCTCTTGCTTTCTGATCTTCTGACTTTCTCGACCTTCTGATCTTCTGATTTTCTGCCTTTTCCGACCTCTGATCTGTGCGCTTTGCGGGAGACTTTGGAAAGGTTCATGAACATTAAAAAAGGACAAATTTTAGAGCTGGATATTACGGGAATCGCCTTTGGCGGCAAAGGGATTGCAAAGGTCGACGGCCTGGCTGTTTTTGTCGAGCAGGCGGTTCCCATGGATCGGGTTGTTGCACGCATTGTTAAAAGAAAAAAGCAGTATGCCGAGGCCCGGATCGAGACGATCATTGAATTGTCGCCGTTCAGGGTAAAAGCCCCGTGCATCTACAGCGGATTTTGCGGCGGCTGCAAATGGCAATTTTTAAATTACGACAAGCAGATCGAATACAAACAGCAACATGTGAAAGATGCCATCGAACGGATCGGCATGATCCGGGATGTGCCGGTGCATCCGACGATCCCTTCGGACAAAATATTCGAATACCGGAACAAGATGGAATTTTCATGTTCCGACCGCAGGTGGCTTCTGCCCGATGAAATGGACATGCCGGATGTGGACCGGGATTTCGCCCTCGGGCTCCATGTACCGGGAACGTTTTACAAGGTCATCGACACGAGGGTGTGCTGGCTTCAGCCCAAACTCGGCAATCGCATTCTGGATGACGTCCGACAATTTATCCGGACATCGGGGGTGCCGGTCTACGGGCTCCGCAGTCATGCCGGCTTCTGGCGCTTTGTGATGTTGAGACATTCCGAGGCGTATGACCAATGGATGGTCAACATGATTACCGCCAAGGAAGATCGAAAAATCGTTCAGCCGCTGGCCGATTGGCTGGTCAACACCTATCCGCAAATCATATCCGTGGTGAACAACATCACGTCGCGCAAAGCCGGTATCGCCGTGGGAGAATATGAAATATTGCTTTCCGGATCCAACGGCATCAGGGATAAAATCGGCCCATTCGAATTTGAAATATCGGCAAACTCCTTTTTCCAGACCAACACCCTGGGTGCCCGGCAATTATATGAAACCGTCCTGAAGTATGCGGACCTTTCGGGCAATGAAACGGTGGTGGATCTTTACAGCGGCACAGGGGCCATCGCCATATTTATATCCAATTCGGCAAAAACAGTGACGGGTATGGAAATTGCCGAAAGCGCCGTAAAAGACGCCGAGAACAACTGTCGCATAAACGGCATTTCCAATTGCCGGTTTATCCATGGAGACATTAACAAAGGGATTGCCGAACGCGTTGCCGCGGCAGACGTCATGATCATCGACCCGCCGAGGGCGGGGATGCACAAGGATGTGGTCCAACGGATTCTGGAATCCGCGCCGGAAAGAATTGTTTACGTGTCCTGCAATCCCGCGACCATGGCCAGGGATTTCAGCCTGTTGAAAGAACGATACCGGGTGCTCGAAGTGCAGCCGGTGGACATGTTTCCGCATACCTGTCATATCGAGTCGGTGGCGAAGCTGGCTCTGAAATGAAAAGGAAAGAGGAATTAGAAAAGAGAAAAGAGGGAAGAGGGGAGAGGCGATAGAGCAGATGGCAAAGGACGGGTTGTCTGTCATTAGTTGTCCATCATTCTATTGAAGTTTATCCGCATTCGGCAGGAATACGGAATCCTTAGAATGTGCGGCTCCAGAGGTGACCAGAGCGGCAAAACTCCCCTTTTCCATCTGTTTCCCTCTGTCTTATGCTATGTCCTTGCTCTGTTCTCTTTCCTCTTTCCTCATTTCTGATTTTCGGTTTCCGTCAGTGCAGATTCAGCAGATGGGATCTCAGATTGATTTTTTTATTTTCGATGCTGATTTTTCTCCGGATATTTTTCCGGTGAGTGTCCACGGTTTTTGAAGATATATTCAAAATTTTTGCAATTTGTTTGGTGGTGTTCCCGTCTTTGATCAGGCTGGTGATATTGAGTTCCGTGGGGGTCAGGTTGCAATATCTCAGGATCAGTTTTTTATAAAACGGGGAGATGATTTCTTCGATATTTGTTTCGATAATATCAAGGAACGTCTTTTGTTGTTCACTGAGTGGTGTTTTATTTATTTTTTCGATATACGGCAAGACCAGACCTTTTACATTGGTCAGCACATTTTCTTCCAATTCTTTTTTATCTTCCTGCCGTTTATTCAATAATACTTTCAGCGCCGTGTTGACTTCTTCGAGATGTTTTGTTTTGGTTTCAAGCTGTTTGGTTCGTTCAACAACTTTGCGTTCGAGCTGATCTTTGGATTCTTGAAGCTCCCGCTCCAATCGCGCATGCTCCGAGATGTTCTGACACACTTCTATGACGGCTTTCGGTTTTCCGGATCCGTCTCTCAAGGCCACGTTTGTCGTGCAATAGTATGTCAATGTGGAGCCGTCATCCTTGGCTACTTTTGTTTGCTGGTGGTGAACCTCGCCGGTGTTGAATGTTCGAATGGCATGGCAGGGATATGGTTTGCAGGGTTTTTTTCGTTGATGAAATACCGCGTAACATTTTTTGCCGATGATATCATTGCCGAAAGCATTTTTTGTGGCCTCATTGGCCCAAATGAGGTTCAGGTCTTTGTCCATCATGTTCACATGATCGCCGATGGACTGCAGCATGGCATTGAACATGCCTTCACTGTCTTTGAGGCGCTGCTGCATTTGTGCGCGATAAAGGGCTATTTCAATGGCACCTTTTATTTCCTGTTTTCGAAGCGGCTTCATAATATAGCCGTACGGCTCCAGCACCTTTGCTCTTTCCAAAAAATGCTCCTCCCCGAAAGCGGTGATAAAAATGATGGGGATTTCAAGATTATTTTGGATGATCTCAGCGGCATCGATCCCGTCTTTTTTACCGGACATCACGATATCCATCAAAATCAGATCCGGATGCAGCTTGTTGGATAACTCAATAGCCTCCTCGCCGCTGGAACCAATTCCGACAACATCATATCCCATTGCCGTCAGGTTCTCTTTCAACTGCATCGTTATGATCGCTTCATCGTCTACAACCATTATTTTGGCCATGTTTTCTGCCTTTCTTTTTTTCACCGCCCACTCGCTTCGCTCATTCGAGGCACAGAGTTCACAGAGAAAAAATAATTAGCCTCAGACTCACACAGACCCACGCAGACAGTTTTCTCTGCGGACCTCGCAGAGAAAAAGGGTGTCATCGCTTCGCGATAAAAATACAAAATATCCGGAGAGACCTTTGAAAAATGCTCATTTTTGTTCAAGTTCAAGAAAGGCGAAAATTTTAACCACAGGAATACATTGAGTATTTCGAGGATTAAAATTTGAGCCTGACCCCAGAGAAATAGGCTTCGCATTTCACGGGGCAGGCGCAGAAACTTGTCCGCCTCCGGCGGATTGGGCAAAAAGGGGCGTTTTACAAAGGTCTCTCAGAATGTAATGGTCACCTCGGTCCCGTGATCGCCTCGAATCTCCATCTTTCCTTTTAGTTGTATTTGAACCAGATTTGCAACCAATTTCAATCCTAAACTGTCTAATTTTTTTATATCCATCTCTTTTGGGATGCCGATACCGTTATCCTTAATTTTTATGAAAACCCGGTCATTATTTGAATTTTTCATGTAAATTTCAACTTTTCCCTTTTGGCAATCGGTAAACGCATGCTTAAAAGCATTCGATAACAGTTCATTGATAATGACTGCACAGGGAATCGCCTGGGTGACCGGGAGAAAAACATTCGTGCAATCGATTATCGGCTCAATCATGTTGTTCATAGGGGCATAAACTTCCAGCAGATAGTTGGACAGATCCTCGACGTGGCGGCTCATGTTGATTCGATCAAAGGGTTGGCTCTGATACAGTTGCGTGTGGATGAGGGCCATATTATATATTTTGGCCTGAGCATCTTCCAGTACTTTACACGTTTCCGGGTCTCGGATCCTCGTACTTCTCATGTCCAGCAGACTCGAAATGATCTGAAGATTATTCTTCACCCGATGATGAATCTCTTTGACCAACAGTTCCTTTTCCCGAAGCGATCTTGTCAACTCCTGTTCCGCTCGTATGCGTTCGGTGATCTCTTTTTTTAAAAAAATGTTCGCCCGTGTAAGTTTTTCGGTGCGCTCTGCGACACGTCTTTCGAGTTCGGCCCGGTACCCTTGAAGTTTCAATTCCGATTCCTTGAGATGGTCGATCAAATGCTCCCGTTCGGTTAAAATGGTCTCATATTCGGCAATCAAATCGCTGGTGATGAGCTTCATCAGGGATCTGTAAAGTCGCTTGATGAAAGATGCTTCTTTTTTCCAGGTCAGTTGAAAGGCACAAAACTCGTCGCCGTTCAGAACGCATTGGATTTCTTTACCGACGACATCGCGTCCTCCCGCCATTTTCACGGTTCCGATATAGACCCCAAGGTTCCAGTTGCAAATATCCTTTGTCGTGCGGAAGTTCGGATGGTAGTGAATTTGAAATACAGCCCTGTGGGGGGTCAATTCGGACAGTTTTACAGTTTTGGTCCTGTTGAAGCGATTATTGATTCTGGCGACCTGCTTCGAAATCTGTCTTACATCGAGTACCTTGCTTAAAAAAAGGATGCTTTTCTTTGAAAAAAAATGTTCGAGGGAGTTTTCTGCAATCTTGGCAAGGGAATTGGAATCGCCGATGATTTTTTTTGAATTGGCAAACAGGGCCAAAGAGAATTCATTGGAAACCCAGTAGGCAAAATCGTTCAGGTGATATTCCTGAACCGGAACAACCTTCGACGGATTGTTTTTATCTGCAATCAGATACGTTTCATTATTCACCAGGCCGTCGAGCGCCTGTCTGACCGAATGTTCACCATGGTGTTTCCGAAGATAGTCCAGAAGGCTTTTAAACGCCGAACAATTGATTTCTTTGGCCATCAACATTGGGATGCCCCATGATTTAGCGTCAATTGAGCAAAAAGCGCTCAATTGATGTTATTGGTTATCGGTTATTGGTTATTCGAAAAGAAACACCATATTTTTTTACCAAAAATCAGGGCACTGTGTCAATGGTGCAGAGGGCGAAGGACCAGAGGACAGATGGCAGAGACGGACAACAGAGGACAGATGACGGACAACAGAGGACAGATGACGGATGACGGAAGGCGAAGGACCAGAGGACAGATGGCAGAGGACGGAGGACTGAGGACGAAGGACCAGAGGTCGGAAGTCGGAAGTCAGAGATCGGAAAATTAGAAGGTGAGAAGTTGAGAAGGTGAGAAGGTGAGAAAAAAACTAACCTTCTGATTTTCTCACCTTCTTACCTTCTATCTCCATGCCCTCTGCTCTATGCCGATTAACCATTTAACGATTTAACCAATCAACTGAAAGGCTTGCAGAAAGTCTTCCGTCATCCGTCGTCTGCCATCTGATGTCTATCATCCGTCATCCGTCATCCGTCGTCTGTCATCTGTTTTTGATTGGCTTTTGTGTGGCATTTCGGGCACAGCAGGCGATAGCGTCGATCAGGCGTCATGTCGGTCAGCACGCCGCCGAGAACGCCGAACCCCCTGGGCGTGGGAACGATATCGACAGACATCTCTTTTTTACAGTTTTGGCATTCTCCGTTTAATCTAATCTGCGACTTGTCGGGGCTGTCCAGAAACATTTTTCTCAAGATTCTGATCATGGAAAACATTTTGCATTTGTGGTCGTCTGTGTGTGTCATTAGGCCTTGGGATCGTTGAGATCGTTAGAATCGTTAAGAACGTCCCGGTTAAATTCGCTCCAATCGTTTTCTTCGAAAAATTTAACAGGATAAATTTGGATCGTTAAGAACGTTTGGAATACGAACCAACTTAACCATCTAAACGATCTCAACCCTGATCTACATAAAAAATGCAGGAAATTGAATTGCCGGCTGAGGAAACCGGCTTTCCTGCAATTATTTAAGTCTACCTTATTTTCGATAAATGTCAATCCTGAATTATATGGTAGGATACAGGTATAAAAAATACCGAATAAGTTCCGGCCGCTTTTTCTGTTTAAACATCTAACTCCTTAAATCAGAAAGAAATGCGGTCAGAACTTAGGTATTTTTTCTACATATTTAATGCGCCAAAAATCAATATTGACTTTTTAAATATTTTTAGCTTAAATTCAATTGTTTATAACTAGTGTCCATCCATAAATGGGTATTTTTGTTCGAGATCAAGGCATGCGAAAAAAATAACCACAGGCATATAGTTGATATTTCGAGGATTTATCCGCCTCGGGCGGATTATTCTTTGAGCATAACGCCGAGATCGGGCAAAAAGACCATTTATGGATGGACACTAACTACATACCAACGATGTAGGGAGAGAGATGAAAAGTATTAAACTCAAGCTGTTAATATTTATTGGAACAAGTGTATTGATATTCTCAGCAATATTGATCGGCAAAACTCGCAACATGGTGAATTCAAACATTGAAAATTTAACCTTCCAAGAATTGAGCCTTGCCTTGAATTTTAATCTTGCCATCCGTCAATATGTGGCTGAAACGATTCGACCCTTGATGTTTGATCTGGTTGAAGAAGGCGAATTTATCCCGGAAACCATGTCCACCAGTTTTGTGAGCCGTAAAATATTTGAAAAGGTCCAAAAAAAATTTCCGAATTTCATCCTCAAATTTTCCGCCGACAACCCGAGAAATCCTGTTAATCAGGCAGGTGCTGAAGAACTGAATATGATCCGCTATTTTAACGATAATCCTGGAGATACGACCCGGAGGGGTTATATTGATATTGATGGAAAGAAATATCTTGCGATGTTCAATGCCATGCGAATGCAAAGGTCATGTCTGCGTTGTCATGGGAACCCGTCTGATGCGCCACATGGCTTGATTAAGCGGTATGGCCCCAATGCATCGTTTAATCGTTCGCTCGGAGAAGTGGTGGGTATCGATACCATTGCCATCCCCAGTGATACGGTTAAAAAGATGTTGTGGAATAAACAGCTCGAAAATACCGGATTTTTAGGGATACTCATTTTACTTCTCAGTGCATCTCTGGTGTTTGTTTTTAAATTTGTCATTACGGATCGTTTAGGTGAAATCACCCGCCATCTTTTAGAAAGCCGCGGACAAAGCGAGGATTTGGAAATCAAACGTATTGAGATCAAAGGCAGAGATGAGATTGCGGAAGTGACACAAAATTTTAACAAGTTAGCAGAAAGACTCAATAATACGCATTCCAAACTCAGGGCAGAAATCGAAGAGCGAAAGCAAGCTCAAAATGCGCTGCTGGAAAATGAAGAAAAATATCGAAAATTATTTGATATGGAATCCGATGCACTGGTCTTGGTGGATATAGAGACCGGGGAACTGCTTGACGTCAATCGTGCGTTTATCAAGCTTTACGGATACAGCAAGGAAGAAATACAGGGCATGAAAAACACGGATTTTTCAGCCGAACCCGATAAAACATCCAAAGCCACACAAGAACGACAGGAATATATCCCTTTACGATATCATAAAAAGAAAAATGGAAAGATTTTTCCCGTAGAAATTACGGCCAATATCTTCGATCATCAAGGCAGGAATGTGTATATTGCCGCAATCAGGGACATTACTGATCGAAAAATAACAGAACAACAAATGGCAGCATCTTTAAGAGATAAAGAATTGCTGTTAAGCGAAATACATCATCGGGTAAAAAATAATTTCGAAATCATCTCCAGCCTTCTTGATATGAGCAGCATGGCCAGCGATAACAAGGAAGTCCAGAATGTGTTGCGCAGTTCCAGATCCAGGATTCATTCCATGTCAATGATTCATTCCCAGCTTTATCAAAGCGATCGGATTGACAGCATCAATATGGTAAAGCATGCCGAAGATCTGGCGGAAAATCTTCGATTTCTCTACGGTAGAGAAAAGAATGTCGAGCTGACAATAGAACCTTCCGAGGTTTATCTGTCGATACGACATGCCATCCCTTGTGCGCTGATTTTAAATGAATTGATTACAAATTCCTTAAAACATGCCTTTGCAGACAGAGCGCAGGGAAAGATCCTGATATCAATTCTAAAATTAAATGAAACGATTGTTCGGCTGAGCGTCAAAGATGACGGCAGGGGCATACCGGAAAGAGGAGATATTAAACCTGACGGCTCATTGGGGCTTGAATTGGTCAAACATCTGGTAGCCGGCCAATTGAAGGGAGAGATACAGTTCAACAACGACGACGGAACCGACATCAGCATCGAATTCAATATCTGAATGATGCATGAACATTTATTAGAATATAACAGTTCACCGCCCATTCGCTTCGCTCATTAGAGCCACAGAGGACGCAGAGGATATTAATTTTATTGTTTTCCGTTGAGAGGACGGAAAACAATAAGAATCGAGCCCCGCGGGCATTTAAAGCCCAAAAAATATTGCATAGCAATTGATTTTTTCCTTTTGCCGTCCTCTCAACGGCAAAGGGGAAATACTCTTTCCTTTGCGCTCTCTGCGACTTTGCGGTGAATAATCGAAATTTGGATATGAGGCCGGCATGACTGAGAATCGTACTTACAAAATACTTGTCGTGGAGGACGAAGCCGTTATTTCGCTGAGACTTAAAAAGCGGTTGGCGAAAATGGGCTACGATGTGCCGGCTATCGCCTATTCCGGAGAAGATGCCGTAGAGAAGGCCAGGCGTTTCAAACCGGACATTGTGCTGATGGATGTGATGATACCTGATAAAGTGGACGGTATCGAAGCGGCAAAAATAATGAAAGCCGAACTCAATATTCCGGTAATTTTTCTAACGGCCTTTTCAGAAGATAAAATCATCGAAAGAGCCAAGCAGGTCGAACCATTTGGCTATCTTTTGAAACCGTTTCAAGACCGCGAAATCAAAGCGGCCGTTGAAGTGGCGCTTTACAAAAAAGAGATGCAGGAAAAATTACAAAAAGCTCACGATGAACTTGATCAACGGGTTAAAGAACGCACGGCAGAACTGGATAACGCACTTAAAATAATAAAACGTAGTGAACAAGAACTATCTCAACGTAAATCAACCCTGGAAAGATTAAATACAGAACTTTTTGAGGTAAATCAGGCGTTATCGGTTTTAGCTAGGAATATCGACATAGAAAAGGATACGTTGGAGAAAAGAGTATCTCAAGCAGTCAATACCAAAATAATGCCGATCATAAAAGGACTTCAAAAAGATGTATATTGTCGGAAACGGCTGGCCGATTTGGAAGTGCTGGCACACTATCTAAATGAGATTATTTCTGATTCAAACTTAAAATACAACATTTATCCGCCTTTGACCGAGCACGAGATGCGTGTGGCGGTGATGATTAAAAATGAGCTGACCAGTCAAAAGATTGCGGACATGCTCAATATTTCATTGCACACCGTTAAAACCCATCGAAAAAATATTCGCAGAAAACTCAAAATTCAAAATTCCAAGGTTAATCTTGTCTCCTATTTGAAATCCGAATTCAAATAGGAGGGTAAGGCCCCTTGGTTAAATTCGCTTCGCTGTTCTTTCTTGAAGAATTTAACAGGGCGAGCAAAAGTCAGACAACGGCCCAGCAACTGAGCGCAAGGCACCGTTTTGATCAAAGAAGAAACCTCGGCAGGCATAGTTTCATACGAGATGGCAAAGATCAAACGAATAGATGTCAAGTATCGAAAATCAAAGAATATATTATCCGAAGCCTTTCATATTGCAACTCATTAATAGGTAGTGACCATACCCAGTGTATCCCTCCCAATACCCTTCTTGACAATTAAATGATTTACTAATAAGAGATAAAATTAATTTTAATTTTTTTAATCCATAGGACCTCAATCCTCCAAATACTGCCATAACACCCTTAATGAACAAAAATTGAGGACGCCAATAGATGAATGCATTTACCAGAAATTCTAATAGCACAAGGACACTTCATTCATGAAATCTGAAAAGAGAAAGTATGTCCGATTCTTAGCAAAAGACAATATTTTCGCTGCATTAAGAAATGGATTTAAAAAAGTAGGAAAAGTTAATGACATCAGTATAAAAGGAGTAGGCTTTTCTTATTTGAGTGAGGCTACTGAATCAGATGTCGAAGGACAGGAATCGCAGGTCGATATTTTTTTCGGAAATGCTTTTCACCTTTTCAACGTACCGTGCACGGTTGTTTATGATGTTGAAAGCGATATGCTCGATGAAAGTTTGCGGATTAAGATGTCCAGGTGCGGTTTGCATTTTGGAAAACTTTCTGAAATGCAATTGGATCTATTGAATTATATCATCGCAAAATACACTGTTAAAACAAGGCCCATAAAAGAGATACATGAAATGATGAATCACACGTTCCAAACGCACGCTAAGGTCTCCACGAGATAGGTTATGCATCTGAAAGGTACAAAAAACAAACAAAATTTAGATACCATGGCCTGTATATACATTGTGGGTAGCAATAAGCTGCAAAATGATCTTTTGTTTTCGTTCTTGAAAGAAAAAACGGGTTTTACCGGAAAATGTATTAAAAAGCTGGAATCCTTAACGCCAGTCCAAAAAAAGGAACAGAATTTGCCGCAGTTTCTTCTTTTAGACTGGACCGGCATCAATAGGGAAAAAATTTGGAGCGAAATCGATTCCTGGAGAAATACGAATTCGTGCCAGTGTTTTTTTGCTTTTTGTAATGTGGATCCTGAAGTGGAAATTGAAAAATTGGCGTTGGCCAACAATATTCAAGGTCTTTTTTATAATCATGACCCGTTGTATATTATTCCCAAAGGTATTTCTTCCATTTTGACAGGTGATTTGTGGTACTCGAGAAAAACATTGACCAAATGCATATTGGAAAATAATTCTTCAAACAATTTTATTGATCATACCGCCGCCAGAAATCTGACATTGAGAGAAAGGGAAATCCTTTTCTTAATGGCCTCGGGGTGCAGAAATAAGGAAGTTGCTTCCAAGCTTAACATCAGCACCCATACCGTCAAAACACACATCTACAACATCTACAAAAAAATAAATGTCGAAAGCCGTTTTCAAGCGGCGCTTTGGACAGCCAAGTATCTATAGGGACACAGAGAAGTCTGTCGCTCACAGAGTACACAGAGAAAGACGATGTTGTTTTTTCCGGCTATGGCCGGAAAAGAAAAATACTTAAAAAACCAATCTCTCGCAGAGCACACAGAGTCCACAGAGAAGGACAATAATCTTTTTTCCGGCTCTGCCGGAAACCAAAAATGTTTTAACTCTGCGATCTCTGTGAACTCGAGCGAAGCGGGCGAGAGACAAAAATTAACTCTGTGAACTCTGCGAGCTCTGTGAGAGACATAATGCTCTTCATTCGTTAACGGGCGATATTTGATACAGGTTATCAAAACAGACCGCCATACCTTGCGATTCAGTTCGAACCACGGTCCCGGAAACATCGATACGTGAACTTTTAGCTTCCATCCCTTGAAGATTATTTAGAGAAAGAATAAGATCTATTTTAACGCAAGTCCTCTCTGACACTGGTTCGTCCGTTTGGAGAAAAGCACCTCCGGCGCAGATATTTCTGGTCACAACCTTAAAGGTTCTCGGTTTTCCGCTTTCATCGATTATCGAAATTCCTGCCGGAAGTTCCAGAACGAACCGATCCATCTTTCGTCTTTCCTCGCAGTTCAACGGAGCAGCCCCCTAAATCAACATAGATTAGTGATAGAAAGGATTTAAATGATAAAATAGTTCAAGCTAATCTTGTAATAGCCTAAAAATACTCAAAAGCAGTGTTTTCCATTAAACAGAAACACACCCTGTCAACCTGTTCGTACATTGAAATTGGTATCAAATTAACAGTCAAGGCACCCTTTGGCAATCGGCCAAAAGTATGATTTTTGACGTATTCTTTCGGATATACCATCTACGTAAAAAGTACTGGATGAAAATGAGCAATCTAATACTTCTTACCTATTGAGCGGTATTAAAAAATACGCCAAAAATGGTACCATCAACCGATTGTTTTGTATTTTTACTGCTGGTAATAATTATTCCTAAATTCAATCATTCGTTAAATGCAGGTATCGTTAATTGATTTATTCGTTAAGTGATAAACTGGGTCATAAACGTTTGATAGAGAAACAACACATCATTTAACGAAACAACGCTTTAACGAAACAACAAAATAAAAAAATAATTATATCAATAATATAAATGATTTTACCTGGTGTAATTCACGGGGCGGAGCTGCGAGTTGGCGATGGTTAAATTATTATTGGACAAAAAATTCATGGTAAAGAGAAGCACCACATATCCTCCCCTGGAATTTTTCAAAAAAATTTGAGAAATTATACATCATAATGTATATGCAGTGTTATCATTATTGGAATGCAGGGTTTATTCCTCTAAAATCAGGATCAAATTCCTGAAAATCCCAAACCCTCAACCTATCGCCGTATTTTACTGAGACTCCCCAAGCTATTTAACCATAAAAGAAATGATTCGAACTCAAATTCAGCTCCGCTCCGAGCAGATCCAATGGCTTAAGAACTTTGCTATCGAAAGAGGCATTTCCATGTCTCATGTCATTCGGGAGAGTATAGACTCTTACCGGACATATACGGAACGAGTCAGAGGGCTGAACTCCAAAAAGAAAAAAGCCCTCAAAGCCGTGGGCGCTTTCAGTACCGAATTAAAAGTAAAAGAAGGTTAAGCGGCTTTTCTATTTGCTCTAAAGTCAACTTTTAAGAATGTAATATATATATGAATACTTCTTTTCAAATGTGTTCTCATATCAAGTGAAGACTTAGGTCAGCAGCCTCATGCTTTCCGCTAACAACACAATCTATGTCGACACTTCGGCATTTTATGCCCTTATAGACCGCTCCGACCGATATCACCAGGAAGCCTCTGTTCTGTGGCCGGAAGTTGCTCACTGAAAAGTTTTCCTTAATTACGTCCAGCTATGTCGTATGGGAGACCCTCGGACCTGCTTCGAAAAAAAATTGGGTTCGAAGCTGCAAGTCTCTGGTCTCGGGATATTTTAGGAGTATTAGACATTTGGTGGCTAGATGCAGATATCCATCAGCGGGTTTATGAACTCTGGCTGAATTTGGGACGCAGACAACTAAGCCTGGTAGACTGTGCAGGTTTCGTAACCAGTTTCCATCAATATCAGATCGAAAAAGCCTTTTGCTTCAAATCCCTTTT
>CAVZUV010000019.1:0-260051 GCA_963778575.1 uncultured delta proteobacterium | reverse complement strand
CTATTATTATCAAACATCACCTAAAAAGTCTATCAAGAAACACCTATTCGCCTGTTTTAAAGTATGATTTCTTGAACCTGTCTTTTCACCTCCGTTTGTGTAGAAGCCGTAACAACAATTATGAAATGTTTTTCACAATAGTGCATCCTCTCGCTCATGTTCGAATTATCTAACTATATGAAATCATGTTAAATAAAAAGATTGTTCGATTTTTGCATGATTTTTGCAAGCGATAGGAGCAAATCTTGTCTGCCTATGGTACGTGGCGAATCGACATCGCTGATCATTCTATCAACGGATTATTTTTAACAGAAATAATAAATGGTGGGAATTATGTTTAAAATTTTATTGATCATTTCAGTCATCGTGGCGATTTTTTGTATGTGCGTGGTTGTCGCGTGTTTGTTGACCGCTGCAAAGGAAAATGGATTGCCGGATATTGACGATGTTGACCTTGTGGAGCTGTTTTCATCGAAAATACAAAAAGTTTAGCCCCTGGAATTCGATTTGGATAACGTTATTATTTTTCAACAACAATCGTGATCTTCATTCCAGGTTTAAGCCGAATATACTCTCCATTTTGAGTCATCATTCCGATTTCATGGTGACCGCAACATTCACATGCGCGTGCAGTGACAATACCCTCGATGAGTTCTTTTTGACTATCCTTTTCACACATCAATCGTCCTCCTTTTTATCCAAAGAAATATTTGAAGTTCATACATTCCTGTGGTAATTAGTGCCGGGACAAAAAGTCATATTTTTGTGAAATCCGAATATCGATATTCGACTTTCGAACTTTGGAACAAAAAACCGGGATTTTCGGTCAAAAGCTTATTGGACCTCGATGGTTCGTTAACAGAATCGGGCCAGATTTCCCATAGATCCTATATATTGGTCAAGCGATATTCGGGTGAATTTTCCACGTTTCCTATAGAGGCAAATTTATGGAAGAGCAAACATCAACTACCGCTGCTTGGATAAGAGTTGCATCATGGATTTTGATTCTCGTCGGGCTCTATCTCACCAGTCTTTACGATTACCTTCTTTTTCACAGCCTGGTTGAGATCTTTAGTGTTCTCATTGCCTTCGGTACCTTTGCGATCGCCTGGAACTGCCGGCGATTTATTGATAATACCTACTTTTTATTTTTGGGGATCGCGTATCTGTTTATCGGGGGCTTGGATCTTGTCCATACATTGGCTTATAACGGCATGGGCGTATTTCCTGGACATCAAACCAATCTTCCGACGCAACTGTGGATTTCAGCGCGGTATATGGAGAGTATTTCTCTTTTGATTGCACCGACTTTCATTGTGCGGAACATCAGAAAGCGTTTCATATTTATTGTGTATATTTTGGCGGTATCCCTTATCTTGGGGTCCATTTTTTATTGGCACAATTTTCCCGACTGTTTTATTGAAGGCCTCGGGTTGACAATGTTCAAAAAAGTCAGCGAATATCTGATCTCATCCATTCTCATCATTTCCATTATCCGTTTGTTTAAACATAAAACAGCCTTCGATGTAAACATCTTTCGGCTGTTGATTGCATCCATCGTGGTGACAATAGGTTCTGAATTGTCCTTTACATTCTATATCAGCGCCTATGGATTTTCTAATCTTGCAGGGCATTTTTTGAAGGCAATATCCTTTTATTTCATTTATAAAGCCATAATTGAATCCAGTCTTGTAAGGCCGTACAGTCTTATATTCAGAACCTTAAAACAGCGTGAAGAAGAGCTTTCCCATTTTAATTTTGAGCTGGAAAAACGTGTCGAACAACGAACCGTCGCTTTACAAAAAGAAGTCAATGATCGAAAGCATGCTCAAAAAGAGCTCTTAAGAAGCAGGGCCATGCTTCAGTCCGTCTTCGACGGTATTTCCGAACCGCTGCTCCTCTTAGATAAAAACCTGACAATAAAGATACTCAACAAGTCTGCCAATGAATACTACGGGACTAAAGACCGGGATGCCCTGGAAAAACCCTGCTATTTCGCGTTTCTAAAGAGGTCGAATCCGTGTGAAGAATGTATCATTGCTTCAGCGGTTTTAGAAGGCCGGTACGGGGACTTTGAACGCAATGGCTTCATGAAGCCCGAGAGATTGGAGCGGGTTATCATATATCCGGTAAGAAAGAAGTCGGGCAGTAATGGATCGTTCATTATCCGCATCAGTGATATCACAGAATCAAAGATGTTGGAGAGACGGCTGATACAAAATGAAAAAATGGCGTCTCTCGGTGTTCTCATTTCGGGGATTGCCCATGAGATTAATAACCCAAACAATTATATTTCCGTCAACATTCCGATTTTAAGAGATTACCTTAATGTCGTGATGCCCATCCTTGACAAGTATGCCCAAAAACACCCGGACCTGGAAATAATGCATATGAATTATGCTGAATTCCGTGAAGATATTTTTGAGCTTTTGGACAATGTTCAGCATGGATCCAGGCAGATCAAATCCATCGTTCGGGACTTAAAAGGTTTTTCAAAGCTGGATAATCCTAAAAAGATTGAAAAAATTGATCTTAAACCGTTGATTGAAAAAGTCATTTCGTTTTGCAGGATCAAGGTCGAAAGAAACGTAAAAATTTTTAATGTTCATATACCGGAAAACTTGCCCGAGGTGCCGGTTGAATCGCAATTGCTGGAGCAGATTTTGATTAATCTTTTAATCAATGCCTCCCAGGCGTTTGATCAACCGGCTGATAATAATTCAATGGTTAATCTTTCTGTTTCAGTGGATAATGGCAAGGAGAATCGACTGATCATCGAAGTCAGCGATAACGGCAAGGGGATGGACGAAGGGACTATGGAGAAAATATTTGACCCTTTTTTTACCACAAAGTCTTTGGAAGGGGGAACCGGTCTCGGTATGTATATCGTCCATAATCTCATTGAAAAATTGGATGGGAAAATTGAGGTTGATAGCCAGTTAGGGCAGGGGACTCATTTTAAAGTCATATTGGATACAGGGGCATAGAACGGGGATTATTTTGGAAAACAGAATCATAGCGATAGACGACGATCAGACTTTTCTTAAAAGCATCAAAAGGAGTCTTGTCACTTCCGGCTTTAAATTCATCACCCTTGAAAGCGACCCGAAAAAAGCCGCTTCAATTTTTAAAGATGGCCAAACCTTTGAAATTGCCCTGATAGATGTATCTATGCCCGGTATGCTGGGCCTTGAACTTTTAGAAAATATAAAAAATAACAGTCCTGATACGGAATGTATTATGGTCACGGGTCTCGATGAAGCAGCGGCTGCAGTCAGAGCGATGAAAATAGGCGCCTACGATTACCTGGTCAAACCCGTAGAAAGGGATGATCTTATATTGACCATCAAACGCGCTCTGGAAAGAAAACGGCTGTTTAACATTGCCGACATCGGCAAGGGAACACGTCTGCCTGAACTTTTGAACGAAGATGCCTTTAAATCCATTGTGACCGGATCGGCAAATGTATTGAAGATATTGAAAGAAACCGAACTCCATGCAGCCAGCGACGTTCCCGTGCTGATTAGCGGAGAGAGCGGCACCGGCAAAGAACTGCTTGCAAGAGCTGTCCATGCAGCCAGCCCCAGGGCAGCGTCCGTGTTTACGCCCGTTAACATGGCCTCATTGACAGGCACCCTGTTTGACGCCGAATTCTTCGGGCACACAAAAGGCGCCTTTACTGGTGCGGAAAAGGACCGGCCGGGGTATCTTGAGTACTCAAATGGGGGCACGCTGTTTCTGGATGAAATAAGCAATCTTCCGCTTGAGCTCCAGGGAAAGCTGCTCAGGGTATTACAGGACGGTGAATACTTGAAGCTCGGTACAGATACTCCCCGGAAAACGGATGTCCGTTTTATTTCTGCAACAAATGAGGATCTGGAAAAGCTGATGGCCAAAAAGCTGTTCCGCAGGGATTTGTACTACCGCCTTAAAGGAGGATGGCTGCACCTGCCGGCACTCAGGCAAAGGAAAGAAGATATCCCTGTGCTTGTGAACTATTTTTTGAATGAGTTTTTAGGGATTGATAAAAATCCGGGTATAGAAGAAGAAGCCTTGTCCTTGCTTTTCAATTATGATTATCCGGGTAATATCAGAGAACTCAAATCGATTATCAAATCAGCCGTGAACCTTGCCCATGGCCGAAAGATTTCAAAACGATTTCTTCCTGATACGATCCAAAAACAAAAACCCAAGACAGGGCCGCTCTGTCAGCCGGGAACAGAACCGCTGGTTTCCCTCGCTCAAATGGAAAAGTCCTATATCCTAAAAGTCTACCGTCAGACCGGAAAAAACAAGTCCCAAACCGCGAGACTTTTAGGCATTGCCTTGAATACCCTCCGAAAAAAACTCGAATCCTACGAAGTCGCATAAAAATCGTTTGGAACGTTTTGTTCGTTAATATCGTTACCAAAGCCTCCGGCGCTTATACGTTTCAGGTCATACCCCGGTCAGTTGCTGATGGTCAGATATTGAACATCCCGAATGTAATTGATTGATAATATAAATAATACACTATCTAAGTGTTCAACTTTTGCACACATAGGACGTCCTTTTACCGCATTTTCAAACCATCCTTTCCCGAATATTTTTCAAATATATCTTGTTGATATATCAGTGTTTAATTTCTCTATCGAGACATTTTTCCTAATTGGCATGTTTTGTGCTGATAAGTACTCGTTAGAGGGTTATTTCATCCAAAACAATCGCCATTTAAACTCCGGCACCACAACGGGTTAAAACGAGGAAGGTATTCTTCATGGATTATGCAAACAGTATCGATGATCAAGTTAACCACCGTCAATTCCAGGATCATAACGACCTGCCTTATACGATCTTTTCCAGGCATCACAATATGAAACCCCTTGTACAAAAAAAAGACGATAATCATTTGAGACACGCTTGGAAAAATCGTTTCGTTCAGAAAAATATCAGATTCATACAACCGGAGCGCCGGAGCAAAAACCCCCGCTTGTTTTGCAAAAATCATCACCCGGGACAGAAAAATGAAAGATGTTTTTCGGCAGATTGCCAATGTTGCCGAATATGATTATGCGGTTCACATTTCCGGTGAAACCGGTACAGGTAAAGAACTTGTTGCCGAAGCCATTCATAAGGCCAGCCCCCGCAGAAACGGCCCTTTTGTACCCATCAATTGTGGTGCGCTACCCGAAAGTCTCATTGAAAGCGAACTTTTCGGACATATAAAAGGCGCTTTTTCCGGTGCAATCCGTGACAGAAAGGGACGGTTTGAACTGGCCGATAAGGGTACGATTTTTCTGGATGAGGTTGCCGAGCTGTCCAAATACATGCAGACAAAGCTTTTACGCTTTCTTCAGGATGGAAAATTTGAAAGGGTTGGCGGCGAAAAGACAGTCTCGGTAAACGCAAGGGTCATCAGCGCAACCAACAAGGACCTTAAAAAAGAAATGAAGAAAAACAGTTTCAGGGATGATCTGTATTACAGGATTAATGTGGTGCCGGTTCATCTTCCACCGCTTCGTGAGCGCAAGAGCGATATTCCTTTATTGGTCGATCATTTTTTAACACAGGCCACCAGACAATATAACCGGAGTCCGGTCGCGGTCTCTGACGAGGCGATGGCATTCCTTACGGAATATCTATGGCCCGGAAATGTCAGAGAGCTTCAGAATGCCGTTCAGTATTCTTTTGTCAAAAGCAATGGTGTTGAAATTACGCCCGATGATCTTCCAATGGAAATTGATCATTCCCGCTTTTTTATAAACAGAAACGGCGCTTCACGCAAACTCAATGTTGAACGCGTTGAATTTGCAATGGAAAAAGCAGGAGGCAACAAGGCCAAAGCGGCGAGACTTCTCAAGGTTGGACGGGCAACCCTTTACAGATTTTTTAACGAACATCCCGATTTACAAGAAAGTTATTGCACATAGGCTGATCAAGGCATTTTGGCCGGACTTAAAATGAAAATAATGAAAATTTATCAAAACACTAACAATTATTGTTAAACAAAGCATGAAGATGGTCCTTATTGTTGATGACAAAAACGTGCAGCTTAAAACCTTGAGAAGAGCTCTGAGAACCAGAGGATATCAGGTGGTTGAAGCCATGAGCGGCAAACAAGCATTAGAGCATCTCGAAAAAAACGAAATCGTTGATATTGTTTTAACCGATTACGCGATGCCGGGAATGAATGGAATAGAGCTTTTACAAAAGATTCGCGAAACCCATAAATCCCTGCCCGTGATCCTAATGACGGCTTACGGAGACAAGGATCTCGTGATCGAGGCTATGCATTATCGCTGTAACGGATTTATCGATAAACCCTTCGATATCGATGAACTTTTGGACGTCATCAACAAATGCGATTTTTAACCCCGATGTTGAACAGACAACCCAACGAGTGTTTAGAACAAAAAAAACTTATCATTTGGTCATTCTGAAATCAGAATTATTAAAGGAGGAATTATGATTGCTTCGCCGTGTAAAAATTGTCCCAGGGAGAATCTGCCGAAGGAGAAATGCATCAGAAATTGCCAGATATTGAAAGCCATCCAGGAAATGAATTCGTCTGATGAGAATTTGAATGAGGGATGCGGGATAGACTATTCCGAAGAATATGGTTATCATTTTCCACCATCGCTTTCTTCAAGCGCTTATCTGCATTTTTCTAATCTTGGCAGTTAAAAAATGTTCGGGTTATGGGAGTTGACCGTCAATGGAAAAATTATTCAGAACAATTTTTGAAGCATTTCCTGAAAAATCGAAGATCACCTTAGCAGCGAAGTGTTCCGACTGCGGGGACGAAATAATTATTGATGTCATTCCCACCTCAACAGGATTTGGATTATCTGGCGGCGCTTTTGTTGAATGTTTAAATGGCAAGTATGCCGCTAAATGTCCTGAGTGTTACAAAGTCAATTCCAAGATGGTTGAATACTATAATGCAAATCCTGACGGTTTGCCGGTATTTGGTAAAAAAGACCTTTTGAGTTCTGTATTGTCCACACAAAGATGGAGGAGGTTATCATCATGAAAAAAATAATTTCAGAATGGTTGCTTCTATTCTTTTCGATCACATGCATCGTTATGAGCATCGCCTTTACCATTTTAGATACTGTGGCAAAATAAAGGAAAACGCTTATTTTGTTGAAGGAGTTGATGAAGTATCCTTCCCCCCTATTGCCTTCCACCCTGGCAGCGTTCAGGATACCTGCGGCCTTTGCCACTGCTAATTTTTTGGAAAAACAAAGCGATGCCGCCCATACCATGATGGAGAATTGAGTCGTTGCACACAGACCCCTGATTATTTGGTTTTGCAAAAATATCTTTACATCGGCAAAACCCTGGAATAAATTTTTATTTAGTGTCCATCCGTAAATGAGGATTTTTGTTCGAAATCAAGGCATGCGAAAAAAATAACCGCAGGCATATAGTTGATATTCCGAGGATTATTTTTTGAGCATAACGCTGAGATCGGGCAAAAAGACCATTTATGGATGGACACTATTTAATATGAGCGTCTCGAATGACGGCTTAATCAGATATCGCTTATAAAGATTTTTATGGGTTTATTCACTGAATAAATAGGAGGGACCCATGATCGACAACAACGCAAAGGCTATGGTGGTGGATGCTTTTATGGCGGATGCTCTGGCCCTTGGCGCCCACTGGATATTTATGATACACAAGACATTTTCAAACGCTTTGGAAGGCTCGAAGATTTTATGCCGCCGGGTCCTACGGGTCCTAATTCCTATCATCCTACCAAAGATCACGGCATGGGTTCAGGCGGGTATTGAGTCTAAAGACATGGACAGCGTTACTGATTTAAATATAAGAAAGTAGGGTGTTTCTTTTCGAATAACCAATAACTTGGATTGAGCATTTTTTGTTCAATTGAGCCACAATATCAAAAAAGATGTCTGAATCGAATTCTATACCGCCGGACGCCGGCAAAAAGGTGACACTGGTCGGCGTTGTGGTGAATACTTTATTAATTCTTCTCAAGTTCGCTGCCGGAATCGTCGGCAACAGTCAGGCTCTTATTGCTGATGCGGTTCATTCCATTTCAGATCTTTTTACCGATGCCGTGGTTCTGATCGGCATTAGGATCAGCCAGAAACCCCCTGATAAAACGCACCATTTCGGGCATGCCCGCCTGGAAACATTGGCATCCACCATTGTCGGGATGGCGCTGATCGGAACGGCGCTATATATCGGCATCGATGCTTCCTTAACCATTTATCGTCACAACGAATACCATCCGACATTTCTGGCATTGGCTGGCGCCGGCATATCGATTGTGTTTAAAGAAGCCCTGTATCATTACACCATTCGTACCGGCCGTCGCATCAAAAGCCAGTTGATAATGGCCAATGCGTGGCACCATCGGTCTGACGCCTTTTCTTCGGTGGCGGTTTTCATCGGAGTTGGCGGGACGCTGATAGAGCCCTCATGGCATATTCTCGATGCTTATGCAGCTCTTTTGGTATCTTTTTTTGTTGTCAAAGTCGGTCTGGAGATTTTAAAAGATGCTTTGCGCGAGTTCACCGATACGGCGCCTCAACCTGAGGTTATCGCTAAAATAAAAGAGTGTGCATTGTCTGTAAACGGCGTCGAGGGCATGCATGACCTAAGGGTTCGAACGTCCGGCGGCCATTATCAAATGGAAATCCATATCGTTGTCGATGGCCGACTGACCGTTTCAGAGGGGCATAAAATTGCAAAAGAGGTGGAAGGGTGTTTGGTCGACGATGTCGGAAACTTCAATCGCATCACCATTCATGTTGACCCGGAAATAGAAAGCTAGTTTTAGGCGCGGTTTCGTCATCAAAAATAACCTAAAGTGATGCATTCGGATAAAGATAATAATATATTGAAATAAAAATTATAAATAGATAATTTAAGGTGCAATATTTGATGTTGCTATGTTTTTGAGACATCGGCCGGTGTGGTTTCATTTGCGAGCGGATTCATGCTCGCCACGGCAATGGTTACGAGTATAATACCGCCTCCGAGGATCGTTCGCAATGCGGGAATTTCATCGAGTAATGCAAACGCAAAAAGGATGCCGTAAACCGGCTCGAGACATGCGGTAATGCTTGCCAGTTGTGTCTTGATGTGAACCAGACTTTTGATAAAGAGGACATGGGCAACAGCCGTACAGAAAATCCCCAGGACCGCCAAAAGAAGGAAATCCATCGGTTGAATGGGAAGTTTTTTGAAAAATAGCACCGGCAATAAGGTGAGGGTTGCCATCCAGTTTTGATAACAGACAATCAATATGGGCGGATATGTGGCGACGTACCTTCGATTTAGTATGGATAAAACGGCAAATGTGAATCCTGATATTATCCCCCAAAACGCGCCTTGGGTGATATGGTTTTTAAAATCAAAAGACGGTACAACCAGAATCAACCCTAAAACCACTAATCCTGCAGTTAGGATATCAAAACGGCGCAATTTTTCATTAAAAAAACAGGGTTCCATAAAGGTAACGAAAATCGGAAATGTCGAAAATGTCAGTAGTCCTACGGCAACGGTTGAAATTTGAATCGCGTGAAAAAAAGTTGTCCAGTGGATGGCCAATATAATGCCGAGAAAAATAAGCACGGCAAGATCCTGCTTTGTTTTTGGACGAATTTGAGTTTTGGAGTAAAAAAGTGCGGCACTCAGGGTCAGTGCAGCGAAAAAGGTACGGCCCAAGACGATGATAAAAGGGGATAAAGATAATAATTTTCCAAACAGACCGGCCAGTCCGAAAAGCAATACCGCCAGATGAATTTCAACCATACCGTGACGTTTTGGGGTCATTTTGACGATTTTTAACCGATGATATACGGCGAATTTATGGATAGATTTTGCCTCCATTAACGCCAATTTATTTAAAATACTAAAAAAATATAACAAAAGTACAGTTAAATGAACAGTGTCCGCCCATAAATGAGGATTTTTGTTCAAGATCCCCCGTTGGAAAGAACGGGATTAAAAGGCATGCGAAAAAAATAACCGCCCCGTTGAAGTACCGGGGCAAGCCGGCATATGTGAAATATTCCGAGGATTATTTTTTTGAGCATAACGCAGAGATTGGGCAAAAAGACCATTTATGGGCGGACACTGAATAGCAAATCAGACGGTATATTACAAGGAGACAAAATGAAAACAAGCCGACTTCTTTATCTTTCCAGGGATGACGTTCAAAGCGTAGGATTAACAATGACCGAAATCATCGATGCTTTGGAGATCGCCTTTCGGGAAAAGGGAAAAGGATTAACCGAGATGCCCCCCAAACCAGGTATCCATCCGGGTGGGGACGATAACTTCATTCACGCAATGCCGGCGTATATTCCGGCCATGAAATCGGCGGGTGTTAAATGGGTCAGTGGTTTTCCTGAAAATCATAAGAAAGGGCTGCCGTATATTACGGGTTTGCTCATCCTTAACGATCCTGAAACCGGTCTTCCGATATCGGTCATGGACTGCGTATGGATTACAGCCATGAGGACCGGTGCTGCCACGGCTTTGTCGGCGCGATTTCTGGCACGCCCGGAATCATCGAAGGTGGGTATTCTAGGCTGCGGTGTTCAGGGAAGAACGAATGTCGAGGCGCTGAATACGATTTTCCGGCTAAAACGCGTTATGGCCTATGATGTCGATACCAAGGCGGTTTCCGAATATGCCGAGGAAGTCAGCTCACGGTTTGATTTGGAGGTGATTGCCGTCAACACCCCCCGCGAAGCGGTAACCGGTTGTGATATCGTCGTTACCGCGGGTCCGATTCTAAAAACACCCCATGCCACGATCCAAAAAGGATGGTTGGATGCCGGGGCTTTTGCTTCTCTGGTCGATTTTGATGCCTACTGGCATTCCGATGCCATGGCCGAGTCGGACAAGTTTTGCACGGACGACACCCAACAGCTTCGCCACTATCAACAAAACGGCTATTTTCAAAAAATACCGGCGCTTTATGCAGATTTAGGCGAGCTTGTCGCCGGACAAAAATCAGGAAGAGAGACCGCATCCGAACGGACCATGACCGCCAATTTAGGGCTCGCCCTGGACGACATGGCGGTGGCGCCGATTATTTTCCGAAAGGCTGTTGAAACAGGGATGGGTACGTGGTTGGCACTATAATAGGCGTTTTGAGTTCTAATTGTCTCTTGACACGTCATGTGCTGGTCTTTTGACTTTGTATAAATTATATTATATCTTGACTAAATATCATTCATTTTATAGAGACCTTGCAGCAAACAAATATAAGGTGTGTCAAGAATGTTGATTGTTTGCCGCGTTGATCGAATATGATTACATTGGCTTTAAAAAATGTATCGAAAAGATTCGGCGGACTTCTGGCCGTCGACAAACTGGATGTTGAGGTTCCGAAAGGCAAAATCCTCAGCCTGATCGGACCCAACGGAGCCGGTAAGACAACTGTTTTCAACATGATTACCGGTGTTTATCCTCCCAGCGAAGGAACGATTTCCTTTAAAGGCAAAAAGCTCAATCATTTGAGGAGCCATCGCATCATCAGCCGGGGCATCGCCCGAACGTTTCAGAATATTCGTCTCTTTAAATCCATGACGGTTCTGGAAAATGTCCAGGTCGGCATGCACTGCCGAACCAAGAGCGGGGCATTTCGGGCGTTATTTAAAACGCCCTTTGCCATTCGGGAGGAAAAAGAAATCGTCGAAAAATCCTTGGAGACGCTTGAGTTTTTGGGTTTGGTTGACCACCATAACGAATATGCATCCAACCTTGCCTATGGTGATCAGCGTCGCCTCGAGATTGCCAGAGCTGTCGCCACACGCCCCGAAATGTTGCTTCTTGATGAGCCCGCGGCCGGTATGAACCCGAGTGAAACCGCCGAATTAATGGATTTGATCCTAAAACTGCGTGATACGGGACTGACTATTTTTTTGGTTGAACATGATATGCGACTGGTTATGGGGATTTCAGAAATGGTTGTTGTTCTGGACCACGGCCACAAAATTGCCCAGGGTGAACCTAAAGAAATCCAACAAAACGAGAAAGTCATTGAGGCCTATTTGGGAACCAAAGCAAAAGCAAAGGCCTGAATTTTAGAGGGAGGCTCTTGTTGAATCCTTTGGTTACGTGACATTTTATTAACGACCAATTGAAGGAGGTAAGGTATGAAAAAAATGGGAATTTTGGTGCTGTGCTTAGCGGTGGTATTCGGATTTTACAGCATGGCAACGGCAAAGACACTTAAAATCGGAACGTTGAGTCCATTAACCGGACCCTATGCACAAGACGGCACGGACATCCTTCAGGGTGTTAAAACAGCGGCTGCCGTATTTCAAAAAGCCGGCGGTATTCCCGGATATAAAATAGAGGTTATTCCGGGTGACAGCGCCTGTGACGGCGGTAAAGCGACAATGGCTGCCAATAACCTGATCAACCAAGGCGTCAACGGGGTTGTCGGCGCCTATTGTTCATCTGCGACCATTCCCTCTTCGGTACCACTGAACGAAGCCAATATCATACAGATTACCCCGGCTTCAACCCATACCGATGTTACCGCAAGGGGGTTTAAACAGATTTTCAGAATGTGCCCCCGGGACGATATTCAGGCCTGGTCAACGGTCAAATTTCTCGAAGACGGCCTAAAAGTCAAAACATTGGCGCTGATCGACGATCGCCAAAGCTATACTGTAGGCCTGACCGAGAACATCACCAAATTCGTCAAAGAAAATAACAAGATCAAAATTGTTGCATTGGAGCACATTACGCCCGGCGACAAGGATTTTACAGCAGTGCTGACCAAGCTAAAGAAAATTAATCCCGATGCCATCTACATGGGGGTTTATCAGCCCGAAGGCTCCTTGATGGTGAGACAGGCCAAGGCTTTGGGCATTAAGGCCAAACTGTTGTCGGAAGATGCAGTCTTTCATCCCAAATTTCTCGAGGTGGGCGGAAAAGCTGCCGAAGGAACATTTTTAACCTTTGCCAAGGCTCCGGACACACCCGAACGAAAGAACTTCGAAAAAACGTATAAGAAAATGTGGAATACTCAAACCATTGGTTCCTACGGATATTATGCCTATGATTCCGCCATGGTTTTCATGAAAGCTGTCAAGAAGGCCGGTACAACGGACACAAACAAAGTTGCCGCTGCCATTCGCGATAACACCTGGAACGGCGTGTCCGGGAAAATTAAGTTCGACAAGAAAGGTGACAGAAAGTTGGCTCATATCATCTGGATTGTCAAGGACGGGAAATTCGTACCATATTGGGATCCACTGACGGAAAAATACTTCTAGTGTTGAATATAGTAGACCGGGGGCCTATAGCCCCTGGTCTATTTCTACGTGCATTGATGGAAAATCTCACCAATCATTACGACAACACAGGTTTTGAATGGATACCTCGTCTTTCCTTATTCAACAACTGATCAACGCTGTATTCCTGGGCAGCATCTATGCTTTGATCGCCCTGGGGTATACCATGGTTTACGGTATTATCGAACTGATCAATTTTGCCCATGGCGAGCTGTTTACAGCCGGTGCGTTTATCGGTATCATCGTCCTTTCCGCCCTTCAAAAATACGGTTTTGTGCAAACACACTTTGTTCTGACGTTATTTCTAGTTTTCGGCATGGCCATGGCCTATGTGGGTGTCCTTGGCGTAGCTATCGAGCATGTGGCTTACAAACCGCTGCGAAATGCATCGCGTCTGGCGGCGATTCTGAGCGCCTTGGGGATGTCGATTTTTTTATCCAACGGCATGATGCTCAGCCAGGGCGTGTCTGACCGGGCTTATCCTGCTATTTTCGGCATGAAGGGTTTTTCGATTATCGGCGCAAGAATCAGTTACGGACAGGTTTTTATCATTATATTGTCACTGCTTTTAATGGTGGCATTGAATATGTTCGTAAACTGGACCAAGCTGGGAAAGGCCATGCGGGCGACGGCCCAAAACCAGATCATGGCCCGGATGCTGGGTATTAATATCAACAGAACTATCCGCGTGACGTTTATAATAGGTCCGGCCTTGGGGGCTGCGGCAGGGGTAATGGTCGGCATGTATTACGGATCGGTCCGTTTTGACATGGGATTTATTTATATGATCAAGGCATTTGCTGCGGCTATTTTAGGGGGTATCGGGTCTATTCCGGGAGCGGTGCTGGGCGGAATGATTATCGGCGGTGTCGAGGTGGCCTGGTCCGCATTTTTGCCCAGTGCGTGGAAAGACGTGACCACCTTCATCGTTCTGATCTTGGTGCTTTACTTTAAGCCAAGCGGCCTACTCGGCGAAGATGTCAGTGAAACAAGGGTCTGAAATGGCAAACGGCGAATTCAAAAAATTTATGATCTATTCTCTCTTTCTGGCGGTTCTTATCCTGCCCATGGTCGGTTTTCCCGGCACCCATTTTGAAGCCAAAAGAGCCGTTGTCGTGTGGGGGGTTTTTGTCGGTGTTCTGGCCCTGGGTATGATGAACCAGGTTGTGCGGCAAAGTAACCTCTACCAAAAAACCTTGGGCGGCCGCCAGTCATTCAGTCGCGGGATATCAAAACAATTTAAAAAAATACCCGTCAAGCACTGGGTTCTTATGCTGTTGGCTGTTGTTGCTGCGTATCCCTTACTGGCCAATAACTACATGGTTGATGTAGGGATTACATGCCTGATCTATATTGTTCTGGGGCTGGGTCTTAATATCGTTGTCGGACTCGCCGGTTTGCTGGATCTCGGGTACATTGCTTTTTATGCAGTGGGTGCCTATACCTACTCCCTGCTCAATCTGCATTTTGGCATGTCTTTTTGGATCTGTCTGCCCATCGGCATTCTCTTAGGAGCTGTTTGCGGATGCATTATCGGGTACCCCACACTCAAGATGCGCGGTGATTATCTGGCCATTGTCACCATGGGTTTCGGAGAAATTATTCGTCTGGTTTTAAATAACTGGGACAGTCTGACACAAGGTCCCAACGGACTGATGGGCATGGCCAAACCGTCGATCATGTATCCCGCATTTTCTCACGGCGGTTTGGAGTGGGCCACTTATTCATTGAAATCATTACATGCCCTTTACTATTTTATATTCTTTATCGCCGTATTGACCGTTATTGGTGTCCGAAGACTTGATCAATCCCGCATTGGTCGCGCGTGGGTTGCCATTCGAGAAGATGAAGTGGCGGCGGAGTTGTCCGGTGTTCCCACCACCTGGCTGAAACTGCTCGCTTATGCGATGGGCGCTGGATTTGCTTCGGTGGCGGGAGCGTTCTTTGCCGCCAAGCTGAGTTACACCAATCCCAATTTTTTTATTTTCATGGAATCCTGTATTGTCCTTTGTATTGTTGTTTTAGGGGGTGCGGGCAGCATCCCCGGCGTTATCCTGGCCGGTATTATCTTGATTGCCGTTCCGGAGGTATTTCGAGAGCTGCAAGACTATCGGATGTTTGCATTCGGTCTGGCAATGGCGGTGATGATGGTCCTACGGCCGGAGGGTCTTATTCCGGCATCGCGACGGAAACTTGAACCATCCGAAATTGCAACAGAAACCCTTGAGGGATTGGATGAGAGCTATCAAGCAGTCGATTCTCGAACTTGAGAACGTTCATACCTATTACGGAAATATTCATGCCTTGAAAGGCATTTCCTGCGCGATTCCTGCCGGCGATATCGCCTGTTTAATCGGTGCGAACGGTGCCGGCAAATCAACAACCTTGCTAACGATATTCGGCGTTCAGCGTGCGGCCAAGGGTGAGATCCGATTCAAAGGCCACCCGATCCACCGTCTCCGGCCCGAGCAGGTGGCTGTTCAGGGGATTTCCCAGGCGCCGGAAGGACGACAGATTTTTGCACGAATGACAACGCTGGAGAATCTGGAGATGGGGGCTTATCTGCGCAATGATAAGGTTGAGGTGGCCAATGACATGGAATGGGTATTCGACCTTTTTCCGGTCTTAAAGGACCGGGCCCGTCAGTTGGGCGGCACCTTAAGCGGCGGCGAACAGCAGATGCTGGCCATCGGCCGGGCCATTATGTCGCGGCCGGAACTCTTGTTGCTGGATGAGCCGTCTTTGGGCTTGGCTCCCAAGCTGGTGGAGAAGATTTTTGAAACCATTCTGGAAATCAATAAAAACGGCGTGACCATTTTTCTGGTGGAACAGAACGCCCACATGGCGCTGAATATCTCAAACACCGGCTATGTTATGGAAACCGGTCGAATCGTATTGACAGACAGTGCAGCAGCGCTTTTACAAAACGAAAAGGTCAAAAAGGCATATCTGGGAGAGTAAGAGGGGAGAGGATTTTTTCCCGGGTCTCGATGCTATAGCTGGTTCGTGCGGCTTTGTGTTCGAATCATGCTTGGTGCCTTATTATCCTGTTCCTGATGCAATTGAAGTAATATAATCGACGCGATGATAATGATGCCGCCGGCGATCTGAGCGGTTTCCATGAGTTCGCCCAGAAAAAGATAGGATATTATACCGGCCGTAATGGGTTCGAGAGTCGCGGTAATGCTGGCGCGGGTGGATCGAATCAGGTTGATTCCTTCCAGATAAAGTCCAAAAGGAACGAGCGTCCCTAAAATACCGATATAAAGGATCCATGACCATTGTACCGGAGAATAGGCATGCATGAAGGCTTCAAGGGGAGGGTGCAGCACGTTCCACACAAGGGCCCCGAAAAAGAGTGCAAAAAAAAGCACGGTCCATGGATTATAACGGCGCATGCCGTATTCACCATGAATGGAATACCAAGCAAAGGTAATGGCCGACAGAATGCCGCTGATAATGCCGACCATATTCATGGTCAAAATATCGAGATTATAAGCACCGACGACGAGATAGCAGCCGAACGTGGCTCCCAGCAGCGCCACAATGGTTAGCGGTGCCAGTTTTTCTCGCATAACCACAACTGAGTGGATCGCTATAAAACTCGGCGCAAGGTATTGAAGCAGAATGGCGGCGGCGACTTTGATTTTACTGATGGTAAAGAGGTAGGTGAATTGTACGCCGGCCATTCCCACGGTGCCGAACAACATAAAATATAAAATATCCTTCCGGTCTATTTTCAGAAGGAATGGTTTCCGTAACAGCAACCATAAAAATAAGATGACCGTGGATATAGTCAGGCGAAGTTGCACCAACTGATAGGGGGTAATGCCGCTTTTAAACAGAAATTTTGCCGATGACCCGGACAGCCCCCACATTAAGGCGGCCAAAACAACATAAAGATAGCCCCAGCGATAGTTTTTAATGGATGTTTTGGATTTCACTGTCAACGGATCATTGAGCTGTTATATTAACATGATGATAATACAAAAAAAGTCACATAACCTTTAGTGGTAAAGGTTTAAAAGGAATCATCACACTACTAAACAGTTCAGATGGATGTCAAACTTATTTTTATGGGAAAAAAAGATAGAGTTTTAATTTGCGGTAGAAGGGGGACGCTATGGAAATCGGTGTTTTAAAAGAGATAAAAACGAAAGAACACAGGGTTTCAGTTACGCCGGAAGGTGTTGAGCAGATGCGGGAACACGGACATGAGGTGCGGGTCGAAGCCGGCGCCGGCAAGGGGTCTGATTTTTCCGACAAAGAATATGAAAACGCCGGGGCAATAATTTGTCGTTCTCCAGAAGAGATTTATCGGGAATGTGAGATGATTATGAAAGTGAAAGAACCGCTTCCCGTTGAATATCCGTTGATCCAAAACGGGCAGGTTCTGTTTACCTATTTTCATTTTGCAGCAAATTTGGAACTTACAAAGGCCTTCATGGAATCCGGGGCTGTCGCCGTTGCCTATGAAACCGTTGAACAAAAAAACGGTTCTCTGCCGCTGCTGACGCCCATGAGCGAAGTCGCCGGCAGACTGGCCGTCCAGGAAGGCGCCAAATATTTGGAAAAGACATATGGCGGCCGGGGTGTACTTCTCAGCGGAGTGCCGGGGGTAGATTCCGGTGTTGTCCTGATTATCGGCGGCGGGATTGTGGGGACCAGTGCCGCAAGGATCGCATGCGGCTTTGGTGCAAAAGTATATCTGCTCGACACCCGTCCTGAACGGCTTCGCTACCTGGCGGATATCATGCCCAAGAACTGTTTTCCGATCATGTCAAGCCCGGCTACCATCAGAAGACTTTTAAAAGAAGCTGATCTGGTTGTGGGAGCAGTTTTAATTCATGGGGCTGCGGCACCCAAATTGATCACTCGCGATATGTTGAAAATCATGAAGAAAGGATCGGTCATTGTTGATGTGGCCATCGATCAAGGCGGGTGCGTTGAAACCGCAAAACCCACTACGCACGACGATCCGATCTACGAAGTAGACGGTATTATCCATTACTGTGTGACCAATATGCCCGGAGCAGTTTCATACACTTCCACAAAAGCGCTCACCAATGTAACATTACCGTATGCCCTTGAGATTGCGGATAAAGGATATGAAAAAGCGGCAAAAGAGAATCCTGAAGTTCTAAAAGGCATCAATATCCTCAAGGGGAAGGTAACATATAAAGCGGTGGCCGATGCCTTTGATTTGAAATATTATCCGGTGGAAACCCTGATTTAGATTGATGATCGATGATTGTCGATTGATGATTGTGGATTAATGCGATCGAAATCCCAGAATTTTATCCAACTCATCGAAATCTTCGATAATATAATCAGCGCCCGCTCGTTCCAGATCTCTTCTCAACCGGTCTTTGTCTGATGATGATTTAAGAATTCCGATGGCACTAAATTTTGACCTGGATCTTGAAGCTGCCATCATGTCATCGGGCATGTCTCCGACATAATAATATTCCGACACTTTGTTTTTCAAAGCCGCAGCAATGGCGTCGAGCATAAAGGGGTTGGGTTTGCTGAGACAAACCGTTTTCCTGTCTTTTTTAAACCGTTTTTGCTCTTCCTGTATGCAATCATCCAGCGTAAGGATGTAAGTAAAATACTTTTTTAGATTAAATAAATGGAGAGGATAGTCTGCCTCGATTCGGGGCCGGCCGGTGGCGATGGCCAAGATATGATGTTCGGGACAGGTGCTCAAGAGCGGATGGGTCGATCAGTAAGGTTTCTTGATCGATGAGTCCTTTTTCGTGAAATACTTTTGCCTCAACGTGATAGGTGGACTCGAAAAGCACCTTTCCGAGATATATCTCTTGAAACATCTGTTTAATGATATTTCCGCTGCCGACATCGCCGGTATAGAGGCTGGTTATAAAATCGTTTGATATTTTTCCATTTTTATCAAGAAGTGTGGATAAGGGATTGCTTTTTTCCATCAAAAATCGGGCAAGCTCGGCAACATCGCAACGTTTAATGGTCTTATTATAGCTGGTCCAGGGATTTGAATCCCGATATCTCGTCGATTTTTGGACCCGCGTGAACAAAAGATTGATGATTAAAAAGGTTAAGTCCCAGTCATTATTTAAGCCGCCGCTCTGTTTTATACGGGCAAGATCGGCAAGGGAGAATAAAGGATCAGGCAAGCTTTCCCATGAAGCAGCGCCTTTAAAAAAAAGCCTGGCGGCCATTCTAACAGCCTCTCGGTATGATCTTGACACATCGATGATCACGCCGTCCATATCGAAAACGATTAATGCCCGGGATACTGTCGTCTTCGTTCATATGTCTCTTATAATCGAACACAAAGCCTCTTGCAATTTATTTTCCCCGCTTTTAGCTGTATTTTATGAATGACTAAACCCGTCATTTGCGGCTGATGCCTGCCGATGAGACAAACCTGTCAAAAATTGACACATTTTTTGTCAAATAGTGTCAATTTATTTAATGCGCAGGAAACCGTAAGAACTATAACATATTGTAATAACATATAATTTAAATATTTTTATTGAAAATAATAAGAGTCTTGCACGCTTTTTGCAATAATCCATTTCCAAATAATAAAAAGGTTTCTCGGATGTACGTGCATCTTTTCAACGGGCATCTTCAAAACAATAATAAATGATAAAGATACGTCCCGGTGATAATAACGGCAATTTGGGAAATCATGGTTTTCGGTAGGGTTTTGGTGGCGTGTTAACCTATCTTCATAACCTTACTAAAAGGGCGATCCGAAAGGGTCGCCCTTTTTCATTGGAAGTGGTTTCAAAACCTCCTCTCGCGCTCAATCTCTGTGTTGGACTGAGACGTCCAATCCTCGAAATATTCCCGATATTCCTGCGGTTGGCCGCCTCAGTCCGTCTTGACTTTGAGCCCGATTGAAGGTTTTGAAACCACTTCCGATAATTTTAAAACATCTATTCTATTTTTGAAGACGGGATGGCAATCAAAGTGACCATTGCTTTGGCAACAAGCTTCTCTTGATCTTGGGTGAGGGAAAAAATTTCCGACTCAGATACTTTGATGGTTTTACCATTATTGACAACCCGGGAGCGGCAAACAATGCTTTCTCCTATGGCGGGTTTAAAAAAGTTTATTTTGAATTCAATCGTCAAAATTCGGCTTGTTTCGGATATCGTTGTATATGCAGCATATCCTGCGGTATGATCGGCCATGGTGGCAATGACCCCGGCATGAACAAATCCATCCTGTTGGCTGTGTTCCGGACGAACCTTCATGCGTGATTCAAATCGGCCGTAATCCGCCCGTACCACTTCGAATCCAATGGCCGCCGGAAATCCCTGAACAAAATCTTCTTTTAAAAACGCGAGCCGTTCTTTATTCATAAGAGGCTTCTCCTTTTTCCCAGCAATGATTCTTTTCTATTGGCATATGATTATGTGTCATATAGAAGTATTATTATGAATGATCAACAATTTCGTCAACTGCTTAATCGATATCAATTTTCATGGGAGGGGTATCGTAAGGTCAGAAAAGGCGTCAAAAAGCGGGTGCTCCGGTATATGCATTCCATAAGGTGCCGCACGGTAGAAGATTTTCTGACTGAATTGGATAGAAATAATGAAACCAGAGATCACTGCGAACGTTTAATGACCGTTTCCATCAGCCGTTTTTATCGTGATCGAGCATTATGGCGAGGGCTTAAAGAACAAATTTTGCCGGAGTTTATGGATGACGGCAAAAACAAAGTCAGATTCTGGTCGGCGGGCTGTGCATGTGGAGAGGAGGTTTACAGCTTCAAAATCATATGGGATTGTATGCGCCGCATGTATTTGCCTGTTCCGGATCTTGAAGTGTTGGCCACTGACATCAATCCCGTTTACCTTATGGAATTTTGGCATCGGGTGCCATGAATCGATTCCATTTGAAACATCAGATCTCATTGGTGTTAAACCATATCCCTATGTTTTTAGAAAAAAATAACATTGTTTGAATAGAAGTGGTTTCAAACCCTTCAATCGGGTTCAAGATCAAGGCAGACCGGGACAGCCAACCGCAGAAATATCGGGAATATTTTGAGGATTGGACGTCTCAGTACAACACAGAGATTGAGTCCGAGGGGAGGTTTTGAAACCACTTTTAAAAAAAAACAGAGGGCAATATGCAAAGCCCTCTGTCTTTTGATGAAACTAATGCTTGCTAAGAAATTTCATTCATAAACGAATCTACCAACTTATCCGCAACAGCCTTATGATCGACGGTATAATTGCCGGATTCGATCTGCTGTTTGAGTTCAGAGACCTTATCCGCCCTTATATCCGGTTCAGATGCGACAATCTTCTTTGCCAATTGGGTCTCCTTTGAGGCGGTGGAAAGATTAACGATTGTGTCTTGTTGCACCTGATCTTTTTCCTTTGCCGTTTGACCATCTTGAATTTGTGATCCCTTTATTCCCTCCATCTCATTTTGTGCAGGTTTAGGGAGTGGTTTGCTAATTTCGTAGTGAATAATTCTGTTGTCAATTTTCATTATATCATCCTTTAATGTTTACTTCATATTTTTATCAATGACTTCTTTGGTGATTTCTTTTAATTTGTTGGTTAAAAAACTGGAATCTTCAATGGAAAATGAATTTATCGTTTCGCCGTTTTCGTCAATTTCTTTGAATATGAGTCCATTGGGATTGTCTGCGGAAACCGATAGCTGCCCTCCATATTCATTTTCAAGTTTTTCAAACACCTCTTTTTCGACCTTGCCAGAGGGTCCGAATTGCATAATCTTATCAACTATATTCGATGTAATATTGTCAATAATTGTTTTTCGCCTGGCCTTTGCAGAAATACTGATCTTGTCCGAAAGTTGAGCATCTTTATCTTTCGACCTGCCGACAATTTTAGCCTGGCGGAGTTGATCGCCATAGACCCGCAGCACATTATTGACTTGATAAGCTGTTATGAGCATGATTCGCCACCTCATTTTTCTTATCGGAACCGGTTGTATAATACTTTAGGTAAAAAATATTTTTTTTATATCGACGGTGAATTTTGTCAGAAAGCTTTTTCAAAGGAATCCAAGGATTTCCGAAAATAGATGATTTCAAATTCTGAAAACCGACAAATTCTTCAGCCTATAGCGGCAAAAAAATGACATTTTTGCCCATCCCTGACTTTTAATCATATCTATCATATTAAAATAGCATCAGATATTGCTTCTAAAAGAAGCTGGCACCTTTTTTGCTTGGTTCAAGTCAAAGTTAAAGCACTATAAGGTTTATGTCTTTACCATGATGGACCTTTTGTCACATAATAACTTAAAATAACAATATGTTATATGGTATTTAGAAATTGAAAGAGTATGGCAAATTATGACTAATGTTGCAGTCGTCGGAAGCGGCTATTGGGGGAAAAATTTAGTGCGTAATTTCAATGAACTGGGCGCACTTCACACTGTTTGTGATAGTAATCCTGAAACGCTTAGATGCTTTCAAGAGAAATATCCGGACAAGAACTTTCAAACCTCAATACAGGCAGTGTTACTAAACTCAGACATCGATGCGATCGTGGTTGCAACGCCTGCCGAAACCCATTTTGATTTGGCCAAAAGTGCTCTCCAGGCCGGCAAACATGTATTTGTTGAAAAACCGTTGGCTCTAATTGTACGTGAAGCTCAAATTCTTAAAGAACTCGCCATGCGTGAGAATCTCAAGCTTATGGTCGGACATATCCTTTTGTATCATCCGGCTATTATCAAACTTAAAGAGATCATCAGTTCAGGTGAACTGGGAAAAATTAACTATATTTATTCAAATCGATTGAACTTGGGTAAAATCCGTACTGAAGAGAACATCCTATGGAGCTTTGCTCCGCATGATATTTCCGTTATTCTTTATCTGTTGGAAGAGATGCCTGCACAGGTTTCGGCTCAAGGCGGTAACTACCTAAATCGAGATATTGCCGACGTGACCATGAGCGTCCTTTCATTCAAGAGTGGGGTAAAAGGACATGTTTTTGTGAGCTGGCTCCATCCCAACAAAGAGCAGCGTCTCGTCGTTATTGGAGATAAAAGAATGGCGGTTTTTGATGATACGTTGCCCGAAGGGAAATTGCAGATACATGACAAAGGTGTGGAATGGATAAATCGCCGGCCTGTTCCACGGAAAAATGAAGCCCAAATTATTCCCATAGATACTTGCGAGCCTTTGAAAGCAGAATGTGCTCATTTTTTAGATGCCATAGAATCAGATAAAACGATCAAAACAGATGCCGACAACGGAATTCGGGTTCTAAAGATATTAAATGCCTGCCAGGAATCTCTAGAAAATTATGGCAACGTCATCAGCCTTAACGGCCACGGTATTGCGGAACCATTCCTTGCACATGAAACATCCGTCATTGATTCTCCATGTCGGATTGGAAAAGATACCAAGATCTGGCATTTCAGTCACATTATGAAAGGCGCTGAAATCGGCGACAGATGCAACATCGGACAAAACGTGGTTGTTTCATCCGGGGTCAAAATCGGGAACAATGTCAAAATCCAAAATAATGTTTCGGTCTATGAGGGAGTTATCCTTGAAGATGATGTATTCTGCGGTCCTTCCATGGTGTTTACCAATGTTATCAATCCTCGTAGTCATATTTCCAGAAAACACGAGTATAAACAGACGTTAGTTAAAAAAGGCTCAAGTATCGGTGCAAATGCGACCATCGTATGTGGCAACACCATCGGCCGATATGCCTTCATCGGTGCAGGCGCCGTAGTCACCGTAGTCACCAAAGACGTGCCTGATTATGCTTTGGTCGTGGGAAACCCTGCCAAAATCGTCGGATGGATATGTGAATGTGGCAGTAAGCTTGATTTTAAAGGTGATGTTGCCACTTGCTCGGAATGTGAAAAGCCATACATAAAAGAAAAGGAAGCAATTAATTCCGTGATAGATAAGGGAAAGATAATGAAATTAGAGGCTGTCAGTTAATTATTGCATCTAATTTATCCTGTGAAGGGTAATATACACCTCTTAATCATTCTCTCTTTTCGTTGTTTATAATGATAACCCGGAAGTGCCTGAAAAGATCCATGCCGTTAAATTTCTGAACTTAATTATTACTCACAAAATTATATAGGAGCCAGAATTGGGACATACTTTAAGAGAGTCAAAAAGTATTCGAACTAAAATCAAAGAAAATGAGCAATTATATTCATATAGTTTCTTAAAAAATGGCGATGTCGTCTTCGATGTAGGTGCAAATATTGGTACGAAAACCGATCTATTCTTATCTCATGGAGCAAAAGTAGTATGTTTTGAACCACAACCGGATTGCGTAAAAGTATTGTGGCAAAAATATGGGAAAAACAAGAATGTAATAATCGTGGAAAAAGGATTAGCAGGTACGAATGGAGAGATGCAACTTTCAATATGTAGTCATGCAAATACGATTTCCACATTTTCAGACGACTGGAAGAAAGGGAGATTCGCCGGTTATAAATGGGATAAATCCATCAACGTAGAGGTTACTACGCTTGATGATGTAGTTCAAAAATATGGATGCCCCAAATATGTTAAAATAGATGTTGAAGGTTTTGAGCATCAAGTCTTGAGTGGTCTTTCTATACAAATTCCGTATATATCTTTTGAATTTACAATTGAATTCCTTGATAATGCAAGACATTGTGTAACTCTTTTGGAAAAGCTTGGATACAAATATTTTAATTTAGCAATTGGTGAAAATTCACAATTAATACTTAACGAATGGTTATCCGCCAGAATGCTTTTTGAAACTATTGAGTGTATTGAAGATAAATTGCTCTGGGGTGATATATATGCCAAATTTAACTTTAATGATTGTGAGTGCTCAGCAACAAATCCTCAAGAAACCATTCAACCATTTTATCAACACCATAGAAAGTTAAAATCTTTTAAGAATCCAAATTTGTTGAATGAAAATAATGCAAATAATATAACCGATTTTCAACTCAATCTTTCACAAGAGACACAAGGGACATGCGCAAAGCATAGAAAGAAAAAGACATGCAGTAATAGTTATGACAAGCCATTATTGAAACCTTATAGTGACTCCATCTCCGTCTTACAGAGGTATAATTTACATAAAAGCGATAAGCCTCTTCGTCTTCATCTTGGTTGTGGTGAACAATATCTTGACGGATATATAAATATTGATTACCCGCCATCGAAGCACAACGTCATGAAAGTTAAAGCTGATATCTCCGCGGATTTGATAAAATTGTATTTCCCTGAAGAGTCAGTAGATGAAATTCGCCTTCATCATGTTTTCGAACATTTTAGTCGTGTTACTGCTTTGTCAATGCTTATAAAATGGCACAATTGGCTAAAAATCGGAGGTAAACTTTATATCGAAACCCCTGATCTTATTGGTAGTGCAAAAACATTGCTTTCCGGAGCCTCGTGGAAAACAAAGATGAGTGTTATCAGGCATCTGGCAGGAGATCAGGCAGCATCGTGGGCATATCATATTGATCAATGGTTTCCAGAGCGCTTTGAGCATTCACTTCGAAAATTAGAGTTTGACCCGGTGAAAACCCGGACCTTTTCGTGGCAGCATGAGCCGTATCTTTCAAATGTCGAAGCAATTGCAATTAAATCTCATCACGTATCGATCGAGAAGCAATTAAGTAATGCAGACGAACTATTATGGGAAAGCACCGTTGCGTTATCAGAAAAGCCAACATACGAAGTTTGGACAAGACAACTTCGGAGCGTTATTGGAAACTCCTTCGTTTCCACACCTGGCAATACTGAAACACCAGAGATTTCTGATAAATTACAGATTTCAGATGTTCTCTCGCAATCTGGATCGAAACTACCTATTTCGAAAATCTATGGTTTCAATCAAAATGGTCGCGATGCATGGGTAGAAAAAATGGCGGCTACTGTTCCATCTGGTGCGCGTGTTTTGGATATTGGTGCGGGCACATGTCCATATCGAGATCTATTTTTCCACTGTGACTATAAAACACACGATTTTAAAAAATATACGGGTGTTAAACTTGGAGGAACAACTGAATATGGTGCGATAGACTATGTATCAGATGTCGTCAACATTCCTGTGGAAGATAATTCGTTCGATGTAATTTTGTGCACGGAAGTATTGGAACATGTTGCTGAGCCGATAAAGGCGTTACGCGAGATGGCAAGAATAACGCGGTTAGGGGGAAGAATATTTTTAACAGCTCCGCTCGGTTCTGGGTTGCATCAATTACCTTATCATTATTATGGAGGTTATACTCCGGAATGGTATAAACACTTTTGTCCAAAGTTCGGATTGGAAATTAAAAAAATCACACCCAATGGTGGATTTTTTAAGTTGCTTTCTCAGGAATGTGTTCGTGTGGCAGCTACATTACCTCAGCATCAGCACCTGCATGGAGATAATATCGAATTCGTTCGTGCTCTGTTTGGAGAATGGCTTCCGAGGTATTTATTCGCCCTTGAGGAAAAACATTTTATCGACCAATTCACAGTTGGCTATCATGTTGAAATGATAAAAAAGTCCACAGACCCTGAAGCGTCTTGGGAATCTGGAAACACTAAATTTTCAAAAAATGTTGATGAAAAACAATTCTCCCGAATTTTTGAGGCATCCGAAAGAAAAAGAGAAGTGATAGATAATAATTGGGATGAAAATATAGAAAAAGGTGAAATCGCTTTTAATAAAGGTGATTTTAAGGAAGCGGAAAAGTATTTTTTGGCAGCTTTAAAATTAGATATCAAAAATAAAGAAGCTTATAATAATTTAGGGGTTATTGCTTTTCAGTCTAATGATATACGCGAGTCTATTGATTATTTTACCAGGGCTTTGCAAATCGATCCATTTTATAAGGAGGCTTTGCTAAACTACACAGAGGTATTAAGAAAATTCGATATATTAAATGAAGCCAGCCCATTTCTAGAAAAAATCGCTGAAAAATATCCTAACAATAAAGAGCTTCATAAACTAATAAATGAAAGTAAGATAGCAGAAAAACCAAAAAGAAAAATCGCGGTTTTATGTTTACCGGGGCTTCAATCCTTTCTTGGTGATATTGTAAATTTTCTAAAAACGAAATATCAGGTTCGTACATGCTATAATAATAAGGACATTGAAGAAACAATTCATTGGGCTGACGTAGTTTGGCTGGAGTGGGCAAATGAATTGACGATCCAGCTAACAAATCATCCCAACTTATTGAATTCTAAGTCTGTTATTTGTCGTCTGCACAGTTATGAAGCATTTTCCGGCTTTGTAAAAAAGGTTAAATGGAAAAAGGTTGATGACCTAATATTTGTGGCAAAGCATATTCAGGATATCGTAATTCATCAGGTTCCGAACCTTCCTGACATAGTAAACAATATCCATATAGTTCCCAATGGGGTCAATTTGGACAAATTTGTTTTTCGGGATAGAAACAAAGGGAAAAATTTGGCTTATCTTGGCCATATAAATTACAAGAAAGGGCCAATGCTGCTTCTTCATGCATTTCAAGAACTGGTTCAATTTGATAAAAATTATCGTTTATTCATAGGAGGAAATTTCCAGGACGCCAGGTATGAACTCTACTTCAGTCAAATGATAAAAGAATTGGGTTTAGAAAAAAATATTAAGATGGATGGGTGGGTGGAAGATGTGAGTGCCTGGTTGGAGAACAAGCATTATATGGTTTGTTCCAGCGTATTGGAGGGTCATCCTGTCGGCTTAATGGAAGCTATGGCATGCGGACTTAAACCTATTATCCACAATTTTGTAGGGGCAAAGGGAATCTATCCTTCAAAATATTTATGGAACACCATTCCGGAGTTTGTAAAAAAGATTACACATAATGAATACGATTCATCTGAATATCGAAGATTTATAGAAACAAAATATTCCTTAAATATTCAATTAAAAAAGATTAACGAAATTTTTAATCAACAAGAAAAGATAAAACATTCACCAACACGTAATATCGATCCTGAAAAAATAAAAAAATCAAATAAGGATGGGTGCTTATCACAATATGATGTTACAGCTATTATCGCGGTTCGAAACGGCTCATCAACAATTAAAAAAGCAATAGACTCTCTTTTATCCCAAACAGTTCCTTTAAAAAAGATAATTGTTGTGGATGATTGCTCTAGTGATGATACTCCTAAGATAGTGGAGCGTTATTTTGCCAAATCTAATGGAAAAATCGAATTGTTAAAACTGCCATATAATCATTGGGTATACAATGCACGGAATGTTGCGGCCCAAAAGGTAGATACAGAGTTTCTCTTTTTCTTGGATGCCGATGATTTTATTGATCCTTTGTACACAGAAACGCTTGTGACCGAATTAAAGGAAAATCCAGAATGCGCATTTATCTATTCTGATATGGTTCATTTCAATGGATCAAAAAAAATTCAAACATCTTTGCCTGATTTCGATGCCGCTAAGCTTATTGAGAGGAATTACATTCCATACAGTGCGATAATGAGATATGCAGATTTCAAAACCCTAGGTGGTTATGATAGCTACTTTAATGATAGTCGAAACCACATGACCGAATGGGATCTCTGGCTGCGCTTTTTGGCGGCCGGTAAAACAGGAAAGCGTTGTCCTGAACCGTTTTTTTATTATTACCAAAATACTGATCAAATGAGTAAAAATTATGAGAGAACACGAAATGATATGCTTGTCCAGATGGCGCTGAATCGTGGCGGTTCAGTTAATTTCAACTGCAAGAACGGTGTCAAAATTCTTTTAGTATGTCAAGGAAAGGATTATTTGGACCGTTCTAAAGTTGGCTTTGAGGTTTATACATGGCTAAAGCCACTTGCGCAATTTGGTGAAGTATTTACCTTCTTCTATGACATAGAGTCCCAATATTATGGCCAAGATGAAATGATGAAAAGACTGGATTCTTTTATAGATAAAATACAACCGACTTATATCTTCCATCCAGCCTACAAAGAAGATATTTCTATAGATTTCTGGAAAGACATATCAAATAGGTTTGTCACTATTGTGTGGTTCTCAGACGATAATTGGCGTTTTGAGTCATATTCTCAGCGCTACTGTTATGGATTTCGCTTTGCAGTGACGACCTATCCTGAAGTTTATGAAAAATACAAGGCAATGGGTTACAACAATATATTACTTTCCCAATGGGCAGCCAACACCAATTATTTCCGAGATTATTTCCTTCCCAAAGATATTGATGTTTCTTTTTGCGGTCAAAAATATGGCGATCGGTTCGAACTTTTAGAAGAATCGGGAGTCGAGTGTTTTGGAAACGGATGGACTAATGGAATGCTTGATTTCCCTAAAATGGCAAAGGTTTTAAATAGAAGTAAAATATCTATAAATTTTTCCAAAGGAGCTGATGGTAGACTTCAGATGAAGTTACGACCATTTGAGATAGCAGCAAGTAATACTCTGGTCCTAACCGAGAAGACGGAAGAATTGGATAAATATTATAAAATTGGTGAAGAGGTAATAGTGTTCGATAACAAAAAGGATTTAAAACAAAAAATTGATTACTTTCTGAAACATGAGGAAGAACGAAAACAAATTGCAAGGGCGGCCTTTGAAAGAACATTAAAGGATCATACATGGAATAACCGATTCGAAAAAATATTTAAATCGGTTAATAAAGGACTCACCTAAACTTATGTTTATGATTATAGCGGAAATCAAGCATCAAGATTAGATATGCCTATAGAAGTATGACCCTTTCTACCCAAATAGATCATAAAGTGAGAAGAATCAAAATCGGCCGTTGTCTCATATTTAGGATGTATGAATATTATGTGACGAGTTAAGTTGACCAAATACATATTATTGCCCGCTAGGAGAAATGATGGGAAGGAAATCAAAAAAGAAAAATAGATCATCGAAAAAAAGAAACTTAGTACAAGCGGAAAACCAAAAGGAAAAAATAGACAATATGCCCGTTATTTCTGTTTGTATGATCGTTAAAAATGAAGAGCAATATTTGGAAAATTGTTTGAAAAGTATTAAGGATATTGCTGATGAAATCGTTATTGTTGATACCGGTTCGACGGACCGAACCGTTGAAATTGCTAAAAAATATACCGATAAAATTTACTTTCATCCCTGGAAGGACAGTTTTAGTGAGGCAAGGAATCATTACCTAGAATATGCCACCGGTGACTGGATTTTTCAGATGGATGCAGACGAAGAACTGATCCAGGAAGACATTCCTGTTCTGATGGCGGCAATTCAGGATGACGATCTCGATGGCGTTATGGTTCAGATTGTCAGCAAATTTCAGGAAGGCAAAAGAGAAGCGATTCACAGTTTTGAGCGAATTTTTCGAAATAACAGGCTTAATTCATTATGAAGGGCGGGTACACGAACCGGCTGGTTGGCATTCAAAACGCGAAGGTCTTTCCCGTACGTCTGATATCATTATGGCTATGATTTGAACCAAACCCAGTCAAAGAAAAAATTCGATCGAACAGTGCCCCTGCTTAATATGGATCTGAAAGAAGATCCCGACAATCCAATGACCTATCATTACTTGGGTTGCTCTTGTCTTCGGACAAGGAATGTGGAAAGAGTCCCTCGATAATAGCCTCATGGCAATCCGATTGGCAGAAGCCAAAAATGATCCGAATATGATTTATCTTTGGTCACATTATAATGCGGCGATGTCTTATTATCGTTTAAAAGAATTAAATATGGCCGAAGAAATCAGCATTTCTTCATTAAAAAAATATCCGCATCACATCGACTCTCATTTCATTTTAAGCCTTGTTTATTTTGATCAAAAGCAATGGTCTCGATTAATCAAACATGGAAACGAATATATTCGGCTAATCAAACGATTCGAAGAATCTCCGGAGACGTTTGGCAATCTGGTAACCAATTCTATCAGTGAATCATGGAATGTGAAAGTGCTTATGGGCATGGCTTATTTTGAGATGGGGCAATCTGAGAGGTCATGAAAAAGCTTTTAAGGAAGCTATTGCCCGCGCACCGGAACCATTTATTGCGTTGAGAGCGATCGGTATCTTTTTTTATAACGAAAAGTATTCGGAAAAAGCTTTTAAGTATCTTAATAGGGCTCAAAAAGAAAAACCGGACGATTCGACAGTGAACAGATCTTATTAGCTCAAATTGAAGCTGCTCAAAATGAACCGTACAAAAAAGAACCGACAATAAGCTGCTGCATGATTGTTAAAAATGAAGACGCCTATCTTGAAAAGTGCCTTGAAAGTATCAAAGATTTTGTCGATGAGATCATCATCGTAGATACCGGTTCAACAGATAAAACTGTTGAGATTGCAGATCGTTATACGGACAAGGTCTATTTCCATCCCTGGGAGGGAAACTTCAGCAAGCCAGGAATCAGGCATTGTCATATGCCATGTGTGATTGGATTTTTCATAATAGATGGTGATGAAGAACTGCTTGAAGGAAGCGGTGAAAAATTGCAAAAGACCGTTCTTGAAGCAGGTTCTGCGGACGCATTTCTTGTTAATACTAATAAGTATATACAGTAATGGAAAGAAAAAAGCCAGGCATAATTCTCGAAAGGCTTTTCAGAAACAACGGAGTTATCCATTACGAAGGGATTGTCCACAACCTCGTTAAAGGAGCATCATGTATTAAGGCTTCTAAAATTGAGGTGATGCATTATGGTTATGATGTCGATGAAAAAAAAGCGTATGAAAAATTCATCCGGACCACAGAACTCCTCAAAAAACAGATCAAAGAAAATCCACAAGATCCGATGCCCCATCATTATTTGAGTGCTTCTTACATTACACGGGGTATGAATAAAGAGGCTGCAAAGGAGTCGGTGTTGGCCATAGACCTTGCTGAACAACAAACCAATGATCATCCATTATATATATGGACCCGTCATATTGCTGCCATGGCGTATTTTTGTATGGGCGATTTTGATCAGGCCGAAGATTATTCATTGCGCGCTTTAAAAAAGCATCCGGACCATCTTGATTCATTTTACACCCTGGCCATGATTGCGGCTGAAAGGAAAAAATGGGAGGATGTTGTCTCGTATGGTGATAATTACCTAAGATTGCTTAAAGCTCTTTGAAGACCATCCGGATCAGGCCGGATTGGTTGTCAATAACACCATGAAAGAGGGCCCCAGCGTTCATTTGGTGATTGGGCATGCCCATCACGCATTCAAAAGATTATGACTTTCATGTCGGTTCATTACCAGGCAGCGTATGACATGGCCGACGAAAAATGGCAAGTTTGGTGGAATGCGGGTTGTTTTCATATGGATAAATCCCAGGATCTGAATCTTGCCCGCCGATACTTGAACGCATCGCTTGAGGAATCTCCTGAAGAGCCAGGATGTTTGGTACATGTTGGCTAAATTGAACAACAAATCCGAATTGTATCAGGAAGAAAAACAATGCCTGGAAAAACTTGTAGCGCTTGGAAACCAGGACATCATGATCCTGAATCGTCTTGCAACGCTGAGACTTGAATCAAATGAATTAGAAGAAGCGTTAAAGGTGTCGGATCTCATAATAAAGCTTGATCCGTCAAATTATACTGCCATGTATACTGCCGGCATCGTCTATAAACGGCAAAATTTTATGGATCGAGCCATAGAAATGTTTACAAAAGCTTTGGATGTCGATTCCCAAGGTGTTGATCCATGGATTCATCTTGGGTGAAATCAGTCTTCGATTGGATCGCCTTGATGAAGCAAGAATTTTTTTTGAGCGGGCGCTCTTCTTTCAACCGGGCTCGATGAAGGCGCTGTTGTTTTTATGTGAAATTGAATTAAAACAAGGCCGGATAGAAAAATTTATCGGATAGTGCGATTCGATATTGAAAACACTTTCCCTCAATAGAAATATAACAATAAACAGCATGGATGATATGATTCCGATAATGCTTGACATTAATTTTGAGCTGAGAGGACAGCCGGAAAATATTTTTCAGGCAAGAAAGGTTCTCAGCCTTATCCTATCTGATTTTCATTCTTTATTTCCACAATAACGCCAACATGCTGATGGAAGGGCCGGATTCGGAAAAGAAAGAATTTATCCGGCAAGAAATTCAACATCTTATAAAAAATTGAAAATCCGGCACACACCAGTCATTTCAATTTGCCCCCCCTTCTTTTGCTTATAAGAGATCCCGCGGGTTTGCACGCGGGAGTTCCATAAAATCGTCCCCCGATTTTATTTGTGTAAAAAATCCTAAAGTAATTTTTCCTGTCTGCCGATAAAAAAAATCAAAGTGAAACGGGCGCCCCAAAACAAAAACCCATTTGGCAAGGATGTCAAAAAGCACGGACGTCAGATGTCAGAGATCAGTCATCAGTAACATGTGATGAGTGACCATTGACAAATGACAAAACTTCAATCAAGGAGGATAAAATTATGAGTTTAACCATTCAGAATAACATTGCAGCCATGAATGCACACCGGCAGTTGCAGATTTCGGATGCCGGATTGAGCAAATCTCTTGAGAGGCTTTCATCCGGTTATCGGATTAACCGGGCGGCGGATGATGCGGCAGGTCTGTCGATCTCTATGCAGATGAATGCGGATATCGCCAGCTATTGCATGGCCAGCAGAAACGCGGCAGAGGCAACCTCTCTGTTGCAGGTGGCAGAAGGCGGTACGGATCAGATATCCAACATGCTGACAAGACTGAAAGAACTGGCTACCCAGGCAAGTTCTGCCAACGCGAGCGGCAATCTGGACAAGATCAATGCCGAAGGCAATCAGCTGATCGATGAAATTGACCGTATCGCAAATGTTACGGAATATTCGGGAACCAAACTCTTGGACGGATCTTTCGGTGTTACCGTTTCTTCATCCGGGATAACTTCAACTAACGGTTATGGCGGTGCAAAAGGGTTGCAATCAGGTGTGACTTATAATGTGGTTACTGCTACAGGCGGGAATATTACCATTTCGGCCACTATCGGCAGTCAACAGATCAGCCAGACTCTGGACGGTGTGACGGCCCCGGATAGCGGTGAAACAAAAGAGGTTAATTTTGCTGCGCTTGGACTGACCTTAACCTTGAATGACCGAGTTTTGGCGTTTCATACTGATGGTGCTATTGCCGCAAACACCGCTACGGCTTCTGACTTCCAGATCGGGGCTCAGAATAATGGCGACAACCGCATCGGAATCCTGCTGGGAGATGTTAAGGCTACTTCTGCTACCGGACTCAACTTGGGTAAAGATCAGTTGCTTTCGGCTTCGGATGCACAGAATTTTCTGGATTCTGTTGACACTGCCATCAGCACCCTGGCTACCCGACGAGGTGATATCGGTGCAGCCCAGAACAGGCTGGGGTATGCTTCCGCCAACCTCTCGACGACCATTGAAAACGTGCAGTCCGCTGAATCGACCATTCGCGATACGGATATGGCGAGTGAAATGACGGCATTTACCAAAAACCAGATTTTGCTCCAGGCCGGTACGGCCATGCTTGCGCAGGCGAACGCGGCGCCGCAGGCACTTCTGTCGTTGTTCAAATAAAATCGCAAAACGATTTTATATAGCGCAACTTCGTTGCTTAAAGCAGAATAAAGAACCCCGTTTCCGAAATTTCGGATGCGGGGTTTTTTTTATGATCCGATCTTAAACCCTCTTGAATAAAGCAACCTAAACATTCTCATTAATTTTCATGCAAGATTCAGGTATGGAATGGCAAGGATCTTGCTCCCTATATGACCGGATGTTAAAAACCTTAAGTTTCGGGATAAATTTTCCGATAGGGATATAAAGATCGGGAAATATTTTCCCGGGTATTCTCACTATATCCAATAAGGAAGAATCCTGGATTTATCTTAACCGTCAATTTCGGTCCATGAACATATAAAGGAAGATATAATGGCTATCAGCACAAATCTTGTGTCCGGCCTTTCCAGTGGTTTTGATTGGAAAACCATGGTCGATCAATTGATGCAGCTTGAGCAAAAAAAAGTGGATCTGGTGGGAGACCAACAAACCAAATACAAAAACCAGCTTACTGAATGGCAATCTTTTAATACCCAGCTTCTTTCTCTTAAAACAGCCGCCGGGGACTTAAAAGATCCCGATGATTTTTCTGTGTATACTTCCAATATGACTTCCGACAGCAGCACCGTCGATGCTTCGGATATTCTGTCGGTTTCAACATCTTCTCTGGCCTCAAAAGGTTCTTATACGATTAATGTGTCTTCCTTGGCGACCGCACAGAAACTTTCTTCCCGACCTTTTTCAAGCGGCAGCGATGCGCTGGGGGCTTCTTATGCCGGCGATCTTTTGATCAACGGTGTTGCGGTCAGTATCAATGCGACAGACAGCCTGGCCGATGTTCGGGATAAAATTAACAACGCGAATGCCGGAACCACGGCTACGGGCGTTTCAGCGACCATTATCAGCTACGGCGCCAATGATTACAGGTTGACGTTGACCAGCGACGCCACCGGTGAAGATGGGATGGGACTTCAAAACGCCTCTGCATCGGATCTTGTTGAGTTGTTCGGCTGGAAAGATAAATCTTCAACTATAAAAAACAGCATCACCGGCGGGGCCCAGTCCGATAGTTTCAGCAACTCGACCCAGGATATTAAAACCCTTTTAGGGCTTTCCACGAGCCAGTCGGGAACCATCAAAATAAACGGTCAAGATGTGAATATCGATTTTTCCACCGATTCCATTGAGGATATCAAAAATGCCATAAACAATGAAGCAATCGCAGGGGTTTATGCCTCTGTGATCACGGATACAACCGGAAATACAACCACTTATAAACTTCAAATAGACGGAAGCCAGGATTTTGTGGATGCACAGAACATTCTGGATACGCTGGGTGTCATTCAAAATGGACAATCAGCGGTCCAGGGCACAACTTCAGGCAACAGCATGACCGTAAACGGAGAATATATTACCCCGGATAGTCTTATTACCGATATCGACGGCTATAACCAATTCACAGCCGGTGACAAAATATCTTTGGGAGGTTCTTCAACAGACCACAACGGCAACGGTGTCAGCAGAGATCTCCTTACGATAACCACAGGCACCACGGTCCAGGATTTGCTCAATGCCATTGAGACGGCTTATGAAACGAGCGGAAATGAAGTGTCGGCGTATGTGACCTCGACCGGCAAGATAGAAGTGGATGATCTGGAGACGGGAACCAGCAGCCTGGTGGTGGACCTTCAATCCACGATCGACAATTCAAATTCATCCCTGGACTGGGGCGCCTTCACTGCGCTGGATGAAGTCCGTAAAAGGGAGTTGGTTGCCGGTTCCGATGCTTCAATTAACGTGGACGGTGTTACCAAGACAAGCTCCGACAATGCCGTGGATGATGTGATTCCTGGAGTGACATTGAATCTGGTGAAAGCAGATGCCGATACCACCATAACTCTGAACGTCGATCGGGATGTTGATGCCATCATGGAAAAAATAAGCACTTTTGTGGATGCTTATAATACGGTGAGTTCCTATATTCATCAGCAGCAGTCCTATGACACGGATAAACAGCAGGCGGGCGGCGTCCTTTTTGGGGACGGCACCCTCTCATCCGTGAAGTCGGACCTTTCATCAACCATCGTTCAATCGGTATGGGGGGTTTCAAGCGATTACTCCATGATGGGGCTTGTCGGCATCAACCTGGATAACGACGGGCAGTTGAGTATCGACAGCGACAAACTTAGAGGGTATTTAACGACCAATTTCAACGATGTCAAAAACCTGTTTGCGGCCAGCGGTTCCGCCGATGCCGGTACACTTGAGTATATATCACATTCAAGTGACACAAACTCAGGAGAATATGCGGTTCATATCACCACTGCCGCAACGCAAAGCACGTCAACCAGCGATAATGGAACGGTTGGAGCAGACGAGACTCTGACCATCACCGATGGTGATAAAACAGCCCGGATAGATCTCACCACCGATATGACCCTATCCGATATCAAAAATGCCATAAACTCGGAAATGTCCAAGGTGTATACAGAGAAGCTGGTGGGTGATGCCCAGCTCTACGAGGGTAGCGGAGAAACAACCGCGCTGAGTGCCGGCACCGCATGGGACCAGGTCTATAAAAACGACATCGATTCCGCCAACTTGGCAAACAACGATGTGATTTCCTTTTCGGGAACGACACGTTCAGGGGGCGCTGTTTCGGGGTCATATACCATCAATGATGCCAGCACGGATACGGTTCAAGGCCTTCTTTCCGCCATTGAATCCGCTTATGGAAATAGCGTCAGCGCTACCATCAATAGTTCCGGACAAATTGTTCTGACAGATAAGAATACGGGTAACAGTCAACTTTCCATTACCTTTGATAATACGCAGGCCCATGATTTAAGTTTCGGCTCCTCGGTATCCACAACCAATACCGGCGGACAGGAAGGCCGTTATGCCATGGACATCACTGCAACAGATGACGGGAGCGGCCATTTGGTCCTTACCCATGATAACTATGGCAGCAATTACAGCTTTACCATTTCTGAAGATGGGGCCAGTAAGCTCTGGAGCGGCGTCGATCAGACCGTCAATAACGGTGTGGACGTTGCCGGCACCATCAATGGAGAAGCGGCCACAGGTTTGGGACAGTTTCTGACGGGTGACAGCGGTGACAACAGCGTGGACGGACTGGTGGTAAAATATATTGGCAGTGCTGAAAATTCGGATGTGGGAAATGTTAAGCTGACGATTGGGGCCGCGGAACTCTTTGACAGAATGTTATACAACATTACCGACTCATATGACGGCTATGTGGCGTTTAAAGAAAATTCTCTTCAAGAAAATATCGATAACCTGCAAACGAGAATGGATGACATGGAGGCGCGTTTGAATCAGAAGCAGCAAATTATGATCAATCAGTTTGTGGCCATGGAAACTTTCATTAGTCAGATACAGACCCAGAGCCAATGGCTTACACAACAGATAAATCAATTATCCAGCGGATAAAAGCAAAATCGAGAATATAAAATTAATGTGTTTAATGAACAAATAACCATGGCGATTTTAAAGCGACATTAAACTGAAAAGGGAGGGTTTTAAATGTATTCCAATGGTATTCAATCGTATGTGAAAACAGATATATCCACCTCGGATCCGGTGAAGCTGGTGATTATGTGTTACGAGGGGGCCATTGAGAGCCTTAAACTCGCAAAAGAGAAGATAAAAGAAAAAGATTATGAGAAAAAAGCAAAAGCCATTATAAAGGCCCAGGATATTATCGATGAACTTCTGTGTTCTCTCGATTTTGAAAAAGGAGGCGCTATCGCTTCCAATCTGAGCAGTCTCTATAATTACATGCTCAGAAGAATCGTCCACGGAGATGTTAATAGAGATATGAGTGCTATTGACGAGGTGATCGGCATGTTGGATGAATTGCTGTCAGCCTGGCAAAGTATCTATTTGCAAAAGGACATTCAAACTCGACCCGGCGCAGATAATTACAGTCAAAATAAAACAGCGATGACTTCGGGATATATCAGCGTATAACCAAAGGTAATAAAATGGAAGATTTGGAAAAAAAATATTGTATGTTTTTGGAAAAGAAGCTGGTGCAGTTTAAGCAGTATCAGTCTTTCACGGAAAAGATGAGGCATGTCATGTGTAACAAAGAAAAAAACAAGGAGATCTCAGGTTTAATTTCAAGAAGACAGACCTGTATCGGTGCTATAGAAAAGATAAATGCATCCATGGAGAAGATCTTCAAAAAAGGTTCAGCCGGTTTTTCAGGTATTCAGAAACAATACAAGAGCCTGATTGATAATTATATGTCCAGTATAAAAGATATCATGGTCCAAATTGATTTTATGGACAGGGAATTGGTGGCGGTCGTTGCTGAACAGCGTGATAATATCAAATCAGACCTTCTTGAAATGCGAAATATGCGACAGGCCGCCAGAGGGTATAAATCAAACATGCAATATCCTGCCAGGTTCCTGGACACCAGAAGGTAGGCTAAAGTGCATAAAGTTTTTTTCTAAAGTGTTTGATATAAGAACCGATACACTATCTAGTGTTCATCCATAAATGGTCTTTTTGCCCAATCGCTGTGTTATGCTCAAAAAATAATCCTCGGAATATTACACATATGCCTGTGGTTATTTTTTTCGCATGCCTTGATCTTGAACAAAAATCCTCATTTATGGATGGACACTATCTAAGGAGGTGGGTTATTATGTTGGTTGAGCCAATCATCGAGGCGGGGAAGACGATTCCTTTGTCGACGCAGTCAAAGCTTCCTGCCGGTCAGGACACGGCGCAAAAAAATAATGACGGTCAAAAACCTGTTCAAGCGCCAAATTTGACTGAACTGTCGAAAATGGCATCGGATATCCAGAAAAATCTGAATATCATTCATGATGTTAGTCTCAAATTTTCGGTTCATAAAGATACCGGCCGCATTGTGATAACGGTTACGGATGAAACCACCGGCAAAGTGATCAGAGAAATTCCTCCGGCAGAGCTGGTTGAATTTTCCTCTAAATTTGACGAAGTGGTCGGCAAGATATTTAACCGGAAGGGTTAAAATTTGACCCTTGGAGCTATTACTTCACAAATGCCTGAAATGACAAATCAGCAGATTAACATCCTGATTGTGGATGACGAAACATCTGTAGCGGATATCCTCAAAGATTGTGTGTCCGACACGGGGAGATCGGTCGATGTGTGTTACAACGGCCTGGAAGGTATCGAGCGCATACAAAAGAGCCGTTATGACCTGATCATTGTTGATCTGGTGATGCCGAAAATCGGTGGTTTGGATGTATTGAGATATGCGAAAAAAGAAAACCCGGATGTCCTTGTTGTTATTATTACCGGTCATGCATCATTGGAAACCGCTATAATGGCTGTGAAAGAAGGGGCCTATGACTATATCAGAAAGCCATGCAAACTCGAAGAGATAAGGATTGTGGTGGATAACGCCATCGAGAAAATAAGACTTTACAGAGAAAACAAAAAATTGTTGAAACAAATTCAGGATACGTACAGCGAGTTGATGCTTTTAAAGCAAAAGAAAAAACCGGACAAAAAAATATCCAGCATCAACTTTTTTTCTTCACATATGCCGAGTCTCCATTATCTTTACAACAACAGTTCGTCTCCAAGCAACACCGTGGAAAAGCTGCAGGCCCTATCTACGCTCAAAGAAAACGGAAATCTGACTGAAAATGAGTTCAAAAGTTTCAAACAAAATCTTCTTAAAATGATGGATCCCGAAGAGTAAACGAATAGAGTTATCAATGAATGAAAATTTAAGAATACTTGTTGTTGATGATGAAGAATGTATCCTGGATATTTTTAAAAGCTATTTCGAGTCTGCTCCCAACTATACACTCTTAACAGCCAACGACGGTCTAAAAGCCCTTGAAATAATCAAGTCGGATCAAATCAACTGTTGTTTTACAGATCTTGCTATGCCCAGGTTGGACGGCCTGGAACTCGCCAGAAGAATTTATCAATATGATAATACGATTCCGGTGGTTGTTATGACGGGCTATCCTTCCATGGACATTGCCATAGAAACCTTAAAAAACGGTGTCGTCGATTTCATCACAAAGCCATTCGACATGGAGCAGATCCTTCCGACGATTTCAAAAGTAATATCCGCCAGGTCGACTTTTGTTGAAAATATATTATTAAAGGAAGAGGTTGAAAAGAGTCAAAAACTTATCGAGATTAATAACGAGCTCACAATAAAAATAAAAGAGATCGAAACGATTAATCTTATTTTTCAGAATCTGGATCAGGCAAAAAGCAGCCGGGATATTTTCAAGAAGTTGGTGAACCTGTCAGGTAAAATTACACCATGTGATGAAGCTCATTTCTGTTTTTTTACGCAAGAGATGAAAAATTATGAGATTATCACATCTTTTTATAAAGATGGATGTATTACGGCTGATGATTCCGAAATCATCGAGAAGGAGATGATTGAAAAGATTGCCGCGGACGGCATACCTTACCTTATAAAAAGAAAAAATGGGGAAGGAAATATTATCGCTATTCCCTTGAAGATTCGGTCCAGAGTTTTTGGTATACTTGCATCCATCATTAACAGCAAAGACAAATGTTTCAGTGAGAAAGACATCTATTTTTTAAATTTTTTGTTGGAAAAGGCATCTTTTTCCATCGAAAATCTGGCGCTTTATGAAAATATTTACGAAAACCTTTTCTCAACCCTTTATGCTTTTGTTGAAACGATTGAGGCAAGAGATCCATATACAAAGCAGCATTCGGCAAGTGTATCCGGATATGCCATGTCCATCGCAAGAGAAAATGGCTGTTCACAAGAGGAAATCACCAAGCTGGAGATTTCCGGCAATCTGCATGATATCGGGAAAATCGGCATCCCGGACAGCATATTATTGAAGCCGGGGAAGCTCACCGATGATGAATATGAGATCATTAAAAAACATCCGGTAATTGGAAGCAATATTATCGGGCATCTAGGAATGTGGACAGATGAGCAGGACATAATAAGACACCATCATGAAAGATTCGATGGAACGGGATATCCGGACCGGCTTAAAGGAAAAGAAATCCCGTTTCTTGCCCGAATTCTTTCGGTAGCGGATGTTTATGATGCACTGACGACCGATAGATCTTATAGGTATAGGATGTCGAAAAAGGTTGCCGCTGAGATGATCAAAGAAAATTCAGGAACTCAGTTTGACCCGGAAATTGTGGATATATTTTATAACCTTTATAGCAACGGTTTGCTGATAACTTGATATTCTCGAGTTAGCGCATGATCCAACGAATTTGTATTTTATATTACACCAGGGAATATTTAAGATCCTGAGAACGTTTTGCGTGGTAAAGCCTTGTGTCGGCCTTTGAGATTAAATCCTCTTCGGTTTCATGGTTTTCAAGCTCGCTTGCTGATGAAATTCCACAGCTTATTTTTATGCTTATCTTTTTAGATTCCCATTCAAAAACGTGATTTGCAACATCGAACAATATTCTTTTTAATAGCATTTCGGCTTGTTTTATATCCGTATTCGGAAGAAGAATAACGAATTCGTCACCGCCATATCTGGACACGATATCCGCCTGCCTTATTGAACCCATTAAACATCCGGCAAGTTCCCGCAGTACAACGTCTCCGGCCTGATGTCCGAGAGAATCATTGATCTTTTTGAAATGATCGACATCAATCATAATTAAAGAAAGTGGTCTATGATATCTTTTGGCGCTATGAAATTCTTTTCGAATAAAGCCTTGAAATCCTTTCCGGTTTAAAATACCGGTAAGGCCGTCTTTGACGGCCATTTCTTTGAGCTTATGATACTCCTGGGCATTTTTTAAAGACATAGCAAGAATATTTGATACGGTCGAAAGCAGTTCCGTTTTTTCACTATTATATTCATCATTGTTCTTGGGTAATACAGCAATCATGCCCAAAGGGATGCCGGCTAAGCTCAAAGGCAAAACAACCTGTTTGGAAAGTGAAATGGCCTCGGCCGATGAAATTTTAATGTCGGATGAGTAAAGATGAACATCGTTATCATCTATTGAAATATTTTCTCCTGAAATTGAAAAATAGGTTTGGATCATCTCATCTTTTAGTCTGTCGAGAATCTTTTTATTGATCTCTTTTTCAGATAGATGGAAAGCCAGATTCCACTTGGAACCGATGCGGTAAAGCAGACCGAGCAATGTAGGATTCATGACATCGAGAAATCCTGTATCTAAAATTCTGGGAAGAATCATTCCCCAGTTGAGATCATATGCCACTTCGGAACTCAGCCGATTGATAAAGCTTAACTCTTGATTCTTTTTTCTAAGATCTTCCTTTTCTTTTTCGATGTTTTCATTAATATTTTTAAGGTCATTCATCATTCGGAATATTTCGATAAAGGCCTTTCGATTTTCTATCCCGCCCAGAATGGTTTCATAAAGACGTTTTGAAATATTGGACCTCGAGATGAAACCATAAACACCTGTTTGGAGAATCTCAGAAATCTTTTCGGCTTTTTTGTTCTCTCCATAAAGAATAACGCAGGCTTGGGATCTGTTCTCCTGAAGAAGATTTATCCAGTTGGAGGCAAGAATTCCGACTTGATCATAATCGACAAGGATGGCGCTGAACTTGTTGTTCAGGAGAATGTCTTCAACACCCTCCGAAAGCGTTACGGTCACAACGTCGAACCCCTTGGATCCAAGAATCTGCTTAAACAGATTTCCGTCCTTTGTTTGGTTGCTGATGACCAGAATTTTTTCGTTCATACCGACACCTCGCCCAGACTCAAAACGATGAAACGCTTTTAAACGATTCACTGAAAAGAATATCAGATTTATCAGGGACGGCTTATGCAAAAGTCGTTATTAAATAATTACAAGAACATCTAATGTCCTGGTTATTTTCACTATTTTTGAAATGAATATGCAAAAACCATGCCGGTTCTTGGTTTGCGATTATCGGTGAAAATTAACCATTTGTTTTTTTGGCAAATAATATTCGAAAATAAAATAAAGTAATAAGGATTTCTTTGATTGTGTTCTTAAAGGGATAAACGACAAGATATTGACACATTTGATAATTTCGAAGGCGATCGGAAAATTTAACTTATCGGCTATAAAACACCAAGTTATCAGGCAAGGTTGTTATCTATCAGTGTCAATTCCACCCTGGATCGAGGATGGTTTAAACAGTATCGAAAATCCAAAAACATGGTACGATAGTTGCATATTTTTTATAAAAATTTAGTTTTGACTTTTTATATAACAGCGACAAGGATGACGACTATGCCTCACATTGAAAGACGATCTTATGTCAGAGGGAATTTTTCGTTTAAAATTAAATTTAAAACAATGTCTTCGGATGAATATGAAGCGCTATTAAATTCCCGTGATTCCCGTTTTTCCTTCTTTCAAGAAGAACAAGGTATCGATGCCGCGGAAAATGCCCTAAGTTCTGATACATCAATTGATGCTTCACTGATGAATTATTTGGTAAGGCTTGATGAAAAATTGGATCTCATTTTAGAGTTATTGACAAAGGATAATGAGGCAGCGGATTTGTTTGAGCAGGCAATAGGGGTGAATATCAGCGGGTCAGGCATGAATATCATGGTGGATGAGCCTGTCGAAACCGGACAAATCATTCATTCAAAGATTTATCTTTCAAGAATACCAATGGTTTTTTTGGATGTATTTGGGGAAGTTGTCCGTTCATCTGAAGTGAATGAATGCGGTAAGATTCTTTATTCATTAGGGGTTAATTTCTTAGATCTCAGCGTGAATGACCAGGAAAGGATTATTACGACGGTATTTAAAAGTCAAAGAGGGGATCTCAGAAAGAGAAAAAACGGGCCTTGATCTTGCATGTATTACTCCGTAACCAGAAACTCTATTATTTTACAAGAATAAATTACCTGCTGCCGGGAAAACTTTTCCGCTCCGCCTTTTCGAATCCGATCATTTTTGTTTCTTCGAATGGCTGAGGAAAAAATTAGTGAAAATATCAATAAATGAAGGAGAAAATAAACTATGGATCTAAGTATGAAGGTTCTCATTGTCGACGATTTTGCCACCATGAGGAGAATTGTAAGAAATATCTTAAAGCAGATCGGTTTTAAGAATATCATCGAGGCGGATGACGGAAAGAGTGCCCTCAAGGAACTTAAAAAAGGAAAGGTCGATCTGATATTATGTGACTGGAATATGCCGGAGATGCCGGGGATAGAGTTATTAAAGGCGGTGAGATCCGATAATGAATTAAAGGATATCCCTTTTGTTATGGTGACGGCTGAAGCTCAGAAAGACAACATTGTAGAAGCTGTTAAAGCCGGCGTTAACAATTATGTCGTAAAACCGTTTACTGCGGAAACAATCAGTGAAAAATTATCCAAAGTATTCGGAAGTTGAGCCTCGGACTTATTGTGTCAATGGTATGTCTTTAACGTCATCATTATTATTTTCTAAAGGAATTATTCGGCAATGCCGAATATAATGATAAATAAACTGGATATACAGATAAAGAAGGGATTAAAAATGGATATTAATAAAATAGACAATTCATTCCAAACGGTATTGTCATCCACTAAAAAAACAGACTGCGATCAGCAATTCAAGCAAATATTTGATCGAAAATTAGATGAAATAAATGCAACGGGAAACCTTTCCCCTGTTGACGATAAAAGAAATGTTATGGCGCAAAGTGAAAAAATTCTTGATCTTTTAGATCGCTACACCGGAGCGCTGGCTGATCCGACAAAATCTTTAAAAGATATCAGACCTTTAGTGGACAGCATCGAAAAAGAAGTCGGATCAATCCAATCCGGGACTGAAAATCAAGTCGTTGATGATAAAGCCCTTGACAAAATTGTTAAGGATTTGGCTGTGACTGCAAAAGTGGCGATGTATAAGTTCCATCGCGGGGATTTTATCTAAATCTTCCCATTATTTCCCAGACCGTTGACAACGTGGCTTTTTACCATATAATACGTTAAAAAAAGCCTCGAGCGTGGCCTCCAATGACAGCGTCGTCGTCGCGTTTTAAAGCATGTTTCGTCACGTGATGGTTTTGGTTTTATTTCCCCTATTTAATCGGCGTCCTGAAATTTCTTCACAAGATATGCACCTTTAATCTTTTTTCCCCTTGATTTGTTTTAAATATTAGCATATTAAACAAGCTTAATGTTGCAGAAAAACGAAAAAAGCGCTTTTTAGCCAAAATTTCCTCAATGTATTATGTTTAAGGTTTGATTAACCTCAAGAGAACATATTATGGCAAAAATTTTAATCGTTGATGATAATCCGGAAGTGCTGAAACTTATTGCCAGTATACTGGAGACGAATGAATATGAGGTAGAAACGGTATCCAGGGGAGAATCGGCGATCAAAAAACTGGAAAGTAATGATTATGACATGGTATTAACCGATCTTATGATGCCTGATGTGGACGGCATGCAAGTTCTTGAGCATGTAAAATCAAGAGCATCCAGAACCATGTGCATTATTCTTACCGGCCATGGTACCATTAAAAGTTCCGTCAAAGCCATTAAAAGAGGCGCTTTCGATTATATCACAAAGCCGGTTTCCCCCAGCGAACTTCTTATTATTGTTGAAAAAGCCCTTAAATTTAAAAATCTTGAAGAAGAGAATATAAGGCTTAAGAAGGAATTAAAAGGGAAATATCATTATAAAAATATTATCGGGACCAGTCAGGTCATCAAGAAAATATACGATCTTATCGAAAAGGTATCTGATACAGACGGAACAGTTCTGATCACCGGCGCCAGTGGTACAGGTAAGGAATTAATCGCAAGATCGATTCATTATAACAGCCAAAGGAGTGATAAACCGCTTGTTGTTATTAATTGTGGCGCTGTTCCTGAAGCCTTACTGGAAAGTGAACTCTTTGGACACGAAAAAGGTGCGTTTACAGGTGCCTACAAAAAAAGGATCGGTCGATTTGAAATGGCTAACGGCGGGACTGTTTTTTTGGATGAAATTGGAGAAATGAGTCCTGCATTGCAAATAAAGCTGTTAAGAGTATTACAGGAACAGCAATTTGAAAGAGTGGGCGGAACAAAAACGCTCCATGTAGACCTCAGATTTATCGCAGCCACCAATAAAAATCTGACAACCGCCATTAATATGGAAAAATTCAGAGAAGACCTCTATTATCGATTGAATGTTATTCCGATTAAAGTGCCGTCCTTAAAACAACGTCGATCGGATATTCCTTTACTCATCGATTTTTTTCTCAAAAAATTTCAGAAAACAAAAGACAAAAAGATAACGGGGTTTACTCAGTCTGCTATGGATTCAATGTGGGCATATGACTGGCCCGGTAATGTCAGAGAGCTTGAAAACGTATTGAAAAGGCTTACCATCCTTTGTGAAGGTCCGGTGGTGAATATAGATGATCTCCCTGAGAACATAAGAGATGTCAGTGAAACGGGTCGTTCGGACGAGGAAGTTATCCTCGGGGATGACTTAAATCTGAATGAAGCGGTTCAAGATTATGAGAAAAGGATTATTCTTGAAGCCTTGGAGAAGACCAACTGGGTAAAATCTAAAGCTGCAAAACTACTTAACATTAACCGGACAACCTTGGTGGCAAAGATCAAAAAACAGAATATAGAAATCGATAAGGCCGCTTCTGCATAAGGGTGTTTTCGTTCGCTGAAGGATTTTATATGGCATTTCATTCAGATCGGTCACAAGAGAAGCTTCATTGTCAAAAAAATGACGGTTTGCATCCGTTATTTTTTCTTTTTTAATCCATCCTCTCATCAGGAGAACACCCCCTTTCTCGATTTAGAATAAGTCAGGTCAAAGAAGACTATATAAAAATATAGCTAAAACAAATGGATAAGACTTAATACCCATTGATTTGATCTTCATTCGAAAGTGATTCATATCCCCTCATTTTATCTCACCATAATTCCAATCCTGTTGGCATACTAATTGCTGTAAAATGAAGCATGAAAGGCAATTTTACAAGATCGATTCCTGCTATATTATTATCTCTCTTATTAATTTGTCATTCCAGCAAGATAGGAGCAAGTCCGAATCCTTTGGCAAAAAAAAAATATAAAGGAGCGATAAGCCGGATTGTTTCAATCAAAACACATCAATCAAATGATCAAACCACTGTTACGATTGCGGGTGACGGCAACATTTCCGAATGTATCACCCAAACCTTTAAAGCGCCTCCCAGAATTCTTGTTGATATCAAGTGTGCGGCGCGATTGCTTGAAGCAACGTCCGTCAATGTGGATAACCCGTATATAAAATCGATAAGGATTGGATATCATTTTAATAAAATAAGGGTAGTCATAGATGTCAAAGGGGATAATGTTCCCGAATATAAAGATAAGTTTAAGAATAATGTATTGATCATCACTTTAAAATCAAAAAAAATTCCGATCGAAACAAGTCATTCGCGACATCCTATTAAGAAAGAGAAAACCAAAACGTCGACAAAGATTAAAGAATATGAAAAAAAAAAGACGGATGATATCCAAAAAGCGGTTAAGCATTTAGAAGAAGAAAAACATATCGCGAGAACCCAAAATCCCTCAGACCCTAAAACTGCAAACAGTCAAGTCCATGTTTCCGAGCAAAATACGGATCCTGTTTTACCCAAGAAAATATCCGTCAACAAACACGATCCGATTAAACCAGGTCCCGGAGTGAAGCTGGTTCAAATGGTGGATGATGACGGAAAAGACGATACGTCTTTTTACTTGAAATGCCTTAGAGATTACATCTCTAAAGATTGGGAAGGGGCGATTTTAAATTTCACGAATTTTATAAAAAAATATCCTAATGGCAGATATACGGGAAAAGCATATTTTATTTTGGCGAAATCTTATGATCAACTAAATTCAAAAAATATCACTGCTCATTTTAAAAAGATTAAAGATCACTATGAGGATGCCGTCAGCCGGTTTCCAGCTTCTGAATATGTGCCCGATGCGATGTATAGCATCGGGACTCTTTTTTTTAAGATGAAGAATTATTCCGAAGCAATGGGATACTATAATCTGGTCTTAAAACAAGACAAAGGTTCTATGCTCCGAATTAAAGCATTGGCACATAAGGTTAAGGTTTTGATCTTGAAAAATAGAAAATCAGAGGCTCTGACCGACCTGAATCAATTGGAACAAATTACTTCCAAATATCCTGACTTACCAGAAAGAACAGAAGCGAGAAAAGAAAAAGGAAAAATTTTATATGAAATGAACAGGTTTTATGAGTCGATAGAAATCCTCGATAAACTAGTAAAGGAAAATCCTGAAAATCTATATGTGTATCCGGAAATTTCACTGTATCTGGGCTATAACTATTATCAGTTGGGAAATACCAAAAAGGCAAGAGAAAACCTATATCGATTCTACAATATATGCCCTGATCGAGAAATAAACGATCTGGTTCTTAACCAGATCGGTGATACTTATCGAAATGAAGGATTAATCAAGGATGCCGTTAAATTTTATCGACTTGTTCTTGATCGTTTTCCGAATACGGACGGTGCAATCATCAGCAAGATCCGGCTGGCCGAGCAGCAGGAAGATAAAGATTGGATTGAAAAGACAAGAAAAGAGGTAGGGTCGCCTCAAAATATTTATGAAGATATCGTTCATCGTTCGGTTGACAAAAAAGAAGAAAAGAACCCTTTGATACAACTTTCCATGCTGAAGCTGGGGATTACCTACCAGAAAGAAAATAAATATCAAAAAAGCCTAAAAGTATTAAAAGAATTGCTGGATCAATATCCAACGACATCTCTCAAAAGAGAGTTGACTCACGCCCTGATGGTGACTCTCGAAGGCATCCAAAAAAAAGAAATTAAGGATAAAAATTATATCAACATTATCAATTTATATTTAAAAGAAAAAAAACTGTTTTTAATGATAAATGTGCCTGAGCTATTTTTACCTGTAGCGAGAGCATTTGTTTATGTGGATCTTAAAGACATGGCTGTCGAAGTGTTTAAAAAAGCGGATATCCTCTTATCGGACACGGAAAAACCTGATGATCTTCTTTTTTTAATGGGCAAATATTTTTATGAGAAAGGCAATATCGACGGGGCTTTTAAGAGATTCGATATATTGACGGAAAAATATCCGGATTCAAAATATTTGCCGGAAGCATACCGGATGAAAGCAAATATTCTCTTAAACCAAAAAAAATATGCACAGGCAACGGATACTTTTGATGTCGCTTTAAAATATCCGGTTACAACATGTGAAAAAGCGCATATCTTAGTAAAAAAAGCAAAGGCGTTAATCGGAAGCAATTTTAAAGGTAAAGCCTTGAACAGCATCAATCAGGCGAATGAATTAAAAAAAGAATGTGATGACGGGGATATCAATGTCGATAAGGAAATAGGAGATGCATATCTTTCGCTGGACGATGCAAAAAAAGCATTGGATATCTTTAGCCGAGCCGTCAAAAAAGCAAAAGGTGATCCTGATAAAGTTCCGCTTAAGCTAAAATTGGCAAAATGCTATTGGTTGTTAAATAAAAAAGAAGATTCTCTTGCGATTTATCATCAGATTTCGAGCCTTAATGATCCATTCTGGAGCAATCTGGCTAAAGAAAAGATGAATGAGATCCAATTTAACGGGGAGAATATATCCAAGAAGGTAAAATAGACTCATAAAATGGGAGACGGCGTTTAGAGATGATTAGGAAGAAAATATTACTGGCCGACAATAATATCAACGGCCGGTCGCATGATATGTGTGAGGCCTTTCTTGCATCAGGCTACGAGGTTAAAATCGCTGACAACGGAAGGTTGGCTTATGAAGAGATCATTAAAGATCACTATGATCTTGTTCTAACGGACCTTAACCTGGCTCAGATAAATGGAATAAGCCTGTTAAAGAGAATCAAGGACTTCAATGCAATGCTTCCTGTCATCCTCATGGCGGATGAAGCTTGTGTTAATGATGCCGTTGAAGCAATGAAGCTTGGTGCCAACGACTTTTTGTTGAAACCCCTGGTACCCAAAATGATACAGCTGATTCATTCGTATATTGAAAACGGATTGGATATTAAAGGAAATGGTGGCGCAAGGAAACGATTTAAAATCGTTACACAAAATAAAAATATGAAGAATCTTTTACAGTTGGCAAGAGATATCGCCGACAGCAAGGCTTCTATCTTTATACAGGGAGAATCGGGAACCGGAAAAGAACTTTTTGCCAGATATATTCATCAATACAGCGCCAGAAAAGATCAGCCGTTTGTGGCAGTCAATTGCGCCGCCTTGCCGGAAAATTTGCTTGAAAGTGAACTGTTCGGGCATGAAAAAGGTGCATTTACCGGAGCCATTTCCAGGAAAAAAGGCAAATTTGAACTGGCCAATCATGGAACGCTCCTGTTGGACGAAGTCAGTGAAATGGATTATCAGCTTCAATCCAAGCTTTTAAGAGTATTGCAAGAAAGAGAGATCGACAGGATTGGCGGAACGCAGCCGGTTCCCATTGATGTCCGATTTCTTGCCACCACAAACCGGGGTATCGAAAAACGAATTAAAGATGGAAAGTTCAGAGAAGATCTTCATTATCGGCTGAATGTCATGCCAATTCACTTGCCTCCGTTGAGGGAAAGGCAAGATGACATTCCATTGCTTGCAAAGCATTTTGTCGAAAAATACTGCAAGCTGGAAAATAGATGTGTCAAAGGGTTGACAGATGAGGCGATGGTTTCTCTGATGGAAATGACGTGGAAAGGAAATGTCAGGGAACTCGAGAACATCATTGAGAGAGCCGTCTTAATGTGCAAAGGGGATGTATTAGACCAACAAGACCTGTTTCTTCCTGAAAGAGATCGACAGTCTGATGTGACGACACCATCGACGAATTTGCCGGTCTCTTTAAAAGAGATTGAAAAAAGTGTCATTTTGAACACATTGGACCAAACAAATGGAAACAGAACTCATGCGGCTGAAATCTTGGGCATAAGTGTTCGGACATTGAGAAATAAAATGAATGAGTATCGAAAAATAATGGAGACGCAGTAAAAAAGGCATGCAAATTGCTAATATAATTTTATTCTATTAAAAAATTCTAAAAAAATAATCCGATTGTCTAAAGGAAATGCCCATGCCAGACAAATTGTCCTTTGCAAAAACATTTCATGCCCTGGAAAAAGCCATCAGTATCGCTCAACAGAGAAATTCATATATAACCAGTAATATCAGTAATATAGATACACCAGGGTACAAACCGAAAGATATAGATTTCAAGAGCGAATTGGCCAGCGCCCTTGAAACAAACCGAACAGTGGATTTGGAAAAAACAGACCCAAGGCATATCAGCCTTGAAAATAATGGCCGTCAAATCGTTGAACCTTACGAAGAAGAGCGTGAATGGAACGGCTATAACTGGGTAAACATTGACAAGGAAATGACGAAGCTGTCGGAAAATAATTTGATTTACCGGTCGGCGGTTGAGGTCCTTTTAAGAAAAATATCTTTATTAAAAGAGGTTATCAAAGAGGGAGGACAATAGAATGAATTTTTTAAAATCTCTTGAGACCAGTGCCTCAGGACTTTATGCCGAGAGAAAAAGAATGGATATCATTGCCAGCAATCTTTCGAACATAGAGACGACGCGTACGGAAGAGGGCGGGCCTTATCGCAGAAAGATGGTGGTCATGAGTACAAAGGAAATGGATCAAGGCTTTGATGATGTGTTTAACAATTCTCTCAAGGGCGTTCAAATTGAAGATGTTGTTGAAGATAAAACACCGTTTAAAAAAGTCTATAATCCGGGGCATCCAGATGCCGACAAAAATGGGTATGTATTAAAACCGAATGTCGATCTCGTTGTAGAGACGACAAACATGCTGATGGCCAGAAGAGCATTTGAGGCCAATATAGCGGCCATTAAGGCCACAAGAGAGATGGTCATGAAAGCGCTTGAAATCGGGAGATAACATATGGATGATTTAAAAATTGGTGGTTGGCAGCCGACCGCGCCTAAAAAATTTACAAATGTCGATAAACAGAACACTGAAGGATTCGATAAGGTCATCAAAGGCGCAATTAACAATCTCAATAAAGCTGAGGAGGGGTCAAACAAATCTGTCATGGATCTCTTAAATGGCAAGGCGGACATTCAAGAGACAATGATAAGTCTCCAAAAGGCGGATATATCCATGCGGCTGTTTCTGGCGATCAGGAATAAAGCGATGGATGCCTACCGGGAAATCATGCATATGAATTTTTAACATAGGAATGCTATAAGGACACCTTAGGAATGAATGATTCAATCAGACAATTTTTGAAATTAATAAATTCATTGCCGCTTTCCAAAAAGATCAGCATGATATTTGTCATCGTTCTTGTAATAGCAGGCTTTGCGCTAATGTTTTTCTGGGCGAATCAGGAAAATTATAAGGTATTATTCAGCAACCTTTCTCAAAAAGATGGTAGTGCCATCGTTGCCGATCTCAAGAAAAAGAACATTCCCTTTAAGATTGAAGCAAATGGAACAATCATTTTGGTCCCGGCGGAAAAAGTCTATGAGTTGCGTCTTTCCATGGCAGGCGAAGGTCTCCCAAACGGAGGGAACGTCGGCTTTGAGATATTCGATCATCCTGATTTTAAAACAACGCGGTTTGTACAGGAATTGAACTACCGGAGAGCCCTCGAGGGTGAACTGGCAAGGACGATCAACCAGTTTAAAGAGGTGAACAATTCAAAAGTATTTATCGTAATACCTGAAGAATCGCTTTTTATCGAGGACAAGAAGCCTGCATCTGCATCGATACAACTCGATTTGAAGTCAAGCCTGCCTCCTGAACGGCTCACTGCAATTGTGCATCTTGTCGCCAATGCCGTCGAAGGGTTGGAACCTGAGCATGTTACCGTCGTGGATACAAAAGGAAGGCTTATTTTTAAAGGCGGAACCGATGATAATTCATCGTCCGCATTAAGCGGCTCACAATTGGACTATAAAAAAAGGATTGAGAGCCAGACAAAAGAAAACGTTCAAAGTATGCTTGAGCGTATTGTCGGCTTGGGAAAGGCCATTGTCCGAGTGAATGCCGAGATCGATTTTGACAAAATTACGCAGAATGAAGAAGAATATGACCCGACGGCAACGGCTGTCAGAAGTTCGAGAGATATTGAAGAGAACGCCCAGAGCGGTGAAAAAAGCAAGGAAACCGCTCAAACACTGATAAATCAGAGGCGGGGAGTGGTCCAACCTCCAAATGAAACTCAGAATAAAAAGACGAAAAAGGATGTTGCTACAAATTATGAAATAAATAAAATTACCCGAACAATTCTGAAACCGGCAGGAACAATCAAACGGCTTTCCGTTGCCGCGGTGATTGACGGAAAGTATGAGTTGGAGAAGTTAAATGACGGCACGACGAAAAGAAAATATATACCAAGGACCGAACAAGAACTCAAAAAATTCGAAGAAATTGTAAAAAAAGCCATGGGGTATAATGAAGATCGAGAAGATCAAGTTTCCGTAAGCTCAATTTCATTTTCAGATACAATTCCAACGGATAATAACATAATACCGGAGCCCGGCAAATTGGATTTAGTTCTGAACCTTGCAAGAGACTATCGAAAAACAATCATAAATCTTACCCTGATCGCCATGGTTTTTATTTTCATTGTGAGACCCTTATTAAAGAGTATGAAAGCCGTGACCAAAGAAACGTTGTTCGCAACAGAAGAATTGACGAGAGTTTCGGAAGAATATGCTCAGATCCCGGAGTCCAGAGGCATGGATATGAAAAATAGAGTTCGTGAAATAAGCCAAAAGAATCCCGAAAAAGCCCAACAGCTCATTAGGGGATGGATCGGTGAAAAGGAATAACAGTCGATCATGAAAATGAATGTCGATAAATTATCAGGGCCGCAGAAGGCCGCCATTCTTTTTTTGGCAATGGGGGAAGAATTTTCCACCACCTTCTTTAAAGAACTCGACGAAACGAGCATCAAAAAAATAGGCAAATACATGTCTGAAATTTCGTATATACCTTCCGATGTTTTGAGCACCGTGATGGATGAGTTCCTTATCAATTTTAGGTCTGAAAGCGATGTAGTTGTTTCAGGAGAAAATTTTCTGAAACAGGTTGTCAATAAAACATTGGATAAAGAAAGTGCCCGAGAAGTATTTAAGGTTATCGGTGAAAAAAGCAACAATACCCCTTTCAGCGATCTTTCATATATACCCGTTGAAAAGCTGATCAATATTATCCAGGGGGAACATCCTCAAACCATTGCCCTGATACTGTCTTACTTATCTTATGAAAAAGCGGCTGAAGTCCTGAAGTCTTTCCCGGAAGAGCTTAAAATCGATGTTGCGCTAAGGCTTGTTCAGATCGGACAAGTCGATGTCGACATCGTAAACGAGCTTGATAAAGTCATTAAGAACGAGCTTTCCAAGATAGGAGGTGCAACCCGGAAATGTGATGGGGTAGAGACCTTGGCAAATATTTTAAACCAGGTCGACGGGATCACCGAAGAATCGGTTTTGAACCATATCGAAAATGAAGACAGCGAATTGGCGGATATGGTCAGGCAGAAAATGTTCGTTTTTGAGGATCTGCTGCAGCTTGAAAACAGACATTTCAGAGATATTCTCCAAAATGTGGATAACCAGTTATTGATCAAGGCACTGAAAACAACTTCAGATGAAATGAAGGATAAAGTTTTCAGTAATTTGTCGGAAAGAGCTTCGGAAATGCTCAAAGAAGATATGGAAGTCATGGGGCCTGTTAAATTAAGTGAGGTCGAGGACGCGCAACAGGAGATCATAAAAATAGCAAAGAGGCTCGAGTCGGAGGGACGAATCGTTCTGGCTAAAGGCGGTGATGATGTTTTTGTCTAACAATTTGAGGAAAATAACCGGCGAAATGGAATCGTGGCTACGATATGAGATGGAGATTTTTGAACCTTTTGGTAAACAGCAGAACAGCAGGGATAAAGATTTTATATCCTTGAGGAACGGAGCGCAGGAAAAATCGAAATTCATTCCCCTTGAAGGCTTGAAGAATACCGACGGAAGCGAAAATGCAGGCGGTGATGTATTACAAAACCCACAAGAAAATTTCGACCGTCTTGAGCAGGAGGCATATGAAAAGGGGTTTGCCCAAGGCGAAAAGGACGGTTTTGAACTCGGCGAAAAAAAAGCGCTTAAAATTATAGAAAATATAGAAAAATTGTTTATGGAAATCGCCAGCCTCAAACAGGATATACTTAGAGAAAATGAAAAAGAAATATTAGATTTGATTTTTGCGGTTGTCGAAAAAATTGTTCACCATGAAGTCAGACAGGATGATACCGCAATAAAAGAAGCGATTTTGAATGCACTGGATATGGCAATGGAAAAGAGCAAGGTAATTTTCAACGTCAATCCGGATGATTACGACTTTGTTGAAAAATTAAGGCCCGATCTTTTTCGTCAAAACAACGAAATCAAGTCGATTGTGGTGACGTCGGACCCGGCAATTTCAAGGGGTGGTTGTTTTTTAGAAACGCCTCGTGGGAATATTGATGCGACCATCGAATCGAAATTGGAAAAAATTTATCAATGCCTTCAAGAAACCATTCAATAAAGGTTTTCTTTGAAAGAATCCGGTTTGTCAACACAGACGATGAATGATCTTAAACCAAAAATCGAGTTTAATAAATACAAAGAAGCGCTGAAATCATGCCGGCCCATTAAAATGGAAGGCAAAATCGTTAAAGTGGCGGGCATCGTTGCCGAAGCCGACGGCCCGGGCATGAGCATCGGAAGCCTTTGCTCCATAAAAAACGGCAAAGGACAAAATATACAAGCAGAAGTGATCGGGTTTAACGATAAAAGCGTTATTGTGATGCCTTTCGGAGAAATGAGAGGAATAGAGCCTGGCAGCCGGATAGTCGACATCAACCAACAACCGACGGTTAAAGTTGGAGAGTCATATTTAAATAGAGTTGTTGACGGTCTTGGAACCCCGATCGACGGGAAAGGAGCCATACAGGCAAACATAGATTATCCGATCTATGGACAAGTCCTTAACCCTCTCAACCGAGAGATTATCCATGAAGTGATCGACGTGGGTATAAGTTCTATCAATGCGATGCACACGCTGGGAAAAGGACAGCGGATTGCCATCATGGCTGGTTCAGGTGTCGGGAAAAGTGTGCTGATGGGTATGATTGCCCGCTACACCGTTGCTGACGTCATTGTTATTGCCCTTATCGGCGAGCGCGGAAGAGAAGTTAGAGAATTTATTGAACGCAATCTTGGAAACGAAGGACTTAAAAAATCCGTTGTCGTTGTCGCAACCTCTGATTCGCCGGCTCTGGCCAGAATCAGGGGGGCTCATCTCGCAACCACGATCGCTGAATATTTTAGGGATAAAGGGTTGGATGTTGTCCTGATTATGGATTCAATCACCCGATTCGCCATGTCATTAAGGGAAGTCGGCTTGGCGGCAGGAGAACCGCCCTCGGCAAAAGGTTACACGCCGAGCGTTTTTATACAAATCCCAAAGCTTTTGGAAAGAACCGGAAATCTTGAAAAAAAAGGCAGTATTACGGGAATCTATACGGTGTTGGTTGAAGGAGATGATATGAACGAGCCCATAGCGGATACCGTTCGTTCCATCGTCGACGGCCATATCATTTTGTCACGGGATCTGGCTCACAAAGGACATTATCCCGCTGTAGATGTTTTGAGCAGCATCAGTCGGGTGATGTCTGACATTATTGAACGTGACCATCTCGATATGGCGAGAAAACTTGTCAGGGTTCTGGCAACTTATAGAGAAGCGGAAGATTTAATCAATATCGGGGCGTATGTGGACGGTAGTGATCCGAACATCGATTTCGCAAAAAAAATGATTCGTAAAATCAATTCTTTTCTTCAGCAGGATATACAGCAAAATATATCATTCAAGGATAGCGTATTAGGATTGAAGGACGCATTAACTGAGTGACACGAAAACGTTTAACTGCGATGAAACCTTTTTCGTTTCGACTGGATAAAATACTTGACTATAGAACTTATTTGAGAAAAAAAGCTCAAATAGAACTTTTCAACGCCAGAAATGAATGCCTGAAAAGAGAAAAAGAAGTCATGGGATTGATTAAAAAACGAGCGGATATTTCAAAACAATGCAGCGAAGAGGAATCCATAGGAATCAGTGTGATTGCTTACCACACATATCAGGCATATCTGCAGCGGATCGGACACGACCTTGAAGCGGCATATATCAGGCTTGATGAAGGAAAAGAAGACGTAATGGCCAAAGAAATCCTATTGAAGCAGACGTCTATAAAGAAAAAGAGTTTGGAAGTCCTAAAAGAATCAAAACATAAAAAATACATGGAATCTTTTGGAAGAGAGGAACAGAAAATATTAGATGAGATAGTGATTACCGGAAAAGGTTGCAACGTATGAAAACGAGAACACAGATTCTGCTGTCCCTGTTGATTATTGTAAAGATGTTGCTGGGTTCTATTTTATTATATCAGAGCGGTTTGCCGTTGTTCGGAGAATCGAATGCACTAGCTTCCGAGCAAAAGAAGGATGACAAGACAACCCAAATAAAAAATGATAAAAAAGATGAAAAAGAAACCATCGACTTGAAGTTTCTCATCCAAAAGAAGGCGCAATTCGAAAAAGAAGAGAAAAGTATTGCGGAAAAAAAATCAGAGCTTTTAGCCATCCAGGACGACATCAATAAAAAACTTGCCGAACTCACAAAATTAAGAGATGAAATCAAATCGGAAAAGGCACAAAAGAAGGCGGTGGAAGAGCAGCAGTTCAAGCATCTTATAAAGATTTATTCAGCCATGAAACCGCAGAGTGCGGCAGACTTGATCGAAAAGCTGGACATTAAGCTGGCAATAGAACTTCTTTCCAGAATGAAAGGGGATGATGTCGGGAAAATTCTTTCTTTCGTGAAAATTGAAAAAGCCGCTAAAATAAGCGAAGGGCTTATCAAACAAGAATAAAATCGTGTAACGATTTTATAAGACTTCTGCAGGTAAACCTGTGGGAGTTCCGACAAGCAGCGGGGAATTCAAATTTAAATATAGAGATCGATGATCGATCCTTTATCCAGGAATTTATCCGATTCTACTTCCGGGCCGTTATTCGGAACCGCCGGACGCTGGTGATCCTGAAAGAAAATCGGGAGCGTCGATTCATTTTGAAGTGTCTTCTCTCCGGGCAATGCAGCCACCACCATCGGCCAGTTATTTGCAGCATCAATATTCATCATTACCCTCTTTGTATTTTTATTGTCCTATCCTCCTACATGAAGAATCTTTAAAAATCAAGAACAAATTCACACCATTTTGCATTTCGAAATTGTGACCCAAAAGCCGGGTTTTCAGTCAAACACCCGATAGGCAATATTTTCCTTTGACCGCTTGATTAAGCGGTCAAATATTCCCTCCTTTCTGTTTTCTGTTTTCGTTAATTAGGCTCTAAATCTCTTTAATATACTGTAATCATAAACAAAGTAAATGTATTGCCTGTTTTGGCACAACCTTTGCTCATAGAAATGAAAAAAAATATAAAACCGCAAGAAACAAGGACAATGATAAATCCGGTGATTTTAAAATTTATGTCTTCACTTCTCAATGGCGACTCAACCGCAGGTGCCAACTTGTCGACATCAGGAGACGGGGGACAACACTTTTTATCGGAAATGCAGAATGCGCTTCACGCTTCCTCAAACAAATCCTCTCCCATGACGAATGAATCGATGAAAGCGAATACGGCTTCGAATGAGAAAGGATACAAATATTACCTTGAATCTTTCAAAAAAGAACTTTTGTCACAGGGAAAGCCGCTGAGTGATGTCTTTTTAAAAGAAAGCGACTTCCCGATGGTCAAAAAATTTCTTCTCCAATGCGGGTTTTCGAACAAAAAGGCTGACGGATTCTTAAAGGATCTCAAAACCGACAGCCCCGACGGAAAAATCAATCTTTCATATTTTTTCCAGAAGGCTTCCGAACTGGAATCTTCGAAAGACAAGGCGAATCAGGATAAGATCATCGCTTCCACCGCCATCCCTTACATCGAGTCGATACTGAGAGATTTTCAATTTACACCAAAAGAGGTGGATAATGTCATCAGCCTTGCAAGGATCCAGGGCGGCGGGCTGGATCTTAATCAGTTTGTAAATAAATTAAAAGAAATCGGATCCAGGAAACCGTTTGCGGATAACAACGGCGTTGATCAGAATCTGTGCCAGAAGATTATAACCAAGATGGAAATGATCGGTATTCCCATTGAAAAATAAGGAAATTATCGAGAAAATATCCCCGGAAGGATTTTATCGACTCCTTGGAGCAAACAGTAAAAAATGCGGATAAAAACGATAAATCGTCGTCGGAAATCAAAAAAACGCTGGACCGTCTCGCGAAAAGTGTTACTCGTACGGATCAAAATGGCTCATCCGCATCTCCCGTAAAAATATCTTCGAATTATGATTTTATAAATTCGCTGATGGAAGAAAAAGCAGACAAAAACCGCAACCCTCTTTTTGATAAAAAGCAGATATCTTCATCAGAAAAAAATAATACGAATATCAATACGGCCATGTCGTCTTTTCTTAAGCAAAAAGGTGATAAAGTCACTCATCATGGACAACTCGATGTGAATACTTCGAATCTTAAAGAAAAGGGTAATGTAATTTCAGATTTAAATAAGAAAGTGGGATTGATAAATCCGGCTGAAAGGGATAACGATCCTATTCAGACTAAAACCGGACAAATGGATGCGCCAAGGAATACCGCCTCTCTTAGCTTTGCAGATACGATAGGAACCGTTGAATACAATGATAACGGTTCCGGAGCATATCTCCAGACTTCTTTGATCGACCAGGTCGGAAAGCAGCTTTCAAGGTCCATTCTCAGAGGGGATCGAATCGTGACGCTCGAGTTGAAACCTCCTGAGCTGGGAACGGTTAAAATAAAATTGGATATGAAAGATCATACGCTCAGGTTAGGCATGATCGCGGAACATCATTCCGTAAAAGAACTGTTGTTAAATAATATCCACCAACTCAAGGAAGCGCTGTTGCAACAGGGAGTAAAGCTCGACAAGGTCGATGTTCAGATCGACTATAATTTTGGTCAATCATTGAACGGCTCAAAAGAAGGAACAAACAGCGGACCCGGTTCAAGAAGAGATTTTAATGAAAAGCGGTTTAGCTCAGATACGCTGGTCCAAGGGACATCCGTCCTGCCGATGAATGTGACAATAAAAAATAACTTATTGGATTTGGTGGCTTAGGGAAATATCCGCCATACAATTAGGCGGACAAGAAGGAGGAAAATATCAATGTCAATACCAGCAGTGAATACCAGTTACAGCACGTCATCGACCGCAACTGATCAGACGTCTTCAAATTCCAATACGGACAAGCTGGGCATGGATCAGTTCCTTAACCTGTTCATCGCCCAGTTGAAAAATCAAGACCCCTTGAATCCCATGGACACCTCGGAATTCACTGCGCAACTGGCGCAATATTCCAGCGTGGAGCAACTGTATGGAATGAACAGCAAACTGACGGATATTGAAAGTACGCTGAGCAGTCAGGGCGAACAACACGATACCTTGGGATATATCGGGAAAACCGTTAAGGCGGATGATGATACGATGACCGTTGATAATGGGACGGTTCAAACCGGCAGCTACAGCATCGCCGGCAGCGGAAATGTTACCATCGATGTTTACGACAGCAATGGACAGCAGGTTCGAACACTTTATCAGGGCATTGAGGATAAAGGAGAACATGAGGTGGCTTGGGACGGAAGGGATGATGCGGGGAACATGGTCGGAGACGGAACCTATACGTTCGAGATTGCCGCACGAGATGAAAATGGTTTGAGTGTCGCTTCAAACACTTACATTTCCGGTGAGGTGACAGGCATCACCTATAAAAACGGCCAGCCTTATCTGATGATCGGGGATAAATTACTCGACAGCAGCAAGATTATCGAAGTCAGTCAAACAACGGCAAACAACTAAGGAGGAAAATAAAATGTCTTTATCAAGCTCACTTTTTTCAGGGATCAGCGGCCTGAGCACACTCGGCAATGCCATGCAGATTATCGGAGACAACATTGCCAATGTCAATACGGTAGGGTTCAAAAGCAGTCGGGTGACCTTTCAGGACGTCCTGAGCCAGACCGTGGCCACCACTTCGGGAAGCGCACAGGTCGGCCGCGGGAGCAGCCTGGCGGATATTTCCAGTACGTTTTCCCAGGGTTCTTTCGAGTCCACGGATTCTGCAACGGATCTGGCCATCGGCGGCGAGGGCTTTTTCGTGGTCAGGGACCCGAACAATGCCAACAACGAATACTACACTCGTGCCGGTGAGTTCCGTTTTGACAAGGACGGCAACTTCGTGAATCCGGCCGGATACATTGTCCGCGGCTGGGCCCTGGACCCCACCACGGGTCAGGATTACGGCTCGATGACGGACATCACCATGTCGTCATTTACATCGTCGCCCTCGGAGACGCAGAAGTTGACGGCCATCACCAACCTGGATTCCGATTCCACGAGCCAGACGACGAATCTTGGAAACCGCATGGGACGGCAGCGCAATCAACGCCTATTGCCTCTACAGCCTATGAATATCAGACCACCGTGAAGGCCTACGATTCGTTGGGAAGCACCCACGATCTCACTGTTTACTATGACCGCACCGCCACAGACGGTCAATGGGAATATATCGTCACGTGCAACCCCAGTGAAGATGCCCGCACCGGCGCCACGGATGTATCAGGTGATCTAACGGCGGGCGCGGGATTGCTGGCCAAAGGGACCATCAATTTTGTTGCCGGTTCGGGCACCATTTCGAATATGACCATGCAGCGTTTCGATCCGAACGCAAGCGCAAGTGGAGACTGGACCAGGGACCCTCTAAATGACAGCAACAACTGGGAAGCGGCCGAGACTCCCGACACCAACGGTTATCTGGCCTTTCAGCCGGAGTTCATCAATGGCTCCCCGATGTCCGTGGAACTGAACATCGGAGCCCGCAATGACGGGACGAACTGGGTTCCCTGATTCCTTGTCTTCGAGCCAGTATTCCTCGGCATCCACCACGGTTTTTCAGTCCGCTGACGGCTACGGCGCCGGGGATCTGCAATCGGTTTCCGTGGATACGGACGGCGTTATCACCAGGCAGTATTCCAACGGGCAGGTCCTCCCGTTGTATCGCGTTGCCTTGGCCAAGTTTCAGAACAACGACGGCCTTTTTAAGGTAGGCGGCAACCTCTGGCGGGAGACCCGGCTCAGTGGGGATCCGATTACGGGTACGCCGGGATCTAACGGCACGGGGAACATTTCGGCAAACTCCCTCGAGCAGTCAAATGTTGATATTGCCAATGAGTTCGTCAAAATGATTACCACACAGAGAGGATTCCAGGCCAATTCAAAAATTATTACCGTAACAGATCAGATGCTTGCGGACCTCATCAATATCAAACGATAATGTTTAAACCGAGAGGTTCAGGGTTCAAAGTTCACGGTTCCTGGTCTTAAAAGATAAGAAGGTTAGAACGTTAGAAGGTTAGGCTTAGCTTTAAGCTTCGACCCAATAAATCGGAGCGTCTGAGAAAAGCCAACCTTCTTACCTTCTGATCTTCTCACTTTCCGCACTTTTTCCCTATATTACACCCCTGAACCTCTGAACCCAAAACCCCAGAACTCAGAATTCCAGAACCTCTTATCGAGGCAAATGTCAGGATTTTGACATTTGCCTCGATCCTTGACGCAATTTCACTCAAAAGGGCTTCATCAACGAAATTTAACTATTCATATCTATCTGTAATATCATTATAATATTCCCTCCAGAAAAAATATTCCCCTTAAAAATCGATATGGCATAAAGGTTGCTGTATATCAGGAAAAAAAGATTTTTCAGGATAATTATCGGCGCCGCCGGACAACCGGCGGCAGTCGTAAGTTTAAGGAGAAGTTATGGACATTGCAACCGTTCTGGGCATTGTCTCTGCATTCGGACTCGTATTGGCCGCCATTTTCATGGGCGGCGGACTCAATATTTTCGTCAATGTGCCCTCATTATTAATTGTCGTGGGCGGAACCGTCGGCGTAACGTTGATCGCTTATCCGTTGAAAGATTTCCTTGGCGTATTAAAAGTGGTTCAGAAGGCGCTTTTTAGCAAAAATATTTCCGTCGATGAACTGATCAAAAGATTTGCGGGTTTTGCAAGTAAAACGCGGAAAGAAGGCATCCTCGCTTTAGAGAGCGAGTTAAAGGACGTCAAGGATGAATTTTTAAAAAAAGGTGTCCAGCTCTCGATTGACGGGTTGGAACCTCAAGAAATCAGGGATATTTTGGACACGGAAATTGATTATGTCAGAAACAGGCATCAGTTGGGGGCCGAGATATTCACTACCATGGGCACTTATGCGCCGGCCATGGGAATGATCGGAACATTGATCGGGTTGGTACAGATGCTGCAAAATATGAGTGATCCGAGCAGTATCGGACCGGCGATGGCCGTAGCGCTGCTGACCACATTTTATGGTTCGATCATGGCAAACATCTGTTGTATGCCGGTTGCAGGAAAACTAAGAGCCCGAAGCAAAGAAGAAATGATGGTCAAGGAAATGACCATCCAGGGAATCATCTCTCTTTCCAATGGGGACAACCCTAGGATACTTGAACAAAAACTGCTGGCCTTTATACCCAACAACAAGAAGAAAGAATCTTAAGTAAATGGGGAAAAGAAAGAAAAGCAATGGCGATGTTGAATCCGGTACGGATATTGGAATTGTGATGACGGTGTCTCTTTTCCTTATACTGTTGACCTTTTTTATTTTGCTGAATTCCATTGCGGTTATCGACGAGCACAGAAGCCGTGTGGCAATCGGCTCGTTGATCGGTGCATTTGGAGGGCTGCCCGGCGGACTGTCACCCATGGATTCGGGCAAATCGGTGTTGCCGCCTTCATCGCCGATGATTGATGAAGATCTGACCCTTGAACAGTTGATGTCATATGTTCAAAGAGATGTTAACGGCATTCCCGGTGAGATAAAAATTGTAGCCGATGGAGATGAAAAAAAAATCATCATCAACGAAAGCGCCTTGTATAATGAAAAAGAACACAAACTCAAACCCTCCATACGCGCTTTTTTGTATAAAGTCAGTCGAATTATCAGGCAGGGCGATTTCCCGGTTGAAATTGCGGGCTTTACGGACGATGTCGAAGATGTAAGAAATGGATATCGATCGAACTGGGAACTGTCCACCATCATGGCGTTGAAAGTATTAAAATATTTTGTTTCAGATTGCGGCGTTCTTCCCGGAAGACTTACGGCATATGGAAATGGAAGCAATCATCCCATCGATTCCAATGATACAAGAAAATCCAGAGCCCGGAACAAACGTGTTGAAATATGCCTGAAATACAATCCGCCGGCCTACATTAAACGGATTTTTGAAAAGAAACCGCCCGGATTTTTTACATACAAGAAGTTTGATTTTAAAATCTTTTAACGCCGACATTTTTTTATTTTGGCTATGATCAATCGGGGTTTTAAATAAAGACAGAGGATAAAAAAGTGAGTGAAGAGGGAAAACTCGATCCTAATGGATGGATGCTGACATTTGCCGATCTGGTGATGCTGTTGCTGACTTTTTTTGTCATGTTGCTGACGATGTCTTCAATGGATGCTAAAAAATTGCGGAATATAATGACGCATTTCAGAGCTTCGACGGGTGTTCTCGATTTTGCAGGGTCCAGTAAGGTTTACAACTTGGGAAACTTCATCAATCAATACAATGATACCGACAGCTTATTGGTTGTCGATCAAAAACATTTTTTAGCGAAAATAAAATTCGTGACCAATATAAAGAAAAAGTTAACCGATATCAACAACCAAATCACCCTATCCGAAGATGAGCGAGGTGTTGCCCTGGCATTTCATGGTGACATTCTTTTTGCCCCGGGAAAAACCACTCTTCGAAAAGAGGTATATCCTGTTCTTAATATCATTGCTGATGCTATAAAGACATGTCCCAATAATATTTTGATAATGGGACAGACAGACAATATACCGGTTAGAAGTAAGATATATCCATCCAACTGGGAGCTTTCCGCATACCGAGGTCTTTCTGTCCTGGATTATTTTATAAATCAAAAAGGGCTTTCGCCATCGCGATTTTCCGTCGGCGGCTATGGGTCTTCGAGACCTTTGTATCCGAATATCACTCCCAAAAATCGGGCCCTGAATCGAAGAGTAGAGATAATATTTAAACATTTAAAGGAGACATAGATGGCTGAAGAAAAAGAAAAGGCTAAAGATGCTGAAGAAAATCAAGCGCCTAAAAAGTCAAAGCTTAAGCTGATCATCATCGCGGCCGTTGTTTTGTTCATTGGAGCGGGCGGTTTTTTCGGGTATAGCAAATTTAAAAAAAATACAAAAGTAAAGGCAGAGACCAAAAAGACCGAAAAAACCAGCATCATCTGCCCCTTGAAGTCATTTGTCGTCAATCTTCTGGATAAAAGAGGCGTCGGGAAAAGATACTTAAAAGTTACTCTTGAAGCCGAGGTCGGGGAAGAAGAAGGAAAGCAGCTCATAGACAGCCACAATCCACAGATCAGAGACAGCATATTGCTTTTGCTTTCAAGCCAAACTTTAGATGAAATTAATACCATGGAAGGCAAACTCGCATTAAAACAAGAGATTTTGTCAAGGATGAAACAGATCCTCGGAGAGGGTGTTGTGCAGAGAATATATTTTACGGAATTTGTGGTACAATAGGTGAGTAATGGGAAATATTTTATCACAAGATGAGGTGGATTCCCTTCTTGACGGAATTACCGAAGGGAAGGTTGAAACCGAAACCGGCACTTCCGAAGAGGCCAAATCAGTAGAAGTGTATGATTTCAGTAAACCGGCCGGTCCGGTACATCTTAGATTGCCTGCATTGGGAATTATCAACGAAAGACTTTCGGGTCTTTTGAGAACCGACCTCCAGGCTGCAAGCCGGTCTGTTATCGATGTTAATATAAGCTCTACGGAAACCGTCAGGTTCAGCGACTTTTGTCTTTCTCTTCCGATGCCGTCGAGTCTGAATATATTCAGTATTAAACCTCTGAGAGGATATTCAATGATTGTCCTGGAAGGAAGCCTGGTATTTTCATTTGTCGACAGTCTGTTCGGAGGCAAGGGAGTCAGCCATGTGAAACTCGAAGGGCGACGCTTTACTACCATTGAAACGAGGATCGTTGAAAAAGTCGTTAATATCATTTTAAGTGACTTTCAGAAAGGCTTGGTCGGATGTTCATTCGATAGAAGCGGTGTTTGTTCGATCTGAAATGGACCCGCAATTTGTAGGGATCGGCGCGCCTGATGATCAGGTTATTGTTAACAAATATGAAGTGCAGCTTGAGAACGGAAATGGAATAATTACGATATGTATTCCCTACTCCAGTATTAAACCGATAACCGAAAAACTTAAAAATAAGTTTCGGCGCGAAAAAATGGAAATCGATAGCACATGGAAAAAATATTTCCGACAGAAAATACTTGAGACGACGGTCGAGTTGAGTTGCACCATGGGAAAAGCAACCATTAACGGCGGCGAACTTTTGAATATGAAGGTTGATGATGTCATATTGCTTGATCCAAAAATGGGAAATATTGTTACCGTTAATGTGGAATATCTTCCAAAATTTAGAGGATATCCGGGAGCATGTAATAAGAAAAAGGCTGTAAAAATCATAGAGAGAATAGAATAGGAGCATAAAATGGCTGATGCAAGCAACCCAACAAAAAATGAACATGATGAAACAGCACCCGCAAATGGAGAGTCGTGCAATAATGGGAAGTGTGATCTGGATATTATTCTTGATATTCCTTTGAATGTTACCGTTGAATTGGGAAAGGTCAAGATGCCGGTTAATGAACTGCTTCAGCTGGGACAAGGGTCTATTATCGAATTATCGAAACAGGTCGGCGAGCCGCTGGATATATATGTAAACAATAAGCTGGTGGCCAAGGGAGAGGTGGTTATTTTGGATGAAAAATTCGGAATCAGAGTTGCCGACATTGTCAATCCTACCGAAAGAGTTAAATCTTTGGGTTAAAAAAATACGGTGTGACGGATGCTTGAGCCGGGCTTAATAAACACAGGGATAAAGACAGTAGCCATGCTTTGTATTGTGCTTGGTGTTTTAGTGCTGCTGCTGTATGTGATGAAAAGATTTATGTCGCCGAAGGGAAAGTATAAAGGCGATCTTTTAATAAAAACCGTTTCGTCTCTATATCTATCCCCAAAGGAAAGAGTCGAGGTCATCGAAATATCGGGGGAGAGAATCGTTATCGGAGTCACACCGGGCAATATTAATTTTTTGACCAAACTTCATCGGAATAAAGTGTTTGATAGTAATGATTACACTGGAAGAGACCATGACATCGAGTGATAAAAAAACGAAAAAGAAATTATTGATCCTTCTCTTTTTCATCGCTGTTTGTTTATTGGCTGCAAAAACCGCTTTTTCTGCGGATGTTCTATTGCCGTCTTTTCGGTTTGGTTTAGAAAAGGGAAATGATCCCGGAGATGTTTCGGTGCTGCTTCAGATCATCTTTTTATTGACCGTACTGACCCTTGCGCCGGCCATCTTGGTTCTGATGACATCTTTTACCCGGCTCGCTATTGTGTTTTCTTTTTTAAGACAGGCCGTCGGTACGCAACAAACACCCTCCAATCAGATAATTGCGGGACTTGCCTTATTTCTGACTTTTTTTATCATGATGCCGATTTGGCAAAAAATCAACACCACTGCACTGCAACCGTACCTACATGATGAAATCACCCAGGAAACTGCTTTGAAGGCGGCAATAACGCCAATTCGCCAGTTTATGTTCAAGCAGACACGTAAGAAAGATTTGGCCCTGTTCATTAATATGGCGAAGATGAGCAAGCCTAAAAATGAAGCTGACATTCCTACTTCGATTCTTATTCCCGCCTTTGTGATTAGCGAGCTAAAGACCGCCTTTATCATCGGGTTTGTTTTATTCGTACCCTTTTTGATCATTGATATGGTTGTAGCAAGTGTTTTGCTCAGCATGGGAATGATGATGCTTCCGCCAATCATGGTATCGCTGCCTTTTAAGCTGATGCTTTTTGTTCTGGTTGACGGATGGAATTTAATTGTAGGCTCACTGGTAAAGAGTTTTATTGGCGGATAACATATGACACCGGAATTTGTTGTAAATTTTGCTCAGGAAGCCATCAAGATCACCATATTGGTATCCATGCCTATGCTTGCGCTGGGACTTATCGTGGGGCTGGCAATAAGTATTTTTCAGGCGGTTACTCAGATTCAGGAGATGACCCTGACTTTTGTGCCGAAAATTTTAATCGTCTTAATCGCGCTCTTATTTTTTGCCAATTGGATGCTGTCACAGTTGATGCATTTTACCATCAACGTTATTCAACAAATACCCTATTATATCAGATAGAGAAGGAACCTGTGGATATGATATCCATACCTTTTAAAGAACTTAAGGCATTTTATCTTATTCTGATAAGAATCGGTATTATATTCCAGATGCTCCCGTTCTTTAACGCAAAGGTTGTCCCGGTACTGGTAAAAGCAGGACTCTCGGTGGTGATGGCCATCATTCTGTTCCCGGTGATCAACACTTCAATGGTAAAATTTCCAAATTCAAGTTTTGGCTTGATGCAACTGATACTGTCGGAATTTATTATCGGCATTATTTTGGGACTCCTGGTAATGATATTTTTCGAAGGTGTGAGAATGATGGGGCAAATGGTCGGTTTCCAGACGGGTTTTGCAATTACCAACATCATCGACCCTCAAAGCGGATCACAGATTTCAATCCTTTCAAATATGGCGTATCTTGTGGCGATGATGTTTTTTTTGTTGATGAACGGCCACTACATATTGTTGAACGCCGTGAGAGAGAGCTTTGAGGTCATTCCGGTCGGCTCGTTAAGATTAAACAGCGGCATGTTTGGTAAAATGATTTCCCTGTATGGCGACATGTTTGTGATTGCCGTAAAGATTGGAGCACCCGCAATAGCGGCGCTTTTGTTTACCAATTTAGCCTTCGGACTGATTACGAAACTCATTCCGCAAATGAATATTATGATCGTCGCATTTCCAGTTCAAATCGTTATCGGTCTTTTCTTTTTTGGCGTGTCATTAAATGTGCTTCTGGATTTCATGGGAAAATATCTTAAAGATCTCGGCCCCATGCTGATCAATACCATGCGGCTGTTAAGGATGTAATACATGGCTGAAGAGAGTTTTGAAGAGAAAACTGAACAACCCACCCCGAAAAAAAGAAGAGAACTCAAAGAGAAAGGGGAAGTGGCGAAAAGCAGGGAGTTGCCTTCGGTGGCGGTTCTCCTTTCTGCCTTGATCGCGTTATCTTTTTTTGGGTCATACATGTACAGCCAGGTTCAGATCATTATGAAGGGAGCATTTTATTTGCCGACGATGCATGATCTCAATGTATCCGAGTTCATTAAGTATGCGCAAGATCTTATCAGCCGCTTTATCATTTTGCTCTCTCCGCTTTTTGCCGCCATTTTTATTACCGCGATCCTGTCGAATATCCTGCAGGTCGGATTTATCATGTCCGCAGAGTCGATAACGCCCAAGTTTTCAAAAATAGATCCCATCAAGGGCTTTGGAAGAATGTTTTCCAAACAGGCGTTGATGGAAATGTTTAAGTCCTTGTTAAAACTAATCATCGTGGGAAGTATTGCGTTCTTTACGGTGAAAGGCGAGATGAAGAATTTTTCTCTTTTGGGAGATATGGAAACGAATTCGATCTTTATTTATATCCTTAAGATCTTTTTCAAAATCTTTATCCGATGTTCGATGGCAATGATTGTTCTGGTGATTATCGATTATATTTTTCAAAAATGGGAATTTGAAAACCGTATCAAGATGACCAAACAAGAAGTAAAGGATGAGTTCAAAAAGTCGGAAGGTGATCCTTTGATAAAATCAAGAATCAGAAGCATTCAGATGGAGATGGCCAGAAAGCGAATGATGCAGGCGGTCCCTGATGCGGATGTGGTGATTACCAACCCGACACATCTTGCTGTTGCTTTGAAATATGACAGTTTGACCATGAATGCGCCGAAAGTACTTGCAAAAGGGCCCGGAAAAATCGCAGAAAGGATTAGAAAAATGGCTTCTGAACATGATATCCCGATTATGGAGAACAAGGAACTGGCTCGGAATTTATATGCTACAGTTGAGGTCGGTCAGGAGATACCGGCGGCACTTTATCAGTCGGTCGCCGAAATTTTGGCGTATATATACCGATTGAAGTCAAATTATAAGGGTTAGGGAAATTTCAATGGAACAAGTTGTAACACCAAAAGCGGATTTAGCATCATTCAGCGAGATCATGACCGTCGTCGGCGTGGTCACCATTCTCGTCGTGATGATCATTCCATTACCTTCGATGCTTCTGGATTTTCTTTTGGCACTGAACATCACGCTTGCCATAACGATTCTCTTGATTGCGATGTATACGATTAAGCCTTTGGACTTTTTCATATTTCCCCCATTGCTCCTGATAACGACGCTTTTCAGGTTGTCTTTGAATGTTGCATCGACAAGATTGATCCTTTTACACGGTAGCGAAGGCCCTCTGGCTGCCGGAAAAGTCATTAAATCATTCGGCAGTTTTGTGGTTGGCGGTAATTACGTTGTCGGCATGATCGTTTTCGTTATCCTGGTTATTGTCAATTTCGTCGTTATTACAAAAGGTGCTACCAGAATTGCTGAAGTTGCCGCCCGATTTACACTTGATGGAATGCCCGGGAAGCAGATGAGTATCGATGCCGATCTCAACGCGGGTTTGATCGACGAAAACGAAGCAAAACAACGCAGGATAACCATTGCCAGAGAAGCCGACTTCCACGGATCAATGGATGGTGCGGCGAAATTTGTCAGGGGAGATGCCATCGCGGGAATCATCATTACCGTCATCAATATATTAGGCGGATTTATTATCGGCGTCTTTCAACAGCACATGTCAATTATCGACGCCGCTCAGAATTATACGCTTTTAACAGTGGGAGATGGTCTGGTATCGCAGATCCCGGCACTCACCATATCGACGGCTGCCGGCATCGTCGTCAGCAGGGCGGCCTCAGAGGGGACTCTGGGAAAGGATCTCGGCAAACAATTTTCCGAATATCCGAAAGCCATCTATCTGGCATCGTTAACCGTATTTTTTTTCGGTCTCATTCCGGGATTGCCTCATATCCCTTTTATTTTGCTCTCGTTGGTTATTGGAACAAGCGTTTTTATTTTTGGGAAGAGAAAAGAAGAATTGGAAGCAAGAAAGAGCGAAGTCAAAAAGACAAGAAACCGTCGATGATGGACCTGAGCCGGTAGAGCATTTACTGGTTGTTGATCCTCTGGAGTTAGAAGTAGGGTATGGTCTTATACCTTTGGTGGATAGAGATCAGGGAGGAAAATTCCTTGATCGAGTTCGGTCTATAAGGCGCCAGTTCGCTATGGAAATGGGAATGGTCATCCCACCGATTCATATCAGAGATAATCTGCAACTGAGTTCATCTGAATATCAGATTGTTCTCAAAGGCGTAAAAATTGCCGGGGCCGAGTTGATGGTCAATCATTATTTGGCCATGAATCCGGGAGATGCCAGCAGGAAGATTGAAGGAATAAAAACAAAGGAACCTGCATTTGACATACCGGCCATCTGGATACCTGAAAGCAAAAAGGAAGAGGCCAAACTCTCAGGTTATACTGTCGTTGACGACGCAACCATAATGGCAACTCATTTGACGGAGGTCCTTAGAAAACATTCTTCCGAACTTTTGGGAAGACAGGAAGTACAGCACTTGCTGGACAACCTAAGAAAAACTTATCCAAAAGCGGTAGAAGAGCTTGTTCCGAATCTTCTTACTTTGGGGGCTGTTCAAAAAGTGTTGCAAAATCTTTTAGATGAAAGGATATCGATCAGGGATCTATTGACGATCGTTGAAACATTAGCCGATTGTGCCGTATTGACCAAGGATACCGATCTGCTGACGGAATATGTGAGAAACAAGCTGTCCAGATCTTTTATTAGTCCCCATATTGGAGAAGACGGCTATTTAAAGCTTATAACGATGTCTCAGGATGTTGAAGACATCCTCCTGAAAGGAATACAAAAAACAGAGCACGGATCCTATCTTTCCGTTAACCCGGGAATTGCAGATTCAATTATTACTTCTATCAAGAAAGAGGCGGAAAAGGCCATGTCTAAAAATATTCAGCCGATTCTCTTAACGTCACCTTTAATTAGAAGGCATCTTAGAAAAATGGTTGAATATTTTGTGCCTTCTCTAATGGTATTATCTCAAAGCGAATTATTAACCGATATCGGGTTTAAATCTATCGGAAAGGTAACGTTAAGTCATGCAGGTTAAGAAATATCGTGCAAAAACAATTAAAGAAGCGATTGCAAAGGTAAGAAATATTTTGGGAACGGATGCAATGATTCTTTCCACAAAGAAGATATCAATAAAAGACGGCGATGATATTTTTGAAATAGCGGCTATGAGCGGATCCGAAGACGTTGCAGATGGAAATTCGATTGCTCTGGGTGAAGTTAAACAGGAGTTGATGAGTATAAAAGAGATGCTTTATCTTATAAACAATTCCGGTGGTTTTTTGGAAACATTGATCGCGTATCCGGGTCTTTTGACCCTCTATTCAAGACTGATAAACAATGGTGTGAATGAGCGTTATATCAGATATTTATTTGAAAAAGCAGGCGCATTTAACGGACGATTGTCGGACAAGAAAAATAGTGTTAAACAAAGCGCTCTTAAAGAGGTCATGAAAGCAATTTCAGTGAGTGATCCTTTTCCCATCTCCAAAAACAACCGGACAATTTCCGCGTTTATTGGTACAACCGGTGTCGGTAAAACAACGACAATTGCAAAGCTCGCCGCATCGCTCATGTTTGAAAAGAAAAAAAAGGTTGGATTAATATCGATAGATGCATACAGAATAGGGGCGATGGAGCAATTGAGGACCTATGCCAATATATTGGGAGCGCCGAGTTATCAGGCGTTCAAGAAAAAAGATTTGCTCTTTGCGCTTCGACGGATGGAGACAAGAGATGTTATTCTTATCGATACGGCCGGTCAGAGCCAGTATGATTTGGCAAGGATAGAAGAACTCAGAAAATTGATTCCGACTGATTTAGCCATCGATGTCCATCTTTTGCTGAGCATTTCAACCACAGCGTCCGAGATGAGTGAAACGGCCGTTAATTTCAATCCTTTAAATTACCAAAGCTACATATTTACAAAAAGAGATGAAGCCCGGACGTACGGTTCAATTTTGAATCAAATTATGGAGCACCATTTACCGATATCATACATTACCACAGGGCAAAGCGTTCCTGAGGATATTGAGCAGGCAGATAAAGAAAAAATAATAAATTTGATTGTTTCCAAATAAATATAAGACCTTATAATGTTTTTCATCGGAGACTAAAAATGGATCAGGCAGCAAATTTAAGAAGAATTGTTAAAAAAGAATCCGGCAAAGTACATAAACTCAGGGCCAGCGGCACAACAAGTTCACGAATGGCCAGTCCCATGGTATTTGCAGTTACCAGTGGAAAGGGCGGTGTGGGAAAAACGAATATCGTGGGCAATCTTGCGATTTCATACCAGAGAATGAATAAAAAGGTTCTCATTTTCGATGCGGATCTCGGGCTTGCAAACATCGATATTATTTTCGGCATCAATCCCAAATACACTATCGAAGATGTTATCAAGGGTGAAAAAGAACTGTCCCAGATCATCGCCAAAGGACCCGAGGGTGTGGCGATCATCCCTGCAAGTTCAGGCGTACAGGAGCTGTCTCATCTCACGGAAGGCCACAAGATCAATCTTTTAAATGAATTTGATTTATTGAATAATATGTATGACATATTGCTGATTGACACCGGAGCCGGTATTTCTTCCAATGTTCTTTATTTTAATTTAGCGGCTCAGGAGAGAATCGTTGTAGTGACACCTGAACCTACATCTATTACAGATGCATATGCCCTGATTAAAGTGATGTTTAAGCAGCATGGAACCAAGGAATTTATACTATTGCTGAACATGGTTAAAGATGAGTCTGAAGCTATTTCGGTGTATAAACATCTGAGCAGAGTCGTAGAAAAATTTATGGGAAGTATTTCATTGGACTATGCAGGCCATATCCCATACGACAAGCATATTCATGAATCGGTCAGCAGAAGGGAACCGGTTACATGTTGTTACCCGCAATCCGTTTCAAGTCAAAGCTTTAAACAGCTGGCCGAATACCTTTTAAATCAATCAGATGGAAAACGTCATGACGGGAGTATCAAATTTTTCTTAAAAAAATTAATGGTCGGTGCGACGGGTTAATAAAATGAGAGCAGGGATTAAAAAATATCAAGAGGTCGCCCCTGTAGCCATGGAAAATACAGATTTTAAAGGCCGGGAAGATCTTATCATCAAATACGCTCCTTTAGTAAAGAAAATCGCTGAAAGAATGGCAATGAGACTTCCTCCCCAAATTTCAAAAGAGGAACTCATCGGCCCCGGGATATTGGGATTGTTTGATGCTATTGAAAAATTTGATTCGACAAAGGGAATTAAATTCAAGACATATGCAAATATGAGGATAAAAGGAGCGATTTTAGACGAATTAAGAAAGATGGATTGGATCTCAAGATCCGTTCGAAGGAATATAAATAGAATTGAAGACGCAACAAGAGAGCTGGAGCTCAAACTCGGCAGGGCGCCCAAAGACGATGAGATTGCCGAAGAGATGGGGATTGACATCGAATCGTATTACAAGATGATCAGCAAATCCTGCGGCGTCAATCTCTTAAGCCTGGACGAATTGATGCTTGACGGCTCCACACCCAAGATCGCCAAACAGGTTTCAGATGTTCCTTCTCCTTTTGATGATCTTAAAGTCAAGGAAATCAAAACTGTTATAGCCAAAGCGCTTTCAACACTTTCAAAAAAGGAACAAATGGTAATGTCCCTGTATTATTATGATGAATTAACATTAAAAGAAATAGCAAATGTTTTGGATCTGACAGAATCGAGGATATCCCAAATCCATTCCAAAGCGATCATTAGATTGAGAGTCAAGATGCGAACTTATTATGAAGGCTGATTATGACTACGGAAGAAAATACCGATCAACTTACCAATGAATTTAATGAACCGGCAGATTTTGATAAAAAAGTACTTCCGGAAAAGAAGGTATCAATCAAACTTCCGGGAAAACATCGATGGAGACGGAAACTTCTTCTTATTTTTATGTGGGGGACATTTATTTTCGGTGCGCTTTTATCATACCCTTTTTTAAAAAATCATCAAGTAAGCCCGGTGATACCCTCGGTGAGTGGGCAGGTAAGTCCAGTGATACCCATAGTGAAGCGGTTTCCCGTTCAAAATGACCGATCCATCAAGCTTGACTCTTTTATTATACCTTTTGAAGAACACGGCAAGTTTACCTATATATCCTTAAGTATTTCTTTTGAATTGCCGAATAAAGAATTAATGGATGAAATGACTAAGAAAAATGCTCTGATCAGAGGTATTATTTATAGTATATTGAGCAAGAATATAAAGTTATTGACAAGTGTATCGTCGCTGGAAAAATTAAAGGAGCTCATAACCCATAGCGTCAACGGCGTGCTGACGGCCGGTAAAGTTCGTGAACCAATTATAGCTGATTTTTTAACAGTATGATCACAGGAAAACGTCATGGCCGCTTCAACCGATATGAATATTATCCTCGGGCAGGGGAATGCCGTTAAAGAGGTGCATAACGTAAAGAAACAGAACCTTGAAATGAATCAGCAGTTTGTTGCACAGCAATCGGATGATTTAAAAAAAGAAGACAAATCAAAAGTACAAGAATTTGAAACAAACAACAGAATTGAAATTAAAAAAGACGAAGAAAGAAATAAAGATCATAAAAGAAACAAAAAAAATAAGGACGCGGAAGAACAGGAAAATAAATTAAATTCATCCGAAGGTAATGTGATCGATATCAGAGTCTGATTATGAATATTATGGCGTTAAAGTACTTGGTCCTTTTACAGATAGTGGTAGATTTTTCAATTTTTATCGTATTTATTTTTTTAATGATGCGACTGAGATCTTTCAATAAGGATTCATCGTTAAATGAAAAAATGAAACGATACGAATCTCTGTTGACGGATGCGGCTGACTTGTCTGCAAGGTTCAATGAGATGTTGCAAGAAAAAAAAGATATTGTGATAAAAGTTAACGAACATCTGGACAAAAGAATTAAAAGCCTGCATGTGATGCTGAACAGAACGGATGCATTGCTGTTTAATCACAGACTGAGCAATCAAGATAATTCCGTTCAAAATACGCTCAAAAACCATAATGAAGAGATCCTTAAATTGGCGCAGGAAGGATTTGACCTGGACTATATTGCCGACAATCTCTTTATTTCCAAAGAAGAGGTGATGCTGGTGCTGGATTTAAAGAAAAAGATTTCGAAGATAGATCATAAAGAGGATATTTCTTGACGCCGATCAGCCATTCTCCGATTCCAGCATCATGGCTATCACTTCAATCCCTTGAGCAGGACGCTTCCGGACCTCATTTCGTTAAAAACGAAATTGTCAAAGGAGTCGTTTTAAAGTCAATTTCATCAAAAAACGTCATGTTGCTGATTAAGGGTAAGCGGGTGATCGCAAATACTCATGTGCCTTTGAACGAAGGCAGCGGCGTTACCTTAAAAGTTGAAAAGACCTATCCGGACCCAATCCTTAAACTAATGAACATTGAAAGTGAAGGTGTTGGTGCCATCAATACTTCCATGATACTCAATGGAATAAAGGAGAATCTGTGGAAAACGATCGTTGAGAATATGGATCAAAGCCCTCTTTCAATTAAGGAAAAAGAACTATTAAAAGAGTTGGTAATAAATACATCGAAAAAATTATCTTCAAAGGCGACTCCGGATTCTATAATTGAATTCATAGATAAATCCGGGCTTGGATGGGAAAACAAAATAAGAGAATTACTGACCTCAAAAACGCATCATCAGGTGGATATCCAAAAACTTTTAACCGGTGACCTAAAGGGACTTATATCGAAATTAATTACGTCTACATCAGGGAAAAACGATCATTTTAACAGATTTATTTCCATGATACAGAATATTCAGCTTCTTAATCACACCGGATTTGAGCAAGATGGAAAAATCTTTATCCCTTTGCCGCTGCAATTTCCAAACGGCGATTTTACAGTCGGTCAATTATTGATCCATTCGGATCAGCACAACAAGGACCGGCGCAAGGAAAAAGCAAAAGAGAGCGGTTTCTTCAGAATAAGCTTTTTACTGGAGTTGTCGAGTCTCGGACCGCTTAGAGCTGATCTTGCCGTTCAGGGGAAACAGATATCCGGACGGTTTTTGACGGTTAAAAAAGAAACCAAACATACCCTCGAAAAGAATCTTCCATCTTTAACCGCTGCGCTGAACAAAAGAGGTTTTTCCATTCTTCATTTGGAATGTCAAGTCAAGGAAGCCAAACAAATCAACGATACCCTGATTAAAGAAATTATTCAGGAAGAATCATGTAATATCAGCGTGGTTGTTTAAATGAAAAAGAAAGCAAAGAACAACAGCGCGGTCGCCCTAAAATATCGGGCCGGAACGGATCGCGCCCCAAGAGTGACGGCACGTGGCAAAGGAAAGATTGGTGAAAAAATTATCGAAATTGCGAAGGAACATCATATATACATCCACGAGGACCCTGATCTGATAGAAATTTTATCGACGCTTGATATCCATGAAGAAATTCCACCGGATCTTTATGTTGTCATTGCGGAACTTCTGGCATTTGTATATTCCCTTAACAAGATCCACAATTGAACGAAAAACGTTCAATTGACGTTATTGGTTATTTGTTATCCGTTATTCGCCTGCCTGCAAGCCACATCCAGACAAATAAAATTCCATCTATTTGTATATTTCAATCATTGAAAAGCTACAATGGCTCACTTTGAGATAGCATCTAATAACCATTAACGGATAACTGAAAACGCCGAATCGGGTGTCGGCTCGATTCGGATTTTACTACCGGTAAAAAATTCCAACCGGCATATTTTTCCTCCTTTCCCCTCATAAGAAAATCATGCACATGGAATATATAAATAGAAAAAACAATATGTTAACTCTTAATACTTTTCATATAAAATATTGGCACCAATATTGCTATTAAGAGTGGAAACAAAATTAAGGAGAAGAAGATGATATCCGGTATTTATAATTTAATGGACGGGTCCTTGACTCAGGATTTAAGATTCGAAACCATTGCAAACAATATTGCAAACAGCAATACCAATGGATTTAAAAGAGATATCATCTCCTTTAATCAGACACTCGATATGCAAAGCAATTCTAAAACAGACTTTTCTCAAGGACCTGTGAGGTATACGGGAAATGAGCTTGACATTGCATTGGGGGCACAGGGTTTTCTCAAGATCCAAACGCCGACCGGTACACGATATACCAGAGATGGGGCCTTGTCCATCAATGCAGAGGGTTTTTTAGTGACGGGAAGCGGAGATCAGGTTTTAGGGGAAAACGGACCGATATCCGTTGAGGGCGGCGCGGTATCCATTGGGCAGGACGGTCAAGTCTCTGTGGATAGCGAACCGGCGGACAAGTTATTGATCGTCGGTTTTGATAAACCCGAGCTTTTGAGAAAAGAGGGTGCATCATGCTATTCCTATCAGGGAGATAATAAAGAAATTTCCAAACAAACCGATGCTGTGGTGAAACAGCGATATTTAGAAGGCTCCAATGTGAATCCAACACAGGAAATGATCGAAATGATTGAAACTTACAGGGCGTTTGAGTCGGTTGAAAAGGCCATCCAGTCCATCGACGGATCAACCGGCAAAATGATTAATGATTATGGCCAAGTTCCGCAATAAAGGAGATCATTATGTTAAGAGGATTGTGGTCTGCGGCATCAGGTATGGCCGCTCAGAAACTGAATATTGATGTTATTGCCAATAATTTGGCAAATGTGAACACTGCGGGCTTCAAAAAAAGCCGAACGGATTTCCAAGACCTCATGTATCAGACGGTCAATGAGGCAGGGTCTGAAACATCCACCGGAGAACAGGTTCCGGTCGGCATACAGATCGGCATGGGCACGATGCCTGTGGATGTTCACAAGGTATTCATTCAGGGCGATTTTCAGGAAACCAAAAACGAGTTGGATATGGCCATTGAAGGAAAGGGCTTCTTTAAAGTGCTCAGCGGTACGGAAGAACGCTATACCCGGGCCGGCAATTTTAAATTGGATTCAAATGGAAATATCGTTACCCCGAATGGGGATAAATTACAGCCTGAAATGACGGTTCCGACGGATACCAGTTCGATTAAGGTTAATTCCGATGGGACCGTTACGGCTTTCGATTCCCAAGGCACCGGGACAGCGCTCGGGACCATAGAGATGTATACTTTCGCCAATCCAGCGGGTCTTTACGGCTGCGGTCATAATTTATACCAGGCCACGGACGCCTCCGGAGAGGCCGTTTCCGGCACGGCGGGCACAGAAGGCGTGGGGACCATTGCCCAGGGATTTCTTGAAGTGTCCAATGTGGATGTCGTCCAGGAAATGGTAGACATGATTATGGCTCAAAGAGCCTATGAAATCAACAGTAAAGCCATCAAAACAGCGGATGACATGATGTCCATCGTAAATAATATTTCGAGGTAATTCAAAGATGGCCAAAAACATAAACATCCTATTTTGTCTGATATTAATTCTGGGATTTTTTGTGCCTACAGCGGGTGCGGTCGCCGGCAAAAGCAAAGGCCGGGATATTGTCCGCCAGGGCGACCAAAAAATTCCGGAAAGTCAATTCAGAGAAATCTTTCATGCCTATTTTTGCCGAAATTTAAACATTAAAAAAGCAGATGTTGAAATATCCAGATTGAACATCAGCGGCAATGTACCCGTTCCTTCCGGAAAAATCAGTTACCGGCTGTTTCAAAAGGGCCAAAGAAAGTTTGAAGGTTACGTGAGTGTCGTCGCCGTCATTAAAGTCGATGATGTGGTCAGAAATAAGGTCAAAATATCCGGTTGGGTCGATATATTTAAATATGTCGTATGCGCTTCCCGTGACATTGAAAGAGGAGAAAAAATAAGCGAAGACGATCTCTGCATGGTCAAGCGAAATTTGTCCCATCTATCCTCGAAAATACTGACCGACAAGAACGAGATCATCGGGTTGATCGCCAAGCATAATATCAAGGCGGATACCAGTCTTAAAGAATGGATGGTCGAGAGAGCTCCCGTCGTAGAACGAGGAGATATCGTCACCATATTGGCGGAATCCGGGGATTTATTGGTCACCGTTCCCGGAAAAGTATTGATGAAAGGCTTTTCAGGGGAACTGGTAAAAGTTCAGAACCTGATGAGTAAAAAAGAGATTTTTGCCAAAGTGGTGAATCATTCAACGGTGTCGGTCACTTTTTAGAAAATAGGAGAGAACGATGTTCCAAGGCAGATATTTTATTTTGTGCATGGCGCTTGTACTGATGACCGGTTGTGCGAGTGTGCCGAAAAATGACGCGAACATGGCCGGAATGGCCATGGCCCGTCAACCGAAATTTGCAATGTATGAACCCCCGAAACCCGACGAAGGGTCATTGTGGTCGGAGGGGTCGGAGGACAATCTGTTTACCGACATTAAGGCCAGAAAAATCGGGGATGTCATTACGGTGAGGATCGTGGAGGATCCGCAGGCCAAGCTGGATGCGAATACCAAAACAAGCCGAGCTTCGAGCATTGATGCGGCGAAACTTAAATTTTTAGGCTATATGAAAGCGCTTGCCCAAAAGAACCCCAATCTTGCCCAGGACCCGGGAACCGATGATTTGATTTCGGCTTCTTTGAGCACAAAATTTGACGGCAAAGGTTCAAGCGACAGGGACGGACATGTACAGGCATATATTTCCGCCGTTGTCGAAAAAGTCCTCTATAACGGCAACCTGTATATTCGCGGCCATAGGGAAATCAGGGTCAATAATGAAACACAGTATATAAGGTTGTCCGGAATCGTGAGACCCGAAGATATCAGCTCATCCAATGAAGTCGCTTCCACGTATGTTGCGGATGCCAATATCACATATTCCGGAACGGGTCCCCTGGCGGACAAACAACAACCCGGATGGTTAGGGAGGATATTAGATCATGTATGGCCGTTTTAATAAACTAATGATCATCGCGTTGCTTTTTATTTTTATCGGACCCCCGACAGGTTATTCGGCCAGGTTGAAGGACATATCCACATTCAAGGGTATCCGGCAGAACCAGCTTTTAGGATACGGCCTGGTTGTCGGTCTCAACGGCAGTGGGGATAAAAACAGCACCGGTTTTACGACGCAGGCGCTGGCGAACCTGTTGGAGCATATCGGCGTTCACGTCAACCCGACCGATGTGAAAGTCAAGAATGTTGCGGCAGTTATGGTCAGTGCAAAACTGCCGGCTTTTGCCAGAATCGGCAAAAGGATCGATGTGACGCTGTCATCCATCGGGGATGCGAAAAGTTTGCAAGGCGGTACATTGTTGCTGACGCCGTTAAAAGGTGTGGACGGCAGGGTGTATGCGCTGGCACAAGGCCCTATTTCCATCGGCGGTTATAGTGCCGGAGGTGCGGCCGGGGGGGGGGTTACGAAAAACCATCCGACCGTGGGAAGAATCAGCGGCGGTGCGAGCATCGAAAAAGAGATTCCCTTATCGATAACAAGCAAAAAAGAATTTACCATTATGCTAAACAATCCGGATTTTAATACCGCTGCCCGAGCCGCCAATGCCATCAATATGAAAATAGGGCAGAACCTGGCGAAACCCATAGATCCGGGTACGGTAAAATTGAATGTCCCGGAAAATTACGAGGGCGGCGTCGTCAATTTGATTGCCCGAATCGGGGACGTCGAGATAGAGCCGGATTCCGTCGCCAAAGTCATTGTCGATGAAAAAACCGGAACCGTTGTGGTTGGAGAACATGTCAGGATCCAAAAAGTTGCCGTTGCACACGGAAATTTAAGCATTCACATAAAAGAGAAAAAAGAAGTTTCACAACCCCTCCCGTTTTCACCCTCCGGCGGAGGTGCTGTTCCGCAACAAATGAAAGGGGGCACCATCGTCGCCCCGGGCGGCAGTACAGTGGTGACGCCACAGAGTGACGTGTCTGTGGCCGAAGAAGACAATCGTCTTCTTTTAATTCCAAAAGGCAGAACCATCGGCGAATTGGTGAACGCATTAAACGCCATCGGCGTTACACCCAGAGATCTGATAACGATATTGCAGGCCATCAAGGCAGCGGGTGCGCTCGAAGGCGAGCTCGAAATTATATAAAGGAGAATTGTGAAAGTGGTACACATGGTAACAACCGCAGCGACGGTAACCGATCAACAAAGCAACGGTTCCCAACTCAAACTCAAAAAAGCCTGTTCTGATTTCGAATCCATTTTCATCAATTACATGTTAAAATCGGCAAGGACGGCTTTTTCAGATGACGGTATTTTGGAAAACAATAATGAGGGCCGGATCGTTCAATCGATGTTTGATGAAAATTTTGCCGCTGCAATGACAAAGGGCGGCGGAATGGGACTTGGCAAGATGCTTTTTAAAAGTTTCAAATCTTAGACGATGCACTTTAGAAAATAAAAATAAGAGCCGATGATAGAAGAGGGGAATTTATTTATGGATACGCTGGTCATGGATATGATTGAAACGTTTTTTTACAAAAAGATCATGCTTTACAATGATCTGCTGCTTTGTTTTGAAGCAGAAAGAAAAGCATTAATAGAGATAGATATCAATAGATTATGGGAGTTATCTAAAGAAAAAGATGAAATATGTGAAAAGATAAAATCAATCCGGATGGCGATGATGGCCGCCATCCATCCGGCAGATGATCAAGAATCATTTCATCTGAATCGAATCATGGATGTCATTCCCAAGAAACAAAAGGATAAATTTGAAAAGTTGTATTTAAGGATTTTAAAACTAAAAGGCGAAATTGAGATTTTAAGGAAACAAAACATTCTTTATATCGATGATTCTCTTAAATTCATGGATGAGATGATATCCATTTTGACCGGAGAGACCGGATCCGGTTTTGTCTACAATGATAGATGCCATTTTAAATCATCGGGCCCTCATCTATTCTTAAACAGGGAGGTTTGAGCATGTCCGGCATCGGAATGGTATTAGATATCGCAACCTCGGCGTTAAGCGCTCAGCAGCAGGGTATAGATGTTACGGCCCACAACATCGCAAACGTCAATACAGAAGGGTATTCACGGCAGAGTCCCGATCTCGAAACAAAGCAACCGATGCTGACCAATGGATTGATCATGGGAAGGGGGGTTGATGTCGATGAGGTGACGCAATCCAGTGACCGGTTTATCGAAAAAAGGCTGATGCAGGAAAAATCGAGCCTGTCTTCCTCCTCTGAGATGGAAAAATACTTACAGGTCCTGGAAGGGTATTTTAATGAAACCTCCGATACCGGCGTTAGCACCATGCTGTCCGATTTCTGGAATAATTGGTATGATATTTCCAACAACCCATCAGGCTCGGCGGAAAGGAGTTCGCTGTATGAACACAGCACGCTGCTTTCAGAACAATTTAACGAGTTGGGGAATGATTTAACCCAGGTTAAATCAGATTTAACCAATGCCGTCAGTTCCGGAATCGATACGATCAATAAAATCACCCATGAGATCGCACAGCTCAATGATCAGATTGTCGGCATGGAGTCAGATAACACCGCGAATGATCTTAGGGACAAACGTAACGCCCTTGTTTCGGAACTCAATGGATACCTCGATGTGAAAACCTTTGATCAGAGCAACGGCTCTTTGACCATTGTATCTGCCAAAGGGTGTACCCTGGTCCAAGGCAGCAGCAATTATGAACTGGAAATGGGCGGTGACAATGGAGACAGGGTCATCTGGCAGGATTCCAGCGGCAGAAATATTGATATCACGGACTATATCAGCGACGGAAAACTTGGCGGCTGGCTGGACACGCGGGACGAGGTTGTCGGCAAGTATCAACTGGATCTCGATGCTTTGGCCAAGGAATTTATCTGGTCCGTCAACCAGCAGCACAGTCAGGGGGCGGGGCTGGAAGGATTCAGCAGTGTCACCGGAAGTAATGCGGTCGGATACCGGAACGGGACTCGGAACGGTTAGTTCCGGCCTCGATTACTATGATAAAATTACTGACGGCTCTTTTAATCTCTGGGTATATGATTCCACCGGCGCGGTTGTTGGTGGCGCCCCGACCGCGATCACGGTTGACGCAGGCACAACCACTCTCACCGACCTTCATGATGAAATTAATACTATGGCTCCAAATGTCACCGCTTCCATTACCGACGGAAAACTAACGATCAATGCCGACAGCGGATATACATTTGCTGTTTCCGACGATACCAGCAATGTGCTGGCGACGCTTGGCATCAATACGTTTTTCACCGGTTCCAGTGCCGGCAACATGGGGGTTAACGATAGTATCGGTTTGAATCAAAATTACATTGCCGCAGGCCAGGTCGGCAGTGACGGTACGATATCTGCAGGAAACAATGCCAATGCACTGGCTGTCACCGACTTGCAAAACACGTCTATGAGTATTTCTAAATGGACCTGCGACAGGCTTAACGGGAACACCCAAGGGAGCACCACGTCCACGATTGATGACTATTATCACTCCTTGATGGGGTCCATTGGCATTGCGTCCGCAAGTGCATCGAGAGACAAATCCTTCAGCGAAACCATGGTCAATCAAATAAGCAACATCAGAGACAGCATATCGGGGGTTTCGCTTGACGAGGAGTTGACAAACCTTATAAAATACCAGCATGCTTATGCGGCGGCGACTAAGCTGATCAGCACCGCCGATGAGATGCTCAACACGCTGCTTCAGGTGAAGCAGTAACCTTAAAGAAGACTCGTTTAAGGCGTTATAATTTAAGCCCTAATCAAGTTAAAACTCGATTCGAGGTTAAATAAAGATAAAGGAATTGTCTGATATGCGAGTCACAAACAGATCCATTTTTGAATCGGTAAAATATAATCTCGGAAATATCAGCGAGCAACTGAACAAGGCCAATGAGATCGCCAGCACCGGAAAGCGAATCAACAATCTTTCCGATGATCCTGTGGGCCTCACACAGTCGCTGAGCATCCAGTCGAGTCTTGCGAACATTGAGCAGATGCAGCGAAATATCGATTACGGCAAGTCTTGGCTCAGTGCATCTGAAAGCGCCCTGAATAGTGTAGACAATATCCTGTCCAATACCAAGGCGTTGTGTGTGCAGATGGCCAGCGGAACCACCGGCGCAGACCAGCGGTCCGCAGCCGCTGAGACCGTACAAAATAACCTCGACGAGATTGTTTCTCTGGCCAATACGAATGTAGCGGGAAATTATATTTTTTCCGGTACGAAAACCGACATTGAACCGTTTGATCAGGACGGCACTTATAATGGCGATAATAATCCATTTGCGATAAAAATCAGCAAAAATGCCACTGTTGAAATCGGCGGCGACGGTCAAGCGGTGTTCGGTACGCTTTTTAACACGCTGACTGATTTGAAGACCGCGCTTCAGACCAATGATGTCAGCGGAATTCAGGATGCAATGGGTAAGCTGGATACCCACCTGGATGATATCTCGGGCAAGATTTCAGATATCGGTTCAAAATCCGACCGTATGGATATTAAGAAAAATATATTTCAGGATTTGAACTTATCCAATACGGAACGGCTTTCGAACATAGAAGATGCCGATATGGCCGAGGCCGTCATGAACGTATCGGCGGCACAGCTTACCTACCAGGCTGCCTTGGCCTCTTCTTCCAAGGTGATGTCCTTGTCCCTGGTCGATTATTTACAATAACGATTTGATCATACATGGAAACCCCGTCTGTCATTCCGGGACGGAAATATTCATTTGCTTTGTCTAAGTAAGATTTTACAGTAACTCTTTGTCCATACGGAAATGGTAGATTTTGGTTCTCCAGAACAAGGCCGCAGTTATTTTATAACCGCAGGCGTAGCAACGCTACGTCGAGGATTATAAAATAGCGAGAACGCCGGTCTGGACCGAAAGATGCCTTTTCTGTATGGACACGAACTAATGCCAAGGATTGGCCATGTTAATACTAACACGGAAGTTAGGTGAGAAAATCACCATTGGCGATGATATCACAATTACCCTTGTTGAGATAAAAGGGACGCAGGTCAAACTGGGAATTGAAGCCCCTAAACACATCGAAATTCACCGTCAGGAAGTTTATGAAAGAATCAGACAAGAAAATTTGAGTTCATCTGATATCAATGATTCAGATCTTTCAAGCGCGTTTGCAATTTACAGATCCGCAGAGGTTGTTAAAAAATAAACTTATGTCAAAAACTGGGGGTTCCGGGTTCCCCGTTCAACGTTCAAAGTTGTAACATGGGCTCGGAAGGTCGGAAGATGAGAAAGTTAAAAGGTCTAAAAACCGTGAACCCAGAACCGTGAAATGTTCAAAGTGAGAGCAAATTGAAAATCGACACTACGAGATTCGGGCCCATCCAAATAAATAAAGAAAGGATTATTCACATGCCCTACGGTATGCTGGGTTTTTCAGACAAAAAGCAATATATTATTCTTCAGCATCAGGAAAAATCCCCTTTTTTCTGGTACCAATCGCTTGATGATCCCGGCCTTGCATTTGTCATCACCAGCCCCTTTATGTTTATACCGGCCTACAAGATCGATCTCCAAGCCATGTTAAAAGAGATGTCCTGGGATACAAACGGGAAGAACGATGTTCTGGAATTGTACATTGTCGTGAATATTCCTAAAGGTATGCCTCACCAGATGACCGGAAACTTTATCGGCCCGATTTTGGTCAATAACAACCTGAATCAGGCGGTCCAGATTGTTCTTTCCAACAGCCCCTATACCCACAAATTTCCCCTGTTAAAGAAGAACTAAGCTCAACACCTGCGATTTTTTTTACATATTATCAAGAATTGGCATGAAGTTTGAATTCATCTAAAATACGAGAAGCCATCTCAAAATTAGGATTTTCGGTCGAGATCAAGACGAGGCCGAGGATCAACCCACAGGCATACTCAAGTATGTCGAGGACTTGAGACGAGGACTCAACGCCGATATCGGGCGAAAAGACTTTTTTGAGACGGCTTTTATATTCACATGGAGATAAATCGATGAAAGATCCGTTAAATGCCAATATATGCCTTGAAACCTTTCTTTTTGCACAACATCGCGGCCTTCACAATCAATCCCCAAAAAGCTTGGACAAGACCGGAACTTCTGAGACATTTATTTCATTGATGACGGATATCCTTGAAAAAGGCAAAAATACAGAAAACCCGGACAATACATTGCCTTTAAAGAGAGGTTGTTTGCAACGTCTGATAAACGTTGTAACGCTTCAAATGAACGAATATCTGATGAGTGAACTCAGTAGCTTTGACGAAAGCGGTCAAGACGCCGGTGTTTTTAAGTTACAACGAAAATGGATGAATGATTATGGCGTGGGCAACGACACGGCGTCATTCGGATCAACAATTAAACAAGAACCTCAACATGCAAACGAGATCATATCGCCGTTTTGCCACAAAACCGCGCTTACAGCCCCGCTTCCAGCCCGTAGAGCTTACAGGCCTGAGGGCGGACAAGCTGAAATTCATGAAATCATTAAACATGCATCAAACGTCTATGGTGTTGATCCTGAATTGATCACAGCAGTGATCAAGGCTGAAAGTGATTTTGATGCCGGAGCCACTTCATCAAAAGGGGCCATGGGATTGATGCAGCTGATGCCTGAGACTGCCAAGGAATTGGGCATCAAAAACGGCTACAATCCGGTTGAAAATATCATGGCGGGAACCCGTTATTTAAAAAGCCTGTTAAACAGGTACGATGGCAATGTCGAGCTCACGCTTGCCGCTTATAACTGGGGAATGGGAAACGTAGAAAGACAACCCGAGCGGCTGCCCCAAGAAACCCGAACCTATATCGCCCGTGTTAATGGATTTCTGCAAAAAAGCACCTCATAGAACTACCTTTTCCTGCGAACCACCCGCCGCCTGACAACTCTTCTACGGGGTTTTTGAGCCATGGAAGCGCTGGTGTCGGTTTCTTGAGTTGCCGAATCCACCCGCTCCATCCGATTCATCACCCTATCAGGACGTATTTTTTCATGGTAACGGCATGTTGCCCTTGGGCATTTCAAACTCGTTGTGCCGGCCTTGTTCGATGTTTCAATGAGAAATGGATTATTACATTTGGGGCAGAGAATGTGATGGGGTTTTCCCCAGCTTATGAAGGAGCATTCCTTGTTGGAACATTTATAGTAAGATTTTCCAGTTGCCGTACTTTTGACCCGGAGCTTCGATTGCCTGCATATGGGACATTCCAATGCCAGATCTTCTTCAAAAGCCGAAATACGTTTTTCAATATCATCGTCACTTATGGGGAAAATTTCTTTTTTATTCCGTATTTCCGAATGATCTTCAACAGCTTCCTTCCCGGTTTCGGGTTCTTTCGGCGTTGATGCGATCTTTGAAAAATCATCTTTGCCGTCGTAAAGGTTCTTTTTGTCCGGACCCGTCGGTTTTCGATCTTGGGAAATCTCTTCGACAGATAAAATAGAATCATGCGCGGGTGTCTCTGCCGCGGATGCATCGAACCGTTGAATTGGGTCATCCGAAACAGTCTTTGCAGGCGCTTCGGAAGTTGTCATCATTCCCGTCGGGATTATATCCGGTTCGGCTTTGTTTAATCCGGATTCACCAAAATTTAATTTTGTGATTTGTATTTTTCCCTTGTAAGCATCCGGAGATAGAACTTTGGGTTCATTGGAAGAATTTTTGGAATGATTAAAGACACTATCCGAAGATTTCCGGCCAAGGATTTCAGGTGTTTTAATTTCTTTATCCAAAGATTCCTTTTCCAGAGGAATACCTTGCATCTGTAATATTTGATCAAATTGAGTCGTTGCCGAATCAATATCTTTTCGGTTGGATCTTACTTCATTCATGGTCTGAACAAAATAGGCGACAAGATTCATTCCGGGCATTTTCGGAAAAACCATGTCCATAAGTCGAGCCATACTTGTCGCGGGTTTTTGAGGAATAAGTCTGTCGTCATCAACCAGCATATAGCCTTTTTGAATCATGTTTTCAATAATGACATTCATATCCTGATCGGCGCTGAATCCGATGTCTTTAAAGTCTTCTATTAATGTTTCACGGGTATAGCGATCGATTTCATCGGAAGCAAAAGTTTCTATCTCGTTTTCCCGTTCCATGAGCAGTGTAATGAGCGAGATGGTCATGCAATTCAAGACCAACTTATCAATACCATACTTGCTGCCGATTAAACGTTTCAAGTGCTTTAAAAGAATCTCATCAAATTGATCAATCATGTTATTATCTTTGCCGGTGACATTTTGTTTCATTATCTCCAAAACCCATTGCGCCAATATTTTAACATTCCCTGCCCAAATATTTCATGAAAATTTCCTCGGCAAGGAATAGTTTGGTTCAGAAGGGCGGCGACAGCCCTCTCTTTACTTTTACGAAAGATACAACCATGCAAAATATATACCATTTAAAGACATCCCTGCTGATTTCGGTGTCAATTATTTGGAAGCCCAACAAATTATCGTTGCATTATGCCGCAAAAAGCAGGGACAAAAAAACGAGAAAACTTTATGGAACGAGTTTTGCAGCTGACGTATTTTTATCCAGGTCAAGCTGTTTGCCGAACAGGGAACCCGGAATTCCGCAATAAGGAGATCATAATGGCTTCAGCCATAACATTAACAGGTATCGACCATGCCATATCGAACCTGAAATATATTAATGAGAACACCTTAAAATATAAATATGTCCGTTACATAAGACAATATTATGTCGATGACAATTCCATAGCGGCGCTGAAAGAGATCGAACACACAGCGCTGATAAGACTCTTGTGGGATACGGATGGCGATCCTGAAACCTTTAAAAATAAACGAAAAAATTTGAACAGTTTAAGATCATCGGTCAATACGGATCTAAAAAAACTTTATGAAAAGGGGGTAAATCCCGAAGGGATAAAGATCGGCTCAGACAATATTTTTGTCATGTCCGAAAATGCAAAGGATAATATTCTTAATACGTTCGGATATGATTTGCAGCCGGAGGGAAAGCTTAAATTAGACCAGATAATGGATATCCTGAAGTTGGCAAATGAAACGATATCCGATTCCATGGTTGATGAAGATAGAACGAAAAAGGACGACTTAAGGAAAAAAAATCAGTTGAAAGATCTTATCAAGAGATTATCTGAAAAGTTGGGTTTGGGTGCTTTGGAATTTCCAAAAAAAGATGTTGATTTTAAAGGTCAGCAATCTGAATCCCAAGGTTTGCCCGATAATATCGATAAGACGGCTGATGTTGAAATTGTCGATGGGGATAAAGTTTTATCAGAGATAGAAGATATTGAAGAGGAGGAAGTTTTAGAAGAGATCGGTGATATTAAAGAAGATGAGATTTTGGATGTGATCGAAGACGTCGATGAAACGAACACCGTTCTCGATGATACTGAACCGGATGCGGTTGATGAGATAATGGAATTTGAAGATTTGAATGAAATCGAAACCATTGATGAAGAAGATCAACCGGATGACGTCGATGAAGATACGTTAGAAAATGTAGAAGATATCGTGACGGACGACGTAGAAGATGCAGTGATGGAAGATATTGAAGATTCGGATCCGGAGATTCTTGCAGTAGAGGAAGAGATCGATGAGGATTTTGAAGATGATACGGATGATGAGGATACGGAACTTGAATCTATTGATGTTTCCAAAGACGACGGTATCGGTGATGGTGCCGAAGGAAGGCCGGAAGGCGATTCCCGAATCAGAGGGAATGAAAAGGAAAATGAGATTGAACCATTGGGTCTCCCGATCGATTCTTTAGGTCAGGAGTATGGATCCGAACAAGATACTAAACTAAAAAAGGATAAACTTCTTGCCGAAGTGTTCGACGGATATCTGGGATCCATGGACAGATATTATAATCATTATATTTTGATCGACGGTGGCGAATATTTAATCGGCAGCAGGCATCCTAAAAAGGACGAAAGAGCTGAGCGGACAATACATCTTAACCCTTTTTATTTTGGCCGATTTCCTGTTACCAATGGACTTTTTGAAATATTTGTGGAGAAAACAGGATATAAGACCACTGCAGAAAAGATTGGATATGGGACCGTGTATTATGGAAGGTTTGAAAAGAGAAAAGATGATCAAACAGGGTTGATCACTTCCACATGGAATTCTTCGCTTTATTGCAAGGTGGTCAAAGGCGCCTGCTGGTATCGTCCATCCGGTCCGGAAAGCACGCTACACCATAAACGAAATCATCCCGTGGTTCAAATCAGCATAGAAGATGCCGCGGCCTTTGCCGCATGGACCGGAAAAAGATTGCCGACTGAAAACGAGTGGGAAGCCGCATCGAGAACTGAAAGAGGATGGATATTTCCATGGGGGCATGAATGGAAAAGTGACGCCGGCAATTTTGAAGACAGCGGTATCGCCGACACCACGCCTGTGGACAAATATGCTGAATTTGAAAATGATTTCGGAATTGTGGATGTTTTGGGAAATGTTCTGGAATGGACAGACAGCGGTTTTAACATGACGTCACAAGAAAATGATGCGTCGACCTGTCGAATGGCCAAGGGCGGAAGCTGGGTATCCGGAAATGATATCCGACTTTCCAGCCGCTTTAAGCTTGAGCCGGAATCACATTCAAATATTCTCGGTTTCAGATGCGTTGCATATTAAGCGCCGAATACCGCAACCTCAAAAAATATGCTTTACCTATGGTTTACGACTCATTTGTGAAATGTTTGGCGGTTTTTTCGATATCTGTCAATAATTTGCCAGAGTAATTCAACACAGACGATCTCAACGAGTGATGAAAACCAATATATCTCGTTGATATAATATATTATTAGACTTTTTTATCGGACTTTGTGCAAGTCTTTAAAGAATCGGCACATATGTTGCAGAAGCTGCAGGATGATCATACGCTCTTTGGGTGCAGGTGAAAACGTTTCGTGACATTTCCACTGGTAAGGGTGATATAAGGTATCTAAATTAAGCATTCGTATGTATTTGAGATACATACCGTACTCGAGAGGCTTCGTAAAAAAAAGAAATGGCCAAACCAATACCTATGAAACGGGATACCTCGACAAGTTCCAGGAGATCGAGCTTAAAATCGACGATCATGGATCAATCCGGAGCCGGAAAAACCAAGATCGGCGAACTTTTATGCAAAGAAGGCTACATCACCGGAACCCATCTCGAGGACGCACTTAACTTTCAGAAAAAGAATAACGGGCGCTTGGGCCATATCCTGATCAAGCTCGGCTACATTGATGATGAGACCATTGTTAATGTTCTGAGCCGTATCCACAACTATCCTGCCATTAAAATATCCAAAACAACTCCGGAGCCGGAAGTTTTAAAAATCCTGCCGTATGAAACAGCCAAAAAATACATGGCTTTTCCTTTAAGGTTTAAAGGGGAAGAGCTCGTCGTCACAATGGCGGAACCCACCGATACGACCGCACTGGATAGTTTGCAGAACGAAGTCCATAAAAGTATCAGTGTTTGTGTTTCTACCGAAAAGGATATTGTCGAAGCCTATAAAACCCACTATGAAATAAGTGATGAAGAATACAATAACTCTTTCGGCAAGAAAGATGATATTGTCGAAGAAGAACAACCGGTTTCAGTGGTCGATGACTTCGGTTCTCTGGTTTCCGAAGCCGTCGTCGATATGGAACTGGTCGGAGATGATGATGAAAAGGGCCTTGTCGATGAGTACACGGCCTCTGATGCACCGATTATCAAACTCGTGAACGGTATTCTCGTTAAAGCCATTAATGAAGGGGTCAGCGATATTCATATCGAACCCTTTGAAAAAATGCTCCAGGTGAGATACCGCCTGGATGGATACCTGTTTAAATCCATGAACCTGCCCACCAGCATCAAAAGTGCGGTCAATTCCAGGCTGAAAATTTTAGCCGGCCTCAATATCGCCGAGCGTCGCGTGCCCCAGGACGGCAGAATCAAGATGGCTTTTGGTAAAAGAAAAACCATTGATTTTCGTGTGTCGACATTGCCGACATTGTTCGGCGAGAGCATCGTCATGCGTGTTCTCGATCAATCCTCGCTGAGAGTTGATCTCACTCAAATGGGCCTGGAGCATGATACATTAAAAACGCTTGAACGGTGCGTATATCGACCCTATGGATTGCTGCTGGTCACCGGCCCGACAGGTAGTGGTAAGACAACGACATTGTATTCGATTCTGAATAAGCTGAATAAAGAAGATTGTAAAATACTGACCGTAGAAGATCCCGTGGAATTCAATTTCAAAGGCATCAATCAAGTCCATGTCAAAGATGAAGTGGGCATGACGTTTGCCGCCGCGCTGAGATCATTTTTGCGGCAAGACCCGGATATCATTATGGTGGGTGAAATTCGAGACCATGAAACAGCGGAGATTGCCATCAAAGCGGCCATGACAGGACATCTTGTTTTCAGCACTCTTCATACCAATGATTGTCCCTCTACCATAGGGCGCCTGGTAGATATCGGCATACCATCTTATCTTTTGGCTTCCGCGGTGACGATGGTCCTTTCCCAGCGGTTGGTTCGAAGGCTTTGCCCGGAATGCAAAACCCGGGAGGAAAGTCTCAATCCCGCGGAACTGGTGGAGTTGGGATTTTCACCCAATGAAATTTCAGATCTTAAAATATACGGTCCCAAAGGCTGTCCGGTGTGCATGGGATCCGGTTACAAAGGTCGGGTGGGCTTGTTTGAAGTGATGGAAGTTACGGAAAATGTGGGCAATATTATCAGCGCCAATGTTACGGAAGATCAATTGAGGAAGACGGCGCTGCAGGAAGGCATGGTCACCTTGAGGGAAGCGGGGTTGGAAAAAATTCGTCAGGGACAAACCTCGGTTGAAGAAGTCTTGAGAAGAACAAATTTAACCAAAGGCGCCATTCCTGCATACATTGCCAGTCCGGAAGTTGAGGAATATGACAGCAAGGCAGTCATATTCAGAGAAGGAAATAGAGGGGCTGATTTTTTCAAGCTGGTCAAAGGGGAGCTGCTTGTGGTCAGAGAAGGGAAAAAAATTGCCGAAATTAATCAATCCGGGGAATATTTTGGAGAAATTGCCGCCATAACCGGAAAACAAAGATCCGAGACCGTGATTTCAAGGGGAAAGTCCATTGTCGAGCGCTACCCCGGTGATAAGTTGAATGAAATCATCGACAAATATCCCAAAATCACCTCAAAAATCCTGGAACAAATGGCCGGGCGTATTGATGCCTCAACAAAAATTATTGTCAACCTATTGAACAACAAATCCGATGAAAATAGAATGCCCTGATTGCCGAAAAGTCTATAAAATTCCGGACGAGAAACTGCCATTCGGGAAAAAATTCTCCGTGCCGTGTTTGGCTTGTAAAAATAAAATTGTCGTCGATTTACGATCCGAAGTAAAACCGGATAGATCGAATCCGACCTTAAAACCCAAGAATAATGTACCGGTAGCCCCGGCGGCTTCCGATGCATCTTTTGGAAAAAAACAGCCCTCAGGCATGTCTTTAAAATACGGCATCCTTCGAACCATGGACGACTTGCCGGCAATGCCCCATGTGGTTCAAAAAGCACAGGAAATCATGGCAAGACCCGATTCGAACGTCAAAGAGCTTGCCAAGATCATTGAGATAGAACAAGGCATCGCGACCCGGGTATTGAAAATGGCCAATTCAGCATATTACGGTTTGAGCGGGAAGGTTTCCTCGGTTCACCATGCCTCGGTGCTGCTTGGGTTTAAAACCCTTGGAGAACTGGTTTCGGTTGCCGGCATTTCGAATTTGATGAGCAAGGATTTGAGGGGATACGGGCTGGATTCAGGAGATCTTTGGCGTCATTCCATTGCCGTTGCATTCGGGTCAAGGATCATCGCCAATCGAAAAGATGCTGATTTTGGGAACCAGGCCTTTTTTGCCGGCCTTATTCATGATGCAGGAAAACTTATCCTCGATCCATATGTTTATGAAAGGAAAGACACTTTTGAAGCGTTTTTGTCAAACGGCGGGCAAAATATTTTAAATGCCGAAAAAACGATCCTCGGATTCGATCACTCCGAAATCGCTTTTGAGCTATGCCAAAAATGGAAAATTCCCAATGATCAAAGCCTTGCCATCAAATACCATCACCACCCGTCACGTTCAGACGGCAATGAACTGGCTTTTATCCTGCACATGGCGGATTATATTGCCATGATAAACGGTTATGGAAGAGAAACCGAGAATGAACCTGATCCGCCGGAAGAAGGGGTCAGGGATTTTTTAGACCTGCAGGAAGAAGATGTCGAAAATATAAAAAATGACGTTCATGAATCCGTTGAAAAGATCGCTCAAGAGGTGCATGCCGACTAATCGCGGGATAGGATGGACGACCGCTTCGCTCGGACGACAGAGGACAGAAACGAGGAAAGAAGATCAGAAGATGAGAAGATTAGAAGGTTGGTTGCTCTGAGAATCTCTAAACTTCTGACGCGCTGACCTTCTTAACTTCTATCCCTATGCCCATGCCCTATGCCTTTAATCCGATAACGAATATCAGATAATTGAATTGACACCCCCCCCGGCAGCGATTAGACTATTTTTAATGCCGGAATTCGAAACAGAACTGCCTGACTTACCAATCCGTAACATATAGTGTTCTTCATTCGATTTCAACGTAACATTGCAATTTTCGCTTATTTCATCCCGGAATGATCCACGTCTTTAAGAAGAGATACCCCCATGCCTAGATTATCAGGGGCGAAGGCGGCGACGTGCATGTGGAGATGGATTTTGCCGACGGAAAGTAAGATGTTCAATGTATGTCTGTGGTTAAAATTTTCTCCTTTTTTGAACTTGGTCAAAAATGAATATTTTTCAAAAGTCTCCGGGGAATAGAAAACAAGACATTTTTGGGACAAATTACTTTCTCAGATAAAAGCCCAACTCTGTTTCAAGGGATTTTGGATCGTTAAACTGTGCGCCGACATTGCGATCAATGATCCATTTTATTTTAACCATGGTGTGGATTTTCGTTTTCTGCGGATTGTCTAAAACAAACTTCAATTCAATAATGTCATTTCTGGAAATGTGATGTGGTTTAAGACTGGCAAATCGAATGCCGCTCGTTGAAATGTCTTCGATAACGATCTCTCCTTTTTCATCCTTACCGAGGACGGCGTATTCACCGGCAAGCCGCACATTTTTACGGTAATACTTTCGGAAATCCAGGGTGAACCGGAAAACTTCACCACATTTACATTTGGCCTTCAGCCGCTTAGGCGTATCCTTAAATTTGAATACATTTTTATGGGTTTCAAACCCACAATTGGGGCAGATGATCCTGACCTGATTGGTATAGTCTACATACATCTTTTTCATTATCGATAGCCGGCCTCATCATTTCTTTTTGAAGATCGTTATCCGTGCAGATGCTGTGGCGTTTTTGTCTTGTAAAAACTCGTTATAACATTCACATATTTAAATCAATAAAAAACAAAATTGTAAGTATTCGTTTATGATATCCTATGAGCACATTTTACATCGCTTATTGATCGATGTTTTTATAATAACCGATGGCACCCTTGCCGATCTTCTTGATGGAAAACAACGCTTGATCGGCTGCGGCTAAAAGCGAATCGGTATCGGCGGCATGTTCGGGAAAAGTGGCTATTCCGCAACTGGCTTGAAGTTGTACGGCTTTTCCTTTGCTGCGAAGATAAACCGACGTTTTGATCTGAGATTGAATTTGTGATGCTTTGCCGGCTGCTTGATGCTGGTTTGACCCTGGAAGAACCACGACAAATTCGTCGCCTGCGTAGGCAACAGCATAGGCCGGTGATTCAAGGGTATTGCTGATGGTGGCGGCAACTTCCTGAATCACATAGCTGCCGTTTAAATGGCCATGGGTGTCCACAACCTGTTTGAAATTGTCCAGATCCATGAAAAGCAGCGACAACGGGGTTTGTTTGTTTTTAGCGGTTTGGATCAAAGCCGTCAACGACTGGTAAAGAAAGCGCTGATTATAAAGCGAAGTTAAATTATCACGCAGGGCCTGCTCACGAAATCTGCGCTCACTGGACCGTAATGCTTCTTCGGCTTCTTTGCGCAGGGTAATATCCACCAAAGAAATGACAATTCTCGATAGTGTATCTTCATGGCCTGCAAGAACCAAAGATCGAACAAGGACGCTTTTGCGGTTTCCTTTTAACGTCTGAATCGTTTGTTCCCTTTCGCGTCGAATCATGCCTTGAGCCACCATCAGGATAACTTCCTCCGCCATCTGTTGAAATTCGCTGCCCAGTGCCGCCAGAGGAAATTCCCCCATAAAAAAGTCCTTGTCCGGTGCCTCCATCAGTTCACAAAAAGCAGCATTGCAGTCAACTGTTTTAATCAGCGACATACAATGCCGCACTTCTTCGGGATGTTGCCGCAAGTAATGGCTTAAATTAAAATCGTCTGATTGATGAAGCTGTTGCAGATAGGCTTTGAGTTCAGAGGCATCCCGTTCTATCATGGCAATGGGTGCTGACTGGAATAACAAGCGATATCGCTGTTCGCTTTGTTCAGCGGCTGCTTGGGCCAGTTTCAAGTTTGTAGCGTTTTCCACAAACGCCAGCACTCCCGATACATCACCGCTGGAATCGATAACAGGGCTTATGTGAAAGCGTAGCGCCAAACAATTTCCATCATTGTCAATGCATGAATAATCGCGAATAATGGATTGTTTGATTTGCCAGCAGCGGCGGATATCATCACCGACGCCTGAATCAATTAGGGGTTGAAACTCAAAAAGGTTAATCGAACCAGGATGTTGATTTGCAAGCCAAGGGAGCATCTTTTGTATTTTGTGATTTAGACCGGAGATACGCCCTTTCAGGTCAGCGGTGAAGATTCCGAAAGGCGCACTGTCACCCAGCATCCGGTTTCTCTCTTCAATAGCCTTCAAGGTGGCTTCCGTCTGTTGGCAACGTTTCTGGAGCGTTTCCATTTCCGTCTTTTGGCGGCGCAATTCACCCAGTTCTATTAGCAAATCATTCTGTGAAGGTGATATATTTTTTACCATTGTCTCATGCTTTTAAATTTTCATAACCTGCAATAAAATCATGTAACGATTTTATGAAACTCCCGTCGGCAAACCTGCGGGATTGTATAAGAGAAAGGTTTATAAAAACTATGTACACTTTGTAAACCGTTGTCAAGGGTGTTTGTTATGTAAAGAATACTTGAACGTCATCTGCATTTTTGAGATGGCTTGTTATAAAAAAAACCGGTCTTTACTCAAAGGCCGGCCTTTTTGTTTGATGTTGTTTGGTCGGGACGGCGCGATTTGAACGCGCGACCCCAGCGTCCCGAACGCTGTGCTCTACCAGACTGAGCCACGTCCCGACTGATCTTTTCTTTTATGTGCTGAATCACAAAATGTCAATCAGTTTCCATACAGAAACAATGCCCTTTTCCACTTTTAAAATTTGAAATGTTCAGCTCAGGAAAGGATTATTGATGATGATCGTCTCATCCCTGCCAGGCCCGACGGAAACAATATCGATGGGCGTTTCAGTGAGCTGTTCGATACGGCTGAGATACTTTTTTGCATTTTCCGGAAGGTCTTTAAATTTTCGAATACCGGATATATCTTCCTGCCATCCCGGCAAAATATCGTAAACCGGCTTACAAGATCCCAGAATTTTGAGGCTTGCCGGAAAATCCGGGACAATTTCGCCGTTATAGTCATAGCCGGTGCAGATTTTAAGCTGTTCCAATCCGCCCAGCACATCCAGCTTGGTGATGACAAGGCCGGTAAGTCCGTTCAGGCGCACGGCATTTTTAAGCAACACCGTGTCGAGCCATCCGCAGCGGCGTCTTCGACCGGTTGTGGCGCCGAATTCCGCTCCTTTTTTTTGAATTTTATCACCGATCTCATCAAAAAGCTCTGTAGGGAAGGGGCCGCTTCCCACACGTGTGGTGTAAGCCTTTACAATCCCGACAACGCCGGTGATTTCTTTTGGACCGATACCGGCGCCGCAACAGGCATTTCCCGATACTGTATTGGACGAGGTGACAAAAGGATAGGTCCCGTGATCGATATCAAGGTGAGTGCCCTGGGCGCCTTCAAAGAGGATCTGTTTGTTTTCTTTGATGGCCTGGTCCATGACAATTGAGATATTGACCACATGGGGTGCAAGTCGTTGGGCAAACGCTTTGTATTGATCGATGATACTTTTCGCATCCAATGTTCCAGCGCAAAGGCAATGTTTTAGGTAGGAATTCTTTTCTTTTAAAATCGATTTAACTGTTTCATCAAAATCTTCGGTGTCCAACAGTTCAACAAAACGCAGGCCTCTTCGGGTGGCTTTGTCCTCATAGCAGGGACCTATCCCTCGTCCTGTGGTGCCTATTTTTTTATCACCCTTCATCTTTTCCCGGGCCAGATCGATATGTTTATGATAAGGCATGATGATATGTGCTCTTTCGCTGATTTTGAGCCTGTCCGGTCCGACATGGATCCCTTTGCTTTTTAATTCATCGAGCTCTTGGACCAAAACAGCCGGATCCACGACCATTCCGTTTCCCAACAGGCAGGTTTTTCCCTGTAAGATACCGGACGGTACCAGATGGCTGATAAATTGTTCACCATTTACGACCATGGTGTGACCGGCATTATTGCCGCCTTGAAACCGCACCACCATATCGGCAAATTCTGCCAGAAGATCGACAATTTTGCCTTTGCCTTCATCCCCCCATTGGGTTCCAACAATTACAATATTCGACACAGCCGACTCCTTTTTAAGAGATAAATATTTTCATTAGCCACAGACACACACAGACTGACACAGACAAAACCTCTTTTTTTCTCCGGCGGACTTCGCCGGAGAAAATCAGTCTGACCTCCAGTCAATTTAAATTTGAATTGATCCGAACATTCGATAAATATCGGACAGTTCAGCTTCATTTAGAAAGCATCGCATACATATTCATAAATAAATATCGCGAAGCGATGACACCCTTTCTTTCTGCGGGGTCCGCAGAAAGAAAAGTCCGTGTGCGTCTGTGTGTGTCTGTGGCTATTCTATTAAATTAGAACAATTTATGAAGATCTCATCCGTTTTGAACGAAAAAATTCCTGTATCAGTTCCCGGCATTCATCCTGACATACGCCGGAGATAATTTCCGGCCGGTGGTTCAATCGCGTATCTTCGGCGAAGTTGTACAAAGATCCGGCAGCGCCCCATTTAAGATCGTTTGCACCGAAAACGACCCTGGCCACCCTTGCGTGCACGATGGCGCCCATGCACATCACGCACGGCTCGATGGTGACATACAAGGTTGTGTTGAGCAATCTGTAATTCGAGACCTTTATTGCGGCCTTGCGCAATGCCGATATTTCAGCATGTGCGGTGGGGTCCGCAAAGGTGATGACCTGATTGTGCGATAGGGAGAGAATATCCCCTGATTCAGACACCAGCACAGCACCTACCGGAACTTCGTCTTTTTGTCCAGCTTTTTTAGCCTCCTTTATGGCCATTTTCATGAATTTTATGTCATCTTTTGTCATTGTTCAAAATTAAAGAATAAAGTGAATTAAAATATACAACTAATAAAATAAATAATACTAAAGAAATGATAAGAAGTAAGGTTAAACATATCTTTTTACTTACTTTTTCCGCCTCTGCTGTGTGGCGGATCAGATTTTGCCCCGCTTTCAGCAAGGCGGGAGTTTCATAAAATCGTTACATGATTTTATTGACATATTTACCTATATAGCTTAATAGGTAAAGACTTTTCAACGAAATTCATTTGCGCCCGTAGCTCAGCCCGGACAGAGCGCCGGACTACGAATCCGTAGGTCGCAGGTTCGAATCCTGCCGGGCGCACCAGTAATAACAAAGGGTTATGGATAGAATCTGTAATCCTTTCGTCTTTTATAATGATATAGCCCCATTATAGCCCCACATTTTTCGTGTCCTTAAAGGAAACTCAGGGAAAGAACCTTTCCGGGAATATGCTTTCCCAACTCCACGCCATGGCCAGCGAAACAGGATTACACATACATCTATTCTTGCACATACATCATTTTAATTTTGACTCATACCAGAACATGCATCATAAATTTTCCATGAACATTTGCTGATAAGCATGCCCCATTTCAAAATCATTTTCTGATAAGATTGCACAATTAGTCACATATTATGACGAGAAATGTCATTTCCTTTGGATGTAAATGAAGCAATAGTAAATCAGGAAATATATGCTAACCTCATGTATTGTTTCACTTATTATTAAAACGAGGTTTGTTGGTACACATTATGCATCTCTTTTTCTTTATCTAAAAAAGTTACTATTCCTTCTTTTAGTTGGACAATTATACCCAATCTGATAGGAAGCCAACCATCAGGAATGATTCAGTTTACTTTCTCTTTTTAGCATTGATTGAACGGCATAAGTCGTAGTTCGAATAGGACAGTCACTTTCTATTGACAGGATTCATCTCGGTATGTATTAATTTAAATGTGGAGCTTTTCTGGTGCACGTACATTTTATATTCCGGTCACCAGCATATTGATGCAAAAGAAAAAATAAAATAAATGTGCACCGGGTATAAATACGGCATTCAGAGAAGTCTCATTTTGGCAAGGGCTTTGTAGGATGGTTAACCTATCTTCCTAACCTTTGCTGGGGTGATCCAAAAGGGTCACCCTGTTTTTTTACCCATTAATCCTATCTCTCAACTTACCAGAGCACTTAAACGTAACCACCCTCCTCGGTGCCAGCATCATATCCCCACCAGTAGCCGGATTCCGGCCTTTACGTTCCTTCTTTTTATTTACACAGAACTTTCCAAACCCGGATACTAACACATCCTCACCGGATGCCAGAGTTCTTTTAATGATCTCTAATAGGGTTTCTACAATTTCTGATGATCTGGTTTTGGGAAAACCTGTCTGATTCTGGACTGATTCTATGATCTGGACTTTTGTGAGAGTGATGGTGGGAGGCTCCTTGTGAAATAATAGATTGAATTATAAATGTTTTATCTCAATTGTGATATGTGAATGTCAACAAAAAGGCTAAATTCTACAATGTGTTTGGCATGACAAATTTGAAAAACTACAAAAAAAAAAGGGGTAAAAATTTAGCTGAAAATTGTCGCAAAGAAAACGAGTTAAACCCTTCATTTGATATGGCCTCACCGCTGTTAGGATCATTTCGATATTATCTCCTGAATACTGCCAAAGTTCCGTATCACGGGTTTCAACGAAGCAAAACGAGCAGTGGCCTTTTTCGCATCTGCTCGGTTAGCAAAGCTGCCGTAGATGACGACATAGAAATTACGTCCTTTTTGTTTTTTTTTATAATAAGCAAAGCTTCCGGCTTGGGATTGCTGCTTTATAAACTCTCTTGCCGCCTGTTCACCGCTCATCGCCGCCAGCTGTAAAGTAAAGTCTCCATGATTGCGGCTTCTGATCCACCCGACGTTTTCAATGCGCTGTGATTCCTTGGGCGTGGTTACTTGTTTTGAACCGGATTGCTTAGGGCCATGGTTTGTTTGAGGCAGAGCCGTCGTTGAGCTGGAGGCTTGAATGCCAAAACATTGCGCCACGGCTAATTCTTGGCCCTGGTGAACCTGCTGATACTTTTCCCAAAAGGCGACGTCGATTTTTTTTTGTGCAACGGGAACGTCTTTCTTGCGGTAACGGTTCAGTTGAGACGGCCCGCCATTGTAAGCAGAATAAGTGGCGCGGGCCAGATTAGATAGACCGCCTCCATGTTTATGCTCTTTTTGTTTCAATGCGTAATTGACCATGAATTTGAACAGGATTTCGCTTCCTGCATGGGCGTTATAGGTGATGTCCCATCTCAACTTGGAGGGAGAGTAAAAGCCTCGCCACACCATTTCATTGATCTGTAACAAGCCGATATCACCTGTTCCGGAAATAAGGGGAACAACTTTGCGGTTATGAATGATGTATTGGCGCCAGCAGCTTTCCTGCCAAGCGGCGGCAAGCATCAATTTACGAAAAATACGGGCGTACTTTTGAGGTATTGGTGACGAACGAATTCGAGCACCCGCCTCTTTAAGCAATAAATTTCGAATTTCGATCAGATAAGACTTCAGATCGTCGGTGGTGGGTACCCACCGATTAAGACGATCTCTATGATTTGCGGCGTAGACCGGCCGGATTAATTGAAAATTAAAACCATGAGGTTTTTTTTGTTGGATGACTTCACCAGGTGTTCCGAATTCAAACAGTTCCTGTAGTATCGGATCGGTTTCATTCAGATATTTCAGCTGGATCAATGGATGGGTCGTCATTTAGAAGACGTGCCAGACGTCTCAGGCCGTCAGTGGATATATCCAGCCCTATCGCAGGGCCCCAACGATTCAGTGCATTGAGTGCGTCAGCTGCTGTTATAAAGGACAAAAAAGGCAAAAAATTCTGTTTCGGCGAATGAACACTAATCTCCCGCATTACTGGCATCAGCCGCTCCCAGCTTCGGTTAAACAATTGTTTGACCGGGTCGGTTGTGCTTTGCGGGGGCTCGCCGAGAATCGACTTGAACTGGTAGCGTGCATCCAGAAGTATCTCCAACAAGGCGGCACGAAGTTCTTCCGTACGAGTGGCAGTGGCGGCCTCTTTGATGACGAACGTCAAAAAAGCATCCCAGCTTCGGTACCGTTGTTCCAACTGCTGTATTTCAAGTTTACTAAGGATGGACTCCGGACCGGTTTTGGCAAAAGTTTCGACATCAATTCGCAACTCGACATATAGGCCGCTGGAGCGGATCAAAAGATGACCGATGCGCAGGCTGTCAATCATTCCTGTCAAGCGATCTGCCGGATAACGGGGGATAAAGAAAGGTAGCAGATCTTTGAGCGAATCGGTTTCAGGTTTCAGATCCAGTCTGTAACGGCTTAATAAAAGATGCAATTGTTCTTTCACTGCCTGAAGGACGGGACCATTCGTTAGTGGCCTGTTTTCTTGATCGTAAATCCTGGCGGATTGCGCCTTAAACTCTGCGGATAACGGTTGACCGCTTACCAAAGAAAATTTACCGGTAACAACCGTGCGTCCGCTCCAGCGGATAATGGCCTTACAGGTACCAGATGTGGGGACGCCGATTGTTGTAAGAATCTTAGCATCCACTCGCAGCAACTCCCCTACTGCTGACAGATGGGGTTCCGAAAAAGTAATACTTGTGCAACCGGCTTCATCCAGTAAGTACTGAGCGGTATCATTCGGCCCTTTAAACTCATCCCGCATCATAAGAAGCTGCAATTGTTGATAGTCAAAAAAGACAGGGATAGCAATCGTTTCAGCCCTTACTGAGATTGGTTTGACGATCAGTGCCATAATCATAATGGCAAACAGGGTAATTGTCAGGCGAGAAACCATCGGCGTTCCTTATACCAAACTATGGCACCTATAGAGCTTGAGGTCATAATTTTAATGATATTAGATATCAAAGTTTATTTCGATCCGTCATGAGTTGTTCCTATTGTTTAAGAAAATGCGGCCGTCTCAGTCCGACGGGACCTTGAACCCGATTGAAGGTTTTGAAATTCATTCTATCCGATGCCGAAAAACGATTTGATTTTGGCGATCATTCTGACCGATGAAGGCGCATGGGTCACGATTCGGCCGGCTTCTTCAGCAAGTTCCTTTTGGCGTTTGGCCAGGATCTCTCCCAACTCGACGGAAATAGCGGGATTGTCATTTAAAATTATAGAAAAATTCGCTTTATCGATGACAATAACGGTGGTATCCACCATGGCCCGTACAGTTGCAGTAATCGGTTCGCCGGTCAAAAGACTCATCTCACCAAAGAATTCACCGCTGTTAATGGTTGCGATTTTGTTTTCCTGTTTTTCATCTTTTGTAATGTAAACGCCGCATGACCCCGTACGGATAATATAAAGGGAATCTCCTTGATCCCCCTGGCGGACAATGAATTCTCCGGCTCCGTATTCGGTAATCTTTGAACGATCGGCAATCTGTGTCCGGATTTCGGGTGACAGCGTGGAAAGAACCGGAACACTTTCGAGCAATCCATTAATATTGAAAGAACTTTTCCGAGAGGCCATTTCCTTGGCCTGAAACCGTCTTTCGATATGTTGATGACGGACATCGCGAATCGGAAAGGGAATGGTAATATTATTGCGACGGAGCGCATACCAGAGCCGGATGTTTATATCCGATTTGATTCTCGGTTCGATCGCGAAGCTGGTATGACAAAATCGAACTTCATACGTAATGGCAAAATCACCGAATTCGATGAGATAAATATCCGGCGGGGGTATTTTCAAGACTTGGCGATTCTGGCTCAAGACTTGAAGAATGACTTCCCTTACGATATTAGGGGGAGCGCCGTATTCTACTCCGATTCGAATTCGCGCGACGAGCATTCGATCCGGTTTTGAATAATTCATGAAGCTTTTATTGGTTATTTCCGCGTTTGGGATATACACCAGAATTTTTTCACGTGTCAGCAGCCGCGTTGATTTCCAGGTAATACCCACCACACGGCCCTGCTGGTCTCCCAGTTTGATCCAGTCGCCAATGGCAAAAGGTCGTTCGATCTGCAGCATAAGACCGGAAATAAGGCTGCTTAATGTTGTTTGAGCGGCAAACCCCACCACAACGGTTAATACCGCCGAAGTTGTCAGTATTCCGGTCAGATTAATATTGCTTTTCAGGCGAAGTACAATAACCAAAAGGATTGCATAAGATGTGAGCAGTATGAGATCGCGTGTGATGCTGGGAAGCTCTTTTTTCTTTTGCAGGCGGAGCGGCAACTCTATAAAAAGAAAAAAAGTCAATCGGGCGACCGCCCATGACAGAATAACAACGGAAGCCACTTGAATCCAGGGTGCCCATTCGGCGGCCCATTTTAGATCACGGGCAATTGATGCGAAGATGTGTGTAATCAAATAGAGGATGACAAACCCGATAGGGATGGTCGGAATTTTCTTAAAACGTCTTGATATAACCGCATAGGCGCAAAGAAAAATAACGATGATCAGGACTTGCCAAAAAAGAGTATTCGTCACAACATGCCCCCTTCAAACCGATCTGATCTTAGGGATATGGATTAACAGCTGATATTCACTTTCATAAACAAGCGGTAAAAACAATCTACCCGTCTTCCGTTCAAACGTCAATAAAGAAAACGTGCCGCGTCTATCAAGCCTTTACGGCAATCAACCCGGCAATCATCGGTATGCCTTGAAGCACTTTATCACTTTAAATACTGTTCCGGCAATACGGTCTCATGTGAACGCGATATCCCGAAAAAAATCTTAAAGGTTGTCAATCCTAAACAAATTGTTTATCTTGTGAAAACACAAGTAATACCCGAAATATTGCCTAAACCAGAGAATCCTGTTAATATGAAGCCAGAATTTTCGGAGTTCATTCAATCATCAATCAACAATAATAAATCATAAATTCCAAAGTGAGGTTATCCCATGAGAAAAGCAGTGATGATTTTGATTTTATCTTTTATCGTCATTCCTTTATATGGATTTAATTCTCTGGTACGGCATGAAGATATTTCCAAAATGAGAGAATTGGGGATCAGCCCTGAAGTCATTCAATACTTCATCACGCATCAAACCAGCTCATTAAGTTCCGAGGACGTGATTCAGATGAAGCAATCCGGTTTGAACAATGATGGCATTATGTCCGCAATCCAATCGGATCTATACCGGCCGGAGCAGAAATCCACGTCCATGAAGGAGGCTGAATTGATCGCCAAACTCAAAGCAGCAGGCATGAGTGACGAGGCCGTTTTGCAATTTATACAAACTGTGAAATCGACACGCCGCATAGAATCAGACGGAACCATCAGCAGGCACTATGCAAACGAATCCCAAAGAACGCCGTATCCGACGGCAGGCGCGACGTTTCCGAAACCTGAAAACTATGGATATGATCCAACAAACGGAAGGTACTATTTTTTCGTTAAACCACAAAATACCCCGTAGGCATATTCACGGCAATCGAGCGGGTATTTCAAGACGACCCTGTCCCCACAAAAAAAGGCTCTCCACATCGACGTTGGAGAGCCTTTTTGATTAGAACGTTAAGCTATATTACAGTGACATTGACCGCAGCAGGACCTTTACTTCCTTGCTCGATGTCAAACGTAACCCGATCGCCTTCGTTAAGAGACTTGAAACCGGCGCTATTGATCCCGGAATGATGAACAAATACATCCGGGCCGTCTTCTTGTTCAATGAAACCATAGCCTTTTTTGTCACTGAACCATTTTACGATTCCATTTGCCATGCGTCTTCCCTCCTTTCATAGAATTCTCATGGTTCCAAACCTCAGGACGCCACTTTTGACAAATGGATGTTTCCTTCAGAACGAAACCCGCCCGCTGATTGATAAAGACGAGCCAATTTTTTTCCCCATAATACGCTGTTCTTGAGTAAAGTCAAGCGAAAGATCTTGTTAATTTTACGAAAATGATATCCAAAGCAGCATAGAAATTCCGGCTCGTAAAAATCGTCGAAGATTGCGCGTTAAAATCATATCCTTCACTTGACGTTTTTGCCGGAAAATATCTATAAATCGTTGAAAAATCAAGTAATATAACAATTCAATTGAAGGCGGAAAGTGAATATGGTATATTTATTCAGTTTAAACAAATAGGGAGCGTAGACCGTGAAGGTCAGTAATGATATCGAGAAATTATTTGATGAAGGACTGGATCTCTTTAATGTCGATGAATATGATGAAGCGATCAAAAAGTTTACCGATGTGTTAGCCGAAGATCCCGATCATCCGGATGCTCAATACTATATCGCCGTTTCCTGGGCCAATAAAGGTGAACCGGGAAAGGCCATTTCCGAGTTCACAAAGGCCATCGAAAGGGATCCGAACGATACGGATGCATTGATCGGTCGTGGCGAGGTATGGCAGCGTAAAGGAAAACTCAAGCGGGCGCTGGCCGATTTTAAAAAAGCGCTCATCATGGATCCGGATAACCCGGATTATAAAAAGCGAGTGTTTGACCTGGAAGAAAAGCAGGATGGCGTTTGAAATCATTTTCCTTGAAATCCCTCAAGATATAGGTTATCAAAATATGACAATCTTAATTTGCCTGGGTGGCGGAAGTGGTAGACGCAAGGGACTTAAAATCCCTCGGCCCATAGTGGCTGTACGAGTTCAAGTCTCGTCCCGGGCACCAAAAAAACAATAGGTTACATACTTTAAAGATTGTAACCTTTTTTATTTTTTAGGAGCATGTAAGCTATTTGTAAGCGGTTTCGGTCAATATATTTCCAATCCATAAGGAAGGTGTATCGTGACGGAAAATGAAATCGTAGGCCATTGGTATGAATGCATCAAACCAAAGTGTAATGGAAGGGTTCCTATACCGGATTATGTTTTTGAAAATGGCATTGGGAAAGTTTGGGAATGTTCTAAATGTGGAAATTCAACTTTATTTCAATTCTCAGATCGCAAATTGCCATGTTCAAAAGAAGAAGCACTAAGGCATTTTAAAATAGAACAACTAATAGAAGAAGGGAAAATCAAATTCATTGCTTATTGGGAATAGGAAAAGCCTGATAGTCCGTAAATACCTGAAATCAGGTATAACCTTTGGTATTCGATAAATGAAGATCGTTGAAAATTGAGGATTTCACGTAGCCAGTAATATATTTTCAATCCGTCACAATAAAAAACCTGGATAGGCTCCAGGTTTTGATAAATATATAAGCTATATATATTATCTTACATTTGTATATTTTTTGGCAATAACGGCATAGGCATTTTTGCTTACAACGCAATTAAAATATTTGTGCTGTTTTGAACCACTTGATGTATACCATTTCCCATGTTTGCGACATTCAATTAAAATCTGATCACCCTGAATGGCGTCGTTTTCTTCCACATGGATGTTATGTTTCTTATCTCTAATCGACTGGGGCAATTTTTCCTTCCTTTTCAAGTTCGCCACATGCTTCAACTATTCTTGGCAAAGGAATTTTTAATTGCTCTATTAATTCCAAATATTCAACCGATTCTCCATGATGTTCTTCAAAATACAACTTAATTTTAATTTTAGCGTCTTTAAGACTAATATCCTCAAGGGCTTCTACATCTCTATCATGTTTTTTACTTAAAGCGACTACGGCACCAGTATAAAAGCCATGGACAAAACTTGCCTCTTGAAATCCTTGGGCGCCATAATTATTTATGCCGATAAAAGGCTTTATTGGTCTTGGGTCTTTAGCTTCTACTACAAATGAAAGATAATTCATTTTTTTTCCCTTTCTTTTAGTTCAGCCTTTAAAATCTTATCAATCATGTCCGCTTTGTCAATCAGCCAATTTGCTATAGAACGAGCTGTATTAGGCTTAAGGGCAATTCCAAAATTAACGTTCCTAATTATATCTGATGTTTTCTCAGTCTCAATGGGAGTTGGAATTAAAGATCCATCTTTTTGAGTCCTATATGTTTCCCTTCTCGGAATTGGATGCCGTTCCGAAAAAAAATTCATAATAATGTCACCCTGTGCATTCAATCCGCCGTGAACACCGTCAATAGAATAAATCACATAATTATCAGAGATTTTATATTGAAATGTAATTTCTTTTGGAATTTCAATATCAATCTTTTTTGTCATTTGAAACTCCCTGTTTAATAAATTATTATTGATATTATATATATCGACACTCTTTTATAAAAATCAAGGATAAAATGAGTTACCCTTCGATCATCAACATATTCTTTAACCTCGGCCAAATGAGAACGCCAACGTGATCGATACCGATCGCCTCAGCATCTACCTTATTTCCTTTACAACTGCCAGATCGTTGAATATAGCGCATCTCACGAAGCCGTTTTTTTGACACACCTTAAAAAGTTTGGGCAGGGAGCAATTAAGACCCCCTGCCCCGCACAATAAGAGAGGTGCGGCCTGTTATTTCTGAAAACGGCATCACCTGGCCGCTGGACGCCGTCGGCATTTACCGGATAACCGCCACCTGCCGCCGGTGGACTCAATACCGGGGGAAGATGCCCCGATACTACTTAAAGCCGGAAGCCGAAGCCCCGGCTGTTATAGCTTTATCTTGCCTCTAATGTGACTATCGGACTCAAGGTATCGCCATTCTCGGGTGTGACCGCCTTATCCAAAGTACATTGGCCATCAAGCCGAAGCAAAATCCGGTATGATCGTTCCCGATAATCCCACCGTGGTGCATCCGACTGATCGATGCTCATCTCTTTTCTTATCCCCAGAGCGTAAAAGCCAAAATCAACGAAAGCGCAATCATCTTCATCACCCAAAGCAGGCATGGCCGGATGAAAGTAAACCGGCCTCCCGAAAATTTGAAATTTCCCACTGCTTCCGTCGAGTAAAGGAATGAAATTTCCGCCGGTCCCAACCCCGACACTTTGTTCCAAAAGCTCAGGGATTGCCGTGGGATTAAACAAGAATACGGCCCTCTGTGGGTTCAACTGCCGCGCGAAAAGTTTTTTGATATTGCCATAAACCACCGTGTCAGCGTCCTGCCCAGCTTCGGCTTCAACCTGGATCTTGCAAGGCGCGGAAAGCACCCCTTGCGGACAGCCAGCACCACTTCCCGCAATACAATAGCGGTCAATCCCGTATCCAATGGACGCCTGCAATGCCGTTTGAAGATTTGTAGCGAAGTCCTGCCCATCTTGCACAAGCTCAAGAGAAGCATTTACGTAAATCGCCGCCATCTTTGCATTTAATTCAATTTTTCGCATTTTAGGCGTTTGCGCAGAAGCAGCACCGCTTTCTGCAAGGAAAGTCATGGTAAAGCCGCCATGAGTCTGTCCACTGCTCATATCCGCACCGTCCCACCCTGGGATTTGCTTTGTTTCGCTGACCATCGGATAAACCTTACAGAGATTCCTTACGATCTCATTTGGCAAGCTGGCGTCCAACCATTCAGCTGCAAACTCTGTAGGCACCGCAAAACCTCCGGATGACGGCACTGTTTCCGTCATCGTGTTAAGGATATCTAACCGTGGGTCAAAACGACCCGAATCAACCGACCGCAAAAATTCAGCGGCATTTTTAAACCCGCCGCTATCAAGGGAAATGCCCCGCCCCAGGTTGAACATTGACCGATAATCGCGCCCGGCTGCAGGTGCTATAACCGTACCTCTATCATAAGCAGTGCGATCGTTCCCGAAGTCGTGAGAATAGCCGGCAACTGTCACCGGACCAACGGGAAGGTATTTTCGCTGATTTTCGATTTCGATTTCCATTTCGGAAATCAACCCTATTTCTTGAGCGGTCAAATCGCGGCCTTTGTTTGCCGCTTTTGCTTGGATATCGCCTATCGCTTTGCTAAGTTTGGCGATATTTTCTTTATATTCAGAATACATTGTATATTTTCCTTTATTTCAAGTAGTTTAAGTTTTTTACTCTAAGATTCCACCTTGTATCCCGACCGCCGCCGCGAACATCCCGCCCGGGTTTAAATCGGTTCGCCGCATTTCCAAAACCCCCGGTTTCAACATCGCGCTGAAGACCGCTAAAAAGCCTCATCAAACATCCCGCATGATAAATTTTTAAAGGTATTTCTTCCATGTCAACTTCGGTTCGGCTCAACATCCCGCTGGCCCACCGCTTCTAAAAGGTTTTAGCTCTATTAAATCGCCCAAAGGCTACAAGCCTCGGCTGTTACCTTTTTTTTGATTTTTTTGATTTGTCAAAAATTCAAAGATCCTTAAAAAGACTGCCATATTTTCGATACCATTCCTTTGATTCTTCGTCTAAAAGTTCAAACAACTCCTTTGCCAGTTTAATGTCTTCCTCTGTCCGCACTTCATTGGGTCCATAATCTACGAAAATCGGTGGATGCACTGGCCGCAATCGTTTGGGAATTCCCCTGTATTTCTGCGGCATCGGCGATATTTGCACATATCCCATTGTTAAGCTCCCTTGTATTTAGCGCGGATTTTATCCGCTTTTTCCTTGAATTTCAACAGGTTATCGCTTTCGGCCTGCCGTTCCTGCTTTTGTCGTAATTTCTTAGGTGGCGGGCTTTCGGGCTTCACTCTTTTTTTAGGGATCTGATAAGCCAGCAAGCTCTTTGCCGCCTGAACCCGGACAGCATCCGGCACCGTTTCCCCCTGGACAACAGCCAAAAGATAAGCCTCGGCATCCTCAAAAAAATCCTGCTTTGCTCTGTCTTTTGGTTTGCGTCCGGCTCCCGGTCTTTTACCGCCCCTTGACAATTTTTGTCACCTCACTTTTTGATTTTGAAAAAATCATGTATTTTGTGCGAATGCGGAACCCTTTGCGATTAACAATCATGGCCTTGATATGATTTAACCCCCCATACCCTTTGCTCTAAGTTTTCCCCTTCTCGACTCCTCTTGTGTCTTGCGGTCCGAACACGCCTGGCAAAGCGCCTGTGTGTTCTCGAATACATCCTGACCACCCTCGGCCAATGGGGTGATATGGTCCCGGATGGTTGCCATTGTGACCCTTCCTTCTCGCTCACATATTTGGCACAACGGCTGTACGCTAAAAAGGTATTTTCTGGCCTCTTGCAGTTTCCGGCCTTTGAGTATCCTGCCTTTGCCGTTGCTTCGCCCCCAGGGTTTATCAGTCGGCAACATTGATCCTTTGCGCATATCCAAAGGAGAAATTTTTGTTGTTTTTAGCATCTTAACCGACATTGAACACCTCATACTTTCGTTTCTCAATCAACCATTGATTCATAAGGAATTGCGCCTGGTACATGAGTAAAGCCCTCATCCGGCTGGCCTGTGCATACTTCAAAGCGGCATCGTTCTCGGCCCGGACCTTCTCAAGCAATTCCAAATAACATGCATTGAAAAGCTCATCACTTTTGAAGCTGCCGACCATTTGTGAAAGTTGTTTAAGTTCAGCATCAAAAATTTCAGGTTCCATTTAACTAATCTCCCGTTTGCCGTTGTTGCCATTGTTGCCAGTGCTGCCAGTGTTACTCCAATCGATTTTGATCCCTACGGCCTTTTCAAACAATTTCCGGCAACGTTTGAGTGATGGTAACTTGTAAAAAGTCTCGCGCTTACCATTGACCATCCTGTATATTTGTTTCACTTCTGGACATATCTTTTTGATTTCATTATCAAATTCAATCATAGACAAATACATTTTAAACCTCTTACTGATTTGTTTTTCAAAACCCCCCGCCGAATTTTGAACATCCCGCCTGGGGCTCGGTCCAGGCACACCTTTTTTGTCCAAGTGATCGGACTATAATAAACTTATAAGATAGAGACTGACTGACCTGACTTTTAAGTCAGTCATCTATCTATATTATAGTGACTCATGACTTAAATAATTTTCCTAATAAAATCAGCATAGTAAGACGCCCATGACTTAAATGCCGATGACTCAAATCGGAAGTTATTGATATTGTTGATATTGTTTCATAGTCATGCCGCTTTTGACTCAAATGACTTAAATACTCAATCCGGCAGCTTGTATGCATTGGGATTTCCCTTTCCCGTTCCCGGTATTATGATCACTTTTTTTATTTTTAAAGCCTCTGAAATGGCTCTTCGCGCCGTCGCTTCGGTGCAATTCAAGTCAACCATGACTGATTCTTTTAAAAGCGCCTGACTTGAGGCATAGCCGCCCAATACCGTTAGTGCATTCACAACGGCCTCGACATGTTTGGATTGTTTTCCGGGTTTTTCGCACCTTAGAAATTGAAGGTCGGGAGTTCGTTCAAGATAAAATTCCGGGACCGTTTCATAGTTTCGGCTCTTGTCATGGGTGCATCTTAAAATAGTTGAACCTTCGATTTTTTTCTCAAAATTTAATAGCAAAAAGTTCGCCGCCCAGTCTCGAATAGCTGCGGCGCCCCTCGTCAAGTTCTCCCTGTTGAAATGATGACAGATGATGACGGAAGCCCCGGTTCTGTCGCATATGGAAGTTACACAATCCAAAACGGTACGCATGCCGGCGTTGTCGTTTTCGTCCTCGCAATGATAACTTACAAGAGGATCCAGAATCAGCAGCCTGGCTTCAAGTTCATTTAGCCGATCAACCAAAAATGACTGAAAAGTTGTATCCGTCAAACATCCGGACAATCGTACATCGTCATTAATTTTGATCATAAAAACATTGCGGGCGCCCTCTATTAAATCCGGGTTATCCTCAAAATTTTTCCGCAGCCGCTTATTAACGGCGTTTATACTGTTTTCGCTCTGGACAATCAGGCTTGTCGTTGCTTTAGGAATTTTGAAAAGATTCCATAGTCCGCATTCTGGTGGATTGCCACAAACCATAGCAATTTGATTCACGATTAATGATTTGCCAACACCTGACGCCGCTGAAAGTATAAGCGATTCCTTTTCCCCGATAAGGCCCTCGATAACCGGATCGTCTTCAATTTCAACGTTGGAAATTTCAGCCAGGGAAATATATTCATGAAAAGGAGGGGCGGAGAGGATTTGCTCTTTTACGACCGCAAGTCCTTCGATTCTGTGAAGATCATTGAAATCGGTCGTTTTATTCAAAGCAGGCTCTTTGAATTTTGGCAATATGAACCGCACATTGTTTTCACGCGCCGCTTTGCTTGCCATTTCAGCGCCCTTGTTTTTTTTTCCGAATTGGATTTTCCACGAGTCGTTATCGCCGCATACGATAATATCTTTCAGGTTTGCTTTTGTAGAAATTGCCCTTGCAACACTTGAAAGATTTCCGGCATCGAACGCAACCACAACATTGGCGCCCGTAGCTTGATGAAGACTTACGCCCGTTGCGAATCCTTCGCAGATCAAGTACTGTCCCGCACCAGAGATACTAAAAAATGAACCCTTTTTTCGCGTGCCTTCCAAAAACTGTTTTTTGCCATTTTTGTCAATTTTTTGGAGTCCATTGAGCTCGCCGTTCACGCCAAAGAGAGGGACGATCAAACAATTTTCGTACTGCTTGACCTGTGGCGGTGCTGTGATTCCTTTTTTTTTCAGATAGGGGTGACCATTGGGTTGGGTTCCTGCTTTCCATATTCTGCGGGTACCGGCTTCAAGCGCTTCTCTGGAAACCTTATTATTTATCCCGTTAAATGATCCATTGAGTGCCGCCTTATCTGCCTCAGATAGTTTCCCGTGAACGACTTCCGGTTTCTCCATAGTTCTCCAGTCCTGAAACCATCCGCCCCGGCCGTTATGCCAGTATGCGCCTGACATTTCACCCGCAGCATCGCCCCAGGTAGAAAACCGATGAATTGAACCATCTGAATTTATCGGACCGGGATCAAGCCCATGTTCTGTCATCCGCTGTCTGAAACCTTCGATTTCGTTTGTCATTGTCCGAGCCCCGTCGCTTTAACTGTCTTCTTTACAGGAACATGCACAGCCCGAGGCTTCGCTTGTACTTCTGCGTAGTGACCTTTCTAAAAAGTTATCAAGATCCTCCGGTCGATATCGTACAGCACGCCCGTATTTAACGAATTGTGGCCCACCGCCACGGCACCGCCATGATTCCAACGTGGCCTTAGTGACTCTTAATTTTTTTGCTGCTTCTGGAGTTTTTAACAACATGGTGCATCTCCTTTGATGAAGTTAAGTTTTGTCTTAACTTTAAAGAAGATGTTTTATGTTGTCAACAAGTACTTGATATGATTAATAAAACAGGTACACAATAACGTTATTGTGTAATTTTGAGATATGCTATTTTAGATCGTTAATGAATCGCTGAAGGGATCTTTTTGTATATTTCAGGGGATTTTTTAGACCATCAATGTGAATAAAGAGAATATCACCTCGGATATAAATATTGCATTTTTGGTCTGTTACAGGGTCATAAATTATTTTATCTTTCAAGCGGTTTAGTTTGATCCACACGCCGCCAAGGGTCTTCTTCATATTAGGATATTCTGCAAAGACCGTCTTTATGGCTTCCATTGTGATTCGCTGTTTTAATTGCCTTGAGTATAAGCTCTTTTTTATTTTTTTCGCTTCTGCTACGGCAAGGGGTTCCATAAGGTCCAGCATATTGTTTTGAGTCGATATGGTATCCTTTAAAACGCTCAAACGATTTTCTGGCGAAAGTAGTTCTATGATTTTTTTCTTTTGTGAAATAGAATAGTTTTGAAAGACCTCACTCACCAATTTTTTTATTTCATCTTTTGTTTTCATACTCTCCCCCTTTCATTTTTAGCAGGGAAGGGAACAACGTTATTAGTTTTAGCGATAATGCCTTGTTGCTCAATCCAATCTCCTATACGGTTAATGTCTTCCGACAAATACCGAAGGTCATTAGTTTCGGTATAATGGGTGATCGTAACATCACCGGAAATTTTATGGCCCATGAGTAGCTTAGTTTTCCAAAAATCAATCCCAAGCTCACCGGCAATGCTCCGGTATGTCCTGCGCAAGTCATGGGCTGTGACATTCACTCCAACGGCGTCTGATATCTTTTTTAACGTATTTCGTGTATCCCCGACATGGCCGGTCTGGGTCCGGGCAGGAAATACAAATTTGCTATCTTGTGGTCGACCTGAAAGGATTTCAAGAGTAGTATTTGAAAGAGGGAAGGTTATTTCGGTTCTGTTCTTCGGGTCTGGAAGGGTCCAGCATTTTTCGTCAATATTGACTTGCTCCCAGGTTAACCCCGCCATTTCGCCAAATCGCGCCCCGGTTAATAGAAGGAAGGTTACGGCATCGGCAAGGGTTCTACTGATGTCCGTCTGTTCTGGTGCTGTTCTCAGCCGTTGCAATTCGTTCCATGCAACGCCGATCTTGTCTAACGGTATGCGCCCTGATCGCGGTTTAATGTGATTCCACATTTTCAAGTCAGATATGGCTTTAACCGGATTTTCTGAAATCGTTGGCTTACCATCGGCTCGATATGCGCCTACGGCATAGTTGAACCATGCTCGAAGGTTTCTGAACGCCTGGTTCGCCTGTGCTGGCCCCTTGTCAGATAGTTCACGGAAACGAGTCAAGGCCCTATCGCGTGTAATGCTTATAATGGGTTTGTCGGCCCAATCCGAAAAGGCATTGTTAAGATGTTTTAGGATATCGTCTCTTGATGAGTCTTTAAGGGATCGTCTGTCTTTCAGATATGCCGTGACAACCTGTTCCAGCGTCACTGATTGCGCCACCATGCGCTTTTTCTCAATGGAGGGGTCTTTACCCTTGAGCATCTTGGCAAGCTCTTTTATAGCCTCTTTACGCGCTTCCTGCACGGTCAATATGCCATGCTTGCCGATAGTAACCCGCCGTGTGGCCCCGTTCACCCGTGCTTGAGCAACATAAGTTCGGGCTGTTGGAGTCAGTCGAACACCGAAGCCCCTGGTTTCCGAATCCCATAAAAATTGTTGCCCTTTTTTCGGTAATACAGTACCCTCAATTTTGTCCTTTGTAAGTTTCATAAAATAATCCCCCGGATTGAATGTAAGCACATTGTAAGCAAATTATTTCAAACTCAATACAACACTCTGGGGATTAATAAGGCATGAAAAGTCTAATATGTCAAGAAAAAAATGCTTACACAAACAATATCAAACACCGTCAAAGTGATATTTTAGGGACTTAAAATCCCTCGGCCCTTAGTGGCTGTACGAGTTCAAGTCTCGTCCCGGGCACCAAAAAATCAAGGGTTTGGCGGAGTAGGGCGCTGTTAAGCCCTTTTTCTTTTTAAGTAACCACGTGGAATGGAAAGTTTGCCGTCGTCCCTTTGCCGGCTTTTTAAGAAATTATAAAAGTTCCAGCAAAAACTTCAACAGTGAGTCATGATTTTGCTCAAGAGGAGCAGATTTTCTATCTTGGATGTACACCATTCAACATGCCAGACACTGGAGTCGTATTATGAAACATCCAATTGGAAAGTCGGTTTCGTCGGTGGAAAAATACCGCAAATTAAGGCGGGTGGTGGATGCAAAAGACACCCTCGCCGTATTAATCAATGCCGACCCGGATGCCATGGCTAGCGCCCTGGCACTCAGACGGCTGTTCTGGGATAAAACCAGAAAGGTTCACATTTTCAGGATCAACCGGATTGAACGGGCGGACAACCGGGCATTTGTCAATCTCCTCGATTTTCGGCACGATCATATCCGTTCGTTGAAAAAAACTGCGATAACCAAATGGGCGCTGCTGGATTCCCAGCCTTCCCATAATGAAATATTCAGCCAGTATTTTTTTGACATCATCATTGATCACCACCCGGTTTCTCCGAACCTGGAATCGGATTTTATCGACATCCGGGAAGAGTACGGCGCAAATTCCAGCATTATGACCGAATATATCAAAGCCGCCAATATAAAGCCGTCCCCAAGGCTGGCCACGGCTCTGTTTTACGGGATCAAGTCGGATACCAACAATTTCATTCGCGAGACGACACCGAGCGATGTCATTGCGTTTCGGTATTTATATGATTTTGTGAACATGAACATAATCAAAAAAATCGAATCTTCGGAATTGAAGAAAAAAATGCTCCCTTCACTTAAAAAAGCCATTGAAAAGTTTACCCTCCTTGGCGACACTGCCTTTTTTCCCATGGGGAAAATAGATCACCCGGATACACTGGTCGTTCTTTCGGATTTTTTTCTGAATTTGGCTGAAGCGTCCATGTGCATTGTTTCCGGTGTATTCGAAGGGAACCTGGTTATCATATTTCGTAATGCCGGATTTCGGAGAAATGTCGGGAAATTAGCAAAAGAAATGGTCGGCGATATCGGTTCCGCCGGAGGTCACAGCAGCGCGGCCCGGGCGGAAATCCCCCTCGGAAATATCGATGCGAATCAAAAACAAGATCCCGGATACAAAAGCTTTGTCATAAAACGACTCAAAGCAGCCTTGTCGGATTAAATCGACGGGCTCGACGCCGATAATATCACCTCCAATAAAGTTGGTGGCCCAAAAGGATTCAGTTTCAGCAAAAAATAAGTTGTTTTTGTTTGCAATGCACTCAAGAGCATTATAAATTTAAATAGAACACTTAAAGCTCGTTTCACCATACAGAAGTCAACGGATCAAAATACTGTCCAGACCGTATTTCTTTCTGCGATAAATTGACCGGGCCATTCATCTGAATGATCCGGACAAGATGCCAACATCCCCGACAGAAGCGAAAAAAAATGTTAAACAAGTCGTGTTTCTTTTTTGCCGTGATTTGAGTAAAGAAGACGTGGATGAAATTTTGAAAGACTCGGCCAAATCAGCCGATTAACAATGCTGGCGGGATAATCCCGCCATAGCGCGACTTAAAATAATCAATGCCTTTCGATGACCCATCCAACAAAAGGAGGTAACACCATGGCAAAAATTGGCGAACTGTATCAAACGGCAGACTGGAAAGCAGAAAAACATGTTCCGGTGATCGATTGTCCCGATAAGGTTGCAGCAGACGAAATATTCGACGTTTCCGTCAGCCTGGGCAAGGAGATCGCACATCCGAATACCACCGAGCATCATATCCGTTGGATTCAGATTTATTTCAAACCGGACGGCGATAAATTTTCCTACCAGGTCGGCAATTATGAATTTTCCGCTCATGGCGAATCAGTGGACGGCGCGAATCAGGGGCCGGTGTACACCCATCATTCGGCAACGGCTTCGCTGAAGATCAAAAAATCCGGCACTTTGTTTGCCACCGCCCTTTGCAATATCCACGGTCTTTGGGAAAATTCCAAGGCGATCAGAATCAAATGATCGTAAGACAGTGAATGCCGGGCGTGTGGTTTCGCCCGGCATTTTATTTTCTCCATCATCTTTAAGTCATCTAATTTTAGTGAATATTAGGGCAGATGAGTTGAGCCAGCTGGCGGAGCAATTAAAGGGGTTGGTTTTGCGATTCAAAATTTAAGCGGTTGATTTTGACTTTAAAATCGTGTATAGGAATTTCTGAAAATTGATTATAGGAGAAAAGCATGGCTCAGTGCGTTCTTCTGAATGCCGACTATACCTTTCTGAATGTGGTGAACTGGAGACGGGCAATGTGTATGATCACCAAAGGAAAGGTACAGGTTTTAAGACATTCCGGAAAAGTAGTCAGAAGCGCGGAAGGCATTGTTATTAAAATCCCGGCAGTCATGCGCCTTCTGAAGCTAATCCGAAGCCTTTACATCAACAGAGTGCCATTTAGCAAAAAGAATGTATTCATCAGGGACGGTTTCAGATGCGCTTATTGCGGAAACCACCATAGAAAGCTTACCATCGACCATATCATCCCAAAATCAAAAGGGGGTAAGACCACCTTTGAAAACTGTGTTTCGTCCTGTAAACCGTGCAACAATCAAAAAGGGGGGAGAACGCCCTCGGAAGCCCGGATGTACCTCAAAGTTCAAGCATACCAGCCGACGATTGCCGAATTTTTAAAACTGAAAGTTAAAAAACTCGGCATCAATGAAGTGCTGAAGGATTTAGGGATATATTAAAGCCGCTTTTTCGAATCATCCCCGATAAACATCGTCTGATCAAAAGCCCGGACCTCAATCTGTTCGGGCTTTTTCGTGGATGCCGCCGTGCAAAGTTCTGACCGGGCGTCTATTTCCTTGACAGAAAAATGTTTTGAAAGTACCTTTCAATATTTAACATAAAACCTGGTTTTGGAGGTTATATGGATTATAAAGAGACACTCAATCTTCCGAAAACGAAATTTCCCATGAAGGCCAGTTTGGCAAGGCGTGAGCCTGAGCAGTTGAAGTCCTGGGAAGAGGGGCGGTTATATCAAAAGATCAGACAAGCTTCCAAAGGCCGTGAGCCATTTATTTTGCATGACGGTCCGCCTTATGCAAACGGCCATATTCATATTGGTACCGCACTCAATAAAATTCTGAAGGATTTTATTATTCGTTCACGGCAAATGGTCGGTTTTGACGCTGTGTATGTGCCGGGTTGGGATTGTCACGGACTCCCTGTTGAACACAACGTTGAAAAAGAGCTCGGTGCAAAAAAATTAACAATGGGCCAAGCCGAAATTCGAAGACAATGCCGGACTTATGCCGAAAAATATATCGATATACAGCGGGAAGAATTCAAGCGATTGGGGGTCATGGGTGAATGGGATAATCCGTATTTAACCATGAATTATGCTTACGAAGCAACGATTGCCCGTGAGTGTAACAAATTTGCCGTGGAGGGAAGTCTTTTTAGAAGTAAAAAACCGATATACTGGTGCTGCAGCTGCAAAACAGCCCTTGCGGAAGCAGAGATCGAATATCATGACGAATCGTCGCCGTCTATATTTGTAAAATTTTTACTTTTGGATGATATCAGTAAAAAGTATCAGAACCTTGCCGGTAAAAAAGTGTTTCTGGTCATCTGGACAACGACACCCTGGACGATTCCCGCCAATCTCGCCGTTGCGCTTCATCCGGATATTGTCTATTCCGCCGTAGATACAAAAAACGGTGAGGTTTTGATTTTGGCAAAAGAACTGGTTCAAGATTGCATGAAAACCTTCGGGATTTCAAATTTTACCATACTTGCCGAGATCGACGCTGCAACCCTTGAACGAAAAAAGTGCCGGCACCCGATCTATGACCGTGAATCCCTGATTATCCTTGGATCTCACGTAACGCTGGATGCTGGGACCGGATGCGTACACACCGCGCCGGGACATGGGCGTGAAGATTACGAAGTGGGGCTCTTGTATGATTTGGATGCATATTCTCCGATAGATGACAACGGCTGTTTTACGGAAGACGCGGCGTTTTTCAGCGGGCAGTTCGTCTTTGAAGCCAATGCCGATATCATTGCCAATTTAGAAAAAAACGGTGCGTTGATTGCCCAGGGAACGCTGGAACACTCTTATCCCCATTGCTGGCGATGCAAAAAACCGGTTATTTTCCGTGCGACGCCCCAGTGGTTTATATCTATGGATAAAACAGGGCTCAGAAAGAATGCCCTTAAAGAAATCGACAAAGTCACATGGATACCCTATTGGGGGAGAGAAAGAATTTACGGCATGATTGAAAATCGCCCGGACTGGTGTGTTTCAAGACAACGGGCATGGGGCGTGCCGATTGCCATATTTTATTGCCAAAAATGCGGCACCCTGTATTTAAACAAAGAAATTATCGATCATATCTATACATTGTTTAAAGAGAACGGCGCCGACATATGGTTTGAAAAAACCATGGAAGAATTACTTCCTGAAAACGCCGTGTGTGAAACCTGCGGCAATAGCACGTTTATCAAAGAGGATGATATTCTGGATGTCTGGTTCGACTCCGGCGTCAGTCATGCAGCGGTTCTGGAGCAGCGCTCGAATCTCAGATGGCCCGCCGATCTTTATTTGGAAGGCAGTGATCAGCACCGGGGCTGGTTTCACAGCTCACTCCTTACGGCTGTTGGAACCAGGGGCAGTGCGCCCTATAAATCCGTATTGACACACGGTTTTGTTGTCGATGCCCAAGGCAAGAAAATGTCCAAGTCGCTGGGCAATGTTGTAGCGCCCGAAGAAGTGATTAAACGACATGGTGCCGAGATTCTCCGTTTATGGGTCTCTGCATCGGATTACAGGGATGATATTCGAATTTCCGAAAATATCTTAAAACAATTGAGCGATGCTTATAGAAGAATAAGAAATACCTGCCGATTTCTGTTGGGCAATTTGTATGATTTCAATTCTGAGACGGATCGTATTCCCTATGATATGATGTCTGAACTGGACCGATTCGCACTTCACAGACTTCAAGAGTTGATTCAAAGAGCCCTAACGGCCTATGATACTTATGAATTTCACATCATTTACCATGCGCTTTACAATTATTGCATCGTCGATCTTTCCGCTTTTTATCTGGATATCCTCAAGGACCGTCTATACACATCGCCGTCTCAATCCATAGACAGAAGAAGCGCTCAGACGGTAGTCTATACCATATTGGACACCCTTGCCAGGTTGATGGCACCGATACTCGCATTTACCGCCGAAGAATTATGGAATTTTATGCCGCGGCAAACAGAGAACCCGCAGAGTGTTCACCTGGCATCCTTGCCGGTCGTCCGAGAGGAATGGAAGAATGAACAAATGGCGCAAAAATGGAGACGAATCATTAAAGTTAGAGGAGAGGTAACCAAGGCGCTTGAGGAAGCTCGGGTAAACAAACTCATCGGGCATTCTTTAGATGCCGCCGTGATCATTTATGCGGATAATGATCTGTACGATGTTCTTGAGCCGCATAAAGATGACTTGAAAACGATATTCATCGTTTCGGAAGCATCCCTGATCAAAGGAAAAGCACCTGAGGTATCGTTTAAAAGCCCGGATATTGAAGGCTTGTCCATTCAGATTGAAGCGGCTCCCGGCGAGAAATGTGAACGATGCTGGATACGTGACATCTCCGTTGGAACGGATTCAGAGCAGCCGACGATCTGCAATCGGTGCCGGAATGCGTTAAAAGCATAAAAAAAGCCGATTTTTTAAAAGGAATGAATTGATGGTGCGTTTAAATTCTTTAGACTCGGACGGGTCCGGCGCCAAGCACAGCAAATATACAAAACTTTTCGTTATCTCCGGCCTGGTAGTTATACTTGATCAAATAACAAAGCTGTTGATCTTAAAAAATCTTCCCTTATTCCATTCCATCACCGTGATTCCCGGATTTTTCAACGTTACGCATATTCTTAATCCCGGCGGCGCTTTCGGATTCATGGCGCATCAAAATTCACAATTTCGTAATTTACTTTTTCTTCTGGCCGCATCAATTGCGATTTGCTTCATCTTTTTCTTTTACAAGAACGTATCCGAGACACAACCGCTTCTTGCGACAGGACTCGCCTTAATATTCGGTGGCGCAGTCGGCAATCTGATCGACAGAATTCGATTCGGAAAGGTCGTTGATTTTTTGGATTTTTATATCGGCAGCCATCACTGGCCTGCTTTTAATGTCGCTGACAGCGCAATCACGGTGGGCATCACTGTTTTTGTATTTCATCTTCTTTTTAAAAAATTGCCGTAGCACCTTATTGTCCTTGCATTCTAAAAAGACTTTCAACAAAGCAATCCCCTTTGTGGGGTACTCAAGGCCTGGTCTTTCTTTTGGGCTGTAGGCCGATGGGCCGGAAGCTGGGCCGGGATTTTTACAATGCCTGAAATTCACTATAAAGAACTGGATAATTATTTAAAGAAAATTAAAGACAATCAAAAGATCAAAGGTTTTGCACCGATTTATCTGATTTACGGTGAAACGCTCTTGTATAAAAACGCACTTGAAATTCTCCTCGATGCCTTAATCCCAAAAAATCTTAGAAAATTTAATTACCACGTGATCGATGGAACCAATGGTCATATCAAAGAAGTTGTCGAACGGGTAAATACCTATGCGCTTTTATCCGGGCCGAGAGTAGTTGCGCTTTGCGATTCCAGAATATTCTATTCAAAACAGGATGAAGGACGGCTGTTTGAAAAAGCACGAAACGCCTATAAGGACCAAAACATGAATCAAGCGGCAACGTTTTTTCTGACGCTTCTGGGCCTGCTCAACCTGTCTTTAGATAATATTGATGAAACGCATAAAAAAAAGATTTTTAAACTTGAAGACGACAAGCCGGGGGAGAGGGAATGGCTTGATCAAATCATAAAATATTGCAAGGAAAACCATCTTTTCATACCCTCTGAAGAACATGATGCCGATCTTTTGCAACGCGCCATAGAAAAAGGATTTCCTCAAAAGAATTATCTGGTCATTACCGCCGACATGGTGGATAAACGCCGCAAACTCTTTAAAGTTATCAAAAAGAACGGAACTATTATTGACTGTTCGGTGCCGAAAGGAGATCGAAGGGAGGATAAAATTGCTCAAGAAGCGGTCCTTGTGGAGAGAATGGAAACCCTTCTTGGCCGGTACGGCAAGGTCATGAACAAAAACACATACCGGGACTTGTATGCGTTGACCGGATTTGATATCGACACTTTTTCCGATAATTTGGAAAAACTGATTGACTACATCGGCGATGAAAAAGAGATCACGTCCAAAGATGTCGCATTTGTGTTAAAACGTACCAAAGAGGATCCCATATATGAACTGACGAATGCCGTGGCAGAACGAAATGCTGAGCAATCGCTCTTTTTTTTAAACTCGCTGTTGCTGGAAAATTTTCACCCACTTCAGATACTGGCTTCCATGACCAATCAAATCAGAAAGCTGGTTGTGGCCAAGGATTTTGTGGAAAGTTCTCATGGCGGCTTGTGGTCTCCGGAACTGCCGTATGCTCAGTTTGCAAACCGTATAATGACGGCGATTCAGTCGTACAACAAAGAACTTTTGGATGAGATTGCGAAATGGAACGAGTTGTTTTCAGAAGAAATGAATCAAGATGCCAAGAAGACAAAAAAACGGCGCGAAACCAAAAGGGGTTTGCCGGGTACGGATCTTGAGATCGCCAACAATCCTTATCCTGTGTATAAATTGATGTTAAATTCGGAAAAATATACCCAAAAAGAGCTTATTGAGGCGTTAGAGCATTTAAGTGAGGCTGATGTTCGACTCAAAACCACCAAACAAAAACCCAAGACAGTATTGGAAGAGGCTATCTTCCGGATATGCAAACCCTCTTTTGAGGCCATAAGACGATAAGGGGGAAAAACCAAGTGGGATTTATCAGACAACAGGAAGAACGTTTGGCCGTGCGACTGTTGATTTGGCAGTATCAGAGGCTGAAGGTTCCGGTTCCGGTAGTGGAAGAACTGGAAAAACAGGCTGCCAGGTTTGTTGAGGACGCCCATCAAATCGCTCGCGACAGAGGACGAAATGTCATGTCGATTCTCAAAGAAATGATAACCAATATAAAAAAAGGTCGGTAAATTAAATAATAAAACCGTGTGCAAAGCCGGTGATTATTTTGTTGAAAAAGAAAAGCCATTATGGTATTCAGCCAGATCAATCAATAGGGTTGGTTCTTGTTATTCTATTTAAAACAGCAGGTTAAATAGTGTCGAGAAAAGGAGGCCGTCATGCGAAAAAGTTGGGTATTTATTATTTCCTGTATGGTGATCAGTTTGACTTTTATCCCTTCTGCTTGGTGTAAGACAAAAATCATCAAGATCGGGATCAATGCTCCTATGACCGGGGATATCCCAAAAGTGGGCGAAGGTACAAAATATGCCGCCGAGATGTGGCTCGAAGATGTTAAGGCCGCCGGTGGAATAGAGGTCGGCGGAAAGAAGTATCCGGTAAAATTGGTTATCGAAGACAATGAATCCAAAGCGGAATCGGCTGTAAAAGTCAATACCAAGATGATTACCGAGGATGAAGTTCTGGTCATTGTCGGTCCTCAGGCTTCCAAGCAGGCGATTCCGGCAGGGGAAGTCGCCAATAACTATAAGACGCCCATGATCAGTCCGTGGTCTACCAACCCTGACACCACCAAGGACCGTCCCTATGTATTTCGCGGTTGTTTTCTCGATCCTTTCCAGGGACCGGTGCTGGCCAATTTTATCAAAAGTGAATTCGGGTATACCAAAGCCGCTGTTTTGTATGATGTGGCCAGTGATTATCCCAAAGGACTTGCCGAATTTTTTAAATCAGCCTGGGAAAAACTTAACGGCCCGGGATCTGTTGTGGCTTTTGAAAGCTTTACGACGAAAGATGCGGATTTTAGTTCTCAATTGACTAAGATCATAAAATCGGGTGCCCAGGTTCTGTTCACGCCCCAATACTACAATGAAGTCGCTTTGATCGTACAGCAGGCGCATGAGTTGGGATGGAACAAACCGATTGTGGGAAGCGACAGTTGGGGTTCGGCGGAGACGGTGCAGCTTTGCGGCAAAGATTGCTACGGACTTTTCTTCAGTACGCATTACGCCGCTGCAGGCGCAAAAGGGGCTACAATGACCTTCATCGATCGGTATAATAAAAAATACGGATATGTTCCGGATGATGTCGCCGCCCTGACATGGGATTCCCTGGGAATAGTCAAGACGGCCATCGAGCATGTCGGCAAATTGACGGGCAATATCGAAAAAGATCGTATGAATGTCCGTAATGCCATGGCCAAGGTCAAAGAATATAACGGCATTACCGGTAAAATGACCTTTACCGAAAACGGAGATCCGATAAAGTGCGCTGTCATCGTCAGGATCAGCAATAAGGGCGAATACGAGTTTTATAAATCTGTTTGTCCGTAAAGGCGGGTTTATGCGGCCATAATGTGTTTTCAATATTCGTGGTCCGCAGGATTGTTTCAGCCCGAGGCTGCTGTATCATTTTTTTTAAAAAATAAAGGCGGGCCAGGGCAATGTGCCCTGAGCCCGTTTTTATTTGAGCGAATATGAGAGAGTCCGTTCAATGACATTTTTCTTCCAAAACCTGATCAACGCATTGCAATGGGGCAGTTTCTACGCACTGATTGCACTGGGATATTCAATGGTCTACGGTATCCTGATGCTTTTTAATTTTGCACACGGCGACATTTTCATGGTCGGTGCTTACATCGGTTTTGGCGTGGCAACGGGCATCACGGCGCTGGCTTCATTGGGTGCCATTGTACTGCCCAACTGGTTGATTTTGGTTTTGACCATTATCATTTCCATGTTTCTGACGTCTTTTGTCGGCATGCTTGTGGAAAGGTTGGGATACCGGCCGTTACGGGAAGCGCCGAGAGCATCGGCGGCCATTACCGGTTTAATGATCGGCATCATCCTCGAGACCGGAAATCTGGCCCTGTTGGGGGCCCAAAGGGTCCGGTTTCCGACGCTGATTAAATCCAAGACATATAATATCAGCGGCGTATTTGTCACCAATAAAAAGATTATGATTGTGGTGGTTTCCCTGATGCTGATGATGGCGCTGCACCAGTTTGTTCGAAGAACCAAATGGGGAATGGCCATGCGGGCCATGGCCTTTGATTTCGTCGTCGTTCCATTGATGGGCGTCCCGATAAACACCATTGCCGCCATGACGTTTGCCATCGGTTCCGCACTGGCGGCCGCTGCAGGGATTCTATTTGGCGTTGCTTATCCGGTTTTAGATCCGTACATGGGAATTGTTTTCGGGTGGAAAGCGTTTGTGGCCGCGATATTAGGCGGCCGGGGCTCGATTCTCGGCGCCACTCTTGCCGGATTTTTGCTGGGTTTCATTGAAATATTCGTGGCAATGATTTTTCCCTCGACGCTGCGTGATTTAATTGCCTACTCGATCATTTTGCTGATCCTGACCTTCAGGCCCCACGGCTTTTTCGGCGAACCTTACAGTGCGCGTTTGAGGCTCTGATCGATGAACGAAAAAAACAGAAAATCTCTTGGGATCAAATCTTTTGTAAAGCAAAAGACTCAGGCGCTGTTTTCAGAGGTGCCGCTGCTCGGTTGGCTTTTGGGCATGTTGATCGCGGTGGTACTGGAGCGATTCGTGGGTGAGGTGCTGGCCGAGAATTTGGGCTTGCCTAAAGTACCGGTGCTTTTTGGTCTCGTGACGATGCTTAAATATCCGTTGATGATTCCCGGTACGATTCTGTATGTGTTGATGATATTTATCCTGCCGATCAGCGTTGTTGCACGATTGACATCCGGGGCGACCAACCGCTTGGCAGCCAAGCTGCTAGATCTGCCATTATTGATTTCGGTGGTCCTTCATATCGGTCTGCTTTACGCTGTGCTCTATTTGTGGTCGGAAATCAGCGCCTACCGGGTTCTTACCCTCAAGCTCACACTCATCGCCGTTATACTGACCTTGAGTTTGAATGTCATAAACGGCTACATGGGAGAATTTTCGTGTTCTCATCCGGGATTCATGGCGCTGGGCGCATATGCCGCTTCAGTCTTTACCGTTGTTTTTTTTGCCAACGATAAATTATTCGGTCATGCATTGCTTCCGGCGGCATTAGGTCCTTTCATGTTTCCCATTGCATTGATCATCGGCGGCATCGTTGCGGCACTAGGAGCCCTTGTCATTGCAGTCCCTTCTTTTAGGACGCGGGGCGATTATCTGGCCATTATTTCCCTGGCGTTCATGTTCATCGTAAAAAGCATGATCGAAAACCTGGAAGTCGTGGGCGGGCCCAGGGGGTTGAGCAGCCAACCGGACCTGGCCAGCCTGCCGACCGTATTTATATGGACGGTGGCATGCATCTGGATCACCAACAATTTTGTACGTTCCACATTGGGAAAAGCGCTGAATGCCGTGCGCGATGATGAGGTTGCCGCCAACGCCATGACGGTGAATACCCGTCGCACCAAAATCACGGCGTTTTTGTTTGCGGCCTTTTGGGCCGGCGTTGCCGGCGGTCTTTTTGCACACGTATTAAGATATGTCAACCCGGGGACTTTTGGTTTGCAGAAACTTGCAGAAGTACTGGCAATGGTCTACTTCGGCGGGCTAAACTCGGTTTACGGATCCATTGTGGGGGCGGTGAGTCTGAGTATGCTGGGCGAGGCATTGCGGCCGCTTGAGATTTTTAAATGGATCATTATCCCGCTGTTACTTATTTTAATTATGATCTACCGGCCCACAGGCCTTGTGGCGTTCAAGGAATTTAATGTGGGAAAACTTGTGAAGCCGAAAAATAAACCAGATCAAAGGAAGTCGGATGTCGCTGCTTAGCGTTGAAAAAATGAGCCACGAGTTTGGTGGATTGCGGGCGGTTAACAACTACAACCTTAAAATCGAAAAAGGTCAGATCCGGGGACTGATCGGTCCGAACGGCGCGGGCAAGACAACGATTTTCAATCTCATCACCGGTATATATAAACCCACCGAAGGGGAAATCTATCTGGAAGGAAAGAAGATAACAGGCCTTCAGCCCAACCAGATTGCATCTCATGGTCTGGGCCGAACCTTTCAGAACATGCAATTATGGCGCCATATGACCGTTCTCGAGCACGTGAAGATGGCCCGCTATTCAAGAATCAGCTACGGACTTATCGGCGCTTTTTTTGGTACTGCCAAACGACACCGGCAGGAAAAAGAGATTGAAGAGATGGCTTACAACCTCTTGAAGATGGTGGGTATCGCGCATCATGCCGGCCAGCTCATCCTTAATCTGCCTTACGGGGATCAGCGGAGGGTTGAAATCGCGCGGGCATTGGCCACTGAGCCGAAAATATTGTTTTTGGATGAACCCACGGCAGGCATGAATCCCGAAGAGCTGATTCAGATGATGGAAATTGTCCGAAAAGTCCACAAAACATTGAATCTGGCCATTTTTTTGATCGAGCACAGACTGAAGGTGGTGATGGAACTTTGTGAAATCATTCAAACGCTCAACTTTGGCCAAGTCATCGCCGAAGGCACTCCGGAAGAGATCCAAAACGACCCAAAGGTCATCGATGCCTATCTTGGCAAGGGGATAGTGATTTGATGTTATTGACAGTTGAAAATCTCAGCGTATCTTACGATAATATTCGAGCCCTTCATGGCATTGGATTTCAAATCGACGACGGTGAAATCGTCTGTATTATCGGTGCCAATGGCGCCGGCAAAAGTACGACGCTGAGAGCGATTTCCAGACTGGTTCCGGTGGAAAAAGGAACAAAGATGACATTTATGGGAAATGACCTGCTGCAATATCCTGCCGATAAGGTGGTGAGCAAGTTCGGAATTTCTCATGTTCCCGAAGGGAGACGGCTTTTCGGCAACCTGACCATTATGGAGAACCTCAAGCTGGCGACCTTTGCCAGAAAAGACCGCGAGAAAATCGAGGAAGATATGGAGAGGGTGTTCGAGATATTTCCTCGTCTGAGCGAACGCAAAACCCAAAATTCAGGAACGCTCAGCGGCGGAGAACAGCAGATGCTCGCCATCGGCAGGGCGTTTATGAGCGGAAGAAAAATCATGCTTCTCGACGAGCCTTCCATGGGGCTTGCACCCTTGCTCATGATGAATGTGTTTGATGCCCTTAAACAACTCAATAAAGAAGGTACTACCATCCTGCTGGTGGAACAGAACGCCCGAATGGCCCTTCAATTTGCGCAGCGCGGCTACGTGCTTGAAAGCGGCAATCTGGTTCTTCAAGGAAGTTCAGAAGAATTGCTAACAAACCCCGAAGTCAAGCAAGCTTATCTTGGGGGTTAAGGTTCAATATGGAGTAATATTATGACACGAGTGGCTGTCGTCGGTGCCACAGGGTATGCCGGCGCCGAGCTTGTACGGATCCTTTGCCATCATCCCAATGTCCGGATGACGATGCTGACATCTCGCCAGTATGCCGGCGTTGCGTTTGACAAGGTTTTCCCCGCGATGACCGGTTCCGTCGACTTGGTATGCGAGGCATTGGCCGTGGATAAAGTCTGTGACAGTGCAGATGTTGTCTTTACCGCGCTGCCCCATAAAATTCCCATGATGTTGGTGCCGGAGCTTATTTCAAGAGGCAAAAAAGTCATCGATCTGTCCGCGGATTTTAGATTCAAAGATGCAAACATCTATGAAGCTCATTATCAGCAGCATACCGCAAAGGATTTATTGGACCAGGCGGTTTACGGGCTCTGTGAAATTTATTTTGACAAGATTAAAAAGGCCGCCCTGGTCGGCGCACCCGGATGTTATCCTACCAGCGTATTATTGCCTCTGCTGCCGGTCATCAAGGACAACCTTATCGATATCAACACCATTATCGCCGATTCAAAATCCGGCGTCAGCGGTGCCGGCCGCAGCCTGTCTTTGACCACTCATTTTTGCGAGGTGAATGAGTCGTTTAAGGCCTACAAGGTCGCGGAACACCGGCATAACCCGGAAATGGAAGAGATCCTGAGCATCGAAGCCGGTCAGTCCATAAAAATGACATTTGTTCCGCATCTGGTTCCCATGTCCCGCGGTATACTGACAACCCTGTATGCCAATCCGGTAAAGGGTATCACCCGCGAAGATGTGGAAAAATGTCTCAATACTTTTTATGCCGGTTGCCCGTTTATCCGAATCCTTGGCAAAAACCGGCTGCCGGACACCCGTTGCGTACGTGGCACCAATTTTTGTGAAATCGGCGTCAGACTGGATCAACGGAACAATCGCCTGATCCTGATTTCAGCCATCGACAACCTGGTAAAAGGCGCTGCCGGCCAGGCCGTACAAAACATGAACCTCATGCTCGGTCTGGATGAAACCGCTGGACTCCGGATGGCCGCATTTCCCGCTCTTCCCCATAAAATTCCCTTGATGTTGGTGCCTTAGCTTATATCAAGAGGCAAAAAAGTCATCGATCTGTCCGCGGATTTTAGATTCAAAGATGCAAACATCTATGAAGCTCATTATCAGCAGCATACCGCAAAGGATTTATTGGACCAGGCGGTTTACGGGCTCTGTGAAATTTATTTTGACAAGATTAAAAAGGCCGCCCTGGTCGGCGCACCCGGATGTTATCCTACCAGCGTATTATTGCCTCTGCTGCCGGTCATCAAGGACAACCTTATCGATATCAACACCATTATCGCCGATTCAAAATCCGGCGTCAGCGGTGCCGGCCGCAGCCTGTCTTTGACCACTCATTTTTGCGAGGTGAATGAGTCGTTTAAGGCCTACAAGGTCGCGGAACACCGGCATAACCCGGAAATGGAAGAGATCCTGAGCATTGAAGCCGGTCAGTCCATAAAAATGACGTTTGTTCCCCATCTGGTTCCAATGTCCCGCGGCATACTTACAACCCTTTATGCCAATCCGGTAAAGGGTATCACCCGTGAAGATGTAGAAAAATGTCTCAACACTTTTTATTCCGGTTGCCCGTTTATCCGAATCCTTGGCAAAGATCGGCTGCCGGACACCCGTTGCGTACGCGGCACCAATTTTTGTGACATCGGTATCAGACTGGATGAACCCAACGGTCGCCTGATCCTGATTTCAGCCATCGACAACTTGGTAAAAGGCGCTGCAGGCCAAGCCGTACAAAACATGAACCTCATGCTCGGTCTGGATGAAACCGCTGGACTCCGGATGGCCGCATTTCCCGTATAGCTTGATTGATACCGAAGGCAGACGACGGATGACGGACGACGGACGACAGACGACGGAAGATGGACGACCGCTTCACTCGGAAGATGGACGAATGAAGTCAATGGAGGACAAAAGATCAGAAAGCAGAGAGCAAAGGGCCAGAAGTCGGAAGTCAGAGGTCGGAGGTCAGAGGACCGGAGCCGGATAGTGAGCAAGTCAAAAAATAATACGGGAAACAAATCGCTGTGGCATTCAGTGCATCAGTGATCCGTATTTTGTCGTCAGTCGTTCGTCGTCCCTCATCCCAGCGAAGCGGTCGTCCATCGTCCCTCGGTCATTATAGCGAAATGACGCCTTCAATCAACAATCGACAATCATATATCATCAATCCAATTAACCACTCTACCATTCGACCATTTAACTAATTTTTTTTCAATGCATAAGGCTCGGTAGCCAGAGGGCGATCTGGGGAAACAGAATGAGGATTAGATTACAGATGAGCAGCGCGACGAGCATGGGGTAGACCCCTTTGAAAATCGTTTCCAACGGCACATCCCTTGCCACACCGTAAACCACATAGACATTGACCCCCACCGGCGGCGTAATCACTCCCATTTCCGTAACCAGAACGATCACGACACCGAACCAGATCGGATCAAAGCCCAGCTTTTGAACAATCGGGAAAAATATGGGGATGGTCAGCATGATCATGGCCAGGGAGTCCATGAAACAGCCTCCGACAAGATAGACAAGAATGATCACGACGATGACGGCATGTGGCGGAAGCGGAAGAGATCCTACATAATTGGCAAGGGCGTAAGGGAGACGAGTTATTGCCATGAAATGACCGAACACCACTGCACCCGTGACGATAACCATAATCATACAACTGATTTTGGTGGTGTCGGCAAGGGATTGGATAAAATCGTTCCAGTGCAATTGTCTTCTGACGACGGCTAAGAGAAAGGTCATGAAAGCACCAATGGCGGCAGCCTCAGTGGGGGTGAAAAATCCGAAAAAAATGCCGCCCATGACCAGGAAAAACAGGACCAGTGCTTCAAGTATGCCGGCGAAGGACTTGATCTTTTCACGAAAACCGGTTTTAGGTCCCGGAGGCGCCAAAGAAGGGTTTTTCATCACACGAAGGTAAATGGTCATCAGAAAAAGGAAGCAGAGGAGAATACCGGGTATGATACCGGCTGCAAAAAGTTTTCCAATGGATTGTTCGGTGAGAATGCCGTATACGATAAAAATCACACTGGGAGGGATCAGAATGCCGAGACTGCCGGCTGCCGCTACGGTGCCGGTGGCCAGGCCCATATCATATCCGTATCGTTTCATTTCAGGAAGCGCAACCGTGGCCATGGTTGCTGCAGTGGCGTTGGTTGAGCCGCATATGGCCGCGAATCCGGCGCAAGCGCCGACGGTGGTCATGGCCAGTCCGCCTCGCCGATGCCCGAACAGCACATATGCGCTATCATAGAGCCTGCGGCTTATTCCGGCGTAAAAGGCGATTTGTCCCATAAATACAAAAAGGGGAATCACGGTCAAATTATAGGAAGAGAAGACATCCCAGACATCCCGGGCCAAAAGACTTGATGCCGCGTCAATGTTGACCACATAGCCGAAACCGATGAATCCCAGAAAAGCCATGGCAAAGCCCACAGGCATTTTGGAATACAAGAGTACGACGAGGGCGATAATTCCGATGATGCCAACAGTTAACAGGTTCATTTCTCCAGGATCTTCATCGCATTTTTAATGACGTCGGATAACAATAACAGGCAAACAACACCTGCCGAAAAGCCGATCCCATAGATAAAAGGATAAAAGGGTAGCTCCAGCGTGAGTGACACCTCATGAGCGGTGTGAAGGTCATTTGCATACATGATGGATTGCCATGCAATAAAGCCGAAAATAAACAATCCAAAACAACTGGTGATACATTCGATGAGTCTCTGAACCTTGGGGGGAAAATGACTGACGACAAAGCTTACCGACACATGGCCTTTTTCTATGGAGGTGTGGGCCATGGCAAATGATACGGCTACGGCTCCCAGAAAACTGACCAGTTCATAAGTTCCGGGTATGGGTTTTCTAAAAAAACGCAAGACAACATCGGCGCAGGTGAGAAACATCATGGCAACAATGGCTGCCCCTGCGATCCAATACATTTTTTTTGAAAGATCGTGGATCAGTTTTTCAAAAATGTGCATGGTGGTTCCATATTACAAAATAAAAAAGGTTGTCCGCGTCCGTCGATGAACGGCCGGGACAACCCGTGAATTCATCCTTTATTTGGAATATTGTTTCATCAACTCCCTTATTTTTTGAACATATTTTTCCCCATTGGAGGTGTGCGCAATATAGTCATTGATAACCGGTTCCACTGCCTTTCGCCACCTGGCGCTTTCTTTGTCCGAAAGCGGTATGATCTGGTTCCCGAGGCTTAGCGTATATTTTCTTCCTTCTTGGTCAGTACGGTCCCATACCTCGCCGTGAATGTCGGTATATTTTTCATCCACTTCATTAAAAATTTTCTTTATGTCGGCCGGAAGGGCATTCCATTTCTCAAGATTCATGACCACGAAAAAAGTGGTGGTGTAGCCGACGCTGTAACATTCTGTCGTATATTTAATCACTTCGGCTTGTTTCCATCCCTTTAAAGTTTCCATGGGAGCAAACGTTCCCTCCACAACTCCTTTTTTTAGAGCGTCATAAGTGTCGCCCTGAGGCATGGCCACCGGTACGCCTCCGAGTGCGGTTACAATTTTGGCGCTCAGGCCCGTTGCCCTGATTTTCATGCCTTTCAGGTCTTCAAGGCGCCTGACCGGCTTTTTGGTGTGAAGCAGGCCGGGGCCATGGGCGTGAAGGTATAGAACTTTCACGTCACTTAATTCTTTGGGTTTGAAAGTATTGGCAAACGCCTCGGCCACTTTACTGGCCATCTCCCCACTGGTATACCCCATAGGAAGATCCACCGCTGCCATCACGGGAAAACGTCCGCGAGTGTAAGCAAAGAGACTGAATCCCAAATCGGATATTCCTTTGACGACGCCGTCGTAACATTGCGGTGCTTTGGTAAGGGTCCCGCCCGGGAAAACGGAGATCTGAACCCTATTATGGGTGCGTTTTTCAATCTCCTTTACCCAGTCCATTGCGGCTTTTGCCTGAGCGTGATTCGGAGGGAAAAAAATGCTGTAGGTGAGCTTGATCGGCTTTGTGTTTGCACTAAGTGCGATTGTCGCTGTCATGGTTATTCCGATAACAACGGCCCAAATAAATATCGCGACGTTTTTGATCATCTATGTTTCCTCCTCGGTTAGAAGTTAAAGATTGAAGGGAAGGAAAAAATACGCTGAATTTTCCTCACAATTCATCGGGATTCGATATAATAAAACAGACGATAAGACAATAAAAATATTGATTCGATCGATATGAATCAATATTGCTGCGTCGATAAATCCATTATCAGCTATCAAGTCACGACAATTCTTGACATTACGTTTTTATTGATCTATGAAAACGTGTCGTTCCATTTTTAATCATTCCTTAGCCCTGTTTCGCAGGCACAAGTTCAATATATATTCATTCTAAAAGAATCATCGAAATTTTGTTAAAAAAAATAATGGCAACCCAATTTAGAGAAAAGTTGTATCAAAATATTAAACTTTTGGCGAAAGGAGATAGAAAATGTCAGCAAAACTCATTAAGGGGACCGAGATTCGCGAGCAGATTCTCGAAGAAATTACAGCTGAAGTAGCGGAAATTAAGGAAAAGCATGGTGTCGTGCCGGGTCTTGTAACCATTCTGGTAGGAGAAAATCCAGCCTCAATTTCATATGTAACACTTAAGATACAAACAGCCCACCGTGTCGGTTTTCATGAAATACAGGACAGCCAACCGCCGGATCTTTCAGAAGAAGCGCTGCTGAGTTTAATCGACAAATACAATAAGGATGACGCCATCCACGGCATTCTTGTCCAACTCCCTCTTCCTAAACATGTTGATGAAAAGAAAGTGTTGAATGCCATCGATCCCGATAAAGATGTGGACGGGTTCCATCCGGTTAATGTGGGCCGTCTTATGATCGGCGGCAATGAAGTTAAATTCCCGCCTTGCACTCCTGCAGGCATACAGGAGATGATCGTTCGCGCCGGTGTTGAAACAAAAGGGGCTGAAGTTGTAGTCGTCGGACGTTCAAATATTGTCGGCAAACCTATCGCCAATATGATGCTCCAAAAGGGTGTCGGTGCGAATTCCACCGTAACGATCGTTCACACGGGCACCAGGGATCTGGCTTCCCATTGTCAGCGCGCGGATATTCTGATTGTGGCTGCGGGCGTTCCGGGTTTGGTAAAGCCGGAATGGATCAAACCGGGTGCCTGCGTTATAGATGTCGGCGTCAACAGGATCGGAGAAAAGATCAGTGAAAAAACCGGAAAGAAAATTGCTATCTTAAGTGGAGATGTGGACTTTGACGCCGCAAAAGAGATCGCAGGCTGGATCACCCCGGTTCCAGGCGGCGTGGGCCCCATGACCATTACCATGCTGATGAAAAATACTCTGAAGTCCCTTAAATTTAAACTGGGAATCGCCTAGCCGTTTTTCATAGAATAACGGGGAGGGATATTCCTTCCCCGTTATTCTATCGGTATCTTTGACTTTCTTTGCTTTTATTTCTGATATCCATTCCTTTCAATTTTTAATAAAAACTTTTAGATTCCCCAAACTATTGACAAAGTCTAAATTTTCATGTTAAAATAAGTGAAACTTTTTTGAAAAAGAATGAGACTCTCCTAAAAGATCAGTGTAACGATTTTTTTTATGAGAGTATTTTTTTAAGGAGCGTTTCGTCTGATGGCACAATAGAATGTGATATTCTATAATTATATTAAATAAATAGATATTATTCTTGTTGAATTACTCACTGTGTAACCGTCAGAATTGTTATGAATGATCAAATTTCTTTTTATCTTCTCAGTTACAGTGGCAAGACAGTTAAACAGTTGTCGGTCACCAGGCGGCATTTAGGGATTATCGTTACATGTGCCGTAATCTTTTTGTTGATTACCGCAGGCATTTTTTTCGATTATTTTAATCTCAAGATTACGTTTAACAAAAAAGAAATCGAAAAAACAATTGCCAATCAATCCAATGAGATCCTCGCCCAACGAAAGCAAATTCAAAAATTTGCTAATGAAATTAATTCTTTAAAGTCAAACCTGGTTAAATTAAACAAATTTGAAAAAAAGATACGGATTATTGCCAACATTGACAATCCATCAGAAAAAGACAACCTTTTCGGTGTCGGAGGCTCCATTCCCGAAGATCTTGATCCCAAACTCCCCCTGACGGAAAAACACAACAGCCTGATTCGTGAAATGCATGAGCAAGCCCGGGAGTTGAATTTAGCCTCGGTCAGCCAGGAAAAAGTTTTTGAATCCCTGATTAATGATCTTAAACGTAAACGAAACTTGCTCTCATCTACCCCGTCCATATGGCCGACAAAAGGTTGGTTATCCTCTGGATTCGGATACCGGATTTCTCCGTTTACCGGTTTGCGCGAATTCCACAAGGGGTTTGACATTTCAAGCCGAGAAGGAACACCAGTTATTGCCACTGCGGATGGGGTCGTAACATTTGTAGGTAAAAACGGTTTCTACGGTAATATGATCAAAATTGATCATGGACATGGAATGATGACGCGCTATGGGCATCTTGAAAAAATGTTAAAAAAGAGAGGGGATGCCGTTAAAAGAGGAGATGTCATCGCCTTAATGGGAAATACGGGACGAAGCACCGGCCCCCATGTTCATTATGAGGTTTTTTTAAACGGTCTTCCTGTGAACCCCCAAAAATACATTTTAAACTAGACCCTTTTATAACTCTTTCCTTCCTTTCTGATCTTTTCATTTTTTCCGATAATTGATATCCTGACCAATGATCCTAACACTTTTTGCAAAATCTGTTATTTGGTGATATATTAGCTCTGAAAAAATATCACGTGCAATATAAAATGAACGATGTGTCACTTGAATCTTGCATGGTAATTGACGAGTATCTTTATAATATTTAATGAAAGAGGAATATATTTTTAATGGCTGAAAATTTATTAACAAAAGTTTTTGGAAGCAAAAACGAACGTGAATTAAAAAAAATCAGACCCTTCGTTGAAAAGATCAATGCTTTAGAACCTCAAATGCAGTCCATGAGCGATGAAACCCTTAAGGCGCAAACAAAGATATTCAAAGACCGTCTGAACAACGGTGAATCGCTTGATGATGTTCTTGTGGAGGCCTTTGCAACCGTCAGGGAAGCGTCGGTTCGTACCTTGAAAATGCGGCATTTCGATGTTCAGCTGATCGGCGGGATTGTTCTCCACCAGGGAAAGATTGCCGAAATGAAGACCGGTGAAGGCAAAACTCTGGCGGCAACCCTTCCGGCGTATTTGAATGCGCTTTCGGGCAGGGGAGTTCATATTGTTACGGTGAACGATTACCTGGCCAGACGCGATACCGAGTGGATGGGGCATATTTATAAATTTTTGGGGCTTTCAGTGGGGTGTATCCTTCATGGCCTGAATGATGAAGAGCGCAACGCCGCATATGGTTCGGATATTACTTACGGCACCAATAATGAATTCGGCTTTGATTACTTGAGAGACAACATGAAGTTCGACATCGATACCATCGTTCAAAAAGAACTCAATTTCGCAATTGTTGACGAGGTGGACAGTATTTTAATTGACGAAGCAAGGACCCCGTTGATCATATCCGGACCTGCTGAAAAATCGACGGATCTGTATCACCTGGTCAACGGCATCATTCCACGTCTTGTTTCAGAACAGGACTATACCGTAGATGAAAAGGCCCGTTCCGCAGTGCTGACCGAGGAGGGGGTTGCAAAGGCCGAGAAATTGTTAAAGGTGGATAATCTCTATGACCCAAAATATATCGAGCTTCTCCATCATGTTAACCAGGCGCTTAAAGCGCATACGCTCTTTAAACGAGATGTTGATTACATTGTAAAAAATGGAGAGGTTATTATCGTCGATGAATTTACCGGCCGTCTGATGCCTGGGCGCCGATATAGCGAGGGGTTGCACCAAGCCCTTGAAGCCAAGGAAAACGTCAAGATCGAGAACGAGAACCAGACGCTGGCGACGGTGACATTTCAAAACTATTTTAGAATGTATGACAAGCTTGCCGGCATGACCGGGACGGCGGATACGGAAGCAGCCGAATTTAAAAAAATATATGATCTTGACGTGATGGTGATTCCGACAAACATGCCCATGATTCGAATAGACAACTCGGATGTGATTTATAAAACCCGAAAAGAGAAGTTTGATGCGGCGCTCAATGAAATCATTGAACTCAATAAAAGAGGGCAACCGGTTCTGGTGGGAACAATATCCATCGATGTTTCGGAAAGTTTTTCAATAAAATTAAAAAAAAGAGGGATTAAACATTCCGTACTAAACGCAAAAAATCATGAGAAAGAAGCCGAGATAATCGCCTTGGCAGGCCAGAAAGGAGGGGTCACCATCTCAACTAACATGGCCGGCCGAGGGACCGATATCGTTCTCGGGGAAGGTGTTGTCGAGTTGGGCGGACTCCACATTCTCGGAACGGAAAGACATGAAAGCCGGCGTATCGATAATCAGCTCAGGGGACGTTCCGGTAGACAGGGAGATCCGGGTTCTTCGCGTTTTTACCTGGCCCTGGAAGATGATTTGCTGCGGATATTCGGCGGCGAGCGGATAACCGGGATCATGGACAGGCTGGGAATGGAAGAAGGTGAACCCATAGAGAACAAATTGATCAGCAAAGCCATCGAGAACGCCCAGGCAAAGGTTGAGGGACACAATTTTGATATTCGAAAGCAATTGTTGGAATATGATGATGTCATGAACCAGCAAAGGGAAGTCGTTTACAGACAACGTCGAGAAGCCTTGAACGGCAAAAGTTTAAAACCCGCCATTGAGGAGATGATTCAGGATAAGGCTGAAGAAATTGTGTACAATTTGATTGACGAGAAAATCTTTCCTGACGAGTGGGATTGGAAAGGATTGAAAAAGGCGGTTTTTAAACAATTTAATTTTCGGTTCGAAAAGATTGAAGATAATGCCATGGACGGTCTGAATCGAGAAAATTTGGCGGAGTTGATTTCAGAAAACGCATTCAAGATTTACAACGAGAAAGAGTCTGCCGTGGGTTCAGAAGATTTCAGACACCTTGAACGCATTGTAATGCTGCAAACCGTTGACAATTTATGGAAAGACCATCTTTTGAGCATGGACCACCTGAAAGAAGGAATCGGCCTTAGGGGATATGCCCAACAGAATCCATTAATTGTATATAAAAAAGAAGGGTTCGAACTGTTCCAGGAAATGATTTCCAGGATCAAAGAAGAGACCCTTGGAATTTTATTTAGAATCCAGATATCCGAATCCAAGAACATTTCCGAGCTTCAACAACCAAAGGAGCAGGACCTGGTATTTTCCAGCGGAGATGAACCGGCAAAAAAGAACCCGGTGAAGCGGAGCCAGGATAAGGTGGGGCGGAACGCACCGTGTCCTTGCGGAAGCGGGAAAAAATACAAAAAATGCTGTGGCCGGTGATGTCAAATCGTGTGTATTTTTCGCATGGGCCTTTACAAATTTATACATCAATGATTATAATACCGAGGAAGGATCATTGATAAGATGTTAGCGGCGTATGCTTGTCGGTATCCATCATAAATATGGGCACTGGGTTAGGGGTTTCGCCTTTAGGGAAGCATTCAGACACATTGTTCAAAGGTCTTGCCATGGAAAATGATTCAATGAACGGGTATGGCCCTGCTTTGGAAGAAGAAATTATTTCTGAAACCAGGGATGAAATTGATGAACCTTCCATGTACAAGGTGCTCCTTCACAACGATGATTACACCACCATGGAATTTGTTGTTGAAATTCTAATGATTGTTTTTAAAAAATCGCCGGAAGAAGCAGTGAAAATCATGCTGAACGTTCACCATAAAGGAATTGGAGTATGCGGAGTATATCCTTATGAGGTATCGGAAACCAAAGTGAAAACCGTTGATGCCCTGGCCAGGGAAAACAGTTTTCCACTTAAGTGTACAATGGAGAAAGAATAGAACATGATCAGTAAAGAACTTAGCGAAACCCTAGGCTTTGCAGTCAGGGAAGCCAAAAGAAGACGACATGAATATGTGAGCGTAGAGCATTTGCTCTTTGCTATTTTATACGACAGTGAAGGTATCGAGATTATCGAAAATTGTGGCGGCAACGTGGAAAGTCTTAAAAATGCGCTGGAGGTGTTTTTTAGCGAACGGATGGAAAGTGTGCCCGAAGACAACGAATATGTTCTCCAGCAGACCGTCGGTTTTCAAAGGGTCATTCAGAGAGCGATTAATCATGTGCGTTCCGCAGAAAAGCAGCAGGTTAAAGTGAGTGACATACTCGCCTCGATTTTTCAGGAGAAAGATTCCCACGCAGAATATTTTTTAAGCTCTGAAGGGATTACACGCCTTGATATTTTAAGCTACATTTCACACGATTTCGCAAAACCTATGCATAAGGAAGGAATTGACCCGTTTATAACAACGGATAAAGGAGATAAAAAGAAATCATCCGATCCTTTGGAAGCGTTCACCATCGATCTTGTGAAATATGCAGCTCAAGGAAAACTGGATCCTTTGATCGGAAGAGACCTGGAGATGGAACGAACCATTCAGGTTTTATGCCGACGACGAAAAAATAATCCGATTCTCGTCGGAGATCCCGGAGTCGGGAAAACGGCAATGGCCGAAGGTCTTGCCATTCGGATCAGCGAAGGGGCCATCCCTGAATTGCTGAAAGGTGTTCGTATTTATTCCCTTGACTTAGGCGGCTTGCTCGCGGGAACGAAATTCCGTGGCGACTTTGAACAGCGTTTGAAGGGAGTTTTATCCTCTTTAAAAAAGAAAAAGGACGCCATTTTATTCATCGATGAGATACATACAACGGTTGGCGCCGGAGCGACCAGCAGAGGTTCCATGGATGCTTCAAATATTTTGAAACCGGCCTTGGCGACTGGTGAACTCCGTTGTATCGGTTCGACAACCTATGAAGATTATAAGAATTTCTTTGAAAAAGACCGGGCTTTGTCCCGCCGGTTTGAGAAAATTGAGATCTTGGAGCCGCCGGTTAAAGAGACCATTCAAATTTTAAAAGGATTAAGATCCCGCTATGAGGAACATCACGGCATTGTGTATACGGACCAGGCTTTAAAGGCCGCCGCCGAACTTTCTGCAAAATATATCAATGACCGTTATCTTCCTGACAAAGCGATAGATGTCATCGATGAGGCGGGAGCATTCGTTCGATTGTCCAATTCTCCCCACAGAAAGAAGATCAATCCCAAAGATATTGAAAACATTGTGGCCAAGATGGCCAGAATTCCCACCGTCTCCGTGTCAACCCCTGACAAAACAAAACTGGAGACTCTTGAAGAAAAAATCAAAGCGGTCGTTTTCGGACAAGATGATGCGATAAGATCTTTGGTCACATCCATTAAGCGCTCGCGTGCCGGTCTCGGAACACCCGAAAGACCCGTTGGGTCGTTTTTATTCGCCGGTCCCACTGGTGTCGGCAAGACAGAGGTGAGCCTGCAGGTTGCCAGGATCCTCGGTGTTCATTTTTTGCGATTTGATATGAGTGAATATATGGAAAAACACGCCGTAGCTCGCCTTATTGGCGCACCGCCGGGATATATTGGTTTTGATCAGGGAGGACTTCTGACAGACGATATTCGAAAGCATCCTTACAGCGTGCTCTTATTTGATGAAATAGAAAAAGCCCACCCGGATATGTTTAACATCCTTCTTCAAGTATTGGACCATGCGACGCTGACGGACAACAACGGGAAAAAAGCGGATTTTAGAAATGTCATTATCATGATGACCTCCAACGCGGGTACACGGGAGATGAGCACGCAGACCATCGGTTTTGGAGATAAGAAACATGATACCAAAGACAAGGGAAAAAAAGCCGTTGAAAATTTCTTCAGCCCGGAATTCAGAAATCGTCTTGACGGCATCATTCATTTTAATGCCCTGAATGAAGAAATTATGAAAAAAGTGGTGGATAAGTTCATAAATGAGCTTCGCGGACAGTTGGCTGCTAAAAAGGTAACCATTGGCCTTTCTCCGGAAGCACGTACGTGGCTGGCCAAAAACGGGCATGACCCCCGTTATGGCGCCAGACCATTGAGTCGATTGATACAAACCGAAATTAAAGATGTTCTGTCCGATGAAATTCTGTTTGGACGTCTTGAGAAAGGCGGCAAGGTATCGATCGATATCGAAAATTCAAAGTTGGCCTTTAACTACACTTCCAAAATCTCGTTAAAGGAAAACGCATAGAGCCGCTCACCATGTAATCTAACATTGAAATCAGGTCCTCTGGGACAAGCCTGTCCCGAAATACGGAGGTTAGGGACCCAATCGGATCTGCCGAGCAGTTTTGTGTCTAAAAATACAAATTCCAAGCACCAAATTACAAATACATCATAAATTCCAATATCCAATGACCAAAACCTTAATGAAAAAACATTGTTTGGATTTTCGAATTTTGGTCATTGAGATTTTGTATTAAATAATAAATTTAATAATATTTAAAATTATTTGATATTTGGAATTTCAATCAGTCAAAGAACTTTCAACAAAACAAATCCCATCCGGAGATAACCAATGCCTGATTCTCTGGTCTAGGGTTTTACTTATTTGATGACATCCCAGTGCCTGTTTTTCTTTTATCCGACAACATTGGCTTTCCCTCGCCCCATCTTGCAACCAAAGACGGATTGCTGGCTGTTGGTGGTGATCTGAGCAAAGAGCGTTTGATTCTTGCCTATCGAATGGGCATTTTCCCATGGTTTTCAGATGGTGATCCGATTCTTTGGTGGTCGCCCGACCCTCGTCTCGTGTTGTATCCTTCCGAAATTAAAATTTCCAGAACTTTACAAAAAATCATCAAAAAAAATGTTTTCAGTGTAACCATGGACACGGCGTTTGACGAGGTCATCAACCAGTGCGCACAAATTCGCCTGCAACAAAATCAAGGCACATGGATCGTCAAGGATATGATTGATGCCTATTGCAAACTTCATAGAGCCGGCTTTGCACATTCAATGGAAATTTGGCAACAGAAAGAACTGGCCGGGGGGATATATGGCGTTTCTCTCGGAAAGTGTTTTTTCGGAGAATCCATGTTCAGCCGGGTCAGCAATGCGTCCAATGTGGCCCTTGTCAAGCTTGCGAAATATCTTAGTGAATTATCGTTTGATTTGATTGACTGTCAGGTTCCTACCGAGCATTTAATCCGCTTCGGTGCCAGAGAGATCCCTAGAAAGCTTTTTTTAAACCAACTGGAGATATCTCTGAATGCACCGACTCAAAAAGGAAAATGGAAATATAACGGGTAACGATCGAGTTTCTCAATAAAATGCTGAATTCGCCCAAATCCGGATGTCATTTTATTGACGTTTTATGGGCCGTTATATCCACTTATTTTTGACACGTCCCCCGCCAACATTCAAACCTTTCCATTCAAGTCCGATATCCAAAAATTCTAAAAATCGCTTTGAAGTATGAAACTGAAATAAATTTTTCAAGGAAAAATGAAATTTTAATTATTATCGTAAGACGACCGATTATAAAGAGAGATTTATTCAATTAAATACAGTGATATTAACGTGTTATATTCTCTTTAGACCTTATGGAACTTTATATGGCATTAATCTCTTTTTAACGTCTCAACCATATGATTTTACCTAAAATAATTTTTCCGATTTAGTACCTCTTTTTTATTCTGGCCTGATATTTGCTATTCTTCCAAATAATTATGTGTTTTTCTGTCGCAGAATCGTTTGTTTTGCGCCTTTTTGAAACAATGGAACAGGCAAGCGTTTGGTTCTTTAAAAATCGCATCAAAAATTTCTAAGACCTACGAACAAAAGACAGGAGTACCAATATCATGATCATCGGAATAAGGAAAAAGCTGCGATATTTGTCGGATAAGAGAGGGTTTACGCTGATTGAAATGGCCGTTGTGCTGATCATCATCGGCATCATCATCGGGGCGGTGATCAAGGGAAAGGACCTCATCCGAAGCGCGGAGCAAAAGAAGATCTACACGAAATATCTGAATGCATGGCGTATGGCCTACGCCAACTTCTATGATCGGACCGGAAAACGGCTGGGTGATTTTTATAACACATTTGGTTCGTCGGAAGGACAGGACGGAAAAGCGGATACGGATACCAATCACGATGGCTCGGTCAGCGACATTGAACGCGGATATCTTAAAACCGGAGATCCGGCAGGAACCGGTTTCAGGGGGTTGGACACTGTCGGCCTCACGGCGCCCTCAACCAATACCGGTAATTGCTGGGAATATACCTATACGGATAAGGACGGCGGCGGACACCGATTGTCGGTGGCATTTAAATACGATTCTATCGGTAAATACAATTACATGTGGATTAGTGAATTGCCCAATGAATTGGGCATGGCGCTGGACACCATCATCGATAATGAAGCCAACGGTACTTCCGGTGATTTTTTATGTTTCGATCCCAGCGATACGGTCAATTCCGACTGGAAAGAACCATCAACGGAAGTCAGTGCCCGCTGGAAAATGGATTTTTAAAAGACATGCCGACGATAAAAATATTTCGATCCAGCATGATGACCGGTCTTCTGGTGGTGCTGTGTTTGCTGGCGGGGAGTTTTTTCCTTTCCGGTTATCAGCGGTATGTTGTCAACCGCGATAAAAAAGAGGCATTGATCCGAAAGACCGAACTGCTCAATCATCGACGAACAAATAGAGAGCAGAAATGGCAGAACATTTCGAGAGTCAATCATTTCGTGAAACAGGCCCAATTGTTGGGGTTGGTCCGAAAGAAATGGTCGGTTTACCATGTGGATGTGGAGGATTCGGTCACTTTCACGCAGTTGAAAAAATTATTAGTCCAATGTACAAATGACGATTCTCATTATTTCAAACCGATTTCTTTTCACATTAAATCAATAAAAGCGATCGATAACAAAAAAAAGCAATCGGTTAAGACGTCTCAAAATCACAAAGGTGATATTTTGATGACGCTCAAAGGCGCATTTTTGGTGAAGAATAATAATCGGATATCAAATGATGAGCAAAAATAAAAAACAATACGTCCTTGAACTGGATCGTATTTTTTATCATTTAAAAGGAAGCTGTTTAAAGCAAATCGCCGACTTAAATGAAGTAAAGGGCGAGTATTGTTTTGTCACGGACATGCGGGAAACGATTTCAAGAACCTTGACCGTTGAAGCGCCGGCTAAATATGCGGAATTTGTCGTTCGCAAAAAACTACAAGAATCGGGTGATTTTGATGAGCCGGTGTCCGTGATTACGCATTGGAAAAAGAAAAAGGGCAAAAATACTACCGATATATTTTTCACTGCGCTGCCAACCCGCCGGTACCACGCCTATCTTGAAGGAATCCGGACAAGCGAAGACGGCGTTTTGATGATTCCTTTATATACTCTTGCTATACAACGTCTTAAAACAAATGCATTCAGAAGATCCCATTGCCGTCATATTTCAACATGATCGATTTGCCGACCTTATTGTCGGCAACAAAAATCATATCTATTATTCGAACCGATGTGTGGCGTTTGACAAGAGCAAAGAACAAATCGCTGTGCTTTGGGATACGATTCGGACAGATATTCAGTCCGCTCAGACCGATAACGGAATGACAGTGAAAACGGTGGTTCAGCTTAACTGGATCGATAGCGGAGAAAGTCCGGATTGGGCTGAAAACGAGGCGTATGAATGGTTCCATCTGGAAGAAGAACCCATATTATTTTGCGATGATACGTATTCCATTTCATTTTCAAATGCGATTAGAAGCCGATCCGGGAACGGCGCAATTTCACCCGGGATAGAGAAGCTCTATTATTACACGCAAAAATGGGCGGCACCGTTGAACATTTTTCTTTTCATCGTCCTGTTAGCATTAAGCGGCGGATATTTCCTGTGTCACAATAGAGCGGATCTTGTTGAAAAAGAATTGAAACGGATGGATCGTCAGATCGCCACGCTTAATGCCGATATTGCCATGAACGTCATCCCCGCTGAAACATACCAAGATACCATCGGATTTATCAAAGATCTATCCTATTGCAAAAACGCTCCTTCATATCTGGGTGTAATGAACGATGTTACGAATGGTCTTTCTTCTGATATGGAAACAGAAATCCTTAAAATCGATTATTCGGCAAATTCGATGACATTGGAAATATTCGGTCGGGTTCAGGCGGATTTCGATTCGGCGCATAAAGGATATCAGCAATTTATATCCTATATGAAATCAAAAGGATATGCTGTCACGGAAGATAGGTTTGACACCAATATTCGTGAATCAAAATATTTGGCCAAATTTACAAAGAGGATTGGATGAAAAGAAAATATAACGGGCTTATCGTGATCGTAATTATGGGAGCGGTTTTACTTCCAACGGCGATTTATGCGATTTACGCATCCCAAATTCCAAGTAGAATCGACACGTCCCGGTTAAGGGCTTTTCCTTCTGAATTTGATGTTCCCGACGCTTCCGTTATAAAAAGACTATCTATCCTTGAAAAAGAGATGGTTGATATCGCCAACCCCAAAGCCTCGAAATCAGTGTTGGATCGTGACGTTCGTTTCTGGCGTTATTCCGATCAAAATTATCATCGTTTTACAACGAACAACCAGATGCAAGAAAATATGGATCCCAAACCAACGCATGCACTAACCTTTACATTCGCATCGAGTGAGAAAAAATTTTGTATCATCGACGGCTCGTTTTATACCCAGGGTGCTAAACTCCCCGACGGCGGAAAGATTGTGAACATTGAAACCGGCCGCGTTCGGCTGAAAAAAGGAAAATCATCCCAATGGATATCGCTTTCGGAGACGACAAAATGGGGCGAAATACAGGAGAACCCTCATCAAGAAAAAACTCGATGAGACGTTATTCGTTATCTGTTATAGGTTATCGTTTTTTTTAATTAAAGAATTGAATTGTATTTAACCATCCAGTGAATTGCAAAATGATAACTATCGGCCTTCGAATATCGAATAACGGATAACAAATAACTTACAATCGAGCATTATTGCTCAATTGGGGTTAAAGTTCATAGACGTGTAACTGTCGGAGGGTTTATGAGGCAATTTAATATCATCTGGATCATAATTTTGTTGTTCATCGTCACCGGCTGCGCCGCCAAAGCCCCTGCACTCAAACCATTGTCGCTTCAGAGCACCCAGAATCATATCGAGGCCGAGTCCCAAAAGCTGGATGCTGCACACAAAACATTTATTTCCGGCCTGGAAAAGACGATGCCTCGGGTCATAAAAGAGGAACCGGTAATACCGGTTTACAACCCTCTGGAAGACCACATGGTTTCTTTTTCAATGATCAATGAAGATCTCAAGGCGATTCTGTATTCGCTGTCCCAGTCCGTTGGAATGAACCTTATCATTGATCCTGCCGTCAATCTTGAGAAAAAATCGCTTACCCTGAATTTCCAAAACGTCTCTGCAGCGACCGTTCTGAAAGAGATACTGAATAGCTATGATCTTTATTACGAAATTCAAGATAACGTCATCCGAATTTTACCGTATAAAGAACAAATGTTCACCCTCGATTTTCTGGATACCAAGATAAATACCAATTTTAATGTCGGAGGCGATGTGCTGGGTGCGTCCGAAGAAACCTCCAGCGGATTAAAGGGAAAGTTTGAACTTTCCGGACAGACGTCCAAACAGGGAAACGACTATGATGTCATTGAGCAGATGATCTCCCGGATCATGTCTAAAAACGGAAAATACACGCTCAACCGGTTGTCCGGAAGTCTTTATGTCAAGGATACCCCTACGGTCATCCGATCCATTTCAAAACTGATTAATCATTTCAAGGCGATGTTATCCAGACAGATACTCATTGAAGCGAGAATCATCGAGGTCGGCTTGTCGGATAAGTATAAATACGGCATCGATTGGAGTGTATTGCGAGATAAGGCCGCTTCATTAACACCAAAAACCAGCGTGTCATGGTCGCTGGGAAACGGACTGGTTTTCAGCCATGCCAATAATGAATTTACCCTTGATGCCGCAATGGACGCCTTAATGACGTTTGGCAAAGAAAAAGTGGTGTCTAATCCGAGCATTCGCGTTAAACATGGAAAACCTGCGCTCATCAGTGTCGGCACCTCATTTACGTATAAAAAAAGAGTGCAGACCACACGGGAGGTGACCACCGGCACCGACAGACAGATAACAGACGTCGATGTTTCTACCGTATTTGACGGGCTTATTTTGGGAGTGATTCCCTTTATCGGTGAAAACCAAAGGATTTCTTTGCTGATCAACCCCATCAACAGTTCGGTCGATCGAGAAAGTCTGATACCGAAGAGCGTCGGATCAGGGGATCAGGAAATATCTTTGCCTCAGGTGAGGATCAAGGAAATGAGTACAACCATAGAGCTCACAAGCGGCGATGTTGTGGTGTTGGGAGGTCTGATCGATGACGTACAAACCACGCAAGACAATGGGGTACCGATTCTATCGCGTATTCCCATATTAGGGTATCTCTTTAAAAGTGAGACAAAAGACACGGAATCGAGGGAGCTCGTTATTATTTTAAGTGTAAAACTGATATGAGCGTTATATTCAAGACATTAAAAAAACTTAATACCGAATCGACAGGTGCGGGGAAAGGCACGGACGGACGGGTCGCTGGAAAAAAAACCTTTGCGTTCAATGCGGCACGCCATTCTACTCCTTCTGTTCTTTTGCTGCTTGTCCTGTTCACAATCTTAGGTGCAGGAACCCTTTTCGGTTACTTTCAGTTTCGTGATAATAACAGCAAAAAGGTTGAAGCGTTTTCAATTTCAAACATCGATATCCGACAATCAGCACATGCCGCTCCCAACGAAAAGGTTGAAAATAACGGAAAACAATCTTTGAATCCGGCAAAACCCCCAGCGTTGAATTCCATTGAATATCGCCCGCCGGATGCTCATCACAACAGTGTTGAGATAAACAACTCCGACCCATCCACCAAGCCTAAAGCGCGACATGCAGCGATAAAAAAAACAACTGCAACTTCTCATATCGGATCGAAAAATCATGACAAGCAGTCGGATAAACCGTCTACATCCCAAGATTCGACGGTCTCCGATGTAAGGAAGGTTTTTCTTTTAAATGCAAAAAAGAACACAAACATTGCGCGATTGGTTTCCGATATTCAATGCGAGATGGATCGCGGTGATAAAGATCGAATCGAAAAACTTTTTGACGAGCTGTCCATGATAAGGGGTCAAAACAACAGCTATGTTCTCAAATTAAAAGCGGTTTGGCATATACGCAATCAAGAGTATGAAGATGCGGCAAATTTATTAAGAGCAGTACTTTCAAGAAATGAACTCGACCTGGAAGCCGGGCTCAATATGGCCATTGTCGAAATCAGGACCGGAAAGGAACGAAACGCCTACCGGCGACTGGAGAAGCTTCAAAAAAGTTATCCGGAGAATATACGTCTGGCTGAAATCCTTCAAGACTTAAGACCACTGTTTAACGGAGAGCACATCCAACATTTCATTGGAAACAACGGATAAAAATGAAGATGATGAATACGGTTTTGGCTAAAGAAGAACAGGGGTGTCTCGATTTTTTTGGATTATGCCACAATCCTTTTCCTGTGACTCCGGAGGAAGAAAACTTTTATTTTTCCGGTCATATCGATCAGATTCTGAGTGAAATCATCTTTGGAATCAACGCGCGAAAAGGTTTCATGGTTCTGACCGGCGAAGTGGGGCTCGGAAAAACCACTATCAGTCGAAGGGTTATGAATATTATCGAAAAACAGGGCGTTGAGACGTCACTGGTATTTTATACCGGTTTTCAAGATGTCGAACTGATACGAGAAATAAACCGGGATTTCGGGCTGACGGCAGAAAGTTTGCTTTTCAGCGACCAGATGCACCTTTTGTACGATTTTTTGATGGAACGAAATCGATGCAATAAAAATTGCGCCATCATTGTTGATGACGCACAGAATCTTGATCATAAGAGCCTTGAACTTCTTCGGATGATTTCAAATCTTGAAACAGGCGGGACAAAATTGGTTCAGATTTTTTTGGTGGGCCAGCCTGAGTTAATGGCATTACTGGATTCAAAAGAACTCAGACAGCTCAAAAGCAGAATATTCATTCAAGCAGAGGTGAAATCCCTTACATCGGAAGAACTTAAAGATTACCTTTCTTTCAAACTGAACCTGTCCGGGAACAGAGGACAGATAAGAATTCAAAAAACAGCTTTGAGTAAAATATATAAACTCAGCAAAGGAAATTTCAGGCAGGTCAACTTATTGATGGACCGATGTTTGTATGTCGCTTTTCTTCACGATACCAAGGAGATTACCGGAAGGATTGTGGTTGAAGCATACAAGGATCTTCACCCTAAAAGATTGACACTTTTGAAAAAGCCGTTGATTTTGGCGTCATCAGTGTTGTTGGTGTTGTCGTCATTCGGTGGAATCGTTTATTCCGGTTTCAACCGGTACGTTCCCGGCATATCTGCAATTACCGGAACCGGCGCCATATCAAAATCTGATAAAGTACGATTCAAGTCCGAAGTTCCCGACTTCGCATCGCAAACAATGAACCGCACTGACCATATCACAGAGAATAGTCCGGCACGATATCGCGATATCCCCGATTCTATCAGAAATTTTTTAAAAGAATATCATCTTATCCAATATCAGGCGCCTTTTTTTGAATCTTTGAAAACCGACCGAATCCAAGAAGTTTCGGAGACCATATACAAAAACACGGGATTTATACTGATCCGGCTGGATCATGTTTCAGATTGGATTGAAAAGGAATATGGAATTCTTAAATATGCTTCGAGTTCGGAAAATCATCCGAAATTCTATCTATTCTGGCGACCTTCGATAATTGTTAAAAAATTTTATTACTATTATAAAGGGGAAGAAATACTTCCCCTTCAAAAGATGATGGCTGAAATAGGCTTGTATACCGCAAGAATGGATGGGAAAGTCGGTAAGAATCTTATGTTGGCCGTGGTTGATTTTCAAAAACAAATGGGACTTCCCGTGACCGGATATCCGGATGCAGAAACAATTTTTCTTTTATGCCGAAAAATGGAAAGCATAAAAAATGATGCATGATAAAAAAATGAAACCTCTGGGTGTTGTTCTAAAGGAAAAGGGACTAATCACAGACGAGTATATCGGCTATGCGCTGCAAGAGCAGAAGATCACCCGGGAGAAAATCGGTGAAATATTAGAACGACTCGGATTTGTGACTGAAAATGATATTGTTATCGCACTGTCCGAGCAAAGCGGCGTGCCCTATATTGATGTGGATACTGTCCTTCCCGAAGAGAATGTTCTTAAACTATTCAATAAGAAATTATGCCTTAACAATACGTTTATTCCATTTCGAAAAACAGACAATTTGCTGGAGATTGCAGCACACAATCTGATCGATGAAAAGCTCGGACAAACCATTTCAAGACAGACGGGGCTGTTGCCGAAATTTTACATTTCCGAACGCAAGAAAATCATTAGAGCCGTCAATAAATTCTACTATTTTCTTGAAAATCCTGTCGAGAAACTGATTGAAAAAGAAGTTTATCTCCTTTCTCAAAGCGAGGAGATGGCAAGAGGATTCGATAATTTGATCAAGCATGTCCTGCATCTTTCCGTCAAAATGCGGGCGACGGATATTCATATCAAACCGATGAAACTGTCGACCAGTATTTCATTCAGAATTGACGGCGTCCTAACATCGGTCTTATCCCTGCCTGTTGAACTGAACCGGATTGTATCCAGCCTCAAAATGAAAGCGGATATGGATATCGCCGAACAACGGCTGCCTCAGGACGGACGGTTTTCCGCCATCATATTGAACAATAATTACGATTTCAGGGTATCTACCATTGTTTCCCCCATGGGAGAGAGCATGGTCCTTCGTGTTCTTCCCATGGAGAGCTCGGTAATGGGCCTGGAGCAGCTTGGCTTTTTTGCTGAACACATCCAAACTCTGGAGAAAATGTTCAATGAACCATACGGGATCATTCTCATTACCGGACCCACCGGCTCCGGAAAGTCGACCACCCTTTTCTCCGGAATCAGAAGACTCAACTTGCTGCAAAAAAATACCATTACCGTTGAAGAACCCATTGAATTTGAAATTCCTTTGCTGCGGCAAACCCAGGTAAACGAAAAAGCCGGATATACATTTGCCAACGCCATACGGTACTTTCTGCGGCATGATCCCGATGTCATTTTAGTCGGTGAAGTTAGAGATTCAGAGACTGCTGCCACAGCGGTTACCGCTGCAACGACAGGTCATCTGGTTCTTTCTACCATGCACACAAACAACGCGATCGGTACCATTCCCAGACTCATGGATCTCGGTATCCGGCCGTTTTTAATCGCCGATTCGCTGGTCGGGGTGGTGAGTCAACGACTCGTTCGCAAAATTTGCAATGGCTGCAAAACGTCCTATACACCATCTGAACAAGAAAAGAGCTATTTAAAAGACTCCGGCATTGAAACGCTTTTCAAAGGTCAAGGATGTGAACTCTGCAGCGGTACGGGATATTTTGATCGAACACTGATTTATGAACTTCTCCCCTTCGATCAAAACCTGTCTCAATTGATTGAAAAAGGTGCTGATCTGAGTATGATCGTCGAGACGGCAAAAGCATCGGGCTTTGAAGATATTTTTGAAATATCGAGAAATAAAGTCAAAAAGGGCATAACCACAACGGAAGAGGCCGTGCGCGCCCTGGGTTATATAAGACAACTGTAAATTAGCGCAATGATGAATTACTTCAGATATAAACTCATAAGCCCCAACGGTAAGCCTTCTGCGGGACTCATCAAGCTTCCTTATCAGGACGAAATATCTACGGCTTCATATCTGGAAAGAAACGGGAGCATGGCAATTTATGTTTCAAAGCTGGGAAAGTTTGAATCTTTATTTCCGAAGCTGAAATCTTTTAGGCTGTCTAAGCGACTGAAACGGACGGATCAAGCTAATTTGCTGAATAATCTTTCCCTACTTTTACGTTCCGGAATGCCGCTGAACACCGCCCTTGAAGAAGTTGCGCAAACAATCTCTCATCCGAGGTTAGCTTCAAATATCCAGGATATCGTCGGTGCTGTTCAGGGGGGCATGTCTTTTTCGGAGGCTGCCGGAAAATTCAGTGACATCTTTACCGAAACAGTTATCTGCCTCATTCGAATTGGGGAAGAAACAGGAAGACTCGACCAAATGTTAAAAGATGCGTCCGAACATGTCAACCGGATGCACACCATTATCAGCGACACCCAAAGAGCCCTCTTGTATCCGATATTTGTGTTATTTTCGATAGGGATCGGTCTTGTTTTTTGGCTTTACTATGTCGTGCCCAAAATTCTTGAACTTTTCAAGGAAATGAATGTCGCCCTTCCGACAATTACGGTTTGTCTTCTAAACCTATCTGATTTCATTCAAAACCATTTTATTTATCTGCTCGTGGGAACCCTGTCGATTCCGACTGTCCTGATGACTGCCCGCAACGGAAGTCGAAAGTTTAAAAAAATCATTGATTGGGTCATGCTTAAACTTCCCATATCAAAGGCAGTCATCTCAGCTTCAAATCTTGCCCACATCACCGAGTATTTTTCTTTATTAATCAGGTCCGGGATAAATATATTGCAAGCCGTCAAAATATTGAAAGACAGCATGCGAAATGAGATTTATCGCGAAAAACTCGGAGATGTCGGAAAAGAAATAAAACAAGGGAGCAGTATTTCTGAAGCCTTTGCCGGTGCCACCATTTTTCCGGCCTTTGTTACACGAATGATCAGCATCGGCGAGGTGAGCGGTACCCTTGAAGAACAGTTGGGAAATATTGCGGAAGAGTACACGAAAAGACTTTCTAATTTGGTTGAGATGATCGGGAAAATGATCGAACCGATTATTCTTGTGGTGGCGGGAGCCATTTTTGCCGTTATTTTTCTGGCGCTCCTGCTTCCGGTTTATGATATGGTCGGTCATGTCGGCGGGATGTAAGGAATCAGATCCATGGCTTGCGGAACTGATAGAGAAGAAATGATTTATTTATCAAAGAATAAAAAATGCAGTTTTTCACCGGGGTTTACCTTGATAGAAATGGCGATGGTTCTGGTGATTGTGGGGATTATCATCTCAATTGTGGCCACCGTCTTGCCTTCCCTTATTAAGTCTTCAAAGATCAAAAAGGCCCGATCCATATTGGAAGAAGTGGATTATGCGATCCAGGGGTATGTTACCGCCAACGGCCGTCTGCCTTTTGCGGATAATGGCACTACCGGTGAGGAAGATTCCGCAACACCGACATATTTCGGAAACCTTCCCTATGTCACGCTGGGTCTTTCTTCAGGCGACGATGCTTGGGGAAATCGTTTGAAATACGGTGTAAACAAGGATTTAGCCACCACGAACGCCGGCACTTTGGGTGAGGCATTGAAAACAGCATGTTCGGATAGCCCGATAAATCCTGATAAGCTCCATGTGAACATCACTGGTTCACAGACGCACATGGCCTATGTCGTCGTGAGCGGTGGTCTGAAAGATGAAGATGGTGCCGGCGGACTGTTCGATGGGTTAAATCAGGTTGATGATGCGAGTTATGATGATCCAAACAGGATCATCGAATCCGGCGCTTATGATGACTTGATGATCGCCAAAGCTTGTACGGTAATGGCCGGAAGTCAGGGCTTCGGTTTGGGTGGCGGCAGTGGAAATGGAGGGAATTCCAACAGCACATCTGAAATCTGTGACAATGGAATCGACGATGACGGTGACGGTCACATAGATTGTGATGATCAGGACTGTTATAATATTTCACCGTGCGGACCGGGGGGTAGCAAAGTTTCGATTACGACAGCTTCTATCCCATCCGGATATGTCAACGGCAGCTATTCGGCAACCTTCAGTGCAACCGGCGGGACAACGCCTTATGAATGGACGCTGAGCGATAACGGCAATTTTTCCAACCTGTTTCTTCACACCTATCTCGGTCAATTGTCCGGAACGCTCGATCAATGTCCCGGCACCTATACTGTCGGCGTTCAAGTTACTGATTCTGACGCGGAAAACGATCCTGATCCAAATCCCAGCAATTTTACGGTTCAGGTGAAAAGCAATTTAGCGGTTTCACGAACCAGCGGTTCCGGGGTGGATATTACCTGGAACAGTGTCACCCAACAGGAAACCTTTCAAGCCAACGGCGGACATATTGGAGACATCCAATGGACCCTGGATACCGGTGGTGCAACCGGCTTTACGGTATCTTCCACCGGCAGCGATACCTGTACGATCAAGAAGAGCGGCCTCTCTCCGGTGGGGTCTTACACCTTTACCCTTACGGCTACCGATGCATCCTGCCCAAGCAATTTCGCGAAGATTATCCTGAGCGTTTCGATATTATCCAATGCCGGCGGTGCACCCTACTCGGCTAATTTGTCGGTTGAATGGCACATGGATGAATGCAGTTGGAACGGAACGGACGAAGAGGTAGCGGACACCGGCGGGAACGGGATCAATGGGACGGCAAAAAATGGCGCAAACACGGTAGGTTCGGGTAAGGTGTGCCGATCCGCATTTTTTTCTGCCGCCAATCAGGGAATCGAAATTCCTGATAATTCCTTGCTTGACTTAACCGGCGGCAACTGGACCGTTGCTTTCTGGTATAAAATGATGGAGGATTCATCCGGTGGGTGGGATCAGATATTCGTGAAAGGGAATGGTTCGAGAAGAAACTATGCCATGTGGCTCAGACCCGGTTCCGGAAATATTCATTTCCGTGTAGATCCCGGAAATCAAGGGCTTGATTCGAATGGTGCGCTGATTACAGGCGTGTGGTATTTCATCACGGGGATTTATGATTCCGGAACCCTGAAATTGTATATCAACGGCGTCCTCGACAAAAGCGTCGCAGGCATCTCCATGAATGCGAGCAGTGGGAACGACGACCCGTTGTATTTGGGGAAAAGCGCTTCTTATAGTACGATTAAAAGCAAAATAGATGAGTTTATGCTTTTTTCCAAGGCCCTGACTTTATCCGAAATCACGGATTTGTATGCGTTGACCCATGGATGTTCCGGAACCTGCTATACAGGGCCTTCGGCGGTGTATTATATGGATGAAAGTTCCTGGAACGTCGGAACGGCCGGTGAAGTAAAAGATTCATCCGGTAACGGCTATAACGGCACCCCATACGGAAGCGCCGCAATCAATACCACCGACAGCCATATCGGCTATTCCGGCGAATTTTCCGTCAGCAACGGTTATATCAATATCTCCGGGCTTCCGGTTTCGACCTCATCCGGTGATCAAACGACCGTGACGTTTTGGATGAAATGGCTTGGCGGAAGCAATCAGATGCCCATTGGATGGACCTCATACGATCTTTGGCTTAGCAACGATCGTTTCGGATTTAATACCGCGCAGGGAGATATTTACGGAATTTCCGGAGCATCATCGAAGCTTGCCGACGACTGGCACCACATCGCCGCGGTGTTCACCAACAGTGGCACGTTGCAAAACAGCCTTTTCATCGACGGCGTGGAGCAGTCTCTGAGCACGGTTCAAGGATCGAGTCATGCAGACGCAACAGTGGGTTCGAATTTCAGAATCAGTGGATGGCTGAACAATTCGACTTACAAGTTCAACGGCCTGATCGATGAGTTAAGAATATACAATAGAGGATTGTCTACCAGCGAGGTCACAGATGACAAGGCTTTGACCCATTAGCCCGGATATTTTAGGGGAATTATTCATAAGCCTTTTTCTTGACACGCAATAAAATTTCTCATAGCCTGGTGGTATAAAATTAATTGCCGGCCCCGCTGTGAGCATTGTGAGGAACGCTGCAATATGAAAATACATTTAAAATTCGATGAATCAGACCCGAAGGACACGCTTTTTACAGTGGTTGTCAACGACACACCCTGCGGCCAGTTGTCCATGATGACCGAAGATGCCGTTAGAATGGCGGACATCTTCAAATCAGGCTGCTCACATCATGAGTGTTCTTTTGAATTATCCGGAGATCTCTACCAATCCGAAAGTTGGGTCATTTGGCGAAAAAGGAGCGGAAAAGAGCGAAGAAGCGGTCGCGATCGAAGAACGGGCCAGGACCGTAGAAGGGGCGAAGACAGAAGAAAATGATGGAGGGTTTATGGACATCAAGACGGTCAAGATCGAAAAACCGGAAACGTTAAATCTGATTCTAGGGCATTCTCACTTCATTAAGACAGTGGAAGATATCTATGAGACCATGGTCAGTACCGTCCCCGGAGCGAAATTCGGTCTGGCATTTTGTGAATCTTCCGGACCATGTCTTGTAAGGTACTCGGGTACGGATGACGGCCTGGTCGAATTGGCCAAAAAAAACGCCTATGCGCTTTCGGCCGGACACTGTTTCATCCTTTTGATGAAAGACATGTTTCCCATCAATGTCTTAAATGCCGTCAAAAATGTCCCCGAAGTTTGCAGGATCTTTTGTGCGACGGCAAATCCTGTGGAAGTTATTGTTGCAGAAACAGAGCAGGGAAGGGGTATTATCGGTGTCATTGACGGTTTTAAATCAAAAGGTATTGAGACCGAAGCGGATATCAAGGAACGAAAACAATTTCTTCGGGCAATCGGTTATAAGCAGTAGCTAAATGTATCGGATTTTATATCTCCTAAGGCACGAAAAATATAAGGCATTTATTGAGGTTTTAACCGCTGCCAATAAACCATTATCCCGCTATTCCAGCATTCCATTATTCCAATTCCAATCGAATCGAACAAAGTGACCTTCGATTGTTTATCATATGTGCATCAGTTTCGCTTCTATTCGGTCATTTTTAAGCCGGATGAGAACATAACCGCCCATGCACAACATTCCCGGATTCAACACTTTGGTTTTGCCGATAAAATCTTCGGAGGCTGCTTCGTGGATATGCCCGGTGAGGCAGATGTCCGGCTGAACACGTCGGATAAATTTCAGAACGGATGTGTTTCCGACATTTTCGCCTGACGGCAGCTCTGCGGCTTTTGAGCCGAACGGGGGATCGTGTGCGACCAAAATCAGTTTTGGAAGGTGCTTTATCTCTTCGTATCCTTTGGCGAGCCATTGTTCCAACATGGCATCCGGAACCTCTGAAGGCGTTCTGAAAGGGGTGGGCGTTGAATATCCCACGCCCATGATACCGATATTATCAGCCAACTGTTTGCCCCTTGCATGAATATTCCATCCATATTCCTCAAGATAATCCGTGACCTCAGCCCGGTCCATATTTCCAATCTGTGCATAGATGTTCGAATTTACAGCAGAAATTCTTTTTAGTATCTGGTCGGCCTTTTGCGTTCCCCCTCTATTTGTAATGTCTCCGCTGATGATAACGCCGTCGGCATCAGCCAAATCGGGTATTTCACTCAGGAGGGAAATGTCTTCGTGGATATCGCCGAATCCAATCCAGAACTTTTCTTTTTCATTCATTGTAGAATTCCTTGTTTATATGCTGTTGATGATAGATGCCATATAACCTGCTCCGAATCCATTGTCGATATTGACAACGGCAACATTTGAGCTGCAACTGTTCAACATGGCGAAAAGTGCGGTTAAACCACCGAAACTGACACCATACCCCACGCTTGTGGGAACTGCGATAACAGGCCGGCTGACCATCCCTGCAACCACGCTGGGGAAGGCGCCTTCCATCCCGGCAACGACAACAAGGACGTATGCTTCTTGAATCATGTTTTTATGGTCAAACAATCGGTGAATACCCGAAACGCCGACATCGAAAACCGATTCCACCCGGTTTCCCATAATCTGTGCCGTAAGATATGCTTCCTTGGCAACCGGAATGTCAGATGTTCCGGCCGAGATGATAAGGATGGTACCTTTTCCCCTTTGGGGAATATCCTGTTTTTTACAGACAATCATTTTTGCATCTTCATGATATACGGCATCCGGAAACCGTGAAATTACCTGAGCCGCATGATGCGAACCGATGCGGGTGACCAAGACGATTTTTTCCTGAATCAGCATTTTTTCCAAAATACCGATAACCTGGTCGGCGGTCTTTTCCAGCCCGAAGATGACTTCAGGAAATCCCTTGCGAAGCGAGCGATGATGATCTATATGTGCGTAATCCAAATCTTCAAATGACAGATGCTTGAGTTTTTGAGAAGCGTCCTCAACCGATATATTACCGTCGGCAACGCGGTCAAGGAGTTGTTTTAAAGATTCCAAATCCATGATATAATTCCTTTAAATAGTTTTGATCCGTTGAAGTACAATGGCGGAAAAACCAGTCTGTAATTAAGATATAAGTAACCCAAACCCCGTGAAAGGGTCAACAAAATCTTAATATGGAGAAAAATATGAAGATTGCCGTCATTATCCCTGCAAGGTACGATTCTACACGATTCCCGGGTAAACCGCTCAAACTTTTTAGTGGAAAACCCATGATACAACAGGTGTATGAACGCGTGAGTCTGTCAAAGGTCGTAACAGATGTTACCGTTGCCACAGACGATCAGAGAATTTTTGATGTTGTGTGCCGTTTTGGCGGTAATGCTGTCATGACCGGCAAAGAAAACCGTTCAGGTACTGATCGAGTGGCGGAAGCAGCGGAAAAGATGGGTCTCCATCTCAATGATATTATAGTAAATATACAAGGAGATCAGCCTAAAGTTCATCCTCAGCATTTACAGGATGTGGTCAATCCATTCAAAACCGAACCAGGCATTGAGATGAGTACGCTGGCATTTAAAATTGTTAAGAAAGGTGAAATAACCAATCCCAAAGATTGTAAGGTGGTAATTGATAGTAGAGGGTATGCGCTGTATTTTTCTAGATCCCCGATTCCCTGTGCCCGAGATGCCGACATAATTTTTGATACTTACAAACATCTTGGGATTTATGCGTATACCAAACAGTTTCTGGAAACATTCAGAAAGCTTCCCGAAGGCAGGCTCGAGGCCATCGAAAAACTAGAACAATTGCGCGCTATTGAATATGGATATCCAATAAAGGTGATCATTACGGAGTATGATTCGCCGGAAGTTGATGTTCCGGAAGACATCTCCATGATTGAAAAGCTTGATTGAATGGAATCACTTTTTCATATAACATCATGGTGCGAAAATTGGCTTATGACTTTTTCATCTTATCTGCTTTATTTTTTTTGACTAAAAGGCACTCTTCATGGGAGGTGACCCGTACGTCTATGGATGGAAGCTGTTTGGATTTAAATCCTATGGCTTTGCAGCCGTGGGGAAAATTTTTATCCCATGTCACATAGTAATGTTTGCATTTATGACAGTCTATCATAATTTATCTTACGATACTTGGATTTTCAAATTGTATTTTAGGGTTGATTTGACAATGAGTATACATTAAAAAAAATAAGAAATCAAACAGTAGCGCGGAGGGTGTATCGAACGGGTAATGTTTTCCGGAGATAATATAAAAGGGGGGATTGGTGAAAGATAGACGAAAATTTTTACGGTTTCCTGTGAGGCTCAGTGCTTGCTATTCAGAAGAAAATAAAGAGGATTGGACCCGGCAATGTTCCATTGTCGATATCAGTAGAGAAGGGATGGGCCTCGTTGTATATTTAAAGGATAAATTTCCGATAGGATGTCTGCTCCATTTTATGGTGGATGTTCCAACAAAAGAAAAATCGGTTTGTTTTGCAGGGGTTTTGAGTTGGATTAAAACGCTCAAAAAAGATCCGGATTATAATTTTAAAGGCGGCATCAAGTTGCAGATCATAGATTCCGAAGACAAGTGGGTATTGCTTGATTTTGCTTATGAGGCCTGGAAAGAGATACAGGAAGAGGATAGTAGCAAAGAAAGGTCATCTAAATAGTATACGGATTTTTATTAAGATTTTTTTTTCTTCTGTCCGGTTGCACACGCCGGTCATTTTTCGTGGAAAGAGATACGATAACGCCATCCCTGATGCCTTGGCGCCGATCCTCTTTATTTTTGCGTTTTTCCTTGAGAAATGCCTTTTCCCCGTCTTTCCTGAAAGGTTTTTTCCCAGATCTTTCTTCTTTGGCAGGTTGTATTCTCCCAATGACGATATCCATGACTCACTCTCCTTGCATTTTCTCTCCTTTCTTAAGTTTTCGGCATGTTTAGATCAATACTTTAGCGTTCTATCGGAAAATCTTGACATTTCATTAAAAAAACATTTGGCTTTATCGTTTTAATTTTCAAGGCAGACAACAATCGTAAAAGCTCCGGCGTCGGTATTAAAGGGGATAGCGATTTTGGGGCCCTTGGTCGTGGATTCGATTTTATGGTTTTTGCCGGTGATCACCGTGGGAATGGCGCCATGGAAAAGTCTGCCCATTTCTTCCAGTTCTTTTCTCGCCTGCCCGGAAATCATATTGGTTATTTCGCCCACGGCATCAGAAACTTCTTCGTTTAATTCCTTCATTTCTTCTCCGAACATATTAGAAACGACGCTTTAATATACATAGTTCATCAAAGGTAACGGAAACGGTTCCATTTGTTTCGCCGGTGAATCCGATAACGCCGGAAACATCACCTCGGGCAACGTTGTCTTTTTTGAGATAAGGTTTACCTGCTTTGCATTTAACGAATGCCATTGTTTCAAGAACATGCATGGTTGCATTGATAAAAGGGTTGATCAGTTTGACATCCATCGCCATCCTCCTTTGTTCACAAGTTCTAGATTAATTCAGACGTTTTTGGGGGAGATCCTGTTCAATAATCGTTCCGGGTTTCGGTATATCGGTTTTTGGAGATGATTGGGCATTGGGCGACGATTCTGTTTTAGTCTGAGTTGATGACAGAGCGGATTTGGGTTTGGCCTTGCTTTGTTTTTTAGCCGGTGTTTTCATCTTTTCCAGTTTCTTTACCTTATCTTCAAGAGATGTTATCCTGTCTTCAAGATTGCTTGTGAGTTGACGAAGCGCCAACTGATAGACTTTTTGTTGATCATTCAGCGCGGTTCTGTCGACCTTTGAAGATTTCAGTGAAGAGATGTCCGAATTTATTTTTTGCAGATCATTTTTAGAACTGGCGATGAATTGTGAGATATGTGTCAACTTTTCAGTGAATGATTGCTCCATCTTCTTCATGTCCGAAGAGATTTTATTGAGGTCTTTGGGTATCGAATCCAATTTCTTTTCGATGGTGTTTATAGCGTTTTCAGTGTTGTTATTGTCCGATTTTCTGGCGGATCTGATGTATTTTATAGCCGTTGTCACTTCTTTTGTTTCAGCTTGCAACGAAGCGATCGTTTTTTCGAGATCCCCGATTTTTTTACCCGTACTTTCTTCAAGATTTGCCTCTTTAATAGATAGAGAAGAAAATCTCGATTCAAGTTCTTTGGAAAGGGATTGCACCCCCATGTTGCCCATGGTGTTCATACTGGAGAGATTTTTTTTCAAATCGAAATAAGCCGCGAGAAGGATGATAATGACCAAACAGGGGATAATAATCGAGATGCGTGTGATTCGCCTGTTTAACTTTTCAACTTTCGAATCGTCGATTTCTTCCTGAATCTGAAAGTCCTGACTTTCATCATCCATTTGCATCTCAAATTTTTTGGATTCTTTTTCAGTCATTTTTAATTATTCCCATTCAATGGTGCTGGGTGGTTTTGAGCTGATATCGTACACGACTCTGTTGACGCCTTTTACTTCGTTTATGATGCGGTTTGAAATTTTCCCAAGCAATTTGTGCGGCAGTTTCGCCCAGTCAGCGGTCATTGCATCCTTACTGGTTACCGCCCGAATAGCGACAATGTTTTCATAAGTTCGCTTGTCTCCCATAACGCCGACGCTTTTTATAGGCAGCAGCACGGCAAAGGACTGCCATAATTTTCTATAATACCCGCTGTTTTTTATTTCATCAAGCAAAATATCATCCACATTTCTTAATATCAAAAGGCGCTGGGCATTGATTTTTCCTATAATTCTAATGGCAAGGCCCGGTCCCGGAAAAGGCTGCCGCCATATCAGGTCTTCATCTAAATCCAATGCTTTTCCTAGAAGTCGAACTTCATCTTTAAATAAATATTTTAAAGGTTCAACAAGTTTTAATTTCATGTTTTTGGGTAGACCGCCGACATTGTGATGGGATTTAATCACCGACGTGGGTCCGCCGAAAGCGGATTGTGACTCAATAATATCCGGGTACAACGTTCCCTGGGCCAAAAATTCGGTACCTTTTATCTTTCCGGCTTCGGTTTCAAAAACGTTCATGAAAATTTTCCCGATAATTTTTCTCTTTTTCTCCGGGTCGGTTATTCCGGCAAGTGCTTTTAAAAATTTGGTCTTGGCATTGACAAATCGAATGTTAATCTTAAAATGCTGTTCAAAGGATTTTTTGAGCTTTTTGGCTTCATCTTTCCTGAGAAGCCCGTTATCCACGAATATGCAGGTCAGATTATTCCCGACAGCCTTGTGAAGCAACAGTGCCGTGACCGAGGAATCGACGCCGCCGCTTAAACCGAGAACAACCTTTTTATCGCCGACAACATTTCTGATTTGAGACACGGAATCTTTGGCAAAGGATGTCATGGTCCAGGATCGTTTACAGCCGCAAACGTCAAAGAGAAAATTGCGCAACATGGTTTTTCCTTCAGTCGTGTGGTGAACCTCAGGATGGAATTGAAGACCGTAAAGATGTTTTTCGGGGTGAACCGCTGCCGCAATCTTCGTATTTTCGGTTGAGGCCGTGATTCCAAATCCACTCAGGCAGCTTAGAGATAGAATCACCATGGCTCATCCATGTTTTCGTTTTTCCATTGATCGTTTTAAATAAACCTGCCGGCGCTTTCACTTCCAGTTCTGCAAATCCATACTCACGCCTTTTGGCTTTTTCGACGATTCCGCCCAGCGCATGGATCATAAATTGCATACCATAGCAGATGCCCAGCACGGGAATTCCAAGATGAAAAATCCTTTCGTCGCACTTGGGACTGTTTTTTTCATAAATGCTTGAAGGCCCGCCTGAAAGGATAATCCCCTCAGGATTCAGCTGTTTGATTTGATCGATATCGACATTCGGCGGATCGATTTGGCAAAAGACTTTGAATTCTCTGACACGACGGGCGATGAGTTGGTTATATTGTGAACCAAAATCAATAATTAGTATCATGGGGCGCCTCTATTTATTCTATTGGAATTGCTAAATCAGACTAAATATGTTAAATGCAGCCTAAATGTCAATGTTTATGTTAAAAATCAGCAGGTACTGACGGATTGATCGGTTGAGTTATGAGCGTATCGCCTGCGATAATCAATTACCCTATGAACCAAATAATTATCCAGATTTATGAAGTTCAGACGCCTTCAGAGGCCGAAAAATTGATGGCTCTCGGCGTCGATCATGTCGGCAGCGTCATTGTTTCAAAGGCGTCCTGGAAAGTTCCTCCAATCAAAGAAACCATTCATCTGATTCAGGAGGAAGGCTGCAGAAGCACCTTGATACCGCTGTTTGATGATCTTGACGCCATATCTTTTATGCTGGATTATTATAACCCTGACATTGTCCATTTTTGTGAAGTTTCGCGATTGGAAAACGATTTGAGCGATTCCTGTAAAAAACATGTATTGATTCAAAAAAGCATTAAAAAAAGGTTCCCTGAGATTAAAATCATGCGTTCCATCCCGATTTTTCAACCCAAGAATCCGGATAATGGAGAACCCATTGAATTGGCACGTTTGTTCGAACCGGTCAGCGATTATTTTTTAACGGACACCCTGATTACAGATCCATCGGGATCTGTATCTGCCCTTCAACCGGTCGAAGGTTTTGTCGGTATTACCGGGCAAGTATGTAACTGGGGCACCGCGGCAAAGCTGGTTCAGTCCAGCCATATCCCTGTGATATTGGGTGGCGGCATTGGCCCTGACAATGTCTTTAACGGCATTATGGATGTGATGCCGGCCGGCGTCGATAGTTGCACCGGGACCAATGCCGTGGATTCCAGAGGCCGTCCGACACGGTTTAAAAAAGACCTTTTGAAAATAAGACATTTGATCGAAGAGGTGCGCAGGGCGGAGAAAATGTTGGACACGGATGAGCATTGATTGTTAAGATATTACTTATCTGTGTTCATCCGTGAAAATCTGTGTTCTATAATTGAATAGAGGAGTTAAATATTTATGTATACCAGCAGTGATTTGAGAAAAGGTCTTAGAATCGAGATTGACGGAGACCCCTATGTGGTAATTCAATATGAATTTTTAAAACCCGGCAAAGGCAAAGCATATTACAAGTGCAAACTGAAGAATTTGCTGAGCGGCGCTCAATTTGACCGAACGTTCAGAGCCAGCGATAAATTTGAAGAGCCCCATCTGGAAGATCATGAAATGGAATATTTGTATTCAGACATGGATCAGTACTGTTTCATGAACACCTCCAACTATGAGCAGATCTTTCTCACAAAAGATCAAGTGGGCGAGGCTATTAATTTTTTAATAGAAAATACAAAGTGTAATGTTCTTTTTTTTAAAGGAAATCCCATTGAAATATCGCTGCCTATTTTTGTAAATCTAAGAATTGAAAAAGCAGAACCTTGGGCCAAAGGAGACACTGCGTCGGGGAGCACAAAGCCGGCAACACTGGAAACAGGATATATCATCCAGGTTCCCCCATTTATTGAAGAAGGTGAACTGGTTCGAATCGATACACGAACCGGGGAATATGTGGAACGGGTAAAAGCGTAAAACTGGGATCGTCCTCCAATCGGCAGTCATCAATCGACAATCCGATAGGGTTTGATCGAATTTCATGGTTGTCTCTTGATGCTGTATGTCTTTATCCTGTTTCCATCCATCTCTTCCACGGTGACAAGAAATTTCCCTAGGGTGATTTGCTCCTTTTCAACGGGAATTCTGCCGGTGGTATTTAAGACATAACCGGAAAAAGTGTCGTAATCTTTTGACTCAGGGATTTCCATCCCTATGATTTCATTGACCTCGTCGATATCCGATTTTCCGAGAACGATCCATTCTTTGACCTTATGTTTGACAATGTGCGGCTCCTCCTTGTCGGTTTCATCGCTGATTTCTCCCACAATTTCTTCCAAGGCGTCCTCAAGAGTTATGAGACCGGATACGCCGCCATGCTCATCGACAACAATGGCCAAATGGTGTTTTCTTTTTTTAAACTGATGAAGCAGCTTGTCCAGTTTTTTATTTTCCGGAACAAAATAAGGAGCTGTCATAATTTTGCGGACGTCAATTTCGTTGCCGGAAGTAATGATGTGTAAAAAAAGGTCTTTTATGTTCAGAATGCCGACAACATGGTCGACATCGCCTTCAATAACCGGAATTCTTGTAAAACCCGATTCGATAATCTGTTCAAAATTCGGTTTTTCATCGGCTTCGATGACAAACATGTCGCCTCTTGGCGTCATGATTTCCGAAGCATTGGTGTCATCGAACTCGAAAATATTGTGAATAAGTTCTTTTTCTTCTTCTTTAATTTCGCCTTCTTCTTCAACAACTTCGACAAAAGTCATCAGCTCTTCTTCGGTGACCGTAGGGGTTTTTTTGATTTTTCCGGTGAGTTTGGGAATAAAATTTAAGAAAATAAGAATCGGATAACAAAGAACCGAGAACCAATAGATGGGATATATGGTCATTCTTGCAATGAGCACATTATTTCGTGTGGCGATGGATTTCGGCATCACCTCTCCAAAAACCAGAATTAGGAAGGTCATGACACCGGTTGCAACGCCTACCGCATAATTTGTAAAATAATGGATGGCGATGGATGTCGCCAGGGCCGCTGCGCCAACGTTAACGACATTGTTTCCGATCAGGACCGTGGAAAGGAGTCGATGCGGATCATCTTTCATCTGTTTGATCAGAATGAAAGCCCTGTTGTTGTTTTTAGCCAAATGCCTGGCTTTTGTTCGACTGATGGAGAAAAGGGCGGTTTCAGCTGATGAGAAAAAACCGGACAGAAAAAGCAAGACTATTAATACAATAATTTGGTTTGTCATGATACCTAAGGATCTTTTAAAAACTTCAAAAACAAGAGACTAAATCCTTTATTTAAAGTGCAAATTTTGAAAACATCCATTGTAAACGGGTTTTTATTTCTCTTGCAAACCAGATGGCGTCATGCCATATGAAATGAATCTATAATATATACAGATTTTCCATTTTTCAAGTCAATAAAGTAAGATGAACGTGATTTATAGCATTTATGCCTCAAAAAACTGACATCAAAGAGTATGTCCAATCCCTTGTTTCTTCCAAACGTTTAGGATCTCAGGTAGTGTACCATAAAATATTGCCGGATGAACCCGCCCGCCTGTCTCAGCCGAAACTTCCGTGGCCCGGGCAGATTCGGCACATCATCACATCTCAAGGGATACGCGATCTTTACCGGCATCAGGCGGATGCCGTTGATTTAATCCGTTCCGGACGCCATGTGGTGGTCGCCACCCCTACCGCAAGCGGTAAAACGTTGATTTACAATCTTCCTGTTTTGGAAAATATACTCAAAAATCACGATTCAAAGTCCCTTTATATCTTCCCGTTAAAGGCCCTTGCCCAGGATCAACTGCGCACATTCGAAACACTGAGCCGATACACCAAGGAGATATCGCCCACAATTGCCATTTATGATGGAGACACGTCCGCCTGGCATCGGAAACGCATTAGAGAAACCCCGCCCAATGTATTGTTGACTAATCCAGAAATGATCCACCTTTCCCTTTTGCCTCATCACCAAAAATGGTCCGATTTTTTTAGCAAACTGGAAATGGTGGTGGTGGATGAGGTTCATACCTATCGGGGCATCATGGGTTCGCACATGGCTCAGGTTTTTAGACGGCTTCAAAGGATATACGCATATTACGGCGCTGCCCCGACCTTTGTGTTTTGCTCGGCCACCGTGTCCAATCCCGCTCAACTGACCCGACAACTCACCGGCCTGAACGTCGACACCATCACAAAAAGCGGTGCTCCTTTGGGCAAAAAACACGTTATTTTTATCAACCCCATTCAAGGCCCGGCTCAGACCGCCATACTGCTTTTGAAAGCCGCGCTCCACCGGGGGCTGCGTACCATTGTGTATACCCAATCGAGAAAACTCACCGAATTGATCGCCATCTGGGCCGGGAGTCAATCCGGACCGTTCACGAACCGGATCAGCGCTTATCGGGCGGGGTTCCTTCCTGAAGAGCGAAGAGAAATCGAAGCCAAACTCTCCAGGGGCGAACTGCTGGCCGTGATATCCACCAGTGCCCTTGAACTCGGCATTGATATCGGAGATCTGGATCTGTGTCTGCTGGTGGGGTATCCTGGAACCGTGGTGGCCACCTGGCAACGGGGTGGAAGGGTAGGGCGTAGCGGACAGGATTCCACCTTGGTGCTGATTGCCGGAGAAGATGCCTTGGACCAGTATTTTATGCGGCATCCGGAAATTTTTCTGAAACAAGAGCCCGAAGCTGCGGTGGTCAACCCATTCAATACCGAGATCCTTTTAAAGCATGTCGTCTGTGCGGCAGCCGAACTGCCGCTAAAGATAGATGAGCCGTTTGCGTCCGACGAACATGTTCAAAAAGCGATCCGCACGCTTGAGGAAAACAATGCGCTTTTAACAAGCGAGGATGGGACGGAATTTTATTCCAGCCGGACAGCGCCCCACCGGCATGTGAATCTCAGAGGAACAGGAAACCGTTATAATATCGTGAGCAGCAAGACCGGAAAACACAAAGGAGAGATAGACGAATTCAGAGCATTCAAGGAGACTCACCCCGGCGCGATTTATCTTCACAAAGGCGACACATTCCTTGTGGACCTTTTGGATCTGGATACAAAAACCGTAAAAGTGTCCAGAGCCAAGGTGGATTATTATACCCGGGTCAGGTCTGAAAAAAATACGGAAATACTTGAAATATACGATTCAAAAAATATATTTGGAACAGAGTGTTATACCGGACAACTTAAAGTTACAGATCAAGTAATAGGATATGAAAAATGGCGGATACATGCCAAAAGAAGATTAGGCGTCGTCTCCCTGGATTTACCGCCGTTGATTTTTGAAACTCAAGGCTTGTGGTTCAAAATACCGCTTCATGTCCAGAGGCAGGCTGAAGCGGAATATCTTCATTTTATGGGTGGAATTCATGCCGTTGAACATGCGTCCATCGGTATCTTTCCCCTGCTGGTGATGGCCGACCGAAACGACCTCGGTGGCATTTCAACCCCGATTCATCCCCAGGTAGGCTGTGCAGCGGTGTTTATTTACGACGGAGTTCCAGGTGGTGCCGGATTGAGCAGGCAGGCCTTTATAAGGGCAAAAGATCTGCTTGAAAATACCCTTGACGTGATCCGTGAATGTCCGTGTGAATCAGGGTGCCCTTCCTGTGTTCATTCTCCAAAGTGCGGTTCCGGCAACCGGCCCATTGATAAGACGGCAGCAATTTTTATTTTAAATAAGATTATATTTGCACAGGATTCAAAAACCCCGAAAAAAAGTCTTTCCCGCACGTCCTTCCCAACAGAAAACGTTCGACCCTTTGAAAAAATAATCCCTTTGCTTGTCAAAGCACCGGCAGCAACAAGGGACAAGGAGTCCGTGGGGCATCAGCGGCTGCTTCGAAAAAGAATGTATGCAAGAAGCAAAGGGATAAAGAACAAAGATAAAACAATACCGGCGTTAAATATTCCGGTCAGTGAATCGAGCCTCCGAGTCTGTATCTTCGACGTCGAAACGCAGCGGTCCGCCCAGGAAGTCGGCGGCTGGCATCGGGCGGATCTAATGGGGATAAGCTGCGCCGTGTTGTATGACTCAACACAAGATCTATACTTCGAGTATTTGGATAAACAGGTGAACGAACTTGTCGAACACTTGAAAAATTGCGATCTGGTGGTGGGGTTTAATGTCAAGCGATTCGACTTCCGGGTGCTGGGAGGGTATTCGGATTTTAACTTTGGGAGCCTTCCCACCCTGGATATCCTTGAAGAAATCCACAATCGGCTCGGATACCGCCTTTCTCTGGATCATCTGGCCAAGGTAACCCTGGGCAAAGAAAAGACAGCAGACGGACTCCAGGCCCTTCAGTGGTGGAAGCAGGGTCGCATCCGGGACATCATCGATTACTGTAAAAAAGATGTCGAGATTACCAGGGATCTTTTTTTATACGGCCAAAAAAACGGGTACCTGCTTTTTATGAACAAGGCCAAAAAAACGGTTCGCGTACCTGTGAAATGGTAGTAGCTTTTGATGAGAAATCAAAAAAGTGAAGATAAAGAAAGTGAGAAGGTGGGAAGGTAAGAAGGTTGGCATGTCTTAGAATCTCCGACCTTCTGATCTTCTAACCTTCTTAACTTCTTGTTTTACGGGACTTTTTCACCTCCTAATTACATTAGTGCCCCACAAAGTATCCTTCTAATCATGTGTATCCTTTCCAAAGGTTTTTTCCTTAGGGTAAATAATAAGCCGGTCTCCCGGATGGATGGGCTTGTTCAGGTCGATACGATTCCAGATAATCAAGGCGGCCAGGGGCACATCGAATTTTTCGGCGATGGATGACAGATTATCCCCCTCTTTAATGATGTAGATCCGGTCGGTTCTCCTTTCTTCATACACCTTGACCAGCTTTTTGTAGCGTGCGTTGAATCCATTTTTTGCCCCTTTTGGTATCAGAATCGTGTGACTCCCTTCGGTGAGATAATGGCCCCGAATTTCGGGATTAAGGTCCTTGATCACTTTAAAATCGGTTTCGGATGCTTTTGCAACAAGGTCCAGCGGAATTTCCTGAAAGCAGTCAACTTGGATCTTATCGAATTCAAGGGGCGGATAATAGTCTGTATCCTTAAGATGAAAGCCGAATTGATCGGGATTCGACAAAATCAATTTGACCGAAAGAATGCGGAAGATAAATCGCTGGGTTTCAATGGGTAAATAGAGCCGGTAATAATCCCGGGTGTGTTGCACCATAATTTCAGCCTCAAGTCCTTCTTCGCCCATATTGTAGGCCGCAACTGCCAGGGTCCAGGACCCCATGGATTGATAAAGGGCCTTTAAATGCGCGATTGCCGCTTGCGTGGAGGCAAATATATTTCGCCGTTCATCCATGGTATCGTTGATGATCAGCCCGTACCTCCGCCCGATATCCGGCAGAATCTGCCAGTATCCGATGGCCCCATCTTTGGAGCCCGCATAGGAGAGAAGGGCGCTTTCGGCAACGGCTATATACTTGAGATCTTTTGGCATGTTGTTTTTTTTGAGAATCTTTTCGATAATCGGCAGATATCGTCGGGAGCGCTTCAGCCAAAGAATCACCTGGGGTCGATCTCCAAGGGAGAGCAAAAGCTCTTTTTCCAAGCGTTCCAAAACGTCCTGGTTTTCCATGGGAACGCGCTCATTGCAAAAAGAGAGGGTTTTCATATTTTTAACGGAGTTTAAAAGCGAAGGGAGTTCCAGTGGATTGGCCGGCGCCCCCAAAGCCCTGTAAGTCAAAACCAACATCAGTATCGGGATCAGAAAAATCGTTTTTTTCATATGTATTTTACATCTTTCTCATCAAATTGCCTTTAACGAAAATTATGGTAAGGGATAAAATTCTCAAGATTCATCCGCGGTAATTTTATAAAATGCTTAAAGGATTTTAATAACAAAACACTTTCACACTCGAAAGTCAAATTTTTGCTTGTTTCTTTACAAAGTGTAAGGTTAAAATTAAAAAGAGCTTAACTGCTGTTCAGAGGAAGTGTAATATTTGGTAGCATTTTTGGGATATTGATATAACCTGTTTAATTTAAATTGTATTCATGATATGAACAAAAACATCTTAACGTTCCGGGTTTCCATTCTTTTGGCAAGGTAAAGGAGAACATTTTGAAAAAGAATACCCTTAAATATTTCATTAATGTCACACTTTTCGTCGACATCACGTCAATTGCGGTATTGGGGCTTCTGTTGGGATTTGTGATTCCAAAAGGACAAGGCCGTGCCTTTCAAAATTATTTTCTCGGACTTCACCATCATGAATGGGCGGATATCCATCTATGGCTGTCGCTGTTATTTTTAATTTTGCTTGTTTTTCATGTCTGGTTCAATTGGACATGGGTCATTCAATCCACCAAACGTTACCTCGGAGATCATTGGAAGAATTTTTTCTGGGCCATTTCTTTTGCCTGGATTGTTGTATTGTTTGTCGGATGGCTTGCTGTAAAATTATGAAGATTGTCGCCATAGAATGCAATAAAGCGAAATGGAGAACACACAAAGATGAAAGCGCTTACATATGACGACATTCTTTTGGTGCCGTCATACAACCACTGGGAATCCCGAAAAGTTGTCGATATCTCAATGACATGCAAAAAGAATAAACTATCTCTTAAGCTGCCGTTGATGACCGCAAACATGGACACCATCACAGAGGCGAGCATGGCGAATTATATCGGAGCTAAGAGCGGTATCGGCGTTTTACATCGTTATTTGTCTATAGAAAACAATGTGAATATGTTCAAAGATTGCAAGTACCCGACGTTTGTTTCTGTCGGCTGTGGGGCCAAGGACTTGGAACGGGTTGAAGCTTTGAGGGGCGCCGGCGCAAATCTATTTTGCCTTGATGTTGCCCATGCCCATGCTAAGTATGTGGGAAGAACCCTCAAAATCATTCGCGAGATGCTGGGTGATGAAGCCTGCATCATGGCTGGAAACGTGGCAACTTATGCTGGAGCCGATCATCTTGCTTCCTGCGGAGCCGATATTGTCAAAGTGGGTATCGGTGGCGGTTCGGTTTGCACGACAAGAATCAAGACGGGTTTCGGTGTGCCCAATCTGACAGCAATAAAAAATTGTTCACGGGTTGACCGGTCGGTTGTGGCAGACGGTGGGATCCGATATCCGGGGGATATTGTCAAAGCACTGGCTTTCGGAGCGGATTTCGTTATGCTGGGCGGCATGCTGGCAGGCACAAGGCCGACCCCCGGACCTGTGATTCGTAAAACAGATAAAAATGGAGAAGAAGTAAAGGTGAAAACCTACCGGGGAATGGCGAGCAGCGAAATCCAACAAGAGTTCCATGGCGGCATATCGGAATGGAAAACTTCTGAAGGCGTTTCAATTGAGGTCCCGTACCGCGAAGATGAAGACAAAGTTATTTCCGATATCATCGGCGGATTGCGCTCCGGGCTGACATACGGCGGTGCAGCCAATATTGCCGAGTTACAGAGGAAACTGGATTATCTGGAGATCACCCCATCGGGCCAAACGGAGAGCTTGCCTCACAGGCTGCTTTAACAAACATGTCCATTTTTTATGACATGCCGTTATTAAAATGGACTATTAACCATTAATCTTGTCCCTTAACTTGCCGGAACATTTAAAGGTCGCAACTTTCCTTGGCTCAAGCATCAAATTCCCGCCGGTGGCCGGATTCCGGCCTTTGCGTTCATTCTTTTCCTTTACACAGAATTTGCCAATTTAATTTCGGAATTATATTAGGGGATATAACCAAAAGAACAAGGATAGAAGGTGCTTCAGTAGACCTTATTTATCTTTCAACCGTATTTCACGGATTTTCAAAAAGCGAGACAGACGGCTTCCAAAAAGAAGTAAAACGCTTGTTAAAGCCCAATGCGGTTTTGGCAATCGTGGAGTTTAAAAAAATAGAAACACCTTTTGGTCCTCCTTTGGAAATCAGGTTTTCACCTGAAGCGTTAAAAGAAGCAATAATTCTCAAACCTAAATCCTTGGTGGAGGTTGGGAAATATTTCTATATGCAGAGTTTTGAAAATATGTACAGCTGAGCCCGGATTGTTTACTACTGATGATCGAAATATTATATGAAAACCTCACCCAGGATCAGGCTGACACCTATGGATTGGTGCTGGACGCCTATGGTCTGCCGTATTCCGTGAAAAGATCCGGCAGTGACTGGGAAATTTGGGTTGATGAGAAGATCCGCGACAGAGCTCTGGAACTTATCGCGCAATATATTGAAGAGAATCCACAAGTTCCGATGCTGGATGAGCAGGAAACAGAAACATATCAGAAGACTTTCACCGGCATATGGGTATGCCTGATTTTATTGGCATGCCATATCGCAGTGAACATGACCGGCAACGCAGATAGAATTTTCAGGGAATATGGCGCATCTTCCCATGATATTCTCAACGGAGAACTTTACAGGACCGTTACTGCTTTGATGCTGCACGCCGGCTATCCGCATTTGGTGGGTAATATGGCCGGCATTGCCATATTCGGCACTGCAGTGTGCAACATAACGGGCGCGGGTGCCGGCTGGTTGATGATACTGTTGACCGGGATTTTGGGAAACCTCGCCGATGCAGCCCTGTTCCGATACGGACATATTTCAATCGGCGCATCGACCGCCGTATTTGGCGCTGTCGGTATTCTGGCTGCATATCAGCTTTACAGGAAGATAAAAATCCCCGGTCAAAAGATGAAAGCCTGGCTTCCCATTGCCGGCGGCCTGGCGCTGCTCGCATTTCTGGGTTCAGGCGAACACTCGGATCTTATGGCACATCTGTTCGGCTTTATAGCGGGAATTTGTCTCGGACTTGTCTGGGTGCTGTATTTGAAAGACGTTCTGAAAAAAAGACATCAGATCTACTGCCTGGCCGCTACAATCATCACAGTAGTTTTATCGTGGGCAAAGGTGCTTTTATCACGGTAATCCCTTTGGATTGTTGATTTATGATTGTTGATTGATGATTGATTATCTGCATCCGATCTCCGACTTCCGACCTCTGACTTCCGGCTTCTAATTCCCTGCCTCCGGCCTTTAAGGAATGGTTTCAACCTGTTGGGCCCTTTCTTTAAGCAGAAAGTGATAAATCAGATCACAATATCGATCCAGTTCCAGCATCCCTTTGCCTGAAACGGTGTATCTCCAAAATCCGTATAGTTTAGTCAGGTTGATGAGACGCTGACTGTAGGATCTCCAGTTAAATCGATCCTGAACGCGTTGGATTCCGTTTGTGGATATGGTTTTCCACAAATTTTCATCGGCTTCACATTGTTCGATAAAATGTTCAAGGCTTTTTGATATCAGTTCAGGTTTGCTCGTATTCAGCAAGAATCCATTGATCCCGTATTCAATAATCTCAAGGGGTCCGCCGAATTTGGGTGCAAAGGTGGGCAATCCTGAGGCCATCGCTTCAATGACCGTTAAACCAAAGGCCTCAAACAGCGCCGGCTGGACAAAGATCCCTTTGTGGTCGGCAATAATTCTGTAAACCTCACCGGTATCCAGCTTGTTGATACTGGGGAGCCAACGAACTTTACCATGCAGGTTAAATCGCTTTATGAGATCGTATGCTTTGGTAATTTCGCTTCTCTCTTCAATATCGCTGGAGTCTTTAACATGAATCGTTCCTGCAGCGAAAATGAGATTGCACGACTGCAAAAGTTTCTTACTCATGCCGAATGCATGAATGAGGCCGGTGATATTTTTAATTTTATCAAATCGGGCCATGGTGAAAATAGGGGGCTTATCCGGATCGTCCAACTTTCCAAAAATATCTTCTGTTTCATCATAAAAAAGCCGCTTTTCCCATTGCTGCCATTTATGTTCGATACGCTTTTCTTTCTCGTAGTAAGGAAAATACAGTTCTTCATCAACGCCAGGCGGTATGACATTGAATTTTGGTGCAAACAGGTTGATGCCGCTGACAATCTGACACAGATCCGGCATGGTAAAAAATTGATAGGATTCGTACTGACCCACGGTATCTTCCGTACCGATAATCTCCTGTAATGTGCTGGTGATGATAAAGTCCGATTTGTTCATTGAAAAAATATCGGCGGTATATTGTATTGAAAAATGGTAATCTGGCTCCTTGTCCTGCCAGCTGATATCGGAAAATGCATATTTTGTTTTTTCCAGGGCATGTGCAATAGTGCATTGAATGACATCAAACTTATCCGATAACAATGACGCCACCAAATTTCCGTCCGAATAGTTTCCGATCACCAGATCAGGACGTCCCTGAAATTCGCCGAGCAGTTCTTTTGATGCATCTTCTGCAAATGTTTCCAGATAAGGCCAGATCTTAAAACGAGAGATCCAGTGTTTGACCACATTATACTGGTTATCCCGAAACGGCACCCGCAATATCCAGCCGTTATCGGAATGAAAAATTTTTTCCTTGCGCTGATTACAGGTCGTATCTTCGGCTTCAGGGATCAACCGGGTCAGGACAATAATTTTGGGGTCGATTTCCAAGCCGGTCAATTCAATTTCAGTTTTCAAATGCTTTTCCAGGGCTCTCACCTGGTCGAGGATATAAATCACCTGCCCCCCGGTGTCGGGTTTGCCCAGTGCATTGGTTTGTCCAAACCAGCCATGGGGTGAGATAATGGCAATTTTTGAAATCAGCGGCACGGGGACGCGGGATATGAATCGCTCCAGCAGTTTATCGGTGGGTTCATTGATGAGATCGAGCAGGGTTTCAACGGTTTCGATAATCCGGCCCACGGTATTGCCCCAACCGACCTCGAATCCGGATTTTTTCATTCTTGTTTCAACGCTGGAAAATGGTGTTTCAGGTTTCTTTTTTCTGAGCCATTCCAAGAGATGTTCCAGTTTTAGGCAGAATGTGTCAAAGTCCTTGGTGAATACACCGTTAATCAGAAGTTGCCGGCCGTTAAACTGATGAAGCTTAATAAAATCGAACAGTTTTGTATTCCACTCTTCAGGCCGGCTAAAGATGTTGCTGCTCAAGTATCGATTCAAAAAACGGATGCCGTTTCCTATGGAGCGAGTATCGCGGAGCGAAGGCGCGAAATCATAAAACGGCATAAAATCAATATGAAGATGATATCCGTCGCTTCTCTTTTTCTGTGCATAATAATCTTTTAAATCCAAATATTTAGGAAGTGAGATTTCTTCCATGTATTCTCCATCCCGGCGAACCATATAAAAACGGTACTTTGCAATGGCCCAGCGATGCATCAATACGAGATGTTCATTGGTTATAAAAATCTCCTGTGATTTTTTGAAAAATTGAAACAACGAAGAGTTTTCTCGAAAATTCTTTGTCTTCCGATTTTTGTCACAATACGCACGGAACAAGTGGATGATACCGTTTCTTAAATATATCGTTTGATGCTGATTCGACATAAAAGAGATGAGTTCTTTGAAATCTTTGTGCTCGTTTTTTCTAATCAGTGATCCCAGTAAATTCTTCATTATCAGTCAGCCCTGTGTTCCGCTTTTTCTAAAAAGTTATAATGTTGAATGGCCTCTAAAATCCCACCCGTATATTTTTGCTTTGCAAAATAGACATTCCGCAGCCCTTTGAGCTTTTCAAGTTCAGGGCTGTAGTTGCCGACAATGACGGCGAGCGGATCGCCTCGAAGCATTTCCTCGTCATTGCCTGAACCTCCGCATACCAGAAAATTATTCAAAGGAATTTCCCATTTATAACTGAGATAGCGCAGTGCCTTTCCTTTTGATGCCCGGTAGGGAAGGATATCAAGATATTTATTGTGAGAATAGATGAGTGTATAGCGGCATTTATTGCGAAGCAGGCGCTCATGAATTTTCGCCAGCCTGTCTTTTCCCGGCCGCATGTCATAGCTGACTTTGAATTGGCGCTGGGTTGATTCCTCCTGATAGGTTAAAAAACCAAGTTTCTCAAGTGTTCTGACGATCTTTTCTCTGTCCCATTTGGCGGATATATGGGTCGACCAGCCCTTGGCATAATGAATGTTTTTCCCGTAGTAAATTTCCGCGCCGACAGACGATATAATAATGTCCGGAGGATGGACGCCGTTTTCTTCAAGATACGCCCTGACCGAATCGACGGTCCGTCCGGAGGCAACGCCGAATCCAATGGTTTTTCGATGCTTCTTTAATACATCCAGAAATTCTTCGAGATGGTCGTTCTCTTCCCCGATGAGTGTGTCGTCGATATCCGAAATAATAAAATGGTTGAGTTTGGCCAAACGTTTGCCGATGGCATCCGAAGGTTCCGCGACCTTCATCTTTTCCGTATCAAGGTTTTTAATCGCTTGCTTAATTTCGCTGACATAGGTGTCTGAATGGGTTTTCCATGTGTAGTATTTTCTGATGTTCAATACCCCGGCTTTGGAATACTGCTTCCATTTGTTGCTGTCTGAAATGATTTGTTTGATGGCCCCTGCCAATTCCTTGATATTCGTTGTATCAACCAGTAGCCCACATTTACAGTTATTGATGATATCCATTGGACCGCCGTCATTGGGCGCAATAATGGGCAGACCGCAGGCGGCCGATTCAATGAGCGTAATCCCAAATGGTTCGGCCAGTGCGGAGTTGACAAATACCCCTCGCTTTTCAGCGGCAATCCTGTAAAGTTCCGGCACTTCATACTCAAAGTCGTGCTTTTTGGGAATGGCAATCTTTCCATAAAGATCGTATTTGTCCATTAACAAAAGAATTTCCGTAAGAACGTTTCTCTCGTTGTCTTCCATCTTTGAAATGTCTTTGCGAATTCCTGCAAAAACAGCCAGATTAGCCATGGATTGAAGCGCCAAATCTTCGCCGTATGCTGTGATCAGACCGGCAATATTTTTTCGTTTGTCAGGCCGGCACAAAGACAGAATCAACGGACGATCCGGATGCATCAAGAATCGGTTGAGTTCTTCCAGTAGCGAGGCATGGGCATACATTCTGGCTTCATCTTTTTCTGTATCCGACAAGATATCACGATAAAAAGGATAAAATGTCTCGATATCCAATCCAGGCGGAATGACAGTAAATCGGGGAATCTCTTTGTTCTCGTATTGAGCGTATTGCTCTTTGATTTCATGATGGGTGCTTGAAACAATCAGATCTGCATGTTTTAATATTTCTTCCTCCATGTTTATGCGGTGATCAATTTTGAATTTTTTATCGATATCGGCTATATTCATACCGTTATTCAACAGGTTTTTTAATTTAGAGCGGCCAAGGGAATGTCCGGTGTAAATCAGCGGAATTCCAAAAATGTCCGCCAACTGCATGGCCACATATCCTGCATCGGGATAGTGACCGTGAACGATGTCGGGCATGATTTTCTGTTGCTTGATATATTTAATGGTTTTATCGACAAATTCATCCAGGTGCGGCCATAGAAGTTCTTTTCGCATGTATTTCCGCCCACCACACTGAATTCTTACAATTTTAAATTTGTCATTCACATGTTCAATGGGTTTGGCGTAATCTCTGGATACGGCTTTATCGGAAATCAATCGCGTAAACAATTCGACCTGTCTCACTCGGCCATGTTGACTGAGGGCGTTTGCCAATTCAATGACATATTTAATTTGACCGCCGGTATCTGCATCACGACCCAGTTCCATATTTTCAGATCGAAGCAAACCATGAACGCTGATCATTTGGATGTAAAGGCCTTTGGCAGACATGCTATCCTCCATTCTCAATCATTTCTATTATCGGTTCATAAAATTTCCGGGATTTGGGAACCGCGCCTCTGATTTCACAGATGCGGGATGCAAACATGGATGCCATGGACAACATTCTATCCGGTTTCCATCCTTTTATTATCCCAACGACCAGCATTGCGGAATAGGCATCTCCGGCGCCGACGGTGTCGACTATTGATGAAACCCGGTTTGTTTTTGATTGGAAATAACCGTCTCTGGTGTATAATTCGCTCCCTTTATCCCCGCCGGTTACCGCCACAATTTTAAGTGCGTATTGATCCATCAAAAAATGAATAAACGCATCATTATCTTTTGAGAATCGAAAGATTTCCTTGCATTCATCAAGTTCCTGGGTATTCAGTTTCAGTATATCGGCATGTTCAAGGGATGTGAGAATCACCTTGCTGGAATAACAGCCCTGCCGTAGATTGATGTCATAAAAGCAAAGGGTATCAGGGCGTCGGTTTTTCATGAATTTCTGGATATTCTCGAATCCCTGTTTGCTTCTTTGCACCAGCGTTCCGAAATAAATAACGTCGGCTTTATCCATAAGAGATGAATGCGCTTTAGGAAGATAACGGATATAGTCATAAGCCACGTCGGTGTTGATGTGAAAGGTCGGATTGCCGGACGCGCTGAGTTGAACGGTAACGGTTCCGGTATCATGGCTGTCATCAATTTGAATATCATGGCTGTCAAAATGATGTTGTTCTAATATGTTTAAGATTTCTTTTCCAAGGGCATCCTTCCCAATGCGTGAGATACAACGCACCGGGAATCCGAGATTTTTGAGATGATAGGCGAAATTAAAAGGCGCCCCGCCGAGTCGCTTTTCGTCTTCAAATACATCGAATAGAATTTCACCGATAACAAGGATCACTTTACACCTTCTTTTTAATTTTTCGAATGTCTTCAATAAAGCTGTTGATCTCGTGAAGCAAAACCTTCTGTTCGGATATGATCAAATTCATATATTTATTGAGCCCCGGGAAAGACGACACGTCAACATCCATTAATTTTAGGAGATCCCTTTGATCAACTGATTGAAACGAACCCAAACTGACAAATTTATTTCTGAAATCAACGACCGTATCAGGCTCCGTATCTTTTTTGACAGATGCCATCAGCAAGAGCTTAATGGCCAGCTTGGCATCGATTTTCGAACATGGAAGTCTCGAGATGTCTTTGAGCTTCATGGGGTTGTTTTTGAGGACCGCGTTGTATTGATTCATGAGATCATGCGCCCAGTTTGACATTGTCATCTGGGCTTTTTTGTTCATGGTGAGGATTGCGGTGACGCCTCTTTTGCGTAATGTATTAAGAATCGTCTCGATCTCCGATGATGAATTCCCGGTTGTCGTTAGATTTTTATTTTTAATGTTTTTTGTCGGTTTCATTAAAAATCCCTTCATTCTTTTCACATTAATATAAGGATTCATCGAAAAAAAACAATTTTGACAGGGTAATCAGCAATAATTTCCGCCGATTTAGAGTCTGATCCTCAATTCCCCTCAAAGCAGCATTATGTCTTTGTTCTTGAACGAAATAATCGCGGATTACCATACTATAGCGTTATAAATCCAACCTTTGTCTCCATCTGCATGCTGCACATATATCCAACTACCTTTTCGTTTGATGATTTTAAACGCAACGCCTTTTTCAGCCTGAAATGCAACGCTGTATTTGGTGCCGGGACCTGAGCGAATATTGCAATTTTCTTTAATGGTAATAACCGATGGTATTTTACGAACCAGAGAACTTTTTATCCATCCTTCATCTCCTTCAAAATCGACAAACCGAAACCAGGCCCCAACTTTCTGAATAACATTTATTGGATAGTATTTATTGACTTCCCAAAGGATATCATAGTTCGTTCCGGGCCCGGAGCGGATATTCGCATCGGAGACTGAAACGGTAAGGCGTTCCAATGCAAAAGCAGCATTCGATAGGTTTATAAAAAGAAATAACGTAATGACTGACACATAAAAAAGAAACCGAATCTTTCTCAAAAGATTTCGCTTGTTCTGAATTTTCATCATCATTTCTCCGAGAACTTTCTTGAATATATTTAGTTTAGAATATTTTAGTTAAAAATATTATACATGTAAAAGTCCTTTGTAAAGTTTTTTCATAAATATGCAAGTTGGGGAGGGTTGTTCAGAGGGGCTCGGCGATCGAAAAAAAGATGAATTTAAAACACTATTTAACCTCGAAGTCTTGGACATCCAACATGTCGGTCAGCATGTTCAGGGCATACACAATTTGCTCTTTTTTGACATTTCCAGTCTGTTTCAAACCGTCGATGATCTTTTGCTGGATGGGGGGAGGGGCATTTTCGGCCAATTTCTTCCCGGCTTCGGTGAGTTGTATAATAATCATGCGGCGATCCGGAGAGTTTCGCATCCGTTCCGCAAGGCCTTTTTCTTCCAAACGGTCGACTACACCGGTGACGGTGCTGGATTTGACCATCATATGTTGGGCGATTTTGGATGGCGGCAACGGGCCATATTCATAGAGTGTCAAGATGCAGTTAAGTTGTGCTGCGCTGATCCGATATTTTTTGTTTAATTCTTTGCTATAAAGCTCGCTCGCTTGGATCAGCCTGCGGATCGAAAAGATGATTTGCCTGGTCTGGTCGGACGGCGCTATTTTGTCTTTAGTATTCGGATTGTCGCCGGCGTCGGTTGACATTTCATTTTGTTCCTGTTAAAAATATTTTACCTCAAATAATCTTGTACTGCAGATAAGTTAATAAATCAATATAATTTTTATTCACTAAACGATTATTGAATATTCGTATCCGGGCTCCTCGGATGACCCATTCGCCCAAGACGAGATCGTATGATCAGAGAAAAGATACGTATTCTACCGGATCAGAAATTGCCAGCGAGCGTCTTTATCCGGAATTCCGCTAAAAAATGCGCCAATGAAATTAAATAAGCATAGACACGGGTTTTTGCCGCTATTCATATCTGTTATGTATCTCATATGTCCAGCGTCCTTGTCACATTCACAGACATTTAACCCGAATCTTCACATAGATTATAAAAATAATTTACTGTCTTTATCGGTACAAAAGGCTGATCTGAAAGATGTTCTTTTGGAACTTTCAGCCAAAACGGGCATTTATGTTAAATTCCCAAGTTCTTTAAAAAAACAAATCACCACTAAAATGTTTCATGTTTCTCTCAATAAAGCATTGTCTAAAATTTTAAAAGGAACAAATCATGTCATAATCTATTCCGGTTCAGGGAAGAATCAGGCTGTTGTTTCTAAAGTTTTCGTATACACGAAGGCTAAAAGATCTATGATATCAGGCCGATCAATACAGCAAGAGAATATAATCGCATCAAGAATTAGCACTTATGAAAAACGGGTTCAATTGATGAATAAAAAATTGTCACAGATCGATAAAAATAGTAGGCTAGGAAAACGGTATTCAAAGCAGATTAGCGCTTATGAAAATATGATCGAAAATTTAAAAAGAAAGATTCAATAATCTGAATCGAGTTTCGCATCCTAAAATATCTCTCTGGCGCGTTATTATGCAGTGCCAAAATACAACGTCACTCCTATATTAAAATATCACTCGGATACGGATTAGCATCCTATCGTACATCGACAGATCGGAGGTGTTGATGTTTCTGGAAAAAGAAATATATCACAATACAGTGAAAGAATGGCTCTTAGCCGTCGCTATTACCGTTGTCGTATATTTTTTGACAAGCATAGTCAAACATATCCTTCATAAAAAGTTGAATTCTTTTGCCGCCGGGACCATTTCATTATGGGATGATTTGATAGCCGAGTTGGCCGGTCGATTTCATGTCATCTTTTTTTTGATACTTTCGATTTACCTCGGCTCTTTGAAAATAACGCTTCCTGAAACAGCAGATAACATCCTAAAAATTGCATTCGTCATCATATCCCTTGTTCAAGTGGCCATTTTAGCCTCTTACACGATTGAATTTTGGATTGAGCATTATCGGAAGCAAAAGATCGACACCAATGCAGAGGCAGTGACAACATTGACCTCCGTAGGATTTTTTCTCAGGCTGATGATTTGGGTTATATTCATTTTGATTGCACTCCAAAATATCGGCGTAAATATCAGCACATTCGTCGCCGGATTAGGTATCGGCGGCATTGCTGTGGCATTGGCGGCACAAAATATACTTGGGGATCTTTTTGCTTCTTTTGTGATCGTTCTGGACAAGCCGTTTGTCATCGGAGATTTTATCATTGTGAATGAATATTTGGGAGCTGTCGAGCGTATCGGTCTTAAAACCACTAAAATTCGGAGCCTTTCCGGGGAACAGCTCGTATTTTCAAACACCGATTTGTTAAAAAGCCGCATTCGCAATTATAAGCGCATGTATGAGCGGCGTGTCGTTTTTTCCATCGGTGTGCTTTACGAGACCCCGTACGAGAAGCTTTCCGAAATTCCCAAAATGATTCGCAGCATCATTGAAAATAAAGGTCAGGTGCGCTTTGATCGCGCTCACTTCAAAGAATACGGAGACTATTCTTTAAAATTTGAAGTGGTGTACTGGGTTCAAAACCCGGATTACAATATTTATATGGATATCCAGCAGGCAATCAACCTCGATATCTACAAACAGTTTCAGGACGCGGGGATCGAATTTGCCTATCCAACACAAACACTGCTTTTACAGCGCCAGATGAGTGATACAACCAATGGATAAAATTATAGAAATTCAAAATCTGATCAAGCAATTCAATGGATTTTCGGCGGTTAACGGGCTCTCTTTTTCTGTGGAAAAAGGCGAATTTTTTGGTCTGCTGGGTCCCAACGGCGCCGGCAAAACAACCACGATTCGCATGCTCTACGGATATTTACCCCCGACCACCGGCATTCTGCGCATCTTCGGCATGGACATCAACACCGACTATCGAAATATCAAAGCCAGAATCGGTGTTTGTCAGCAGGACAACACCTTGGACCCGGACTTGAGTGTAAAACAAAATCTCCTCGTGTTCGCCGGATACTTTTCCATTCCCAAAAAAGAGGCCGTCGAACGTTCCGTAGAACTACTCGATTTTTTTGCCTTGAGCCATAAAAAAGATGCCAAGGTTATGGAATTGTCCGGCGGGATGGTCAGACGATTGATTCTGGCAAGATCGCTGATCAACCGTCCGGAACTTCTGATACTGGACGAGCCGACCACCGGGCTCGATCCCCAGTCCCGGCATCAGGTCTGGGAAAAACTGGGGGAGCTTAAAAAATCCGGTTTGACGGTTGTGATCACCACCCACTACATGGAAGAAGCCACCCAGCTTTGTGACCGCCTGGTTATTTTGGATCATGGCAAAATTCTGGTGGACGGCAGTCCGGAAACCCTGATCGAACAGCATGCCGGAAAACATATCATCGAAATCGAAGGGCCGGATCAGGCCTTGATCGAATATATCAAACAGCATGACGTCGAATATGACGATCTCGGCAAGCGGCTGATATTGTATGATCCCGAAAGAAAGGGAATGAACGACACCATTCGCCGACAATACTGCAATGAAAAGTGTATTTACCGGAGCAGCACGCTGGAAGATGTTTTTTTACGCTTAACAGGAAGGGAACTCCGAGAATGATCGATCCTGCCGTATTTTCATGGCGATTTCTGAGAGTCTGGAAAAGAAACCTGGTGGTGTATAAAAAAATCTGGAAGGTGAACTTTTTGACGCCGCTTTTTGAACCGCTGTTCTATATTCTGGCGTTTGGTCTGGGGTTCAGCGGCTTGATCGATAAGGTGCATTACGATGGTGTTGATCTTTCATATACGGCCTTTATCGCACCCGCGTTGATTGCCACCGCCGTCATGTGGAACGCCTTTTTCGAAACGACTTATGCGTCGTTTGTCCGCATGTATTTTCAAAAAACCTTTGACGGCATGTTGGCAACGCCGTTGTCTCTGGAAGAGATCATCATCGCGGAAATTGCATGGAGCGCCACCAAATCCGCAGGCGCGGCAACAATAATGTTGTTGGTCCTCGGTCTGATGGGATTCATTCAATTTCCCCTGGGACTGTTGTTGATCCCTATGGCATTTTTCGGCGGGTTGGCGTTCGGCGCCATCGGCATGTTCTTCACGGGAATAACCCCGACCATCGATATGTTCAACCTTCCCATATTTCTTTTTATTACACCGATGTTTTTGTTCAGCGGGACCTTTTTTCCTGTTTCCAATCTCCCGGCTTGGGCGCAGCCTGTTGCGCTGGCTTTTCCGCTGTATCATCTGGCCGAACTGGCCCGTTTTTTCAGCATCGGAACCTGCGAGGTTGATCCAATAATCAGTATCGGATACTTAACTGTTTTTTTTATTTTCTTTACGTTCCTCGCGCTCAGGGCGATGCGGAAGCGACTCATTCAATAAACCGAGTACGGAACTTCCCGATCTTTGAAAAAGAAAGGGAACTATTTTTGATCGGGTTTTGTTGCTTCTACGAGACTATCCATCTCTTTCCCTGATAAAGCGAGCTTTATTTCCGTAAAACCGGCTGCTTGAAGCGTGTCTTTGACCTCATTGAAAGTATAGGTGTCTCCGGCCGGAGTATTGACGAGCATGTTCAACGCAAATAGAGCGCCGGCCGGAGGATTTGTGCGAGATTCATCCATGATATGATCCCGAATGATCAGCCTTCCGCCGGGAACGAGGGCATGGTAAATTTTTTGGTAGAGCGCCAAATTCTGCTGAGGGCTATTCTGGTGGATAATGGCCGAGAGCAGGGAAAGGTCACATCCGCCGGGAAGGTCATCCTCGTAAAAGTTCCCCGTCAAGAAACGGACCCTATGCTGTAAGCCGGCTTCGGCGATTTTTTCTTTTGTTATGGGGATGACGCCTTCAAGATCAAAAATAACGGCATTTAGATTTGGATTTTTTTTCAAAAAAGCAATGGTATAAGCACCGGAGCCTCCGCCAATATCAAGAAGATTTTTAGATGCACTTAAATCGTAGGCCTCGGCTATTTTCTTTGAAATACGCCTTGCCGCAACATGCATGGCGCCGATAAAGGCGTGTCGGTCTTTTTTGGCTTCAGAGTCCACAACAGGTCTTATATTTGGATTCGTCCCGTTTTTGACAATATCCGTCAGGCGACTCCAATTCTCCCAGATGGCATTCATATGGTTTATCATGGGAAGCACGGATTCCGGATTTTTAGATGAGAGATAGGATCCTTTTTCTGTCGTATGATAACGGTTCTTTTCTTTTTCAAGAAGATCGAAGGTAACCAGGCAGTCGAGGAGCCGTGTGGTTCCTTTTTTATCCAGGCCCAGCATATCCGCAAGGTCTTCGGCAGAGATAAAATGACCGTCCAGCTTTGAAAAAAAATCTAATTCTGCCGCGGAAAGGATCACTCTGTTTTTCATAAAGCTTCGAACTTCATTAATGATATCAGGTTTGGTCTTCATAAATTCTCCTTTGTAAAATTGATGAATTCTTTAAAATCTTAACTCATAAAGTATTTAAGTGTTTTAGTTTTTGATGTTTTAATAAAATTATACCACCCAAATAAGCTGAATGTAACTTTTATCAATTCTATTACCCATAACATTTAAATATAAGCGCTCCGACTGCATTTGAAAATTAAATTTATGCCGCGGTGCATAAAATTTTGTTTTCTTGTCTTGTAATGCACTTGATAGAGCTTAAGATTAAAAATAACAGGAGTTAACCACAATGACAACTTCGATGGACAAAACACTCGTACTGGCCGGGGATATCGGCGGAACAAAAACGAACCTGGGGCTTTTTTCCAAAGACCAGCAACGTCCTGTGCTAGAAGTGATGGAAACGTTTTCAAGTCCGGATGCACCCGATCTGGAGCATATTATCCGGAAATTCCTTCACATGTATCCGGCAACGGTTAGCAGCGCATGCTTTGGCGTTGCAGGACCGGTCATCGACGGCAAATCCAAAACCACCAATCTCCCATGGGAAGTATCCCAAGATCGGATCCATAGAGAATTTCCCTTTCAACATGTCAGAATTGTCAACGATTTATCCGCCACGGCAATGGCTGTCCCGCTCTTGAATGCGGATGAATTCTTTCCTTTAAATCAAAGAGCAAGTGCAAAAGGACGTCATCTGGGTCTGGTCGCTCCCGGAACCGGTCTGGGGATTGCAATGCTAATATATCATGGAGATCGATATGTGCCGATATCTTCGGAGGGCGGTCATTCTGATTTTGCACCGAATAGTGAACCGGAAACTGAGCTGTGGCAATATCTTCACCGGCGTTATGGACATGTGAGCATTGAGAGAGTGGTTTCGGGGACAGGTTTGGTGAATATTTATGAATGGTTGAAAGACTCGGACCGAATCAATGAATCTGAAGGGTTCAGTCTGAAACTGAAAGAGATGGATCCGGCCGTGGCCATTACCGACGCAGCCCTGGAAAATAGAGATTCCGGATGTGTTGAAGCACTGGAAATGTTTGTTTCCATTTTCGGCGCCGTTGCCGGCAACGTTGCTCTGTTCGGTCTGACCACCGGCGGGATTTTTTTAGGGGGTGGAATTCCGCCCAAGATTTTGCCCAAGCTCAAAGAAGATATTTTTATGAAGGCATTTGTAAACAAGGGTCGATTCAAGGATTTTCTCGAAAAAATTCCTGTTAAGGTCATTCTGAATGATGAAGCAGCGCTTGTCGGTGCGGCTCATTGCGCCATAGTGCTTTAAGTATGTGAATCAAGTTTTGCAGCCTGAAATGGCATTCAGGCGTGAAGGACCGAAGATGCCTTCTTCAAGAAGGTAAGAGAGGTAAGAAGGTTAGAAGATTGGAGATTTTGAAGAAAAACCGACCTTCTGAACTCAGATTTCGTGTTTTCTCACCTTCTCACTTTCTAATCTTCTTACCTTCTATTCCTCTGTTCCCTGAAGTGCCAAGCTTGACATCCGGAGATTATTGAATAAAAATGGATATATGGATAAACGTCCGGCCGATGGATTTTAGAGCGATCGATGCCGTTAAAAACAGGATGATTAGACCATGAAAGTTCTGCTGATTTCCGCCAACACGGAACGGATCAACATGCCGGTATTGCCCCTTGGAATGGCGTATGTTGCTGCTGCAGCACAAAATGCCGGACATGACGTCAGCACCGTCAATCTGATGAGGGCCGGAGATATTCGCGGATTGGTAAAGGCTTCTGTATCATCGTACCAACCGGACTTGATCGGTATATCGGTCAGAAACATCGACGATCAGATCATGGGAAAATCGAATTTCTTACTCGATCCGGTAAAAGCGGTGGTGAGTGAATGCCGAAATCTTTCAGATGCACCCGTTGTACTGGGCGGGGCCGGATACAGTATCTTTCCCTTGAGCGCGCTGAATTATTTAAAGGCGGATATGGGGATTCAGGGAGAAGGCGAAAAATCATTCGTGATGCTTTTAGAGCGAATCGAGCATCAGGCTGATATCTCAGAAATTCCAGGACTTTATCTGCCGGGAACCGGCCTTGTGAAAAAACCTGATCTGGAAAAAAATCTGGATGATTATCCACAGCCTCTGTTAAACCTTCATCTGCCCATTCCTTCCGATTTTAACATCGAGGAAGTATGGTTTCCGATACAGACCCGCCGGGGGTGCGCCATGGATTGCAGCTACTGCTCTACGGCTTCCATTGAAGGACGACTTTTAAGAAAACATACCGTCGAATATGTTTTGGATGTTATTCATCAGGTTGCAGCGTTCGGAATCAAAAACTTTTTCTTTGTTGACAATACCTTTAACTTTCCGTTGGCGTATGCAAAAGCGCTGTGTGACCGAATAATTCGTGCGGATATTAACATCAGGTGGCGCTGTATTTTATATCCGTGGAAAGTGGATGAAGAGCTCATTGAAAAAATGGCGCAGGCAGGGTGCAAAGAGGTATCCTTGGGATTCGAAAGCGGATCCGAACGCATGCTGAAGAGAATGAATAAACAATACACGCCCGATGATATTCTTAACATTTCAAAGATGCTGGGAAGACAACAGATCCGACGCCTGGGATTTCTTTTGCTGGGAGGCCCCGGCGAAACCAGAGACAGTGTTGAGAAAAGCCTTTCTTTCGCGGATTCACTGAAAATCGAAGCCATGAAAATCACAACGGGCATCCGAATTTATCCCTTGACAACCCTTCATCGAATAGCCGTTGATGAAAATTTGATACCATCGGACGACGATCTTTTATATCCCAGATTTTATATGGCAAAAGGACTGGGAAGCTGGCTGAAGGAGACTGTAGACAGGTGGGTGGCGGAGCATGAGAACTGGATGCGATAAGAAATCGCATATACTCACGGGGAGCGCTTCCGTAATTTAAAAAAAAATAAGGGGAAAAATAATGAGCGTTTGCAGCGAGAATAATGTTCTTGAAGAATTATTGCGGCTTTTGAAATTGGAAAAGATAGAGGAAAATATCTTTCGCGGCCAAAGTCAGGATCTGGGCTTTGGCAGTGTATTCGGGGGGCAAGTGCTGGGGCAGGCCCTGTCTGCAGCTTATCAAACCGTCCCATCGGACCGCAACGCCCATAGCCTGCACGCTTATTTTCTCAGAATGGGAGATGTCAGCAAACCCATCGTCTATGAGGTCGACTGTATCCGTGACGGAAAAAGTTTTACGACCCGCCGCGTTGTTGCCATACAAAAAGGTCTGGCCATATTCAGTATGTCTGCTTCGTTTCAAATCGATGAGCCCGGATTTGACCACCAAGACGGGATTCCGGAGATGATCGGACCGGATGGAATTGTCTCCGAACTCGAACTGGCCATGGCTGTTGCGGACAGGATCCCGGAACGGATTCGAGACAAAATTTTGTGCAAAAAACCCATCGAATTTCGACCGGTGAATCCCATTGATCCTTTTTCTCCGGAAAAAAGGGAACCGATCGCTTACACCTGGCTTAAAACCATCGACAAAATGCCGGATGATTTCAGGGTGCACCAATATATGCTGGCCTATGCCTCTGACTTCGGTTTTGTGGCCACATCTCTTTACCCACACGGACACAGTTACTGGGAGCGCGATATGCAGGTCGCCAGCCTGGATCACGCCTTGTGGTTTCATCGGGATTTTCGAATGGATGAATGGCTTTTGTATGTCATGAAAAGTCCCAGCGCCCACAAGGCCAAAGGATTGAACTTTGGGAGCATCTATACGCGAAAAGGAAAGCTTGTAGCATCTGTGGCCCAGGAAGGGCTGATACGTTACCATGCCTTGAAAAGAGTTTAGAACTCAAGATTTGCATCTGAATATAATTCATACAAGAAGGAGATATTGATATGAACGAAAAAAAGAAAATTGGTTTTATCGGTATCGGAATGATGGGATTCCCTATGGCGCATAACCTGCTAAAGGCAGGATATGATTTGGCCGTTTATAATAGAACGTCTGAAAAAGCATCTTCGCTGGTTGAAATGGGGGCGACAATAGAAAAGGATCCTTTTAATGTGGCACAACCGGGAGGCATCGTGATGAGCTGCGTGTCGGAGGATGATGCATTAATCGCGGTTGTCGGAGAAAATGGCCAATTAGCGGAACGCCTGGGAAAGGACGGCATTCATGTTTCCATGAGCACCATATTACCCAGGACAGCGGCCCGGCTTGCCAGGCAACAGTCATCTTTTGGCGGTTATTATGTCGCCGCCCCTGTAATGGGCCGTCCGGACATTGTCTTGGCAGAAAAGCAGTCATATTTTATTGCCGGGGACGAAGACGCCAAAAAGCGGGTCGAACCTTTGTTGGCAACCATAGGCATGAAAATATTCGATTTCGGCGATTTGCCGGAAAGTGCCAATGTCGCGAAATTGGCCGCAAATTTTCTCATTGCCTCTTCTATCGAAGCCATGGCCGAAGCATTTACGTTCGTTTCAAAAAACAACGGCGATCCCGATAAGTTGCTTGATGCTCTTGGGAGCACACTGTTTGCTTGCCCCATTTATCAAAACTACGGGCGGCAAATCCTCGACAAGAAGCATAAGGAACCGCTCTTCAGACTCAAATTGGGTCAAAAAGACGTCCGATTGGTTGCTGAAACCGCTGCTGAAAGCAATACGCCCATGCGGTTTGCTCGGGTTTTGCAGGATCGGTTTTCAGAGGCTGCAGCCCATGGACTGTCCGATTATGATTGGACGGGAATTGCTTCTGAGGTGGAAAGAGAGGCAGGGCTATAACCGTTCGAAAGAACGAAATCCGTCCCGCGGCTAACTCAAAACACACTTTCGATCGACATAAGCGGAAATTCTTTCGTCGAATATTGCTTCACTTTCGTGGATCAATTTTTTTCCATTCCAGGTTCCGCATGCGGCAACGACAGTATCCCCCAGGTTGAATTTGTTGCCGCAGGCCGGACATCCTTGTGCATTATAAGTGTTGAGCCTTTCCAGATCCATAATGAATCTTCTCTTTTGCGGGTTTTCCGTTGTCATACGAACCTCCGGACTCTGTATGTTTCATTGAAAGGTCGTCTGAATTTATCGGAGCATTGAGGACTTGCCATTCGATTCAGAATTCTTTACCCATATTATAATCACCATGGATTCGAGGGCAAGTTGGATGAACTGAATATTTGTGATAGTATTACAGAAATTTAACACTTTTTGTCGCTGATTTTACCACAAAAATTCGTACATTATTGCCGGTCAAATCAGCAGGAGTTATAAAAAAGCCCTGACGGTCAGGTGAATAACCAAGCGCATACCCGGTGATAGACTCGGCATCCGTAAATTCAACTAAAATTTTACGTCCTGCACCGGGGATGGCGTCTTCATATTGTTCTTGGTAATCTTTATTCCCCTTAAAATCCTTAACGAAAAATACGGCTTTTAAATCTTCAAGGTTAATTTCTTCGATCTTGCCATCCAAACGATTGATGTGAAAACGAGCCTTATTCGGAAAAAAGTCGCTGGTATTGCCTTTAATTAAAGTACCGTCTTTAAACCGCACGATCACCCTGTTGGTTTGCATAAGTCCCTCAGACAGCGTATTGATGGTTTTTACGAGATAAAAGTTTTGGTAATGTCTGATTAGAAACGACCGGTTGTGATCATCAGAAGATTAGCCAGAATATAACGGCCCAAATGGGAAGACACAACAAAAGGCCAAAAACTGCGCCTTTAAAGAAAAATCCGGGCTCATCATAATGATCGGCAACCCCTTCCAATGACTCGGCTTTACTTGACGGCACAAACCTTTCTTCCGAATCGATATGAGCCTCTTCGAGGACCATGGCTGAATTCATAGCTTTCATTGGACAGTTCCTCCATTTTATGACATAAGATAGCAAAACCAATGCCAGGGTTCTAAAAAAGGGGGTATTTATTAAAAATATCATATATAATCAATCGTATGGTGGTCCTTATCGATGGTCGTTCACTTTTTTCACAAACCGTTATTGCGACAAATTGTTCTACATGCGTCAAATAATTGCCAATTGATATAAGGATGCACTTTAGGGCGACGTCTCAGAAAAAATCCCTGCGCTTCAGTCATATCAGGAGATCTTAATATGAGAAATACAACGAATGACTTGGAACAGTCCATTGATCCAAGCTATTTTCTGGAATTGGCCCAAAGAAATCCGGAAGATGTTTGCCGGCATGCACTATGCGAATACGACCTCAAAACCAAGAGCTATCGATTGTCCGTTTGGGGCGACACATATGGCATCTATCCCCGTGAATCTAAAATCATCCGTTTTCACGACGATAATCCTGAGGTCGGTCTCCTCCTGGGGCTATTCATTGTTTATTACCTGCTACGATCAAAAGACATCGCCATCAGCAAAGAATGGATATCTGAAAAGGATATTCCCGGCGGTCCAACTTTTTTCAGGGGACCTCACAAAATTCCCACTCATATCATTGAAAATAGATATGAAAGTAATATTAAAGAATTCAAAGAAATATGTGAAAAACTTCAAGGTGTTCCTTTAAATATGGCCGATGCAGCTTATGTCTTTAGAATCGCGCCGCGTATTTTCGTAGCGGTTCAATTTTGGGACAGGGATGAAGACTTTCCGGCAGAATCGAAAATCCTGTTCGATAAAACCATTACCGAGCATTTATCGCCGGATATCATCTTTTGTATGGCCGTTGAAATCTGCAAAAGAATTGGAAAACCGGAAAGTTCGGAAATGGGAAATAGAAAAGAGGAAAGAGAATAAAAAAACCGCGCATAAACGCGGATTAACACAAAGATTTTGAAAACTAAAAAGGTGAGAGGGTGAGAAGGTAAGAAAGTAGGCTGCCTCCAATCCTCCGATCTTCTGATTTTCTTACCTTATTAACTTTCTGTTTTCAAATCTCATCCTCTTGGATGGTATTTTTCATGGATACGCCTGAGGTGATCCCGGGCGACATGGGTATAAATCTGGGTGGAAGAAATATCGACATGGCCCAGCATCACCTGGACGGTTCTCAAGTCGGCGCCGCCTTCCAAGAGATGGCTGGCAAAAGAGTGCCTGAAACTATGGGGTGTAATCTTTTTTTTGATGCCTGCCTGCATGGCATACTGCTTTAAAAGCTTCCAGAAACCTTGGCGCGTCATTGGATGTCCTTTTCTGGCCACAAACAGAAATTGACTGATACCATCCTTTAAAAGCAGCGGCCTGGCATTATTAATGTAATCGTCCATTTTCTTTTTTGCGAAAAGACCGAAAGGGACAATCCTTTCCTTTGATCCTTTTCCTAAAACACGAACAAAGCAAGCTTCAAGGTTTACATCCAAAAATTTGAGGTTGACCAGTTCTGACACCCTCAATCCTGCGGCATAAAGAAGTTCGAGCATGGCTGCATTTCTTTTCCCCATGGGTTGGTTGGTATCCGGAATATTTAAAAGAAGCTCGACTTCTGAAACAGAAAGGACGTCCGGAAGCTTAAGGCCGCTTTTAGGAAGGTCGATAAGCTTTGCGGGATCAAATTCGATAATTTTTTCCTGGGCAAGAAATCTGTGAAACCCTCTCAAGGTGATGAGATGTCTGGCACACGACCGCGAACCCAATCCGGATTTTCTCAAGGCGATCAGATGTTTTAATATCAATGAGGTTTCGGCATCCGCAATGTTCGTGACCCTCTTTTGTTTGAGAAAATCGAGGTATCTGGATAAATCGCTGCTGTAAGATTCAATGGTTTTTTCAGACAGCCCTTTTTCGAAAACCAAGTAGTTTAGGTATTGATCAACATGTGTATCCAACGAAGTTTTCATGATCGGCAGAATTCAGTAAATAGGTGGAAGGTTATCATTTCTTCAGCCGGAATCGCATCTTACTGCCATTTTATAGCTTGCCTTCCAAAACAGTGTCAAATTGTTTTGCAATAGTTTTCTTTTATTGATGCGTTTAATATTGGGCGCGATATTTTCCTTTTTTTTTTCAGCAATTTTGGTAAGGATTATAAAAAAATTCCGGAGGAAAATAAACATGAAGATAATGATCACCGGTGCAAAAGGGCAGCTCGGCGCTGACTGCGATCGCCTTCTTCGCAAGCGTCATGAAGTCATGGCCCTGGCCCGGGGTGAAATGGATATTACGAATGTACCTGATGTGGATACACGGATCAAACAATTCTTGCCGGATGTTATCATCAATTGCGCGGCATATACCCAGGTTGATAAATGCGAAACAGAAAAAGATGATGCTTGGAAAGTCAATGTCGCCGGTGCGGAAAATCTGGCAGAATGTACAGAGAAATACGGGAGTCGGTTGATCCATGTTTCAACCGACTATGTCTTTGACGGCCGCAAAAACGTGCCGGAGCCGTATGTGGAAACGGATGAGACGAATCCTGTTTCATATTATGGAAAGACAAAACTCGCGGGTGAAAAAGCGATTAAAAGCGCCACCGACCGGTTCATTATCGTCCGTACGGCATGGCTTTACGGTATCAGCGGTCATAATTTTCTCAAAACAATGCTAAAATTATCCTATAAGAGTTCCGATAATAACATTAAAGTGGTGAATGACCAGTTCGGTTCACCAACCTGGACACATCGATTGGCCCTTCAAATTGAAAGACTTATCGAAACAAATTATCGAGGAATCTTTCATGCAACGGCAGAGGGATTTTGCACCTGGTATGAATTAGCGGATTATTTTCTTAAAAAAATGAATGTTCCCTATACCATGATTCCCTGCACCACCCTCGAATATCCGACGCCGGCTGCCCGGCCGATGAACTCAATTCTCGAAAACCGGAATTTAAAGGACAAAGGGATGAATATCATGGCTCACTGGGAAACGGATATTGACGAATTTGTTTTAAATTTCCATAAGGTTTTGATAAAAGAGACCCAAAAGGAAACATAACCTGATGAAAAACATGCTGATCACCGGTGGGTGCGGGTTTATCGGATCAAATTTTATACGGTATCTCTTAAGAGAATCCGATTATACGGGTCGTATCGTCAACCTTGACAAGTTGACCTATGCCGGTAATCTGGAAAATCTGGCCGATGTCGAAAAAGAATATCCGGACCGGTATGTTTTTATTCGGGCCGATATCTGCGACGGCATGCGGATGGCGGAAATATTTGATGGTTATCAGATTGACGGCATATGCCATTTTGCCGCAGAATCCCATGTGGACCGATCGATTGTGAAACCGGACGCTTTTATACAGACCAATATCGTTGGGACATTTAATTTACTGGAAGCTGCCAGGTCGCGGCTCGGTCAGATGATCCGCTTTCATCACATTAGTACCGATGAGGTTTACGGAAGCTTGGGGAAGCAAGGGTATTTCACGGAAACGACATCGTATCAACCCAATAGCCCGTATTCGGCATCCAAGGCGTCTTCGGATCATTTGGTTCGTGTATACCATAAAACCTACGGTCTGCCCGTGACCATATCCAATTGTTCGAATAATTACGGACCTTACCAGTTTCCCGAAAAACTGATTCCCTTGATGATTTTAAATGGCATTGAAGGAAAATCCTTGCCGGTTTACGGAGACGGTCAAAATGTCAGGGACTGGCTCTATGTCAGAGATCATTGCACAGCCGTCTGGAAGATTATGAAATTTGGGACAAACGGTGAAACCTATAATATCGGCGGAAATAGTGAAATGGAAAACATAACGCTCGTGGAGATGATTTGTGATATTCTCGATGACATCCACCGGCTGCCCGATGGCCGGAGCCGAAGGGATTTAATTGATTTTGTCAAAGACAGGCCGGGTCATGATTTAAGATATGCCATCGATTACAGTAAATTGAATCAGGCGTTGAACTGGCGGCCGGAAGTTTCACTTGAAACCGGCATTCGCGAAACCATCGATTGGTATTTACAAAACCGCCAATGGGTCGACCGGGTTCAAAGCGGGGAATATCAAACCTGGATCAAGTCCCATTATTGATAGGTCATCCACTTCAGGATGCCAACAATTGACGATTTCCTATTAAAGATTGAAAGAATTCCTTCTGCCAATAAGGCACCATGTCACTAAGAAGAAAAATAAATAGACCTTTGTGTCTTAGTGCCTTTGTGACAAATATTCAGGTGCGGATCATGAAAAATGAAAAGATCCTGGTTGTCGGCGGTGCGGGATACATCGGATCACACATGGTAAAGGATCTTCTTTCAGCAGGGTATGATGTGATCACTTTGGATGATCTTTCCACGGGTCATCAAGACCTCTTGCGCGGTGGGACATTTGTAAAAGGCGATCTTGGCGATCGCGATCTACTCAATGGATTATTTACAACCCACAACATTTCCGCAGTTATGCATTTCGCAGCATTTTCAATTGTTGGAGAATCCGTGGAGAATCCGCTGAAATACTATCGCAACAATTTGGCGGCTACCACGATTTTGCTGAGTGCAATGATCGAATATCGTGTGAAACGATTTATTTTTTCTTCTACAGCCGCAGTTTATGGCGAACCCATGCAAATCCCTATCACGGAGGAACATCCCTGCAATCCCACCAACCCATACGGCGCAAGTAAAATCGCCGTCGAAAAAATGCTTCATGATTGTGATGCGGCCTATGGTTTAAAGTACGTCAGCTTGAGATATTTCAATGCATCGGGTGCGGATGAATCCGGCATGATCGGAGAAAGGCACACTCGTGAGACCCATCTTATCCCCCTGGTACTCAAGGTTGCTCTTGGTGAAAGGGAGAATATCAGGATTTACGGAACCGATTATCCGACTCCGGACGGAACGTGTATCAGGGATTATATCCATGTCAGTGACTTAACCCAGGCCCATCTGCTGGCACTTGAAGCACTATTGTCAGACAAAAGGAGTGCGGTTTATAACCTGGGGAACAACCGGGGTTTCTCGGTTCGAGAGGTAATTGAGCTGGCAGAGCAGGTGACCGGAAAAAACATACCGGTTATAGAAGCGGGCAGGAGACCCGGTGATCCGGCAAGACTGATTGCAAGTTCCGAAAAAATAAGATCATCGCTGGGCTGGCAACCCCAGCATGAAAAGCTGAAAGCAATTCTCAAAACCGCCTGGGTATGGCATCAAAATGAAGCGGCCAAGGATATCGCAAGAGGTGGAAGTTTATGAAAACCAAACTGAAGGTATATCCGGTTTTGCTAGCCGGGGGATCAGGCACGCGGTTGTGGCCGGTATCGAGAGAGCTCTATCCCAAACAGCTCGTCAAATTCATCGGCGAAAATTCGCTCGTCCAAAACACCATCAAAAGGCTCCCCCTATCCCTGGATATGGAAAATGTTCGCATTGTTTGCGGGAAAGAACATGTTCACGAAATTGAAAGGCATATCAAAGAAATCGGCATAACTTCTGAAAATAAGATCATTGCCGAACCCTGCGGCCGCAATACCGCCCCGGCCATTCTCTTGGCGATGCGCCTTGTTCTTGCAAATGAGCGCGATGCCGTGCTGTGCGTCTTTCCGGCGGATCATGTCATTCGGGATGAGCATGTATTTCATGAGCGACTGGCGGCTGCCGTCAAACTTGCCGAGATGGATTATATCGTGACGTTTGGAATAACCCCCCACTACCCGGAAACAGGCTACGGGTATATCGAGGGCGGCAAAAAAATATCCTTCGGGGCACTTTCCGTAAAACGATTTGTGGAAAAACCCGACCTGGAAACAGCCAAACGATATATAGACGCGGGTAATTTCTTCTGGAACAGCGGCATGTTTGCCTTTAAAGCATCGGTTATGGATCAGGAATTAAGCCTCCTTCATCCTGAACTTTTTCATCAAATGAAACAATTACCGTTTAAAGGAGGGGTAATATCTGAAAAAGATTACCGAAAGCTTCCAAATATTTCAATCGATTACGCTGTCATGGAAAAGACGGATAAAGGGGCGGTTTTGCCTTCTGACTTTGGATGGAGTGATATTGGATCTTGGAAATCTCTTTATGATTTCATACCAAAGGATGCCGAGGGAAATGTCATTGACGGCGATGTCATTTCCGAAGACACCCGGAACTGTTTTATCATGGGATATGAACGGCTGATTGCGACCAACGGAATACGAAACATAGTGGTTGTTGAAACACCGGACTCTGTTTTTGTTTCCGATATGGAGACCAGCCGGGATGTAAAAAATATCGTTAACAAGCTAAAAGAAAAAGGCAGGCGTGAATATCAAAGGCATAAGACATCTTATCATTCTTGGGGGACTTTGACTGTTTTAGAAATGAAGCCGGAATTCAGCGTCGTGAAATATGGCATATATCCCGGTTCAACGTGTGAAATTCCATCCGATGAATCCCTTGTGCATCTTGTCGTCGTTAAGGGCGTCGGCAAATCAATCATAAATGGTCGGAACGTTTCGTTCGATAAAGGCCAGTCTGTAACGCCGGCGATGCATCAGATCGTGAGACTGGAAAACACCGGAGATGAGGTGCTGGTTATGATTGGAGTTCAGCTGAAGCTGCATTAAAAGCTTAAAAATTGTTGAGAGGTAAAAAAAGGACATGAATATGAGCGATAAAAACGAAACATGTTTAAAACTACTGGAGATGATCGAGCAGAGAACCGCCCGAATCGGTATTATCGGTCTTGGCTATGTTGGGTTGCCTCTGGCCATACATTTTGGCCGAAAAGGGTTTCGCGTCACCGGTTTTGATCTCGATTCGAGAAAAATCGACAAACTGCTTCATGGCGAATCCTATATCAAGCACATCCCTGCCGGCGATATTAAAGAACTGATTGATGCGAAACAGCTTGATGTGACCATCGATTTTAGTCGTCTCCGCGAGACCGATTGTATACTGATCTGTGTGCCGACGCCGCTTACAGAGAAGCTGGAGCCGGATTTGAGCTACCTTTTGAACACCACGGAGACCATTGCCGAACATTTGCACGCCGGGCAGCTGATCGTACTCGAAAGCACCACATATCCCGGAACTACCCGGGAAATGCTTCTCCCTCGGCTTGCTTCAAATGATTTGAAGGTGGGGGAAGACTTTTTCCTGGCATTTTCACCCGAAAGAGAAGATCCCGGAAACCAAAAATATACCGCCACCAACATTCCCAAGGTCGTCGGAGGCATTACCCGCTCCTGTCTGGATGTCGCTGTGGCCATGTATAACGCCATTACCCGGGCGGTGCCGGTTTCTTCCACACAGACAGCCGAAATGACCAAGCTTTTGGAAAATACTTTTCGTTCCGTTAATATTGCATTGGTGAACGAGCTGAAGATCCTTGCACATAAAATGGGCATCGATCTTTTTGAGGTTATCGAGGCTGCCGCTACAAAACCTTTTGGTTATACCCCTTTTTATCCCGGCCCTGGTTTGGGTGGACATTGCATTCCCATTGACCCTTTTTATCTGGCATGGAAAGCCAGAGAATATGATTTTTCAACCCGTTTTATCCAGCTTGCCGGAGAAATCAACATATCCATGCCGTATTATGTTATTGAAAAAACGATGGAAGCTCTCAATGAACATCGAAAGAGCCTCAATGGAAGCCGCATTCTGGTTCTTGGCGTGGCGTATAAAAAAGACGTTGACGATGATAGAGAATCTCCGGGATATGCCATCATGAAAATGCTTTTGGGAAAAGGCGCGGTTGTCCATTACAATGATCCCTGGATTCCAAAACTTCATACCACCCGGAAATATAGCTTTCAAATGGAATCGACTCCCATTACGCCGGAGTTACTTGCCCAAATGGATGCCGTGATCATCATCACCGATCATAGTTATTATGACTGGGGTCAAATCGTCGAACATTCCAATCTGGTGATCGATACCCGGAATGCGACCAAAGAAATAAAAGAGAACAGAGAGAAAATCGTCATGGCATAAGGAGACGAGAAACCATGAAAGGAATCATTTTAGCCGGAGGGTCGGGAACCCGGCTCTATCCCGTTACCCGCGTGGTCAGCAAACAGCTTTTACCGATATACGATAAACCCATGATATATTACCCCCTGTCTGTTTTGATGCTGGCGGGAATCAGAGACATCCTCATCATTTCAACACCCGAGGATTTGCCTTTGTTTAAAAAACTCCTCGGAGACGGTTCCTGGTTGGGCCTTTCTTTTTCTTATGCCCAGCAGTCGCGGCCTGAAGGGCTGGCCCAGGCTTTTATCATCGGCAAGTCATTTATCGGAAAAGACCCGGTGTGTCTGATTCTAGGGGACAACATATTTTACGGTCACAGCCTGACCAATATTTTAAAGCGGGCGGTCCGTCTCGAAAAAGGCGGCCTGATTTTCGGTTATCTGGTTAAAGATCCCAAGCGGTACGGCGTGGTTGAGTTTGATTCAGACGGCAATGTCATCGGTATTGAAGAGAAACCCAAAAAACCGAGGTCAAATTATGCCGTTCCCGGACTTTATGTCTATGACAATAGCGTCGTCGATATCGCCGAACATCTGAAACCCTCGGCAAGGGGAGAACTGGAAATTACAGATATTAACCTTGAGTATCTCAAAAAAGGGCAGCTCAAGGTCGAACTTTTGGGAAGAGGATTCGCCTGGCTGGACACCGGAACTCAGGAAGCCCTTCAGCAAGCTGCCAGCTATATTCAGGCCATTCAGGACAGACAAGGGCTTAAGGTATCATGCATTGAAGAAATTGCATACAACCTCGGGTATATCGACAAAAAAGAACTGGCAAATCTGGCGGTCGGTTTGGCCCAGAACGAATACGGCCAGTATCTGTTACGATTGATTGACGAAGAAGAGAATAATATTCAGAGCTATTAGGAAAGAGGAAAGAGAAAGAGGATAGGAGAAAACGCGGATGAACAAGAATAAACACAAATAGGCTAAAATTAAGAAGGTGAGAAGGTTGGCATGGCTTAAACCTCCGAGCTTCTGATTTTTTAACCTTCTTGTTTTTCCCTTTTCTAATTTCTATTTTCTCTTTTCTTTGAATTTGGTTAAAACAGCTGAATTGGAATTTCATTCTTTATCAGCAACGCCGGCTTCGTCAAAGGTGAGCACTTCATTAAAGACGCGAACCGCACCTTCTATGATACACATGGACAGCGCACCACCGGTGCCTTCCCCCAGTCGCATGCCCAGATCGAGAATCGGTTCGATTCCCATGTACTTCAGCATGTTCCGGTGGCCTGCTTCTTCCGAACAATGCCCGCCAAACATGTAGTCCTCGATTCGGTGACACAGGGAATAGGCAATCAGGGCGCCGGCTGTGGAAATAAAACCGTCGATGACCACCGGCCGGCTGTGAAAGGCGGCAGCTAAAATACATCCGGCAATCCCCCCGATTTCAAAACCTCCGACTTTGGCTAAGACATCCAAACCGTCAAGGGCGTTCGGTTGATTGATCCGGATTGTTTTTTTGATTGTCTCCAGTTTTATTGAAAAACTTTTATCATCGACGCCGGTTCCCCGACCCACCATGTCTTTCGGATCAATGCCGGTGATGACGCTTCCAATGGCCGCGGATGGCGTGGTATTGGCAATTCCCATATCTCCGGTGCCCAACAAATCAATACCTTGATGAAAAAGATCTGTCGCCAGTTGGAATCCGGCTAATATTGATTTTTCAGCATCCTGTCGGGTCATGGCCGGACCTTTTGCCAGATTAGCCGTTCCCGGCGCGATCTTTCGTATCAGCAACCGGGTCCCGCCGTCTATAGACTCCGGATCGAGTTCATCGATAATTCCCATGTCAACCACCCAGACTTGGGCGCCGACATGTCTGGATATGGCGTTTATTCCTGCACCGCCTTTCAAAAAAGTCCGGATCATTGCGCCGGTAACCTCCTTGGGATAAGCGCTGACACCTTCATCCGCTACGCCGTGATCGCCTGCCATAATCAAGATGGCCTTGCGGTTTACCGAAGGGTTAAGCATTTTCCGGATTCCGCAAAGTCGCTCTGAAATTTCATGAAGTTTTCCCAAAGCACGGGTCGGCATGACCAGTTGGGCTGTCCGTTCCCGGGCCTTTTGGATCCAAAGATCTTCAACCGGCTGTATTCCGTTTATGATTTCTTCAAGTGTCACGTATTATCCTCCTTTGCGTTGTTGTCCAAAAAAAAATCCTCAAGCGACGACCGCTTGAGGATTTACCTTCTCCCCAGAGACAAAACTTAAATGGCAGGTTTTCTGATTGCAATCAGATCCATAATAGCATCCATATCCATATGGCGCTCAAAATGCGAAGTCAGAAGGTCATAGATATGGTTTTTGGTTTTAAAACGATTTTCATTGGGGACCGCAATATGTTCAAGGCCGATGGTGTTCAGCCATTTCCGGGTGATTGCCGGTGAGTCAAACATTCCGTGCAGATATGTCCCCATCAGTTTTGAATCATGGCTGATACATCCGTCTTCGCCGTTACATGGCGTATGGTTGCGCTCATAGATGTTAAACAAAAGATTGCCCCCGAACCTTTTGGTCACCCCCATGTGAATTTCATAGCCTTCTCCTTGGATGTTCTCCCATAAAAATTGCGTCCGGGTGGTGGTTTTAGGGGATTTTAAAAGCGTTTCTACAGGCAAAAGGTCAAGCCCTCCGGTGGTTCCCGGAGGTCCTTCCAGCCCCTGGTCATCATGTACGAGACGGCCCATCATCTGGTATCCGCCGCAGATGCCCAGAATGTGCCCGCCGGCCCGTGCATATTCTTTTATAAGTGGTTCCCATCCAACGTTTTGCAGCCAATGTAAATCCCAACGCGTGTTTTTTGATCCGGGCAGAACAATTGCCTTAAAATGTGAAATATTCCGTGGTCTTTCGATAAATACGACATCAAATCCTTTAAGATCCAAAAGAGGGTCGAAATCGGTAAAATTGGAAATGTGCGGCAGACGGATGACAGCAATTGCCGGAGCATCGGATTCACCCCTTAATTCGGCAACAGGATTTTCGATGCCAACCGCATCTTCCGCTTCAATTCGGATGTGATGGTACCACGGCATTACACCAAATACTGTTTTCCCGGTTTTTTCTTCGATCCAGCGTACACCATCTTCAAACAGGCTGATGTCGCCTTGAAATCGGTTGATGATAAACCCTTTAATCATATTTTGTTGTTTATTCGAAAGACAGGCCAGGGTTCCGACAATCTGGGCGAACACTCCCCCGCGGTGAATGTCTGAAACCAGTATGACCGGTGCATCGGCATATTCGGCCATGGACAAATTGACAATATCGCCGGCCGCAAGATTCATCTCAGCGCAGGATCCTGCACCTTCCATAACAATTAAGTCATAGGTCTTTCTCAGCCGATCGAGAGCTTCACAGGCCTTTGAAAACAAGACCTTTTTATTTCGATGATATTCGCGGGCCATGCTGTCGGTGATTGCTTCTCCGAAAAGCACAACCTGGGATCCGATGTCTCCGGTGGGTTTTAATAAGATCGGATTCATATCCACGTGGGGCGGGATTTTCGCAGCTTCGGCCTGTACAATTTGGGCGCGTCCCATTTCGAGACCTTCCGGGGTGACGCCTGAATTGTTGGACATATTTTGGGCTTTAAACGGCGCGGTCCGAATGCCCCTGTTGATAAAATAACGGCACAAAGCCGTTACAACAACGCTTTTTCCCACTTCGGAACCGGTACCCAGAACTGCCAGGCATGGTGCTTTTTTCATGGTGAATCATTCCATTAGTTCAAATCGTATGGGGACCCTGACCCACATATCCACTTTTCTTTTTCCGATCCTTCCGGGTTCGAACAACCACAGTTTTACGGTTGATTCCGCGGCCTTGTCCAGAACCGGATAGCCGCTTGATTTAAAAATTTTGACATCCTCCGCGTTACCGTCGGCAGTCACTAAAACATCCAGCAAGACATTCCCCTGATACCCTCTGATTACTGCGATTCTGGGATATTTGGGTGAAGGATTTGAACGGTATGCCGGCTTGGCTTCATAGATGGTTTCAAGCGGTGATAAAGATGCGCCGTCATGTTCGATGGCTTTTGAAACTGTTTTTAACCCGTTGCTTTTGGATACGACATCATTCGCTGAGGTGTCTTCATTATGCTTGGCAATAGCCTTTGAAGTGTCGTCTGATTTTGATTGAAGCGGAATTTGAACGCGCTTTGGAGCTGATGCCTTCTGTAAGGGTTTTTGTTTGGTGTTTTTGGGTTGCTGTTTACTTTTTTTGACCGTGGGCGGCTTTTTTAAAGCCGGTTCTTTTTTTTCAAAGACAGGTCTGGAGGTTGCTTTCCCGGTGATTGAAGTCAGCGTCATGTTCAGCACCAGAGGGACTGGGTTTTCAAGAGAAGGTCTTCCGGGCCAGTTGAAATCAAGGCAAAAGAGAAGTCCGTGTATTCCCAGAGCAAGTACTCCGGCTGCCAGTATCGATTTCATGGGTGTTGCTCGGTTTCTGCCTGAAGCGAAATTCTGTTTATCCCCGCCATCTTGATTTGATCCAGGACCCTGAAAAGATTCTGGTAAGAAAGGCTGCGGTCAGCAAACAACAGAATACCGACGTTTTCATTTGCCGCGGCCTTGGTTCTCAGAACTGAGGATAGGTCGTTAAAGCCGACCTGTTCTTTATCCACATACAGCGTCCCATCTGATTTTACGGTGACGGAAAGCAAAAGTTCTTTGTCGATTTTAGCGGTAGCGGATGTCGGGAGCAATACCGGCAGCGCATGATGAACGGCCATGGAAAGCATGGCATAGATAAAGAACACGAGGAGAAGAAACACAATATCGATCAGCGGGATCATTTCGATCCGGATTTTCTTGCCGGTATGAAGGTGAACTTTCATTGGTCGTCTCCCTTGTGTTCAATGTCGGGATTGGCCAGTTTTTCATAAACGATTTCAAGGCTGGTGGCATATTTTTCGATATCAAGCGCTGCATTTTCTATCCGGGAATTGAAATAATTATACGGAAAGACGGATAGAATAGCAATTCCGAGCCCTGCTGCGGTGGTGATCAGGGCCTGAGAAATTCCAGCGGTCACCGCCTGAGGATGCTCGATACCTGCGGTACCCAGCATTTCAAAGGAAAGAATTATTCCGATGACGGTTCCAAAGATGCCCAGTAATGGCGCCACAGTGATCATGGTATCGATGACGGCCATATATTTCTGCATCTCTTTGATTTCTTCGGCCGCGGCAGCTTCCATGGCTTTGGCCATGGAAAAGTCTCGATGAAGAATGCCGGTAACAAGGATTTTGATGATATAATCTTTTGAGCCTTTGGTATTTGACCTGACGGATTCCCAGTCTCCGGTACGACAGAGATCAAGGACATTGTCCACAAGTGTTTTGTCCCTGTTTCTATCCATACCGATCCAGAATAAAACCCGTTCGATAATCACGGTCATCACGATGATGGAACACGCCAGCAAAGGATACATGACCGGCCCGCCGGCGATGAATAGGTGCAGCATAGTTTCTCCTTTTGGATTGACCCCAGGATGCGGCAACACATCATAGGAAGCTTAACGTTTCGCCAGGTCATTAAAATTCAGCCGAAACTCCGGCGAGAAAATTGATTTCGGGCGATGGATAGAACGCCGTTTCAGTAATCGGGAATGTACTGAGGGCTCCGTATTCGGAGTATTCTTCATCCGTGATATTGTTAATATTTAAAAATGCGGTAAAGTTTTTCCATTGATACTTGAGTTTTGTGTTTACCACCAGATAAGCTTCCTGGTTTTCGAAACTGTTGGAAAAATCGCTGATAAACGGTCGCTCTCCCACGTAGTTGCCGTCAACGGCCAGTGTAAACCCTCTCCCGAGTGTAAAGAGACCGCTGAGCGACGCTTGATGTCTCGGAACGTTTGGAAAAGCCTTGTGTGCATATTGGCCGTTTTGAATGGTTGCATCCGTATAGGTATAATTTCCTTTCAGAATCACTTTGTCAAAACGTTTGGTGATGGAACACTCAAATCCATCACGACGCGTTTTGCCGTCAAGATTTTCATTGGCAAAGCTGTTGGGATTATAAATTATTTCGTTTTCCGTGTCGATTCGAAAAAAGTTTACATTTGCATACAGACTGGGCGTAAAATAATGTCGAATTCCAAATTCATAATTGTCGGAATTTTGAGGGATCAGCGAAGAATTAATAGTATTGGTAAAAAAATCAAAGAGTTCATCCAGTACCGGATATCTGAAACTTCGGGAATAGCTGACGTATACGGATGACTTTTGGTAGAAGTTATAATCGAGACCTACTGCAAAAAGGTTTTCATCCATTATTTTGCTGTCCGGGGTACTCGGACTAAATGAAAATTTTGCCCGGTCATACCGATATCCACCGGAAACTGCAAATTTTTTCCACGGCCTGATCTCATCGTGGATATAATACCCGTAATTTTTCTTTTTCAGTTCAAAAATACCAGTGGACACCGATCCGAAAAATAAAGATCTGTTGGTGATGTCCTCACCGACATCCGTGTAGTCGAAACCGAAGATCAGACGGTTATCCAGTCCCCCCACAGGTTCTTTAAAAATAATTTGAGGGGATAATGTAAGTGTCTTAATGTTTGTATCCCCTGTAAAATTTCCGGCGTCAAATGAGGAGAAAGATAAAAAATTTCTTTTCCTGAATGAGATGTCCATTTTAAATTGACTGTCGCTCAAGAAAAAAAATTCAGGGCCGCCCATGACATAATAATCCTCGACATCGGCAAAATCATCGGGATGAAGTGTATCTGTCCTTGATTTGCCGGCTGCAAAATCACTGGCCTTGATTCCTCCGGGAAGTCCGGTACTGTCTTTATGAAAGCCGCTGCTCAATTTCCATTTAACCCTGTCATTTTGATCATATCCCAGATTGAGCCCCAGATCTTTGGCTTCGGTGGCGCTGTTATCTCGATAACCGTCGGATGTCAAATAACTGCCTGACAACGCATAGGACAACTTGCTTTGGGCCCCGCTCACAAAAGCGCTTCCTTTAAAGGTGTCATAACTTCCGCCGTCTATTTCCGCGCCGGTTTTGAATGCCCCCCCTCCTTTTGTAATAATATTGATCACACCGCCGCTGGCATTGTCACCGTAGAGAACACTTCCTCTTCCACCCCTGATAATTTCGATTCTTTTTACCCTGTCAAGGGGAATCAAGGACCAATCTGAACCGCTCAGGTCTGCCTGGTTAATCCGTCTTCCGTCCACCAGAACCAGCGTATTTAATGATGCTGTTTCGCCGAAACCGCCAAGATCGACCGTATAGTTTCGCCGATTTCCTGCGATATCATTAACATGAACGCCGACCTGGCTTCTTAAAAGGTCCGGGATGTCATACGCGGTCGAGTTTTTAATATCTGTTTCAGTAATGACGGTGGCATTTGCCGGTACAGATGAAATTTTTTCTTCCTGCCGGGTGGCGGTGACCACGACCTCTTGCATGGTCGCTTCGGGAGCTTCATTTATTTTTTCATCTTCTGCCTGGCTGAATCCAGGGAGTATTAAAACGATTAGAATAACTAAACAACCCATCCATTTTTTCATCAATATCCTCCTTCCCTAAACTGAATGGTTCCGGGTTCATCGTTCAACGGTTATGATATTGGGCTTAATTTCTTAAAAAATAAGAATTTTCAACATAGAACCGTGAACCATGAACCCTTTAACCTGGCATAAATTTAGGGCCCGGGCAAAAAAAATCCCCGGACCGACTTTAATCGATCCGGGGATGTCCCATTTTTATCCTCAAGATCCGGCCACATCACGTTCCGTCCGCGCAGGTGATGCCGCGAGACCTTTGCAAAACGCCCATTTTTGCCCAATTTCTGCGTCAGGCTCACATTTTAATCCTCGAAATACTCAATGTATTCCTATGGTTAAAATTTTCGCCTTCCTTGAACTTGAACAAAAATGAGCGTTTTTCAAAGGTCTCGCCGTTTGTTCAGACAGGTCTTCTGACTTCCCCGCCCTTTTAGCGGCCTTCCCATTCAAACAAGAAAAGTGGCGCACCAAGGCCAAAAGGGTTCCTCTCCCCAAATAAAATTGGAAAAAGGCGAGGTTACAGCGGCGGGCCCGTCCCCGATTTTAACGGGGTTCCCAATTAAGCTCGAAACGAGCATCCGAACAACCGTTTTCATAGAGAAAAAGAGGACTGAAAGTCAAGCAAAAAATAAAAAATTTGGTTACACTTTACCCTTAAATGTTCGGTTCCAGGTTCCAGGTTCAAAGTTCAAGGGGTATAATATGACGACTTAACCTAAGTTTTCATCCAGACTTTATCAAGAAAGTTCAATGAGGCAATGAGCTGAGCATAAGAAAAAACCTCTAACGATACGACGCCGTTAAATCGTTTTAATATATCAAGAATCGTTTTTAAATCCGATCTTGATAAAAGATCCAAAGCCTGATGATCGCGTCCATCGTTGGCGCCATGCAGATGTATGATTGAAGTCTTGTCATGATACCTTGCAAAAATCTTTTTCATGTTAAATCCATATATGATCAGATGACCCAGATCCATGCAAACGGAAAGATTAAAATCCATCAAAATGTCATCCACCCATTCGATCGGGTAATTCAGGGTTTCAACGGATATCATTTTGCCGCCGATACCGGTCCCGTGCAGTTTTTCCATACTGTCGCAAATGTGGTTTTGCCATCTTTTTAAGGACTCATTTTCATGATCGATCTCTTCATATGGCAGGTGGATGGTATGCGTGGAAGGAGAAAGGGGCGCTGTAAGATCTATGATCTGCCGGATGGTTTCTACAGCAAATTGCCGGCGGGAGCGATCCTTAGCGCCAGGGAATATATCCAGCGGGTGGTGGATATTATAGGAAAGGTCATATTCATTTGCTATAGATAAAAGGACACCTATTTCCTCCTTTGACGGCAGGCTGTTCGGCGTGCTTTCAAAGAAAATCAGCTCGATTTCATCCAGATAGGGGGCGAGCATATTGATATTTTGGACATAGTGATCCGGATATATGAATGAAGTGGTAGCAATCTTAAATGGAAATGTGAATTTATAAGATTTCGGCAGGAAAGGGTACATACTTTTCAATTCAGATGATATCGAAACTAATAAAAAAAGGAGCGATTCCGTGACTTCCGTCATGGCGCCCAGCATGTCGCCGGTGATGCATCCCATGCGTTTTTTATAATAAAAAATGACAATGGCGGTTGTGAGCGCAAAGAAAAAATTTAACAAGATTGCTTTCCATCCGAGGAAAATTGAGACAATTATCGGAATCAACAGCCATCGGAAAGCAGACAGTTTCATGGGTTTTTCAAAAAAATCATACCCGGTGCCGCCAGCGGGTCTGCCGTACTCTAAAAAGCGGATGCCGAAAATCATGGCGCTTCTGGAATAGGCGGGGATCAGCAAAAGGAGCAGGGCCCGATGTGAATTCACATGCATGATGCCCCCCCACTTGACGGCCAGGGTGCAGACGACGGCCACAAGACCCATGACGCCGATGCGGCTGTCTTTCATGATCTCAAGCGCCTCTTCTCTGCTGTGGTGACCCATAAGGCCGTCTGCAGTATCTCCAAGGCCGTCGATATGAAGCGCCGCGGTGAGAACGGCAAGCAGGACAACATCAAGAATTGCCGTTGTCTGCGCCGGCCAAAAGCGCAGCGCCACGTGATCAAAAATGGAGAGCATTCCCCCGATAATCAAACCGACAACCGGGAAAAAAGGAATCATGCCTTTGGGGTCATAGATTGCGGATTTTCCCAAAGGCATGATGGTTAAAAATTGTAATGCAGCAATTAATCGTTTCATTTTATTTTTACCGGCATACCCGCCACCATCCAAATGACGCGGTCCGCATAACCGGCCACTTTCTGGTTGGCAAATCCCGTGATGTCTCTAAATAGCCTGGCGAGCTTGTGTTCAGGGACAATGCCGCATCCTACCTCGTTGGATACCAGAATCACCGTGCATTCGCTTTTTTCAAGGGACCGGATGAGTTCTATAATATGGGTATCGATCTTTGCCGGATTTTGGTCTTCCATGATGAGGTTGTTGATCCAGAGGGTCAGACAGTCCACCAGGAGCACGTTTCCTTTTGCCCCATATGTGTTGACGGCTTCAGGTAAAAAAATCGGCACCTCGATCGCTTTCCATGTGGTGTTTCTTTGCTGTTGATGATTCAACACCCGCTGTTCCATCTCTTTGTCCTGAGGGATACAGGTGGCGATAAAGATCTTTTGTCCGCTAACCTGCTCCGCCAAATACAGGGCATGTCTGCTTTTTCCGCTCCTGCATCCGCCGATGACAAGGATTGTTTCTTTCACCAATCACTCCTTATTCATATATTTCTTAGGTACCAGCGTCACTCGTGGAAAATTGCCCAACGGGCTTTCATCCACCAAAAGTGTGCATCCATAGGCTTCTTCCAGGGTCTTATAAGTGAGTACTTCATCCGGGAGTCCTTGGCACAGGACCTGTCCGTTGTGGAGCAAAAGCAGATGGTCGGCATACATGGCCGCGAGATTGACGTCGTGGGACACCATCACGATGGTGATGTCTTTTTCATTTTTCAGCCGTTCCATCAAATCCATTATTCGAACCTGGTAGGCAAGATCCAGAGATGCCGTGGGTTCATCCAGAAGGATGACATCGGGTTCCTGGCAAATGGCCCTTGCAATAAAGACCCTTTGCTGCTCACCGCCGCTCAATTGGTCCAGTTTGCGGTGGGCCAGATTTTCCATTCCGGTAAAAGCAATGGCCTGTCTGGCGATTTCCATATCTTTTTCTGCCTCAAGTCCCAAAATGCCAAGATACGGAGAGCGTCCCATCAACACCATTTCGAAAACGGTAAAAGGGAAATCAACGGCCAGCATCTGAGGGACAAAGGCAATGGTTCGGGCCAAAGCCTTTCGCTGATATTGGTCGATGGTGCGATTCAGGATTTCCAACCGGCCCTTTTGGGGCTTTAAAATGCCGGATATAATCTTCATCAATGTGGTTTTTCCCGAGCCGTTGGGGCCGATGACAATAAAAAAATCCTTAAGGGGAACCTGAAAGGAAATGTTGTCCAAAACAAGGTCTTCCCCGAAGGAATGACTCAGATTTATTACGTTTATGGCGGTGTTCATTTGGCGGATCTTTTCAATAAATAGATAAAGAGCGGCGCACCGATCATGGCCGTGATGACACCGGCAGGTATCTCTCCTTGTTTTGGAAGGGTTCGCGCCAGTATATCACAAACCACCATGTAGGTGCCTCCGCCAAGCACGCATGCCGGCACCAGGACCCGGTGATCCGGCCCGAAGACAAGGCGAAGCAGGTGGGGCATGACCAGACCGACAAATCCTACAAGACCGCAGTAGGATACCGTTGCACTGACCATAAATGACGTTGCCACCAGAAGCGTAACGGTAACAAGCTTGATGTTCACGCCCATTGTCTGGGCCAATTCCTTTCCCATGAGAAGCAAGTTCATCGGGTTGGAAAGCCAGAACACAAGAAAAAAACAGGGCAACAGTATTGCGGCCAGGATGCCGACTTGTCGCATATCTCCCAAGGAGAGATCTCCCATCAGCCAGAATATGATGTTGTGGAGCCTGGAATCCTGGGTCATGGAAATCAAAAACATAATCACTGCCGCACAAAAGGCATTCACCATTACCCCTGACAAAAGGAGTGCGTCTTTTTTCAAGATCGTTTGTCCGGAAGACATGGCCAGTATGAGAATAAGGGTCGCAATGCTTCCTATAAAGGCAGTCAGACTCACCCCCGGAAACCTGGAAAAGCCCATCAGGATGCCGATGATGGCTCCTATTGCGGCCCCCCCTGAAATTCCTAGAATATACGGCTCTGCCAGTGGGTTGCGAAGCAGGGCCTGAAAAACAAGTCCGCCCACGGAAAGTGCGGCGCCCACCAGGGCCGAAAGAAGTACCCTCGGTAAGCGGATTTGCCAGATAATGGTATGCAGCATGGCGTCGGAAGCGTATGTCCCAAAAATAGTTTGAAGAACGGTCCGCATCGAGCTGTGGGTTGGCCCTAGGGAAAGCCCCAAAAACATGACGGCCATCAGGGCCATCAACAACAAGAAAGTAATGATCATGAGGCGTTTCAACAATACGGGTTTAGCAGTAATCACTGGGTTCCCTCAAAAAGTTCGGGATGAATCAGCCTGACCATTAATTCCAAGCCATCCACCAGACGCGGGGTTGGACGGTCAAAGAGATTGGAGTCTTCGACAAAAATACGATGATTGCGGACTGCCGGCATATTCGGCCAGCGGTTCCATTCATCCTTGATTTGTTTAAATACCGCGGCGCGCGCCATGGAAGTGATAATAATCACCTCCGGTGAAAGTGCCAGAACCTGTTCTATGCTGTAACGCGGATAGGCAATCGGTCCTTGGGTTACGTTTTTTCCGCCAGCCAGGACGATGAGTTCATGACTGAATGTATGGGTCCCCACGGACACGATGGGGGAAACACCGATTTGAAAAAAAACCCGAGGCCGATACGCAGTTTTGGCAACCAGGGATTTAACCTTTTGAATCCTGTGATTCATGCTTTGAACGAGTTTGTCTGCTTTTTCTTCGACATTTAATAGTCCGCCGATTTCCTGAACGGTTTGCATGACGGTTTCCAGATTTCTGGGGTTAACGGCATAGACAGGTATTTTCAAAGATTCCAGACGCCGCGCAACGGCTATGGGGTTTCCGTCCTTGATCGCAATGCACAGATCGGGTTTTAACGCCACTATCTTCTCAAGATCAAGCTGAACATAGGAGCCGACTTTCGGCAGTTTATCAGCCTCAGAGGGAAAATCGCTGTAGGTTGTCACGCCCTTCAGACGGTATCCCTGGTCCAGGGCAAAAACGATTTCAGTGATGCTTGGGGCAAGAGAGACAATGCGCTCAGGATTTTCCGGGACCGTGACATGTCTCCCCAACTGATCGATGGCAGTTTTGGCATCGGAAGATGTTATTATGAATACAAACAACAATATTGCGATGGTGAAGGCAATCGTTATGTATTGAAGTTTTATCATGTCTACTCAAAAAAAGGGTTGAAATAATTGAGACCTCGGGATGTTTTTATTAAACGCCGCTGCATGAAAAGCCCTTTCAGGTAATTTTAAAATGTGATTAAAGTCAAGAAGTTTGTTTGGCGCCATTGGATCGGGGGGGAGCCGGCAAATTTTCGGTTGGAAGAAGACCGGCCGATACCCTAATGAAAAGCCCTTTCTATTTAAAAATCATTATAGTATAATTTTTATTGAGGTGTGGACCGGATGAACAGCCTGAATATCTTTACCAGCAACCGCATGGAAATCCTTGCCGAACAATTGGCACGAATTGTTCGCGAACCATTGCCATCCCCCTTAACTCCGGAGATTATCGTTGTTCAAAGTAAAGGGATGGCGCGTTGGACATCCATGGCGCTTGCAGAACACAACGGCATCTGCGCAAACAGTTTTTTCCCATTTCCCAATACATTTTTACATGAAATGTTTAAAATAGTGATTCCGGATCTTCCGGATGAATCCCCCTTTGATCCTTTGACATTGACATCCAGGATTATGAAGATTCTGCCTGAATGTATTCAGCTTTCAGGTTTTGAAAGCCTGAAACAATATCTTATCGATGATGATATGGGGATGAAACTGTTTCAGATTTCCCGGAAAATAGCCGATCTCTTTGACCAGTACATGGTTTTCAGACCTGAGATGATTTTCCATTGGGATAACGGCAAGGAACATCATTGGCAGGCCCGTTTGTGGCGCAAACTTTCGTCCGGAGAAAAACACTTGCATCGTGCCGGAATCCGGAAAACCTTTCTCGAAAAGCTCAGGAATTCGCCCCATCAGACATATAACTTTCCAAAACGTGTGTCTATCTTCGGCATATCGTATTTGCCTTTGTTTCATCTTGAGGCCATTATTGAAATATCGAAATTTATCCAGGTGAACCTCTTTTTCATGAATCCATGCAAAGAGTATTGGGGAGATATCGTCTCCGACCGCGAGACCCGAAAATTCAAAAATACCTATGATCGAACCAGGGTCACGGAAAAAAATCTTTACCTGGAACAAGGGAATCGTCTTTTAGCTTCCATGGGGATTTTGGCCAGAAATTTTTTTTCGATGATCAGTGACCTAAATTGCGATGTCGTCGAACTGTTCGATGAAAGTCAAGTTGTTACAATTCTTGAGAAGATCCAATCGGATATTTTTCACCTCATCGATCGACAGGGATATCCTGGGCCATCTGCTATAAATTCCGAACCGATTGCAGCTTCTTCGCCGCCACACGCCGATTATCCGCCATTATCGGATATGGATACCTCTATTCGGATTCATTCCTGTCACAGCCCGATGCGGGAAATTGAAGTGCTTTACGACAACCTTCTGGACATGATGGAAGAAGATCCGGATCTGTTGCCCAAAGATATCGTCGTCATGACGCCCGATATTGATCTGTATGCGCCGTTGGTACATGCAGTATTTGGTGCTCAGACCGATGAAAAAATGAGGATCCCATACACCATTGCGGATCAGCGCGTTATCAGGGAGAGTCGTATTATTGAAGGATTCATGTCGATTCTCAATCTCAAAGGCAGCCGGATGGGTGTAAATCAAGTTATGGCCTTGTTTGAGCTGCCGGGAATAAAAGAAAAATTCGGTATTGCAGCGTCGGAAATCGAAATTATTGAACGTTGGATCGATGAAACCCACATCCGGTGGGGAATCGATGCAGAGCACCGCCGCCACCTCGGTCTTCCAGGTTTTAATGAAAACAGCTGGAAAGCCGGCATCGATAGACTCCTTTTGGGATACGCAATGGCGGGTTTCAACCGCAAACTGTTCTCGGGCATCCTTCCTTATGATCATATCGAGGGCGGTGATGCAAAAACCCTTGGAAAGTTGGTTACATTTTTGGACCTTCTTTTTGAAGACGTCTATTCCCTGAATCAAGCCAGACCGTTGAGCGAATGGAATCAAATTCTTTTAACGATCCTCCAACAGTTTTTTGCCGAATACGAGGGTTTGGAATCGGAAATTCAGATGTTGAGACGTATATTGGATGATTTGTCTCAAATAGAAGCGTTATCCGGTTTTGGTCATCCCATAACCATCGAAGTCGTAAGCTCATTTTTAGAAAATCTTTTTGAGCACGAGCAGCTTCGAAGCGGTTTTATTTCAGGCGGTGTGACGTTTTGCGCGATGCTTCCCATGAGAAGCATTCCGTTTAAAGTCGTCTGCCTTGTGGGTATGAATTCCGATGATTTCCCGCGTGAGACAAAAACGTTGGGATTTGATATTATTGCAAAAAACCCTAGGATTGGAGATCGTTCCAAAAGAAACGACGACAAGTATCTTTTTTTGGAAGCACTTTTATCCGCCAGAAATAAATTTTACATCAGCTACGTGGGGCAAAGCATCCAGGACAATACCAGGATTCGTCCGTCCGTCCTTGTGAGTGAACTGATGGATTATCTTCAAGACGGATTTGGACTCAGTGAAGAACAGGTGACGGTCTTTCATCGGCTCCAGGGATTTTCACCGGAATATTTTAAACAAAACGGCAAGCTCTTCAGTTACGCTTATGAAAATTTTATCGCCGGTTCAAAAATATTTGAAGATAGAAAAGCAGCGCTTTTTTTAACCGCTTTGCTGCCCGAACCGTCCAGAGAGTTCAAAGATCTGAGCATTCAGGCGGTAAGCGCTTTTTTCAGCAATCCTGCAAAATATTTGCTCGAAAAGCGCCTGGGAATGTACCTGCCCGAGATGACGGATGTATTGGATGACGTTGAATATTTCCGTCTGGATCATCTCGATAAATATATGTTGGATCAGGAACTTATGAAGACAAAACGCTTGGGATCAAACCTGAAGCGTTTTTTTCGTTTTAAAAAAGCCTCCGGAGCACTCCCCCTTGGGAAAGTTGGGGAATGTATCTACAATGAAATGAGCCTGGATGCAGAAGATTTTATTCACAAGATTAATGACCACATCAAAAATGATCGTTTCGAAGACCGCGATGTTGAGCTTAACATTGGGGATTTTAGGATATACGATCGCATTATTGATGGCCATAAACATGGACTGAGCAAGATAATATATGCGAAATCTAAACCTAAATATTTATTAAATACATGGATATATCATCTTGTTCTTTGTGAATTGCTTGAAGATAAGAGCCCGGTTCGGAGTCTTTTGTTATGCAAGGATGCTGTATGGGAATTTACCATGGTTTTCAACGCGTTAGATATTCTAAAGAACCTTCTCGAACTCTATTGGAAGGGCATGTCCGAGCCGTTGCATTTTTTCCCGGAATCATCCTTTGAATATGCCGGCAGCATATTGCAAAAACTTAGAACCCCACGAGAAGCCTTGATTGCAGGACGAAGAAAATGGAAAGGCAGTGAATTTTCACGAGGAGAATCAATAGATCCGTATTATGAGTTATGTTTTGGTAAAAACGACCCGTTGGATGAGGATTTTGAAAAAATCTCAACAATCGTTTTCGAGCCTTTATTGAGCCATTGCTCTGAAATCGTATGATGAATTTATATTGATAAACATTGCCAAACATAAATTGTGTTTTATATTATTAGTTTTTGTTATATTGAAATTTCCATGCAAGATTTAGGACGGGGTTTGCAAAGATAAAAATCCAAGTCCGAATTAAAAGTTAGGAGAAAGAATGGCTGAAACCGACAAAGATGATCTTATCAGTATCATCGATGAAGATGAAAAAGATGTACCGATTCCCGATACGCTTCCGCTGATTTCCGTGCGGGATATCGTGATTTTTACCGACATGCTCCTTCCACTCTTTATCGGTCGTGAGAAATCGATTCGGGCCGTAGAAGAGGCCGTTGGAAAAGACGGCTATTTGTTTTTAGCGGCACAAAAAGATCCGAATTTTGAAAACCCGAGCCCGGATCAAATTTATTCGGTCGGAACAGTGAGCCGGGTCCTTAGAATGCTGAAACTCCCTGATGGTCGCGCAAAAGCCCTTGTACAGGGTATTGAAAAAGCAAAAATTGTTAAATATGTTTCAAAAAGGTCTGTTTATCGCGTAAAAATCGAAATGATTCCCGATGAACCGGTTATAGAAATTAATTTGGAAATCGAGGCATTAATGCGGAATGTTATCGAACATTCCGAAAAAATACTGGCCCTGCGCGGGGAAATGAATACGGATGTGGGAGTGATACTTGAAGGTGTGGATGACCCCGGTAAGCTTGCCGATCTTGTCGCATCGAATTTGAAGTTAAAAATTGACGAGTCCCAAATGTTGCTGGAGTTGGTCGATCCTTTTGAACGGCTCAAAAAAGTCAATGAACTGCTCTCTCGAGAAGTTGAGTTGTCCTCCATGCAGGCAAAAATACAATCTAACGTGAGGGATGAAATTTCCAAAAGTCAGAGAGATTATTTTTTAAGGGAGCAGGTCAGGGTTATCCATAAAGAACTGGGTGAAGGCGATAGTAAATTAAAGGAAATCAGTGATTATAAAAGAAAAATAAAAAGAGCCAAAATGTCAAAAATCGCGGAAAAGGAGGCCTTAAAGCAGTTGAAACGGTTGGACCAGATGCATCCTGACTCCGCTGAATCTTCAGTGGTTCGAACCTACCTGGATTGGTTGGTTGAAATGCCGTGGAGTAAAGCCACCAAAGATGTCATTGATATTAAACAGGCAAAGACGGTTTTGGATCAAGACCATTTGGGCCTTAATCATGTAAAAGACCGCATCCTTGAATATTTGAGTGTTCGCAAGCTCAATCCAAAGATGAAGGGTCCTATTTTATGCTTTGTCGGTCCGCCGGGTGTGGGAAAAACATCACTGGGACAGGCCATCGCACATGCCATGAATCGTAAATTTGTTCGCATTTCCCTTGGGGGGATTCGGGATGAAGCTGAAATCAGGGGGCATCGGCGGACATATATCGGCGCACTGCCGGGACGAATTCTTCAAGGTCTTAAACAGAGCGGTACCAATAATCCTGTTTTCATGATGGATGAGATTGACAAATTGGGTTCTGATTTTCGGGGCGACCCTTCCTCCGCGCTCTTGGAAGCTCTGGATCCTGAACAGAACTCGGCGTTTAGCGATCACTATTTGAATATAGCTTTTGATCTTTCCAAGGCGATGTTTATTCTCACGGCAAATTTTACCGATACGATTCCATCCGCGCTTCTGGATAGAATGGAAGTGATTATGCTTTCCGGATATACAGAAGAAGATAAAAGGAAAATCGCCCAAAAACATCTGATACCCCGCCAGATGAAGGAAAATGGTTTAAAACCTAACGCTTTGTTCATCAGTACGGACGGATTGTCAAAAATCATATCCGAATACACCTCCGAAGCCGGTCTACGGAACCTTGAACGAGAGATCGGAACCCTTTGCCGTAAGGTCGCTCGTCAAATTGCCGAGGGAAACAAAGGGCCGTTTCGGATCACAAAGAAAAATCTGCACAAATTCCTGGGGATTCCAAAATATTATCCTGAAATGGACCAGGAAAACAGCCAGGTCGGTTTATCCACCGGTCTGGCCTGGACACAAGCCGGCGGTGAGGTGCTGTACGTGGAAGCGTCTTTAATCGGCGGCAAGGGAGAGTTGATTATCACCGGCCAAATCGGAGATATTATGCAAGAGTCGGCCAGAGCGGCATTAAGTTATGCCCGAGCCAACCTCACTGCGTTAGGGATTAAGAAAAATATTTTTGAGAATAAGGATATTCATATTCATGTTCCCGCAGGCGCGATTCCCAAAGATGGCCCTTCTGCCGGCATTGCAATGGCCACTGCGCTGATATCTGTCTTGATAAACAAACCGGTCAATAAAGATGTCGCCATGACTGGGGAAATTACCTTAAGGGGAAGAGTGCTGCCCATCGGCGGCTTGAAAGAAAAAGCGTTGGGTGCGCTAAGGGCAGGGATCCGCACCATTATTATTCCTGAAAAAAACAAAAAAGACCTGGCTGAAATTTCGGCGAATGTCAAGCGAAGAATCAAATTTGTTCCAGTACAAAATATGGACAAAGTCCTTTCTTACGCGTTCGATACAACGACGATGACCGACAAGTGATATGAGGATACTTGCTGTTGATACGGCAACAACCAGTTGCAGCGTCGCAATAGTGGATGGCGCGTCTTTGTCAGCAGAGTTCACACTGAACAAAAAAGAGACGCATTCAAAACACTTGATGGAGATGATCGAGACGGTCCTGAAAATATCAGGGTTCGACATTTCCGCTGTTGACGGATTTGCCGTAACAAAAGGACCCGGATCCTTTACAGGATTGAGAATCGGCATTAGTACGATCATGGGTCTTGCTGCGGCTTCAGGAAAACCGATTGTCGGTGTCTCAAGCTTAGAGGCGATAGCCGCCCAGGTCCCTCTTTCTCAGGACCTCATCTGCCCCCTTATAGATGCCCGTAAAGGAGAGGTCTATTTTTCCCAATACAAATTTATAAACGGCTATTTACAAAGGCAAACTGATGAACAGGTAGCATGTCTTGAAAAAATTCTCGACAACGTGAAAGATTCTTGTTTGTTTGTGGGAAACGGTGCGGTGCTTTATAAAAACATGATACTCGAAAAATTGGGTTGTTCTGCATCCTTTGCGCCGATGGATCATAATACCATCCGGGCGTCGACAGTGGCCCATTTGAGTATGACAAAATTTAAAAGCAAAAATACCGATAAGATCGAAAATTTTTCGCCGCATTATATCCGTAGGTCCGATGCCGAACTGAACATAAGGAATACATCTCATCTATTGCTTGCAGGTATAGAGGCGGAACGCACCCCATGAATACGTGCCATTGATCTGCCTGCCGGTGAGCAAAACAGCATGCTGCTCCAATATAAAATACCTCACGTCGAACAAAAGCAGCAATGTTTACGGTTAATATTGACAAAATAGGTTCATTTTTGCTAAATATTTTTGTTTCGGCTTTATATTGTATTCGATTAGATCAATCAGGGCATAAATGATGAGCAGCTTCTTTCGGTCCGACATACCCAGCCAAACCGCCTTCCCGTTGGCAAGAGCCGGGTATCCTTTTATATTTGCTTGTGTATTCGCAACTGTCGTATTTGCGCTTTTGGGACTCGTCCTCCTGTCTTTAATCGGTCTTGTTGCGACGTTTTTCATCTGTTATTTTTTCAGGGATCCGGATCGCGTTATTCCGAATGATGCCGGCTATGTTGTTTCGCCGGCCGATGGGAAAATTGTTTCGGCGGGTTTGGTGGACAACAGCCCTTTTTTTGAGGGATCCTGTATGAAAATCAGCATCTTTATGTCGATTTTCAATGTTCATGTGAATCGGGTTCCCCTTGAAGGACGAATAAAAGAGGTTCAATATCACCCCGGAAAATTTTTTTCCGCCAATTTGGATAAGGCGTCGGCACATAATGAGCACAATGCGGTGTTCATCGAAACCGAAGACGGAAAGACTATTTGTACGGTTCAGGTTGCCGGACTGATTGCAAGACGGATCATTTGTAAAGTGCAAAAAGGCGACATCGTCGGCCGGGGACAGCGTTTCGGCTTAATTTGTTTTGGATCGCGCCTTGATGTTTATCTCCCTCCCGGGATAGATTTGAAAGTGGCGGTGGGCGACAAGGTCAAAGCCGGGACCTCTCTTTTGGGAGCATTACGATGAGCCGGGGGAAAAAAGTGAAAAGGGGAAAATCACGTAGAGGCATTTACATTCTGCCCAACATTTTTACATCGCTCAACCTTTTTTTCGGATTTTATGCTGTTATCGCTTCTATAAATGGAAGATTTACCGCGGCGGCTGCAGCGATTATCATCGGGGTATTGTTTGACGTCATGGATGGTAAAATTGCAAGGGCGACCAACACCGTCAGCAAATTCGGCATCGAATACGATTCCCTGGCCGATCTGATTTCTTTCGGTCTTGCGCCCGGTATAATGATATATTTATGGTCTCTCAAGCCGATGGGAAGAATCGGGTGGCTCGCTGCATTTCTTTTTATGGCTTGCGGAGCACTTCGATTGGCACGTTTTAATTCCCAGGTGGGCAAAACCAGTGGTGACTATTTTGTCGGCCTTCCGATTCCGGCCGGAGCGGGTATGGCCGCCGCCACTTTTTTGTTTTTACATAAATTGGGGATCGAAACCAAAATTAATCCCATTTTCATTCTGATGATACTCTACCTTTTATCCTTTTTAATGGTCAGCACAATTAAATACAACAGCTTCAAAAAGACGGAGTTGTTTAAAAAGATGAATTTCAATGTTCTGGTAAGTATCATCCTGGTATTGATTTTCATTGCCGCCCAGCCATCCGTTGCACTATTTTTTTTAGCACTGATTTATACTGCTTCAGGCCCGGTGATGAGGTTTAAGCATCAAAGGGACAAGACCCGGGACACATTGAAACCCAGCGATGCAAATGAACACAGATCCAGCCCAATTTGAATGGAACCCGATACTTAAATTTACTCAAAGGTCTCATAATGAGACGGCTGCAAAGGACACAATCATATGACAAAAGAATATCATATCTCAGTCATCCCGGGTGACGGCACCGGTCCCGAAGTTGTTACCGAAGGCATCAAGATCCTACAAACAGTGGCTGACACGTTCGGTTTCAGGCTGAATTTCACGCATTATGATCTGGGAGGAGATCATTATCTGGCGACAGGTGAGATTTTACCTGAAAATATCCTGGAATCTATTGCCCAATCAAATGCAATATATTTGGGAGCGATCGGACACCCCAATGTTAAACCGGGGATCCTTGAAAAAGGGATCCTCTTAAAGCTCCGATTTTATTTTGACCAATATATTAATCTGAGACCGATTAAGCTCTATGAAGGTGTAGAAACACCATTGAAAGACAAAGGGCCGTCGGATATAGACTTTGTTGTGGTTCGGGAGAATACCGAAGGTCTGTACGCCGGGGCTGGCGGTTTTTTAAAACAAGGCACCGCAGATGAAGTTGCCGTTCAGGAATCGATAAATACCCGAAAAGGCGTGGAGCGGTGTATCAGATATGCTTTTGAATATTGCAGAAAAAGAAATAGAAAAAATAAATTGACCCTTTGCGGGAAAACCAATGTGTTGACGTTTGCATTTGATTTGTGGGAACGTGCATTTAATGAAATTGCAAAAGAGTATCCGGATATCGAAACGGATTATGCCCACGTTGACGCCATCTGTATGTGGATGGTCAAAAATCCGGAATGGTTCGATGTGATTGTTACCGATAACATGTTCGGGGATATCATCACCGACTTGGGTGCGATGATTCAAGGAGGGATGGGTATTGCCGCCGGTGCAAATATCAATCCTGAAGGAATTTCAATGTTCGAGCCCATTGGCGGATCCGCCCCCAAGTATACTGGAAAAAATATGATCAATCCCATTGCCGCCATTTCGGCGGCCCAGATTATGCTTGAAACCTTGGGAGAACCCATGGCAGCCTCCTTGATAGAAAAAAGTGTCGTCCACGTCTTAAGCAACGATCTTAAAGATGTCGCTGCAGGAAGAATGGGATTTACCACACAACAAGTCGGAGATCTTGTCGTGGATTATATCAAAGGAAGCAATAAATGAAGACGGATAGAATATTTAACGTCGCTGTCGCAGGCGCAACCGGCGCTGTAGGAATACAAATGATTTCCTGCTTGGAAGAAAGAAACTTTCCGGTCAAAGAGATAAAATTCCTGGCATCCAGCCGTTCGGTCGGGAGAAAACTCATATTCAGAGGCAGTGAGGTTGCGGTGGAAGAGCTGAAAGAGACTTCTTTCAAGGGGGTCGATATCGCACTTTTCTCGGCCGGTGGCGGGACCAGCGAAAAATTTGCACCTTTTGCCGCAAATGACGGATGTATTGTCGTGGATAATTCAAGTGCGTGGCGGATGGATCCCGAGGTTCCATTAGTGGTTCCGGAAGTCAATCCTCATGCGGTAGCTCAGTACAGAAGCAAGGGTATTATTGCCAACCCGAATTGCTCGACGATTCAAATGGTTCTTCCGCTGAATCCCTTGCATAAAATATACGGTATCAAACGGATTGTTGTATCGACATATCAGGCCGTTTCGGGAACCGGGAAAAAGGCAATCGATGAACTCGATTTCCAGACCCGTGCGATTCTCAATTTCAAAGCATTCGAAAAAAAAGTATATCCTCACACCATTGCATTTAATTGTCTTCCGCATATCGACGTATTTTTGGAGAATGGATATACCAAGGAAGAGATGAAAATGGTGCATGAAACCCGAAAAATCCTGGAGGACGATACCATCGGCGTGACGGCAACCACCGTTCGTGTCCCGGTGTTTTACGGGCATTCTGAATCCATTAATATTGAGACCAAAAAGAAAGCCACCGCCAAAGAGGTGAGGGCGCTGCTTGAAAGGACAACGGGTGTCAAAGTGGTTGATGATCCCGGAAACAATATTTATCCGCTTGCTATTGATGCCGCCGGACAGGATTTAACACTGGTGGGACGAATTCGTGATGATGAGTCGATAGAAAACGGCATCAATATGTGGGTTGTCGCCGACAACATCAGGAAAGGCGCCGCAACCAATGCGGTACAGATTGCCGAAATTCTGGCAAATGAATATATAGGGTCCAGCCATAAATGAAGATTTTTGTTCAAGATCAAGGCATGCGAAAAAAATAACCACAGGCATATACGTAATATTCCGAGGATTATTTTTTGAGCATAACGCAGAGATTGGGCAAAAAGACCATTTATGGATGGGCACTATCTTAACGGGGGTGTAGATTTGGAGCGAGTACCAATCACGAGAGAAGGGTATGAGGCCCTAAAAAAAGAATTGGAACATATTCAGAAAATTGAAAGACCTAAAACCATAAAAGCGATTGAAGAGGCCCGGGCTCATGGAGACATTACGGAAAATGCCGAGTTTGAAGCGGCAAAAGATCGCCAGGCTTTTGTAGAAGGAAAGATCAGTGAATTGGGATATAAACTGGCACGGGCGGATATCATTGACTCGCAAAAACTTCCCAAGGATCGGGCCGTATTTGCCAGTTCAGTGTTGCTTGAAAATATCGACACCGGGGATAATGTTAAATATCAATTGGTAGGCCCCGATGAAGCAAATATTGATAAAGGTCGCATTTCCGTATCTTCGCCGCTGGGAAAGGCGATTATAGGGAAAAAACCCGGAGATGAGATTGTGCTGGAAGCGCCGGGGGGAAAAAGATTTTATGAACTAATAGAGATATTGTAAACGGAGGTTCTTTGTGGCACGAATAACCATAGAAGATTGTTTAAAACGAGTAAAAAACCGATTTTTATTGGTCAACCTGGCGTCCAAGCGTGTGAGGCAGATTCGTGAAGGGTCCGAATACCTGGTCAGTTCGCCAAAAAATGAGGACATTGTTGTTTCTCTGCGTGAAATTGCCGCGGGCAAAGTTACCATAAGAGAAGACCAAGAAGAGATAAAAGAGGAAAAAGAAGAAATAGAAGATAATCTCTAGGAGATGGATACGTTTTTTGTCGAAGTACAGTCATGCTTATAAAGTGATAAGAAGAAATGTCGGCAAGGCGTTGCACCAATACGATATGATCTCCGATGGGGATCGAATATTGGTCGGTCTTTCAGGGGGGCGAGACAGTTTAACCTTGTTGTGGATGTTAAAAGAACGTCTTGAACGCATTCCCATCCATTACACCCTGAATGCCGTCCATATCGATTTGGGATTCGATAGAGAGTTCAGTAATTCTCTTTCAGAATATTGTAACCGGATTGGATTTAAACTCAGAATCGAGTATACAGATTACGGCGTTCTTGCACACAGCTCCGAAAATCGTGAAAATCCATGTTTTTTATGTTCCCGGTTGAGAAGAAAACGGCTTTTTGAAATTGCGGATGAACTCAGATGCAACAAGGTGGCGTTGGGACATAATAAAGACGATATCATTGAAACGCTGTTTATGAACATTTGTTATGCGGGAGAGATCAGCAGCATGATGCCTTCCCAGTCTTTTTTTCAAGGGAAGTTTACGCTGATAAGACCCCTTGCCTTTGTTGAGCAGAACGCGATAAGACGTTTTGCCGATGAGAAAACCTGCCCGATATTTTTAAATCCGTGTCCCAGCGCAAACACTTCTAAACGAAAAGAAATAAAGAAAATGCTAAAACAGCTCTATTGCAGTAATAAAAAAGTCAAAGGGAATATATTCAGAGCCATGCATCACGTAAAAATGGATTATATGCCGAAATGAAAGACATTCAAAATCAATTCGATCATCGAAATATCCCCATTGACAAGGTTGGAATAAAAGACTTGAGATATCCCATAACCGTACTTGATCGAAAAAACAACATTCAGCATACGGTTGCTTCGATAAACATGTATGTCGATTTACCCCACAACTACAAAGGGACTCACATGAGTCGTTTTGTGGAGATGCTGCATTTGTTCAGACCGGAAGTTTCCTTAAAAAAAATATCCGTTATCCTTGATGAGATGAAGACCTATCTGAACGCAGCTTCAGCCAATATTGAGGTAACATTCCCTTACTTCATTGAAAAACGATCTCCGGTGAGTCAATCTCCGGGTTTGATGGATTACGTTTGTAGCTTTTTAGGATCAAGCGATCCGAACGGCAAGGTTGATCTCGTATCCGTCGTTATGGTACCCATTTCTTCTGTTTGCCCGTGTTCAAAAGAAATCAGCGATTCAGGCGCCCATAATCAGCGAGGTCAGGTTCGTCTCAGCACACGCTTTAAAAAATTTATATGGATCGAAGATATGATCGAGCTGGTTGAGGACGCCGCTTCATGCGAAGTATATTCTGTTCTCAAGCGGATCGATGAAAAGCATGTCACGGAAAAAGGATTCGCCAATCCCAAATTTGTCGAGGATATCGTCAGGGATGTTGCGGATAAACTAAAAAAAGACAGCAACATCACCTGGTTTTCTGTGAGTGCGGAAAATTTCGAATCGATTCACAACCATAGTGCCTACGCTTCGATTACGAGCGGGCATCATCCCTATTCCTGATTGAAAATTTCCTGCCGCATCGTCCAGACAATCCTCCATCGAAAACCTTCAATTGTCTCGGTCGGGGATTATGAATCGCTTGCTTTCTAAGATAAGCGTCACCGGTCCGTCATTGATTAAGGCTACCTCCATTTTGGCCTGAAAACGACCGGTTTTTATGGAGACGCCTTTTTGTTGAATGCGATCTACGAATTTTTGGTACAGCTTATCGGCCAGTTCCGGAGATGCCGCATTGACAAAAGAAGGCCGCCGGCCTTTTTTACAATCTCCCAGTAAAGTGAATTGTGAGACGACCAGAATTTCACCGCCGATGTCGAGCAAAGAACGGTTCATTTTATGGTTCTCATCTTCAAAAATCCTTAAATTCACCGACTTGTCCGCCAGATATTCGGCATCTTCGATGTTATCTGATACCGCAACCCCTATAAGGATTAAAAGACCTTTCCCGATCTTTCCGGCCACTTCAGTTCCTACAACAACAGAAGCTGATTTTACCCGCTGTATGACGACACGCATGCTTGATCACCTCAATCAATCGACCAGGACGATCCTCAGATCCATCACATTAGTTTGGGTTGGGCCTGTGATAAACAGGTCTCCCAATTTTTGAAAGAAATGATAGGAGTCGTTGTTTAAGAGAAAGTGATAAGGATCCAATTCCATTTCCTTGGCGCGTTTTAAGGTATCGGTATCCGAAAAAGCCCCGGCTGCATCTGTCGGACCATCCGTGCCGTCCGTACCGCCGCTCAGTATAACAATGTTTTTATTTCCGGCGATATCAATTGCTGCAGAAAGGGCAAATTCCTGGTTCCGCCCGCCCAATCCGTTGCCCGAAATAGATACCGTGGTTTCACCACCGGAAAGGATACAGGCGGGTCGAGGGAGAGGATTGCCGGTTTTGATAATTTCTCTGGCAATAGCGCCGTGAACTTGTCCGACATATCTTGTTTCACCCTCTATCATTGAAGAGAGGAGAAGGACATTATATCCTAAATTTTCGGCGCTTGCTTTGGCTGTAAATAAAGAATCGATATTGCTGCCGATAATTAAGTTGTGCGTTTTGTTGAAAAAGGGATCGGATGATTTGGGCGTTTCAGGAATTACACCTGAAATTCCGAGTTCAATATGATTTAAGATGTTCCTGGGTATGGCGTTAGAGATGTTATACCTTTGCAAAATGTTTAAGCAATCGTCAAAAGAGCTTAAATCCGGAACAGTGGGGCCGGATGCAATAACGTCGAGGTCATCTCCAACAACATCTGAAAGTATGAGTGTAACGAGTGTGGCCGGGTATGCCGCACATGCCAGTTGTCCCCCCTTTATTTTAGATATGTGTTTCCTGATTGTGTTTATTTCGTGAATGGACGCGCCGCAAGAAAGGAGTGCCTTGACCGTATTCTGCTTGTCTTTGAGCGTCAGACCATCGTAAGGAAAGGGCATCAAAGCGGATCCACCTCCTGAAATAAGACATATTACCAGGTCATCCTTGTCTGCTTTTTGGGCGAGATTAAAAATTAAAGATGCTCCGTATCGGCCGTTTTCGTCGGGCAAGGGGTGCCCGGCTTCTATGAGCTTGATACGGCTTAAATCGGTTACATGGCCATATTTTACAGTAACGATTCCCTCGTTAATTCTCTCACCAAAGATATCTTCTATAGCTGCCGCCATGGGTGCAGCAGCCTTGCCTGCACCCACCACAAACAGGTTTTTAAATTGCGGGAGATGATATATCCGATCGCCGATGATAAGATTTTTGCTCTCATATTTGCAATGGCGTCTGATGGCATCACCCGGTTGAGCGGCCTGAAGGGCCTTGTAAAAAATTTTAACGGCATCTTTTCTCATTGCCAGGATTTTTTTTGATTCAATATTCATATTTATCTTTTCACTAATAAAATTGGGAGAATTCCTTTGTCAATTAAAAAGCGGTCGGCATTGCGTTCTTGACAAGAAAAAAATATGAACGTATTCTTTATAATGTCTTTTTTACTAAGCTTTTTTTATTCATCGGTCGAAAAATTTTATACGGAGCAAATAAAATGGGGAATAATTTCTCGGCCTCTTTTAAAGGGCAGTTCTTAATGGCTATGCCTTTATTGCTTGATCAGAATTTTTACCAAACCGTCACGTGTATTTGTGAATATACTCCGGCCGGAAGTGTGGGGATTGTTGTGAACAGAGTTCATCCTTCTCTTTTGGTTAAAGATGTTTTTGATGAACTGAATATCAAGTTTATTCAAGAGGTTAATTCCATTCCAGTTCACATCGGCGGGCCGGTTCATATCGGAGAAATATTCATTCTCCATGGACCGCCGTTTGGATGGGAGGGCTGCCTTATGATTACCCCTACGCTCGCATTAAGCAACACTGGAGATATCTTGGAATCGGTAGCGATGGGCAGAGGACCAAAATCATATATCATTGCCCTCGGATGCGCCGGTTGGGGACCCGGCCAACTGGAATCGGAGATCAAAGAAAATGCCTGGTTGACTTCCCCTGTTTTTGAAGATGTTATATTTGATATGCCCGTTGAAAAACGATGGGAAGCATCTCTAAAAAAGATCGGGGTGGATCCCGCTTTGATTTTGAATACATCCGGTCATGCATAAACCGCTTTCCGATTAAATACCTCGCTTTTTGTTTTTGGTCCTCTTACGGCCAAACTTTTTCTAACCCTGAGACCTTTGAGAAATATTCATTTTTGTCAAGTTCAAAGAAGTGATGTCATTTCGAACTGGGGTTCTTTTTCGATCTTGGTTTTTTTTTCTTAAGACAAATTTTATCTTTCCTGACAAATGCGCATAATTTGGGATTGTAATACTCTTTGCAATTTAACGGATTATACAGGGGGCACTCAGGATGTTTTTCCGACATAGACTTAATTTTCCTTCATTGGGTGTTGTCGATATAAGTCAATTTCATATACCATAAAATCTCATACGTTACAAGGCATTATGGGTATAAAACGCAAGTTTCACAGCTAAATTCTCATGCAAACGCATAACATTGCAGTGTTTTTACCTTTTAAAATGGTTGACGATGGGCCGACGTTATCCAAAATTATCAGTATGAAAACACCCGGATTTTACCAGTTCAAAAAGATCGGTCAAAGGAAATCGCTTTGACAATTTATTTGATACAGTGTAATAGAAATGCCGATAAACATTCAAAAAATGATTAATTACGAAAGCAGCAAAACAAATATGCTTAAAACGAATACCTATAACTCGCTCAAAGGAGAACTACTGAAGATCAGCAAGGATATTTCCGATCTTTTTTCCAATGCTACATCGATACCTGGAATGTCGGATCATCCTTTTCATACATGGGAAAAGACAAATGCCGGCGTTAACAGGCAATTGTTGGAAGAGACCATTCGTGTTGCGGTTGTGGGACCTATTAAATCCGGCAAGAGCACATTTATCAATTCACTTTTCAAAGGCGAATATTTAAAAAGAGGCGCCGGTGTTATAACTTCTATCGTCACTCGGGTTCGTAACGGGAACAAGCTTAGAGCAAGGCTGTTGTTTAAATCCTGGGATGAGATCAATTCCGATATAGCGCAAGCGCTGGTCCTCTTTCCAACATTAGAGCGGTGGACAGAAAACGATGCATTCGACCTGCGGCACCAAAAAGAGAGAATGGATCTTCAAAAAGCCCTTGACTCCCAGAGTTTAAATCATCTTATTGCAAACGGCGTTCGAAATGCCGACAGCATTCTTTTGTCATCATATCTTAAAGGGTTTGAAAAAGTAAAAACGATGCTTTCCTCTGAAGTTAATACAAAGGAATATGAAAACGACGAATTTACGGAGCACTGGAATTTTGTGGGTGACGATTCTATGTCGGTTTACCTTAAGGACATTCAGCTGGAAATCGATTCCGGTGATATTGAAAGCAACATAGAAATTGCCGATTGTCAGGGGAGTGATTCGCCCAATCCCCTCCATCTGGCCATGATTCAGGATTACCTTCTCTTAACGAATCTTATCATTTATGTGATTAGCAGCAGAACAGGGATTCGAGAAGCAGACATAAAATTTTTATCCATCATAAACAAAATGGGAATCATGGATAATGTCCTTTTTGTTGTGAATTGCGATTTCAGCGAACATGAATCCAAGGGCGATCTTAAGGCGTTAATTGAAAGCATAAGAGAAGATCTTGTGATGATCAAATCTTCTCCTGAAATATATTCTATTTCAGCACTCTATAATCTGTTCAAGACACCGTCTTTACAGCTGTCGCAAAAAGACCGTATGAGACTGGCACAATGGGAAAAAGAAACTGAGCTTGTTTCATTTTCAGACGTTGAAACAGAGCGATTTGAAATTTCTTTTTATGATAAATTGAGCCGGGGAAGTTATGCCCTTTTGTTAAAAAATCATCTTGAACGCCTTAATGTCATTTTATCCGGGATCAGGCACTGGGTTTTTGTCAATCAAAAGATTTTAACAAAAGATGCAGACAGTGCCGATGAAATCATGGCGCATATAGAAAAGCATCGTCTGAGAATGAATCAAATAAAATCGGTGATTAAAAGTACCCTTGACGGCTCGATGCAACAGATCAATCAAGAGTTAAGAAAGGATATCGACCGTTATTTCGACGCCCGATCCGGCAATATTATCCGGGATGTTGTGGAATTTATAAAAAATTATACCATCCCGTATCCAAAATACGAAGAACAGATTAAAACATCTGGTTTTTCAAACACGCTTTATCTGATATTTCAAGAATTCAAACTGGCCCTCGACACCTTCATGGCTGAAACCGTCAATCCTGAAATCATCCGTTTTGTCAGAAATAAAGAAACGCACATACATGAACAACTCATGGCAATAGCGGATCCATTCGATGTTATTGTTCATGATGCGGTTGTTGAATATAACAGCATGATGGACAATTTGGGGATAAATCCTTTTTATGAAACACCCAAAAGCGTCGATCTTCCGGATATCGGCGCTATCAAAGCCGCCGCAGGTTTAACCCTCCCGCCTGCGGTTGCCCATATGCGCTACACGGCAAAAATGAAAACAGAGGCGACCATGCGTTTTGGTCTCTATAAGGTTGTCCGCATTTTTAAAAAAATATTAAACAAACCGATTCAAGGAAATAATGAAGGCGAAGCACTTGCATTAAAAGATGGTGTTTCAAGCATGAAACGTGAAACTGAGAAATCTATAATATTTCATTTTAAAGATTATCAGGAGAATATCAAATTTCAATATACATACAAGCTGGTCGACGCGCTTTCAAACAGCCTGTACGAATCGCTTTTGGATCGCTTTGAAATTTATACGTCGGATCTTTCAAATCTTGTATCACAGATAAACAACAAGATGATCGACAGGGAACAGATGGTGGAGCTGTTGAACATGATGGCGCTTTCTTGCAGTAAAACGGATGAAAAAATAAATGATATTAGAGAAAAAATTAAAGCTCTGGGACCGATCGAAAGTTAAGCAATTCCGCCACAGGGCATAGGCGGACAAGCGAAGTGGGGAGGTGTTGATTATGAATGACCGTCAAAATAGGATCATCGCAGTAGCCAATGAAAAGGGCGGTGTCGGCAAAACCGTAACGGTATTAAATCTTGCAGCGGCTTTATGCAAGGAAGGGAAAACGGTTCTTGTTGTCGACATGGACCCTCAGTTCAATGCAACAAAAGGGCTTGGCATAGATGTGAGTGATGAGGATCCGACGGTATATGATCTCATCATAGGCAACAAATCCATTGAAGCGGCCGAAGTTATCCGGCAGACAAGATGGGAAGGGCTTGACCTTATTCCATCCCACATAGACCTGGCCGGCGCAGAGGTGGAACTTGTCGATAAAGTTGGGCGTGAAAACCGGCTGAAAGAGGCCCTTGACGGCGTCAGTGATAAATATGATTTCATATTCCTTGATACACCTCCCAGCCTTTCTTTGTTGACAGTCAATGTGCTGGCGTATGCAAATGAGGTGGTCATACCATGCCAGACCCACCCATATGCATATGCTGCGCTGGACGGACTTTTTGACACGCTATTTGCCATAAAGGAAAACATTAATGAAGACCTCAATGTAACCGGCATCGTGGCGACATTATTCGATACGCGTACCCGTGTCAGCCATAACATTTTAGAGAAATTGAAAAGCGATGGCAGGTATGCCGGCATGCTTTTTAACACGGTGATAAGAAATAACACGACCATTGCTGAGAGCGCTGGGGTCGGAAAACCCGTAATCTTCTTCAGACAAAGCAGCTATGGTTCTTCAGACTATGTCAGTCTTGCAAAGGAGTTGATGTCTCGCCGTGTACCGTCTCATTAAATAATTGTTGATTGTCGATTGATAATTGTTGACTGAATATTTAAGGAATTCTTCCAATTTTCATTCTTTAATTTTCAATTTCGCCAAGCTCTCTCTTGCAAAGTCTATTGAAGGGTCCATAGCCAGTGCCGTTTCATAATATTCAACGGCTTTTTCCTTCTGCCCCATTTCTCTGTAATTTGAGGCGATATTCGCGTAATCAATTGCGGAACCCGGGTCTATCTGCAACACCTTTTTAAAGCACGTGATGGCTTTGTCATGCTCCTTGAGCTTGAAATAGCTAAAACCCATTGAGTTGTATATATCCGTCCGTTCGCTGTCATGTGCTTCGGCATTTTCTAATACATCCAGTGCTTTTCGATATTCACCCATTTTATTCAAAGAGATGCCCATGTAAGAATAGATGCTGGATGTATCTTGTTCCGTGGGATCAAGTTCAAGAGACCTCGTAAAATATCCAAGCGCTGTTTCAGGGTCGTCGAGAGCAAGGTGACATGCCCCGAGGTAAAATTTTATGTAGTATTTATCCGTCAGCAACCTCTCGATATTTTTAAGTTCTTCAACGGCTCTCCGGGGCGGTTCAGTTTCAGCAATAATTTTAGCGGAAAACATTCCCACACTGGTTCCAAGCGATCTTTCCCTGAAATGGGCTCCCGGAACAATGGTATAAAAAGCAGGGACCTCGAGCAATGGGTGCCGGGTATTCACGACAATGACTTCCATATTTTTTTTTGCCAGAGCAGCGATGCAATTTTGAACTTCAGCTTTTATATTTTCATTTGAAAGATCAGGGAGCGCTTTAATATCAATTTTTTTTGTTGGGTTTATGATAAAATCGGCATCTTCGATCCGTGTAAATTTAGGAAGACCACTGGCAACATATTTGGAACCCGTATCAAAGTCGCCGGAAAGCTGGGCAACTTCCGTAAGGGCCCGACTCAACGCCTTTTCCGGATCGGGCGTTGTTCCGGCCGTCCATACGATTTCACTTCTTATCGGAAATGTCGAAGGATCATATGCCAACACACCGATGCTGGGAATTCCCATGTCCAGAGAAAAATCGGATATATAAATCCTAATCCCGGCTTTTTTGTATTTTTGCAGCATTTCTCTTGACATTGGATCCGTGGTGGAACTTGCTCGAATTGCAGGCACTTTCATTCGGTTACGGCTGATTAGAGAAGATACATGCCGTTCCACAATTTCACAGATACCTTGGCTTAAAGCTTCTTCTGCACAGTTGCCCGCAGACGGACCGTTGAATTCATTAATCGTGTAGAACCAATTAAAAGGGATGAGCATTTCTTGATCGCGTGTTAAATTAAATGCTTTTGTCCATTTTAACGACAGGTTTTCAAAAACTTTTTGCGCGTTGTCCAAATCTTTGGAATCATCATGGACAGATTGAGCGATCATCTCAAAAGGAATGGCATTCTTTTTAAGGTTGCGATATTTTTCAACAAAAAAGTTTTCAGGATTTTTTAAGTAGCTAAAAAAACTGAACCTTTCCGCGAGTTCCATTATAGCGGAAGCTTCAGCCTGCTGTGACGTGGCGCCTTTTCCCATTTGCTTTTTCGTTCCGATAATGGTCGCGGCATCTTTACCGCAGGTGCTGAAATAGACCGGAATGTTTAATCTCCCCTTATCGATTCTTAAAGTATATTCAAGGATATCCAGATCTATCGTTCTTAATTTTGACTTGAAGCGCCTGACGGTTTCTTCGGGCGGTAGTATTTTGTCTTGATCCAGCGTAAATTTTTTAAAAGCGTCTTTTAAAATGATTTTGCAGCTCATGATTATTCCTTTATTCCTATATTTTACCCAGTGAACTTTTTTTTATATCAGCGGGGCCGTCGACTTTTTAGTCCTGCTTACAGGGGGATGAATGGAGGTGTCATTCAAACCTGCCGTGCCAAAAGTATTTTGGAAATAAATGATACGCGTTATCGTTCTATGGGTCAAATCATTTTGACCAAATCCAAGTAAACATTCAACGCGTTTTTTTAAATTGACCGATTCCGATGAATTTGATATGACAACACCATCTTTTGTGGGGATGTAGCTCAGCTGGGAGAGCGCGGCGTTCGCAACGCCGAGGTCGAGGGTTCGATCCCCTTCATCTCCATTTTATATGATTTAAAGGACTTGAAGAAAATACTTCAAGTCCTTCTTTAGTTTTTTACCGCCCCAGTTTTACACCCTTTATTACCCTGAACCATTAAACGTTGAAACTTTTTAGGTGTGAAATTTGAGTTATAAGTTGACCAACGGCAAAGTTATGTTAAAATAAATTATTTGCAATAAAATAACCGGGATTATTAAAATTATGGAACGCACAGCAGAAGTTGATCGGAAGACAAAAGAAACATCGATTCGTATTGTGCTCAAGCTGGAAGGTATGGGGAAAAATGAAATATCAACAGGAATCCCATTTTTCGATCACATGATGACGCTTTTTTCCGTTCACGGTTTTTTTGATTTATCCGTTGATGCCAAAGGGGATATTGACGTTGATTATCATCACACCATAGAAGATGTCGGTCTGGTCCTTGGGGATGCATTTGACCGTGCTTTGGGGGATAGAAAAGGGATCAAGCGATTCGGTCATGCTGTGACGCCGATGGATGATGCGCTCGCTTCTGTTGCCGTCGATTTGTCAAAACGCCCCTTTCTGGTATATAATGTTCCGCATAAGGCTAATTCTGAAGGATATTCTTTTTTGCCGTTGACCAAGGAATTTTTGCGGGCCTTTTCAAATCGCTGTGGTATGAACCTCCATGTCAATGTTATTTATGGCGATAATGAACATCATATTAATGAATCCATTTTCAAAGCACTTGGAAGAGCTCTGGACCAGGCCGTTTCCTTTGATGACCGGGTAAAAGATATTCGCTCATCAAAAGGCATATTATAAACCTGTCCATGTTCCGCATCTTTAATTTCCGATAATTCCAATACAGCGTAACATATCGAGAAAATGTTTTCAGACGTTCAGTATTGAAGGATGTTGAAGCATATACGGCTGCATGACTTGAATTCATAGTGGAACCGACATGAGAAAAAAAAAGTTATATAAAAGTAGTAGTTATTTGGTTAAATTTTTGCTTTTCACCGCTATGGTGCTCTTATCAGCCTGTGGAACAGGCAATACGGTTAAAAAAGAGCCGGCAACGATGTCAGGAATCGAGAAAATACTGATTCTGCCATTTCAAGACATGGCTTCGGTATATGGGGAAAATATGGATGTTCGTTGCCCGGTGTGCGGAAAAGTGTTTACCACCGGAAAGGTGAGTCAAGGCGCGGCCGATATGCTCACCGAGCAATTGTTCCTAATATTAAATAAACGCAAAGATATTCAGTTGATACCCAGCAGTCATGCTCAGGGAGTTATGTCGGGCCTGCTGGCAGGGAGCCAAAAAGAGTTGAACGAGAAAGAGTTGCAGATTGAAACCGGACGTGCCCTGCATGCCGATGCTGTGCTTGGAGGGTTTTTATATCGTTTTCAGGATCGAGTCGGCAGTGAATATTCAGTGGATTCACCGGCTTCCGTGGCATTTGATATTCATCTTATTCGTGTAAAGGATGGTCGTGTTCTGTGGGGTGGTCATTTCGATGAAACTCAGCAGCCGTTATCCGATAACCTATTTCGATTGGGCGCCTTTTTGCACAGAAAAGCCAGATGGGTTACCGCAAAAGAGATGGCAATTTCCGCTCTAAATGATATGCTTAAAACCTTTCCAAATTCGAAAAAAACGATACCAAACTCATAAAACAATGTTAATTATTCCCGCAGTCGATATTAAAAACGGAAAATGTGTTCGACTATATCAAGGGCGCATGGATGCAGAAACGGTCTTTTCCGATGATCCTTCGGCCATGGCAAAAAGATGGGCGGATGAAGGGGCGGAAATTATCCATGTTGTTGATCTTGACGGCGCTATTGAAAAACGCCCCCGGAATCTCGATTCGATACAAAGAATTGTCGATCGTATAAACGCGCAGGTGCAAGTTGGGGGAGGAATCCGGAACGAAGAAACAGTCAAGATGTTTTTTGAAATAGGCGTCAAGAGAGTCGTTATTGGGACAGAAGCCATTCAAAATCCGAACTTCGTAAAAAATGTCTGTAAAACGTTTCCCGGCCAAATTGTCGTGGGCATTGATGCCCGTAACGGGATGGCGGCCATTGAAGGGTGGACGAAGACAACCCAAATAAAGGCCCTGGACCTTGCAAAACAATTTGAAGATTGTGGTGTCGCCGCCATTAACTTCACGGATATTCATCGGGATGGAATGAAAACAGGTCCGAATATTGATGAGACACGACGACTTGCGGAAGCGATTTCAATACCGGTAGTTGCCTCAGGCGGGGTTTCAACGATCAAAGATATCCAAAATCTCATGCCGCTGGAAGCGGTTGGCGTTGTCGGCATCATTACCGGAAGGGCCTTATACAGCGGCAGTTTAAATCTCAAGGAAGCCATTGATATCTCAAGGACTCGGTAAACGCTTTTGTGCGTCCCAAATCTTCGATTAATTTGGTATCCAACTATACCTTGACAAAATAATCATTCATAGTTATAGTTTAGGTTTGATTTAAGATCGCAAAAATTGTTGATATTCGACGGTTTCAAAAGATGCCCGGTCGATTTGTTCGAGTTTGGAATTTTAATTAGCGATTGACGTTTTAATAATCTATTAAAATTGAGCTTCTGATGAAACTTTTTCCGCGAAAGTTATGTGTTTTCAATGATATCCGGTTGTTTAAACAGATACAGATTTTAGGCTTCATCCCGTTTGAGAACCTCCCAGAATGACCAGTTTTTTTGTTGCCAGTCATATCATATTCATTTCGATGGAGGTCGATCTTTTTGACTGTTTTTATATCTGAAGATAAAATCTTAGAGATTAAAAATGCGGCCGATATTGTCGATGTCATTTCTGAAAACGTGCTGCTAAAAAAGACAGGAAAAAACTATATCGGTCTTTGTCCGTTCCATTCTGAAAAAACGCCTTCTTTTACCGTAAGCCCTCAGAAACAGATATTTTACTGCTTCGGCTGTGCTGCCGGCGGAAATGTTTTCAGCTTTATTATGAAACGCGACGGCATTTCTTTTCCCGAAGCGGTTCGAATGCTTTCCAGACAGTACGGAATTCCTATTCCGCTTCAAAAAATGTCTGATGCGCAAAATAGACGACAAAGCGAAAGAGAAGGACTTCTTGGCGTAAATAGACACGCAATGGAATTTTTTCACCGGATGCTGCTAAATCCGGCTTCGGGAGAGCAAGCAGCGGCTTATTTAGAGAAAAGGGGGGTACAACAAGAGACGATCAAAACGTTTAAGATTGGATACGCGCCGGAGGGTTGGAATAATCTTGCCAATTTTTTTTTAAAAAAAAAGATGCCGCTCGATACTATCGAAAAAGCGGGGTTGATTGTAGAACGTGGAAACAAAAACGGTTTTTATGATCGTTTCAGAAACCGCATCATCTTTCCAATATTTAACTTAAATGTGGATATTATCGGTTTCGGCGGGCGTGTCATGAATGACGATATGCCGAAATATATGAACTCTCCGGAAACACTGATTTATAATAAAAGCGGTTCCTTGTACGGCCTTCACCTGGCCAAGCAAACATGCAGAGAAAAAGAAATTGCTTACGTCGCTGAAGGTTATTTTGACCTTTTGGCGCTGCATCAAAATGGCATTAACAATTCGGTTGCAACATTGGGAACTTCTCTTACTTCCGAACACGTTCAAATTATCAAGGGGCTTGTGGGTAAGGATGGCAATGTTGTGCTCGTTTTTGATTCTGATGATGCAGGCATCAAAGCAGCATTGCGAAGCATAGGAATTTTTCTAAATGCCGGGATGAATGCACGAGTCATGGTTTTACCTTCGGGATATGATCCTGATTCGTATCTTTTAGAGTTCGGAAAAGCATCTTTTTTAAAGGTTGCTGAAAAGGCACAGAGCATCATGTCATTCCTTATGAATGCCTTGATAGAAAAACACGGGTTGTCTGTCGAAGGAAAGATTCGGGTAGTATCTGAGATGAGGGAAACCTTGTTGTCTATTGAAGACAGGGTCGCACGGTCTTTATACATCAAAGATCTCGCTGAACGTTTAGAGATAGAGGAAACGGCTGTTTTGGAAAAGGTGAGGGACGCATCATTACGAACCCACGGCCGCGATGAAAGAAACAAATTTTCGAACCATAAATTTAGTGGAGATGATTCGAAAAATAGTTTTCCGAATACAGTTAAGCAAAGACCATTTTACAGCAAATGGGAAAAATTAGAACTCCAAATTATTGAGATGATGGTTCAATTTCCGACCATTTTATCTGAAATTGAGGAACGAAGAATACTTGGCCTGTTTGAGGATAAGCGCTTAAAATCAATTGGACAACTGATTTTATCTCATAAAGATCGGCTGGATGCAAGTCTTGCTGATCTTATAAATCTAATTGATGAAAAGGATCAAAAAAGCATTGTGGCGGCTATGGCAATAGCAGAGAGCAAGTGGGATTATGCCGCGTGTCTCACTATTTTAGCCCGATTCGAATCGTTACGGAATAAAGATAAAAAAGCATTGATTAAAAAAATAAAAGAAGCTGAAGAGAACAACGACTATGAGCTCCTTGCAAAGTTGTTGAGCGAAAAACAAAAAATGGCCGTGTTGACCGAAAAAAAGAAAATGACCCTGTTGAAATAAAAAATCAAACACCCAGTGTTATGTAGGAGGCCGATTATATGGCAAAAAACGCCGCGACGAAAGAAGAAAAGAGAAAAGAAATATCCCAAAAAATGCTGGAAAAACTTATTTCAAAAGGAAAACAGAAAGGCTTTTTGACGTATGATGAAATTAATAAGGCGCTTCCGGAAGAGATGCTTTCACTGGAACAAATTGATGAAACACTTATTATGTTAAATGATTTAGATATTGAAATTATCGATGAGAAAAAGAACAAATTGGCCCGAGTGAAAAAGGTAAAAGTGTCCGCTGTTCCGTCTTCGGATTTCGGCTCAGTTACCGACCCGGTTAAAATGTATTTGCGTGAAATGGGATTGGTGACTCTTTTGAGCAGAGAGGGCGAGGTTGTCATCGCCAAGGAAATTGAAGCCGGCGAACAGGAAGTGTTGAAGGCTCTGATAGATACAACCGTTGCTGTTGAGTCCATCTTGGAGATCGGGAAACAAATAGAAAGCGGTGAGTTGCGCCTGAAGCAAGTATTAAGAGACGTCAGAGATATGGACGAGAGTGGCGCATATGTTGATGAAATGATTCAGGCGGAAAATTTTTTGGATATCGTAAAGGCGATACAAGGTGTTGATGAAGAAAATAAAGTATATCGTGAGAAGCTTTTTTCATCGGTCCCGGAAGCTGATGAACAACGCCGCATCCGAAGATGTATCGCGCGCAGGAACAATAAAATATTCGCTTTGCTAAAAGAATGGCGCTTCGAAAACGACGTGGTAGATAGAATCGAAAAAATCATCAGGATGCACATCGAATGGTTCGATTCTATGAACAAAATATTTTTAATGTGTGCAGATACATTGAATGTGTCGGTTGCCGAACTTCGCGACAATCTAACAGCGAAGACAAAATTCGTAAAGTGGATCGGTTCTCATAACGGCCTGACCAACGATGAGCGTAAACTTCTCTTTTCAGAGCTTAAGAACATCGAAAATCAAATCACTGAAAAGGAGTATATTTTAAAATCCAAGAATCGTTCCTTGAAAAGAATCATATCAAATGTTGACGAAGGTCATCTGAGAGCTAAATTGGCCAAAAGTGAACTCACCAAAGCCAACCTTCGTCTGGTGGTCAGTATTGCCAAAAAATATACCAATCGGGGACTGCAATTTTTGGATTTGATCCAGGAAGGAAATATCGGTCTTATGAAGGCCGTCGATAAATTTGAATATCGGCGAGGGTATAAATTCAGCACTTATGCGACGTGGTGGATTCGACAGGCCATAACGAGGGCAATCGCCGATCAGGCAAGGACAATCCGGATCCCGGTTCATATGATTGAAACCATAAACAAACTTATTCGCACCTCAAGATACTTGGTACAGGAGCTCGGGCGGGAGCCGACACCGGAAGAGATATCGGAAAAAATGGAGATTCCATTATCCAAAGTTCGAAAAGTTCTAAAAATTGCAAGGGAGCCGATTTCTCTGGAAACCCCCATCGGTGAAGAAGAAGATAGTCATCTTGGTGATTTTATTGAGGATAAGAAATTTATGCTTCCTTCGGATGCGGCGGTCAGTCTTAACCTTGCCGAACAGACGAGAAAAGTTTTAGCGACACTCACTCCGCGTGAGGAAAAAGTGTTGCGTATGCGTTTCGGAATCGGTGAAAAAGCGGACCACACCTTAGAAGAAGTGGGTCAGGATTTTGCTGTAACGCGTGAAAGGATCAGGCAGATAGAAGCCAAGGCATTAAGAAAACTGAGGCATCCTACAAGAAGCCGGAAATTGAAAAGCTTTATCGAGCAGACGCAGTAAACTGGTTGGATTTGAATCAAAAGGTAATCCGGGGAATCGATGTTTTTCTATCGCTGCAAAATATGGCTTAACGCTTGACAAAATCATTTTAAGGGTTTAGGAAATGTCCATCTGGTTTTTTTAACGTGATGCTCGGGCCCATAGCTCAGCTGGCAGAGCCACCGGCTCATAACCGGTAGGTCCCTGGTTCGATCCCAGGTGGGCCCACCAGTTCGACCTTGAGACCGACATATAATTATAGGTATCGCTCATGTATGGTGGGATTTAAAACAAAACAGTGAATCGAAAGCGTGGTTATGATAATAACCGCGCTTTTTTAGTTGATAGAAACGGTTCTGCAGGGGGAAATGTCGTTCCGCAATAATTTAAAACGCTCAGTTTGGGCTTTATATGACAAAAATAAACTCGGTAAATGATGTGAAAGCAACGGTAGCGGATATTATTAAGGCCATGGAATCAGTCGCTCCAAGCCGGCTTGCCGAAGAATGGGATAATGTGGGACTGCAGATCGGCAATCGAAATCAACCGGTTGAAACCATCCGGGTTGCTTTGGATCCCACTCCTGACGTCGTAGATGCCGCTTCAAAAGATGGCGTTGATCTTTTGATCACACACCATCCTCTAATATTTCGCCCCTTAAAGTTCATTGATCTTGATACTCCCATGGGTTTCATCATTCAAACAGCACTGCAGTGCCGGATGGCTATATATTCAGCTCACACCAACCTCGATAGTGCCATGGACGGATTGAACGATATCCTGGCATTTCGCATCGGAATCAGGGACTTAAAAGTGCTTGGAAATACCAAAGAAAACGAAAATTATAAACTGGTATTTTATGTTCCGTCAGCCTATCAACAGAGCGTCATGCATTCACTTTTTGAAACCAATGCGGGTGAGGTCGGAAATTATTCCTGCTGTTCTTTTCGGAACAAAGGGGAGGGGACATACAAGCCGGGGCCTTTGTCTAAACCGTTTTCCGGTAAAATCGACGAAATTTCCCAAACCGATGAAGTCAGAATCGAAACGGTTGTCCGGAAGAATGATGTGACAAATATTATTGAGCATATCAAGAAAAATCATCCTTATGAAACCATGGCGTATGATATTTATCCGCTTTTATCATATGATGTCAAACAAGGTCTCGGACGAATTGGGGAACTGGACGACAGCATGGACCTTAGGTCTTTTGCGTTATCAATTAAAACCAAACTGGGCCTCAATCACTTAAAGGTTGCCGGAAATCCTCATTTAATGATAAAAACGGTCGCTGTATGTTCGGGAAGCGGCTCAAGTCTTATCAACCAATTTATCGAATCCGGTGCCCAGGTTTATGTTAGTGGAGATTTGGGATACCACGATGCAAAAACAGCGGAGGCGTTAAACCTGGGAATCATTGACATCGGTCATTTTGCTTCGGAGCATTTGATCGTTGATGTATTAACCCAACGGCTCAAACAGATTCTGTCTGAAGCCGGTATCGACATCAAAATTGAAGCGCACAAACTTGAACATGAACCATTTATGATATTATGATGGTGGAGTGATATGAAGGAAAAGATAAAGGTATTGGTAAAACTACAGGATCTCGATACTGAAGCCGCAAGCATCGCATCGGCATTAAATGATGTGTCAAAAAAACTCGAAAATCTTGATTCAGACCTCAATGAAATTGAGCTATCTATAAAAAACCAAGAGTCTATTGTAAATGAATTAAAAAAACAGTATCGGGAGCATGAATCTGATGTAAAGGTAAATCTTGAAAGAAATAAAAAGAATCAGGAAAAACTCAGGGCGGTTAAAACAAACAAAGAATATCAATTATTGCTAAAAGAAATTGAAGATATCAAAGCAAAAAATTCTTTGATTGAAGATAACATGCTGGAATGCTTGGACCGGATGGATGAGATAGGTACTGTTATTGCAAAAAAAAAGGATGAATATTCACAGCTTTCCGAGCGAATAAAAATTGAAAGAGAAACCATCGAACGGGAAGCGGATGTCGATCAGAAAAAGCTCGATGAAATTAATATTGATCGAGAAAAAGTCGCCGGACTTTTGGATTCCAAATTATTTGAAAAATACATAAAGGTAAAAGCACAGCATCAAGAAGGTCTTGCCGTGGTGCCTGTAAAAGATGCTGTATGCCATGGATGTAATGTTAATCTTCCGCCGCAATTATATAATGAACTGTTTCGATATGACAGTCTCAAGTTCTGTCCCAATTGTCAGCGAATTATATATTTGAAAGAATGATTACCTTGTTGATTTCTAAAAAAATGCGGTTCGAGCAGGCCAGGCGATCGCTGGATCCCACTAACGATCCAGAGGAAAGTCCGAACACCACAGGGCAGGGTGCTCCATAACGTGGAGTCGCGGAAACGTGAAGGAAAGTGCAACAGAAAGCATACCGCCCCGCCTCTGAGCGGGGTAAGGGTGAAAAGGTGCGGTAAGAGCGCACCAGTTCTCCGGGTGACCGGAGAAGCTTTGTAAACCCCACCTGGTGAAAGACCAAATAGGGGGGCGATTGAGAACGGCCCGTTCAAGCTCCCGGGTAGGTCGCAAGAGATGCCGGGCAACCGGCATCCACAGATGAATGATCGTCAACCGGTCAAGGGGTAACCCTAACCGGACACAGAATTCGGCTTACGGACTGCTCGGACCGTAACAGAATTGTAAGGGCTTCTCTGTTTTGGGAACCCAAAAGCAAATGATGGGAACAATGAAATTTCAGAAAACAATTTGTGATATCTCTTTTTCAGAGAAAGTGAGAATATTCTCTCACGATTACCTTAAGTGCTGCCTCTATATTTCAAATTTCAAATCATCTCGATATCTTTTTACCAAAATGCTCTTTTCAAAACTTGTTGGCGCCTCTCAGGTTCTTGAAGACTTTCTCGATTTCCATGGCGCCAAAAACAACAAAAATCTTTACTTTTACAGAGAGCTTTCAGCTACCATCCGGCATTTAAGCCTTGGGGGATATTCGCAGACCCATATTTTAAATCGGCTTGATTTTTATGGACTTCCGGACAGTGAAACTTTTGAAAAGCAAGGAACGGCAACGCTTTATTTTTTACGAAAATCTCTGACCAGATTGGCGCCGGTTATTATTAAGGAGGCGCAAAGACTTAATATTTCATTGCCTGAAGATAGTTATGGTTTGGAAGATTTTCCGGGCATTATAACCGGGGAGACCCTTGATTATGATATCGACGACATAGATAAAGCTCAACAGAAAAAGCATATTGTTCAGATCGCCAGTGAATTTTTAAATATCTCGGGAAGTTTTGATGATCTGAAATTTTATGAACCCTATGAAATCGAAGAGATTTTGAAGATCGTTCCGGAAAAAGTCAATGAAGTGAACATGAGGCGATTCGAAATGCTCGTTCATAACCTTCAATCTTCTTTCGATACCTATGTGATTCACGGTGGCTACAGATTAGGAAATAAGAATCTTAAGGATCTAAGGGGGTTTTTCTCCGTAGTCTTTCACCTTCTCCAAACGATCGGAAGGCTGCTCCATTTCTATGAGCGGCATCTGCATAAGGCGGGGTACAAAAATACTTATAAAAAAGTGCAGGATCGATTATCAACTTTAATTGACCCGGATGAACTGCTGGATCGCACCATAAATTACGGCCTTTATTATATTTGCTATTTCCTTGCCAAAGGCAAAGAATTGGCTCAAGAAATATTGAATGAAAATGTGGAGCGCGCTTCCATTAAAGTGAGTGTTCCCGTAAACTTGGGGTTTCACAGCAGACCCAGTCTATTGGTGGCAAAGACCGTTCAGCATTATGGCGGGCCCGTTGAGCTGCGCGTCGGTGAAGACCGATTTGATGCCAGCAGTGTGCTCGATATCCAATGGGCGGGAGGCAAAATTCAAAAAGAAAATCTTACAGAGGTGATCTTTGAAGGTGATATACGAGCGTTAAATGATATTAAAATCCTTGCCAGCGTCAATTATGGTGAAGATACAATGGGTAAGGGAGTTCCATTACCTAAGGAATTGAGTTACCTTAAATAGTCCTGAACGAAAACTGTCTTTTTCGCCAATATCTGTGTCAGACTCAAATTTTAATCCTCGAAATACGACCCGTATTCCTGTGGTTAAAATTTTCGCCTTCCTTGATCTTAACGAAAAATTATAGTTTTCGTTCGGGCATTCGGTGATTAAAATTACATATCCAACTTAAATCAAATTAACTCATTTAGAACCTTATGTCATGGTTTCCGCGATTATTGTAGCTGCCGGTAAAGGCATCCGAATGAAGGGTCCAACCCGTAAACAGTACCTGGAACTTTCCGGACAACCTGTTTTGTCTTATCCGTTAATTGCCTTTGATGATTGCGCTTTGATTGAAGAAATTTTTCTTGTTATTCCCAAAGAAGATATCAGTGATTGCCGCAATAATATCATTTCCTTGCTTGATCTCAGAAAAAAGGTGCATCTCGTTCCCGGCGGTGTGCATCGCCAAGATTCGGTCTATAACGGGCTTTTGTCCGTTAGCAAAAACACAGATATTATCGTCATCCATGACGGTGTTCGTCCGTTTATTCGATCTGAAGATCTGACCGCGTGCATTCTCTTCGCAAAAGACGTTGGTGCCTGCATATTGGGGACGCCTGCCAGCGATACGCTAAAACGGGTCGAAAAATCTCAGATAATTGAGGAAACGTTGGACAGGGAAAATATTTGGCTCACCCAAACCCCCCAAGCCTTTAAATATGATTTGATATTAAAAGCCCATGAAGTTGCCAGGCGTGATGGGGTCATCGGCACTGACGATGCATCGCTTGTGGAAAGGCTGGGAAAAGATGTAAAAATTATCAACGGCACTAAATATAATATTAAAATTACCGTAAAGGAAGATCTTGCGGTTGCAAATGCATTGATTGATGCAGGACTTGTTTAAATCCGGAATGCGAATTGTTCACCAGGGAAAACCATTTTCGGTGAAATAATGCCGGTATATGAATACGAACATCTTGAAAAACCTTGTGTGCAAGGCCGGCGGTTTGAAGTGAATCAGTCCATTCACGATTCAGTTCTAACTCAATGTCCGGTCTGTGGCGGACCGGTTCGCAAGCTCATTTCATCGGTTAACATTCGTGCGCCGAAAACCGATAGTGAGTTGCGAGACCTTGGATTCACAAAACTGGTCAAACGGGATACCGGTGTTTACGAAAACGTGACATCTCGCCATGGAGATTGCCGAATGGTCTTTCGCGATAAACCTGATACCCTGCCTGAATTGAAAAAAAACATCAAAGATTGACTTGGTTTGTCAGGACAGTGCACATAAAACTGTGCGTTCATGCACAGATTTTTGTGCTTATTGGGAAAACGTCTGATTCCTTTCACCCCTTCATACCTGTTTCTTCCTTATTTTTTCCATTTTTTACTTAATAATAAATAAAATTAGAAAAATAATATAATATCAAGATACTTATGGCTCTTCACGGTTCAATTCTTTTTGGGATCCATCCTTGATTTTGCTTTTTTCCCGTCAACATATGGTTTTTGGCATAATATTTGGAAAGCATTTCCACGGATTGGGAATTCCCTTCAACCGTTTATGTATTTTTTAAACTACGATTCACTAAAAAAGGAGGTCAAAATGACGGCGATAAAAAGAATGATGGTCTTGTTTGTTGCATTGGCAATGGTTATGGCGTTTTGTGGGTCGATACAGGCCGAAAATACAGGCAAAATCAATCTGAACAAGGCGACGGTGGAAGAAATTTCCCAACTCAAAGGGATCGGAATGAAATATGCGGAAAGGATCGTGCAATACAGAGATAAAAACGGTCCCTTCAAAAATGTTGAAGATCTTTTAAATGTTCAAGGTATCGGTCCCAAGACCTTGGAAAAGAACAAAGATAGAATTATCATCAAGTAAATAAGCGAAATCGGAACAGGTGTAATCAACCATTATAAAGCATGGTTGATTACACCTCAAATGAGTGTAAACAAAACCGATAGGGATTATAATGTCTTAATTTCAATGAGTCATCCTGCGGTTTGAACAATTTTTTATATCTCTGCCAATGATTAGATATGAATTCTGCAATTTTATATCGGTTTTGTTTACCCTTCGGGAAAGTCGAGGATACCCCATCTCCTTCGTTGCCGAGGGTTCGCGGTAGATGACTACAGCTTCACCCTCGGTCGCCTTGGATCTGGGGCATCCTCGACTTTCACTCAATTAAGGTTACACCTAATCATAAGAATTTTATTATATTTAACCGATGAATAATTTTACAATTACCGTCGATTATCGTGAAAAGTCTTCAGGACTCAAGGATTTACTTGAAAATTGCGGCGCCTCTGTCAAAATAGCAAAATTATCTTATGGCGATTACATCATCAACGATAAAATAACTATTGAGCGAAAGACTGCTGATGATTTTCTTTTATCGATAATTGATGGACGTTTATTTAACCAACTGTCAAATTTGAAAAAATTTTGCAGCCATCCAATTCTGCTTATCGAGGGCAACCCTTATAAGTCCAGCCATCATTTTGATAGAATGGCCATCAAAGGCGCACTTGTTTCGACAAAAGTCATGTGGTATGTGCCTGTTATCTTTTCTCGTACAAAAGAAGATTCGAGGGATTTTTTGTTGATGATCAGCAGACAGGTTGGGACCTGTATCGATGTTGCACCATTAAGGGGAGGTTATCGACCTAAAAGGCTAAAATCAAAACAATTGTATATATTACAGGGACTTCCAAAAGTTGGACCTAAAATTGCGAAACGGTTACTTAAACATTTCAAATCGGTTTCAAAGGTAATGAGTGCATCTGTTCAGGATTTGTCAAAAATTGATGGTATTGGTAAAATTTCAGCAGAGAAAGTCCGAGAGGTTCTGGATACAGAAGTGCGCTAAATCGCATATGAATATGTTCTTCACTTTGGCGCAGCTAATTAAAGCGGCAACGCCGCATTTTATAAAATCGTGAAACGATTTTATTGTGATTTTAATTCTTGACATACCCCTTTATTTGTGTTCATTTATTGAACAAACAGCAAATCCAAATCTAATTCCCGTCAAATATAGTGTAAGATTTCGAAGAGTTGCTTTGTTATTTACAGTGTAACTTGCCAAGCGGAGCTATATAATTTGCTCCGAAATTCCCCGCAGCTTGCCATGAGGATAAGAACCTTAGTCATTCGCCAGACTGAGCGGTAGAGCCGCGTTATATAAAATCGTTACACGATTTTATTTTTCCTACCATAGATCCCATCTTCCATAAACAATCATCAATCTTAAATACCCGGAGTACATGGACACTCAAGACATTCGCACATTAAAAATACTTGAAGAGATCGAAAAGGATTATTCCCAAAGTCAACGGGATCTATCCAGTAAGCTGAATATTTCTTTGGGTCTTGTTAATTCTTTTATCAAACGCCTTGCAAGTAAAGGGTATTTCAAAATTACAACGCTTCCTAAAAACCGAGTCAAATATATCCTCACTCCAAAAGGAGCCCTGGAAAAAACGCGGTTGACATATCAATATCTTCAGTATTCATTTGGATTCTATCGGATGACGAGGATGAACCTGCAGAAACAGTTTATGAGACTTGTTGAGCAAGGAGTGAAACGCGTTGTTTTTTACGGTGTGAGTGATGTGGCAGAGATCGCTTATATCACTTTGCAGGAAACCACCATTAAAATGATTGCGATAGTGGATGAAAAGAAGACGGGAAAGATATTTTTGGGAAATGTGGTTAAAAGTCCTGATATGCTCGAATCGCTTTCATTTGACAGAATCCTCATCACGTTTATGGATAAAGAGGCGTTTGCATTGGATGAATTATTAAAAAAAGGGATTGCGCGCAAAGATATTATTATACCGGTCTATGCTCGGAAGGGCACAACAAGAATGGAACGATTAAGTAAAAATTTAATGGACTGGCCTGAAATAACAGCTTTTTGTTTGGAATTGAGATTGTCTTATCTAAAGTCAAAGGAAAGCGCTGTGACTGATAAGGATCTGATAAAGAAAATATTTGAAGAAATTGTAGCGATGAAGGAAAAAAAATGGGATTTAAAGAGACACTCACCGAGCAGTTGAAAAGTATTATTCAATTTTTAAATAAACAAGATATAGATTATGCTTTGGCGGGTGGACTGGCTTTTAGTGCGTTGGTTGAGCCCAGAGCAACCATGGATATTGACCTTATTGTGATGATTAAAGAAAACCAATTAAACGATTTTAAAAATCAACTTAAACATGAATTTGGATCAATTATAACTCACAATGAACCCATGCAATTTAAGCTGGCGAAAATATGGAGAACCATCAATGTAATAGAAGATATAGAAATGATATTCGATTTTATTTTCGCTGAATCTGAATTCTATAAAAATACAATTAGAAGGGCTTTTGAAATCGAATTTTTCGGTTCTAAAATAAAAGTCATTACGCTGGAGGATTTGATTTTGTTGAAAAATTGTGCAAATCGCACTCAAGATCTTGCCGATCTGGATAAAATTTATCAAACATACGGTGAAGAGATTGATGACGAATATCTGAAAAAATGGGCGAAGGAACTCAATATTAATTTGTATAAAACCTAAATTGAGCGGAGATATTTGAGAATGAAACGTGCCTTGATTACCGGAATTACCGGGCAGGACGGCGCATATCTTGCGGAACTGCTGCTGGAAAAAGGATATGAGGTCCATGGTATTAAACGCCGATCCTCTCTATTCAACACACAAAGAGTTGATCATTTGTATCAGGATCCGCATGAAAAGGGTGTGCGTTTTGTGCTTCATTACGGAGATCTTACGGATGCGACGAACCTGATTAGAATTATTCAGGAAGTTCAACCGGATGAAATCTATAATTTGGGCGCCCAAAGCCATGTAAAAGTCTCTTTTGAAACGCCTGAGTATACCGCAGATGCGGATGCTTTAGGAACCTTACGATTATTGGAAGCCATTCGTATGCTGGGTCTGGAGAAAAAAACCCGATTTTATCAGGCATCCACTTCTGAATTGTATGGGAAAGTTCGAGAAATTCCGCAGACCGAAACCACGCCTTTTTATCCTCGATCACCCTATGCATGCGCCAAACTCTATGCGTTCTGGTGCACCGTCAATTACCGTGAAGCTTATGGAATGTATGCCTGCAATGGAATTCTTTTTAACCATGAATCACCCCGTCGTGGTGAAACCTTTGTTTCCCGTAAAATTACAAGAGCAGTCGCCCGTATTGCTCTGGGGCTTCAGGAAAAACTTTATCTCGGTAATTTAGACGCCAAGAGAGACTGGGGGCATGCCAAAGATTTTGTCAGAGCCCAGTGGCTCATTCTTCAACAGGCAGAACCCGATGACTACGTCATTGCCACGGGAAATCAACATTCCGTAAGAGAGTTCTGTGAGCGCGCATTTCTGGAAGTTGGGATTCAGATTGAATGGGAAGGTCAAGGACGCTCTGAAAAGGGGGTCATAAAAGAGTTACGTCCCTCGGCCTTGCTCAAGAAATATGATCGCCGCGAACAACCGCGAGAACATCGCCCCGGACAGGCTGTCGTTCTTATTGATCCAGGCTATTTCAGGCCAACCGAAGTAGACACCTTATTAGGCGACCCTTCCAAAGCGCAAAATACGTTGGGATGGACCCAAGAAATTTCTTTCGAACAGATGGTCAAAGAGATGATCGAACATGATCTGAACGAAGGCATGCGTGAAGCTATCTGGAAACAAAAGGGATTTGCCGTTCCGGACAGTTTTGAAGCGAATATGTAACTAGCAGGTTCACAGTTCGAGGGTTCACGGTTCAAGCCTGCCCTGGTGCGACATAACGTGCGATTCAACATGATTCTTCTGGACACTACAACCGCAAGAATTCTATGAAAAGGATTGCTATACCAGGTCTGGGCCAGGGGTTATATGCGTGATGAAAATCGAGACGATTTGAAGATGTCTATGAGCAAGCCAGAAGAACGCGTGCTGCAATCTATGGATTTATAAAATATCTCATAAAATATAAAGTGAACAAAACAACCAACCGTGAAACCGTGAACGGTGAACGGTGAACCGGGAATTTTTAAATGAATAAAAATTCCAAAATATATATTGCAGGCCATACCGGACTTGTGGGTTCAGCCTTGTGCCGCAGATTAATCGCAGACGGATACTCAAATTTGATTGTTCGAAACCATTCGGATTTGGATCTCACAAGACAAAAAGATGTGGAAGCTTTGTTTCAATTAGAAAAACCGGATCATGTTTTTTTAGCAGCAGCAAAAGTCGGCGGCATTATGGCCAACTAATACCTATCCGGCCGAGTTTATTTACACGAACCTTGCCATTCAAAATAATATTATTCATGCGGCCTGGCAAGACTGGAGTTCAAGCGTTTGCTTTTTTTGGGGTCCTCATGCATCTACCCGAGAGAATGCCCTCAGCCTATGAAAGAAGATTATCTTCTGACCGGGCCCCTTGAACCCACCAATGAGCCATATGCAGTGGCTAAAATTGCTGGCATCAAAATGTGCCATGCTTATAACCGCCAGTACGATACACGGTATTTATGTGTCATGCCGACAAACCTGTATGGGCCGAACGACAATTTCGACTTGGAAACCAGCCATGTCCTTCCAGCTTTGATTCGAAAATTTCATTTGGCCAAACTTGCCCATCAGGGAGACTGGGAAAGGATTAAAAAAGATGAAAAAAAATATGGTGCAATTCCTGAAGAGGTCAAACAGTCTATAGGTTTAAGCCCTTCTTTTTCAAACAATCAAAATTTAGCTTCCGGTTTCAATCCTTCAGTTCTGCTTTGGGGGAGCGGGAATCCTCGAAGAGAGTTACTTCACGTTGATGATCTTGCAGATGCCTGTATCTATTTGATTAGACTGGAAGAAGATGTTTTGCAAAAGTTCTATGAAACCAAACATACACCATTATTAAATATAGGTTGCGGCGAGGATCGGACAATTAAGGAAATTGCTTCAATCGTATCTGAAGTTGTAGGCTATAAAGGAGATGTTTCTTGGGATCAAAGTAAACCCGATGGGACTTCTCAAAAACTTCTCGATATTTCACAGATAAAAAAACTTGGATGGAAACCGGCAATTGATTTAAAAGATGGGATTCGAACTGTTTATAAATGGTATTTGGAAGAGTGGATCTAAAGATAATGCTTGAGAAATGCACCGAAGTTTCGGCCGCTATTTTTTTGGTTCTGCAGTCAGTGGAAAACGTGTGGTCAATGATTCGTGACGGAATCAAATTAGAGAATAATATATTGGAAAGGCTCCCTGGCCTAATCCGGGTCGTAAAACAGCATTCCGATGTTGTGGCGCTTTATTCATTTGGCAGTGCTGTAAACAATGAACTTAAACCGTTAAGCGATCTTGATTTTGCTGTTTTGTTATCCGGCCAACTTAATAGAAATCAACGGTTTAAAAAGCATCTTGAGCTAATCGGTATTTTTAATACTATATTTCGTACTGACGAAATTGATCTAACGATCCTGAACGATGCAGCATTTCGTTTTAGCTTTGTGGTTTTAAAAACCGGCAAACTTCTCTATTGCAGAAATAAAGCCGAACTTATTGATCTTCGTGATCAGGTTGTAAAAAATTATCTGGATTTTAAATATTTCAGGGACAGCTTCGACCATGCTTTTTTGAAAGGAATCGGATATAATGGATGACCGTATCAAAGAGCATCTAAAACGATTGAATAAATACTTTCTGCGCTTATCAGATATCCGGAAATTGGAAAAAGAAATCTTTATTCAAGAGGATCTTTATCAAGCCAGTTCCGAAAGGTATTTCACCGGGGTAAATCCTGCCTGCCCCGCTGCGCCCCGTAGGTCCCCGTGGAATTATCGGGACAGGCCGGAAGATCGTACCGAGGTTAAATCTTTTATGGCTATTAACCTTGTTAAATCAAATCGCTTTTTAAGCAGGGAGTAGAACATTTAATCGGCGTCGCAAAATCGGAGATTTAGAATGAATGAAGATTGCCAAATTAAAGCAGAGAGTCATAGAAACCATAAACTAGAATATTACGATGACGAAATAGAGCTTATGGACTACCTGCTGGTTATATGGAAATGGAAATATGTTATCTTAGCAGGTACATTAGCTTTTGGGATTGCAGCAGCAATCATAAGTTTTATAATTTTAAAGCAGCAACCTATCATGTATCGAACAAGTATTGTTCTGAAGCCTGGAATAGTAAAAATAGATGAAAATGGAAAAAAAGTATTTATTGACACGCCCGAGAATATAAAAAACCTGATTGAAAATGATCTTAAATATAATATTTTGGGTCAAATTAAAAATTCAAATAATTCAAAACTGTCAACCGCATTAGATTTTCAGGTAGATATGCCTAAAGGTTCGGATAAAATAAATGTGTCTTTAGAGTCTGCTTCGGTTGAATATGGCATGACTAAATTAAACTATTTGATTAAAGATTTGTCGGATGAGTCTACAGAAAAAGCCAAGTTTATTAAAGAGAAAATTGAAAAGCAGATAGAAGAAAAAAAACATGAATTTAACATATTATTGTTAAAAGAAAAAGAAATAAAGAGTATGATTAAAAAATATGAAAATAAACTTTCAGAAATAGAATCTAACAGAAAGCTTTTAAAAGAAAAAGGAGATAATTCACAAAGCAGAGAATATTTTTTAAACAAGTTGTCTGTTGAAAATAATTATCTCAATACTTTCCAAACATATTTTAACGAAAATGAAAAAGCAAAGCTCAATTTATTTGGAATACAAATAAAAAACGATGGGTTGTCAATTGAAATAGCAAAGCTTGAAAAAGAAAAACAGAATATTCAAATCATTCAGATTGTCCAACCGCCTATTACCACAGAACTGCCTAAAACTAATAAAATAAGGCGTAATCTTATAAGATCATCGGTTACGGGATTTTTATCGATGTTATTCTTATCGTTTTTTTTGGAATATATTCAAAAATATAAAAAGAGGGCTGCTGAAAAATTGGTGTAATTGAATATGAATTTATCAGGCAAAAAAATTCTAGTTACTGGTGCTGACGGTTTTATCGGTTCGCATCTAACAGACGAATTAGTGCTTCGCGGTCACGATGTTCGTGCATTTATATTTTATAACTCCTTTAACTCTTGGGGATGGCTCGACCATTCTGAGCTTGAAATTAAGAAGAGCTTGGAGGTTTTTGCCGGTGATATTAGGGATCCGCATGGAATGAAACAGGCCATGAAAGGATGCGATGTGGTGTTTCATCTCGCGGCCCTCATTGCTATCCCCTATTCATATCATTCTCCGGATACTTATGTGGATACAAATGTAAGGGGCACGCTTAATGTCGTTCAATCGGCGCGTGAACTAGGAATATCGAAAGTCATTCAAACATCTACGAGTGAAGCCTATGGGACAGCGCAATTTGTGCCCATCACGGAAGAACATCCCTTGCAGGGGCAGTCACCTTATTCGGCCAGCAAGATAGGCGCAGATCAGATTGCCATGTCTTTTTACCATGCTTTCAATACACCGATAAGTATCATCCGCCCCTTTAATACCTATGGGCCGCGGCAGTCGGCACGTGCGGTGATTCCCACGGTAATTACACAGATTGCTGACGGGCAGCGTAAAATCAGATTGGGATCTCTTCACCCGACCAGGGATTTCAGCTATATTAAAGATACCGTGCGCGGTTTTATTGCGGTGGCTGAATCAGAAAAATCTGTGGGGGAAGTGATAAATATAGGCAGTAATTATGAAATTTCTATTGGAGATACAGTCGATTTGATTGCAGAAGTTATGGGTGCCGACATCGAGATTGAAACAGAGCAGGTTCGCGTGCGTCCTGAGAAAAGTGAAGTGGATCGTCTCTGGGCGGACAATTGCAAGGCTAAGAAACTGACCGGGTGGGAACCGTTATATGCCGGTAGAGAGGGTTTTAAACGTGGCCTGATTGAGACCGTAAATTGGTTTGTTGATCCTGAGAATCTAAAGAAATATAAACCTGATATGTACGCTATTTAAATGCCAAACTTAGATTTACTTGGAATAGTTGAGGCTCTTCAAACCGTATTGCCTAAAAATGGGAAACCCGTAGCTTTGCATGAGCCATTCTTTTCAGGCAATGAATGGGCCTTTGTGAAAGAATGCCTGGATACCGCATGGGTATCTTCAGCCGGAAAATTTGTGGACAAATTCGAAAAAATGCTTGTTGACTTTACCGGTGTCAAACATGCGGTAGCCGTGGTTAATGGCACGGCCGCCCTTCATATATGTCTCAAACTGCTCGATGTAAATCCTGGTGACGAAGTTTTAGTGCCGGCGCTCACTTTCGTTGCAACCGCCAATGCCGTTGCTTACTGCGGCGCAATACCTCATTTTGTTGACAGCGAACAAAAAACATTGGGCCTTGCCCCCGGAAAGCTTTCGGAATATCTTTATAATGTATCGGTAGTCCGAACAGATGGGTGTTTTAATAAAAAAACTGGACGTCACATAAAAGCGGTCATACCCATGCATACCTTCGGTCATCCGGTTGATCTGGACCCTCTGATTGAAATTTGCAACCGATATAAATTGGAGTTGATAGAAGATGCTGCCGAATCTATCGGATCTTATTACAAGGGCCGGCATACCGGCAGTCTGGGAAAGCTTTCAGTATTGAGCTTTAACGGCAATAAGACCATTACAACCGGAGGCGGTGGTGCGATTCTTACCAATGTGGAAGAACTTGGGAAAAGAGGCAGGCATCTTACAACCACGGCAAAAACACCACATAAATGGGCTTTTACGCACGACTGCATCGGGTATAACTACCGGCTTCCGAATATTAATGCCGCACTCGGTTGTGCGCAGATTGAAGAACTGCCCAAGTTTTTAAAAAACAAACGTAAGCTTGCGGAAAATTACAAAAAGGCTTTTAAAGATATAGAGGGAATCCGCTTTTTCACTGAGCCGGATTTTGCAAAAAGTAATTACTGGCTTAATGTCCTACTGCTGGATGAAATATTTTCTGATCAGCGGGATATATTGCTTGAAATGACCAACAGTGCTGGTATCATGACACGACCTGCTTGGACGCTGATGCACAGGCTGCCAATGTTTAAAGAATGCCCCAAAATGGATTTAAGTGTGGCGGAAAGCTTGGAACGGACTTTGATCAATATACCGAGCAGCGCAAATTTATGAAAAACAAAATTATATTAATTGGAGGAGGCGGCCATTGCAAATCCTGCATCGATGTGATTGAGCAGGCCGGCATATTCCACATTGCTGGCATTGTTGATTTATCGGAAAGGCGAGGCCAAATCGTTTTGGGCTATCCTGTTATCGGTACGGACGCTGATTTGCCGGGGATAATTAAGCTATATAAAAATGTGCTGATCAGTTTGGGACAGATTAAAACCCCAATTCGGCGCACCGAACTCTTTAATGATTTGATGCGGATAGGTGCGCAATTTCCATTAATCAAATCCCCCCGGGCCTATGTATCCCCCCATGCGCATGTCTCTGAAGGAACCATCGTCATGCACCATGCGCTGATTAATGCAGGCCAAAGTGTTGGCAGGAATTGCATCATCAATACCAAAGCCCTTGTGGAACATAATGCCATAATTGAGGATCACTGCCATATTTC
>CAVZUV010000018.1:0-234572 GCA_963778575.1 uncultured delta proteobacterium | reverse complement strand
TCGGAGGCGACGGCCAAACAGGCCCAAAAATGGGGGATCGCGCTGAGCCGTTACAATTTTGCCGAGACCGGGAGTTTTTCACCGGTGGAGACCTCGCGGCCGGGGATCTATGTGTGCGGCATATTTCAGGGACCCAAGGACATTCCGACGTCGGTGATCGATTCGAGCGCCGCAGCGGGGATGGCGGGGAGCCGGCTTTCGGATGTGCGGTGGACATTGACCAAGACCCGTGAGATTCCCGAGGAAACGGATGTCCGTGGAGAGCCGCCGCGGATCGGGGTGTTTGTGTGCCGGTGCGGGACCAACATTGCCGGGACCGTGGATGTTCCGGCGGTGGTGGAGTTTGCCAAAGGTCTTCCGGGGGTGGCGCATGTGGAAGAGAACATGTTCAGCTGCAGCCAGGACACCCAGGACAAGATGACGGAGGTGATCAGGGAACACCGTTTGAACCGGGTGGTGGTGGCGGCGTGCACGCCCAAGACCCACGAGCCGCTGTTCCAGGAGACGCTGATCAATGCGGGGATCAACAAGTACCTGTTCGAGATGGGAAACATCCGGAACCAGTGTTCCTGGGTACACAAGGACGACCCGGAGAAAGCCACGGAGAAGTCCAAAGACATCGTGCGGATGGCGGTGGCCAAGGCCAGGCTTTTGGAGCCGCTGAAAGAATCGACCATGGGGATCACGCAGTCGGCGCTGGTGATCGGCGGGGGAGTGGCCGGGATGGCGGCGGCCCGGAACATGTCGGCGCAGGGGTATCGCACGACCCTGGTGGAAAAGACGGATGTATTGGGGGGCCGGGCGCGTCAGCTTCACGAGACCTGGCGGGGAGAAGACATTCAAGGATATTTGACGGAACTGACAGATACGGTTCAGTCGGACGAAAACATCGAGGTATTATTAGGCACAAAGATCACACAGGTGGAAGGGTTTGTGGGGAATTTCAAGACGACCGTGCACCAAAACGGCGAGAGCAAAGCGATCGAGCACGGGGTGACGATCATCGCGTCGGGGGCGTCGGAGTACAAGCCCGAGGGGTATTTATACGGCAAGGATTCGCGGGTGGTAACGGGGCTTGAGCTTCAGCAACGGTTCATCGACAAGGACCCGTCGCTGGAACAGACGGGCACCGCGGTATTTATCCAGTGCGTGGGGTCGAGGATACCGGAGCGGCCGTACTGCTCGAAGGTGTGCTGCACCCAGTCCATCAAGAGCGCATTGGAACTGAAAGAGACCAATCCGAAGATGGATGTGTTTATCGTGTACCGGGATATGCGGCCCTATGGACTGCGTGAGGATCTTTACCGTGAGGCGCGGTCGGCCGGGATCGGATTTATCCGGTACGATTCCGACAAAGGCCTTGAGGTGGTCAACGAAGGTGAAGGTCTCAAGGTGAGTTTTACGGATCGGGTGCTGGGACGGGTGATGGATATCCGGCCGGATTTGGTGGTGCTGGCGTCGGCAGTGGTGCCGGAGGCCGAGAATCCATTGGTACAGCTTTACAAGGTGCCGGTGAATGCCGACGGATTTTTTGCCGAGGCGCACGTGAAGCTTCGGCCGGTGGATTTTGCCACGGACGGCATTTTCGTGTGCGGACTGGCCCATGCGCCCAAACCCATCGATGAATCGATTACCCAGGCCCAGGCGGCGGTTTCCCGCGCCGTGACGCTTTTGTCCAAAAAAGCGTTTCTTTCAAGCGGGATTGTGGCACAAACAAATCCGTTTTATTGCAGTTCCTGCGGCGTGTGTGTGTCTATCTGTCCTTACTCTGCACCGGGTTTTATCGAAAAGGGGCCCTTTGCAGGCAAGGCCGAGATCAATCCGGTACTGTGCAAAGGATGCGGTCTCTGCGTGGCATCCTGCCGGTCCGGTGCGATCCGTCTCAAGGGATTCGATAATAATCAGGTTTTTGCACAGATTTTTGCGTTGGATATCGCACAGTGAAAAGAAATAGAAAAGAGGAAAGAGAAAATAGAAAAGAGGCTAAGGACCAGAGGTCAGCCCCGCCGCTGGGTGCCAAAGCACCCCGTTTGATCAAAAAAGAAACTTCGGCAAGCCTAATTTCATACGAGAGATCGGAAGTCAGAGGTCGGAGACCGCAGACCGGAAGCCGGAAGTTAGGAATTAGGATAGAGGAAAAAGAAATTAGAAATTAGAAGAGGAAAGCGTAAATATGACGGAATGGGAACCTAAGATTGTGAGTTTTTTGTGCAACTGGTGCAGTTACGGAGCAGCGGATCTGGCGGGGGTGAGCCGGATGGAATATCCGCCGAATATCCGGGTGATCCGGATTCCCTGCACCGGACGAATGAGCCCGAAGTTTATCCTGGCCGCTTTCCGTCAGGGGGCGGACGGGGTGTGGGTGTCGGGGTGACATCCGGGAGATTGCCATTACCTGGAAGGTAATTACTATGCCCGGAGAAAATTTGCGTTGTTCAAGAATCTTATCGAATATATGGGGATCGAGCCCGGTCGGCTGCAGTTTTCCTGGATTTCGTCGGCGGAGTCGACGAAGTTCGTGGAAGTGGTGAACGCGGTGACCGACGAGATCAAGGCCCTGGGACCCCATGAAAATTTTGTAAAAAAGGAAGCCAAGGTGGCTTAGGATGTTGTCTTATATTGATAAAATCAAAGAAATCTCCCGGCGGCTGCTATCGGAATCCAAAGTGGACCTGGTCATCGGATTCAGGAAAGGGACGGTTGTGATGATGAACGAGCCCTGTTTTGTGAAGACCGTCGAGGAGGTGGATTGCCTGGTGTGGGACGGCAACTGCGGGATCAACCTGGCGAATTATCTGACGGACCGGAAGGAACGGATCGGGATTATTGCCAAGGGATGCGATTCTCGAAACATCGTCACCCATATCATCGAAAACAAGATCAAACGGGACCAGGTGGTGATTATCGGTGTGCCCTGCCGGGGGATGACGGACCGGCGCAAGGTGGAGGCCCTTTTCGAAAAGGAAATCAAGGAAGCAGTGGAGACGGAAGATACCCTTCAAATCAGGGGCGACGGTTTTGAGAAGACCCTGAATAGAAAAGAAGTGCTTCAGCAGAACTGCGGCATCTGCATCCACCGGAACCCGGTAATCTATGATGAGCTGGCGGCCGATGAGGTCAAAGAACAGACCGAAGTGGACCGGTATGAAGATGTTCGCGAGATCGAAGCCCTGCCGGTGGAAAAGAAATGGGAATTTTTCGAAGACCTGCTGTCGCCGTGCATCCGGTGTTATGCCTGCCGGAACGCCTGTCCGTTGTGTTACTGTCCCACCTGTTTTGTGGACGAATCCCAGCCCCAATGGGTGGGCAAGAGCCAGGACCCGGTGGACATCCGGACGTTTCATTTTTTAAGGGCGTATCATTGTGCGGGCCGGTGTACGGACTGCGGGGCCTGTGAACGGGCCTGTCCCATGGGGATCAAGGTCCGGCTGCTGACCCAGAAACTCGAGAAAGACTGCCTGGAGCTGTTCGACTGGGAAGCGGGCATGTCGCCGGATAACCGGCCGCCTTTGGATACGTATCGGCCGAATGATCCGGACGGATTTATTAAGTGACGAGCATTTGGGTAGGAAAGAGGAAAGAGGAAAGAGAATAAGGGAAACCACCCCGCCCGCCTCGCCTGAGCGAGAGCGATGGCGGGCAGGGGATGACATGAATATTCTGAAAAAAAGAAATTAAGAAGGTGAGAAGGTAAGAAGGTTGGCATGCCTTAGAACCTCCGACCCCTGGTCGCCTCTGGCGCCGCCGAAGGCGGGTAAACTTCTGATCTTCCAATTAAATTTGTGTTCATCTGCGTCCATCTGCGGTTATTTTTTTAATAAAGAGAGATATAATGAAGTTGATCAGGATCGACAAGAGAGATTGGGAAAAGGGGCTTGAACGCGCGTCCAAGCGCTATGGATTGTTCGGGCCGGCCATGCAGGATGAATTTTGCGTATTCAAGGCGCTCAAAGACGGCGCGGTTTTGGATATGGCGGTTCAGAACACGCGGCTTTCGCCGAGGTCCGTGGTCTATCCCCAGTCTGAAAAGATGTTTGCGTTTACCCTGGATGAGAAACAAAAAGATCATCACATATTAAAAGAAATCGACAAGGCCTATGCGCCCCGGGCGGTGGTAGGTATCCGTCCCTGTGATGCCAAGGCATTTTTGCTGGTCAAACCGAACTTCGACACGCCGGAATATAAAGATCCGTACTGGATCCGATCTTACGAGGCCACGACCCTTGTGGGACATGCCTGTTCGACGCCGTGCAGCACCTGTTTTTGCACGAGTGCGGGGTGTGGTCCTTTTCATGAAGACGGTTTGGACATTCTTTTGGCGGATATAGAGGATGGTTATCTGGCCAAGGTCCTTACGGAAAAAGGAGAAAAGTTCATTGAAGCGGCCGGCTGGGAGACCGAAGGCGATGGTGCATCAGATGACCGGATGGACGCCCTGAAGGCGGCGGCGGAGAGCAACATCACCGCGAAAGTTTCCACGGATCGATTAAGAGACCAAAACACCGCGGACCTTTTCGAGGCGCCTTTCTGGGAAGATGTGGCGTTTTCGTGCATCAATTGCGGGACCTGTACCTATGTCTGTCCGACCTGCTGGTGTTTCGATATTCAGGATGAAACCCGGGGGCTTTCGGGCATTCGGATGCGGAACTGGGACAGCTGCATGTATTCGCTGTTCACCCTTCACGGATCCGGGCACAACCCCCGGAATACCAAGACCCAAAGGGTCCGTCAGCGGTTCATGCACAAGCTGAAATATTACGTGGACCGGTATCAAGACGGCATTCAATGCGTGGGGTGCGGCCGCTGCATCCGATTCTGCCCGGTGAATATCGACATTCGACGGGTGTGCGATTTGATGAACCGTTTTGAATCTTGATATGTAAATTTTGTGCCTTTTGTGGCCAATATTTAAGGTAAACACTCATGTTGAGTATGATTCCATCCTCAAAGGGAGAAGTAAAGTTGCAGAATCCGTATTTGCCGTATCCGGTTCGGATCGAAGACATCATCATTGAGACGGAAGATAAAAATCTCAAGACCTTCAAGCTGGTGTTTTTAGATCCGGATGACGAAAAGAAATTCAATTATCATGCGGGCCAGTTTGCCGAGCTTTCCATTGCCGGGAAAGGGGAGATTCCCATCGGCATTGCGTCATCGCCCACCGAGAAAGGATATATCATGTTCACCGTCAACAAAGTGGGGCTGGTGACATCGCATCTTCACAACATGAAGCCCGGCGACATCATGGGGGTTCGGGGCCCTTTGGGGAACTGGTACCCCTGGGATGTCATGGAAGGCAAGAATATCGTCATTATCGGCGGCGGATTTGCGTTTACCACCCTGCGGTCTTCTATCGTAACCATGCTGGATCCGGCCCATCGGTCAAAATTTAAAGACATCCACGTGATCTACGGCGCACGCGCTCCGGGGATGCTGTTATACCGGGACGAGCTGGCCCAATGGGAAAAGCGGGATGACATCCACATGCACATCACGGTGGATGCCACGGACGATCCGAACTGGCAGTATAATGTGGGATTTGTGCCGACCATCACCGACCAGAAAGCCCCTCCGGGCGATGCAGACACCTATGCCATTGTTTGCGGGCCTCCCATCATGATCAAGTTTACCCAGCCGGTGCTGGACAAGCTGGCCTATGCCCATGATCACATCATCATGTCACTTGAAATGCGGATGAAATGCGGCATCGGGATCTGCGGCCGGTGCAACATCGGCAAGGAATACGTGTGCAAGGACGGACCGGTCTTTACCCTGGATCAGCTCAATCGAATGCCGAAAGAATACTAGAAGCCATCTCAAAAATCCAAATTTTGAGATGGCTTCAAGAAGGAAACACCATGGCGACTGAAGAAGGCGTTGTCACTAAAATCGAATCCGCGACCACCGCATGGGTCAAAACTACCAGAAGCGGTGCCTGCAAAGCCTGCTCGGCCAAAAGTTCCTGTCACAGTCTGGGAGGCGGGGAGGAAACGGAAGTGGAAGCGATCAATCAAGCAGGGGCGCAGATCGGTCAAAAAGTGGTCCTCGGTTTCGACACGTCTCCGCTTTTAAAAGCCACGTTTTTGCTTTACATGTTTCCGATTCTGACCATGATCGCCGGCGCTTTCATCGGTCAGCAACTGGCGATTGATTTTCATCTCGACCCATCCTTTTTATCGGCGGTTTTCGGGTTTTTATTTTTCGGTCTGACCCTTGTTTTTGTTCGGTCAAAAGGGAACAAGCTGGCCAAAAGAGATGAATACCGGCCCAAAATCATCAGGGTTATCGGGTATCCGGTGATTGAAAATAACAATCCGGTCCCTGAGAAAGTTACAAAATTTTAAACTCGATTAAGAAGCAGATTCGTGGCGTGTTTCTTTCAATGCCAAAGCGCCCACCGGACATATCTTAACACAGGCATCGCAGTGCTTACAGGCCAGCGATGAAGCATCCGCTGAACTGTATGTGCTGATGACGGTGTCAAATCCTCTTTTGGCAAAGGTCAGGACCGACTGATCATGTTTTCCTTTGCAGATATGCACGCATTTTCCGCATAAAACACATCGGTTGGGATAATGGATTAATAACGGATGGGTGTCATCGATCCGGACCTCTTTCAGGTATCGCTCCAGGGGTTTTGACTTTAAGCCGACTTTTAGAAATCTGGCGATGTTCTGAAGCTCGCATTTCTTATTGGCATGGCAATTTTTGCAATCCACATCGTGAACCGACAGAAGCAGGCGAAACCCGGTTCGCTGCAGTTGCCGAACCGTCTCGGTGTTGGTTTTGACGACCATATTTTCTTTGACAAAAGCGGTGCATGATGTGACCGGCTGCCGTTCACCCTCGATTTCAACAAAACACATTCTACAGGATGCCGAAGGGGCGTCCATGCTCTCCAGGTAGCACAGGTTCGGGATGTAGATCCCGTTGTCCAGGCAGGCCTGAAGCACGGTCTTTCCTTCCTGGGCCTCGATCTCTTGGTTGTCCACCTGAATTTTGGGCATGACTAATTTCCTTTTGCCTTCTTCTCCGGCGGCTTCTCCATTATGGGCACGAGCTCCGGCGGCGATACCTTTCGAACCGCATCATACTCCGGCGGACAGGCGACCAGGCATTCGCCGCATTTGACGCAAAGCGCCTGATCCACCCCTTTCTTTCGGTTACTGGTGGTAAACACCGCTTCCACCGGACAACATGTGGCGCAGGCATCGCATCCCCGGGCACAGAGATCCAGATCAAAATAAAAGGCGATCAAGGGCCGGCACATCAGCGCAGGACAGCGTTTTTCCTTGATATGGGCATCGTATTCATCCCTGAAATATTTCAAGGAGGTGAGCACCGGATTCGGGGCGGTTTTTCCCAGCCCGCAAAGGGACCCGGCTTTGATGTCCCGGCTCAAGGTTTCCAGAAGCTCGAGGTCGCCTTCTTGACCTTCGCCCTTGGTTAGCCGCTCCAGAATCTTGAGCAAATGATAGGTCCCGATTCTGCAAAATGTACATTTGCCGCAGGATTCTTTCTGGGTGAAATCGAGAAAATACCGGGAGACCTCCACCATGCAGGTATCCTCGTCCATGACCACCATGCCGCCGGACCCCATCATGGCCCCGGCCTCCGTAAGAGAGTCGAAGTCAATGGGCGTGTCCAGAAAATCCTCGCTCAAACAGCCACCGGAAGGTCCTCCGATCTGAACCGCTTTGAATTTTTTATTATTCGGGATGCCGCCGCAGATATCAAATATCAGGGTTCGCAGCGACACCCCCATGGGGATTTCCACCAATCCGGCATGAACCACATTTCCGACAATGGAAAAAATAGCGGTTCCGGGGCTGTTTTGGGTGCCGATGCTTCTGTACCAGGTTGCGCCTTGGGTCAGAATGGGCGGAACCGAAGCCAGGGTCTTAACATTGTTGATCACCGTCGGCCTGCTCCACAATCCTTTTTGAACCGGATAGGGCGGACGATGCCGGGGCATGCCCCGGTATCCTTCAATGGATCGAATGAGGGCGGTTTCCTCACCGCAAACAAACGCCCCGGATCCTTGAAATACTTCAATTTCCAGATCAAAGGCGCTGCCCAGAATCCCTTTCCCCAACAAGCCCAGCGCCTTTGCCTGTTGGATGGCATTTGTGACGATTTTGACGGCCAGGGGGTATTCCGAACGGACATATACCAGGGCTTTTTGAGCGCCGACGGCATATGCGCAGATGGCCATGCCTTCCAAAACCTGATGCGGGTTGCTCTCCAGGATGGTCCTGTCCATGTAGGCGCCGGGATCTCCTTCGTCGGCATTGCAGATCACCATCTTTTCCGGAGCCGCAACGCTTCTTGCCAGTTTCCACTTTCTTCCGGTGGGGAATCCGGCGCCGCCTCTTCCTCTTAAACCCGAGAGTTCCATTTCACTGATGATTTTGCCGGGCTCGAGCTTCAGCGTTTCGGCAAGGGCCAAATATCCGCCGGCGTCAATGTAGTCGTAAATGTCTTCGGGGTCGATGCGCCCGCATTTTTCCATGACAATCCGTTTTTCCCGGTTAAACCTGGAAAACTCGGTGACCGAGGGAATCAGATCGTTTTCTATGGTGGCGCCGTAGACGTGTTCGAAGCGCGGATCGCCGCCTCCCAGGAAGAGTTTCACGAGCATTTTGGCTTTTCCCGGTGTGACCTCGTGATAGAAAATCGGCGGAAATCCGGAATCCGGATGATCGATGATCACCACCGGCTCTGCATAACAATGGCCAAAACATCCCACGGTATGGATCAGCGCTTGGATATTGTTTTCAGCGAGGGCTTCTTCAAAGGCTTTCTTGGTCTCAAGGGCGCCGGACGCGATGCCGCAGGTGGCCATGCCGATGTGGATTTTAGGAACCGGCGCATCCTTAAAGGCGATCCGGTGGTTTTCGGCCGCCTCACGGACATCGTTGTATTTTTGATCGATAATATTATGACTGTGCGGACGCATCTTTTTGCTTTTCTCTTTCTGCGATCTCCTCTTGTATTTTTATCCGCAAGAGAAGTCCTTCGACCTTGCTGGGCGCCATATGCCCGTGAACCGTTTCATCGATGATGGCCACCGGCGCCAGCGCACAGCAGCCGACACAGGCCACGCGTTCTATGCTGAATTCCCGGTCCGGCGTGGTTTCACCTTCGGAAATCTCGAGTTTGCGTTCAAAATTTTCAAGGATAATATCCCCCGCTCTGACGTGACAGGCAGTGCCCAGGCACACCTTGATCGGATGTTTGCCGGGAGGATGAAATCGAAACTGATTATAAAAGGTCGCGACGCCGTAAACTTCGCTTTCGGGAATCTTAAGATGCTGCGCAACCATTCTTAGGGATTCGGGAGGGAGGTAGGCCAGTTTGTTCTGAACCATCTGGAGGATCGGGATCAGATTTCCCCTCTGTTTTTCAAAGGCTTCAAGTTTTAAGGCAACCTGCTTTAAAGCGTCTTTTTCGTCCTCGGTCAACTCATGATTCATTGGAAATCCTGTGCGGCGGCTTTTTCAAAGGCCTCATGGTATATCGGTTGCCCTTTCCGGCATCTTTCACTGATAAGGATGGCGCCGATCCGAATAAAACATAAAATATTAAATCCAGTCGGCTGTTTTTATATCATAAATCTTGAAATGTCAAATGCATTGGATCGCGGTATCAAACCGCAGGACCTTATGAAGGGTTTTCCACATCTTGAATCCGGCCGGTCCTCCCGTCCAGCATCTGGGAGCATTTTAAGAGGATCCCTCCGCCAAGGGCGATAAAGCTGCTCATCCTAAAAAGTGTGAATGACCCCAGTGTTTCAAACAGATACCCGTTAATGAAAAATCCAACCATTAGACCGAGTCCGTATGTAACGGCGTTGTTGACCGCCTGCCCCAGAGTCTTTGCTTCATCCGGCGTCGATGCGTCGATATACAGAATGCTGGATACATGAAACATGGCGTAGGTTACGGCATGAAATATCTGCAAAAACAGAATGAAAGCCGGAGAGGTGGCAAAAGAGAGGGCCATCCATCTGAATGCCGCCACTATGAATGAGAAAACCAGAACGTTATCGATGGAAAAGCGTTGAAAAATGCTGTCGGATTTTATCATCACGATAATTTCGGCGATGGAGGCCAGTGCCCATGAGATACCGATAAACGTCTTATCGTATCCCAGTTTTTCAAGATGAATGGAATAAAAACCGTAGTATGTGCCGTGGCTCACCAGCATTAAAAAGGCACAGAACAAAAATATCACCACATGCCTTTTTAAAAGCGTTTTGGCTTTTGAAGAAAAAGCAGTGTGTTTTTTGATCTGAATATCGGGGATTTTGATGGAACTCAGGGCCTGGGCAAGAGAACCGAAAAAAATAAGTGCCAGGATGATGTCAATGGAATAAAGATCGATAATCTTTCCCAGCACGATAACGGTGATAATAAATGCGATTGATCCCCACCCTCTGAGTTTGCCGTAACTTTTCTTTTCCGTATCCAATACGTCCATGGCAAAGGCTTCCAGAAAAGAAATGATCGGTGAGTAAAAAATGCCGTAAAAAATCGTGATGACCAGCATCGCCCAAAAATTTGCGGTAAACAGATAAAATGCCCATATTCCGGTACTGATAAAACTGCATATGATATAGATGGGTCTTCTGATGCTAAAACGGTCGGCCATCGAGCCCCATATCAGCGGGGTGAGAATCAAAGCCACGGATCGAATCGCCGACAGAACGCCGATTTCAAAGCCGGTAAAATTGAGATGATAGCAGTATAAATTGAAATAGGGCAAAAAGATGCCCATAACGCCGAAATATAAAAAGTACTGGGAACTGATAATCCATTTGAACGAATAGTTGAGATCCTTTTTCATGGGTTCTCAACCCATATTGCATTTACGACAAAAACACAATTTTTATATTATCGACTGGTGCGACACAACTTTACTTTACAAATACGAATTGAAATGGTAAAAATTTAAATTTAAAATATGTATATATGATGCGTCATGAGATGGTTGCAAGTTGATGTAATTGCAACGTTTATCGGCTGTACGATGAAGACGATCTCTATATGGTGAAAATAACAAATTGTCGGCGTTAACAACGAGGAGCTTTAAAATGGATTATATCAAAATACGCTTCACCAAAGATTTCGATCAAATCGGTTCCAAGTTCGAAAAAACATTTGAAGATCTCTTTAGATCTATAAACCCGATGATTACGTTTGCTGAACGGCGTTGGAGACCTCAAATGGATATTTATGAAACCCCTGACGAAATTATTATCATGGGTGAAATCGCCGGGGTCACCAAAGAGAACTTGGAACTTGAAATCAGCAGCAAGGCTGTGAGAATTCAAGGAATCCGAGTACAATCACCCCGAATAGATAACGCGACTTACAGACTGGCGGAAATTCAGTACGGCAAGTTTGAGCGCATCCTGTATCTTCCGGCGCCCATTGATCCCGAAGTCGTTTCAGCGTCCTACGCGAACGGTTTTCTCCAGGTTCGACTCGCAAAGCTCGAACTGGATAAAACATATCAAGTCCCAATTACCGAAAAATAAAAATCGACGGGTTGATTTGAAGCATCGCCTTAAATGAACTTATTAAACCGACCGTAATTTTCGACTCCGATTCATTGATGCCGGATCGAATTTATTGCAGATCAAGTGGAGGGTCTCATGACTGAACAGCAACCATCATCTGAAATGACAGCAGAAAAGATACCGGAAATTCTTCCCATCCTGCCATTGTACGACGCCACCCTTTATCCCAAAATGGTGTTACCTCTTGTTGTTATGCAGCCGGAATCAATTCAGCTGGTGGATAAAGCCATGTCCGGGAATCGGCTCATTGGTCTTGTTGTTGCAAAGAAGCCGATGGAAGGAAATGTGGACATGCGAGAGCATCTGCATTCGATTGGGACTGTTGCATTGATCCTTAAAATGGCGAAAACAGAAGACAGCAAGCTGCAATTGCTGGCACAAGGGCTGGGGAGATTCAAAATCAAAGAATACACGCAAGTCAAACCGTATCTCAAAGCCAGGGTCGAACACATTAAGGAAATTGAAACGAGGGACAAAGAAGTTGAAGCGCTGATGTCCAATATGATCGGACAGTTCTCGAGGGTTGCCGAGCTCTCCCCGGGCCTGCCCCAGGAAATCGTGGTGATGGCCAAATCCATACAGGATTCCGGTATATTGGCGGATATGATTTCATCCACCATCAACGCCAGCATTGAGGAAAAACAGCGGATTCTGGAAATATTTGATGTCAAAAAGCGGTTAAAGGAAGTGACGCGGCTGTTGAACTATCAATTGGAAATTCTCGAATTAGGCAATAAAATTCAATCCCAGGTTAAAGGGGATATGGATAAAAGACAACGGGAATACTATCTGCGTGAACAGCTCAAAGCGATAAAAGAAGAACTGGGTGAAAAAGATGAAGCGACGGTAGAAATCGAAGACTACAAGGCAAAGATCGAAAAAAAGAATCTTCCTGAGGAGGCCCGAAAGGAAGCCGATCGGGAACTCAATCGCCTTTCCCGGATGCATCCGTCTTCAGCCGAATATACGGTGGCCTCTACCTATCTGGACTGGCTGACGGCGCTTCCCTGGCATGACAGCACCAAAGATAACCTGGACATTGCAAAGGCCAGAAAGATATTGGACCAAGATCACTTCGGACTTGATAAGGCCAAACAACGAATTTTGGAATATCTGGCGGTGCGCAAGTTAAAACCGGAGTCAAAAGGGCCCATCCTGTGCTTTGTCGGGCCCCCCGGTACCGGGAAAACATCCCTCGGCCGTTCCATCGCCAATGCCCTGGGGAGAAAATTTTTTCGGATTTCATTGGGCGGCGTGAGGGATGAAGCTGAAATACGGGGGCACCGGCGAACTTATGTCGGGGCTCTTCCAGGCCGGATTATTCAAGGGATTCGACGATCGGGGTCAAACAATCCGGTGTTTATGCTGGACGAGATCGATAAGGTGGGCAGCGATTTTCGAGGAGATCCCTCATCGGCTCTCTTGGAAGTTCTCGATCCTGAACAAAACTATTCCTTTTCCGATCATTATCTGGATGTGCCTTTTGACCTGTCGAAGGTCATGTTTATCACTACCGGCAATATACTGGACACCATTCCTCCGGCGTTGCTGGACCGGATGGAGGTGTTGAAGCTTCTCGGATACACCATGGAAGAAAAATTAAAAATTGCCAATCGGTACCTTATTCCTCGCCAGCGAGATGCTCACGGACTCAAAGCCGGTCAAATAAAATTTACAAACAGCGCGATCAAACATATCATTTCCGGGTATACCCGTGAGGCCGGTTTAAGAAATCTTGAACGGGAAATTGCAAATATTTGTCGCGGTATCGCTGCCGGTATCGCTGAGAAGAAAATTAAATCCGTGACCATTAATGTTGAAAATATCTCCAAGTACCTGGGTCCGGTACGGTTAACGCATGAAGCAAAAGCCAGAACGTCAATCCCGGGGGTCGCCACAGGTCTTGCCTGGACGCCAACAGGGGGCGAACTCCTTTTCATAGAAGCCACCTCAATGAGAGGGAGCAAGGGGTTGACCTTGACCGGCCAGCTCGGAGATGTTATGAAAGAATCCGCGACCGCGGCATTGAGTTTCATTCGATCCAACGCCGTTTCCATCGGCATTCCCGATGATTATTTTGAAAAACACGACATCCATATTCACGTTCCTGCGGGTGCGATTCCAAAGGACGGACCATCCGCCGGTGTCACCATGCTGACCGCCCTGGCATCGCTGCTGACCAATAGATCCATTAAAAAAGATCTTGCCATGACCGGTGAAATCACATTGAGAGGCCAGGTTCTGCCGGTGGGCGGCATAAAGGAAAAAGTGTTGGCCGCACATCGCGCGGGCATAAAGACCATCATCCTCCCAAAGTTGAACGAAAAAGACCTGGATGATATCCCCAAGGAGATTCAAAAAAAGATAGATTTTAAACCTGTGGAAAAGATGCAGGATGTCTTAAAAATCGCATTAGAAAAAAAGTAATGGCCATTCATTTTTTTAAAAGATATTGCCGGACGGTTTATCGATTGCTTGTTTTTTGCAGTATTTCAGGATTTCTCCTTTATGGATGTTCAACAGTGGCGCCTCCTGCTGTTCCCCCGGGTTATCCTAAACCCTATAAAATGGGAAGGAACTGGTACACACCGCTGCCTCATGCAGGGGGCTTCAGCCAGTATGGCAGGGCATCGTGGTACGGGAGGGGATTTCACGGAAAAAGAACGGCAAACGGTGAAATTTACAATATGTACGACATGACGGCCGCCCACAAAACCCTTCCCTTCGACACGTATGTCAGCGTGCGAAATCTGAATAACAACAGAACAACCGTCGTCAGGATCAATGACCGGGGACCATTTGCCAGAGGAAGGATCATCGACCTTTCTTATTCGGCGGCCAAAGAACTCGGCATCATCGGACCCGGCACAACGGATGTTGAAATCGTTGCACTGCCGGGACCCGGTGAGACATATACCGCCGGCACAAAGACAACGCCATATCCGGTTACCGATTTGTACCAGGGGAGCTTTACGGTTCAAATCGGTGCTTTCGCGGATCGGAAAAATGCTGAGAACCTTCGCAAGCAGCTTGCTCGAACATATCAAAATGTTTACATCACTTCCTATTACAACGGGAGAGATACCCTTTACAGGGTAAAGGTAGGCAGGTATTCAAACCTCGCCCAGGCCAACAGATTTGAAAGCATGATGATCCAAAAAGGGTATAAGCATGCATTTGCCGTCGCGGAGGACAACTCAACAAAGAACTAAAAATACTGATGACTGGACATCCAAAAAAACAAAAAGTTGTCTTTTTGGACCGGGATGGCGTTATTAACCGTGATTCTCCGGATTACATCAAAAGCTGGTCTGAATTTGAGTTTCTCCCAGGCAGCCTGGAGGCATTAAAAAAACTGACTGTCAATGGATTTGTCGTGATGGTCATCACAAACCAGTCGGTCATCCAACGGAAAATGATATCGCTAAAAGAACTTGAGCATATCCATGACATGATGAGGAAAACCGTTCAATCGAGAGGCGGTGAGATCGAAGATATTTTTTTTTGCCCCCATATACCGGAAGATGAATGTGACTGCCGAAAGCCGTATCCCGGGCTGATTTTTAAAGCCGGGGAAAAGCATCGGATCAATCTTAAGGCGTCGATCATGGTCGGAGACAGTGCAAAAGATATCGAGTGCGCACGGAATGCCGGATGCGGCACCGTGATTTTGGTCAAAACCGGTAACGGTGTTACCGCTGAAAAACAATTAAAAGAAAAAATGATCCGGCCGGACGTTATTGTCCGGGATCTTTTGGAAGCCGCTCATTGGATCATCTCCCGCAATTCGTCGGCATCTTCTCCGGACCGCCCGTAATACCCATGACCAGACCTTCCCGCACAACCACCCTTGAAGGAGAGTTGGAAAGAATCACATACTTCAATGCCGAGAATCATTATACCATCGCAAAATTAAAAACCAGCAAGACCAACAACCTCGTTACGATTGTCGGTACCATGACGGCTGTCAAAGCCGGGCAATTTCTTAAAGTTGAAGGAACTTGGGAAACCCATCCCAAGTATGGACAGCAGTTTAAAATTCAGTCCTACAAAGAGACGCTGCCTGCAACCATCGACGGCATTAAAAAATATCTCAAATCCGGAATTGTCAAAGGGATCGGACCGTCGACGGCCGACAGAATGATCAACCATTTTAAATCCGACGTTTTTAATATCATAGAGAGATATCCGGACAGACTTGTAGAAGTTGAAGGCATCGGAGCCGCTAAAGCCGCATCCATATGCAGTGCCTGGAAATATAATCATGCGGCAAGAAGCTTGATGGATTTATTGCAGGAAGCCGGTGTTAAAACATCTTATTGTGCAAAGCTGCTAAAATACTTTGGCACGAATGCGGTGGATATCATCAAAAATGATCCTTTTCGCCTGGCCTCCGATATCCAGGGGCTGGGCTTCTATCTGGCTGATAAGATTGCTTTGAAGCTCGGCGTTTCACGGGATGATCCCAAGCGCACAAGCGCTTGTGTGATTCATGTGATGCAGCAATTCACCAATGACGGACATGTCTTTGTCTATGAGCAGCAGTTGCTTGAACAGTGCAGCCGTTTTTTTGGGCTGGGAGCCGATCTCATCCAAAATACGGTCAAGGCCCTGGTTGACGAAAAAAAACTGGTGATCGAAAGTCATCCGGAATTTTCTGAAAAGATCATTGTTTGCCTGAGAGAATTTTATGAAGCGGAAACCGGGATATCCGACCGCTTGAAAGCGATGTTGTCCGTTCCGGTCATACCGCCCCCCATCGATTCGGAGCGTATTTCAAAAGAAGTCCAAAAAAAATTGGCCATCGCCTTATCCACAGAGCAAATTGATGCGCTTGAAAAAATATTCTCCCATCGGATAACCATCATCACCGGCGGTCCCGGCACCGGCAAAACAACATTGATCCGGTCCATCAGCGCCATATTCGAAGCGCTCGGGAAACAGGTGCTTCTTGCGGCGCCGACCGGACGGGCGGCGAGACGATTGTCCGAGGTGACCCAAAGAGACGCAAAAACCATCCATCGATTGCTGGGGGTTAATTTCCAGGACGGCGTGTTTTTAAGAAACCGGGATCATCCCCTGGATGCGGATGTCGTGATTATCGATGAAGCATCAATGGTCGATACCCTGTTGATGTTTCATCTGATGAATGCCTTGCCCGTGACCACTGTACTGGTGTTGGTGGGAGATGTTTTTCAGCTTCCCTCCATAGGGCCCGGCAACGTGCTCTCCGACTTGATTAAATCGACCCGGATTCCTGTTTTTTATCTGAAAAAAATATTCAGACAGGCCTATCAGAGCCCGATTGTATTGAATGCTCACAGAATACGCAATGGCGAGGCCCCTGTGTTCAGGCCGCTGGAAGAATCAGACAAGCTTTCCGAATTTTATTTTTTGGAAGAAAAGGATCCGGACAAGGTCGTCTCCACCATCGTTGAATTGTGTATAAACACGATTCAACGGGATTTTTCTTTGGATCCAATGCAAGATATTCAAGTTTTGACGCCGATGCACAAAGGTGTTGTCGGCACTACGCATCTCAATCAGGTGTTGCAAAAGGTATTGAACCCGAATCCGGTTGTGATTGAAACAACCGGCAGCGCTTTTAAAATCGGAGACAAGGTGATGCACCTTAAAAACAATTATCAAAAAGAGGTGTTTAACGGAGATATCGGAACCATCAGAGCAGTGGATCCGAAAGGCGAAAATTTTTCGGTGGATTATTATGGAAAGACGGTAAATTACGATTTTACGGAAATGGATGAAGTATCTTTGGCATATGCCATATCGGTTCATAAATCGCAGGGTTCGGAATACCCGGCCGTTATATTGCCGCTGATGACGCAACATTATATCCTTCTCCAGAGAAACCTTTTATACACGGCGATTACGCGGGGAAAGCGTCTGGTCATTCTCATCGGCACAAAAAAAGCCATGACAATTGCGTTAAAAAACGATACACCTAAAAAACGGCTTTCCGGGCTTGCGTTCAGGTTGATGCAGAATTAAAAAGGGTCTCGGAATTGGTACAATATATTCCAATTGCGGAGCGAAGCGGCGCTAAGTTCGAAATGGTTATGAAAGATCTTGACAATATGTATCAATTCAATTAGTTAAATCTCAACTTTTGTCAAGGTGCATGTAAGATAAGTATTTAAATAAAAACAATTAATTAGGTGGTTATTTATGGCACTTCCAAAACGTAAAAAATCAAAATCAAAGCGGGATAAACGGCGAACTCATCAAAAAACTTCAGCCCCTAATCTGACCAGTTGCCCGCAATGCGGCGAAGCCAGGCTTCCACACCATGCATGCCCCGGCTGTGGTACGTATAAGGGCCGTACGGTCATTGATGTCGAATAATTTAAATGGTTTCGACCCGACGTCTCTGATGCTCGATTCGTCGGCATTTTTTTGGAAATTTTAAAGATATTTTCGCCTTAATTTTGAGATGCAAGGTGGTGTGATGGCCGAAGACAGAACATCCATCGTTATCGGCAGCGATCATGCGGCATATGCTTTGAAAGAAAAGGTCAAGGCATATCTTGTAAAACGGGCCGTCGATGTTGAGGACGCCGGTTGCTTTAGCGAAGATTCTGTGGACTACCCCGATTTTGGGATTAAGGTCGCATCCATGGTTTCAGCGGGCAAGTTTGAGAAAGGCATCCTCATGTGCGGCACAGGGCTCGGCATGTCCATGGTGGCCAACAAATTCCCTCATGTCAGGGCGGCGCTGTGTGACGGCCTGTTTTCCGCCATGATGAGCAGACGACACAATAATGCCAATATTCTGGTCATGGGAGCCCGTGTTATCGGCGAGTCCCTTGCCATGGAAATTGTGAAAGCATGGTTGGAAACCCCTTTTGACGGCGGGCGACATCAACGGAGATTGGAAAAATTTGATCGAATAGCCTAGGACTTTTCCGATAATGAAAAAAAATTTGGACTTTATACGCGTTATCGAGAAAACAGATCCTGAAATTGCCCGCGCAATTTCCATGGAAATCGACCGCCAGGCAAACACGCTTGAGCTTATCGCGTCGGAAAATATTGCCAGTCCCGCAGTTATGGCGGCTCAGGCAAGTGTCTTTACCAATAAGTATGCCGAGGGTTACCCTGATAAACGCTATTATGGGGGATGTGAGTATGTCGATGTTGTGGAAAAGCTGGCGATCCACCGGGTAAAAAAGCTATTTCATGCAGCGTATGCCAATGTTCAGCCGCATTCGGGCTCCCAAGCCAACATGGCGGTGTACTTTGCACTGCTGGATCCCGGAGATACGGTTCTGGGCATGGATTTGTCGCACGGAGGACACCTTACCCATGGAAGTCCGGCCAGTTTTTCAGGCAGGCTTTATCATTTTGTGCATTATGGCGTAAATGCGGATACCGGTACCATAGATTATGAAGAATTGGCACGATTGGCCAATCAACATCGACCGAAGCTGATTGTTGCCGGTGCAAGCGCTTACCCCCGTATTATCGATTTTGAAGCTTTTGCAAATATCGCTCAATCGGTAAATGCGTATCTGATGGTGGACATGGCCCACATTGCCGGCCTGGTGGCGGCCGGGCTTCATCCGTCGCCCGTGCCGTTTTCCGATGTCATCACATCGACAACGCACAAAACGCTGCGAGGGCCTCGAGGCGGTTTGATTCTGGCAAGGACCGACTATAGCGTCAAATTAAACAAACAAATATTCCCGGGCATCCAGGGCGGACCGCTGATGCATGTCATTGCCGCTAAAGCGGTTGCTTTTAAAGAAGCCCTGAGTGAATCGTTTCGGGTCTATCAGAAAAATATCGTAAACAATGCAAGGGTTCTTGCCGACCATTTGATGGACAGCGATATCCGGCTCGTTTCCAACGGCACCGACAACCATATGATGATTGTCGATTTGCGGAATTTGAACATTACCGGCAAGGATGCCGAAGATGCCTTAGGCCGCGCCGGGATTACCGTCAATAAGAATTCCATACCTTTTGAGACGCGGGGTCCGATGCTGACCAGCGGCATCCGGATCGGAACCCCCGCGGTGACCACCAGAGGCATGAAAGAACCTGAGATGGAGACCATTGCAACGCTTATCGCCCATGTGCTCCAAAACCATTTGGATGAAAAAATCATTGCGGCAACGAAGAAAAAAGTTTTCGAGATTTGTGAAGCGTTTCCGTTTCATCGCAATTTGAACAAAGAGGAGGCGTGAAATGACGCCGGAGCGTGACCGCCCGTCGTGGGAAGCCTATTTTATGGATATTGCGTTTCTTGTCGCCAAAAGGGCGACATGCCTTCGTCGTGCCGTCGGTGCCATCATTGTAAAAGATAAAAGAATTTTATCAACAGGTTATAACGGTGCGCCGGCCGGCATAAAACATTGCCTCGAGACCGGATGCCTGCGGGAGAAATTGAATATCGCCTCGGGGAAAAACCACGAACTCTGCCGCGGCATACATGCCGAGCAGAATGCGATTATTCAGGCCGCCTATCATGGCGTTACCATAAAAGGCGCAACGCTTTTTTGCACCAACCTTCCGTGCTCCATATGCGCCAAAATGATCATCAATGCAGGGATCACCCAAATTTGCTACGCGTCGGGGTATGCGGATACCATGTCCAAAGAAATGTTAGCGGAAGCAGGGGTCGATGTTATAAAAATAACAGGATAGCGGCGGGGAGGAATTCATGAAGTGCCCATTTTGCGGAGAAATTGACAATAAGGTGATCGATTCCAGATTGAGCAAAGACGGGAATGTCATCCGAAGACGCAGGGAATGCATTATCTGCAGCCGTCGATTTACCACTTATGAACATATTGAAGAAATTCCGGTTATGATCATTAAAAAAGATGGGCGCCGTGAAGTCTTTTCCCGTGAAAAAGTGCGTTCGGGCCTCCAAAGTGCATGCCAGAAACGAAAGATCAGCATGAACGTTATCGAAGATTTTCTGGACGAGCTGGAACGGGATCTCAGAGAAACCGGAGAGAAGGAGATACCGTCTCACACCATCGGTGAAAAGGTCATGGCAAAACTCCATGAAATTGATGATGTTGCATATGTGAGATTTGCATCGGTATACAGGGAATTCAAAGATGTGAATGATTTTGTTTCCGAACTTAAAAACCTTTTGAGCAAGCATTAATCGCGATTTATTCATAACCGATCGAATTCATAGAAGTTCGGGTTATTCGAAACATTTTGACAATTATAGAAGACAAACGCTTCATGAAGATGGCCATGGCTCTTGCCAAAAAAGGGGAAGGCTTTACCTCGCCCAACCCGATGGTGGGCGCCGTCATCGTCAAAGACGGAAAGGTTGTCGGAAAGGGGTATCATCAGGCCGCAGGGAAAGCTCATGCTGAAATCAATGCCGTGGAGGATGCCGGCAATTTAGCCAAAGACGCAACCCTTTATGTCACGCTTGAGCCCTGCAACCATACAGGACGTACACCTCCCTGCACCGAAAGGATTGTCGCCGCCGGGATTCGGCGGATTGTCGCCGCCATGACCGATCCGAACCCGGAAGTTAAAGGCGGAGGATTAGAGTATCTAAAAAGCCTAGGCATCAGTATCACGTCGGGAGTTTGTGAAGCGCAGGCAAAAAGACTGAACGAAGCGTTTATAAAATACGTCAGATCAAAACGTCCCTTTACGATTGTTAAATGTGCCGCGACCCTGGACGGGCACATCGCAACAAAAACAGGAGATTCCAGATGGGTTACCGGAGAAGAATCCAGACAGTTCGTTCACCGGCTCCGCCATGCCGTTGATGCCATTATGGTCGGCATCAATACGGTTGAAAAAGACGACCCCAGCTTGACCACTCGAATCGCAGCGCCGTCCAAGACGTTCAAACCCAAGGATCCAATAAGAATTGTTCTTGACACCCGTCTTCGTATTTCTGAGAAGGCAAAACTCTTGCGGCTTCATTCCCATTCTGATACGATACTCGTCACCGGAACCTCGGTTTCAAAGGACAAAAAAGGAAGATTGGAAAAAAACGGTGTTAGAATTATTGAATTGCCGGTGAAAAATGATCTGATCGACCTCGATCGGCTGATGGATTGCCTGGGATCATTGGAAGTCACCAGTCTCCTTATCGAGGGCGGCGGCCGGGTGATCGCATCTGCATTATCCGCCGGGATTGTCGATAAAATACACTTTTTCTATGCGCCGAAGATCCTGGGAGGAGATGACGGCATTCCCATCTGCAAAGGGCCGGGTGCGGATATCATGAATGATTGTATTGCCGTTAAAGATATTCGGGTTCGCCGCTTCGGCAATGATGTCATGATCGAAGGATATATCGGAAACGAATAAATCATGTTTACAGGCATCATAGAGGGTCTCGGAACGATTCGTAAGATACGGCCGCGAGGGCAGGGGCGCAGCATGACCCTTGATGCGGATTTTGCCCTTGAAGGGACCCGGATCGGGGACAGCATTTCAGTGAGCGGCGCCTGTTTGACAGTGGTAAAATTGGATGGCAGGCGTTTTGAGGTTGACGTGTCGCCGGAAACGCTTTCGAAGACAACCTTTGAAAGGGCCCGGATCGGTGATCGTGTAAACCTTGAAAGAGCGCTTCGGTTTTCAGACCGCATTGACGGCCATCTTGTTTCAGGCCACATCGACGGAATCGGGACCGTCGCATTCAGACAGAGCAAGGGAAACGCGACGGTTATTGCTTTCAAAGTGCCGGAAGCGATTTCGTATTACATCATTACAAAGGGGTCCGTCGCCGTGGACGGCATCAGTTTGACCGTCAACAATTGCGGGATCAATGGTTTCGAGGTCGGTATCATTCCCCATACGGCGAAATTGACGACCATCAGCTTTAAAAAGGTTGGAGATCTTGTCAACATAGAGACGGATATGATAGGGAAGTATGTTGAACGTTTTACCGCCGGAAACCGCCGTGATAAAGGACAAAAAGGATCCGGTGACGCATTAGACTTGGAGTTTCTTGCAAAAACCGGTTTTGTTTAATCGAATTAAGTAAAAAAATCCGGTTTATCCGGAGGAGGAGATCATCGAAAGAAATGCCGTTAATCACTACTGAAGAGGCAATCAACGAGATAAAGGCCGGGCGTATGGTCGTCCTGGTTGATGATGAAGATCGTGAAAACGAAGGCGATCTGACCATGGCTGCGGAAGCTGTTACCCCTGAATCCATTAATTTTATGAGCAAATACGGAAGGGGACTGATTTGTCTGTCCATGACCGGAGAAAAGATCGATTCTCTCAACCTTCCGCTGATGGTCGAACACAATACATCAAGGTTTCAAACCGGTTTTACGGTCTCCATCGAAGCCCGATGCGGGGTGACCACCGGCATTTCCGCAGCCGACCGGGCCACGACCATCCTTACGGCCGTTGCAGACGATGCCAGCCCGACGGATCTTGTGAGACCCGGTCATGTCTTTCCTTTGCGTGGAAGGAAAGGCGGTGTGATCGTGCGTGCCGGTCAGACGGAAGGATCGATAGATTTGGCGCGTCTTGCCGGTTTAAAACCTGCCGGAGTGATTTGTGAGATCATGGATGAAGACGGGTCCATGGCCAGACTGCCGGCACTCGAAAAATTCAGCGAGAAGCACGGTATCGGCATATGCACCATCGCCGACCTTATCGAATATCGTATGCGCACCGAGTCATTTGTAAGAAGATCGGCGGAAACCATTATTCCGACGTCAATTGCAGGAGAATTCAAAGCCATTGTCTATGAAAATGATGTGGATAATTTATTGCATTTTGCAATGGTTAAAGGAAACATTGATTCTGAAAAGCCGGTGCTTGTAAGGGTTCACTCGGAGTGTCTGACGGGAGATATCTTCGGTTCAATGCGTTGCGATTGCGGCGAGCAGTTGCAGACCGCCATGGAAATGATCGACCAGGAAGGTGCCGGCGTGATTCTGTATATCCGGCAAGAAGGCCGCGGCATTGGGCTTGTGAATAAAATAAAAGCCTATGCACTTCAGGATCAAGGCCTCGATACCGTCGAAGCCAATGAGCGGCTGGGTTTCCAGCCGGACCTGAGAAATTACGGCATCGGCGCCCAAATTCTAGTGGATCTCGGAGTGAGAAAGATGAGGCTCCTTACCAATAATCCCAAGAAAATGGTCGGGCTTGACGGGTATGGCTTGAGCATTGTTGAACAGATCGAAATCAAAACAGAACCCAATGAATACAATCGTCGATATTTAAAGTGCAAACAGCTTAAAATGGGTCACATGTTAAATGTCGATGCCGTATCGTAGAGATTAAGCCGCAAAGAGGAAAGAGAAAATAGAAAAGAGGAAATGGGAAAGAGGCTAAGGACCAGAGGTCGGAAGTCGGTTCATTGGGTGAAGCTGAAAGCAAAGACCAAAGGTCGGAAGTCGGAAGTTTGGAATTAGAAGAGAGGAAATCACGGGAGGAGGAAAAGGTAAATGCCGAAAATTATCGAGGCCAAGCTTCTTGCCGAGGGTAAAAAATTTTCGCTCGTTGTCAGCCGTTTTAATGATTTTATCTCCGAAAGGCTTCTTGAAGGGGCTTTGGATGCATTGTTAAGGTCCGGCGCCAGAGATGAAGATATTGACATTGTCAAGGTCCCGGGCGCTTTTGAAATCCCGTTGATAGCCAAAAAAATGGCCGTAACCAAACGATACCATGCGGTTATATGTCTGGGGGCAGTCATCAGAGGCGCTACGCCGCACTTTGAATATGTCAGCGCCGAGGTTTCAAAGGGCGTTGCCGCGGTCGGTCTCGAGACCGAAGTCCCGGTGATATTCGGTATTGTGACCACGGACACCATCGAGCAGGCCATCGAGCGTGCCGGCACAAAAGCCGGTAATAAAGGATGGAGTGCGGCCATAGCAGCCATTGAAATGGCAAACTTGATTGAGGTTGTCGACCAGGCATAACCATGGGGAATCGTCGCAAGTCCCGAGAACTTGCCATGCAGGCGCTCTTTTATATGGATATGAATACGAACGGCTCGGAAGAGACGCTGCTGGAGCGTTTCTGCGCGAATTTTACCCTTTCTAAAAAGGCCCGTCCTTTTTTTATAGCGCTTGTCAACGGCGTACTTCAAACAAAATCCGAACTTGATTCAATCATCGAGAATTATTCCGATCATTGGAAAATTAGTCGCATGGCATGCGTGGACAGAAACATTATCAGAATCGCCGTGTATGAACTGTTGTACTGCCGCGACATTCCATCAAAAGTATCCATCAACGAAGCGGTTGACATCGGGAAAAAATTCGGTACCGAGGAATCCGGTGCTTTTATCAACGGGATCCTCGACAGTATTCGCATGGCCCTTGAGAAAAATAACGTTAAAGTAGAGCCCGACATGAAAAATGAGTGACGACACAAAGCGTAAAGACAGGGATCAAATCGAGCGAAGATGCCCGAGACTCGGTGGGTCTGTTTCTTTTGGCTATTGCCGGACGAGCGGGGATGATCATTCGGTCTGCTGGAAAATCCTTGACTGCTGGTGGGAATCCTTTGATGTGGTTAAGTATTTGCAAAATTCCCTTTCCGAAAAGAGGTTTAATCAACTGGTTCATGCGAAGCCGAAGCCGAAAATTCTCAGTCTGGTCGAGCTTATAGAACAGGCCAAAAAGAGGATTTCGTGAAGAGATGACCGCAAAAGGAGGATATTTTGATTATTAAAGAATTGGCCGTCGGCCCGCTGATGGCGAACTGTTTTATTTGTGGCTGCCCGGAAACCAAAGAAGCCGTCGTCATTGATCCCGGGGGAGATGCAGACAGGATCCTGCGTTCCCTTGCCGATGATACGTTGACAGTAAAATATATCATCAATACCCATGGGCATTTCGATCATGTCAGCGCCAACGGAGAGATCAAAGATGCCACCGGTGCCGATATTCTCATTCATCCCCTGGATGCGCCCATGCTTTCCAACCTTTCGTCAAATGCGGCGATTTTCGGCATTTCAGTGAAAAATTCGCCGCCATGTGATCAAACCATAGAAGAAGGCGATACCGTCTCTTTTGGCAATGTTACCTTAAACGTGATTCACACTCCGGGTCACACTCCGGGCGGGATATCTCTTTTTACGGACAATGTCGTGTTCGTAGGAGATACCCTCTTTGCCGGTTCCATTGGCCGCACCGATTTCCCCGGGGGAGATTTTAACACACTGATATCGAGCATTCAGACAAAACTTTTTAAAATGGATGATACCGTAAAAGTCCTTTCAGGGCATGGTCCGGAAACAAGCATTGGCAGGGAAAAGCGCTATAATCCTTTTGTGGGGAGGGGCTAGGGGCATTGTCAGTTCAAAAAGAATGTTTCACCGTGACGGATATCGACCAGCCGGTCGCTTAATCCTTCTTTTTTCATCTCACTTTTCAAGTTGTTCGGGGGAAAATGAACCGGTTCGTCACCCAGGCGAAACGTTCCCCAATGCACGATCATCATCTTTTCGGCACCAAGCTCTTTAAAGGCCTGAACCGCTTCTTTGGGATTCATATGGCTGGACGCCATGAACCAACGCGGTTCATAAGCCCCGAGGTTGATGACCACAAGGTCGATATCATAATCTTGCCCGATCTCTGAAAATCCATCGAAGTATCCGGAATCGCCTGTGACATAAATCGTATGTCCGGCGGCTGTTTCGATCATATACCCTCCCCATAGAGAATGGTTGGGCCCCCGAATCGGGTTTCGCATGGTCCAGTGGTTACTGGGCAAAAAAGTAATCGATCGATCATTATTGCGATACACATCATACCAGTCCAGCTGTGTCCGATTCTTCATATTCAAATCCTGAAATACCCGATGATGCCCCAGGGGCGTGATCAGGTGTGTGGTTTTATCCAAAGCGGCTAAAGTCGATTTGTCCAAGTGATCGTAATGGCCGTGGGTGATCAGAACATGATCAGGCGTCGGAATTTGTTTCAAATTGAATGCAAAAGGTGAAAAATCCTCGATAAACCATGACAGACCGGAAAAAATCGGATCCACCAGCAGGTAGCTGTCGATGTCTTTGATCAGAATGCCGGCATGTTTGAGAAAAGTAACGCTGAGACCATGATGCGCCTGTATGGGAGACCAGTTTATGGCAACCGGATGAACCCTCTGATCTTTGAGACCGAGGCTAAACCGGCTTGAGCTGAGTTTCCATTTCAGCAATTTCAGAAATCGATGTTTCCGCAGAGGGCCGACGGGACTTATGAAGACGCCGTTGCCGTGATGCTCCTTATTCAAAGCCATATCTCTCAAACTGCGTCCGTTCAGGGGCTTATAGTGCAAGTGGTCATTTTCCATTTTTTCAACGGCTGCCAGAATCACCCCGGGGTGAACAAAACGCATGAGAAACAGCGTTTGTGCGTTGGAAAGCATTTTTTGCATAAAAGCCCTGCGTTTCATTTTTCATTGATAAGGTAAAAAAGTCACAAGATAGATATTTATTGCTATTATCAAACAATAAGCATGATTTTTAAAAAGTAAAAACCGGCTAAAACGCACCAAGCTGGCAATCCTTTATTTTAATGCCCATGGTTTCGCAAGCATTGCTGACAGCCATTTTGCGGATGTTAAACCGGGATGCGATCTCCCAGGCACGCTTACAAGAGAGTCTTTCTTGGGAAAGCGATTGGGAAATTGCATCTTTTAAATTCTCTTTGACACTGTCCTGAGGTTTAACAATCTTTTTATGGGGCTGATATCCGAACAACCCCAACTGACATTTTGTCAACTTGAAATTCATCAGGTCAGCCGTCTTGCCCACCGCCAACGGCGGGATCCGTAACGCTTCTGCAATTTTAAATGCCACAATACAGGGGACTTCTTCGTCTTTGGTGCGTTTCAATATTTCACTTTTAATCGAGCGATCAGGCGTTGCATCGGGTCCGTGCTTTTTGGAATAACTTTCACCCTTTTGAAGCTTCATCATAGACTCCTTTCATAGATGGTCTTAGATTCACATAGCGAATTCGAGTTGTTAGGGAATTCAATCATTTTGAACCCCGTCCGGAATCTGCATTTTTCTTGAATTTAAGCGTTTTGTCTGATACTTATATAGTTTACCATTGATCTGCATACCCTGAAGCTTGTCGGGCGAAGCGGACTGGTCCGTTGATGCCGCGTGAAGGAGATCCTGCTTCAGAGGGGTTGTAGGGTACGCTTCAATACTCGGCTTTATAAAATGCAACGTCGAATTTAACCAATATCAGGTCATCATGCCTTTTTCAATAAAACGAAAAAAAACCCGCGAAATCAAGGTCGGAAATGTCAGCGTCGGAGGAACCGCGCCGGTTATCGTCCAATCGATGACCAACACGTTTACCCAGGACGTTCAGTCCACCGTGGCCCAAATTCATCGCCTGGAAAAAGCAGGATGTGAACTCGTCAGGGTGGCGGTGCCCGACCATGAGGCCGCCCTGGCGATTGCTTCAATTAAACGGCAAATTTCCATACCGATAATTGCCGACATCCATTTTGACCATCGTCTCGCCGTTGCTTCCGCAAAATCCGGCGCCGACGGCCTGCGAATAAACCCGGGGAATATCGGCGGAAAAAACAAGATCAAAGCGGTCATCGATTGCGCAAAAGCGGTCAACATTCCCATTAGAATCGGGGTGAATTCCGGTTCTCTTGAAAAAGATATTTTAAAAAAATACCATGGCGCGAGTGCCCAAGCAATGGTTGAAAGCGCCATGCGGCATATTGATCTATTCACATCTTTTGATTTTGATGATATCAAGCTTTCCATAAAGGCCTCCGACGTCCATCGGACCGTAAATGCCTATCGACTGCTTTCCTCCAAGACCGATCTGCCGCTGCATGTCGGGGTCACCGAAGCAGGAGGACTCTATTCCGGCGTCGTCAAATCTTCTCTGGGCATCGGGATGCTTCTTGCAGAGGGTATCGGAGATACGATTCGTGTTTCTTTGACACGGGATCCTGTGGAAGAGGTCCGGGTCGGCTACGAAATCCTCAAAGCCCTTGACATTCGCCGGTATGGACCGGATATTATATCCTGCCCGACTTGCGGTCGTTGCAAGATCGATTTGTTTCGTATTCTCGAACGGGTTGAAACCGCATTAATGTTAAAGCCTTTGCCGGTTAAACTGGCCATTATGGGATGCGTGGTAAATGGGCCGGGAGAAGCAAAAGAAGCGGATATCGGTGTTGCCGGCGGCGACGGCATTGGAATTCTTTTCAAGAAAGGGAAAGTGATCAAAAAATTTTCCGAAGACAAAATTGTCGAGGTGTTGCTGGCTGAGATTGATAAACTTGATGAATCGAGGAACGATTGAATGGGAAAACAGATTAAGACCGCAATAACGCCGACGCGAGCCGAAGATTATCCCCAATGGTATCAGGAGGTGGTCAAAGCATCGGATTTGGCGGAACGATCACCGGTGAGAGGATGCATGGTTATCAAACCCTGGGGATATTCTCTCTGGGAAAATATTGTGAGCGTACTGGATGGCATGTTTAAAGAAACAGGGGTTAAAAATGCGTATTTCCCGCTGTTTATCCCGCTTTCTTTTCTTGAAAAGGAAGCGGAGCACGTGGAGGGCTTTGCAAAAGAATGCGCTGTCGTAACCCACCATCGGCTGGAAAAAGGAAGCCATGGCGGTCTCGAACCCGCCGGAAAACTGAGTGAACCGCTGGTTGTCCGGCCGACTTCCGAAACCATTATCGGAGATTCCTTTTCCAAATGGGTGGGGAGCTATCGGGATCTTCCCATACTCATCAATCAGTGGGCCAATGTCGTGAGATGGGAAATGCGAACCCGTCTGTTCTTGCGAACCAGTGAATTTTTGTGGCAGGAAGGCCACACCGCTCATGCGACCCGGGCAGAGGCTGTCGAGCGAACACAATTGATGCTCGATGTTTATGCAAGGCTGGCTGAAGAATACCTGGCCATGCCGGTGATTAAGGGAAGAAAATCAGCTTCCGAAAGATTTCCGGGAGCCGTGGACACCTTGTGCATCGAAGCGATGATGCAGGATAGAAAAGGCCTCCAGGCGGGCACATCGCATTTCTTGGGGCAAAACTTTGCAAAGGCTTCGGGAATCAAATTTCAGACCGACCAGGAAACGGAAGAATATGCGTGGACGACGTCCTGGGGCTCATCCACCCGTCTTGTCGGAGGACTTGTCATGACCCACAGCGATGATGACGGCATCGTCCTTCCGCCAAAGGTGGCTTCTTCACACATCGTCCTGTTGCCCATTATCAGAAAGCCTGATGACAGAGCAGGCGTGATGGAATTTGTGGAATCCCTCAAGAGAGAGCTGAAGCACAAAACCTATCATCATCGTCGGCTTGAAGTGGAAGTCGACGACCGGGATATCGGCGGCGCCAGGGGATGGGAATGGATCAAAAAAGGGATACCCATTCGAGTGGAAATCGGGCCTAGAGATATTGCCGAAAATTCCGTTTACGTCGGGCGCAGAGATAAGCCGTACAAAGATAAGGAGTCCATAAATAAAGATCGTTTTGTCGCTGAGATCACCGCAATCCTGGATGAAATTCAAGACACGCTCTTTGAACGGGCCGTGTCATTTAGAAAGCAATACACTGTTTCAATTGATGACAAAAATGAATTTTATGAGTTTTTCACGCCAAAAAATCTGGAAAAACCCGAAATCCACGGCGGATTTTCATACAGTCACTGGTGCGGGGAAGATCATTGCGAGGCCAAAATTAAAGACGACCTGGGTGTGACCATCCGATGTATTCCTTCAGACAGTGTACCCGAAGAAGGTAAATGCATATGCTGCGGCCGTCCCGGCATCGGCCGTGTGGTTTTTGCCAAGGCGTATTGATTGATACTATGATCCGTATTAACGATATCATCGATAAAATAACCGAATATTACCCGGATGTCGATCAGGGCATCATTGATCGCGCTTATATTTATTCGGCCAGGGTTCATGACGGACAGGTTCGTCTCTCCGGTGAACCCTATCTGTCCCATCCCCTCGAAGTGGCCGGGATTCTGACGGAAATGAAGCTTGATGCCGTCAGCGTTGCAGCCGGACTGTTACATGACGTCGTCGAAGATACACATGCCTCCACAGAAGAATTATACGAAATGTTCGGTAAAGAAATTACCCATATCGTATCGGGGGTGACCAAGCTGAGTGTTCTTCCTTTCAGCAGCAGTTCCCAGGCGCGTCAAGCTGAAAGCATCCGGAAGATGATCCTTGCAATGGCGGATGATATTCGCGTCATATTGATCAAGCTGGCGGACCGGCTTCACAATATGAGGACGCTGAAATATCACTCACCGAAAAAAAGGGAAATGATCGCCAGGGAGACATTGGATATATATGCACCCATTGCGGGCCGACTCGGTATTTACTGGATAAAAAAGGAGCTTGAGGATACATCATTTATGTACCTTCAGCCCGAGGAATATTCTAAAATAGAACAGCTCGTTAATAGGGATAAAGAAGAAGACGAAAAGTATATTGAAACCGTCAAAGCGCTGATCAAAAAGAAGATGGATGAGCACAACCTGGCATGTGAGGTCCTCGGAAGGTACAAATATTTTTACAGTATCTATAAAAAAATGATTTCCCAGCACCTCGAGTTCGAAGATGTTTACGATATCATTGCATTTAGAATAATTCTCGACACCATACCTCACTGTTATGAAGCGCTTGGAGTGATTCATTCGCTGTGGAAACCGGTTGCCCAGAAATTCAAAGACTATATCGGTGTCCCCAAACCGAATATGTACCAGTCCCTTCACACCACCGTAATCGGCCCCTTTGGAGAGCGAATAGAGATTCAGATTCGGACCTGGGAAATGGACAAGGTCGCCAAATCAGGCATCGCCGCTCACTGGAGCTACAAAGAAGGTCTTCGCCTTGATGAAGAGACGACCAAAACGTTTTCCTGGATACAAAACCTCGTGGAAAACCAGGAAAATTTTAAAAATCCCGATGAATTTCTGGAAAATGTTCGCATCGATCTCTTCCCGGATGAAGTCTACGTATTTACCCCTCGAGGCGAAATCAAGACGGTGCCCAACGGTGCCACCCCGGTGGATTTTGCCTATTTAATTCACACGGAAGTCGGGAATCAGTGTACCGGCGCCAAAGTGAACGGTCGTATCGTCTCCCTGCAATATGAATTGAAAACCGGTGATACGGTTGAAATTTCCACATCAAATAAGAGTCATCCCAGCAAAGACTGGCTCAATTTTGTCAAAACCGTTAAAGCCCGTTCCAGGATCAGGCAATGGATCAAAACCCAGGAAAAAGAGCGAAGTATTACCCTCGGACGGGAAATGTGCGAAAAGGAATTTCGAAAACACCGGCTTAATTTCAATACGCTTTTGAAATCAGAAGATATGGAGAAGGTGGTAGAGCATTTTGGTTTTAAACATGTGGATGATTTAATAGCAGGCGTCGGTTACGGAAAAATTACGCCGCTGCAGATTATTCGAAAGATCGAGCCGAAACCGGAGGAAGAGTCGTCAGACTCCTTTTTGAATAAAATCATCAGCCGCGTCAGAAAGAAAAAGCCGAAAATAGGTGTAACCGTCAAGGGGGTCGACGATATTTTAATTAAGTTCGGGAAATGCTGTCAGCCGGTGCCGGGAGACCCGATCACCGGTTACATTACCCGGGGGTTCGGCGTTACCGTTCATCGGACGAATTGTGTCAATGCCTTAAAAATGAGCCCCGACCGGCAGATAGATGTGGATTGGGATACAGACAAGGCGGATACATATCCGGTGAAGATCATGGTTCGTTCTTATGACAGGGTGGGGTTGTTAGCCGATATTACCGCAAATATCAGTAAAAACGGCGCAAATATACTCAGCGCAAACACGCAGACTCGTGAGAGTAAAATCGTCGATAGTTTCTTCACCATTACTGTTGAAGATACCGATCATTTAAACAGGGTTCTTTCGTCTATTAGAAAAGTGAAACACATTCAGGATGCCAGGAGAATAGACCGGTAATCCCTATTTTTTGATTTTTTTGCTTTTTCCCCCAAAACCCTTTCGAACTGGCCGGTTTTTCCCTCCAAGCAAAAAAACCCAATCAATTCTTTCATCTGTTTTGGGGTTAAGATGCTTTAATGACGCGCCCCGATTTAATGCAGGTGGTGCAAGCCATTATCTTTTTGACGCTGCCTTTATATAACGCCCTTACCCTTTGGATGTTTGGATTGAATCGTCGTTTCGTTATATTATGAGCGTGGCTGACGTTATGGCCTACAAGAGGCTTTTTGCCGCATATTTCACATACTTTAGCCATGATGATTTCTCCCTCTCAATAATGGAACTCGTACTGGTATATCATCAGAGATTGATTGTAAAGCGTTTTTTCTAATTTTGTGGCTTTTTTGTCATTAAATTCTCACAAAGGGCAATATAATTAAGCGCCTTTTCGTGGATTCCGACATCGGGGTAATTGGTCAAAACCGATTTAAAACGTATTAAAGCGGCTTTGTAATGCTTGGTTTTATAATAAAATAACCCGACGTAAAAGTCATGCCCCGCGAGGCTTTTAATGCAGACCTTCATGAGTTCCCTGGACCTGTGCGCATATGAATTGTCAGGGAATTGCCGGATAAGGCGTTTGAAAGTGTCGAGCGCGTTTTTTGCGGGGGTCTGATCCCTGTCGACGGTATCGATTTGATCATAATAACAAAGGCCGATTTGAAAAATGACATACGGAACAGCTTCGTTTTGGGGGTGAAGGTTTTCAAATGATTCATATGCCGTCACGGCCTCTGAATAATTCTTAAGATGGTAATACGCATCCGCAATTTTTAGTTCAGCCAGAATGACGTACTTGCTGAAAGGATACCAATCCTTGAGTTTTTCAAAGGAATCTACGGCTTCTTTGTAATCCTCGTTGTTGAAGTGATCCATGCCGTCACTGATCAGCTCCTGCGCATTTTTTTCTTCCTTGGATTTAACAAACCATGCACAGCCCGAAAATACAAACAACACAATAAGGATCAAAACGATGATTCTTGCAAAACAAACCGGGTGCTTTTCGCCCGGCTGCAAGTTCAACGTTGAAAGCACTGACGTGCTTTTTCCTTTCCGGCCTGTAGCCGAACCTTCAAGCCCCCCGCTTTGCGGGTGGTAGTTGACTCGTTTCATTTTATGTAAGCGATTCGCTTCTTTTTTATCGTGATCAATTTGTTTCCAGCGACGAAACTCTCACCGCCGCCGCCGTCGAAAACCCTCAGGAACCGGCATTATTCACCGGCAAGGTTTCCTGCTATCCTTGAGAAATCATTTCTTCAAGTCTCGATTTGGCAACGATACCGATGATCTTGTCCAGGACTTCACCGTCTTTAAAGAAAATAAGCGTCGGGATAGACTTAATGCCGTATTTGGTGGGTGTTGTCGGATTTTCATCGACATTACATTTTGTGAACTTAACCTTGTCCCCGAATTGTGCAGCGAGTTCTTCGACGATCGGTGCAATTGCCCGACACGGTCCGCACCATGGCGCCCAAAAATCGACCAAAACCGGTTTGTCGGACTGTAATACTTCAGATTCAAAACTACTATCGCCTATTTCAAGAATATCTGATGCCATTAATTTAATTCCTTTCCGTATCATTATGATAGTTATACATTATAGGTGTCGTAAAGATTAGGGGAAATATAGTGGCATGAAGCTGCCTTGTCAACCTTTTGGAAGAAAACCGGTCATTCCGGTTTTTTTCTTAGGCGAAATTGCACCGGTAGGATCGAACGTATTCCCCTTAGCTTGTCGGATCGAAACGGACTTGTCCGCCTATGCCGTGCGAAGGAGATCTCTTTTCGGCGGAGCAGCAGAGTACTCTTCAATTTAAAGCGACAATTCACCGAGGCTTTCCAACAATAATCGCGTTAGGCCGATATTTTTATCGTCAACGGATACACCGGCACGGCAATAGATGAAACACTCACGGCTTTTTGCAACCATGAATGATGGTCCATGCACACGAAAGATTATCTCACATCGTTTAACAATAATAGAAGCTATCTCAAAATTAGGATTTTCGGTCGAGATCAAGACGAGGCCGAGGATCAACCCGGAGGCATACTCAAGTATGTCGAGGACTTGAGACGAGGGCTCAACGCCGATATCGGACGAAAAGACTTTTTTGAGATGACTTCTAAATTTCAGTTGGGGTGGGTCGTCCGCCTAAAAGACGACATACCGGTCACACCATTCAATCATTTCTGCATTTCTTGCCTGTGTTGCAAAATCCTTGAATCCAACCCCCGGTACATCACCGGAAAGATTGTTTGCTCGAAAGCTGACATCGCAAACCGAAAGCTTGGCTTTCCCAACCAGTTGTTCGAATTCCGGCTTCTGAGTCAGAAGAACCCCTTTGCCGGTAAAAAATATCCGAACATTTTTTCCTTTATCATGGGCGGCTTTGGTTAAGGCAATGACATAATCAAGGTGTTTGGTTGTACTGACAAGAATCCCTAAATTGTCGGCCATGTCGTTTGTTCCTTTTTATCTTAAAGCAGATACTTGATATTCAATTTTACGTCACTGGTTACTTATCTCAAGATCCGTACGGTGGTTGATTTTCTAAAATTTTATTAAATGGGTTATGACAAAAGTATCGTTTTCAAGATGGAAAACGATTACCACCAGCATATGACTTGGTCGTGTGAAAAAATGTCATCCACCAGCGCGGACCAATCGTTGTTTCCTTCATAAAGAACGACTTTTTTTGACCCTTCGTCCTTTGAAAAACCTTCTACAAAAGTTTTTGTCGTATCGTCAGGTTCTGTCCGAATAATATTCAATACTCTCATAATTTTGCCCTCTAAAAAGGAATAATTAAGTCCGCCTCTTTAAGTTTGACCAGCATTTCCTCAATACTGATCGGTTTAAAGCCGTATTTTTCAACATTGGCCGGATGGTTGGAATATCGTTCTCCTTCCATTTCGTCAATAAATTCCATATTTTCTCTGTAAGCTTCGTCCATATTTGCAATTTCATGGTTCAGGACATACATCTGGACGGAAGCGGCTTCAAGAAGCAAACCGAGGCTGGTTCTGAGCCCCTCATACTGCTGGTCCACGTCTTTAATGAGCACAGCGATGTTTTCCATTTAAAAAATCACCCCCCTTTTTTGATCAAATATTTCGTATACCCCGATTCATCCTCCATGCCGAGAAAGTCGTCCCCCTGCTTTTTAGCATAATCGGGAATATCATTTTTTGAGCCCGGATCAGTTCCCAAAATCTCCAGTATCTGTCCGGCCTTTAACTTTTTCAATGCCTTTTTGACCCTAAGCAGCGGCATCGGACAGCTCAGTCCACGGCAGTCCAATGTTTCATCCGGTGTGATTCCTTCAACCATAGCAAAAATCCTCCTTTAAATTGATGTAACAGAAATTCTATAATATATAGTTCTTAGAAAATAGCAAGAACCCCATTTTTAACCGCGGCATGGAATTATGGAATGTTGGAATAATGGAATAATGGGTCTTAAAGCGAAAAGAGTCTTTTTCCAATATTCCCTCCGGGGCGCAGGCCCTACGGGCCGGAGGCCAATTGCGAAGCTAAGTTCCTATATCTCTATAACAAATTTTTCTGTCTCTTCATTCCAGGCGGTGATAAGATAATATGCCAGCATAATGGCAATCACCAAAATCAGGCTCCATTTATAGCTGATAAAGTTCGGCATAAAGACTCTGTAGCCCATGAGTGAGTTGAGCGCTGCCGAGCTGACCATCCATGCTTTGAACAGCGACGTGGACAATGCAAAAAAAACGACGGCCAGTATCAGCTTGATTTGACCTTCTCCTGCCCGCCAGACGGAACCGCTTCCGCAGCCGCCCGCCACCACCATCCCGATTCCAAAAATAATGCCCCCCACCAATCCTCCGAACCAAAATGCCTGAGGAACGTAAACATTTTCTCCACGAACACCCGAATATTTAAGGGCGGCAAATCCGAGAACGCTGATAATTACGGCGATGGCGATCGCTTTTGACATCTGGCTTTCGCCGGTCATGAAAGGTTCGCGAAATCCCCTGACAAAACAAAACCGGGTCCTTTGAATAATACATCCAAACGCGATGCCGCACAGCAGCAGGCCGCCCACACGCGTGTATGCCTCCTTGCTGTATATCCATGTGCAAACGATGGCGGCAAGGAATACGGCAGCCCCTAAATAGGGCTCTATTTTCAACCAGTCAACCCCCTTTTTTTCTTTTGATACCGGCGCACCTCCGACGGATCCTGAAGGCAGATGCTCAAGTTCCCAGTACAGATACTTGAGTCCCAAATACGCGCCGATCAGGAGTCCGATCATCATGGCAATGCCGCTGGCGGACAGGGCGCTGACGGCTGAAAAAAAGCCGCCCACATTGCAGCCGCCGGCCATTGCCGAACCGATGCCCATCAATATCCCGCCGCCAATCCCTTTTCCGAGTTCCAGCGGAGGTGCTTTACGAATGGCAAATTGCCTGGATAAAAGGGCGGATCCAAAGGCGCCCCACAGTAATCCCAAGGTCAGAATGGAGTTTGTTGAAATCAGAGGGGACGCAGGTTTTTGCGGATAAACACCCACGAAACTGAAAAACCAGTCCCCCCAGTTTCTCAGCCCGCCGGCCACCCCCCAGGGTCTGGCCCAGGCGAAAGTAATGACACTCATGAGACCGATCAAAATGCCGCCGAGCCACATAGGCCAGTTCTCGTCAAATATTTTTTGATACCCGTTGATCAGAATTTCGTTTAATACACTTGCTTGCTTTTTATCGTTCATGGCAATGAAACCTCACAAATTGACTAACATCCCTCATCATCTAAAATTTTAAAACCACTATTATTCTGTTGGCTCTTAGCCGGTTTCGGTGGCGCCGGAGGTGCTGCCGGGGATAAACCGGTTTTGGTTTCCTGTCTTGTGGAAACATCCGGCAAAACCAAATTGGCATTCTTTTCCACCTTTTCAGCCAAACCGAAAATGACTGCCTGATCATAATACCGCCAGGCTTTCATGGATGCGGGATCTGCTATTATCGCTTTTCTGAAATATTCCTTGGCATCCAGGTATTTTCCTCTGCTGTATGCTTCCTGGCCGAATCTGAGCATCCGTGCGCAAAGCGCCTTGTCCGGCTGGCGAATTGACGCGTCCTGAGCCGTAACATAGGTCAGGGGTGAAAAAATTATGGTAAGCAAAAAAACCATTGCCGCTAAAATAGACCATTTTGACTTCACGACAGACTCCTTTAAAAAAGTTACCTATTTTGTAACACATTAGCCTTTTAAGGTCGGTTTATTTTAAAGGACTAACTTTGTTACCTTTATCTAAAAATCAATTTGCTTAAGGCAAATGAATCTTTTAAACGAAATCCCATCAAGATGCAACCGCTAATTGTGTATCAAAACACAGCAATATGGTCAAGCACGATTCTTGCCAAGCAAACCGGGTGCTTTGCACCCGGATGCAAGTTCAACGTTGACAATGAAAATATTTTTTTATAAAGAAGTGTGACTGGTTTCAAAAAACCCGTGTAAGAAACCTGTGAAAGAAAAGGAGTAATAATTATGAACGGCTCGGACGACAGCCATAGTTGTCGTAAAAAGACACAAGAGACAGCACAAAAAGACCTTGATGATCCTGGATCGTGGTGGTTGTACCTTGCGGCTCTTGATGTGATCGGCCGGCTCGCCAACAGCGCATAGCCCACCGGTTCGCCTCTGGCCGCGAATGGTCTCCAAACGCGGTTGAAACAGAGGTGAGCCATGAAAAATCCGCTCGTTGTTTCCGAACTTCGTGAGTTGATTACGTCCGGAAACGCAAAATCCCTTAAAAATTTCTGCGAAGTAAGCCACCCTGTTGTGGTTGCTGAGATGATCTCCTCATTATCCACCGATGAAGCATGGGATGTGCTCCGACATGCCGGCTTTCCGATCCGGGCTGATATCTTCAGTCATCTGAATGATGGGCTTCAAGTGGACATCATCGGAACTCTGGGCCGGGGAGACATCGCCCGGTTGCTTGCCGACATGCCTCCGGATGATCGAGCGGATGTGTTCAAGCTCCTGCCCGAAGACAGGCGTGAAGAAGTTCTGCCGGCCATGGCCCAGGCCGAGCGAGAAGACATACGCCGTTTGTCCGCCTACAAAGAAGGCACCGCGGGCGCAGTAATGACCTCGGATTATGCGACCCTGTCGCCCGAATTGACGGCATCGCAGGCCATCGATCGGCTCCGGGAAATCGCTCCGGACAGGGAAACCATCTATTATGCTTATGTGGTGGATCGGCGCCGCAAATTGATCGGTTTTTTATCGCTTAAAGATCTGATTATTGCCCGGCGAGAGTCCCGGATAGAGGAGATCATGCACCGGGAAGTGATTTGTGCTCGTGTTGGGGATGACCAGGAGGATGCAGCCCGTAAAATTCAGAAATATGATCTTATTGCCCTGCCGATTATTAACGGCAATGAAGCGCTTGTGGGCATTATCACGCACGATGATGCCATCGACATCATCACACAGGAACAAACAGAGGATATGGAAAAGTTCATGGCGATATCCGGTCGCCACGAAGCAGCCGTCTATATGAAGACACCAGTCATAAAACATTTCAAAAACAGGGTGTTATGGATCGTGATTCTTGCCTTGTTCGGATTTATATCCGGTGCTATCGTCCAAAGATTTGAAGGGCTGCTGGTGCAATTTGCCATTTTGGTGACATTCATGCCCATGCTGGCGGATACCGGAGGAAACACCGGAAGTCAATCGGCGACCTTGGTTGTCCGGGCTCTCGCACTTGAAGAAATTACGCATAAAGACATCATGCGAATCCTCTTGAAAGAGGCCCAAATCGGACTGCTTCTCGGCATATTACTCGGAGCGATTGCTTTTGGACGCGTTCTTTTTTTTGGTTCGGGGTCAGCCGGACCGGCGGGTTTTTCAATCGGCATGATCGGCATCGCTGTTTCGGTTGCACTGACATTACAAGTGATCACCGCAACCATCATCGGCGCATTGCTTCCTTTGTTCGCTGCAAGATTTAAACTCGATCCCGCCGTAATCGCAAGCCCGGCGTTGACGACCGTTGTTGACATCACCGGTTTGCTTATTTTCTTTATAACGGCCAAGATCATATTAAATATTTAGCGACACCGGCTGGGATTACATAAAATTTTTTATAAAAATTTGAGATTGACAAAAAAACCGCCGTAGATTATGAATGAGCAAATATTGCGGAAGGTAATGAAGTCTGCCTGAACTTTTCATATCTAGCATAAAGGGGATAGAAATGATGACTTCTACTTATAACGGGTAGGAGTTATTCACCAAAATCCGCTTTGCCCTTCGCTGCGGATACAAAAGCCTATAACCCTGCCCGGTTTAGAATCGAGCAGGGTTTTTTGTATCTTTTATGGCCGGCATATCCGATATATTCTCTATACAGGAGGTGACATCGTCATGGAAACCCGATTTGCTGTAATGAAAGATCGGCTTTTTGGTGTTGTCGACGATCTCTCTAAGATGAACAGCAACAAAGATAAGAGACTTGGCGAGATAACCGAAAAACTGGCGCTGGAGCAGTTTAACTTGGTGGTAATGGGGCAGTTTAAACGCGGGAAGTCTACATTCATCAATGCGTTGATCGGCGCCGAAATCCTTCCGACGTCCATTGTTCCGTTGACGTCCATTGTCACCATTTTGCGTTACGGTGAAAAAAGCAGGGCTATCGTGCGGTATTTGGATGAAAAGGAAGCGGAGATTGACCTCGCGGACATTCCGAAATTTGTGACTGAAAAACAAAATCCCAAGAACAAATTGCATGTCAAAGAGGTGGAGATCTTCTTTCCGTCGGATTATTTAAAGGACGGGGTGCGGATCATCGATACGCCAGGGGTAGGGTCGGTGTTTAAACATAATACGGACGTCGCGTATGCGTATCTGCCGTATGTCGATGCCGGCGTCTTTATCGTTACCCCTGATCCGCCGCTGGGCGAGGCCGAGCATCGATTTTTAAAGGAAGTCCGGGAGCATGCCGATAAATTTATCTTTGTGTTGAACAAAACCGACCTGGTGGAAGCATCGGATCTATGCGAATCAATGGATTTTACCACCGATCTTATTCGTAAGGACCTGGGTCAATCGATCCATCTCTATCCGGTTTCCGCTAAATTTGCGCTGTTAGGAAAACTGAGCGGCGATACGGAAAAGTTAAGCCGGTCTAACATGCTGACTTTTGAAAAAGATCTCAAAGATTTTTTGCACCATGAAAAAGGAAAAACCTTTCTTCGTTCGGTCATCGGATCGCTTTTAAAATATACCGCTGATGAGACCATAGCTTACAAGATCGAGCAAGAGGCGGCCCGACTATCTGTTGAGGAGTTAAAAGCAAAAATCGCAACTTTTGAGCAATATGCCGATACCGCTCAAAAGGACCGGGATCGCCAGAATTTTATTTTAGAAGGGCATATGAGAAAGCTCCTGCAAAAGCTGGATGATGATCTGGCTGTTCTTGCCCAGAAAGACCTGCCGGTTCTTTTGAAAAAAATGGAAGGAAAATTTGTCGAAACAACGGCACGACACATTAGCAGTCATGATCTTGAAAAAGAAATGGAAGAGTTTGTTTTTAACGATATCATGGCAACTTTTAACAGGGTCAGGCAAAAAGAAGCGGAAAAGATCGCTGCGATTCTCGAGCAAATCTACCTGGATATTGCAAAACGCACCAATGACATCATTGAAAACATCGTGAGGATGACATCCGACCTGTTCCAGGTGAAACTCAAACCTTTTACCACGGTTGAAAAACTTTCCCAAAAAGGTGAATTCTATTTTTTGTTAAAAGACGATCCGGGCGCCATAGAGCTCATCGGGTTGTCGATCCGTTTTGCCCTGCCGAAGTTCATGAGCAAGGGGATTATTTTAAAACGGATGAAAGACACTGTTTCCGGCCGATTTGAAAGACATTGCGGCCGTGTGCGATACGACTTGGTTCGGCGGGTCGACGATACCAGTCGAAACTTTAAAAAAACGCTGAACGAAAAGATCGACCTGACCGTCTCTACTATCAGGGAGGCTTTGAACCGGGCGATGGCTCTCAAAGATCAGAGTGAAAAAGAGGTTTCCCTGACCCTTTCAAAGCTTTCAGACCGGCTATCGAATGTCGAAGACATCCGCAAGAATCTTTTTTCTTTTCAAGAAGATGTTTCTGCAATGTAATGTTATCGACATCGGTTAGCGCCCAATGATCAAAAGGAATATTTCAAGACCGTTGGCATGCGATTAAAATGAAATTTACTTGACATCGATTATTCGAACGTATTTAAAGGTTTTAAAAAACATATAAGGCAATGAAGTCTGCCTGAATCGTCCCAAAGCTATTACGGATAAAAGACTAATGACTTCTACCTCATAACGGGTAGAAGTTGTATGCTAATTTAAATTCTGCCCCTTCCGGATGAACCGGGTGGGGTTTTTTGCACTGTTTTTGCATCCTGCCCGGAATGTCTGAGCAGGATTTTTTATACATAGCGAAGAGGATCAAGAATCATTTTTGACGGGAGGTTTAGATGGCGGCAAGTCTTTCTTTGATCATTGTTTTGGGACTGTTGGCGGATTATATATTTCGTAAAGTGAAATTGCCCGGATTGGTGGGTATGCTCATTGTGGGAATTCTCGCAGGGCCTTATGTCTTTAACCTGATGGCCCCGGATATGATGAAAGTTTCCGCTGATTTTCGGAAAATTGCCTTGATTGTCATTTTGCTCCGTGCCGGGTTTGAGCTGCATAAAGATACCCTGCATCGCGTTGGACGGGCGGCCCTTTTAATGAGCTGTATTCCCGCCCTTTTTGAAATCGCAGGGATCATTCTGGTCGCTCCGCGGTGGCTGCATATCAGCTACGTGGAGGCAGCCATACTCGGTGCCATTTTAGGCGCTGTTTCGCCGGCGGTGGTGGTGCCTTTGATGATTGATTTCATGGATCGGGGCCGAGGCGCCAAAAAAGGCATCCCCACGCTGCTGCTGGCGGCTTCATCCATTGACGATGTTTTTGTGATCGTTCTCTTTTCCATATTTTTAGGCATGTATGGCGGCGGTCCGATCAATATTTGGGCCAAGTTGGGAGAAATACCGGTTTCAATTTCGCTGGGGATACTTGTGGGAGTCATTCCCGGGTATTTTTTATATCGTCTATTCACCAAATACGATTGGCGGCCTCCCAAACGGACCTTGATCGTTCTAGGCGTCGCCATCATCTTGACCTGGATTGAGAGGGAATGTGAAAAATGGGTGCCCATTGCCAGTCTTTTAGGGGTCATGGCCATCGGGTTTATTATTCTGGAAAAATCCGAACCTGTTGCACACCTTATTTCCCAAAAACTTAAGAAAGTCTGGGTGTTTGCCGAACTGCTCCTGTTCGTGCTGGTGGGAGCACAGGTCAATGTCAATGTGGCCTGGCATGCCGGGCTCGCGGGGACCCTCGTCATTTTGGTGGGGCTTTTGTTTCGCAGCGTCGGAACCTACATTTCCCTGATCGGGACTCCCTATACCCTAAAAGAGAAATTTTTCTGTATCATTGCCTATATTCCAAAAGCCACGGTCCAGGCGGCCATCGGTGCGGTTCCCCTGGCAGCCGGTGTGGCGTCCGGTGATTTAATTCTGGCTGTTGCCGTCCTTTCCATTCTTTTGACCGCGCCGCTCGGCGCCATCGGAATTATCATTTCCGGAGAAAAGATTTTGGATTACGGCGAACGGTCCCCATATAAATTCAAGGATCTTCGGGCAAAACACGGGCTGCCGCGCGTGGGAGAACGGGTCCGGAGCAAGCAGTTCGGGACGGTTTGGAAGATTATTGAAGAGAAGGAAGTATGGATGGATGGATCGAACACGCATCTTCTTCCCGGCATTTTTGTCAAATACTGGCGTGAGGATACCACTTCAGGTCCGGGCACCGGGAAAACCATGTCATACCGTTACAGTCAAAATGATCCGCCTTTTGATAACTATTGGGAAATCCTTTACGACTGGTAGGTTTTCCTTTTTTTAGATTTTTGGAAACGATTATTTCTTTTTGTCGCCATGGATTATGATTGCTGAAGGTGTTTTCAGCATCAGTATTGTTCCGCCCAGCCCCACGATCACGGCATATGCAAAGCCCCATTTCGGGCCGATGGCCGTCCATAACACACCGACGATAATGCTCGATGCAAAATCTCCCATTCCGTTAATGGTGCCCAAAAGACCATAGGCGGTACCGGCAATCGAATCATCCACATAATCCCGGACCGCCACCGCTTCCATGGTATCTTCCCAGGCGATAAATACGCCGGCCAGGGAAAAGCAAATTGCAAACCACAATACCGAAGAAGTTGTAAAGAGAAATCCGGCAAATGTCGCCACGGCGACGGCATACCCTGCCGCCAGATAACGGGATCTTGAAAATCGATGGCTCAATGCGCCGATGGGATAAGATGCCGCCGCATAAACAATATTTCTTAAAGTATATAAAAGGGCGGCGAGTTGCGTGGCCTTCAAAAAACCGATCTCGGGCCCCAGAACCGTCGTCGCCCGAAGAATCATCAAGGTAGGGGCAAAATCGGCCATTCCGAAAACGCCCACGGCAAGAAGGAACATACGATATTCCCCGGGCATCGCACCGACGGCATTCATAAATCCAAGACCGTGATTGGGAGAGCGCGGCTTTTCTTTTACCAGAAACGCCATAGCAGCAACAGATAGAATGCCGGGGACAAGCGTCAGAAAAAAGATGACTCTAAATTTTGCCCCTGCTGCGCCCGACAGAAAAGGAAAAACTCGTTCCGGCAGTTGAGCTATTTCGGGATGAGAGGTGATTAAGCTCAAAAGTAAGAAGGCTGTAAGCGGCCCCGCAACAGCGCCGGCTGTATCCCCGGCCCGGTGAAAACCAAAGGCTTTGGCGCGATTTTTTTCTGTGACCGAATCTGCAAGCATGGCATCTCTGAGCGGACTCCTTATGCCGCGTCCGAGCCATCCGACAATCCTGCCGGCCAGAATCAGCGGCCATGCAAAGGCAAAGGCAAAAACCACCTTGGAAAATCCGGTCAATGCGTATCCGATTACCGTCAGATTCTTGCGATTTCCGGTTTTATCCCCCCAGTATCCCACTCCAAGCTTGGAAAAGCTGGAAATGGCATCCGCAACCCCTTCGATAAATCCCAATGCCGCGGCTGAAGCGCCAATGACCTCAAAAAACTGGGGTAGGACCGCTGTTGCCATCTCATGACAAAAATCGCTTAAAAAGCTGGTCAGGGCAAAGCCTATGATATTACGATTTAACCATTTTCCTGTTACGGGTGCCTGTTTTTCCAATGTTGTTATATCCCCAACTTTTTATTAAAGTATCGGCAAGCCGGAAAATCTTGCAAGGGCTCGGCGCCAGGCTGATTGTTCGCTTCCTTTGATTTCAGGGCGGGCTGTCCAGGCTGTTTTTCTCATGGCTTCTTCGAGCTCCCATTCTAGAAGCGCCAGCTTGGCGGATTCAACCTGGATTAAAAATCTGGATATTTCATCTGACGGCTGCATGTCAAGTGCATCGGCGAGATGTTTGAGACACAGTCCGCAGCCGTTTTCGAAATCAATACGGTATCGACGCTCTTTAAGCAACGCAAACAGCAGATCCATCGCCCGGGTTTTGGCCGCATCAATCCGGCTGCATAGCGGGCAGTAGAGGGAAGACGTGACAGTTTTTTTCGGGTTGACTTTTATAATGCCTTGATGGTTTTGCCTTTCATTTTTCCTTCGTTTCCAGATGGATGGTCTCGGGGTTTTACTCAGTTGTTTCAAATGCCGGGAAGCATTACCGACTTTTTCTTGAGCGGCTCGCAACGCAGCTGATGCGGCGGCAAATTGAAGCGCGGGATTCCCCAGGCGGATGCATGACCAGACATGTGCATTGCAGGTCGGCAATACATCGTTCATCGCTTCGAAGTTGTCTGTAGAAATGATATTTTTATCGAGCCAGTAGATCCATTGGCTCAACGAACCATAGATGTCAAGACAAATCGGGCAGCCCGTATTCTCCTTTAACGATGAGATAAAATCTGCCAGAGGGTCCCAGTTTTCAGATATTTTGTAAATTCTGGACAGGAAAAAAAAATTGCCCGGATTCTGTTCGCGGCCCACACTCAGGCTTAATGCATGCTGGATCTGCTCTGATTCGGCAGCGACCTTGCTGCCCTGATTTCCAATTGCTTTTAGTGCCTTGGCTGCCGACACCATCGCCGCTTCATGACGTGAAAGCAGCCCGGCAAACAGCTTTAACGAGGCGTTATCGGTTAATCCTTTAAAATGAGGAAAACAGAGTATTCCCGGACGACCGTATTGATTCAGGCAATCTTTTTCTGCGATCATATTATTAAAGAACCAAAGGGTCCTTTCTGATGTTTCTTGATAAGATGAGCAAACCGGACAGGATGTACGATCTTCAAAAATCAGCCGCCAATCCTTTTTGCCTTCAGACAGACCGGCAGCCAACCGGTGGTGAACGCGTATAGCAGCATGCCTGTGAACGGCGGTGATTTGTGTCCCCCAATGGTTCTGTTGATCCATGTATGCGCCGTGCAGTGCGCAGAACCCCAGTGCCCGGCTTAACGATTCAATAAACACCGGCTCATGGTATTTTTCAATGGAAAACCAGGAGAAATATTGCCGGTCGTGATGTTCGAGCACACTGCACACCGGGCAGCATTTTTCTTTCAGGCGCCTGAAAAGTTCTCGTTCAGAGATTCCCAAATCGTCTTTTATGTTGTGTTTATCAACATCCTTGTTTTCTGGGCGTTTAAAAAATCGCATGACAACTGAACCTTTAACATCCATGACCGGCAAAATGAATATAAGCGAAAACGGCATCGGGGGGGAAGCATTCAGGTTGAATCGAAAGAATGCCTGGTATGAACCGGTGCAGCAGATTGCCGGTGCGCTGGGGCATAAAAAAACTCCCGCCTTGATGTGTGGCGGGAGTTTTGTGCGGTAGTTTTTTTCAAGACTCCCGCCAGAGGATTGAGCATGGCAGGAGTCATCAGCACTGGCGTGCGGTTAATCGGTGAACTCCATCACCGTTTTAAATGCATATACGATCTACACGATTTTATCAAGCCCAATTTATGCTTGGATCATTTTAATGTGTATTATCGCCGTCAATCCATCCGGTACTCTGACTTCGGCGGAACGCAAAGCACCGGCCGCGTGATGAATCTCAATACTTTCTCCGTAGTGCCACCAAAAAATATGCTGCCCATGTCGCCGGTCTTTCCACAGCTTCCGATAATGACCATGTCCACATTATTTTCGACAGCCTTTTTGTTGATCTCTATGTAGGGGACCCCTTCGCTGACGATCATTTGGACGTTATTGTCTTCCAATTTTTCCTGAGCCAAATAATCTCGAAGCTTTGCTTTTGCTTCCATAAACAGTTTTTTTTTAATCTGACCTTCATCACCCAACTCATGACGGATACATTCTGCAATAAAATCATGATTGATCACGTGAAGCGCAATGATACGAAACCGTTTTTCGGCCATGAGCGATTTTGCTTGACGCAACGCACCACGGGCACAATCTGAAAAATCGACGGCCACCAGAATGGTCTTTTCTTCGGATTCGCTATCATCATCAGAAGTCATCGATCCATCACATCCTTTCAAAATTTGTTTGTTTCGCTCATCAGTGTTATATCGCTTCCGGGAATTTCGAAATTAACCGCCGATGGCTCGCATGGTCCGTCTGGATGGGTTCAGTGGAGCGCTATCGTTTAAATGGTGCTTTTGAGGTTTAACCTGTGCGGCGTGTTTGAACAAATCAGTCAGGTCTTTCATGGAGGCGCCTTTTCGCAAAGATCCCTTGATATCAATTTCTTTTTCAGAAAAGAGGCATGTCCTGAGCTTTCCATCGGCCGTGAGCCTCAACCGGTTGCAGGTCTCGCAGAAATGTCTGCTCAGCGGCGCGATGAAACCTATCTTGCCCGGTGCGCCGGGAACAGCGTAGAGCATTGCCGGTCCAAACGATTCTGTTTTGTTAATTAGTTGTAAATTTCCCATCATTTTAATACGATCGATCATTTCGCCGATGGGGATGAAAAGTGAATGATGTTTTTCCATGGTGTGGCCTTGTGTGGGCATGAGTTCGATAAACCGGACATGATAGGGTTTTTCCAGAGTGAGTCCGGCCAGATCTTCAATTTCGTCATCGTTAATACCGCGCATGACCACCGTGTTGATCTTGATGGGATTCAGTCCGGCCTTTTCCGCAACTTCAATTCCTTCAAGCACCCGATACAAGAGATCGCCGCCGGTAATCTCTTTGAATCGTTCGGGCTTCAACGTGTCGAGGCTGATATTTACCCGTTGAACACCGGCCTCGAAAAGAGGGTCTGCGAACTCCTTTAAAAGGATGCCGTTGGTGGTAACGGCAAGGCTTTCAATACCGTCGATATCGGCCAGCATCCGACAAAGCCGCACCATTCCTCTTCTTTGGAGCGGTTCTCCTCCGGTGATCCGAATCTTTGAAATTCCGGACAGCACCGCAGCGTTTGTTATCCGGAGAATCTCTTCATAAGAGAGTATGTCCGCGTGCGAGAGTCTTCTTCGTCCGCCGAAAGGGGCGCAATACAGACAATCGAGATTGCAACGGTCGGTAATGGATATTCGCAGGTAATCGATGGTTCTGCCGTATGGATCAATGAGTTTCGTCATATTGAATAGTTCCGGGTTGATTATTGAGAATTCGGATGCGATCTTCGGGGCTGATGACGCCGCTTTTAAGTACCCTGACAAAGATACCTTCTCTGGGCATGACACAGTCTCCCACTTGTTTGAATATGGCACAGCGATCATGGCATTCCTTGCCGATTTGGGTGATCTCAACCACTGCGTTTTCTCCAAGTTTCAGCCGAGTGCCCACAGGTAGTTCCCAGAGCCTGATGCCCTCGGTGGTAATGTTTTCGGCAAAATCGCCTGGATTGACATCAAGGCCTTTCTTCCTGATTTTGGAAATACTTTCTATGGCCAGGAGACTGACCTGGCGATGCCAGTCACCGGCATGAGCGTCGTTTTCAAGACCGTAATTTTCGATCAGACTGCCCTGAAGGATGTTTGTTTTTTTGACGCCTTTTTTGAGACTGACGGATACGGCGATAACCCGTCCGTCATGATTCTGTTTGACATCGGTCATTTTATGTTTTCCTTCTTCCGGGTGGCATTTCCCATTAGCTTCCCTTGCCGAACGCACAATGCGGATAGGTGCATTCCGGACAATCTTGACAAAGACCGCCGTGACCTAAAAATGCCAGCTCTTTTTTGCCGATTTTTTCTCCGGCCAGAATACGGGGAAGGACCAGGTCGAGAACGGTCGTACGGTGATGAAGACCGCAAGCCGGTACGCCGAGGAGCGGCACTTTCCCGATATACGCCACCAGAAACATGGCGCCGGGAAGCGCTGCAGCCCCATAGTGCACCTCATCGGCACCTGCCAGGCGAATCCCTTTGCGGGTAACGTCATCAGGATCCACGCTCATACCGCCGCTTAAAAGAATCAGGTCGCAGCCTTGCTCAATATGTTCGCAAATCGCCCGGCGAATGATTTCAGCATCGTCCGGCGCAAAGCTGATACCATTCACTTCACATCCCAGATCAATGAGTTTTCGAGTCAGAATGGGCGCAAAACGGTCTTGGATCAGACCGTGATACACCTCGTTTCCCGTGATGATCAGACCGGCTTTTCCCTGTCGAAGAGGACGTACGGAAACCACACCCCCATTTTGAGCGGCAATGGCGGCGGCCCTTTCGATGGGAACCCGTTTCATGACCAAAGGGATGGCCCGGGTGGCGGCCACCAGATCGCCTGCTTTCACCAGGGTATGATTGTGCATCGTGGCGCACATGACTTCATCGATCATATTAAACGCTGCCAATGCCGCAGCATTGATAACCAGTAATCCGTCCATATCCGCCTTTAGGCCGATTTTTCCTTCACGAGGTTCATTTTTCCAGACGACCCCTTTTCCTGCCAGGGCATTGGCCATAATGGCGGCCGCCTCGTTCTCATGAATCTCGTCTGCCTCTAAATCAATAAGATAAAGATGATTCTTCCCGAGTTTCTGTAAGCGGCACAAATCATCGTTGCATACCGTGTGTCCTTTATGAAAAGCTGCGCCTTTAAACTCTCCGGGACGGATTTCGGTGATATCATGGGCGAGTTTGGTTCCCACCGCATCTTTTAATTCGATGGTTTTAATCACTTTTTATCTCCTCCTTCAAACCCATTATTCCATTACTCATATATTCCAACATTCCAATTGTGAGCGAAGCAAACTTACTTGCTTCCTTCGTGTCTTAGTGCCTTGGTGGCGACAAACATTTGCTCTTCTTCTTGGTCTGGCGTCCAGTTCATATCCGGCCAGGTGATCTCCTTTGCTTCCGAGAAATAAGCCTCTTGAGCGCAAGGTTTGCAAAGAATACGACCACTTCGAACCACTTCCCGGTTGTCCCGAATCACCTGACCGCATCGACTGCAGGATACTTTTTTGCGCGTGGGACCCGGCAAATCGTATTCGCTCATATCCACCCGGACCTTTTGAACCCGAAAGAGAACACTGTCCGGCATCCGTTTATAGGCTTCAAGCTGCCGGGGATTCTTTTCCGGTATTCCAGGTGCATAAAGAGGGGCTAAATCTCTGGCTTCTTCCGTGGAAATCACCCGAAACGCGGTATTGGTTTCCAAATTTATAAATGTGGCGGCCATGATGCCATAATCCTTAAACTTCAACGACCGTCGCCCCAGTTTGGCGCCGGTGACATAGGCCACAGCATCGCCGGTACACCGGTCCATCTCGACAAAGACGATAAGTTTTTTAATCTGATCGATGCGGGTCGGCTCATCCAGGCCGATGAGCCGGCATCCCAGCATGGCCATGCGCACCCCTACCATCTGGCCCGGACACAAATGCCCGTGGGCTGCGGCTGAATTTTTCAGCAACGTGTCGAAATCTTGCATGCTTACACCTGTTGTTGAAGTTATGTTAACGTTAACATAACATATCACAAAAAAAATTGAAATCAACTGCTCTAAATTTAAAAAATATCGAGAGGGTTATTTTTCCTCATGGTTTAAATTTTTTCAACTTATCTCAACACCGATTAAGGCTTTTTGGTACGTTTCAAATGTTCCGGCAGTTGACCCACAACCGATCGGAGCCCTGCGACAAATCGGGCTTGATCGAACGCCATATTCTCCGTTTTTTGCTTTAAAATATCCGGCAGTTTTTCCACGAAAACCTTTATTTCATCCCGGACGCGACGGTAATGCCCCATTGCCTCTGCTTCGTCCCGACAGTTTGCGGCCAGTTTCGGCGGATCATCAAACCCCATGTGAAACACGCTGGTCTTGGCCGGAAAGCTAGGGCATGTCTTTTGGGCATTATCGCAGAGCGTAATTACAAAATCAAATTCCATATCTTTAATATCATCCGTGGATTTCGATCGTTGACGTGAAATGTCGATGCCGACTTCCGCCATGGCCTTGATCGCTCTCGGATCGATGGCTTTAGGGGCGATTCCAGCAGAATAAGCAGCGATCCGATCTCTTATCAGATGCCGCGTAAAAGCTTCTGCCATCTGACTGCGGCATGAATTGCCAGTGCAAAGAAAAAGAATCTTTGTCAATACTGTATCGTTGCTCATCAATGGTCTCCTCTTTAGCAATTAAAAATCGAAATGAAACTGACTCAAATAACGCGTCAGTCGTTCTCTGTTTTCATCGTCCAGGGTCGGGCAGTCTTCAGGCCCTTTTGCCCCTTCGGCCACCTGGGCGGCAAAGACCATACAGGTGGGCTGGCCGCATTCTTTACAATTGGTTTTTGGCAGGATTTTTAGGATTTCAATGACCTTGGGTTGGGGGGCCGTTTCGTACAGGGGTTCAATGTTATTTCGATTTTCCCAGGCTGAATTGATCTCTCGTTTCAACCACTCGATAATTTTACTCGCTTCATTTTCATCTTTAAGCGCATTTACGGCGATCTTTTTGGCGTGAACGGTGATAAGTTTGCCGTGGGCTTTGAAGGTGACGCTCGGCGGGTCTTTTTGATAAGTAAACCCGCCGAGCACGGCATTCAGATAAGGGATCGCTTCGCCCACATCCTGGTCCAGATGAGCGAAACAATGCAGCGCTTCAAATCCCGGATTGCACTCGGCCCTGAAAATCTCCATTTTATAGGATCGCAGCAACATCTTGAACCTCCTTGTTTAAAATCACAAACTCCAAGCACCAAATCACCAATTACCCCGCATGAGGCGGGTAAATCTCAAATTCCAATATTCAACGGATGCCGATATTCCTGTCAATCATTTTTTTCGGATTTTATGACCTGCTGTTTTATCTCCTTGAATTCTAATTTGTTTCTGCTATATTACTTCAACTTGGCAAAAAATACTACAAGCCATCTCAAAAATGAAGATTACGTTCAGGGACAAGGCGCGAGCCGATGAAAAAGCGCAGCATACATGGGAGTATGTGAGCATTTTGAAGAGGCTCGCAACACCGTAATTGGGCGTTAGATTTATTTTTGAGATGGCTTGTAATTAAAAGTCTTAATATGAGGAGTCAGCATGACACCCAAAATCATTAAACCCACACCATCGGCCTACGACTATCGACTCCTGATTAAACACTTTCTCCATACGCCGCTGATCTATTCGCCTGACCAGGAAATTGTCTATCGTGACAGAATGCGATATACCTATGCCGCCTTTGGCATGAGAATACATCGGTTGGCAAATGCATTGAAAGATCTCGGGGTCAACCCCGGAGACACCGTGGCGGTAATGGACTGGGATAGCCACCGCTATCTGGAATGCTTCTTTGCTGTGCCCATGATGGGCGCGGTGCTCCATACCGTCAATATCCGGCTGTCCCCTGATCAGCTCATTTATACGATTAATCATGCACACGATGATGTGATTTTGGTGAATTCGGATTTTCTTCCATTGCTGGAGTCCGTAAAAGATCAGTTTGAGACGCCGAAAAAAATTATTCTGATTTCAGATCAACATGAAAGCATCGAAACGTCTTTGGCTATCGACGGGGAGTATGAAGACTTGCTTTCTCATTCCGCCGACGATTATGAATTCCCGGATTTTGATGAAAATGCCGTGGCGACAACCTTTTATACGACCGGCACCACCGGTTTCCCAAAAGGCGTATTTTTTTCTCACCGCCAAATCGTGCTTCACACTTACGGCATTATGTCCGTCTTTTGTGCATACAAGTCCCAGGCCTCTATCAATTCCGGAGATGTCTACATGCCAATGACCCCGATGTTTCATGTTCACGCCTGGGGAATTCCTTATCTGATGACGTTTCTCGGCGCGAAGCAGGTCTATCCCGGAAAATACGAGCCCGAGATGCTTCTGAAACTGGTCGCAACGGAAAAGGTGACATTTTCACACTGTGTGCCCACCATCATGCACATGCTGGTCAGCAGTCCGGCCATTAAAAATCTTGATTTATCCAGATGGAAAGTGATTATCGGTGGTTCTGCCTTGTCCCGAGGGCTGTGCAAATCCGCTCTCGATCTCGGTATCAATGTCTATACCAGCTACGGCATGTCCGAAACCTGCCCGGTCCTGACAACAGCCAATCTAAAGCCGAACATGCTCGAATGGGGAATAGACGAACAGATCGGCATACGGTGCAGAACAGGACTACCCCTTCCCAACGTGTATCTCGAAATCATCGACCCGGATGGGGCGCCGTTGCCACATGATGGGAAAATTACGGGCGAAGTGGTGGTACGAGCACCCTGGCTGACGCACGGCTATCTGAAAGATCCGGAAAAGAGTGAAGATTTGTGGTCAGGGGGGTGGCTCCACACCGGTGATATCGGTTTTATCGACGAATACGGGTATCTCCAGATTACCGATCGCCTCAAAGATGTCATCAAAACCGGCGGTGAATGGATTTCATCCCTGGCGCTGGAAGACATTATCAGCCAGCATCAGGCGGTCAGCGAAGCCGCCGTGATCGGGATTCCGGATGACAAGTGGGGAGAACGGCCCCTGGCACTGGTGGTGCTAAAAGATGAATTCAAGAATAAGGTTACCGGAGAAGATCTGAAACGCTTTTACAAACAGTTCGTCGAAAACGGAATGCTTCCAAAATTCGGAGTTCCGGACAAGGTCAACCTGGTCGATTCAATATCTAAAACCAGCGTGGGCAAAATCAATAAGAAAGCCCTCCGAAGCCAATACGGTTAACGGAAGATCGGGCCGCAGTCCCCGTTTTATCTAACGTTGAAATCCTGGTCCTCTGGGCCAGGATTTTTACTCTGTGAGATGAATTTTAAGTGAGTGCGTTTTTCTGAAAAAGCGTCAATCAGGTGAAAAGCGCTCCCACACTTTCTCCGCTGTGTATACGCTTTATGGCCTCTGCCAGCAGCGGCCCCACCGACAGAATTTTTAAGTGTTCCATCTTTTTCTTGTGGGACACTTCCACGGTATCGGTCGCGACGATTTCTTCGACACGCAAATCCTTGAGGTTTTTAACTGCGGATCCGGACAGGACCGCATGCGTTGTCCCCACATAGATCTTTCGGACCCCGGCTTTTTCGAGGGTTACCACCGAAGCCATAATCGTCGTTCCGGTTGAAATCTCATCGTCGAAAATAATCGCGTCTTTTCCTTTCACATCACCCACAACCAATCCCTGAACAACATCCGTATCACTGATCCGTCGTTTGTCTATGATCGCCATGGAGGCATTCATCCTTTTAGCAAAACGTCCGACTCTCTTGGCGCCGCCGGCGTCCGTCGCCACAACGACGCTATTGGAAACGTCAAGATGCTGTTTAAAGTGTCCGCAGATAATCGGGATGGCCGTCAAATGATCAACCGGTATACTGAAAAACCCATGCACTGAATCGGCATGAAGATCCATGGTCAGCACACGGTTCGCACCCGCGGTTTTGAGCAGGTCTGCCATGAGTCTTCCGGCAATGGAGATTCTGGGGGCGTCTTTTTTATCGGATCTGGCGTACGAGTAATAGGGAACAACAGCGGTAATTCTCCTGGCGGAAGCGCTTCGCAAGGCATCGAGGGTGATCAGCAGTTCCATAATGTGATTGCTGACGGGCCGGCTGAAGGACTGAATCACAAAAACATCTTTTTCACGCACATTTTCCTTGACCTGTATAAACAGGTTGTCGTTGGAAAATCTCGAGATGTCCAGTTTGCTGAGCGGGATGTTGAGATGCCGGCATATTTCTTTTGCAAGTCCTTTGTTTGAATTTCCGGAAAATACTTTTAAGTCGCGATACATTATTCTCTCCGCAAGTATTTTTCTGATGATCCATTGTGTAATCTATATTCGATGTAATTGGCGGACAGAATAACCTTAAAATCTTATAAATTTCAACCTAAAATCGATAATTTTATGCTATTCCAAAGCCCTTGGCAAAGGAGCTAAACGATAGTAATCTTTTAAAAGCGCTCTGATCATCGCGTTAAACCGGATGAGCGCCGCAGCCGTTTTTAGCGGCTGCGGCGTAACAAGAAACATTGAACGTTTAGGCAAACTGCTCCTCCACCGACATGGCGTGATAAATGCAAGTTTCCAGACAAGAGAAACAAACAATACATTTTTCAGAATCAAAAGAGACCTTCCAGGACGTGCGATCTACATCCAGCGCCCGGGTTGGACAGTGGGGTACACAGGCCGTGCAGCCAGTACATCGGTCTTCGAGATGCCGGATCTTCTGGGCCAACGGCGCAACCACCACGCCGATGCTTTCAAGATAGTTCAGCGCTTGAGAAATTTGGATTTCCTCGCCGCTCAATTCCACCACCATACGACCTTGTTTCCCCGGATCGATGCTGGCGCGCAAAATATTAACCCGGACGCCGTAATCGGTGATCAGGTTGTAGGTTACCGGCTCTTCAACCGTATTTTCAGGAAAAATAAAAGCAAGTTTTGTCTGTTTCATTATGCGGCCTCCTTTGTTGTTCCAGCCCCCGGAAGCGGCGCCTGGAATTGCGTCAGCAAAAAATCGCCCTTTTCAATGAGCTGCTTGAGATGATGGGCCACCTTTCGGGCCAAGGCATAGCTGGAGAAACTTCCAATCGGTACATTTTGGTCTTTTATGTGGATATTCCCGGATTTCAGCTCCTCATAGGTGACTTCACCCAGTTTCGCTTCACCTTGGCCCGTTGGGTAATATGTGCTGTAATCGATCACCGGTGCTTTGAGCTGGGCATCGGTAACGGAAACCGAATGCAACATGTCTTCGTCTATAATGGGAATGGGGACACCCACGGCCACACTCAGTGTTACGCCGTATCCTGTAAAGGACACCGCCCGAAGCCACTCTGCGCTCATCTGCCGCATATCCCCGATAAGGGCAATGGTTCCGGCCGGGGTCTGCGGGGTGCCGTTTTGCAGTCTCGGCGCGGCGGGATTGTGCTGGGTGCCGGGCCAGGCAACATAACCCTTTGCACCGCAGAAAAATACCCGGGTGCCGATGCCGATGGTACGAAAATACGGATCGTTTAACAAAGGTGACAATTGACCGGCACTGCAATAATATGCATTCCCCAGCTTTGGCTTTAGTTTTCCCATATAAGTGTAAATGGGTTTATCGGAAAGGTTGACGGCGACATTATAGTTCTGGTAGCAGTTCCTCGGGTTGAACAGGAATGCATCGTTCATGTCTTCCAGTCCGACTGCCTGTTCGCGGGTTTTTGCCGGATAACAATCGGTGCCATATGCACCACCCTTGAGCAGAACCTTTTTCCCGGCAACCAGGTCCTCGATGACATGGGCGCCGCCATACCGGAATTTTCCCGGGCGGCCGTTGCCGTTGCGGGGGTCGCCGTCGGGAATTGCCGTTGCCCCCACGTAGATGTCGGCCGCCGCCAGACCGGCATATGCCGGCACGCCGTTCAAGGTGGCGAATCCGCCGCCGAACTTCATTTTTTGTTTTTGCTGTTTTATATTCAAAAAAGCGCCCGAAGAACACATGGGACTGAAGGTTCCGGTGGTCACCACATCCACCTCCCGGACCGCCTGTTTAATCCCTTTTTCCCGGACCACATCGATGATCTCTTCGGCGGTGAACACCACCACTTTTCCGGATCGAATTTTGGCATTGATTGCTTCTATGGTTTTGGCCATGAGTATATCTCCTTATTCGGTTTTTAATTGTAGATTTTGGGCTTCTTGTGACAAAACTTTTTTCTTCTCGCCACAAAGACACCAAGACACTAAAAAAAGAATAATAAACTAAAACTCTTCGTGTCTTTGTGCTTTGGTGGCAAATATTTTTGTTTGCTACTTAAAGAAGGATTAACTCCGATAATACGGCTCCCAAAGGAGCCCCGTCATTATCCATAGGCAATGGCGGACATGGTTGAAGGTAAAGCAGATATTTGATGTAAAGCGGTTTAAAAACATTCGATGATTCTTCCTTAAAAAACAAAAAAGCCGCGGGTTTTTTTCATCACCCACGGCTTTAACGATCTGAAATCCCAAATGATCAATCCATGGGCGCACCTCGGGTGGGCATCATGGGCATCATTGTGTAACCATTCAAAGTGTTTTGGTGTATTGTTATCATGATAATTACCGTTCGGTTATGGTACATTGTAGTACATAAACAATGAATCGATGTCAAGCACAAAATTATAAGTCATTAATATTTTATTCAACAATCAAAATCGAAATCTCCTTTATTGCCTGGAGGACTTTCTGGGATACGCTTCCAAAGAAGAATTCCTTCAAGCCTGAATGACCCCGTCGTCCCAAAACGATCAGGTCATAACCGGCACGGGCTTCTTCTATAATCGTCACCGCGACATCTTGCTTTATGGTTTCAATTTTCGTTGACATCGATTCTGATTCAAATCCGGCTTTTAAAAATCCTTGTTTTCCGGTCTGCAGCGTTTCTTCCAAAATCCGTTTTTTTCGGTTTGAATTTTCTGGCAATAATCCTGATAGTGTTCCGGAGCAAATCCCTTGATGAACGGCGGATCCAGTTCGCATAAAAGGTCTACAATGGGTACCACGCTGAACAGGGTGATTAATGAATTATTGGAAAGGGTTTTTGCCGCAAATTCGACAATCTTTGATGATATTTCAGATCCATCCAATGCAATTAAAATTTTTTGAGGCATTTGTTTTCTCCATATTTTTATTTGAGTATTTCTCAAAGATCTCGTTACATCACCGCTCTCGATACCCATACCACGTTTCCGATAATACGGGAACTGTCCATCTCATTCGGACTTAAGCAAATTGGTTCATAATCTTTATTCTCGCTTCTTAAAACCAGTTTGTAATGATCGCGAAGCCCCTGACTTGTTCCCTTTAAATATTGACAATTAATAAATAATATGTGAAATAAAACCAAATTACTTGCCAAGTATCTTCCTCCTAAATTGAGCGTTTCAAATTGCGCCAGTGTATTATAAGATATAATATCTTAAGTACTTTATATTGCTATAAAAAACATTAAACACCATCGCCGACTCGGCAGATAGGAATCCGAATAAGATTGTCACAATTTGAACCCCTTCGGGCTTGCTGAGGTTATCGAATCTGCTGCGTTATGAGACATTTGCAGTAGCATACTACGGCCGCATGTCTCATGCCTTGCATTTCCCCGAAATGCGGGATATTACGATCGGCAAACTCAACAATCGCTCAACTTAGGTTCCTGTTAACGTTTGTAAACATACGAAGATAAATAATGCGACGCCTTTTTTCACTTTAGCCGTATTTCCCGGAGCCATATTAACCTTAATAGCATTTTTCCATAATAATATTAATAGGTTGTAAATTTGCATCGAGGTACTATAAGACTTTTCAGCCACATAGCAGGGAACTATACGGCTGAAAAGTCTTATTTCCCCTTTCAATATTAAACAGATGTTAATACTAACACGTTGTATTATTGATATTTTTTATTTTAATGGGAGTTATATTGGTTTTGATAGGCATTTCGATTATCATTAATCCTAAGTTCTATCATTCAGGATATAGATATTATTTTGATTTTACGGAAATAAAATGGCCCTCTAGTATTCTTCTTATATTATTAGGGGGCTTGTTTTTTGGATCTTCTTTCCGCAAAAAAATGATTAATTCCTATAATGACATTAAAGAACAAGAAAGTGTGCTGATGTGCCCGATTTGCGTGAGGCTCTATCAGAAGAAGGATGTCCACGAATTAAAATGCCCAAGTTGTAATGAAAATTTGGAAAAATTAAAAGGTTTCTATGAAAGACACCCTGAATTAAAAAAAGCATAACATCTATATGGCCTTCGGTTGTCAAGGGAAAAACCACCCCATAGATCGGAAAATATAAAGTAATGAATAACTCTTCCGTCTTCGATTCAGATTTCTTGGCAAACGACTCGTTGGTTCCGGCTTTTGTCTTCTGTCGTGGGAGTCAGAGCTTAACGCGCCCCGCAATAAGCGGGATCTATGCTCTGCACCAAACATCTATAGAGATTAACTGAATAGCCAAAAGAGTTCTTTGACAATCAGCGTGCCACCATTGGGCGGCTTCAGAATATATTTCGGTACCCTTATCCCGGCGCAATCAAAGCGAGTCGGCTTGCTTGCCAGAGGCAAGACATCCAGTTATGGCGTCACTCGGGAAAGGGGCAGAACACGATCATCATATGTCAATGCAATCCGTATATTGGGTTGGAGCTGGAAGATGCCGCCAATCAAGCGCAATGAGCTTCAGGTATTTGGTCCACTCCTTTTAGCAGTCGTGCTGCATGTAATAAATAAAGAGGTTCAGGTCCACCCATGTGATCTCAGTTAGGCCACCAGTTGACACCTTCCAGCCCCAAACTTATTTAGCAAAGAATCGTTTCATGTCAAAAGCCTCTTTGTTTTTCATCATAAAGTATATGGCGCGGCCCAGTTTATGAGTAAAAATGCCAAGCGCTTTCCCTTTGTTATATTTTCGTTCGAGTTTGCCCACATAGTATTTAGCCTCAGCGGAGTCTCTGAGCATGAGAATTGCGGCTTCTTTGATCGCCCATTTCAGATGGTGATTACCGATTTTCTTATTGGAATGACCGGCCCATTTGCCGTCTGATTCTTTTACCGGTCTGATCAGACGTGCATATGAGGAAAAATCCTGGACTTTGGGGAAGCGTTTGATGTCATGGATCTCATAAAGGATCACAAGCGCCAGGATCTGCCCGACACCGGGAATTGATCTTAGCAGATAGAGGGTGTGGTAATTGTGTTGCCGGGCGGTCTTTTCGATATACCATTCGAGTTTTTTAAGAACCTGGTTGAGGGAGTTGATCATTTCCAGATCAACTTCAACGCTTTTTCGGACTTGCGGATCTTCAAAGCGTTCGGCCACGCCTTCATGATTGTATTTTCGTGACAGTTTTTTATTAAACCCGGGCAGATTGTATTGTGTGTTGGTATTTAGAATATGCGCAACCAGTTCCGAGCAGCGTCTTGAGAGATACATTCGGCGGCGCAACAGGTCCCGGGTGGCACGCCATTCTGCAGGATAAGTATAGGCTGTAGGAAAATTGCCGCCCTTTAACAGCAGAGCAATTTTGTAGGAATCGATTCTGTCGTTTTTTGTTTTGCCGCCGTGAATGGCTTTCATGTATAATGCATGTCCTGGCACGAAGGTGATTTTATGAGCAGCACACAGATCCGCAAGCCAGTACCAGCAAAAAACGCATTCGACTCCGACAGCAACGTCATCGATATAGGGAAAAATTATCTCGAAAAACAGTTCCGGATCGGTTTTGATATTTTGGTGAACCAAAACTTTCCCTTTGTTGTTTAAGATACAGACGTACATTTTTTCGGGCATGAAGGTCAATACCACAATAGTACTTGTGTTGATGATTGTAAAATCTCGTAACATGGCCTCCTTTGGGTGAAGGGTTACTGGAATCTTTTCAATTCATTTGTAACACCTTCATCTGAGGGAAGGCCATAACTAGTATCATCCTGGAGTAGACGGCGTGAAAGTCGCGGTTTTTCGTAAAAGTCTGTGGTTGTCCGACCTTTATAAGAGCCGCTACTCAGGCGGGGGCATTCGCCTGATAAATATTTCATCTTTGCTTTAGAACGAAATGAGTGATAAAATGGCTATAAATTACAATTTTGAGTGGGATCCCAGAAAGGCCCTTGGCAACCGAGACAAACATGCTGTAACTTTTGACGAAGCGGCAACGGTATTTAGAGATTCAAAGGCGCTTTCCATATTTGACCCAGACCACAGTGAAACTGAAGAGAGATGGATAACTTTGGGTATTTCGGAAAAAGGAAGATTGTTGATCGTAATCCATACTTTTCAAGAAGAAAGCGAAGATGCTGTTACGATTAGAATTATTTCAAGCCGGAAAGCAACAAAACAAGAAATTAAAGCATATGGTGAATAAACATGAGAAAAGAGTATGATTTTTCAAAAGGGGAAAGAGGCAAATTTTATCATCCAGATATAAAGCTAAACATTCCCGTTTATCTCGATGAAGAAGTTTCTGCTTTCGTCGAGAAAATTGCGAAGAAGAAAGGGCTTGATCGATCCTCGGTAGTGAATGAGCTTCTCAGGGGCGATATTAAAATCTCCGAGGCAATATAGTTGATCATTCGGCGAGACGCTGCACAGGGATTGCCGGCCCTTGACAGCTTAATCTCGAAGATTCCGAGTTGCCAACGCCGGGTAATGTTGAGTTACTAAGGTTTAACAGATACTTTTTTTTCAATCCAATGGATCGGATATACATCTCCTGGCCGAAGCTGATAACTCAGACTGACTGCGACATTCACACCTTTGACGCTTTCAGGAACCTTGATTTCAAATGTTTCCTCTTTGGATGCAAACGGTTGAATGCTCGTATCCCTGATGATTCCGAGCTTTTTGTCAGGGCCGTACACCATGGTGTTATCCAGTGATGTGGTCGACTGGGGCATGTAGATCTTTGATGCTTCGAATATCTTTTTCCCTTTATTATCCGTCGCGGTCACTTCCAGGACCACCCGATTCTTGGAAGGTCAGCCGTCCGGAATCCTGTGCCCGGCCTTGCTGGTGATCTTTGTCTTAACTATAATGGTTGAAACGAATATTTTTTCAAAGGGCTGAAACCGGTAGCTCAATGTATCCACTTCAATGGGCAGGGCCTGTCTCAGTCTTTCAGACACATCTTTTCTGTCATTAAAGTTGGGCGGACAGGTATGGTCGGCCTTTTTCATGTGGCACTCCTGGCAGGTTTGAGTGCCGTCGGACGGGATGTAAGCATGCAGGTAGCTTCCGTAGAGCGTGGCGCATTGAATGGGATATTCAAATTCAAAAATGGGTCCCAAGCCGTGGCACTGGCCGCACATGGCAGCTTGCGTCATGAAGGGACTCTTTTTGACCCTCATGTGCTCTTTTTCAGGATATTCTTTCTCGGCTTTAGGACCATACATGACGTTGCTTTCCGGTAAACCGTGGACAACGGCTTTGTCCTGGTGGCAGACCATGCAGGAAATATTGAGTTTTTTCATAGTGGCTTTGTCATTGTTTAAAATAACCCCGGCAATTTCTGCCGCCACTGCATCGGTTGCTTTTTCCAGTTGCGGAAGATGGCATTTAAAACAGGGAAAATTCTTTTTGGTGGCATCCGCGGGATCCTTCACCGATAGAGGGCCTATCTTAAGATACCGCTCCATGAATATTCCTGAGATGGATCTTGCATGATGGGAATTTTGCCATTGGTCATAGATTTCTTCATGGCATTCCCGGCAACCTGTCGGGTCATACATTTCTATCAGTTGTTTCAATGTCTCGGGCTGTTGATCCGATGCATTGCATAAGGGAATCGACGTCAAAAAAAATGCTGAAAAAACAGCCAAAACGTTTCTCAAATGATATATCCATATTCTTTTTTTCAAGGGAATGCTGCTCCATATAGACCAGGGAAAAGTTATTGTTTGATCATTTTTATGATGGCTTCGCTTTAATTTCATCTGACTTTGATTTCCTTTTGATAACATTTCTTTTGGATTACTTTTTCCTGTCAAAGCTGTAGGCGAACATGGGCACAAAAATCAACGTCAGTATCGTTCCTATCAGGAGGCCCCCCACAGCCACATCTGCCAGAGGCGACAGCCTTTCCAGTCCCACTGCCCTTTCGAGAGCAATGGGAATCATACCGGCAATGGTGCCGAAAGCCGTCATCATAACGGGTCTATATCTGATTCTGACACTTTCTACGGCGGCATCAAAGGGCGCTGCTGTTTTTCGGTGCTCCTGGTAAAAATCGACCAACAGCACTGAATTTTTAATAATAATACCGAAAAGCAAAAGTATTCCCACCATGCTCGGCATACAGCTGGGTTTGTTAAAGATGAGCATTCCCCATGAAGCGCCGATCATGGACAGCGGCAAAACAACGATCATTACCAGCGACAGCACTACGGAACGATAAATGGAAATCAATGCAAAGGTCAGGATGATAACACCGATTCCAATGGCCTTGATCATTCGCGAGAAACTGTCATGGAGCTGTTTGATGTCTCCTTCCTGGCTGACGATAAACCCGGAGGTGTCAAGATGCTTGCCGGAATCTATCGCATCAGCCGTTAAGATGGTGACAGGACGTTTCGCCCGATAACCATTTACATCGATACTGTAAAGCATCATATCCCGCTCAATTTTTGATGGGGTCAGAGAGTAGTTCAATTGTGCCAGTTGCGAAAGCGGGACAAACCCTTTGGGTGTTTTTATGGGGACCAGTCTCAACGTCTCGGCATTTTCACTATACGGACCTTTGTAATAAAGCCGAACCGGTTGCACGGTAAAGGTGGAAAGATTGGCGTTAAGGGACACAGGAAATCCTTTCAGCGCCAGTTGCCCGGCCATTTGAACCGGAGTAATTCCATAATATTGCGCTTTATTCTGGTCAATGTTAAGGACGATTTCAGAAAAATCATTGTCCCAACTGATACCTGTGGAAGTCAGGCCTTTAACTTTCGCGAGTTCCGTATTGATTTTTTGGGCGACCACCGGCAGTTGACGATAATCTTCTCCGAATATACGCACATCCACCGGCGCTTTAATGGAAGACATGGGTGTGGCGCCAAAGTCATAAACATCAACGCTTTTAACATTTTTCAAACGTCCTAACTGATCCCTTATTTCATCCTCGATTTGCCACAGTGTTTTTTTTCTTGAAAACCGATCCACACAAATGATGCTCATGACCGCTTCGGTGGGAAGTGCGCCGTTTCCCAGAGAAAGCACACCGGGTTCACTGCCAAAGGAAATGGAGCTTTTTTCAACTTCGGGTCGTGTATGCAGCCATTTTGTAAATGACTGAATTCGGTTGATGGCTTCATCAACGGTTTCATTGGCGCTGAATTTTATATTGGCTTTAATAATACCCGTATCCATGGGTGGCATGACGTCTTTTCCGATTACCGGCATGATGGTTTTTAAACTTAAAATAAGAAAAAGAAAAACAGCGCCGGTCATGAGTATTTTTCGTATCACTGAATGCCGGCCATTTGAAAATTTAAGCACCGAAACATAGGGATTTACCAAACGCCCCAGGGATTTTTGATAAAGCCTTTCACAAAGATTCTCGAACCGATTTTTTTTCACTCCTTTTCTGTATAAAAATTTTGAAAAATGGGGAATAAAGGTGATGGAAAGAAAGTACGATGCGAGCAAAGCGATGATCAAAGCAGAGATCAGGTTTCTGAAAATACGCTGAGGAAAGTCTCCTACAAACATGAGGGGCGCAATGATGGATATGGTGGCCACGGTTCCGGCAAAAACAGGAGCAATAACCTCTTTTGTCCCTTTTTCAATGGCAGTTTCCAGTTCTTCCTTGAGTTCGCTCATATGTCGCTCAATATTTTCAAGAACGACAACCGCATCGTCAACCAGAAGACCAAGAGCCAGAATAATGGCGGTATAAACAACGATATTTAATTCACCGCCACTGAGCCAGATAATGGCCAGTGTGGAAAAAAATACCATGGGAATTGAAATCAGGGCGGCGGTGATGGCTTTCAAATTCCCCAGGAAGAAGAGAAGCACAATCAATGTGAAAATAATGGCGTCTCTCAAGGCTTCCAGCATGTTCCGGTTGGCGGTCTGAAGTAGATCTCTCTGGGTATCCGAAATTTCAAAATGAATATTCGGGTATCGATGTGAGAGAGTTTTGATGTTCTTCCGTGCTGCCGTGCTGGTGGCCAGCACGCTTCCTCCCGGTGTGCGCTGAATTGCCACGGCAATGGCTTCTTTTCCGTTGCCCAGATAACCTGAAAATCGTTTTTGATAGCTCCAGTTCACCGTTGAAATATCAGCCAGTCTGACATTGGGCGCCACATAAAGATTCTTCAGGTTTTCAACCCGATCTCTTTCTCCGTAAAAGGTGAGTGTATAGAACCGATTATCGCCTTTGACAAATCCGATGGGAAGATTTTTATTAAATTGTCCCAGGGAATTAATAACATTATCGGGACTGATATTATAACTTCTGATCTTTAACGGATCGAGTCTCAATGAGAAAAGCACCCTCGTAACCGCCAAACACCTCCACGTTCCCGACGGCCGGGTCTCTCAACAATGCGGGCTTGATGTCGCTTTCAACAATCTTTCTGATATCTCCAAGGGATACGGATTTATTTGCGGGGCTTAAAGCAAAAATATCCACCGGCAGTGTGAAGGCACCTGCAATGTAGATGGAAGGATTTACGTTGGGAGGAAGTTTTGATTTTATTTTGTTGAGTGCATTGTTGACGTCCACCGCCGCCGAATTTAAGCCCTTTTCATATTCGAATTCGGCCTTGACCACGGAAATCCCGGCAATATTGACCGAACTGATATCCCGGATAAGGCCCAGCGTGCTGATTTCCTGTTCGATCGGTTTTGAAACCGTGGATGCAACCACATCGGGCGTTGCGCCGGGAACCTGTGAAATCACAACAACCTGGGGCCTTTCGGCATCCGGAAAAAGATTTTTCGGCATGACGATCAGCCCGATCAGTCCCATGACAAAAAAGGCGGCAATGATGCTGTATAACATATGGGGCCGCTTGTAGAAAAATTCAAACATGAAATATAATCTCCTCGGCGATCTGGTTTTAATCCAAGATAGAACCTCAATTGAGTGAAAGTTGAGGATGCCCCATATCCGAGGCATCAAGGGTGAAGTCGTAGTCGTCTACTGCGAACCCTTGATAACAAAGGAGATGGAGCATCATCGGCTTTCCCAAAGGGTAAACAAAATGATGAAAAAAAACGGCTGATGATAACTTTTCTATGCCCGTTTTATCGCAACCGATTGATAGAAGCGCAAGACCCTGTATTTTTGGACTTTTAATATTCCTCATCGTTTTGTTTACGATCATTTGAGGTAGAACTAAATTACGGACACCTTTACCGGTACCCCGGTCAACAGGCGAAGAAGGATGTCGGGTTTCGCTACAATCAGAATTTTACCTTCCAATGGAACATTTAAAACAGCACCTTCTTTGCCGCTTTTGAGAATGTGAACAGAGACAGGTGATGCTTTTCCGTTTTCATAAACAAACACCATCTGTTTTCCTTCACGGCTCAAAATAGAATCCAAAGGAACCAGGGCGGCACGTCCTGAAAATACGACCAGGGATGCATCCACAATTTCTCCAGCCATAAGACGCAGGCCTTTGGGAATCTGCGCACGGTACTGTCTGAGACCGTTTCGGTCCGCAATGTCCAAAGAGCTTAATCGTAGCGTTTCTTGACCCATTTTCAAAGATACGGGTTCTATGCTATCCGGTAAATGAACGGCAAGATAGTTTCCTTCATCGGAACTGATGGAGAAAAGTGCCTTTCCGGGTACGGCGATTTCACCCTCGGAAACAAATGCGGTGGAAATGGTACCGTCCACCGGTGATGAAATCAAAGTATAGGAAAGGCTGCTTTCAATTTCGTTAATATTTTTTTTGGTGATACTCCTCTGATTATAAAGAGCCAGTAAACCATTTTCTGCGGTTTTTAGTTTTGACCTCAGCGATGAGATTTCAGATTCTTCGTTTTGGAACTGTTCGATGGACGCCCCTTTAACGTTAAAAAGCTCTTGGGTTCGCTTGTGAGTTTCAATGGTGTTTTTAAGAGAAATTTTTGAAGATTCTATCTGGGCTTTTTGTGAATCAATTTCATAGTCGATGTTCGGCAATTTTAATTTTAACCCGGATTTTTTATCCTTAAGTTCTCTGTCATCAATCCTTGCAATCAAATCACCCGCTTTTACCCGGTCTCCTTCGGATTTATAAACTGCCGTGACGTTGCCCATCACTTTGGTTGAAACCGTGGCGTTTCTTTCGGATCTTACTTCTGCCAGCACCGGCAGGGTAAGGGTTATTTCTGCTGTTTTCAGTCTTATCCCATCTACCCGAACGGCCAGGACTTTCGGCGGTTTGGCGGTAACAAGTGCCTGTTTTCGAATTTTCAAAACAACAACCCCGCCAACCAGTAATACGGCAATAACAATAAAGGGTATAAATTTTTTCATTGGACGACTCCTAACAAATTTTGTCCGTATAAAACGGCCTGTTCGGCAACGAGATTCCATTGCTTGCTTTTCCATAACGATAAGTCTGCCTTTGCCTTTAAAAGATCGATTTCGTATACGAGGTAATCTTCAATGGTCATTCGTTTATTTTTAAAAGATACTTTGGATATGTTTAATATTTCTTCCGACAGTACTATATTTTTCCTGGCCCGGTCGATGGCATCTTCGATGACCGGTTTTCTCTGATCGATACTCTTTGCTTTTGCATCCAGATCTTTTTTTGTTTTGCGATATTTCTCTTTTGCCTTTTTTAAATCGATTTTGGCGATTTTTTCATCCAAATAAGGGGTTCTGTCGAAAAACGGAAAAGAGATATTTACCGATACCGAGCCATAATCACGATCGATGCTTTCACCGGTATTATAGGCATCCCCGTAATTTTTGGTATAAAAGCCGTTTAAAACAAGCTTTGGATAAAGATAATCTTTTTTTACTTTAACGCCGATTTCTGCCGCATCGACATCTTTTTGGGTCAATGAAAGTGCGATATAATCACCTTGTGTCAATAGTGTTTCTTTTAACGTCATGGGGACCGGACCGTCGATCTGAATTCCGGTTACGGAATAAATATCACGGGTCACATCAATCTCTTTGGAGGAGATGTCGCTGAGCTGCAAATGCAGACTTTTTATGGTTTTATCGATTTTAAAAACTTCAGATTCCGGAACCCGGCCGTTTTTAACCCCAATGTCAATAATTTTTCTGGTTTCTTCCAAAGAAGCGATCCTTTCTTTGATAAAATATTTTGTCTGTTTGAGATATTCCAGAGCGCTATTTAACGACACAACAACCGATTCATTCTGAATCAGAATAATCTTTTCTTTTATCTCACTTTTCTGAGTCAGTGTTTTTAACTGTCTCCCCGTATCATATATTTCTTTGACGAAAATCGGCATGCTCGCTTTAACACCGTAACGAAAAATTTCATCTGAAAACGGGATCGATTCTCCGGCGGCAATATTAACTTCAGTGGGGGGCAATGGCCGAAAGTTTGTCGGCGAATTGTAATTTTCGTATGAACCTACAGCATAGATTTTGGGGAAAAGGGGGGCATAACCCTTTTTCACAGCCTCCTTGCTTTTGGCTACGGACAGTTCTTCAAATTTTACTTCCGGTTGGTCTTTCACCGCTTTAAGCAATGTGGTGATATCCATTGCATGGGCGATTCCCGAGATAAAAAAGAGAAATAGCGCAATTCTGATGAACATTTTCATGGTTTGATCCTGTATGTGTTTTTTATTATTCATGGGTAGTGATCGATGTTGCCATACTTTATCCATCCAGATGCGATTTCATTCCGTATTGCTTCTGCTGCTCCAGCCTTTTGATAAAATCCTTGACTAGGCGTAAGGCTTCATCTTTGTCATCATCCATTGCCGCCATTCGCATCTCCTGAAATTCCTGGTTTGAAATGGTTAAAATCATCGAAATCCTCCTTAATCATTGCAATGATCTGCTGCATTCATCGACCAAAGCGTTCTGTTTGTGAAGGGCCGTAACTGGCCTCGAAAACCGGCACTCAATGCGGCTGCAAGACTTTCTCGATCTTTTTGACAAGACTTCCTTTTATATATTCGAGCGCCTTGTCTTTATCCTCATCCAGGGCGATGCCCAATACCTGTTGGACATCGGAGATGTCCAGTTCTATCTGCACTTTTTTCAAATTCATTTTAAAAAATTCTCTTAAGTATAAACAGGCGTATACTGTTAATAATCAAATTTAAACCGTCTTATGTATTCCGAAAGTCTTTGCTATTCTCTTCACCTGTCGGTAGACAATCTTCCGAATTTTTTGTTTTGGTATGCCGCCAACGATCTTGTTTTGGTTTTGGTCGGTGCCGGACTATACTCTGTGATGCCCGTATGTCTTTCACCACCCGGAGACCAAAATCATATTCTACTGAAAGATCCCATATATCAGCCAGATTGCAATGACCACGAGCAATAGCGCGAAATACTTTTTAAGTTGCGACTGATCGGTTTTTATAGCGATACGGGGACCTATCTGCGAGCCGATCAGTACGCCTGCCGCCAAAACAACAGTCAGCCGAAGATCAAAATGGCCCCGCAGCACGTGCCCGACGAACCCCGTCAAAGCGGTTACACCGATCATCAGAGAAGAGCTCCCTACCGCAATGTTCATAGGGACACCGCCTATTACGACGACGGCAGGCACCTTGAGCAAACCGCCACCGACGCCCAGCATCCCGGCGACGAATCCAGCCAAAAGCATTACCGGAACGAAGATCAGAACATTTATCGTATAAGGCACCGCTACGCCGGTGGAATGCCACTGCCACCAGTGGTTTGAACCGGCAGGTGCTTCCACTGCCGCTTTAGGCGGTCTATACATATAATAGGCGCCTATCAAAAGAACGCCGGCAAAGCAAAGCTTGGATATGTTAACCGAAAAATAGGGAGAAAAATAGCCGCCCAAAAAAGCGCCGATGTTCGTCGGCGGCTCAATCAGCAGCACCAGCTTCCAATCCACCGTTCGGGCCTTGGCAAAAACCAGCATGGATGAAAAAGACACGACCATGATCAATACCTGGCTGGTGGTGGCAGCGACATACATTGGCACGGAAAGAGCCAGCAACATGGGAACATAAAAAGCGCCACCGCCTTGGCCGAACATCGAAAAAACAGCGGAAACCGTCAGAAAAACGAAAAACAGAATTATTAACGTATAGATAGACATTTTGTCTCCATGTCGGCGGCACGGTAGCAGTGTGTATCAACTACCAGGGACAAGGGGCCGAAAGTCGAACGAATGAATCTCAACCCAATATTCCGATGCGACCGTTACACCAACTCTAAGCCGCCTGTTATCAATCTCAATCTGCGTATCCGGAGCAGGGAATGCAGACCAATTGGTTGTTCTCCGTCACCCGGAGCTTATTGACAAAGGTCAATTCGCCGCATCTATCACAACGCTTTGCCGTGAAAATGCCTTTGCCTTTTGTGACGACCATCTGATGGACTTCGCCGATATCCAGAAAAACACTCTCATCTATTGAGAGAATTCGCTCTACGAGAGGATCGGCGATCTCCGGTGGGATATCCTGCGGCGGCACTCCTTCTTTGCGCTTTTGAACAAAGGGCGAAGCCAGGGCCTTTTCAAAGAAATCGGGCTTGAGTGATACGCGTACGGCGCGGCCGGTCTGCTGGTCGATCAAGGTAAATGCCATTTTATTGAAATAGCGTTTTTCAATATTGGATTTGCCGTAAGTGCATCCCGTCGCGGTCATGATGCCGTCAAGAAAGCAGCCCGCAGCATGCCCCTTGCCGGTCTCCGCGACCACAAAAAGTTCTTTATCCTGTGATCTATCTACGTTAAGCGCTTTCATGGCGGCCATCCCCGCCCTCAGCCCCATAGGCATGGCCGGGCACTTATGACCGTGAAACTTCATGCCGATTTCGAACAGTTCATTGAGATCTTTCATAATAATTTCTCCTTAGTTAAAAATTTTCGGCGTGCAAGGCACGCGAGGTTTGTTTTTACTTATAACGCCTTAGTAATTCATCAAAGTTGAATCTGGATGGAATATTTTAAAAGAATAGCATTCAAGCCGCATATCGACTTTGTTTAAGGTTCACAGGTAACATGACAGACGCCTGTTGGGGTTTCCACGGCATACGGAAAATACTTGCGTTTAAACCAGAGCGCGACATTGACCAGGCTGATAAGTACCGGGACTTCAACCAGCGGGCCGATCACCGCCGCAAAAGCCTGGCCGGAATCGATGCCGAACACGGCTACGGCTACGGCAATGGCCAGTTCGAAGTTGTTGGAAGCTGCCGTAAAACTTAATGTTGTGGACTGTTCGTAAGTGGCCCCTACTTTCATGGATAGATAGAAAGAAACAAAAAACATAATCACGAAATAAATGCAAAGCGGGATGGCCACCCGAATGACATCCAGCGGCAGTTGGACAATATATTCTCCCTTTAAGGAAAACATCACCAGAATGGTAAACAACAGTGCGATCAGGGTAATCGGGCTGATTCTGGGGATGAACTTATTTTCATACCATTCTTTGCCCTTTGTCTTCAGGCCGATCACCCGGGAGATGATACCGGCGATAAAAGGGATGCCCAGATAGATAAAGACACTTTCGGCAATCTGTCCGATGGAAATTTTTACAACCATTCCCTGAAGTCCGATCCACTGCGGAAGGATGGTTATGAAGATATATGCATAAACGGAAAAGAAGAGCACCTGGAAGATGGAATTGAACGCCACAAGACCGGCGCAGTATTCGGCATCGCCTGATGCCAGATCGTTCCAGACGATTACCATGGCAATGCATCGCGCCAGGCCGATCATGATCAATCCCACCATATATTCATGATGCCCTGACAAAAAGGTGATGGCCAGCAAAAACATCAGGATAGGGCCGATAACCCAGTTTTGTATCAGTGACAGCAAAAGGACCTTATAGTTGCGGAAAACCTGACCCAACTGCTCGTATTTGACCTTGGCCAGCGGCGGATACATCATCAGGATCAATCCGATGGCAATGGGAATGTTGGTGGTATTTACCTGGAAGAAATTGATGATTTTTTGAATACCCGGAAACAGATAACCGCCCATGACACCCATAAACATGGCCAGAAAGATCCATAACGTCAAAAAGCGGTCTAAGAACGACAATTGTTTGATTTCAGACACTTTCCTCTCCTTGTCAGCGACAATCTTTACACGATAAAAACAGGAACATTTATTTTTCAATCCATGTTTTGATTTCGTCTTTACTCGGAATTTTACCGACGCTTTTCACTTCACCGTCGATGACAACCGACGGGGTTCCGAAAATACCGTAGCCGGCAATCTCCATGATATCGGTGACCTTTTCAACCGTGGCATCGATACCGGTTTCAGCAACGGCGTCCTTCACATTCTTTTCGGTCTGTTTGCACTTTGGGCATCCGGGGCCTAAGACTTTAATTTCCATGTTTTGCTCCTTTCTATTTTTTTGTTTAGACAGGATATAAAGGATTTTTTGGAATTTTCTTCATTCCATCAAGAAGGAAGAAATAAAAAAAGATCATAGAAATCCTGTTTATCTTGTCTTTAAAATTTGAAACGCTCAGTTTAGGTAGTGTCCATCCACAAATGAGGATTTTTGTTCGAAATCAAAACATGCGAAAAAAATAACCACAGGCATATAGTTGATATTCCGAGGATTATTTTTTGAGCATAACGCCGAGATCGGGCAAAAAGACCATTTATGGATGGACACTAGGTAGAAGATTTTGCCGCCTCCATTAACAATTCTTTGAGTTTATTTTTCGGCGGAATGGAACCCACGGCTTTTACTTCCCCATTGATGATCAATGCCGGAGAACCCATGACCCCGTAACTTGCGATTTCTATGGGGTCCCGAACATGTTCGAGTCCGGCGGCAATGTTAAGTTCGGCCATCATGGCCATGAGATCCTGCTCGAGTTTTTCACAGCGCGGACATCCCACTCCTAAAACTTTAATTTCCAACTCGCCGGCTTCGGTGTCTTCAAAAGGCTCCCCAACGAATTTTTTGTACTCTTTTAAAAATGCATGGCCGTAAACATCTCTGGTCCTACTGCTGATGTAGTTTTTTTAGGACAATCGGTTTAACAGTTCGGCCTTGATTTCATCGTCGGTTCTTCCTATAAATTCTTCGGCGACTTCTTCTAAAATCGATTCCAAACCGATGATTCCTGTCGCTTGTCCGCCGACATTGATTCGCGTGATCTTTATCTTCTGCCATGATGATTTCTCCTTCTTTAAAAACCTGTGCCATAAAATATAAAGGCACATAGGATTTAAAATAATTCTTTTCTATCCTCTTTGCAAAAAGGAAAATTATCTTTTGGCCCTTTGGATCTCTGCAAGGTTTATAATTTATACGCATTTTTGATGCCTTTACGTTATGGCCGAATTGTTTTTTTTATGCATAAAAATGTCCGAAGATCATTCCGCTGATGGTGGCCATGATTACAACCAGGGTAACGTAAGTCACCGTCTTTTTGGTGCCCATCACACTTCGGATCACCAGCATGTTCGGCAGACTCAAAGCCGGACCGGCAAGAAGCAGCGCCAATGCCGGTCCCTGACCCATGCCCGAGCCGAGGAGACCCTGCAAAATCGGTACTTCCGTAAGTGTGGCAAAGTACATGAAGGCACCGGAAACAGAAGCAAACAAATTTGCCCATATCGAGTTTCCACCCACCAGTCCGCTCACCCATTTCGACGAGATAAGTCCCTCTGAACCGGGTCTTCCCAGTAGAAGACCCGCCACCAGCACCCCGGCGAAAAGCAAAGGCATGATCTGTTTGGTGAAATCCCAGGTAGAAAGAAACCAGTTTTCGGTCTCTCCGCGGGTGGTGGTGATCATCCATACGAGTCCGATGATGCCTGTTGAAAAAGCGATGAGCGGTTCGTGCGGGAAAAGAAGGGCCAGAACCAGCACCGATGCCCCGGACAAAGCGACCTTATAGGCTTTAACTTTGAACCAGATCACGAGAAGTGCGCCCAGGACTATCGCAAAAAGACCGGTCATCAACCACTTGATACTGTAAATGGCATGCCACAGGCCCGCGGGTTCGGCTGATTTACCCCATGTGGCAGAAATCAGAATAAACACCATGACGGCAAAATAGATGACATTTTGCCACAGGGGACGTTGGACTTCCGGTTCGGGCATATGCAATGCTGCCTGGGCTTTGGCTTCTTCTTCTTTTCGAAAAAGAAAATGCATGATCAGGCCGATGATAACACTGAAGGATATTGCCCCCACCGCTCGTGCGATGCCAATGGGAAGCCCGAGCACCCGGGCGGTCAGCACGATTGCCAGAATATTGATGGCCGGGCCGGAATAGAGAAAGGCAATGGCCGGACCGAGCCCTGCACCGCGCTTCCAGATGCTTGCAAAAAGGGGAAGGACCGTACAGGAGCAGACCGCCAGGATAGACCCGGATACGGATGCGACTCCATAGGCAAGGACCTTTTTGGCGCCGGCACCCAGGTATTTCATGACCGCGGCCTGGGATATGAAACAAGCAATGGCACCGGCAATGAAAAAGGCCGGGACCAGGCAGAGAATCACGTGCTCCTGGGCATACCATTTGGCCAGGGCCAGCGACTCGATCACGGCCCCGTTAAAGCGGCTGTTGCCCACCGGGAGCCAGAAAAAGACAATAAAAACACCCACGATGATGCTCAGCGGTTTCCAAATGGTTTTCCAGTCGATGAGACTCGGTTCGACTTCTTTTTCAGTTTCTTCAGATTCTTTCACCGCTGCCGGCGCTTTTTTGGGCCAGGGTTGCGTTACCCATTTTTCATCCTCCTTATCAACAGGGAGTTCGCCTGAAACAAATACAGGCGTTTTTAAGGTGAATAATAAATATATATATGCAAATTTAGCTATATAATAAAGATTAAAAAAAATTATGCCTTACATATTTCTTCCCGATTCAAGGACGGTGCCTTTTTGATCAGGTCGGCCACTTGGGGATCATCGTTCAGCCAGTGTTTTATGTTCCCCATTATGCTGGCCGCATAGGGACTTTGCCGGCCGTCGGAAAGATAATAGTTCACCCACAGACCGTCTTTATAATAATCGACCAGTCCGGCCTCTTCAAGTATTTTCAGATGCTTGGAGACACTGGGCTGTGAAATATTCAAGGCGGCCCGAAGCTCGCAAACGCACATCATCTTTTGTTGCAACAGTTTTATAATTTTCACCCTGTTGGGATCGGAAAGGGCTTTCATCACCTTTACAAAAGTTTTCATAGGCGCTCCTTATATTCTTTTATAGGAATATAAAGTATGAATGGTCATATGTCAACCGCTTTTTAAAAAAAAATAGGGTGCTAATGCGCCGGCGAGGTTTTAATTTTGAAGTAATAGGGTGAGACAAAACGGTGAGTCATCAAGGGAAAGGAATGGATCCTTTCCCTTGATGATGTCGATTAGTTATTATTCTGTTTAGCTATCAATAAGGATGCCACATTCTGATGCGGTAATCCATTTCCGCTTTGGACGGGCTCGGTCGGTATTCCTTGATATAGAAAGTTCCGGTCATCTGGTTGACAAACGGAAAGCCTGCCTGGGCCCAGCCGACCACACCACCTGTATTTTTCTTCCCGTTCTTGGTGGTAGATTCCACAACATACACATTTTTGAAGCCATATTCGTAAAGGAAGCCGCCGACATATTTGGCCCGGTGATTGGTCCGGCACCAGATATAAATCTCCGCATTGGGGTCGGAAATTTTCTTGGGGATGACATACATATGCCCGGCTTGAATATGATCGGTGCCTTCAATATGAAAAGCATTCCATTCGGTGTCGGTCCGCACATCGATCAAATAGATTTTCGCACGATAGGCGGGATCTTTCATGGCTTTTTCCCAGACTTCATGAAGCTTCCATACATCGATTATACGATCCTTCGGAATTTTTTTGACAAATTCAGAATGAATTTTCTTTTCTTGCATTACCAGCGGACTATCCGCCGCAAACGTAAAACCCACCGATCCCAGCACAAATGCCAGAACAACTGCAAAAACAACTGATTTCCTCATGTTAAAACCTCCTGATCTTAAAAAAGAGTTGGATAACAGATTAAGATAATACGAATTATAGGAAACCGTCACCTCCTTTCCGCTTTATGTTGAAGCGTTATAAATCAAAAAATTATTCCAATCACCTATGCTTGTCAAGGACTTATTTGCAAGCGTCCAATAGCATATCAACAGGTCCATTTCTTATCGTACTGAAGTATGCTCCAAATTATATTGGCCATGTCGGCGCCTTATGAACTCAGGATATGCAAAAGATGTCTTAATTCATCTTTTGTCAGTTTGACGGGCAGCATTTGCGCGTTGGCCCTGATATCACGGGGATTTTTCAGCCACTGCGCCAGTCTGTTCGCATCCCAGGATTCGCCGTCTTTAAAGTTTTTAAAATAAAACCGGCTGAAAATTCCGGAAAGATTGGGGCCGATATCCCCTTGGCCCAGGCCGCCGAATTGTTGCGTTAACACCCGATGGCATGAACCGCAGTATTTATTGAAGGTGTTATGACTGTCTTCTTTGCTATTCTCAAAGTAAATGATTTTGGGGGGGGCGCCGGATTCCGGCCCCCAGACGGCGCTTGATCCCAAGATGGCGTTCACCAGTTTGACGATATCCGATGGGTTGAAATAAAAATTGGGCATAAACACGGCCGGATATTTGATGGCATGGGCCAGATCCTCGGGCAGCGTTATATCCAAAGAGGCGTCCAGATCTGTTGCCAGGCGATTTCCTTGATTACCGGTCTTGTGACATCGACGGCATCCGGATGTGTCGATCGTTCGGCGCCCCGCTATTACATCAGAATTTTCCGGAAGCGTAAAACAGGCATATTTCCCCTGAATCAATCGATAATGGGCGATGTTCATTCGCCGGCTCCGGGGATCTCCCCGGTGACAATCGACGCAGGTACCGTCTGTTTCAAAATGCGGGGTGTGGCATTGAACACAGCCGGTATGGCCTTTATAAAAATGAGGGCCTGCCAGCCAGATAATCCCCATCAAAATGACTACAACAAAGATACGAAGGCCCAATTTGCCCCCCGGAAAAACATGGCGATGATGGTAAGTGCCAATATGCCCAGAAAGGTGAGCACGGCAACGATGTTGACCCATTGCTGATCTTTGGGCAGCCATCTGGCCTGTTCGGCTTTAGAAATTCCCGGCAGATACGGCAGCAGAAAAAAGCATAATCCCAGCAGCATGACGATATAAATCATCTTTGTTGAATAGCTCACCAACTCCTGTATCCAGAGAAAAAACCAGGCCGCCTTGACAGGGTTGGGGGATTTTTCAAGATTCCCGGGGTCCTGAAGGGGTGCCGGAACAACGGCTGCCAATAAGAGCAGCACCCCGACAAGAAGCACCATGGCTCTTTTGATGATTCGAAACAAAAACGGCGAAGTGGGGACTAAATCTTTCACAGGTAAGGTAATACCTCCTTGTCTTGGCGAATTCGGTAAAAATGCAAAAACGAAACCAGTAACACCGTAACAGGGACAATAAAGATATGGAGGATGTAAAAGCGTAGCAAAGATATCGGTTGCCCCACGCCGTCCGGCGCCAGAATTTGGACGATGACTTTTCCGAAGGGGACTGCCTTAATGAGTTCCATACCGGTGTGGGTGGCCCATACGGCAAGCTGGTCCATGGGCAGAAGATATCCGGTATAGGCTTCAAAAAGCGCCAGGCAGAGCAGAAAAAAACCGATGATCCAATTCAGTTCCCGGGGTTTTCGAAAGGCGCCGGTAAGAATCACCCGCAAGGTGTGCAGGAAGATAAGTATTAGGAATGCATTCGATGCCAGACGGTGAAGACTGCGAATGTATAACCCGGCCGGGACCGAGGATTCTAAAAAGAGAATCGAGCCGAATGCGCCTTCAGAAGACGGCTGGTAATAAAACAACAGCAGCAACCCGGTGACCATGAGTACCATAAACGCCGTAAACGCCAGACCTCCCAGACAGAACGTGTAGGTGATTTTAAGGTTCTGCCGGCGGACCATCCGCGGAAACAGGTGCCGGAGAAATTCGTTAAATAGTCCTCCGTTTTCGTTTTTCATTTTTATTCCTGAAAAGCTAAGTCAGCTCACAATTAAAACATCATCGCTCTTTTCCTCGACCGCGAGCCTTTTCAAAGGCCGATTCGCCGGCCCTTTAACAACGTCGCCGCTGGTGGTAAACGTACTGCCGTGACAGGGGCAGATAAATCCTTTGGCCGTCGCATTTACCGTACAGCCGAGATGGGTACAGGTGAGGTCGAGCGCGAAAATCTCTTGATTCTTTCTTATCACGGCAATCTTTTTTTGTCCAAAAATCAAGGCGCCATCGCCCGGAACGCGCGCTTTTTTTATTCGTAAAAGCACCTTTCGATGTTTAATCCCGGGAATCAGAAATCTTCCGATCAGCGGCAGTGAAACCACCGACAGAATCAGAGTTTTGATCAATTTGCGACGGCTTTTATGAATCGTTTCCATTTTTTGACATAAGCTTGTTTAAATTCAGGGGATTTTTTCGCCATGTTTTTAAAGCGTGCCGGCGTCATAAACGATCCGTTGGCGATGGTTTGCCCCTTTTGAGACCAGAACGATTCCAGTGACATGCCGTTTTTTTGAAGCTGATAAATATCGATCTTCTTTTTTCCCCAGAAGAAATCGTTCGGGATGGTTATGGCATTTGTCGCACATGACCGTCCCTCGGCGGATGGTATGCGGAAAAAAGGCCTTCCATTGGGCCGCGAGAAGCCGGTTCTCTTGACCCACCGGCCGGTTGTTTAGGATATCGGTAAAGTAGATGATGAATTCCGGACGGATGGGGCTGATTTTTCCGCGTTGATCAACACCTAAGGGCGGCGAATCCTGTTTTTTTAAAAAACCGCTTTTGACATAATTCTTTGCCCCCCACGGGCGCAGCCGAAAATACTGTTCGTTGGAACTGTTCTTAAACCGGATAAAAAAAGTGCCGTACTCCTGGGTGGCCCATGCACTGTGACAGGCATAACACTCGAGATTCTTTTTATGGGCGCTGATACGGTGTTCAATAACCGACGGGTCTGCTTTATGACAGTCGATACACGTTTTGGAGGATTTTTTTCCGGCCATCAGGCTCTTCATGGAATGACAGTCCCCGCAGTCCATGCCGGCCTGGGCATGAACATCCGGCAGCATTTTCAGAAACGTTTCTCCTTTGACCGTTTGACCCCGCTGATACCGCAGGTTGTCTTCACGGGGCGCTCTTCCGTAAAACTCCCATCCTGTGAAATATCCCTTGTGGCAATCCAGACATTGACGCGATGTCGGTCGCATGAGAACGTCCCCATTTCTTTTATGGCAGTCTTCACAGCGTTTAACATGGCATGACTCACAATTTTCTTGAAAAAACTCAGGATCTACATTTCCGAGGGTTTTTTGAACAAAAGCCTTTTCGATGGTTCGCGTACTCATCATTTGATCGAAAATAATGTTATATTTTGACTTTGGTATATCCTTGATATGAAATGCGACTTTTTTTCGTCCGGGCATTAAGCTGCGGGTAAATGTACTTTTGATTAAATTCGGCATCTTAAGTTTTGACCGGCCAAGGCATATGTTGAGCATCATGGGGTCGAGTTTTTTTTGATAAATCGGATCTTTGGGATCATCATGGCACACAAGGCACTGATTCACTGCCAGAATTTTTTTTATTTCCGCAGTGTTCAGCGGCCGTGAATTTTCGCGGGTAATGGCGGAAAAGGCGCTGACCTTGCCGTTTTTCATCACCAGGAACCCATCTAATGGCTCTTTGTTGGATTTTTCGCTCAGCATGGTGGCCCGGATGCTGTTTCCCTTAATTACGTGTTGTCCAAAACCTAAATATGTCGGATCTGCATGGCATTGGGAACAACCGACCGCGGTTTTCCCGGTATTGTGAGAATAAAACGGTGCAAAGCGCAACTGATGTTTTCCCCTAAATTTCGCCACATAGTCGGATTCGGTGGTCCTGCCGTATTCATCAATCACCGTCACAAAGGTCTGGCTCCCCGGCACTACCGGAGAAATTTTACCGTTCTGGTCAAGGGCCAGTGAAAGCGGATAAAGCTTGCGCCAGTCTTCGGTTTCGCTGAACTTTCCTTTTGTTTTCCGGTTTTTGATATAATCCATTCCCAACCGGGTTTGATCATACCGGGTGTGGCAGCCAAAGCATTGGGGAACGGCGCGGGAATGACACGTATAACATTCCAGGCGCTCATGCCCGGCGATGGTATGTTCCGGGGTCCCGGTAATCACCGGGCTTTGATGCAACTTCCCGCTGCGTTTGCCGAGCAGATAAACGTTACCGGATTGAAAAAACACGTTGGAATATTTTCGGCCCTTTCGGGTGACAATCATTTTCATTCCCGGCCGCATGTTTATGGCATAGCTTTTGGACTCCCGAACGGCTTCATCGTTTTCGCGAACAATCGTCTGAAACGCCGGGCGCTTCGTACCGCTGCCGTGGCAATCTTCGCAAGTGGTTTCCGTCTGACGATACGCGTTTTCATAGGCATAACCATCACCCATGGTGTCTCTGGATGTATGGCAGTCAATACAGTCCATTCCCTTTGTAAAATGGACGTCTTCGGTAATGTAGGTGATATTGCGAGCACCGCTGAATACTTTGGGACCCGGAAGGCCGTTTCGGGTCGGCACCAAACTGGTATTATCCTCGGAAAGCCCCTGATACGTAAACGCCATACGGCTGCTCCGGTTGTGACAGCGCAAGCAGACATCATTTCCGGGCAGGGCGGCCAGTCGATGGGTTTCTGAATAAGGCCACTTGCCTTTGAGGTTACGGTCATTTCCCCGGTAAACGGCGGTTTTGTCGTACGGGAAATGGCAGGCCGCGCACCCGGAGGCGTGGCTCGTGGCGTATTTATCGTTGGCTGCGATCCCCACATGACACAGTGAGCAGAATTTTCGATACAGCTCGCCGCTAAGGTTGTTCAACCCGGAGACACCGCGCAGTTCGAGTGGCACACCTTTTGCGGAAAAGACATTTTCCGGCTGCGCAGCGTAAAGCTTGCCGTCCTCTCCTTCCCAGGTTTCCTGGATATTTTTGATCATCCCGGTATTGGTGAACATAATATTGGCGCGGACTCGATTCAACTGATACGGATGACACCGGCCGCAGGTTTGTGCCCAGAATTTTGGGTCCGACGGATTTATAGGGCCGAGCATGGTTTGGTGGGAGACGCTTTTATCTTCGGATTTTGAATTGCCGCCGTGGCAGTCAATGCAGACGGGGTGGGTGGCGGAAGCCGGTTCCAGCCCCTGGTGACAGGATACACAGGTGGATTGGTTTCTTAGACCGGTGTTGCATGCGATGAGAGCGCATGAAATACCGATTAAAATAAATATGATAAATGATCGGGGCATCAATGGACCGGATTTCGGATCATGAAGTATTTAGGACAAGTATCTTATAATGGTTATTTTTTCTTTTTATATCTATCGACCCATTTGCCGATAACAAACCATACCAGATAAACCATCAGCATGGACAGCACAAACCAAAAAACCGCGCCGATTTTAACAACGTTCCCATTAAAGCTAACAAATTTCAGTATATAATCCCGCCCGAAATTTTCAAGCAGGTTCTTTGGCTTAAAGGTCTCGTTGACATAGGCGAGCATGATGAGAATGGGCAGATATTTGGTGGGGATGCTGTTTAAAAGACCTTCGAAAAAGTAGTCATAGTACACTTGATTGAGCCGGCCCTGGTCGATATTTTTGGCCAGGGCTTTACCTTTTTCAGGATCTTCACAGGTAAGTGCTTCTTTTCGGAGCTCGTAAAGGGTTTGAAACTCGTCTTGCAGCTTAAGATATCGTTTTGTTTTATAGATCCTGCTTAAAAACTTGGTCAAGGCAATCGTCAACACGACGATCACCGATATCGCCACCGCCGGTCCCAAGAGATTCAGCGGGGCGAATAAAAAATTGAGACCTTTGACGACGGCATGGACAAGAACCAGTATTTTCAACCATACGATGTCAAAAATGTCATCCATAAAAAAGTAAAAAGCGGTGCAGGGTTCCTCGTTCAATTTTGCAAAACTACCGCGTCTCATCCGGATCGTGCTTGGCATTCCAGGTGAGAACGAACCTTTGAACCTTGAACCCTGAACCGCTTAACCTATGTTATTATATCCAAATCTCGATCTTAAAAAATCTGAAGAACAGAAAGAACAGAGTGACTGCCAGAATGATCTTCAGCGTTTTTTCGCTGAAAAGTTTCTGCGCACGGCTGCCCAGCATGCCGCCCACGAATCCGCCGATGATAATGGAAATCATCAGCCATAAATCCGGATAATAGTCGTTCAACAGATACCCGATAAAAGATCCGATACTGCTGAAACAGGTCCCGATCAGGGAAATCGGGACCGCAATATACATGGGAAGGGCGCCCAGAGTGGTCATGGCCGGCACCAGCAAAAATCCGCCGCCGATGCCGAAACTTCTTGAAACCACGCCGATGCCCAGACCCAAAAGGCCGAACAGCAAGGGATTAATGGTAAACTCTTCGCCCCAGAATTTGAAGTGATAATCGGTCAACCCGGTTTTGACCGGTTCGATCCTTCCCATTTCCACGGAAGTCCCCTCAGCCTTGGCCTTAGCCACGGCCTCGTTGAATTTTTTCACCATGGCCTTGATGTTCTTTCGCTTTTCCATAACCTTGGGCGTGAGTTCGTAGAGGGTTCTAATGCCCATGAGTACCACCAGAATGGCCAACCACTCTTTATAGGTTTGCATGGGCAGGTACTTGGTGGCATATTTCCCAAGCCAGATGGAGCCGATAAAGATCCCCACGCCGAACGAAATCCCCACCGGCCAGGCCACGCGCCTTTCTTTCACCGCATACCGGTAGAAAGATCCTAAAGGAGAAAATAGTGTCAACGCCATATTGGAAGGTCGAAGGACATTGGCGGCATTAATTCCGACAGGACCGGCAGTTTGCACCACCATGACCTGGAAGGCCGCCATGAGCATGCCCCCGGCCGCACCGATCATGGAAAAATAGGTTCCCACAAAAATGGCGCCGATGATGATCCAGAGGGGATTCATATACCGGCCGCCCAAATTCAGCCAGAAACCGTTGGCGGTTACGTTATAGCTCCCGGTTTTTTCACCGTTGACATAAACATCAAACTTTGTATTCGGCGGTGTATGTCGAAAGGATTTAAAGGATGCCTTGAATTTTCCGGTGGTTTTGTCCAGGGAAATGACTGTTCCTTTATTCCAGTAATTTTTTTGGGTGTTGTAATCTCCGAGGACGCTCCTGGCAAAAATCGTGACTTGCCCCACATTGGTGCCTTCCTTGACGATCGTATTGATCCCGTAACTGCTTTCATGCGCGTATTTGAAAAAATTCCATTGCTGCTCGGTCTTGATGGTGGCCAGAGAAGCTTTTGCTTCCGGGCCGAGTGCATCAAAGTTCGACAATTTGAACCAATTGGTTTCATAGAGCCCTCTTTTGCCTTTATCGGTAAAAAAAGACGGGCCGCCGTATTTCTTTTTGGTAATTTTTCCGAATTCTTCCGGATTCGACGTCAGCATGTAATAGAGGTCGGGTATGGATGTCTCCATGGTGAAGCCATTTTTCTTGGCATCACTATTTAAATGTACAATCTCATGAACGCCTTTGGTGTCAGCCGGCGCAAAGGCTTTTTGAGACGAAACCGCAATGTAAAGGTCCTTGCCGGGATCGATGCTGCCTTCGATGGTCACCGTGTCGCCGGCCTTGTATTGGGGTGCGGAAATGGTTGCCGTCGTACTGCAAACACCCGCACCTGCGAACAGAAAAACCAATCCAAAAGATAATAGTACTACCGGAATCAGGCATTTTTTCATAACCTACCTCCCTATGCCTTTTAAGTGGTTAAAAGATTAATTGGAATTTTGCAAAAGTCTATCTTTTTGAACATCTACCGCTTTGAGTAAGGTTAAACTCAACTTTTAAATTCGTGCCATCAAAGCTTAAAATATCTTATGGCAAGGATCGCACCTATAAAACTGAAAACACCGGCAATGAGAACTAACGTTAAAAAGTCGGCGATGTAAACGATATCGCCGCCGGAATAATAACGGGAGCCGATATTTAAAATCAAAACCACGCCGATAACCATCGTAATTCCGGATACGGTACCCCAGATTCGTTTATATTTTAAACGGTCTTTTGCCCGGCGGATCAGGTTATATCCGGTTAAGGCGGAATTAAACCCTATGATAAACGGTAAAAGTTTTTCGACGGTTCCGATGGTCATGAATCCGGCACAGAATATCACCAGCAATACGGCGCCGACAATCCCTATCAGCGTTGCATTTAAAAAATTTACCATATGGTCATAGCATCTCATTAAAGACCCTGTTGCGCCGGAAATCAATACTATTTTTTTAATTTGTCAGAAAAATCTTAAATTTCATCATCAAATTTTTCGCGGTTTTACTATAAAATTTTCTAAAGCCCGCTTTTTTTTGTAATAACTAATGGATCGGACAGCTTAAACTTTTAGCACAAAAAGAATTTCTTTCGTACCCAAAATTTATGATTCAAACCGTATACTATTTTGTTAAAGACGACGGATTTGAAGATAGATGTATATTTGTCATAATATTCACCAATTAAGAAGCTTTTTTAGGCACTGAGTATTATTAAGTTGAAAAAGCGAAGTCATCTGCTATAAGGTTTGGCTGTATGAATAAAAAGTCTTTTCTGAGGCTAAGCACTTCTGAAAGCCGGAACTTGTGGACTTTTTAGGCAGAGAGCTCCACTTAATTCTCAAAGGTGAAAAGAATGAAAAGTATAAAGTCAAAGTTACTAATTTATGTGGGAATAATTGTATTAATATTTTCAACCATTCTCTTTTACAGAACCTATACATTGATTACTGAGAATTATGAGAATCTGATAAATCAGCAACTGAGCCTGGCATTGAATTTTGACTTGGCCATCCGTAATTATGTTGCAGAAGATATCCGCCCAATGATGTTTAATTTACTGCCGAAGGGACGGTTTGTACCGCAAACCATGTCAACCAGCTATGTTGCCCGCAATATATTTAATAAAGTCCGAAATAAATTTCCGGAATACATCATCAAATTTTCTGCCGACAATCCAAGAAATCCCGCTAATTTGGCTGGAGCAGAAGAGCTTAACATGATCAAGTATTTCAATGAAAAGCCCCAAGAGAAAGTGTGGACCGGAGAAATTAACCTGGGCAACAAATTATACTTTGCAAAATTCAGCGCAATGCGTATGGAAGAATCCTGTTTACGTTGCCATGGTAATCCTGCTGATGCCCCGGCCGAACTGTTAAAAATATATGGTTCTAAGGCGTCATTTAACCTTCCGTTAGGGAAGGTGGTCGGTCTCGATACAATTGCCATACCCAAAGAAAAAGTCAAAGCATTATTTTTTAATAAGACAATCAACAATTTTGTTCTATTGGGAATCGGCCTCCTTTTACTTTGCATATCATTAGTATTTGTATTCAAGTTTATCATTACCGACCGTTTAAGTAAAATCACGGAACATTTTGTGAATGCCGAAGAGAAAGACGGATTTGTGGAAATCAGACCCATTGAGATAGGCGGTCAAGACGAAATAACGACGTTGACAAGCAATTTTAATAAGTTGGCCTATAGACTCAATGATTATTACACTTTGTTGGGAGAAAAAGTTGAAGAGCGTACGAAAGAATTAAGTAAGGCCAACGACCAGCTTAAAAAGGAAATTGAAGAGCGCAAACAGACGGAAGCATTGCTGAAGAGAAGTGAGAACACTTTGAAGAGCATTTTCCAGTCTGCACCGATCGGAATCGGGATTGTTACCCATCGAATTATCGGCTGGACAAATGACCAATTCCAACACATGATGGGATACTCCAAAGATGAACTGAAAGGGCAAAACGCAAGGATTCTGTATGAAAGTGACGAGGAATATGAAAGGGTTGGATTTGAATTGCGCTCGCAAATACAAAAACTTGGGACCGGAACAGTGGAGTCGAAATTCAGGCGCAAGGATGACCGCATTATCGACGTTTTATTGAGATCTTCACTCATTAACCCAGGCGATATTTCCGAGGGACGTATTTTCACTGTTACGGATATCACTCAAACAAAACTGATGCAGGACCAACTCATACGAACCGAACGTCTTGCCGCCACCGGTCAGCTGGCCGCATCTATCGCACACGAGATCAACTCTCCTTTGCAGGCGGTTACTGTGATGCTGGGTACACTGAAAAAGAAATACAGCGGCGATACGGTGCTTTCAGGACAGTTGGCGCTATTGAAAGGCGCTTTTGGCAGCATCCGAGACACGGTGAAAAATTTGCTTGATTTGAATCGTCCGGGAAAGGAACTGAAACAGCCCACCAATGTGAACGATATCCTCGAAAATATCGTCGATTTAGTTCGGTCTCATTTGAAGAAAAACAGAATCAAGGTCAATCTGAAACTTTCAACAGACATACCCGACATTAATGCATCACCCATGCAGTTGAACCAATGCTTTTTGAACTTGATCAACAACGCAGTGGAGGCCATGACAGGCACTCCCTCCACCAATGACGGCTCAATGGCTGAATTACCGGCAGGCGGAGAGATAACGATAAAGACGAATCTTGAGAAGGGAAAAGTTATTGTTCAAATAACAGATACTGGACCCGGCATTTCCGAAGGGGATCTGCAATATATTTTTGATCCGTTCTTTACCCGGAAAAAGAAAATGGGGATGGGCGTAGGACTTTCCATCTGCTATGGGATCGTAGAGGATCATGGCGGAATTATAACGGCAGAGAATTCGCCACATGCCGGTGTTGTCATGACCGTGGTATTACCGGCAAATTAATACAGTGGCTGAACCTTTTAGTTTTTTCGCCGGTTTTATGATCACCAGCTCGCTGATCGAAGATATACGGACATATTGACGTCCGAAACTTCCGGCATACCTTTTACAGTTCGCAGCACCCGATTCTTTCGCTCAGCGGTCAGGGCTGTACCGGTGATATTTACTACACCGTTCTCGAGAACTTCAATATTCAGGTTGTGTACATATATGTTATTTTTAATCAGTTCAGCCTCGATTTTCTTTGCAATGGAGAGCCGCTTCATGGAATCGATGGCTGTCAGACTGCAAGCCTTCATCTCTTCAGATCGGGCCGCTGCGATGATCAGTCCGGCAGCAGTTTCACTTCCCATTTTTTCGGTGTTTATTACCATATCATAAATTGCTGGATCATCCCACTCACGTTGATACGCGAAACGGAAGAATCCTTTTAACGTGCTGTCACTCTTTCGGATCACTTTTTCGGCGACCTCCCGCCTCATCCCTCCCGTTCCATAAGATGTTGAATGCGTTTTTCCTCATTATTTTTGATTAGAACGTGTAATGCACATCCGAAGTCCTGAAGCAGGGTCTGGCTGCCATGTCCGACAATTACGCCATTTCCTTTTTGCGCGACCGAATAAACTGCTGAATCCAAACATCTCAAATAAATGTCTGGTTTGCGACTTAAAAGGCGGTCAAAAAAACCAGGTTCTTTTTCATCCAGCTCTTTAATCTCCTCGGTTCGAATCCCCAATGAAACAACTATTCCCTGAATTTTTTCGTCATCATAAAGCTCAAGGTTGAGTTCATCCGCAACACCGCGGGCAATGCTCCGGCCGTCTGTTCCCATGCTGTATGAAATCGTAATCAGCGGCATAATCGTCCCCTTTTTGATTGTGGATTCGAATCTCGTCGAAATCCTTTTTTACGCTTATCCGAACTTTAAAGTTTATTATTGAGATCTTTTAAAATTTTAATACGTTCCAGTTCTTTTTTGATACAATCAGGGCAGTAGGTCGGTGAAAGCGCTATCTTTGATTTAGTCAAAATATATTGTTCCACCGGCATCCATTCACCGGTACCGATTTCCTTTCCGTTGTCGTCTCTAATACTTTTGCACACACAGCAAACCGGTACTATCGTTTCATAGGCCTTAACCTTCCGCTTAAGTTCCAATTTTTCCAAACAGCTGGAAATCCTGAAGGATAATTCTTCAGGCTCACAAGGCTTTAGCAGGTAATCATCGGCATTAAGCCTCAAGGCTTCAATTGCGGATATTAAATCACCGTAGCCGGTTAAGATAATGACGATGCATTCAGGATTTTTTTCTTTTGCTTTTTCCAAAACCGCTATACCGTCGACAGTATCCATTACCAAATCGGTGAGGACCAGATCAAAATTGTTTTCGTTTATTAATTCAGTAGCCTTCTCTCCACTATCAGCGGTAGCGACATGATATCCTTCTTGTTCAAGTGCCGAAGATATTGACTGCAAAATTAATAGATCGTCATCAACCAGCAATATCTTGTGTGTTTTCATTGGTACCCGCGACACAGTTTATATTGCAACGAAACAAAGTCAGATGCAAAGTTAAAGCTAAACCCCGATGGTCTGTATTCTTTACCTCTTTTCCATGTACAAACAATGCCTCTTGATGTCAAGTCCCACCTTGAGTTGACGTGAAAAGCGAACGAGTGGTTATCAAATTCATCCGGATATCCGGATGGTCGATGTCAAATTAATGCTATTAGGATGTTATTTCAAGCTATTCCTTGAACCGTTTGTATCAATAAGAACAAGCCGATAACGATTAACAGAGAGTGAATGATTCGATCGAATTTTCCTCTTGGAATTATTTGATTCAAATGGCCTCCAATAAAAGTGAACACAAAAACCAGCGGCAGGGAAAACAAATAAAAACTGAGCACCTTATATGTCCAGAGGCCTGCAATCCCGTGACCCAGACAAATAAAAATGCCGGCCATAAAAAAATATCCTTGTAATGTCGCTCTAAAACTAGCGGGCGTCCATTTTCTCAACGAACCGTATATCACAACCGGCGGCCCGTTGGTGTTGTATGCTCCACCTAAAACTCCCGCAAAAAATCCGAAGACATATGCCGGGTTTTCACTTTTAATCGCCGTCAACCTGGGTTTGATCAGGCTGTAAGCAGAGAAACAAATGATAACAAAAGCTAAAAACAGTTTCATGAGGGTATCATGGGTGCCTTTTAAAAGCCATAAGCCGACTGGAATTCCAGCCAGAGAAGAAATGAATAACCGCCAGGCGCTTTTAATTTGGACGTCACGCCAGTTTTTTATCAGAATCGTAGTCGAAATCGTCATGGCCACGATGGCCATGAGCGGCGTTGCTGTCTTTAAACCGATAATAACGGCAAGGATGGGCATCGCAAACATTGCATCCGCAAATCCAAAGGTAGATCGCAGCAGGGTAGCAAAGGAAACGATGGATACGACTACCAGTACGGTGGATGCTTCCGGATTCATTTCCCGCTCTACACAAAGACCAGGCTAAACCAAGGGACCAGCATGATAATTATCCAGGCGATCAATACAAAAAGAATGTACGGCGGCACCCATTTGATCAGCTTATCGTAGGGGATTCCGGTGATTCCGGAAGCGACAAACAGATCCAGGCCGAACGGCGGCGTGATAAAGCCGATGGACAAGCCCACGATAAAAGCAGCGCCCCAATGGACCGGATTCATGCCGATGGACTCGGCGATGGGGGCCAGGATGGGGGCGAGGATGATGGTCACTGAAATGGATTCCATAATGGCGCCGGCCAGGATAATGGTGAGCATCATGAGGGCCATAATCATGAATTTACCGCCAAAATTATGGATATATTGCGCAACGGCATCCTGGACGCCCAGGATCGAAAAGACCTGCTGAAGAACGATCGAGACCGAAACCACCGGCGCCAGCAAGCCGTTGACGCGCCCGCTGGAAAGAAATATGGCAGGAATGTCCTTGAGCTTGATCTCACGGGTCAGCAGCACGCCGGCAATCAGGCAGTAAGCCGCGGCAATGCCGGAGGCTTCCGTGGGTGAAGCAATGCCGCCGTAAATAATTCCGAGAATCAGGACCACGGCGCCAATGCCTAACTTGGCGTCCCAGGTCGCAAGGAGGACTTTTTTGAAAACAAACGGTTCCGGGCGCCCCCAGTCGTACTTGCGGCACCAGTATCGGGCCCCTGCTATTAAAGCAAAGCTGACCAAAATTCCGGGCAAGATGCCGGCTTTGAAAAGGTCGAGAACGCTCAGATTGACCGTAAAAGCGTAAACGATCATCAGGATGCTGGGTGGTATCAGGATTCCCACAATTCCGCCGGCCGCCACGGTCGCTGCCGAGAATTCTTCGCTGTATCCCTGGTCTTTTAATTCGGGGATTAAAATGCGGCCGATGGTCGCCACCGTGGCGGAGTTGGAGCCGGAAATGGCGGCAAACAAGCTGCAGGTGGCAATGGAGGCCATGGCAAGCCCGCCCCTCAACGGCGCCAGTACCCGGCGGGCCATGATGGACAATTTTTTGGCGATTCCGCCGGCGCCGATAAGGTCGCCGGTCAGGATGAACAGCGGCATGGCCAGGAGCGCATAACTGCTGATGCCCTGGTAGGATGTGATCCCGATATTTTGGATGGTGAAGTGGATGGCGATCGACGCCAAGGTGGCCCAGAAGGCCACGCATAAAAAAATCGGTACGCCGACGATAAAAAATATCCCGGTGATGACGGTAATGATCCAGATGGCTACATTTTCCGGTATTCCGAACATTCTTCCCCCAATGTTACGCTTTGATCACCTTCGATTTAAATTGAGCAGACAACGCCAAATTGTTCAAGGGTTATTCTATTGTCGCCGTGGGCGTTAACTTCAGCGGTTCATTACGAACGTAATCTTTGATATCTTGGATTGCGCACTGGATAACCCGGAAAAACAAAACCGCAAACGAAACGGGGATGCAGGCCGGGACCACCCATTTCGGGATGGATTCAGTGCCGTACATCAAGGCCCCGACTTCCTGGAGTCGCATAATCTGGATAACGGAATAATAAGACGCGATAATGCCGAAGGCGATCCAGAGGGTATAATCAAGCATCTGCAAACCCAGCTGTACTTTGCGGGGCATTTTATTGCGAAAGGCGGCCAGCCTGAGATGGGCGCGCTCTTTGACGTTCCAGGAACATCCCAGCCAGGAAAACCAAACAAATAGGCCGATACAGACGTAAACCGCCCAATGCCACGCGGTTCTGAAGACAAAGCGCTGCACTACCCCGATGGCCATTATCGCCATCATGATGAAGTACATCGGGAATATCAGAGAGTTTTCTATGTTCTGATCAAGCCAGTGCAAGATTTTTTTTGCCATTTATTTCACCATTGCTAATTTTATTCTTTAACCAATTAATAAACTATATAAAAAGCGATAATGTTTTTTAAGACTATCAGGCTTCTTGCATGTCACAGTCTCTATGTTACCACCCAAACCGCCTGCTCAATCCCAAGCTGAATGACTTGATTGCTAACGCTTCCCATAAAAAATTCTTGGAATTTGGATACCCCTCTTCTGCCGATGACAATCGGAGAATATCCACCCTGTTCCGCTTCTTGAACGATAGCGCTCGGCACACTTGAAACGCCGGAAATGACTTTGCTTTTTACGTGATCCGATTTAAATCCATAATCCAACAAACGGCGTTTGGCTTCATCAAATGCAGCCTGTATTTTTTGTTCGGCGATTTTCACTTCTTCCTCGGGGAAAGGCTTATGGGATAGCACCGATTTTATGTGTCTTCCATCACGGAGTACATGCAACAGCAAAACCTTAAAATCGTAGCCGCCCATCAGCTCTCCCACAAATTCGACAGTCCGTAGAGCACTTTCAGACCGGTCCAAAGCAACCAGAATATTTTTGCCTGGCAACCGCTTCCCGGCGATAAAAGCAGGTACAAAGTGCAGGCCGTGAATGATCTTGGATGCGTTGCTGCCTAAAAATGGTTCCGGCAATCCTTCCTCGCATCTTCGACTAAGGATCACAGCCAAATATCCGTCTTTTGCTTCTTCGATGATATCTCCGGCAATGCCTTTCTCACTATGTTTGATTTTAATGGTGACCGCTTCTTTCGGGAAACCGGCATCGATTAGTATTTGGCGGGCCCTTTCCATAAACTGCTCGATTTTATTTTTTTGAGCAGCTTCCCAGGCTCTGACGTAAGTCACCGCCCCCCTGCTTTTCGGCTCCATTTCGATGTCCCAGTAAAAATCCGGCAGGTCGATAAAAACATGATACAGGACCAGGTGTTTTTTTTGAAACGGATCTCGTTTGGTGATATGCTTTATACTTTCCATACAGCAATCCGAGCCATCAACCGTCACCAATATTTTATCTTTTAATCCCATTGTCGTATTCCCTTTATATTTAGGGTTATATGAAACTTTCAGATTTCATATTAGGTTGATACCGATTTTATTATAATAATCGAATATCTTATGTGAACCGGCATCTTGGTTTTGTGCTGATTTAAAATGCATGCAATGCCTTCTTGTAATTAAAAAGACACTGCATGATCGTTTAACACTTTTTTTTGGTGTTTTTTATCCAATAGCCTTTGCCGCGTTTCCATTCGCCGTCTTTCCACCAGGGCGGATTGGGTTTCCACCAGCGATGGGGCGCTACATCAATGGCGTAAGCACCTCTTGGGACTTCGTGGGCGATGGCATACATCTTTTCAAAAATGTCGCCGCGACCGTAAAGTTTGTTTTGTTTTTCTATCTGCTCTTTCCACGGATCAGGATTATATTTGGGTGAAATAAGCTTTTCGAGCTTATCCATTTCCGCATCGGACCAATTGATGTTTCGAATACAGCATCGCCAGTGCTCACTGCCCACCGGGGGATCTTCATTATCCCCGGCACCGGCCCTAATCGCAATAGACGCTTCCTCTTTGCCTTGGACGCCGACCTGTGTCAGATAGGCGGCTTCCATGATGGCTTCCCGGAGCCGTTCCGGCATTCTGCGAAGACTGTTGATATTCATGCCGGTGACCCAGTTGCCGGAGCAGTATTTCAGGTAAAGATATTGTCCGGTATATTCGGTGAAATGGATCATGCTGAAAGGGATTTCCCAGGCTTCGGCACCATCGATAGCTCCCTGCCGTACCGCATCCACAACTTCCTCATAGGAGATTGCCACCGGATTGATGCCCATCAGCTGCATGCTGATCAGTCCGAAATAGGTGCCGGTGGTTCGAATCTTGGCCCCGGTTGCTTTGAGCTTGGCCAACGTATCCAGAGCAGGCGTCCCTTCTCCGTATTTCCTTTTGCTCATAAAAAATCCACGAAGCCCGTAGTCGCCGAACAGCATTTCCAGACCATAGTGCCTGCGCATGGGTTCCCTGAAAAGATCCTCGCTCCGATGATCATATGCGAAAGAATAAAGGGCCGCCCGGTTCGGCCAAAGGGCTCCCCAGTCAAGATTCAACAAATATGGACAGATGGTCGACGAATTATTGGTGGAAGCGACGTAAAGATCGACAATCCCTTGAACGCATTTTTCAGCGCATGTCATTTCGCCGCAGATGGCGTTTGATCCTAAATACTCGATACGAATTTCCCCGTCGGTCCTTTCTTCAACTTCCCTGACAAAATCGACGGTACCGATTTTTGCCACCCACGTGGTGTCGATACTGTGTCCTGCAGCCCCGAAGCGAAATTTGAACTTTGGTTTGGCCTTGTAGCGCGAGTCCTGAATGGTTTTGGCCTTCTGGGCCAGCATGTGAGCATCCGGCATAATACCCGCGTCGGCAAAGCTCTGCCAAGCGAACAATGTGGAAGTGACACCGAATGTCATGGCAATCCGCGAGAAATCTCTGCGTGAAAGCGGTTTTTCCATGAGAGACGATTTTTCTTTTTTATTCTTGTCTTTTTCCCGCATGGTATTCCTCCTTTTTTAATTTGCGGTTCCTACTAATAAATTTCGACAACTTCGAGCTTTGATCTTGCGAGTTCTCCATGAAAGCCGTCCAAGCTAATAAGTCATCTTAAAAATAAACAACTATCGACCACAAAATCATGTCGGCCAATTTTGCGGTCTACAAAACGGAGGTGAACCAAAGCAACGGCAATGATCCGTTTTGACGGGTCATTGCCGTTATCGTCTGCAGTACCATGGAAGCCGTTACTCGGGTAACTGGGAACGCAATGCTTTAGCTTTAGGTACGGCACTGGCGGCATCGTAAGCCCAGCCGTCCGCACCAATTTCGTCGGCGAAATCCTGCTTAACCGGCGCGCCGCCAACCATCACTTTTACAGAATCTCTAAGTTCGGCTTTTGCCAGCGCCTCAATGACGTCCGGCATGATGTCCATGGTATTGGACAGCAGCGCTGAAAGCCCTAGTATATGGGGACTATTCTCTTTTACGGCTGCAATAATATCTTCCGTCGGGACATCCGGGCCCATGTTACGAACCTCAAAGCCTGCGGTTTCGAGCATCGTTCCCACCAGTTCCAAACCAATGTCGTGAACATCCCCCTCGACAGTGGCCAGCACCGCCCTCCCGGCACTTCCCTGACCGGAACCTTCCAGCAGCAACGGTTTGAGGATCTCCATTGCTTTTTTCATGGATTCCGATGACATCAACATTTCAGGAATAAACTTTTCGCCCCTTTCAAAGCCGTCACCACAGTCACGCAAGCCGGCAACAAGACCATCGTCCAGAATCTCAGTGGCGGTCTTTCCTTCATCCAGCGCTGTTTTGACCAGCTCGACGGTATTATTTTCATCTCCGTCATAAATGTTTTTTCTGATTGCTTCTATAATGCTCATTTTATTAATCTCCTTGATCTAAAGCTATTTATACTGGCCATATTTTCTGGCGGCATATACCATCGCGTCGCGGTTGGCAAAAGAAGACCCCTTGACGTCCCAGCAGTTCGTACCCAGAATGCAGCGTAGATCGGCACCCTCAACAATATCAATGACAGCCTTGGACTCTTTTTCGATATCTTCGGGTTTCCCTCTTTTCATGGTGGTGGCATATGGTACAGGTGTTTGGCCGTCTGTCGTACTTTTGGTGGCCGCTCCAACATTACCGTTTAAAGCCTTTACCCGGGAAAGTCCTTTTTCGTTGGTTTCGACGGCTACTTTTGTACACATCTCTATATCCATGGGGCCTAAGAAATAGCAGTCCGCTTGATTCTGGTAAACGAGATCCATGCGATCATGCCAGTTGCCGCAAGGATGCATGGTAACGTTCATCCCGGTCTCTCTTTTAATGGCTTCGATAAATTTTCGTTCGTAAGGTTGGGTCAATTTTTCATAGTGATCTCTGGATATACAGTCGCGGGCGGAGACCGGATCATTCACCCACACGCAGTCGACACCGGCTTCCCAGGCTGCAATGACAAGCTGAAGCCATCCGTCAAGCGCCAGTTCCATCAGTTCCACAGCCCAGTCAGGATCCCTGGCAACAATCAGAAACCACTCTTTAAACCCGGTCAAACAGGCCGCGGTTCGGGAAGGGCAGCTCCCCCAGGTCATGATGGGCACATGCTGGGTTCCCCGGCCGCGCTTGATCAATTCTTCCTTGAGACGCCGAATTACATAAAGAACCTTGGGCATGTTACCGTCTTTGCGGGGATCGAGTTTCCATTTTGCCTTTTTCATGTCCTCTTTGGTCTTGATAAGCGGTTCGGCAATTTGAGGCACATCGTTATCCGGATATTTGAGTTTTGCGCCGATGGCTTCTTCTACCGGCCCCATCATATCATAGTCGATGATACAGTCGTATTGAAACCGCTCCTGGGCCAAAATCTGTGCCTTGACATAAAGATCCGGATCTTCCCAAGCTTGCTTAAAAGTGGCCCCGACATACTCCAAAGCAGCCCATCTCGGGTAAAAATTTACCGGTACGCGGTCGGTTTTCTCACCGTTTAGTGATGCCATCATTCTCTCGTAAGGGGTCACTTCCTGAGTATTGCTGTACATGTAATAGGTCATAAATTTTCCTCCTCCTAACAAATAATAAGTTAATACTTCCAAACACTGATTTATTTGATGTCCATAAAACGCGCAGCTTGTTTAAACATACATGATGCATTCCGTTTACGCGTTTATAAAAGGGCAAACGGAAATAATTGGGCAAAAAAAATAAATATCTTACAATGCCTATCAAAATCCATGCCAATCCTTGTCGATAATTTTGAATTATCCAAGATGATGCGAGGAATGTATATTCACGGAGATATTTAATGCTTCAACAGTTTGGCAAGCCATGTATCGGGGCAATTATTTTCCATTTTGGAATGTTTGAGTTTCCAGAATGGAGGCTCCCCGGTTCGGGGGCTGTCTTAAAAACGGTTATGGATTTAGCGCGGCAAAGCTCGTGAAGAACCCAATGGAAAGCAGTAGTAGTGATCCGGCAATCAAAACCTTTAATCTTCCATTCCTGCCCCTGTCGATTAAGGGAATAAAAATGAACACCAAAATTATTACCAGCGGTATAACCATCGTGCCGATGATGATCCACTTTCCTGGAAAGTATCGAATGAGTTGATACAACCAGAGAAAATACCACTCCGGTTTGGGGCTGAACGGTGTGGAAAAATCAATTTGACGGCCGATGTCCGGAGGGTAGATCAGGGAGAGTGTAAGGACCAACTCGACCATTAAAAAGATCACCAAAAGAATGTCGATAAGGTAATCGGGGTAAAATTCCTTTTGTCGATTCACGTTACAACCCCCCTTTTACGCCCTGCTGTTTTACCAGATGAAAATGGGCCCACAGCAGCAAACACATGAAAAGCGGGAGATACAGCGTATGAATGGCATAGAATCGAATCAGGGTGGCGCCGGTTATATCTGCACCGCCGCGCAGGATATAGCAGATATAGGAGCCTATTACCGGAAGCGTTTTCACCATGGAGGTACCGACTTCTGTGGCCCAGTAAGCTTTCTGATCCCAGGGCAGCAGATATCCCGTGAATCCTGAGGCGAATGTCAGAATGAGCGTTAGCGTTCCCACAATCCAGTTTAGCTCACGAGGATGTCGATAAGCTTTGTAAACAAAAACCCGGATGGAATGGAGAATAATCGATATGATGAGCAAATTGGCCGACCATTTGTGAAATGACCGGATAAGCCAGCCCAAGCGCACTTCATTATTGATGTGCAAAATACTGGCAAAAGCCTCATTCTCTGAAGGCACGTAATAGATGGCCAGCATCATGCCGCTGACAATGAGAAAGATAAACAAAGTAAATGCGATCCCGCCAAAACAAAAAAAATAATTGACCCCTTCGGGAATCGAGCGATACAGAAATCGGCGATGCGGTTTTTTTATTCTGAAATTACCATCAAGCCAATCAAGAAAACGTCCCATATCTTCTTCCTTATGCCTTTATGCCGATATGTACTTTCTGATGTTTAATTTTCAGAGGAAGGCGCTTCAAAGGGGCCGGGGGCGGGCCCTCGAAGACATTTCCGCTGATATCGTACTGCCCACCATGGCAGGGGCACAGAAATCTGTTTTCAGGTCGATACCAATTTATGAGACAACCAAGGTGCGTGCAAATTGATGATAAAGCGAACAATTCTTTGCCGGTGTTTACAATGAAAATTTTTCTGGTGACAGGTTTGCCATGCAAAGAGTAGTTAACATAATATTGCCTAACCCCTTGAACCGGCAATTCATCCTCACCGCAAGCATACACATATATTGTTTTCTTTTTGCGTATTTTCTTTGGAAAGGCAAACAGCAAATACATGCCCGCCATTAAAAATAAACCGGAAAAAGAAAACAGTTTACAAACCTGCTTTAAAAACGTTCTTCTATCTGAATAAGATGAATTATCTAACATTTAATTTAGTTAGAGAAGAAGTCGTTCAGACGCGATACAATCTTTTCATCTTCGATATTGTGAAGCGCGGCTCTTCTAATATTTTGATAACGGCGTAGTGATTTTGGATCCAGGTGTTTGGCATTTGGGTCAAGTTTTTTCAGTTTTTCAGCAAGATTTTGGTATTTTTCCAGATCAACGCGATATTTGGTTTTATCGGTTTTAATACTAAAATCTCCTTTGATTCTCCATTTGTCTTTTAAATACAACCAGGATGCAAAATCACTCAAACTGTAACCCTTAAAAGGCTTTATCGGTGACGTGTTACGCATATTTCGTACCAACAGCGCACTTTGGTCTGCCACGATTTCATACCCGCCGGTGAAAGTATCTTCAGATCCCTGGTCATCGAGAAACCTCCAGGTCGACACCGACAGCTGCTGTTCCTGATGACAGCTTTCACAGGACCGTGCCTTGCCAAAAGGATGGTCGGCCTGTTGAATTTCCAGCCAAAGCAGGTGGTTGTTGTCCTTCGGCAGCCCGTCAAAAGTGCCGACGATATAATAGGCGTCCTTGGTTTCTCCGTCCGGCCATCTGAACTGAACCTTTGAAGATGGTGCTACTTTTTGTTTTATATTACCGACTGCTTGGGGCATTATTTTGACCGGCATCCAGGTCCCCTTTTGGTCTTTCATTAAAATCGGAGGTTTTTGGGTCCCATAATAAAGTGCATATTTATAAAAGGGGTTGCGCGAACCGGCAAAATATCCAGGTCCCCAGATAGTGATTTGATAGCCTCCGAGTTCATTGACATGGCATGCTGCGCAATCAAGATTTTTATGGATACTTTTAGAATGGGCTTTCTCAATGGCAATATGGCAGTCCTGGCAATCGGCCTTGCGTTGCATATCCCCCATCCCTTTTTTCCCCAAAGGATGACAATCTATACAGCGAATGCCTTTTTTATAATGCACATCAGGCTTAAAGCCGGAAGGGATTGAATAATTTCCACCGATATAAGTCTCGCCTCTGCGGCTTTCCATGGATCCGGAATGACACATGCTGGCCCTGCCGAATCCACTGCAACTTTCAGATTTCGGAATCTTTGTAAATTCATGGGGCTTTCCCTTTTGGGGCGTAAAATGGCAATCCAGGCAGCCGGCATGACAGGTGTTGCAGATTCTCTGCTTGTCCCTCGCCTGCTTTCGAGTGAATGGAACATTAAGGTCCTGACGAATTCTTTTCGTATTTCGATAATCAAAACCCGAAGCCTTGAGTATTTTCTCCGGAGGAAGGTCGGCAAACGAAGGGCCGCAGTTGTGCGGGCCGTAAGGATCCATCCAGGTTCTCATGGTCCGTTGGCGGAAATTGGCACCCATCAGAGTGGTCCGAAATTGCTTGAACTCTTCTTGATGACAGCCGGATTTGGCACAGGTTTTTTGTGCCAGTTCCGGGTCGAAATTATAGGTTTCCGGATTCCGGTCGCTCCATAAAAGGGTACGCACCTCATAAGGGTATCGGAATCCGCCATCTGTTTTTATTTTTGGGATAAATCTAAAGAATCGATCGGGACCGGTGGGATTCAATGCCGTCGGATAAAAGGTCTTTCGCTGTTTAAGATCGGATTCTTCACCGATAACGAGCATTTTCAAGATGCCTTTATGGGCTTTGTCCTTATCCTTTGCGCGGCCGTTACCCAGATGGCAATCCCGACATTGGGCAGTGGTGTGCTTGCTTTGTTCGGCCACCATTTTCGGAGTAATATAAAATTCGGGATGCCCGAGTTGCGTCATTTTTGTTCGGTCTGCATGGCATCGAATGCATTCGGCTGAACTCTTTTGCCATGCATGATATCCGGAAATCGAAATAATACCTGCAGCCTGCAAAACGAGGATAAAGATGACCTTTTTGTTCAAAAAGGAGCTGATGGTGCCGGGTTTTTTCAGTAACATATCGGCAAACAAACGTTTTCAACGAGTAGAACTCGGGCTTTCACCCTCAAACAGGTACAAATTTTACCCTCCACAGAGCGTTTTTCGGTAATCAAATCAAACATCACTTTGTGAAGGTTCTGAAACGGCTTTGGCATAAATAACCCTTGGATCAGCAGTCGTTTTAAAATCTGAATCCTGAACTTACGCAAGTTCTCTTCGTAACGCATGGTACATTCTGATGTCAAGACCGAAGAAATTCTGAGACGAAGAAACCGTTCATTTTCTTATGGAAACCAAATGATGAATTGCTGAAATAAAATTATTGGATGGCAGGATTCCAATTTGGAATATAGCGGGCGCCGATAGCATGAATAATTGCGTATTTGGTTTTAAAGGCTGCTGATGTTGTTTGAATTTCTAATGATTAAAAATTATTTTTTCAAGCGCTTTTATTGTGTTCATTTAAATTACCCGAATGCCAAAAAGGATCGAAAATACATAAAAGAATCTTCACATCATCGATCAAAACGAAATTTTTGTGACGACACACTTGATCTGAAGCTATCTTGCAGTCCGATTATTTGTCCGTCTAAATGGTATAAAATATGCATAGGCCTTCGGAAGTCGGATTTCGCACTCAACCTTGGACTTTTGTCGAGTTTGCAGCGGGGAATCAAGCTCAAAAAGCAAATATAAGCTTTTTCATAACACGCTGTAAGGTTCGGTTTACAAGACCGTATTCAAAATTATAAATTCTTTCCCGATGATAGTGAAACAAGAAATATGAAGGAGGTTTTGCCGTTGGAAAAAACAAGCTTAGCTAGCGACATTTGGCAAGAAATCAAAAATGGTTACAATTTTATTTTCATAAAGGATATGCCTCTCTGGGTGGCAGGCATTGCGCTGGGCATTCTGGCCATATTCATCTTTTTGTGGCGATACCCCTGGGGGATTTCTTCAGGTTACGGCAACTGGGGTGATCAGTTGTATTACTATGCCGGTCTTGGGAAATGGATTGGATTTAATAAGACCCCCCCCCTTACCCCATGGTTCCATCCTGTCTCCGTGATGAATTTCGGGATGATTTTTGGGGCAATGGGTGCGGCAATGATGAAAGGTCAATTCAGCACCTATCGCGCACCCGGACGCGAGTATGTTAAAGGGTTTATTGGAGGCGCCTTAATGGGAGTCGGTTCTTCCTTTGCCAACGGATGTATTGAGGGCGGATTTTACACCGCAGTCGGTGTATATTCCCTGGGTGGTTTTATGATGATGATCGGACTCGCACTCGGTGCGATTCTGGGCGTTAAATATCTGATATGGGAGATGCTGAACTGGCCGGTGAAAATACCCAATCAGAAACCTTTGGAATGCAAAAAAACCCCAATAATAAACTGGTGCAAGGTTTACCCCTATATTGGAGCCGGGATTTATCTCTTGATCTGTCTTTCCTTTTACATCTACTCGGCTTTTAATAAGACAGTTATCGGTGGAATGGCTTTTTTTGGGCTTTTGGTCGGGTTTTTCATGCAGCGGGCACGCTTTTGCCTCCAGCGAACCTTCCGCAACCCTTTTATGACAGGTGATTACGAAATGGTCAAGGCCGTGATATTGAGTCTGATCATTTACAGTGCCGGCTCTGCGGTGATCAAGTACGGTTTTTTCCAACCGACCTCCAATGGCGTCGACCACCGATTCTGGTTGGGAAGCCTGCTCGGGGGCTGTATATTCGGCTTTGGAATGGTCATTGCAGGCGCTTGCGCCAGCTCCGGTTTGTGGCGGGCCGGCGAAGGCAACACAAAAGTCTGGGTAGCAATTGTCGGTTTTGCTACTGTTTATCCGATAACCAAACATGCTGTGTCCAGTACCGCTCTGGGTCCTTTTCTGGGCAAAGGTATTTATACCGTTGATATTTTCGGTTGGACCTGGACGCCGGTTTTATATATCGGTTTTTTCCTTTTGTGGTATTTACTTGCCGTATATAATTCAAAAACGGAAAAATTCGTCATAACATTTTAAAGGAGTGATACTATGAATGACTTTGAAAACATCAAGGCGGACCTTCTGGTGGACTGCCGCGGCTTAAGCTGCCCCATGCCGATCCTGAGGGTTAAAAAAGAACTAAAGAGCTTGAAGAAGGGGCAAATTATCGAATTGTGGAGCACGGATCCTGGATCCAAAAAAGACATGCCGGATTTTGCCAAAAAGCAAGGTGATGAGTTTCTGGGCTACGTTGATGAGGCGGGGTATACAAAATACCTGATCAAAAAAGGAGGGTAAGTTGGCCAAAGTTGATAAAGTTGCGGTACTTATCAAGGATATCGACCAGCAGTATGAAGGATTGCGAACCAGCCTTGGTTTGCTGCTTGAAGCAGCCTCGGTTCAAATGTATGTCCTGAATCATGAAATTAAAAATATGGACGAAGCATACCGGGACAACATGGAGTTCATTGATGAGATGGAAGGGGAACGTTACTCCAACCATCCGGCCAATGTCGAAAAATACGGCTTCAAACCCGTAACTATCGAGGATTTATTGATCAAGCTCAAAGAGGTTGATCTTATCATCCCGTTTTAAAGGCGATTCATGATGAAAGTGCTAAATATCGTTCGGTCGACACCCGATGATTTTGAAAAGAAATTGATAGACGCTTTTTCCGAAGGTGAAAGAGACAAAGTCATTACCCTTTATGAAGGAGATGTGAACTGGTCCTCTCTTGTGGACGATATCTTTTCACATGACCGGATCATCTGCTGGTGGTAATCGGCTTCCGGACATCATTGACTCTTTTTCCGATGAGTCGCGATTTCTTCGGGTTTTCGTGCGTGGAATATTGCATGTACACATAGATGAAAACCTTTGGTCGGCCTTGATTATCGAAAAAGTTTCACATTTATTGGGTTTTGATAGGACCTTCTTATAGATTAAATTCAATCAAAGGGGTTAATTGTTATGGGAGATCGATTAGGTATCCTGGTATGTTCGAACAAACATCTCGATGAAGTTATCGCTTTAACAAACGCCGCTCACAAAAAGGGCAAGAAGGTACAGATATTTTTCACCGGTCAGGGAGTGGTGCTCACTCAAAAGCCTGAGTTCTCGGAATTGGTGGGAAAAGCCAAGTTGTCGGTTTGTGATGTAAGCTTCCGCGCCAACGGTCTTGAGGGGGATGTGCCCGGCGTTGGTTTCAAAGACTTCGCCACACAGGCAAGAAACGCGGAGATGATTAAAGAATGTGACCGCTATCTGGTTTTTTGAACAAACTCCCGAGACATTTTGGATAGAACATCTTAGCTGATATTTAAAACAAAGGGGAGAAATATGAGTAGAAAGGGGATTTTGATATTTTTTACAGTGATATTATCATTAAGCCTTTTTAGTTTGGGGATTGCAGGAGTTCAGAAAGCAAATAGCCGCAAGGGAAAATACCTTTTCCGAACGAAATGTCGCTTGTGTCATAATGGAGACAAAGCGCAGGCACTGGGTCCATTCCAGAAAAAGATTAAAGAATGGAATAGTATATTTGCAAAAGACAAATATGAGCAATACCCATGTAAAGAGCAGTGGGAAAAGCTGTCCGAACAGGATCTGCTTGATATATTAACATACCTGCGTGCCGGTGCTGCGGATTCAAAAGTTCCTCGCGGGTGTGGCTAAAGACCGAGCACGGTTTCTAAAATATATTGTTCTAAAGTTGAAAGCGCCCAAGTTTAGTCACCATAGATTGGGCGCTTTTGCTTTAGTGAGATCAGACAAGTTTGGGGCTTCGCCCCAAAATGATGGCATCCCGGAATAGCAGAACTGTCGAGACGTTAAATCAGCTGCAGAAATGCACCTGTTATGCCGGTTTAAATATCTATGAAATTGGGCTTGAGGAAATCCGGTCTAGTCGGGCTTATATTTTTTGAGTTTTCGCCATAGGGTATTGGTGCCGATGCCCAGCAATTCGGCTGCTTTCATCTTTTTGCCTTCACAGTGATCCAGTACGGTTAAAATATACTGCTGCTCCAGTTCCTCCAGAGCCGGCCATTCAGCCGTTCCGTGATTGAATCCGCAATTCTTATCACCGACGGTCATCACGGGCGGGAGGTGTTCACATCGTATTTTTTGTTTCCCAGCAAGAATGCTGGCTCGCTCGACGGCATTCGCGAGTTCTCTGACATTACCCGGCCAATCGTAGTTTTCGAGTGCACGGGCGACTCGAGGTGAAAAGCCGAGAGACCCGGGGGCAAACTTTGACAGAAAGTACCGTGCGATAGGTAATATATCATCCCTTCGTTCACGTAGTGCCGGTATATGAATCGGAAAGACGTTGAGCCGGTAATAAAGGTCTGCCCTGAATTTTCCTTCCTTCATCATTATTTCAAGGTTTCTATTGGTGCTTGCAATTATACGTGCCCTGATCGGCACTTCCGTGTTGCCGCCCACTGGGCGGACTTTCTTTTCCTGAAGAGCGCGCAAAAGCTTTGCCTGGATTGAAAGTGCGATATCCCCAATCTCATCGAGGAAGATGGTTCCGTCACCGGCTTCAATGAGTAATCCTCTTTTATTTCGATCTGCACCGGTGAAAGATCCTTTAACATGTCCGAACAACTCGGATTCCAGCAAGGTCAACGGCAGCGCCGTACAGTTGATCGGTAGAAATCTGGACGTTGATATCAGAGACACCGAATGTATAAAATTGGCAATTACCTCTTTGCCCACGCCTGTATCTCCTGTAATCAACACATTCGCAACGGTTTTGGCCACTTGATGGGACATTTCCAAAACTCTTGCCATGCTTTTGCTCCGGAACGGCAGTATCTCCAGATCATTATATACGCTAAGGTATTCTGTTTTCTCGCCTTTGCCTTTGGGAACTTTTTTGCTGCGGCCGGCCGCCATTTTTTTTAACAGGGCGTATTTATGACGGAGGTCATTATTCTTGCTGGTTTCCATGAATTTAATTCCCGCCTCTCCCCATTCTTCCACGAATTTTCCCTCGAACGAACAGTGCTGTCGATGAAGGCATTCCTGTTCTTGAACCAGGACTTCCCGATCGAAACAATAAGAAGCGAAACCGCTAAGGTAGCCGCATAATACATAACAGACCGGTCCGCTGTCGGTGAGATTAAGATGTTTGTGAGAGTCGACTTCATAAGAATTGTACCAGCGTCCGCGAAAAACCAAATGCTTCTCATCCGGATTATAAGAAAGATAATTCAAAACCGTTTTGCAATAACCCCTCTGGGTTTGCATGGTCGTACCTGCCTGAAACCATTCTTCTTTGCTGTCCCATTTGTACATTTGTCCCAGACTTTTTGCATCCATGTTTCCTACTTCATACCCGTAGTGAAAAATTACGGGTTGACACTGCTCCCATCCTAAATTCTCAAGGATCATGCGGCGCAGTTCCATTAAAATATTTCCATCGAATATCAAAACACGCCGGTTTTCCAATTCGACCAAACCTTGGTCGGGACGGAAATCGAGTACATCAATAATTGAAAGGTCTGTCGGCTTCATTTCAGGGCTCCATATTATCCGGAAATTTTCGTATGCAAAAATATAAAATCCATTTTGGAAGGTGATATTCCAATATGGAAGGTCAGTCAAGCAAAATTTTGCCTGCAATCTTGACTTAATTAAAAGAAAAACCATTCCTGCACTGTCAAATTGTAGCGTAATAATATTGGCACGATTTTTGAATCGCAAGCACGGAAGGTAGTCTGCATATAAGATTTAGAAGCATAATCCTTCTAAACCTCGGCAAGTCGAAATTTTATAAGCGGAAAATCAGAGTACGCAGCACTCTATAAAGAAAAGAGATAGGGTGCAAATTTTTTGCGGAAATGTTTAACCTACAGAAAGGAGGTGATGGTTTAAAATTGACTGTCTTTTGGTGTTTTTTTAACTTATTTAACTATCGCATAACAACTGAACAAGGGGTGATGTATGAAGCTATTTAACAGAACGGCGGTGTCGATTTTGGCGATTTTTATAGCCCTGGCCTTCACGAGCGTCTCATTCGCCGGTTCCGGTGTCCCGAACTGGAACGTAAATGGAGGTGAGAAAATCGATTGGCATTCGAAGGATATCGGAGCCAAATATTCGAAAGACTGGACCAAGGATCAAATCAAGGCGTTTGTCAACAAACCCTGGACGAAAGAAGAAAAGGAAAAAATGCTGGGTGAAGCATCTACGGCCTACCTCCTTGACAAACAAGGTTTTCCTCTGGAAAAGGTTAAAGGGAAATTGACTTCTAAACAGCTTTACATGAATGGTAAGGCTGTCTGGATGCCGATCATGCTGCAATACGGTGTGGGCATGAACATGAAAACATTTAAGAAAATATGGATCGATGAGGGCAAATGGAAAGATCCCAAGTCCTTGCTTCTCGATCTTCGTATGGAATCCGAATTCTTACAAGGCCATATACCAGGTGCCATTAGGCTGGATACAGGACTTGATTTTTGGTATTTGCCCGGACTGGCACCGGACCCCACAGCGACATATTACCTCCAATGTAAAGGCGGAGCTCCGGGAGACGGCGGTGTCCGGGGAGCGATTGTCGCCAGGCACATGAGAATGATGGGATATACCGGCCCGATTTACAATCTCACTGACGGTTTCAGGGGATGGCTGGAGGACGGCTATCCGGTCATCAACCGCCATGGCGAGTTTAAATTGGTTCCTGGGACATTCCAGAAACCCGACCCATATTTTGAAAAGGGTAAATATCCCAAGACATTGCCTTACTCCCCTCAGCCATAGAGGAAAATACAGCACCTTTAGAATTGCATCATTAAAAGATACAATTTTACAAGATTCTTTGAAATAGAAATCCCCATGGTTGAACCGATTTTTACTTATCTTTCAATGGTTCAACATGGGTATTTCTATTTTGGGCGGGTAGGGCAACAACCCGGTTGTCAAAATTAACAGCATCAGGTATGTTTGAAAAAATAAAAAAATGATAGCCAATGGAGGAAGAAATTAAATATGACGGCAAAAAATCTTACGACAGTTATCAAGTCAACCAAACATGAGGTCGGTATCTGCCGCGATAAGGGTATGGTCATCATCGGGGAACGAATAAATCCCACCGGCCGGAATGCACTTCAAACGGAACTCAAAGCCGGTAAATTTGACATGGTCCGAAAGGATGCGCTGTCCCAATTAAATGCCGGAGCGGCCATCCTTGACATTAATTCCGGTCTTCCCAGAGCCGACGAACCGGCGCTTTTGGTTCAGATGATCAAGGAAGTTCAGGACGCAGCCGATGATCCTCCCATATGTATCGATACGCCGAACATGAAAGCCCTTGAATATGCGCTGAATTATTACTGTAAAGACGGTGCCAAGCCTTTGGTAAATTCGGTCACCGCAGAGACCGATCGTCTAAAAAAGGTGCTGCCTCTGATCAAAGAATATGGCGCAGCCGTTATTGGTCTGTGCAGCGGTGATGACGGTATTCCCCAAACCGCCGAGGACCGCTTGAAAAACACGGATATTATTATGGAAGAGGCTGCAAAACTTGGCATTCCTGCCGAAGATGTTGTCATCGACTGTCTGGTGTTAACGTTGGGTGCAAAATGGGAAGCAGGCAAGATTGCTCTGGATGCCATTGGCAAAATCGTGGACAAATATGGCGTCAATATTACCATGGGTGCGAGTAATATTTCTTTTGGATTGCCGGCCAGAGAAAATCTTACTTCATTTTTCATGGCAATGGCCGCTGTGTCCGGGCTGTCTTGTCCGATATGCAACCCACTAAAAGTACAAGAAATAATCGCTCTTCAGGCTGCCGACCTTGTTATGGGCAGGGATCCTCACGGAATGAAATGGATAAAAGGTTTCAGGTCTCGAAAGAACGGATAACAAATCATAACCACACGGAATGAAACCACATGGAAAAAGCCACTATTATCTTTCAACCTTCGGGCTTACGGGGAAAAATTCCTAAAGGGAAAACGATTCTCGAGGCTGCTCGGGAGCTTGGCGAGAATATTGAATCGCTATGCGGTGGGAAAGGTACATGCGGAAAATGCAGGACTTTGATTTCTGAGGGTCGTTATGCGAAATATGGGATAGATTCCCGGCGAAAAAATCTTTCGAGCTGGCAGAAAACAGAAGCGAATTTCATTGATAAAAAGCAGAGAACTGAAGGATTCCGTCTGGCCTGCTGTGCGGCAATAAAAGGTGATGTGCTGGCTTTTGTTCCGGAGGAATCCAGGGCTGCCAAGCAGGTCGTCTCCAAACGCCTCCATCGGGTATCTGTCCCATATGATCCAATAATAGAAAAATACGATTTGATCGTGGAACCTCCATCGGCAAATGCTTCTCGAGGAGATTTGGAACGCCTTTTAGATGCATTGGGCATTCAACATGGCCTAAAAAACCTCGCTTGCGATATCGAATCATTATGTCCTTGTGATATTAACGTGTTAAGGGACCTCCCCTCCAGGCTTCGCGAACAACATTGGCATGTTACCGTCAGTGTCTGGATGGATCGAGAGATTATCCGCATTCTACCGGGAAGGGTATTGGACACTTTTGGCATTGCCATTGATATCGGAACCACTACCGTCGTTGCTTCCCTGGTGCATTTAAACGCTATCCAAATTCTTGATACGCAGTATATCATGAACCCCCAGGTCAAGTATGGCGAGGATGTGATTTCTCGTATCAATTATCATGCGAACAATAGAGGCGGTCTTGCGCAAATGAGTGCAGATATCATCGAGGCTCTTAACAGTATGATTGAGGCATTACTGTGTTCGACATGGCCGGATAATATCGCTTGCCCGGAATCGGCAGAAGATTTTAATTACAGTAGCGTGCAAAAGCATCGGGCAAAAACAGAAGGTAAATGCTTATGCCTGACTCCGGAGGATATCGAGGATGTTACGATCGTCGGAAATACCATCATGCATCATATATTTCTGAAACTCGACCCCAGATATGTTGCCCGCGCCCCTTTTCCTCCGGTTGTTCAAAAAAGCCTGAATATCAAAGCCGGAAGGTTAGGACTGAACATATGCCCTTCGGCGTATGTCCACATACTGCCCAATGAAGCCGGGTTTGTGGGTGCCGATAATGTTGCCGTTTTAACGGCGGAAGCGCCGTATAGGAGCGATCAGATCCAACTGATTATCGATATCGGTACCAACGGCGAACTGGTTTTGGGAAACAAAGAGCGTCTGCTATCCACCTCATGTGCCACAGGTCCGGCTTTCGAAGGTGCCGAGATTACTTTCGGGATGCGGGCGGCACCAGGTGCCATTGAGCGTATCGCTATTGATTCTGAAACTCATGAAGTACTGTATAAGGTGGTCGGTCATGACGCATGGTCCAACTATGTAAAGCCCGGAGAACTTCAAGTCCGAGGCATTTGCGGATCCGGAATCATGGATCTTCTGGCGGAGCTTTATCGTTCAGGGATCATTGCTAAAAGCGGAGCCTTTCAACAGAATCAAACATCCCTTCGTTTTCGGATCAATGCCGAGACGAGGCTTAGGGAATTTGTTATCGCCTGGGCGGATGAGACGGCTATACGTCGGGACATCACTATAACACAAAAAGATATTCGTCAGATCCAGCTCGCCAAGGCCGCCATTTATACCGGATGCAAACTGTTGATGAGAGAATGGGGAACGGATCGGGTTGATGTGGTGAAGATTGCCGGTGGTTTTGGAATTCACATTGACCCTTTCAAGACATTGATCATGGGAATGATTCCCGACTGTGATCCGCATCAAATCATCCCCATCGGTAATGCGGCCGGCATCGGTGCCCTTGTCACTTTACTGAACCGGGAAAAAAGATCCGAGTCCGACTGGGTGGCGCAAATGGTCGAATATGTTGATTTGGCTTCATTAGCGGGTTTTAAACAAGAATTCCTTGAAGCGCTTTATATCCCCCACAAGAGGGATCCTTTTCCCCATCTGGAACAGATTTTACCGCCAAAGATTCTTTACCAGGATTAAAAACGTTTTGTCGAGGCTCTCAGGACAGATTGAACCCGATCAGGATGGTTCCCAAGTTTTTTGCGCTTATATCCCAGCCGTATCGCTTTTTAAAATACAAGTCCAACGAACCGACGGGAGAAGCGGAGAGGACATCATGGATTCCGCGAATACCCTCAATCTCATGAAAAGGAAGACCTCGAACAACAAAAACCGGCTGATGGCCTCGAGCTTCTCTCATCCTGTCATAATGCAGAACGAATTTCTTTCCAAGAATTTTGACGGTGTTCTTCTCCTTAAGAGGCTGCAATCGCGAGTCATCGGTCACCTCCTCACCGATGACAATGCCCCCGGCAACCCAAAATAGGGACGGCTCGGTGGCATGCCTGAATTCATTATTGTTTAGCACGATGCAAATGTGTTTTCTGGAAAGAATATCCGCAACACCTTCGTTATAGTACCCCCCTAATCCCGATAATCCATTTTTATAAAGGTTATTTTCAATTTCGGATATTTTTGCGCGAGCCTCCTGGTCGAGCCATTTTAGGTCTAAAATTCCTTTGGTGGTTCTCAGCGCCGCCTCAATCTGTTCAAATTGTTTATTCATTTTTTTCCGGAAGCAATAATTCCCTTTTCCCCCAACTTCAACCGCTCCAACAAATGTCTGTCTTCTTCCTTTAGGAGAATTTTTCCGTCATTGTCTTTGATGGTGCTTTCAAGGATTTTATTGATCGAATTCCTGTCAACGCGTTCTTCCTTGAGAAGCGCTGCCAGCTGAAGAGCGCACCAATTCTTTTCATAGGCATCCTTGCCTTGCAACATTCCTTTTTGAAGTAAGGTTATAATTCCATCCAGCGGATAGGGCACCATCCAGTTTCTGAAATCGCGGATATGGGTCAAAAGGAGTTCTGCTTTGGCGCGAAAAGAGGCATCCTCAAATCCGATGATGCCCCATTCTTTTTCGGTTTCCGGATACCTTGCAATGAATGCCACCAGATCATCCCTGAATTCACCAAGCAATTTCCCGGACAGCGGATACTGCTTGGGATCGCTCAAATAAGCCCTTTCCAATAAGGCTTTAGTGATGGGCAATATATTTTCGTATTCAATCTTTGATCTTGTGGATTCCAACGAGCGATATAAAAGCCTCTTTAGTATCCGGACTAATCGACCAGTTCTCACACTGTTTATAAAAAAGATACTCATCAATGTATGCGGCGGTTTTTGAATTTAAAAAATACTTTTTCGGCAAATTTTTGCCGATAAAAAAATCTTTTCCGGCCAGATAGTGAAGTTTCGGAAAATCCAAGGTTTGAATGCCCGATCCGGAAAAATAATCAGCGATATACGAAGAGGTCCAACGCTCTTTAATGAGAATGGATGCCAGTGATGAAACATTGATTTTCCGAAGAGACTGTCGGACCTTTTCATTATTTTTTAAAGTGAAGTTCGGCTTGTTTTAAATTTGAGCACGTAATGGGCTGGTTTGAAGCCATTATCAGCAAATCCGAACCTCCAAGAAATACATAAGAATGCTTAAATACCTGCTGTATCGTGTTCAGAATCATTTCAATCATGTCGGGGCTGGCAACGATGGTATGGGCCCACTGCATCAGTACACCCTTTTCGGTGAGGTGGCTTTTAACCAGTTGATAAAAATTCCGAGTGAAAAGTGAATCAACCCCCGTAACCCACGGATTACTGGGTTCAGAGATGACGATATCCCATTTTTGTTTGCTTCTTCCGATAATGCGGAAGGCATCACCCAAAAGGATATGGACTCGCGGATCTTTTTGGACGTTATGCGTGAATTCTCCAAAATAAGGGAGGGCTTAGACAACGGAAGGGGATATTTCGGCGATGTCGATCCGATCCACATCCGGATAAAGCGTTAGCTCTCCGGCGGTAACACCTGTGCCAAGGCCGACAACCATAATGTGGTCTCTTTTCTCTGCCAGCAAGGCCGGTATGTGGGCGAGAAGTTTAAGCGTATATATATCACCGATGGTGGAAGAATCTGATTTTCCGTTAATAAATAATGCCATCGACTTTTTATCAAAAAACGGAAAATTCTTTTTGTCTTGCGTGACCGCCACCGTGGCCGTTGGTCCGTCGTTATAATATTTTACTTCAATTCCTTTATATAATGTTTTGAAAAATATTTTGGCATTGGAAAAAGAATTCGGCAAAGGGGTTCGAAGTCGAAACGTGCCGATCGTAAAATTTTTTGATTGATAAGAAGAAGATAATCCCATGAAACCGATAATAATAAACAATACTACGGAAGACGCAATATACCTTTTGGATAAATGCCATCCGGCAAGTCCGGCGGATACAGCCGCTAAAAACGCAGCTGTTAAAAACACTCCCCGGTTGTTGAAAACATAGTAAAGAAAGATTCCGCCGATCAGGCTCCCGATCAGGTTGCCTGCAGTATTCCATGTCAGCGTCATTCCCGAATACTGCCCGACTTTAGGCAAATCCCGTTTCAATTCGTGAAAAATTATCGGAACGGTAGCCCCCATCAGCCCTACTGGTAAAATCAAAATACAGGCCAGCGCCAAAAAAACCTGCAGATAATATCCCCAGAAACCGGCGATGTTCGACTGGAACGATATCCGGATCAGATGCGCCCAGTATGGCCATTTATCCAGTAAGATAAAGATGATCAGCAGAAATATGGATATCAGAATCTGATTGACATATAACAGCCATCTTGAGATCTGTTTAAAACGGCTGATGACAAAGCTGCCGGCGGCGATTGAGAGTATAAAAACCGAAACAATGATCGTAAAGGAATATGAGGAGCTTCCCAGAGAGAGGTTGGTGATACGAATCAGAACATTTTCCAAGCTCATGACATAAAAACCGCTCAGAAAGGCAATCGAGTAAAGGAGAAGCGGCGGAAATCTCCCGATGTCCGATGAAGGTTCGGGCATCGTTTTTTCGATATATTCCTTGGATTCTCGAGAAATTTCACCCTGCTTTAAAATTTTCGGCAAGATAAGAAAAAAGAAAAATGTTCCCAGATTCAGAAATGAGGTTTTGACCATGGTCGCCGGCAGACCGTAGTTGGGAATCAGATAAAAGCCGGATAAAAGAGTTCCTGCAAATGCTCCGGCGGTATTAACGGCATATACCAGGGCATGGACACTGGTAGCTTCCGTAATGTTCCTGGATATGCCGCGGGTCAGAAAGGGAATCGTTCCCCCCATACAAATGGTGGGAACCCCCATGAGCAAAACAGAACAGAATATTCCCTGAATGATAATCAAAAAAGGCGGGGAAAAGCTCCAACGCTTTGTTAAAAAATCCAGAACATTGAAAAGATGAGGGAAAACTAAACACCATACGCCGATAATACCTTCCAGAAAAGCATACCCGACGAAATGCCTTTTTATTTTTGTTGTTAATTTTCCGCAAAAATAATATCCTACGGACAGACCTCCAAGGAAAGTCGCCAGTATGATTGCCGTGGCCACACTGTCGCTTCCCAGCAGTCTGCTAAGATATTTCTGCCAGGTTACCTCGTAAATCAAGCCGGCAGTACCGGTTAAAAATATGAATAAATATATTCCAATGGCCAATAATGTTTTACGCATGATACTTCCTGTCGATAAAATTTATAAATCTTAATACTGTTAGGTTCTCACGATGTCAACATTTCATGATTGATATCGAATTCAGCACCGCCGGTTTAGATGATATGATTAACATTTTTCGGTGCTCCGAGCCATTTTTTTTCAGGGTAGGGGCTTACGACAATATAATTTCACATAATGCCATGCCCTGCAATATTCGGGCCATTAGCGTTTAATACATTCTTTGAATGAGGAAGGGTGTCATAACAAAGTGAAAAAAGTGAAACGGGAACGGTTGCGTTCTTTGTTCATTGCGGGGCTTTTTTTCACATGGCTGCTTCCAATGGGCTGCGGCACTTTATTTTTTTCTCGGCCGGTATCCAATAATATCAAGAAAGATGCCACTTTTATTCAATTTATGGAGAAAAGTCTCGGAACGGATTGGTACGGGGTCTACATCCAAAAAAGCAAAGTCGGGTATCTAAAAAGCACTTCCGGTCGTGAAAGAGGTCCGGAAGGTACAATCTATAAAATTCAATTATCAGGAATCATTCAGTATCCATCGCGCATTGAAACCGATGAGATGAAAATACATATGGTCGCAAAATTCATGTCACAGCCGCCGTTTTCAATCATATGTTTCTCGGACAAAGTGGTACATAGAGACGATGTTTCAGAAACCCGAATTGTCAGGACATCAAAAGGGTATGAAGCAAGCATTACCCAAGGCGGGAAAACGCGCACCCACATGATCGAATCCCTTGAATACAGCATTAAAGATTATACGGCCGTTCAAAGATGGATCACCCAAAATCCAAAAGAAGGCGACGAAATCAAATGCCCGCATTTCAATTCAGAAACACTGGCATTGGAAGAAAAAACATCCCGCATCATGGGAATTCATAATACTGTTATTTCCGGCGTAAAAATTTCTTATTATGAGGTGGCTACAACAGCCTTCGACGGACTTGAGGTAAAAGAAACATTTGGTGCCGACGGAAAGCCTTATCGTATGGTGTTGGGAGAGGTATTTGAATGCCGGCTCGAACCGGAATCTGTAGCGACCCGTATGGACGTGTCCGGTGGTTTGTTTGTCAAAAACACGGTGCCCGTTAACCAGCCCTTGGGCGATCCTGATACAGTTATGCTTTTGAAGTTATTCATCGATAAAAAATCCGGCGTGCTGCTCAAAAATGCTTCCGGGCAATCGGTGACACATATCCAGGCCGATGACTCCGTTATTGTGACCCTAAATTATAGCGGTGGTTATCAAATGAAGGCCACCAAGGAAGAAATTGAGAAAAATCTTACAGACACCATCTCTGTTCCAATCGTCCATCCCAAAATTATCCAATTGGCCCGCAACGCAGTCGGCAATGCCAAGACAACTGCCCAGAAAGTCAACCGCTTGGTTAATTTCGTCTATCAATATATCGAAGACGATTATACCGCCAATCCTTTGACCCTAATGGATATCATTGCCAAGAGGAAAGGCGATTGCAGTGAACATGCCAAATTGTTTACGGCAATGGCGCGTGCTCTTGGGATTCCTTGCCGGACCGTCGGCGGTTTGGTATATCTCGGTGATGAATATCAGGAATTCGGTCTCCATGCCTGGAATGAAGTGGTCATCGATGGGATATGGGTGCCAATTGATCCCACTTGGGGGCAAACCCTGCTTGATGCCACCCACATCCGTTTTCCGGTGGATATATCCGATGAATGGCACATCATGGCAGCCATGCCAAAAATGCGGATAGAAGTCCTTCACGTCGAACATAAAAAATGAATCAGGTCCGGAAACACGCTTTCAGTTTCGCAAGAAACCCGTCTGCATCAATGTTTCATTCTACTTAAAGATAGGCTTTTGAATCAACCAGCGTTTTAGCAAAGAACTCACGCCTCATGCGTGAGGATTCCGCAGGAGATACCCATTTCAACGCAGCGGTTGTGCACCCTGTAACACATGCCGGCTCAAGTCCCTCATCGATTCTATCTTTGCAGTAATCGCACTTGTAAACTTTACCGGTTTCCGGATTCCATTGCGGCGTGCCCCAGGGGCAGGCCGTAATACAGGATTTGCATCCGACACACAACGCAGCATCGACAAATACAATCCCGTCCTTGGCCCGCTTTTGCATTGCGCCGGTTGGGCAAGCCGAGACACACCAAGGGTTCTCGCAGTGAAAACAAGGCATGAATACGAAATTGATCCTGGGAATGTCTCCTGCCAGTTTGGGGCCCACGGGAATGATCTTGCAGAAAGACGGACCGACAGACAAGTTGTTCTTGGTTTTGCAGTGTATTTCACAGGCATTGCATCCAATACACCTTTTTTTATCCTGAAATATATAATAGCTGCTCATGAGATTCGCTCCTTTCCTCTCTTGCCTCAGACTTTTCTAACACGCACAAAACATTCCGCAATCGGGCAGTTACCCCCGACAGATACTTCCAAGAGCCCTTTCATAAAAATGTTGTCCTTTAGGCCTTTCTTGTAGGCCCTGGTTTGAAGGGGGATATCGCGACCATAACCATGCAGCGTGTAGACCACTTCCGGGTGAATGTAATCCGTCACGGCAGCGTGAACGGTCTGAGAGACACCGTCACATGACACCTCAACAAGGTCGTTATCTTCGATTCCGAGCTTTTTGGCCTCATTACTGTTCATCCATAACCGGTTCTCGGATTGAATCTCGTTAAGATATTTATTGTTGAGAGTGGTCCCTTGGGTATGAACCGCAATTTTGCCGGTAATCAGCCTGAAGTTGCCTTCAGGGGGCGGCTCCGGGCTTTTATAAGGAGGCAAGGAGGGAATTCCATTCTCCTCCAGCATACTGGATACGATTTCAAGCTTCTTTGAGGGCGTTTTAAAAGTAAGACCGGTCTTGCGGTCGAAAAGGATCTGTTTCGGAGTTAGTGCTATGTATCCTTTTTCATCGAAGTCCGACAGCTTAAATCCCATGTCCTCGAGCTGCCACGCAATCAGCTCCTCAATCGAATTATAGGGAAAGTATTGGCCGATTCCCAACCGCTCGGCGAGCTGTTTGATGATCCACCACTTGGGTTTGCTGTCATATTTCGGTTCTACTGCCTGTTTTCGGATCCAAAGGGCCGGCTTCGGTCCGCCCTTGGAGATCACGGGATCGGTTCTTTCAAGATGCATTGCTTCGGGCAGTATGACGTCCGACACCCATCCGATTTGGCTGAAATTAATATCCACGGAAACCAGAAGATCCAGCTTCATCAAACCTTTCTTAAATGCTTCCGGGTCGGGATATGCAGCGAGAGGGTCGAATCGGTAGCAAATGAATGCTTTGACCGGATACGGATCTTCATTCAATATCGCGTGAGGAAGCATCTGCCCCAGACCGTAATCGGGTGAAAGATGTTTATACTTCCATCCGATTCCGTCGAAGCGCTTTTTTTCCACCTTAGGCGGCAGATTCACGAATTTCCTGAGCGGTTTGAAACCGCAATGGGTTTCATTTTTATTGAAAAGCAGGCCCCCCGGTGCCTCGTAGGCCCCTAACAAGCCATAAAGTATGTAAATGGAGCGTCGGAAATAATAGTCATCGGCACTGCGCGCAGTCATCCATCCTTGATGCAGTATGACGGAAGGTTTGGCTTCCGCCAGTTCATGTGCTATAGTAATTATCTCTTTCGCTGCAACACCGGTTTCGCTCTCCGCCCACTCCGGAGTGTAAGGATCGCTATGAAAGCCGTCAATTCTTTCATACCCGAAACCCAGTCATTAACGAATTCGGCGTCATAAAGTTTTTCTCGCACAATGACGTTGATCAATCCTAAATTTAAGGCATATTCGGTTCCGGGACGAAGGATAAAAAATCGGTCAGCCTTGGAGGCTGTATAGGTCCATCGGACATCCGTATATATGAACTTTCATCCCCCTTCTCTAAGGCATCAATAAAATCTTTTGCTTCTTTGGTGCCGAGCGATTCAATGATGTTCCGCGAATAAAGGATCGCATAGTTGCAATTCTTCCAGTCATAAGTAACCGTATTCCGTCTCTGGCCCGCGATACCGTTGTGCGCATTGTGGACGCTGTTAGAGCAGGTGGCGTGTTGGTTGAAGTAATTGGGAGATCCGAGAGCCTTGATAAAAGCTTTGTGTAAATCGGTAAAGGGACCGCCCCTATCGCCAAGGACAACGCTCTCTCCGCCATATTTGTCCGTGATGTCTTTGAGTTTATCCGCAACATAGTCCAAAGCTTCATCCCAACTGGCTTTTTTCCACTTTCCGGACCCCCTCTCCCCATCTCGGATCATCGGGTATTGAACGCGTTCCGTATCGGCCTGGGTCGCTTTCTGGGCAATTCCTCTTGGGCAAAGGTGTCTTCCACCGATCAGATGAGGATTGCCCCAAATGTGCTTGATGGCACCGTTTTCCACGTCAACCTCGATGGGACACCTGACACTGCAAGTGGCACAGACGCTAAAAACCTTCTTTGTAGTAGAAACAGACATCTCTCCTCCCCTTCCAAAGCTTTCATCATTCTACTTATTACTATGGTTAAACACGGATCGCAATTCAAAAACAAACGGTATTTTATGTTGCTGAAATCCGCGTGAATGCGAATCTTTAAAGCATGCTTGACGCCTTCTCCGAACAGGGTTAAGCCATCAGCAATGTCTGAAATCGGACCCAATATAGCACTATTGCCGAAAGGATCAAGTCTTTCTTTCCTATATGTCAAATTTTAAACCCATTGCCCAAATCCATCGATTCTCCCCGTTTTGGATGGATTATTGAAGTGGGAACCAAACTCCCGGATAATCTTTCCCGAATTGTCAATATTTGAATGACGTGCTTTCAGTGTGAGAATCCATGGTGCGTTTCTGCATGCCCCACCGGCGCCATGCAGAAACGGCCCAAGGACGGCATCGTGTTTGTGGACCAGGAGATCTGTGTGAGATGTAAGAGCTGCGTTATTGCGTGCCCGTAAGGTTACAAGCCATCTCAAAAATGCAGATTACGTTCAAGGACAAGGCGCGAGCCGATGAAAAAGCGGAGCATACATAGGAGTATGTGAGCATTTTGAAGAGGCTCGTGACCCACATTCCATAAATATAACACAACGGGAAGTCCCGCATGCGGGGCAACACCGTAATTGAGCGTTAGATGTATTTTTGAGATGGCTTGTAGTCTCCAGTGGAACCCGGAAACGGGTAAGGCGGTCGAGTGTGATTATTGTATCGCCTAATTTCTTCAAAAAATATCAGAAGATTTCGCTTCGACAAATCCCGGTTTATTGATAGTCAGTAAACCGGGATCTCACCGACAAGGTTCTTTGCTTCGATTTTTCTGGCGCACGGCGGGCAGATAACGTCCGAATATTTTCTCTTTTGGCTGTCATCCAAGCGGTTCATGACGAAATTTCTTTGTTTCTCGGGGATAAGCGCATTGCCGCAGGAAGCACATGTGATCAATTGATGTCGAGCCATCTCGGCGCCGCACATTCGAAGGGTCCTTATACCGCCGTTATCGTGCATGGTGATGGCTGCTGTGGGACAATTTTCAGCACAGGCCCCACATCCGATACAATACTCGGAAGAACGATGGAAATCCGTTTCTGCTGTGGGATTGATGTCCACATAAGAAAGATGAATCGCATCCACGCCCATCTGGTCCCGGCAGACCTCGATACACCGACCGCAATTGATGCAAATGTCGCAGCGCAAACACCTTTTTGCTTCCTGAACCGCGCTGTCGGCCGACAAACCAAGTTCCACCTCTTTAAAGTTGCCCTTTCTGGCTTCAAGATCCATCACCGGCATGTCAGGCCTAAAGGAAAGAGATTTTTCTTTGGGAGAAACATCCATGAGCCGGACCTGTTTGCGCTTGAGCGGTACCAGTGTATATTCAGGGTTGGGGATTTTTCTCAAAAAACGGTGGATGGCTTCCGCGGCTTTTTTCCCGGAAGCAACGGCTTCTACCACAGTGGCGGGTCCGGTGACCACATCTCCGCCGGCAAAAATGCCGGGAACCGACGTTTCCATTGTGACCGGGCTGACAGTGATCAGATTCCGTCTCGTTAATTCCAAACGGTCGACCGGCCTCAGACTTTGAACATTCACTTCCTGCCCAATGGCGCATATGATGGTATCTGCCGGAATGATGTGTTCAGTTCCTTTCACAGGAACGGGACGTCTTCGACCGCTGCCGTCGAGTTTGCTCAGTTTGTTTTGGATGACCTCGAGCCCGGTTGCCTTTCCATTTTTGCCATGGATACGAATCGGGGATAGTAAAATGTTCAGAACGGTTCCTTCTTCCTCGAGCTCCTGTATTTCTTTTGGGTGGGCAGGCATTTCCCTTTTGGTTCGCCGATACACGAGGCGAACTTCGTCAACGTCCATCCGAAGGGCAGTGCGGGCGCAGTCCACCGCTGCATTGCCGCCCCCGATAACGATGACTCTTCTGCCCACCTTTGCAGTTCCCTGGCGGGCTTTGAAGAGAAAGGTCAAACAGTCCTCGACTCCGGAAAAGTCCTCTTCTCCCGGGATGCGAAGTCGCATGGGGTCGTGGGCGCCGATTCCTAAAAAATATGCTTGAAAACCTTGTTCTTTGAGAGATTTCAACGTCAAATCTTTTCCAAAAGTAACGCCGGTATGAATATCAACGCCCATGGCTTTGATATGATTTATTTCCAGCTCCAATATGTCACTGGGAAGCCTGTAGGCAGGTATCCACCAGCGGAGCATGCCGCCGGGTTCGGGCTTGGATTCAAAAATTGTGGATCTGTAACCTTTTTTAGCCAAAAAATAACCCGCGGAAAGGCCAGCAGGACCGCTGCCGATGATAGCGATTTTTTCGCGGTATCGATGGGGTTTCTCCTTGATCGGAAGTATTCCCAGTTCATGGGCTTTGTCAAAGGCGACGCGTTTGAGTTGGCAGATGGCGATGGGTTTATCTACGGTTCCCCGCCGGCAAGCCTTCTCGCAAGGATGGACACAGACCCGGCTGAGCGCGCCGGGAAGCGGAAGATCTTCTCTCAATACTTCCAAGGCTTCCTTATATCGGCCTTCGCCCACAAGCGCTACATAACTCGGTACGTCTACACCGGCAGGACATGCCATTTGGCATGGAGCGGCGATCAAGGGGGCGCATTCACCGGTGGAACAATAATGCGCTTCTATGTGGGTCAAAAAAACGTGCCTGTATTCTTCCAGAGCAGATATGACCATATGGCCCAAATCGACACAAATCTCATCAGCAGCATCTTTCACCAGTATCCCGGCCAGATCGTTCATGATCGCCAGGTGGTCTCTCTGCCCCCTGCCGTTGCGGATATCTTCCAATAACGCTGACAGTCTTATGATATGCTCCCTGCAAAGAGGTTGCGTGATTTGTCCGGGGGGGATTTCAGATAGTGTTTCATATAATTTTTTTACCAAACAAGGTTGAATTGCCATTTCAAATTCCCGATGGTTGATGTTGTTTTGTTTTGAGAAGCGTCTTCAGAACCGTACTCTTCTGAAATTTTATTGATTTGGAAACCATAGCCGAATGGTTTTGTCAACAATTATTTTCTCTTAAAACTTTATAACTATTTAAATTTTAAACAAAAATTATCAAATCTTTATACAAAGTCCCTGGGCCGACTTGATTGCCGGATGTCCGTTTCAAGATGTTTCTTTAACCGGCTTTCTTTCCGGAAGTGAACACGAAAGAACAGGATTTATGAAAAGCCTCACAAGGACGGTCGTGAGGGTGTAATCATTTGCTACAATAGATGCATTAAAAGCTACAGTGTTTTAACTGATTGATTTTACATATTTATATATCATATCTTTTCTTATGCCGATTTCAAGTGTAGCCAATCTCATCACAGTTATTTTCCGGATCAAATCAATTCTTCTATTTTAATGCAACATCCTCATAAAAAATATAATGAATTCAAGTATATAAATTAAAGACAGCTTTCCACTGATGATTGGCATCCGGATTGCACATAAAAGGTTCGAAGCCGAACGTAGGAAAAATAAACCGGACCAAATCTTTAAGTTTTCCAACCGAGAAGAAATTCATAGCGCTTTTCGGTTGAACTCGCGGGCAGGGGACCACTTTAAAGGGTTGAGCGCCAGAAATGAAGGAGGTTGTCAAAATGAAAACCAAAGACCAGCATAAAGAAACGGAAAAGAAACGACTTGTCGGGTTCCGGGTCGAAGAGGATGAGTGTATTTGGATGAAAGCCGGCGTTGTTAGTTTTAGAATGTGTGATAATGTTTTCGACTGCCACCAGTGTCCTTTTGACGCTGGAATGCAGCGCGCCATACGTTCCGGAAATCGTCCGGAAACCGAATTGAAAGAACCGGGATGGGTCACGTATTTAAAAAGCCGGTATCATGGTGCGGAACGGCCGTGCCGGCATGCCTTAACCGGACGTGCGAATGCCTCCAAAATCTGCGCCATGAACTACGAATGCCATCATTGTGCTTTTGACCAGATGATGGATGACATCGACGTTGCAGACTCGGGTGAATCCCCCGGATATGCGTTGGCATCGGGTTATAAAATGGCTAAAGGCTATTATTATCACATGGGGCATTCCTGGGTCCGTTTCGATCATGGGGGACGCGTCAGAATTGGATTTGATGATTTCATAGTGAAGCTTTTTGGTGCCTTGAAATCGCTCGAACTTCCGCCTTTGGGGACCACGCTTAAAAAGGATGAGGTGGGCATAACATTCAGCCGGGGTGAGCATAGAGCAGCGTCACTTTCACCGGTGACCGGTACGGTTCTGGCCGTAAATCAAAAAGTTCGCGAGCATCCGGAGATCCCTCATGAAGATCCTTTCCACCAAGGATGGCTTTACATCCTCGAACCGGATATGCCCAAAAGGAATCTCAAAGGGCTTTATTACGGCAAAGAAAGCATTCAGTGGATGGAACAGGAAGTACAGAAACTGCTGAATCTTATGGGATCGGAGTATGAAAAACTGGCGGCCACCGGCGGCCGGCCCATCAGCGACGTCTTCCGCAGTTTTCCGGAGATCGGATGGAATCGGCTGGTGAAGACATTTTTAAGGACTGAAAAGGCTTAATGGGAAGTATTGTACTTCAAATACGACGAACAGTACCGACACAGGAAAACCGGCGTGGCATCCAGATCTTCGATTCCGCCGGAAAAATGCATCAGACATTTTTCATCTTCACAATGGTATAGTCCGTATAAATGGCCCAGTTCGTGAAGGGCGACCTTTGCCGCCCTTTCATGGATAAGGGACGCCGGCGGAGAAGATCCATCCGGATTCTTGCCCAACCTGAATAATGACATCACGGCACATCGTTCTCCCTGCCTGGCTTCTCCAAAAACATATTCAAAAATAGGGATGTGCAAGTCCGAACACAGAACACCGATGACTTTCTCACAGGAATTGAATGCCATGGATTCAAACGACTTTAGGATTTTACCTGCATCATATTGCAGGCGTCTTTGATCGAAAGCATGTTCGGGCGGTTTGGAGGACGGAAGGATTTGCGCAGGAAGGTCAAAATATCCCGAGATATGAGCCGTAATAATCTTCAGCGTGATTCCGGGGACGTTTTCCAGAGGGACGACCCCGATGCACTTTTGATTCGAGGTCAACCTTTAAGGCCTTTCCAAACAATATCGTTTCATCATTTTATGCAATGTGACACGGTTGATATCGAGCATTTTTGCGGCCTGGGTCACATTCCAGTTGTTTTCTTCCAAACATTTTTGAACATACCGCTTCTCCATTTCGCGTAACGACAGAGATTCCGGAAATTGCATGGCGGAAGGTTGGATAAAAGAAAAATCCTCTATGCCGAGAGTTCTCGATTTTGACAATACAACAGCCCTTTCAATGGCGTTTTCCAGTTCTCTGACATTTCCGGGCCAGTTGTAGTGTTTTAAAAGAGCCATTGCATCACGGGTGATATGATTAACTTGTTTGGTGGTTTCCTGGCTGTATTTTTCAAGGAAGTGATCAACGAGCAATGGAATATCTTCCTTTCTTTTTCTAAGCGGCGGAATTTCGATCGTAATCACATTAATGCGGTAGAAAAAATCTTCCCTGAATGTGCTGTTTTCGATTTCTTTTTCCAAATTTCTGCGGGTGGCTGAAATCAATCTGAAATCGACCTCAACCGGTTCTCTGCTGCCGATACTGATAATTTTCTTTTCTTCCAGCACTCGCAAGAGGTTGACCTGCATTTTGGGACTGACTTCACCGACCTCATCCAGAAATAGGGTGCCGCCTGATACGACTTCCAAAAAGCCTTTACGGGATTGGGTTGCTCCGGTAAACACACCTTTTTGATGCCCGAAGAGTTCACTCTCCAACAGGGAGTCGGGGATCGAACCACAGTTAATGGCGATAAAAGGGAGATTGGATCTCAAACTTTTAGCATGGATGGCTTTAGCCACCAATTCTTTGCCGGTTCCCGTTTCTCCGACGAGTAAAACAGACGAATCACTTTGGGCAACTTCCTGGATGATATTAAACACGGACGTCATCGCCGAAGATTGTCCGATGATATTATCAAATCGTGTAATCTTATCCAGACGCCCCTTTAGATAGTTATACTCTGATTCCAGTTTCTTTTGACGGGATATCCGTTCCATGACAAGAGCGAGCTGATCCGGTTTAAAAGGTTTAAGCAAATAGTCGCTGGCGCCGATTCGCATGGCTTTCACCGCCGACTCAATGGATCCGTACGCCGTTATAATGACCACCAGCGTATCCGGATATTCGGCTTTTACTTTTTCCAACAGTTCAATGCCGTCCATCCCGGGCATCTTGATATCGACGAAAAGGAGATGAAAAGGATAATTTTCCAGTTTCTTCAAAGCCTCGGGCCCCGATGCCGCCGTTTCTACAAAATGATCGTATTTTTTGAACCAGTGAAATAGAGATTCCCGGACAATTTCCTCGTCATCCACCACCATGATGCTCATGCGTTTATCCATATGCCGTCTCCATCATTTTAGATAGAAGCTATCTCAAAATAATCTTTTGGCCCAAGCTGCGCGTTGGTGCCTTGTTTTAAGTCCTCGGCATACTTGAGTATGCGCCGCGGGGAAAAACCCGGGCCACCTATATAACCGGGAAACTCAACGTGAACAAACTTCCTTTTCCCACGGTGCTGTCGACACGAATACTGCCCTGGTGATTCTTCACAACACCGTAGACAATGGACAATCCGAGGCCTGTGCCTTTCCCCGCTCCTTTTGAGGTGAAAAATGGATCAAAAATATGTTCCAGGTATTCTTTTTTGATGCCATACCCGGTGTCCTGAATCCCGATCAGTGCATTCTTTCCGGACGCATCGAATTTGGAAGAAATCCTTAACTGGCCGCCATCCGGCATCGCTTCAATGGCGTTGAAAATCAAATTGAGCAGGCATTGTTGCAGTTGGTTGTTGTCTCCCTTTACCATCAGCGGCTTTGTAAATAAATCGGTCACCAATTTAATATTGTTAATTTTCATGGTGTGCCGTGTCAGGGTAATAACGGTATCCAGAATCTCGCTGAGGTCCAGCTCCGTGTACACCAGTCTTGATTCGCGGGAAAAGTAAAGGAGCCCTGAAATAATAGTGCCACACCGCTCCAATTCCCTGGACATGAGCGAAAGATATTTTTTAAACTGTGCCAGATCGCCGGCGCTCGGCCGTCCTTCGGCCAGCATCTCTTCCATGAGCCCACTGAAGGTCAATAAACCCTGTATGGGATTATTGATCTCATGAACACAACTGGCGGCCAGCTTTCCCAGAGATATCATACGGTCTTCCTGGACCAGTTTTTGGAGATCTGACTTTAATTCTTCAACCTTTGTTTCCAACTGGTCTGACAATTCGTCCTGAAATATCTGTCCAAACCTCGATGACACGAAAAATTTTGCCATTCCCATCCCTTAACGGGTACGTGACCACCTCGCAAAAATTGAACATGTTCCCCGGATTCACGATGCCCGTGAATGACATGGGCGGATTTACCGGTTCTCAAGGTTTCCACCATGGGGCATTTCAGTCCGGGCTGTGCACTTGAACACGGTGCATTAAACCCATGGGAGATCTCATAACATATGCCCCGATGACGTCTTCTTTCAGCTTGATGACGTTTGCAGATAGGTTCATTGGTTTCAACGATGGTAAAATCCGTATTGATGATGACAATGGCGGCTGAGCTTTGCTGAATCAGAAAATCGGAAAATTTTTTTTCAAAGTCCAACTCTCTTCTGTGGATTTAAGGCGCTGATTGACCTCGAAAAGGCTTCGCAACAATCTGCCGATGTTATGTTCGATGACGCCGATCTCCTTGGGCCGGAGACGGATGATGTCGAGCAGAACTTCTTTGCTGCCGGTCAGTTCAATGATACTGTCCAGATTTTTTATTTTAAAGAGATCCTGAAAATTATTTGTGGTGTATATGCCGAGTTCTTTGGCAAGGACAAGTCCTTCGGCCTCCGGGTTGATATCGCAAACACCGACGATATTGACCTTTAGATAGGTCGAAGGACTCGCTTGCGGAGAAGATACAGGAAAAATTTACAGGCTCGGCCGCCGCCGACGATGGCCAAATTGATGGTGTGGGCGATTTCCTTTGGCAGAGGCATCGGATTTGCCCTTTGGTTTTTTTTCGAGATCGATTCTTTCTGTTCATGATCCATTCCCTGTGGTTTTCTTCAAAACCGCTTTGCACGCTGAAATTTCAAAGGAATATCATTGTCAGACCGAATTGCATGAAAAAATCAATCAGCGGTTCAGGCTTCGAGATAAATCTGGTCAACATGGTTTGATTTTAAAAATAGTTGAAAATAATTTGAAAATCAAGATATTATTGCTCGTGTTCCGCACGTAGATATTGCTAAATAGCCTTTGAGATAGCGAGATAAAAAAGCTTTGAAGGCAAAATGCGTTTTTGGAGCAAGAGAAGGGGGCGTCGATATCGCTGATGTTCAAGATGCTAACATGCCATATTGACAGGAAAAACGGTCTCTAACAGAGGGAAATGATGAGCAACAACTATGCTAAAATTGTCCGGGACAATCTGAAGAAGCTGTTTGAAAATCTTCCGCCGGATCTTGCCGATGCTTTGCCCGCTCGGCAAAATGGCGATGCGTTTTTATTTGAAGCGTTTGGGGAAACGTGCGAGATTCGATCCGACGGCATCTTTTTGGGCAACGTCCGGCAGACTGGTGTGATCGGGATATTGATTTCGCTGTTTGCGCTAAATGCCACACCCGAAACCTGCCTGGTTATCGCCGCTGAAAGCCTTTAAAGATTTCCCAACAGCATGCCGTATGCCAATGCTTTTGTGACCCATACCCAGCAGATCCTGGTCCCTCATGTTGAAAAGATCCAAGAATCGACCGGACGGATCATTGAAGCGCTGAAAGGGTGCGAAGCGCCTTCCGATGTGAGCGGCGATTTTTCGTTTATGGTTTACCCGCTTCCGAAAATTGCCCTTTGTTATATTTTTTATGAGGCTGACGAGGATTTCCCGGCGTCCGTCACCTGCCTTTATTCAAACAATGCCCTCTCATTTTTACCCATCGATGCGCTGGCGGACGTGGGAGAATATACCTCAAAAAAGATCCTCACCCTTACCAAGGAATTTTCTGGGAAAATATATCCTTGTTCATCGTGCCGGAGTTGATTGAGTAAACCGCCTCATCGCCTGCTTTACGAAAACAATATCGACAAAGAAAACGAAATCCGGGTCCCTTTTGGCGGACGCCGCAATGCGTGCATAAATCATCCTTGGGACCCTTCTTTGGAGTAAAGTTTTTGTGAATTGAAGACCCTGATTTTGTTTTCATCACGCTCGATTCGGGGATAATCAGGGATTTCGGTATTTTTAAATTGGATTTACCTTTTGCTAATATGTTTTTGCGCTTATTGTGCGGTACAGGTGATGTTTTTCGTGCCATTTGAAATGCTCCTTTTATATACAACAGCGCGAACTGTATGTATGTTATTTAAACTCACAATTTCAGTATCATTTAAATCCAACCCATCATCGAATCAAAACTTGACTCGACGTTATTCTGACTTTCTCTGCGCAAGATGCATTCTTATGCGCATGCATTTTTTTTTGGGTCTTTCAATAATTGTTAAGAATAACCAGTAAATTAACATTTTCAATATGCAGGCAAATATTTTTACCTAAACTGAGCGTTTCAAATTTTAAAAGGGATCAAATTTCTTTTATTTTTAATGAACTATATTGATTTATATTTTTAAAAATTGAAACCCTTCGGGATTGCCGATCTTACCGTATCTACTGCGTCAGATGCCGTCCCGCATAGTTGACTATAGCGGAACGACATCTTCCTTGTATCTGCGGCAACCTATACAATCGCTCAACTTAAGTTTTATAAAATCTCGCGCTTTTCGAGCAATCGAGGGTGTTTTAACGGGAATTATTTTGCAAGCAGGGGTTTGTCTTCGGAAATAGAAGGATCCGGGATAATCCGGATGGATGGAATGTTAAATCTTTTTTTCAGGATATCCACGTTCTTATTTTTTAAGCCTCTCATTTTTGAAATCGATCGTGGATGAACCTTTAAGATGGCGCTATCTATAGACATTTTTTCGGCCTCCATGATCGCGACGGCCATGTCCAGAAAAATTGCCGAATGGACCATGTGACCGAATGCCGGATGATACGGCCCGGCCAGAATAGCGGCGCCGCTGTCGAGATCTTTGGCGGCCTGAAGTCCCATGCGGATGACCCGAATTCCCTTTTTTTTAAAGAGAAGATATAACTTTTTGACTTGAGCAATGGCGCGTTCAAGGGACCAGGGACGATACCTGCCGTTTTGATACCATTTGGCAAGGAGGCTGTCTTTGAGCACAATGGTCGGATATATTCTCACAAAATCGGGCTCGAGTTCTCCAATCCGGTGTCCGGTGGACAGGGAACGATCTTCGTTGTCGCCCGGCAATCCCACCATCATTTGGATGCCGATCTCATAATGCCGTTCTTTTAACAGCGCCGCCGCCTTTTGGACATCAGCAGCAAGGTGGCCCCGTTTCGCTGCAGTCAGCACGCGATCATCCATGGACTGAGCGCCGATCTCAATGGTGGAGACCGGATACTCTTTGATGATGTCAAGCCGATCAGGATCTATGGTGTCCGGGCGCGTGGAAAACCGGATGGTGTCAATGTCTTTGTTTTTTACGAATTTTATCGATACATCCAAAAGGCACTGGATAGCGTCTTTTTCAAGGCCCAAAAAATTTCCGCCGTAAAACGCCACCTGCGCGGGCCCTCGATTTTCCCTTTTATATTTGAGAAATTCATGGATTTGGGTTTCCACTTTTTCCATGGACAGAATGTCCCGCGGCGTGCCGGTAATGGATGTCTGGTTGCAGAAAACGCATTGGTGCGGGCATCCAGCATGGGGCAAAAAAACCGGGATGATGAAGGGGCGGTGCGTGGATTCGGCATTAATCATCTGATTTTAAAAGTTCAAGACCTTTTCTGGCAGCTTCCTGTTCAGCCGCTTTTTTGCTTTTCCCGGCGCCTTCGGCTTGCATTTCTCCGACTTCCAGCCGTACGCGAAAGGTTTTGTTATGATCCGGTCCGCTCTCACGAACAACGGTGTAAACCGGCATCTCCTGGCGTTTCATCTGAACCAATTCTTGAACCTGGCTTTTATAATCCTGATTGGCCGGGGATGTGACAACGTCATCGAACAAAGGAGAAAAACGGTCGTCGATGATGTTAAACGCCGCATCAAAACCCCCATCCAGATAAACGGCTGCAATAAGGGCTTCAAAGGCGTTTGCCAGGATCGATTTTTTCTCCCATCCTTTGGTCTGGATTTCGCCTTTACCGAGCTGTATATACGAACCCAGATCCATTTGCTCGGCAATGGAAGCCAGTTGAGATTCGTTGACCAGGCCTGCCCGTATTTTGGACAAATCGCCTTCATTTAACTCCGGATAGCGTTTCATCAGGACATGGCCGACAACCAGATTGAGAACAGCATCCCCTAAAAATTCCAGCCGCTCATTATCCTGAATATCCAATTCGAGATTTTCGTTTACAAACGAACTGTGTCTGAGCGCTTGGGCAAGGATGTCAGTTTTTTTAAATTCATAAAGAAGTTCTTGCTGCAATTTCTTTAAGTCGGTCTGTGACGTTGGGTCCATGGGTATCAACTTAAACTTGAAATCAACTTTTCATACAATTCGTAAGGTATATAAAGATCCCCTGTACCGGATCCCATTTTTATTTCGGGTTTTAAATCGCCGTGAAAATCCGTGCCGCCGGTGATCAATAAATCATGGCGGCGTGCGATCCGGGAATAATAAGCCATAAGATCTTGGGTATGCTCCGGATAATAGACTTCTATCCCCCGCAGGCCCATTTCCGTTAACACGGTGATCAAATTTTCAAAAATATCAAATTGTTGTATGTTCAAGAGCACTGGATGCGCCAGCACAGGAATCCCCCCTGCATCCAAAATGATCCGTATGGTGTCTTCGCATCCGAATCGAAAACGATCGACGTAGGCCGGCTTGCCATGCCCCAGATATTGATCAAATGCCGCATCGATCGACGGCACAACCCCTTTTTGAACCATAATCCGGGCGATATGGGGTCTTCCCAGATGACGTTCTTCAGCCAGATTCCTGAGTTCGTCAAAAGTAATGTCAACGCCCAGGTCGGAAAGCAGTTCGAGAATTCGAGGATTCCGGTTTTGTCTGGAATCCCTCAACAGGGTCAGTGTTTGGTTCAGTTCGGGATGATCGACGTCAAAAGCATACCCCAGGATGTGAAGGCTTCCGGACAGCGGAAAATCATCCGGCGGATCGGCGCTGATTTCAACGCCGGTTAAAAATTTGACCGAAGGGGGAATTCCACAAGAAAGGGCGTTTTTAGAACCTTCCAACGTATCGTGGTCAGTTATGGATATCGCCGCAATATCGAGGTCTTGGGCCAAGGCAAGGATTTCTGACGGCAAGAGTGTTCCATCTGAAGCAGTTGAATGGATATGAAGATCGATTCTCACATGTTTATTGATGATTCGATTTATAATCCAAGGGCTTTTTCAAAAGCCTCTTCCTTGGTTTTGCAGTCAATACACAACGTGGTGACCGGTCTGGCCTTAAGACGTTTGACGGAAATGTCTTCACCACACTTTTCGCAAACGCCGAAGGTGCCGTTTTCAATGCGGTCCAACGCTTTTTTGATCTTTTTGATCAGTTTGTTTTCTCTGTCCCGAATGCGAAGCATGAAATTACGGTCTGCCTCAAGGGATGCACGGTCGGTTGGATCCGGAAAATTTTCCTTGGGCGTTGTCATGCCTGAAACCGTATTGTCTGCATGGCTTAACAGCTCTTCGAGTCGCTTGTTTAAAAAAGTTTTAAAGTAGTCGATATCTTTCTTTTTCATAGTTCAACCCTTGAATGAAACCGCAACATTCATTTATGTAAATGAAAAAAATACAATATGGGAAAAAATATGTAAAGCACAAATTTGCTTTTTCATCATTTTTTAATAACAAAAATATGGGAATATCGAATTTACGCGATTTCTTTCAAAAATTGTTCCAGTGATCTCAAACTATTAACATTGAATATCCGGCACGGATAATCCTTGGGTAAAATCTTTTTCAAAAGGCCGGCAAGGACTTTCCCTGGCCCAATTTCTGCAAATATTTCAACATGTTCTTCCATGAGCTTGCACATGGCGTCGTACCACTTGACCGGGCTGCAAAGCTGACGGGACATGATCGATTTTATTTCATCGGGTTCTTTTTCAAAATCGGCGGTGACGTTAAACACCAAGGGAAATTGGGGGGTATTAAATGGTATGGATTCAATAAAATTTTTGAATTCATCATAAGCGCCTTTTATCAGCTCGCTGTGCCATGCACCGCTGACTTTCAGCGTTATGGCTTTTGCGCCGCGTGCGGCAGCTAAGGATGACGCCTTTTCCACCGGATCAGGAGAACCGGTGATCACGATTTGTTGTAGGGCATTATGATTGGCAATGGCCACAACCCCCTCTTTTTTCACCTCATCGACGATTTCGGACACATCGTCTATGGAGAGCCCGACAATGGCATGCATGGCCCCTTTGTTCCGCATGGCCTCACGATGCATGAGTTCTCCCCGTTTAAAGACCATTTTGAAGGTATCTTCGCGGGAGACAATACCTGAGGCATTCATGGCGCTGTATTCACCGAGACTGTGGCCGGCGCAAATGTCGGGCCGAACGCCTTCTTTTTCAATGGCCGCAAGACATGCCAGATTTACCGCGGTGACGGCCGGCTGGAGATTGACGGTTTGCGTGAGATCTTCAATGGGACCTTTAAAGGACAGTTTTGATATGTTTATTTTGGAAATCTCCTCGGCCATATCAAACAGTTCTCTCACAACATCGTATTCCTGATAAAAATCAAGCCCCATGCCGACGGACTGTGAACCTTGACCCGGGAAAAGAAATGCTATTTTTTTCAAAGCGTTCTCCTTTCGTTTCTTGTAAGGTTTAGTTGCGATATTGAAAAATTGGTCCTTTGGAGCAGGTCAGCGATAGATGGCTCTACCTGAAGAATGGCTAAAAAGTTTGAAGTGAACTAAAGTTTAAAGGAAGAATTCTATCAATTATATAAAATTAGCGGAGCTAAGCGACACCATAACTTTAGGCACTTTAGATCACTTTAGACACTTTTAACTTATACAGTTTAAATTAAAACAGCCCTTTCAGGGGAAAATCAAAACATGGTGCTCTATGCCAAGATTTTCGCTCACCACTTTGCCCCCAGCATCAGACAGTTCAGGCCGCTGCCGATGCCGAAAAAGCCCACCAGATCGTTTTTAACCAAAAACTCCCGTTCTGTTGCAATGGCGGCCGTGATGGGAAGGGAGACCGTGCCGATGTTTCCCAGGTACTTGAAGGTTGTAAAGTCTTTTTCCTTTGGGATCCCGATGGATTCGAGGATATTTTTTTGATGGGTGGCCCCCACCTGATGGCAAATGACCTTGTCCGGCTTATCCTCGGGCCAGGAGAGTTCATTTTTAAAAGCGGAGTAGGTTTCGATGCCGAGGGCCACACCATGCTGCAAAACCCCAATGGAATCGGTCTGCATGACATGGAGACCGCTGGCGGGTATTCCCGTATCCGGCCCCCAGCGACACAATTTGTGATGCATCGCAGCGGACCTGACGACACCGCCCTGCAGACGATGCCCTTTATCGGATACGGATCCGTGGGTTAAAAGCACGGCCACTGCCCCCGAGCCGCCCGTGAGTGTGGCGATGGTAGTTTTGAAATGATCCATGTTTTTTGTTTCAAGAAGCCGGTCAATGGTCGATTCGACAATCTGTCTTGCGGATTCACAGGACACCACAAGGCCGGCTTTGATCTGGCCGAGTTCGATGGCATTGGCCGTCTGGATCATTCCGTTTAATACGCCCAGGCATGCGTTTGAAACATCATAAATCTGAGTTTTCGGACCCAATCCAAGGCCGTTGGATACGGCGCAGGCGGTGGCAGGCTCCAAATTGTCCCGGCAAACGCCTCCGTAAATCAGCATACCGATGTGGTGCGGGGAAACAGCAGAAGCATCCATTGCCTTTCGGCCGGCTTTTACGGCGCCTTCATACATGGCAAATCCCGGATCCCAGAATCTGCGTTCCCGAATTCCGGTGAGGGCCTCCAGTTGCCCATTCTGAAAATGGAGTGCCTTATACAATGGTTCGAGACGGCGTTCAATTTCCTCGGAAGTGACCACATTGGGGGCCAGCTCATAGCCGAAGGAATCGATATAAACGTTGGAATATAACATGTAAAGGTTTCGTTAAATGGTTAAATGGTTAAATCGTTGAATAGTTGACATATTATTATAAACTCAATTGATAGAAAAATGGAAGAATGGAATGTTGGAATATTGGGTATTAGTAAGGAAAGAAGCAATTTAAATTGCCCAAAAATCCTTCAAACCCATTATCCCATATCCCATTATCCCATTACGCCATTATTCCAATATTCCCCCGAGTTGTAAATCTTTCCGGCCGGAAGCCCGAATGAATATCCTGAATATCCTGTTCATCCTGTCCACGTCAAACACGAACCAGTTTCAAGCCGAAGTTTTCCATTTGATAGATGTAGCGCCCGTCGACTTTCAAAAAGCCATTTGCGTACAGGGCCGGTACGGGCGTGTCAACCCTTTTTGTGATTACGGCATCCACTTCAATGCGTTTATGGCCCGGAACGATCTGCCCGCGATAGGACCAGGAATGCGGTTCATCCATGATCCATTCAAAGCGATGGGTTTTGTTTAGATGCGGCCATTGCTTCATGGCCATAAACTTGATGAGCTGAAGAAATGATTCTATTCCCAAAGAACCCGGACAGACCGGATCCTGAAAAAAATGCGCTTTGAAAAACCATTCTTCGGGATTCACTGTCTTGACACCCCGGATAAAACCAAGCCCTTTGGGACCGCCGTCCGGAATAAAAACGTCAATGGAATCGATCATTCGAAGGGCTCTTGCCGGCATGGCCAAGGAAGGCGCCGGATCCGCATCTGGATCTTCGGGAAAAAGAGGGGCTGCATCCTCAAAAACAAAGGGCTGAAGTTGCCGGACTTGATCCAAAGAAGGCGTATATGCCTCTTTGTGAGCGTTTCGTATCCCCACCTGCTGTGCCAGGGCCTGCTTTGTGAAAAAACCAAAGTAGGTATCCCCTGAATAAATGGGTTGGGCATCTTGAGAAACCGCAAAATCAAAATTTTCGATGATCATTTCCGCGGCATCGGAAACTTTGGTCATCCGGGCGCGGATGGTCAATGTTTTTTCTTCGGGAAAAATCATGCGATGCCATACGGCATTTCCCCCGAGGTTTCTGAATTTTAAATCATTTTCGCTTTTAAGCGCAGATCCCAAGTAAGCAGCCAGCCATCCGCAGGGCTGAAGGGCCGTTTCCAGCAGGATGCAAAAAGGCATGGACGATGAACGGTCTGCTTTAAAGTACCATGCATCCGGGGATATGTCATATTCCGCTTCGATCCATCCACCGGGTTTTAAGATCCATGCTTCGGGTTCAACGGCAACAATCCGGTCCAAAAAGGAATAGGGCGGTCCCGGAAGACGGGCAATGACCCGGTCATGGTCGAATACCCTGTAAGGATCGCCGAAGGCCTCCGAAGGCTTTCCAACGGCAAAGGCAAGAATCTTGTCCCGATCATAAAGAACGGTTTTTTGACCTACGACCTCCGACCTCTGACTTCCGACTTCCGACTTTTGATCTCCGACCTCTGCCTGCCCCGTTAAATTCTTCGACGACGACGAGCGAACCGAATTTAACCGGGGACCTCTGTCTTTATTTTTCCATAATGATTCGATTTTCTCTCGGGTGATACCGGTCATCTTCATGGACATGTCTTTGAACGACACGATACGATGCCCGTCGGCAAGCATCAGGGCGTCGGCAATGACAAAAGGTTCCGGCGCGTAACCGATCTCTTTGACCTCGATATCGTACCAGACGTTGCGGGTTTCCGGGGTGACCGGTCCTCTGCACTTGAGGATGCTTTGAACGCCGATCATTGGTTCATAGCAGACATCGGGTTCTGGCGTCACCCATCCCATGCGCTGGATAAAGACCCTGAGCGTATGGGCGCAGCACTCATACATCAGGGTTCCGGGCATGACCATGTCATCCATGAAATGACAGGTCAAAAACCAGTCATCGGGATGGATATCCGCTTCGGCTCGGATTCGTCCGAGCCCGTATCGTCCGCCCAATGGATCAAGGTGCAGAATCCGGTCGATCAGCCTCATCCTGCCGCCCGGCAGCCAAAGGGATTCAGCCGGCCGTATGTTGTTAAAGCCGGGACCGAAGCATCCGGCAAGATCACCTTGCCTTAAGCATTCGAGGGCCGCGTCATTGTAACTTTCGGCTTCAAAAGAATCCGGATCTTTTTTATCAGGCCCAAGGCTAAAAGCAAAAACCGGCCAGTCCCCGGGCTTTTGACCGCGAAGGTACCGGGTGTCTTCTTCGGTCAGGATAATCCCGCCGGAATGCAGCACCTCTTCTTTGGTAAAGAAACCCGCACACCCGTCGGTCATGCTGATCAGGTGCGACGCTCCGATATACCCTTCGAATCTGAAGAAGAAGAGATAGGTTTCCCCCTGGCGGGAAAAATGATCGATCTCGATCTCGTATCGAATCACATCCCCGGGAATAGGAAGACCCCGGTGAAATTTGACCTTTGCATCCAGAAGCCGGTAACTCCGTTTTCCTTTTACCACATGATCGATACCCAGATAGGAACATAAAAAGAGATCGGCCTGGCCGGCTTCCACCGAAATGCAGACCGGCGCGCGATTGCCGTCAAGATACCAGGCATCCGCCAAAACATCATGTTCCGTCACCACCCGTCCCGAGCCCAAGGATTGTTTTTCGCCCCGGACGGAAAGTATGCGGTCCACCAGCATCAGGGGTTCATCCGGCAGGCGAACACGGACGTTGTAAGTATCGACTACGGCAAACTCCGGCCCCAGCACTTTGGCCACGGAGCCTACGGCAAACTCCATGCACCTGTCCCGGTCATAGGCCGGTTCACTTGTCCGCCGGTCTTCCGGCGAAACGGTTTGTGAAGCGGTTTTTTTTCGGGGTTCTTCTGCCGGATCGCTCCGGGTTTGAAAATCGTCATCGGCAATCAAGGTCTCGAGAAGCTTTGCCTGCGTCTCAAAGGTTTTTTCGAATCCTTTGGCAATGGTATCTGAAAAATCGAGATACGCCTGATGGGCGTCCGCGGTAGCCCGTGTGCTTTCGGTCAACGTATCCATGAGATTTCGGTATTGAATATAACCTTCCTTTTCACCACTACCGATCTCTGACTCCTGACCTCCGACCTCTGACCTCTGATCTCTGACATCTGGTCCTTTGCCTCTGATCTCCCTTCTGCCCTTAGGCTTCCGACTTCAGTCCCAGGCAAGACGGGGGAGGGGATCTTCCCGCCCACAGAAAGTGTCATCCGCCGTCCCGGTGTTAAGGTGGAGATCTCATGGGCGGATGGCGGCCAGGCATGGGCGCCGTAAAGTGCATCGAGGTCCATGGGAACCCTGTGGCTGGCCAATGTTCCCAAACATTTTAGGATCGTCAGGAGGTCGTCTTCGCCCCGGCTGCAGGCTGAAAGCGCCAGGTGGGGTTTTGCATCAAGGATCGATTTGATCATTCCCGTGCAGGAGGCATGGGGCCCTATTTCAAGAAAGATACGGACGCCGTCCGCATAGGCCTGCCCGATCAGGGTGGTGAAATCAAACCCTGAAAGGGCCTGGTTTAAAATGGATTCCGCAGCGTTTTCCCGGGTCGGCGTGTAGGCGCGGCCCAGGGCGCAACTGTAAAACCGGATGTCTTCTGGCGGTGTGGCGGGAAACAGGTGAAGCTGTTTATAGTCCTGGGCCACCGGCGCCGCCGCATCGCAATGGACCGTGACCACGCCGTCGAGAAAGACTGCTTCACACCCCAGTTTTTGAATGGTCGCTTTCACATCGGGTTTTCTGCCGCCGATGACACATTGATCCGGGGTGTTGATGATGAGAAGCTTTACAAAAGGTTGGCTGCCGATCATGCTTCGAACCTTGTCCGCCGATCGGTTGACAACGGCAACGCACCAGTTCATTGCTTCGTTTTCGGGAATTTTCCATGCTGTTCGGGCCGCATGACAGGGACCTGCAAGCTCGGTGAAAAAAAGGTTTGTGTTGAGCATGCGCTTTAACATTTGGCCGCGATCCGGCCACACGCCCAAAGCAAAGAGCCCCGCGGATTCCCCGAGGCTGTATCCGATCATGGCCTGGGGCCGTATCCCGAAGCCCTTGACAAGTCGGGTCATCATCGCGCCGTGAACCACCTGGCCGAAGATCATATTCAGCGGATCCGAAACGATTTCTTTTAAGGACTCATTTTCCCATCCCGTCTCCCATGAGGTTCTCCAGGGCACATAACAATCGGGAATCAACTGGGTCTTTAAGCGGGAGGTCTCGGCATCCATCTTTCGAAGAATTTCCGGCCACAGCACGCCGATGCCTCTTCCCATGCCCACATAGTGATTTCCGGAGCCCGGGAACACAAAGGCTGTTTCAGCACGCGGCCCCAGGGGCGACAAGGAATAACTCACACCGTCCGGACCGTTCAGGTATCTCGGGGTTTGGGTGGAGACGGCCTTTTTTGCGTCATCGATGAACGTCTTCAGCTGCGCGAGGTTTCCGGCAACGATGGATACGGCATATTTATTGTCCGGATTTGATCGCTTTTTTTGGTACCATGATACGGCCAAGGATTCCGCCTTCTTTGAACCCATTGAATCATTTTTCTCGACCGGAGCCGATGGCCTGCTTCGATCCAAAGATGATTGAATATGAAGCGAGAGTGAAGAAAGACCTTCCAGCAACTCATTTTCGGTGTTTCCTTCAACCACAAAAAGCCCCGGTGCCGCAAACCCTAACGGGCGCTTTCTTTCCAAATCCGCCTTTTCGACGATCCGGCCGGCATTTTGGCCGGAACTACTGTCCAGGGCACTGTATTCAACACCTTCCAGGATGGCGTGCATGCAGTTGCCGTCCAGGGTCATGGCACCCACACATGCCCTGCGGGGGCCATCGGCCCGGTCTCTTGCCCAGTATTGAGAAAATGCCGGCAGGTAAAAATGGCTGTTTTGCCACAGAGAAGATGCAGGGCTTGAAAAATTAGATAACGGCGGAATAATTTCCTGAAACAAACAGAGGCTGGTTTTGACGAGTGACGCCAGACCGGCAGCCGCGCCGGTGTGCCCGATGTTCGGCTTTACGGATCCTATGGCACAAGCGGGTTTTTTGCCGTTAAACACCTGGGCCAGGGCTTCTGTTTCTATCCGGTCTTCAATGGGGCTGCCGCTGCCGTGGGTTTCGATAAAACTCATTGCCGACGGAGAGATTCCGGCGTCCTCTAAGGCCCGATTTAAGGACAGAACAATGGCGGCCTTCGACGGCGTATGATCTTTATTGCCGCCGGCTTTGCCCAATCCTTTGATCACGGAATAAATCCGGTCATTGTCTTTAATAGCCTGGTCGAGTCTTTTGAGCACCACGGCTGCGGCGCCCTCTCCGGGAAGGGTGCCGTCTGCAGATGCGTCAAAGGGACGGATGCCGTGATGTTTTGTTAATGGTCGGATCTGATTCGATACCATTACACTGCGGACATCACCACAAAGATCCACGGCGCCTGCGAGAACCATGTCGGTTTCATGCTGCTGCAAAGACCGCACGCCGATTTCAAGAGCTCTCAGACCCGAGGCTGCATCGCTGGAGACGACAAAGCTCGGCCCTCCCAAACGGAATTCCCTGGCGATCCGGCTGGCGATGATGCCGCCCAGGGCCCCCAGGGTTCGCGTGTTGGTCAGCGGCGGACCAGAGGCATCCTGAAGCGATTTTTGCCATGGGCCGATTTCTTTTTTGTCAAAAAGATTATTATCCAGGCGGCCTTGTTTTTTCCATTCCCGCACCTGGTTGTAAAGATTCCACCGGAGGTGAAAATCGGTGGCTTCAAAGTCAAATTCCATGCCGATGACGGCGCCCATGCGGGGCCGCTCGTATCTTAAAGGGAGTCCCGCGTCTTTCATGGCATCCATGGACACTTTCAGCATCAACAGATGCTGGATGAGGATGTCGGGAATTTCATTGGGCGGGATGCGAAACGCTTCAAGATCGATGGAGAGTTTCTCCATGAAGCCGCCCCAGGACGCGGCTTTATCCAGATGACGATCGGCAACCGCGTCGCACCCGTTCCACCGGCCCTGGGGTCTTTTGGAAAGGATCGATGCGCCATTTAAAACCACTTCCTGGAAAGCCCTCAACGATGTCAGGGGGCCGAAGGCAGCGGCCATGCCCACGATGGCGATGGAGGGGGATTGGATTGTTGATTGCTGATGGGAGATTATAGATTGTAGATGGTTGATTTCTATATGAGAATTTTCGATTTCAGGATTATACTCTTCAAAAAGCAGGTGGCTGTTGATGCCGCCGAAGCCGAATGCACTGACTGCGGCGCGGCGGGGGGTATTCTCATTTCTTTTTTTCCAGGGTTCGGGTTCGGTCTGTACCTTAAACGGACTGTCGTGAAGGGGACTTTTGTCCGGAGCGCGGCTGAAATTGAGGGAAGGGGGCAGGGTTTGATGCTTTAAGGCCAAAAGGGTTTTGATCATGCCCGCAGCCCCTGCGCCGGTCAGCAGATGGCCGATCATGGATTTTATGGATCCGATGGGGCATTGGCCGGTTGACCATCCGGATTCGCCCCAGAGATTTTTCAAACTCTGAAGTTCCACCAGATCACCTACGGGCGTTCCTGCGCCGTGGCATTCAATGAGATCCACATCCTCCGGAGACCAGCCTGCGGACGCATAAGCGTTTTTCATGGCACGCACCTGGCCTTCACTGTCCGGTGCCAGAAGGTTGCCCCGCATGTCATTTGAAAGCCCGATGCCTTTGATAACGGCCAAAATGGTATCCTGATCTCGCAGGGCGTCATCCAGGCGTTTCAATACCAGGATGCCCGCGCCTTCTCCCACCACCAGGCCGTCCGCGGTTTCGTCAAAAGGGGCGCAGCGGCCGGACGGGGACAACGCGCGGAGCTGGCTGAATCCCACCTGCGTATAGAGGCACTCCGGCCTTGAAATGCCGCCGGCCAGCATGGCATCGGCTCTGAAAGACGACAATTCGTCACAGGCCAGTTTCACGGCATACAAAGATGATGCACAGGCCGCATCCAGGGTCATGGTTCCGCCGCCAAGGCCTAATGCTTGGGCCAAAAGGGCCGCCGGAAGGCTGGTCACCCTGGCGGCCAGGCATTCTGCTGTTGAAAGCGACGGATGTTTTTCGCGCGATGATTGGCCGAACAGCTTTTCTTCAAAGGATGTTCCGAGGATCTTTCGGGTAATGGATGACGATGCATCCGTGGGAAGCGCAATGGCGGCCAGCACGATCCCGATGTTGTTTTTGTCGACGGATGACATGTTGCAGCCCGAAAGGGCGTTCCGGCCGGTGTGAAGGGCCATCTGGTGCAACGGGTCCAGTGCGGTTAAAAGATTTTCGTCAAGATCGAGACCTTGGGGGTCGAACGTAAAATCCTGAATCAGGCAGGCCCGTTTTGAAAAGGCTTTGTCCGGCATGGGATCCGGGTGAACCATATCATCCAATCCGGCAATCCATCGTCCTAAAGGCACCTCGATGACGGTGTCTTTCTTGTTGACGATGTTCTGCCAAAAGGTATCAAGGTCCGGGGCGCCGGGAAAGAGTCCGGCCATTCCGACCACGGCTATGGGTATTTTTTTTTCGTTGGACATTAACTTTATTGCCATTGTATTTAAAAATTAGACCTTAAATGAGCAAAAAATGACCCATTGAAGTTAAAAAACCAATAACGTCTCATCGAGTTTTGACTCGATGAGAGTATCTACCATTTCAGGACCGTCTGTGCAAGATTTGGGATTTTTTTTGGTGGACGTCTTGTATATTGGCTGATATTCTTTTTGCATGAATATTGATGAGAATCTTTAAATGCTATGACACCAAACATCATCGATCTGCCTGAAATGCGGGATCAAACCCGTGTTTTTCAGGACCGGACCCATGCCGGTCAAGTCCTGACCCGGATGCTTGCAGCCCATGATCACCCGGCCGGGGTCGTTTTGGCCATACCTGCCGGCGGTGTGCCGGTGGGAATGGTGATGGCTGAAAAGTTGGGGTTGGATTTTGATATGGCCGTGGTCAGCAAAATCACCCTGCCATGGAATACCGAAGCCGGCTTCGGAGCCGTGGCGTTTGACGGCACGGTTCGTCTGAATGTAGAGCTGATGGCCCGTGTCAACCTGACGGCCGAAGATGTTGAAAAAGGCATTGAAAAGACCACAGCCAAGGTTTCGTGGCGGGTGACAAAATTACGGGGCAATAAGCCTTTCCCGGACCTTGGGGATCGATCCGCGATTCTGGTGGATGACGGACTGGCTTCGGGATTTACCATGCAGACGGCGGTGGCGGCATTGAGAAAGGCCGGGGCCGGACAGATCATTGTCGCCGTACCGACCGGTCATCGCCAATCTGTGGAAATGATCGCCCGCGAGGTCGAAGGCCTGTATTGTGCCAATATCCGAGGCGGCTTCAGTTTTGCCGTGGCAAGCGCCTATTGCAACTGGACGGATGTCGGCGAAGAAGATATGGTCAAAATGCTGGAACGGTGGAAGCTTTTATTTCCAAAATAATTCTTTTTACCCACTTCAAAAAGCTGAAACGCTCACCTTAGGCAAGGTATTGGGCGGCCTGCAAATGCCTTTGCGCAAAATCAGACACAAACCCATCCAGTTCATCCAGGTATTTTTGCTTTTGTGCGCGATTGAGAAATGATGCCTTGAAGGCATTGCTGGCGATTTTATAAATATCTTGGAAACTTAACTTATGCGCTGCCTGCAGGGCCCGGAAATTGTCTTCGATATAACCGCCGAAATAAGCCGGGTCATCGGAGTTTACGGTTACGCACAGACCTAAATTCAGCATTTTCTTGAAATTATGTCGGCGCATGTTGTCAAAAATCCGCAGTTTGATGTTGGACAGCGGGCAAACGGTTAAAGGGACCTGCGCTTTCACCAGATATTCCACCAGGCCGGCATCTTCCACACAGCGAACGCCATGGTCTATCCGCTTAACCTTTAACAGATTCAAGGCCTGCCAAATATATGCCGGGGGACCTTCCTCGCCGGCATGGGCCACGGTTTTAAAACCATACTGGCGCGCCAGATCAAATACGCCCTTGAATTTTTCCGGCGGATGCCCCAATTCAGCGGAATCCAGTCCCACCGCCGCAATGCGGTCTTTAAAGGGCAGGGCCTGCTCCAGGGTTTTCATGGCTTCCGCCGCACTCAGCTCCCGCAAAAAGCACATGATCAATTTGGATGACAGACCCAGCTTCTTCCTGGCGTCCGACAACGCCCTGTCAATCCCCTGCACCACGGTTTCAAATTTAATGCCCCGCGCTGTGTGCGTCTGAGGATCAAAAAATATTTCCGTATGGCGGACATTCTGTTCGGCTGCTTTTTGAAGGTAGGCCCGGGTCATCTGGTAAAAATCATTTTCGGTGAGCAGCACTTGCGCCCCTTGGTAATAGATATCCAGAAAGGATTGAAGGTTGGTAAACTCATAAGCGCGGCGGACATCGGCCGCCGAGTCATAGGGAAGGTGAATGTTGTTTTTGGCCGCCAATTCAAACATCAGTTCGGGTTCGAGGGACCCTTCGATGTGAATGTGCAATTCCGCCTTGGGAATGCCGTGAATAAACGCTTGGACTGCCATAGACACCGCCTTTTAAGCACATTTATCCAAAAACGATCCACTGCATGTTCTTTAGGGAAAATATAATCATCACGGAGAGAAATGAAAGGCGGGAACAACCCAATTTTATCATTTTCTTTTTCAGGCTTCCATGATAAAAAAAACATTTAGCCTTTACAAAGATATGAGAGGAGAAAAACATGGAATGCAAAACCAACCAGAATCTTAAATCGTGCAATTGCAGTTACGAACCGTGTCCGCGCAAGGGAAATTGCTGCGAATGTATCAGCTACCATCTCAGATCCCGCGAACTTCCGGCCTGCTGCTTTCCGAGCGATGCGGAACGAACCTACGACCGCTCCTTTGAACATTTCGCCCGTCTGGTCGGCAATAGAAGTATATAAGCCTGAACCGGCAGAAGCGAACGCATCTCCCCTGACCGAGTCCGTCAGCCTCGCCTGTTCTGTCTTGGCGGTCTAATTCAAATTTAAAATCACACTTTATTTTTTATCTGTTTGTCAGCATGTTGACGCTCAATTGAGATTAAAGTATTCCCATCCAATGCCGATAAGTTTTATAAAGGGAGAAAAAATGGGAGCTTACGTCGATAAAAAATGGTGCGCCTATAAATCATGGAAACAGGTTGTCAGAAAACGACAAAAGCTGATTTTAGGGCCGCAATATCGAAATGTTCTGCATGATGAATGCTTTATGGCCATGGTGCTCGGTGATAATGCGCCGCTGTTTGAAAAAATATTAGAATACTCGATGCCCTCCGAATTTGAATACATTATCGATTTATTCACCAACAACATTGACATTCAGTTCATAAACGGAAATCTTGTTATCTCCAATTGATGGAAACAAACCGACCGTCTTGTTTTGCCAACTCCAAAACAATCATTGATACACGTCACACGTTTTTCGAATAATCTGTCTTGACTTGGGTGATTTTATATTTACGTTCTTTATAAGTCCCAAATGAGATCGAGTATCTTTCCATTTTAATAAACCTTAGCGAAAAATTAATACAAAAATCTTTTCGTTTTTTTTAACCCCAAAAGGAGGTGTAAAATGAGAATGCTGATGAATGTGAGGTTTCCTCACGAGCCGTTCAACACACTTACAAGAGAAGGAAAGGTCGGTGAGATCATTCGCAGGATTTTGGATGACTTAAAGCCGGAATCCATTTATTTTACTGAGCAAGTCGGCACTGAGGCGCGGTTGCCGTCATAAATGTGAATAAAGCTTCGGACATTCCATTTTTTGCTGAACCTTTTTTCATAAATTTCAACGCAGATTATGAGTTCAGAATTGCAATGTCTCCCGAAGATCTTAGGAAAGCAGGTCTTGACGAACTGGGAAAGAAATGGGGTTGATTGTCACTTCAATGCCGCCCGTTTGTAAATCGCATCACTAAGCCTGATGGAGCGCGACAGGTATATACTTCGAAAGCTGCTCAAAACCTTGCTCTGTCGTATATTTCGAGACCCTGTTTCCGACAGCCATACCGCAGATCAAAAAATCGGTGTTTGATCCTTAATTTTCAATCGATATGCCTCAAACGGCCGCAGGCTTTCCCTCCGACCCACGATCTCTGACTTCCGACCTTTGAATCTCCGCTCTCCGCTTGTCGCGGCGTAGCTCAGAGAGCGAAGATGGGTCCTCCAACCTCAAACCTCCAACAGCCGCAGGCGGAGCCTCTGGTCCTACACCAGGTATTTTAAATACTCACTCCCTACCATAAAATTGGGTATTAATTTTCTCTGGATAAAGATCTATTTATCAAATAACTCGGACAGTTCTTTGATAAGTTGCACAAAAAAATGTGCACCGCTGCACAGAAAACTGTGCATTCCAGGTCGAACGAGAAATGAAAAACAAATGATATCAATAAGATGATATCCGGAACGCCTGTTGCATTGAAAATTTTGTTCCGTATATCGTAAAACATCCGTTGAAAGAGCATTTAAAGAAGGTCTGGCACCAGCATCAAAATGATCTAAAAACGGGATACGGAAGGGTATCTTTACCCTTTGCGCTATCACGCAAATATCCAAATGCCGACAAAGAATGGGGCTGGCAATATGTTTTTCCATCGCGGAATCGTTCCGTTGACCCGCGTTCCAGGTTGATCAAACGCCATCACCTCAGCGAGCAGTTCCTGCAACGAGCTATTAAAACTGCCTTAAGAAACGCTAAAATCAGCAAAAGGGGTTCAACGCATTCTCTAAGGCATTCGTTTGCAACCCATTTGCTTGAAGATGGATATGATATTCGGAGTATTCAAGAATTGTTAGGGCACAAAGATATCAGGACAACAATGATTTATACGCATGTATTGAATAGAGGCGGCAGAGGAGTAAAAAGCCCTGCGGACCACCTATAAATTTTGTTACAAAAATGCAATTTTTCTTTGGAATATTATGCGTCATTTTGTAGACGTATAACACTCTGTAATATTTTTTTACTTTTAAATATAACACTTTGAATTTAAATTAAAATTATGTTATAAAAACATAATCTGTTTCGAGACTTATGCGTCTATGAATGACGTATTTGTCAAAATATTTAGGTCGTATACTACTAGTTATATCTTAAAAATGAAATTTATAATTCCTACAATCATTATTCTTGCTTATTTGTACAACGATTTTCGTAAGAAACATGTACGTTCAAGTGATTCGCAAGAAATGACAAAAACTCAAAAGATGCTCTCTGTTTCCTCATTTGTTATATTAGCACTAATAGTTAGTGGAGTATGGGGCTTTGTATATGGCGCTGCTTATCAATTATATTCGTTTCCTAAAGAGCACAGTTTTGTATTTCATATAGCATCCTTGCTAATTTTTATTGTTGCTTTAGAGATTATGGATTTTTTCAGAAAAAAGGCACTAAAAAATATATTAAAGTGAACAGGATATAACATCTGCCTGGAGTAGACGGCATGAAAATCGCGGTTTATCGTAAAAGGCTGAGGTCGCTCGACCTATAGAATGGCCGCTACTCAGGCGAGGCGTTGGGCAGAGAATATCCGTTCTTGATTCAAGCTTAGGCTAACATCCTATAGAGGGCAGAACAGGGTAGCGAAAATGATATAATAGGAAATCTTCCATGATTCGAAAAATCGCAATCCGCAACTACCGTATATTTCGCCAATTCAATCTTGAATTCTCACCCGGGGTCAACGTTCTGGTTGGCAAAAATGACTCAGGGAAGTCCACCGTTATCGAGGCGATCAACCTTGCCTTGACTGGCAAACTTCACGGCAGAGCCTTTGCACAAGAGCTCTCACCATATCTCATAAACGCTGCCGCCACACAGGAATATGTAGAATTGCTCAATGCGAGCAGCGATCCTCCCCCCTCCCCTCCGGCTATCATTATCGACGTATTCTTGGAAGACTCAGAGGAAGCGGAAGTGCTCCGGGGTACCAACAACCTTTACGGAGAAAATGCCTGCGGCGTTCGAATCCAAGCGAAGTTTTCCCAGGATTTCTATGAAGAATATGATAGTTTCATATCAAACCCCTCAACTGTCCGTCTTGCCCCAACTGAATACTACCGAATCGACTGGCTCGGCTTTTCTGGAAACGGAATCTCCATAAGGAGCATCCCAACAACAGTTTCTGTTATTGATCCGACGACCATCCGCCTTCAATCCGGCGTTGACTATCATCTGCAGCAGATAATCCGCACACATCTCGACCCCAAAGAGCGCGTCGAGCTGTCCCGGGAGTATCGATGCCTCCGCGAAGAGTTTGGGGACAGGGACGCTGTAAAGTCGATAAACGAAAGATTGAGGGCTGAAGACAGTGTGCTAACTGATCGATCGCTCAGCCTATCTATTGATATCTCGAGGCGTTACACTTGGGAGAGTAGCATAGTCGCCCACCTCGATGATCTTCCCTTCGAGCTCATTGGTAAAGGCGATCAAAACGCCGTCAAGGTACTGTTGGCGATCGGTCGTCAAGCCAATACTGCAAATGTCGTCCTCTTGGAGGAGCCAGAGAATCACCTCTCGCACGCCTCTCTCAGGAAGCTCATTCACCGCATTGAAGACCGCTGCCAGGGCAAGCAATTAATCATCGCCACGCACAGCAACTACGTTCTCAACAAGCTCGGCCTTCAGAATCTCATCTTGATCGGGGAGAATGCGGTTACGCGCATCACGGACCTCCCACCGGACACCGTCGAATTCTTCAAGAAGCTAGCTGGCTTCGATACACTAAGGTTAGTTCTATCTGAAGGCGCAATCCTTGTCGAAGGCCCCTCTGATGAGCTAATTGTCCAAAGAGCCTATCGGGATGCCAAGGGTAAGCTCCCAATTGACGATGGCATAGATGTAATCAGCGTTGGATTGTCTCACAAGCGATTCCTTGATCTTGCGCTCCGCGTGAAGCGCCGAGTGTGGGTCGTTACTGACAACGATGGTAAACCTTTAGAACAGGTGAGAGCGCGCTTTGCTGCCTATCTGGCCGATGAGATAGTGTCACTCCACGTGGGAAGTGACCCGGATTTAAACACCTTAGAGCCTCAAATTGTTGCGGCCAATGACTTAGCCACCCTAAATTCGGTCCTGGGTAAGGATTACGCCTCGAAAGACGACGCGTGCGCTGCAATGCTTTCGGACAAAACTAGCGCGGCACTCGCCATATACGAATCTGCGAATACGATAACGATGCCGGAGTACATAAGAGATGTGGTCGGTCTGTAACAACACAGTGGTACTTGCGGCGGCAGGATCTCGCAAGACTGAGCACGTCATCGAATCTGCACTCGATGTTACCAATGGTCGGGTACTGATCACGACCTACACCAACGAAAATCAGCGCCACATCACGAAGAGAATCGAAGATAAGGTTGGAGCCATTCCCCCTAACATTACCATAATGGGATGGTTTGCATTTCTTATCTCACAGTGTGCTAAACCCTATCAACGTGCGATAACCGGTGAGCCACTTAAGATTCGAGGTCTTAACTTCAAGGGTCGCAGAAATCGTTTCACAAGGAAATCCGACTTACAATACTTCCTGGACTCATCTGACGACATTTATCGCGATGGGGTTTCTGATTTCGTCGCCGCCCTCAATCACCAAACAGATGGTGCGGTTGTTGGTCGACTGGAGAGGATTTTCTCACATATATTCATTGATGAGGTACAGGATCTGGTAGGCTACGATCTAGATGTTCTCGACCTGCTGTTAGGGTCGTGTATAAAAATCATCCTTGTGGGGGACCCACGTCAACACACTCTTGAGACCAACATCGGCCCAAGAAACAAAAAGTACCGTGGTCGGGGACTTGTTGATTGGTTCGCCGAACGCTCTGATGTTTGTATTCTTGAGAATAGGTGCTGCAGTTATCGGTGCAACCAGACGATCTGCGATTTCGCAGATGCGATCTATCCAGATTTGCCGAGAACGAAGTCTTTTGATGTTAAGGAAACTGGGCACGACGGTATTTTCCTGATTCCTGAGGCTGAGGCAGTTGAGTACTTTCACAAGTATCGCCCAGTCACAGTCCTTCGCCATAATAAGAATGTTAACACCCAGGGACTACCTGCGATGAACATTGGAATTGCGAAGGGCAGCACTTTCGACCGCGTGTTGCTATTCCCAACAAAGCCCATTCTCCAGTACCTAAAGGACAGAGACGAAACGAAACTTAAGGCACCGGAAAGGCTCTATGTGGCGGTAACTCGCGCAAAATTTAGTGTAGCTATCGTTGTACCCGATTAGGTGCCCAACATCTGCCTGGAGCAGACGGAATTAAAATCGAGATTTTTCGTAAAAGACAGTGCTTCGCCAACCTAAAAACGGCCGCTGCTCAGGCGGGGCGTTATGTTTCAGATTTAGAATCTCGATCGGATTATTTTAGCGGCAAAGTCTCCGAATTTATCAGAGCTGAATTGAAATTCTGTGTGAATATGAGTGATAAAAATAAGTGTGCTATTTTTGTAGTAATTTTCATACTAAGCACAAGTCTTTGCTTTGGCATGTCTCTTTTTAAAAAGCCCGAATATTATTTAGCGTCCTTCGAAGGAAAAGTGATAGATACCGATACTAAAAAGCCAATTGAAGGGGCAGTTGTTTTAGCGACTTACTATAGCAGCGTGAGTTCGGTTGCGGGCTCTATGTCATATGTTGTTGATGGCCAGGAAACTCTTACCAATGCTAATGGGGAGTTTAAAATACCCTTTAAAACAGTGAAATCTGAGAAATTATCAGGTAAGCCAAGGGGCTCTCTATTAATTTTTAAACCTGGATACGGAGTTTTCCCCAAACACAAACAGTCCGAAGCATTAGGGGAAAATAAATCATGGCCGCCTCCAAATAAATTTGTTTTGTATGAAATTCCGAAATTGAAGACAAAAAATGAAAGAGATATCAATTTGCCGGGAAAATTTTCTTTTAAAAAAATTCCTTTTGAAAGGCAAAAAATGTTTATAAATGCAATTAATGAAGAAAGAAAAAATCTTGGATTAAGTCCCTTATCTGTGCCAAACAAGGAGAAATAAAAATTATTCGAAAGCTTTTGGTTGTTATTTCTGCAAATATATCAAAAGTCAAACATAACAATCGCCTGGAGCAGACGGCATGAAAATCGCGGTTTTTCGTAAAAGGCTGTGATAGTCCGACTTTTATCAGAGCCGCTGTTCAGGCGGGGCGTTATATGCTCTAAAATCAAAGGATCTCATTGATAATATCTTTTAATAAAACTATATTGAACGTGAAAAGAAAAATATAAACAATTGAATATACACAAGCGTTAGGAATAATAAAAAAATGATTTATAGACTTATCATATTCTTGGCACTCAATTTTGCGGCACTTGCAATAGGAGGATTATTTACAAGCAAAGGCGTTCCGTCTGATTGGTATGTTGGTATTGCCAAAGCCCCTTGGACCCCTCCTGGTTGGGTCTTTGGAACCGCATGGACTACAATCATGATTTGCTTTGGTGTTTACATGGCGTATTTATGGCCAGTTATTGAGAACAAGAATATCCTCATTGTTTTATATGCTGTTCAATGGATATTTAATGTAGGATGGAATCCAACTTTCTTCTATTACCACAATGTTTTGGCAGGACTACTTCTAATAAGTGGGCTTACTGCACTTATTGGATTCTTCCTATTCTTTTATTGGCCTGAATTGAAACTCAAATCCGCTCTAATACTTCCATATTTCATTTGGTTGTTAGTTGCCACATCATTGAACGGATACATTTTTTTTAAAAATTAAATTGAGTTGGGGAATGAACTTTGTCTAACAAAAGCTAAGTCGCATTAAAACGCAGTTTAGCCAAACCATTAAGTTTATTAATAAAATCGCTTATAACAAATCGTTGCAGCCGACACCAATCGCGTCCGCATTCAGTGTCGGGGTCCTTAGCATTTGAAAGAGTTCTATATTAATATACATTGTTGGTGTGTTTGGTGCAGCTGAACTCACCCGTTATACCGCACTCCAGTCACTGAAAAGGAGTTGGGCATAGAATGGAAAACATGCTGATCCACGCTGTAACCGTATTTATGGGGTTTTTCGCCATAATGAATCCCATCGCAAATGTCCCGATTTTCCTTGGTCTAACAAGTGACGACGACAAACAGACAACCGCGACCGTGGCATTAAGATCGTTAACGCTGGCATTTATAATCGTTACATTATTTTCGGTGGCTGGAAAGGTGATCTTTGAGCTATTTGGCCTCACTCTGCCAGCATTTCAAATTACCGGGGGGCTGATAGTCTTTCTCATCGGTTTTCATATGCTGCAAGGTGGTCACTCGAGTGTTCAACACCCAAGTGAAGAGGACAAGCAAAAATCCCGTGAAGCGGCGCTCAGTGTCGCAGTATCTCCATTAGCAATGCCAATACTCGCTGGGCCGGGGACTATCGCCACTGCGATGAATTTCTCGGCAGGTGGTGGCTTTATGGAAATGGTCGTGACTATCATTATGTTCGCTGTTCTTTGTACCGTCACATATATACTTTTTATTTTTGGAGAGAAATTTGTTACATACATCGGAGCCAGTGCATTGGGAGTAGTTACGCGTATGATGGGCTTAATCCTCGCCGTAATCGGGACGCAGATGGTGATAGAAGGGCTGCATGGGGCTTTTAAACTTGCGGGGTAATTCATCACGACATTAACCAACGGCTGGGAGTTTCCTTTCTCCGCGGTATAACCTCTATATGGCTCCACCTGACACCAAGGGCCGCATGGCCCTTGGTGTCAGGTGAGCTTTACGTTGGGCGTGAAGAAACCGAAGGTATCCGACAATGAAAGACTCCTGGGAATCGGGTGACCCTTATGAATATTACATGGGGCGATGGAGCCGCCTTGTAGCACATTTATTTATTGATTGGCTATCTCCATCTTCTGGACTGAACTGGCTGGATATTGGCTGCGGCTCAGGCGCATTGAGTGAGGTCATTATCAGCAATCACAAACCGGCTGCGCTCACCGCCATCGATCAATCTAAAGGCTTTGTAAACATAGCACAGAAACGGCTCGGAAGCCGGGCAAAATGTCGAGTTGGTAATGCGCTGTCATTGCCAATGGATGAATCTTCGGTAAACATCGCCGTATCGGGGCTTGTCTTGAATTTCATTTCGGAACCGGAAAAGGCGCTATCCGAAATGATGCGCGTCACTGAAGCCGGAGGCACGGTTGCTGTATATCTCTGGGATTATGCTGGAAAGATGGACTTTCTCAAGCATTTTTGGGACGCCGCAGTCGAGATCAAACCCGAGGCATTGAATTTACATGAAAGCAAGCGTTTCCCGGATTCCAATGCCGATGCGCTGAAAAAGTTATTTGAAAACACTGGTTTCGTGGATATTGAAACCACATCAATTGAGATAGTCACTCATTTTCAAGACTTTGACGACTATTGGAAACCATTTCTTGGCGGTCAAGGGCCGGCACCAAGCTTCCTACTGTCTCTGGATCAAGATGAAAAAAATAAACTGCGAAATACACTGAAAACGCGCCTGCCCACACAACTGAATGGTTCTATCTCCATGGTCGCACGTGCATGGGCCGCAAAAGGGCAAATATCACAGTGATGTGCGCCCAACAAAAGTTTTCACTGGATCGCTGATAGACCGCCGCGCCCAGTGAAACTTGCCGTTAGAATTATAAAAGTGAATATTTTACTTGTTACAGCACATCCTCTAAAAAATAGTCTTTGCGACCTATTCACTGAAAAAGTAATAAGTCACCTAAAGGCTATGGGGCATGAAGTTACATTAGAGGACTTATATAAAAATCAATTTGATCCTGTTCTATCGATCGAAGAAAGAGCAACATATTACAGAGAAAATTATGATTCATCAAAAGTATCAAGAGAAATAGAAAGATTAGTTAATTCTGATGCTTTAGTAATAATATTTCCTACATGGTGGTTTAGCTTTCCAGCAATATTGAAAGGTTGGTTTGATAGAGTCTGGGCTCCTACCGTGGCCTATGATCATGCGAATGATTATGGCCCCATCAAACCTAAGTTACACAATTTGAAGAAAACATTTGTATTAACAACTTTAGGGGCACCTTGGTGGGTTGATTATCTCATTCTCTGGAGACCAGTTAAACGGACAGTGCGTTTTGCTTTGTTAGGTGCCTGTGCAAAGAAATGTAAATTAAAATTCTTGTCTTTCTATAAATGTGAAGCCGTTGATTCGGCAAGAATAAAAAAACAAATAAGTAAAATTGAATCTGAGTTAGCCAAATTCTTTAGATAAAATTCTAACCAAGCGTTTAACCGGACGCGGTGATCCGCGCCGGTTAACTCTACGTTAGCCAAACTTTGAATATCTTCAATTGGGCAGATTCCATGTTTTATCCAAAAAGACTGGGATGTAATTTTAAGTTATGTCAATATCGTATCACAATTTATAGTGAACTTAGAGTCTTGCAAGTATTTTACAATCAAGCAAATATCCAAACCACTGAAGCATTTTACTCAAATTTTGATTATGGAGATTCTAATGAACATTACAACATTCACTAAAACACTTACTTTGTTTGTATTTGCGCTTTTTATTGTAGCTGCGGATAATATAACGCGTTCGTTGCCAAATGGCACGGATCTCTCAGCCCTGTCGTGTGGTGACAGTATTGTTTTTATAGGAGACCTCACCCGAGACGTTATTGAAAAATGTGGTGAACCTATAAATAAAACACAATTTATAGACCAATCTGGTGATGTTTGGATTTATCGATTCGATCAAGGAGATCATGTGTTCTTTTTGGCTTTTGTTGATGGACAATTGCAGCGCATTTTTGATGTAAGTTGCCTGGATGATAATACGGATTGTAGATGAGTCAATAAATTCTGATCCAACAGATGATATTTGATTCTTTAAGTGTTAATAGGTATTGATCGCTTTACACTTTTTAGGGCAGAGGACAGAGAGCGGAGGCAGGACAAAAGATGAGGGATTAAGCGTAAAAGGATTATATGACATTTTATGTTATTTAAGCCAGATTGGGAACTTCAAGGACTTCCATAAATAAGTAAATAACCTGACGAGCATCATTCTCTGCGCTTTCTCATCCGTGACGTCCAGAAATAAGTAGCTAACCATATCTTAAGTATGATTTATTTACTTACTTATAGACGCCTCCAAACTCGCACAGGCGGCGCGAACCATGCAGTTGAGGGGACGCGATGAAGCTCGGCATTTTTTCTGGTAATTTCGTTGGCGCGCCCCTCACCGCCACGTTGGGCATCATAAAATAACGTAAGTTATTATATCTTGACTTCCAGAGGGAATGTAATTACAATGTATCAACATTTCTTGTAATGGAGATCAAATATGAGAGCACGAATAGTCAAAATCGGAAACTCCCAAGGTATACGGATTCCTAAACCCCTGCTCGAACAAACGGGAATCATGGATGATGTTGAATTAGAAGTTGAACAAAACCAGATAATTATACGACCTATATCAAATCCAAGAACCGGATGGGATGACGCTTTTAAGGCTATGGCTGATAGGGGTGATGATACTATTATAGATGAGGCTGAAAATATTTCACATTCTTGGGATGACGACGAATGGCAGTGGTAGCAAATCGATTTGATGTATATTTAGCAAATCTCGACCCTACAGTTGGTTCAGAAATCCAAAAAACCAGGCCGTGTTTGGTTATTTCACCTGATGAAATGAACACACACATCCGCACCGTAATCGTCGCCCCGATGACCACAGCCGGGAAAGATTATCCAACCCGAGTTTCATGCACATTCAAAAAGAAAAAAGGGCAAATTGTCTTAGACCAGATACGAACTATCGACAAAATACGACTCGTAAAAAAGCTCGGTACTATCGATCCGGGAACACAATTAAAAGTTATTACAACCTTGCAACGGCTTTTTTCGTTCTAAAACTGCCCAACGCCCCGCATCACAGGACGCTCATAAACTCGCGCCTGTGATGCGGGGCGGTTATATGCCAGGTGAAGAAAAAATTGGTGCTATATGTATATTCAGGTTAATGGGTCCTTCTTGTGAAAGACTTATCGCTCGAAATAAAGCAGTTACTTAAAAAACTAAATATGAATCCAAACAGAGATTCAGATGAAGTTGCAGGTATAGTAAAGAAATTTGAGTACCTTGACAGATTAGGGCGTTATACATTGCTTTTAAAAGAACTCACCAAATGCAATGATATAAACAATTTTAAAAGCATAATTGTCGAGGCAACTTTTGCCTGTTCATTTGAAGTTGTTAACATGCCACTTTGTTGCGAACAATCACCGGCTGATAATAAGGAATCGTCAATTGATTTTTTATTAAAAACGCAAGATGGGAAAAATATTTACTTCGATATTCGTGTAAATCAGCAACAAAAAAAAATTCAGGAAGAGATCACACAACAGCTGAGCTTTAATAATATGTATTCTGTTTCCTTGAGCGGTATGGATGAGCAAAAAGATATTATTAGGTTGCAAAGCAATACCGACAAGGATACACAACTTTCTCTTGGAAGGCATGAAGGACTGGACTGTTTGGACGTGGGATAATGTGAGGCCAGCTAAGGGCCTCATCTGGAACAACTGTGGCAGTCTTCTTGATGCGTTGTATGACGCAGCTGAGGGTAAAACCTCTTTCAAGTGGAATGAAGAATTGCTTGATGATCTATCTCACCGAACAGAAGCGGCAATTCACGTGCTCGATCTATGGGGCTCTCCAGAAGAGATATCTCAACGGTTTGTCACCGAAGGATTTGCGGAAGCTTACATCAAGCGCAATAAAGCAAATAGAGGCAGAAAGAATAAACGAAACGGAAAATAAGAATTGAGGGTGTTTTATATATCAAACCATGGAGGTGAATGATATGAAAAACATATTTTCGAGGCGCGCAGATCAGACCAGCACACCGTGGGTTCTCGCAGCAGTGTTGGCGCTGGCGGTGACGATTCCAACGCCGGCGTTCGCCGCTGACTGCGCGAAGCCCTGGGATGCCTTGATCAGACTTGCCGCCGCGCAAATCGATCGTGTCTTCGGTGACGTCGCGGCAAGTACCCGCGCTCTTGCAGGCGAATACGTGGCCCTATCAGACAGCGTCCCCCCGGCGACACAGGCCGAGCGCAGCGCCTGGATGAAAAGTTATCAAGCGAAGGGCAAGACCGTGGGATTTCAGACCTGGCCGGGCGATCTGAACTCTCCGCCGTCGTTCCAGGCCCCTTATCCGTCCTTTTATGATTATAAGGGGACAGTGTTTACCGATGACACCTTCCGTCAACTCGAGATCTTCAAACGCCTGACACCGGTATTTCGTGCGGCATATAGAAGTTTTGGCTTCTCTTGGGTCTATGTCACCACGGCCCATGGCAGGATGATGATCTATCCATATCTGCCGTTAAACAAGGCCGTGAACAATGTGGAGCCGACCCAACAGGTGTATTACACCAGTGCCGATTTCAAAAATCGCGATGTTGGCTGGACGCTGCCCTATCTAGATCTGGTAGGAGCGGGCATGATGATCACGGTCTCCGACCCGGTATATAAAGGCGATACTCTCCTCGGTGTGGTTTCCCGGGACATCACCCTGAAGCAGCTTTCGAGTGAGGTGCTGAACCACGTGGTAGTGGGAGAGGGTGCGGTCGCCTTCATTGTGGATCGCTCGGGTCTGGTTATCGGCGTCAGTGACCCCAGTCTCTCCCGAGAGCTGGACCTTGTCAATTCCAAGGCGGCCGCGGCGGTTCTCCATTATCGCACGGAGAAAGGTTTGAAACAGTTAGGCGGTCACTCGGCGATGGCGTCAACCACCACGTGGATAAATCAGCTTACCGAAGAATTGATCGCCCGGGAAGCGAATACGTCCGCTTCTTCCGTCATCCGCTTTGTCCAGGGTGGGCGGGAAGTGCTGGCGGCGAGGACGGCCCGAACCGGTTGGTACGTGATATCCGCTGTCCCTCAATAAAGACCGTCATCACAACATGATACAAAGGATGTTGAGGCGTTGCGCGCCTTTCGAATAGGCATGATAGTGAAAAAGAAGTGGAACGAAAATGGGGCCTGGCCCGAATGGCGCTCTTAAACAGAGGAAAACAAATCCGGGGACAGGTACGGACGGGGTCGGGCCAAAGCAAGATGTTGGAATTCATAAATATGGTTCGAAAACAGAATTCTTTTTTAGGCTTAGAGCATCATTTTCGGTATGAAAAATGGGTATCTGAGGTAGAGAGAATTTATGGCTCGGGCTAAGCGTCACTATTTGCCAGGACACGCCTGGCACATCACTCATCGCTGTCACGAGAGGGAATTTCTGCTAAAGTTCGGGAGAGACCGGCGACGATGGAAGCAATGGCTATTCGAGGCAAAGAAGCGCTACAAAGGTCACACAGGACCTGGGTGGAAGAATCTCTCAACGTAGAAAGAACTGAAAGAGACGGCAAGTGGTCAGAGAACATTGCAGTGGGAAGCAAAGGTTTCGTGGCAACGGTGAAGAAGCAACTCGGTTTGAAGGCGAAGGGTCGGAAGATCACTGAATCGCCACATGAGTGTCAACTCCGGGAGACACAGTTTCCTTAAAGCGCTATTTTGGGGGCTGAAAATAGGCTCCTAAGCTCTCAATACCAGCGTCTCTGGGAGGTTTATCCTTCTAAATCGGATGGATAGCGTGGCCCGGCCCCGTCTGGAAATCGACTCGGACCGCGGTCGGTTGATCTACAGCAAAAGGATTGGAACAGCGGAACCAGTGTTTGCCAATCTACGGCATGCACTAGGTTTTAACAGATTCACATTGCGAGGAAAGAAAAAAGTGAACATTCAGTGGAAGCTGTACTGCATTGTCCACAATCTGTTAAAGGTCCATCGATTCGGGCCGGAGTTTGCATAGAACAGAATAGAAACGAGGCTGTAGGATCAATATTGCCAAATCGGCATTATAAAACGCCTTAGATGCATTAGATGATCAGATTATTGGAGTGATCTTTCAGTTTTCTGGACTCACTCGTAATATCGATAAGAACCTTTTGCGATTTTGACTTATTCTACAGACTCGTTAGGTTAATGCTGGGAAAGGAGGGCATATGAATCGATCCTTCGTTGAGGAGAATGCTCGGGAACGTGAAAGGCTACGTTTCGTAGTCGAAAGTTTAACAGATGAACAATTAAACTACCCTTTGGGAAATGACTGGACTATCGCAGTTGCTCTTGCACATTTAGCATTTTGGGATCAACGATCACTTGTTTTGATACGAAAATGGAAAAATACAGGAGTTGTTGCACCGTCACCAATTGATATAGAAGTCACTAATGATTCACTGCTGTCTTTGTGGCGTCTGCTACCACCGCGAAAGGCGGCTAACCTATCGGTTTTATGCGCTGAATCAATAGATCGAGAACTGGAAGAGATCTCCGGGGAGATGATTGTACAAATTGAAAGCCTTGAAGGAAAGTCCAGGGTTTATCGTTCTATCCACCGCAAGATGCATCTTGATCAAATAGAAGAGCTTATCAACAAGAAGAAAACAACCTAACCTATCACTGGTGCGGACACAAAGGGCCGCGCCGCACAGCTTAACCGTTGTAAACCAAAACAATTATGGGCATTCTGAGGCGGAATTATCGAGGGACAAAAGCTTTTAAGGGAAAATGGGAACCAATAGGATCAAAATCACGGTCATCATGAAGCAACGTTAATCCTTCAATAATACAGAAAGTTGCAATTATTATATCAATTGTTTTTCGTACAGTAACCCCAGCTTTTCGAAGCTTTCGGTAATTTTGAGCACTTTGAATGGCGACATTATATCCACCCATTTGTCGAAATGGAAGTTTATCGAGGTAATTTTTTGCGGTTTCATAGTCCTTATCAGATTTGAAGCCCTGAAGTACCTCTGTGAGGATTAAGTCACCCATGATAATGGGAACATTGGAGAGCATGTGATCAAGTAAATCTGTTTGCCAGGATCGCTTACCGTTGAAATAATCGATCCAAACGGATGAGTCGACCAAGATCATTGATCCAACCGCATAGCATCAAGGTCGCCATCCCATTTAAGTTTTCCACGTAAGTTTTTTAAACGTTCTTGTTTTTTTATTTGGACTAATAATTTCAGACCGGTTTCAACGACAGCTTTTTTGGTATTTAAATTGCTGAGCGCCATGGCTTCTTTCATGAGGTCGTCATCTATTACAATATTGGTTCGCATAGTTCCTCCTTGTACAAAGTGTGTATATTTTTAATATTATATACACATTAAAATGGCTGTCAAGCGCAAATTAAAATTAGAATAACATTTCTACCCGGAAAGAGTTTACAACAATGGCATGAACGCTGACTGAGATTCCGCTGCGCTCGTGTGTCATGATGAAAGGCGATGTCTTTCTTGCTGTATTGAAGATGAGGGAGGGCCCCTCGGGCTACTCGACCGTAAAAACCAGTGAGTTCAATCGTTGGGTGTATGGAATAAGATGTATCAATTTTTCGGTTAACATTTTTGATGAGATGATTATTTTGACTTGCAAGACATTGAAATATTGTACCTTTTTAATACTAATTTCTCTAAGTGTGTTTTCTCCAACACTCTCGTTTTCAGAGCAAGAAGTATCTCTTTTAGAGGTAACACCAAGAATAAGAGAATATGCAATCAATACTATAAAGCCTGTTCTTGATTCCTGTACAAAGAGAGACAAATTATCGCTGCTTCTAAAAATTTCAGATATTTTAGTCAGTTCTGAATTGGGTATCCATATAAATGAAATCGAACCTAGTACTTTTATTATTTACGACAAATTGGAAAAGCTAAAACTTGGATTTCTGATTTCATTCAAGCTTTCACCTGAACAGAAAAATATTTTAAAGGAATGGCATTCCAAATTCATGTACAAAAACCCTGCAAACGTATTTTTTGCACCATCTGCTGATGACATTATCAAATCAAGGGCCGCTTTTGGTTGTTCCCATTATGCCCGATCGTTCATAGCAGTTGTGAAAGCACTTGATTTAATGGATTCACCTGAAGACCTGCGCTATGTTATTTCAAGTAAGGCCGATGACTATGATAAAGCTCTTGAAAAAATGGATAGTGAAATGACGATAAATGGCCACCAATTTGTTATAGCTAAAATTGATTCCAAGTGGATAGCGTTAAATACTTCCAAAAGCGAATGGACTCAACTGCCTGATGGGTTTACACCTGATTCTATTGTTCCTCCTAAAAATATTCCGATCAGATTTGAATCATACCCTGATGTTACATTTTTACTTAGAAAGATTGGTAAAGATTATAATGACGATTGCAATGATAATTCATTGGCAGCGTTAATGAATATTTATCGGTCAGGAGATATAAATGACCCAAACTTCAAATGGGAAGAATATTCGGATAAAAGCAGTTAATAGCACACAATCAATCGCATTAAGTCTGACAGCTAGGCCTGCGGCCTATCTGCAGCTTATGCGTGGCGTTATCCGTAAAATTAAAACGATGGTTCCTAACAACCCCTTGACACCTGTTACGTATCTGGTTACAATATATTTGCATGATACAAAAATTCATACACAAGGGTTTAAAAAAGGTATTTGAATCTGACAGCTCCGCAGGTATCAACCCGCAACATGTAACGCGCTTACGGCAAATTCTCGCACTTCTTGAAACTGCTGAAACCTTAGCTGATATGGATTTGCCCGGTTTGAATCTGCATGAACTTAAAGGTAAGCGGAAAGGAACCTGGGCCGTAAAAGTGAGTGGAAACTGGCGTGTTACTTTTAAACTTCAAAAAGGAGATGCCTTCGACGTAAATTACGAAGATTACCATTAAAGGAGTATACCATGCGTATGCATAATCCCCCACATCCTGGCGAAATAATAAGAGCGTTTTGTATTGAGCCATTGGATTTAACTGTAACCGAGACAGCCGAAGCTCTTGGTGTTGCTCGAAAGACCCTTTCAACTCTCTTAAACGGCAGAGCAGGAATTAGTCCTGAGATGGCTCTAAGGCTGTCAAAGGTTTTTGGGCGAACACCCGAAGGTTGGCTTCGATTGCAACTTCAGTTCGATTTATGGAAAGCAGAACAATCTCTTGATATCAGCAAGTTAAAGCGAATAGAGGCTGCATAATTTCAACAAGGAACGGATAACCATGGCGTGAACCGTGACTGAGATTTCGGTTCGCTTCATCTCAGCAGGTTATGCCCACGTTGGGCTTCATATATCGGAGGAATATTATGAACACTGATTTTTTTCAACTGCCGAAGGACTTGCCGGTTCCAATTGACGACGGTGCCGCAGATCACCTGGTAGGGTTAGAGCTACCCAATGTCTCACTCGTTAGCACAAATGGCACGACCATCAATATCGGGGAGTTGACTGGCCTTTGGGTAATCTACGTATATCCAATGACCGGTCGCCCGGGCGTGCCGCTTCCCGATGGATGGGACGGAATTCCCGGTGCTCGCGGCTGTACCCCTCAATCCCGTAATTTTCGCGACCATTACGTGGAACTTAAGGCGCTACACTCGGGCGTTTTCGGTTTGAGCGCACAGCGTTCCGAGTATCAGCGTGAGGCGAGAGACCGATTACATCTGCCTTTCGAACTTCTGAGCGATAGTGGCTTGCAACTTAAGGACGCACTGCGACTTCCTACGTTCACCATCGCTGGCATGGAGTTGTACAAACGACTGACTCTGGTCTCGCTTGATGGGCATATCGAGAAGGTTTTTTATCCAGTCTTCCCACCGGATCAGAATGCCGACGAGGTATTGACTTGGCTACGCGAAAACGCCCAGCTTGGCGCTGCAGGGGACGCACCGCCAGCGGCGCGCACCTGAGCTTCGACGTTGGGCCGCTACGTAAATCACCTGTATCGTGAAAGGATACATGCAATGCTGAAATTTCACACCTCCTTGACTCGTTTGCTAAATATCGACATACCGATCATCCTGGCCCCAATGGCAAATGCCGTAAGTCCAGAATTGGCAGCGGCTGTTTCCAATGCAGGTGGGTTAGGGATGCTATCTGCAACATGGCGGGATATAGAAAGCACTCGCCAAGTTATCCGCAAGACTCGTTCGTTAACCAGTCGTCCTTTCGGAGTCAATTTGGTGTTGGCATGGCCGCAAGCAGAGCGACTGGCAATATGTTTGGAAGAAGGCGTGTCCATCATTTCTTTTTCCTTTGGTGACTCATCAAAGTATATCGAGCGTGTGCATGCTGCAGGAGCATTGGTCATGCATACGATAGCAAGCGCAGCCGAGGCTCGTCTTGCCAGTGAGGCAGGGATTGATATTCTTGTCGCTCAAGGTTGGGAGGCGGGCGGGCATGTATGGGGAAAGGTAGCTACCTTCCCGTTAGTGCCCCGCGTGGTAGATGCGGTCGCCCCTAAACCCGTCGTTACCGCAGGCGGTATCGCTGATGGACGCGGCGTTGCTGCCGCGTTTATGCTAGGAGCAGCCGGAGTATGGGTGGGTACACGCTTCTTGTTGAGCGAAGAAGCTGTAATTCACACTGTATATCAACAGAAGCTCTTACAAGCCGCAGAAACCGACGCAGTGTATTCGACTTTATTTGACATTGGATGGCCCAATTCTCCCCATCGATCGCTGCGTAATGACACGATTGAGCAATGGGAAGCAGCTGGAAATCCGCCGAGCGGCCACCGTCCAAATGAAAGCGAAGTGATAGGAACTTATGGTGATGGAAATTCTATAAGACGCTACGAATCATCATATCCAGAACCGGGTGCAATCGGACAGTTGGAGTCCATGTGTTTATATGCTGGACAGAGCGTCGGTTTGGCGTCTCGTATCCAACCAGCCGCAGAAATTGTGCAAACAATGGCCGAAGAGGCCGCACGAATACTAAGTTCTGGCCAAGGCATAATCGCTTCATAGAGTCGTCAATATGCGGCCCAAGGTCAATTCACCGGAGCGTTACCCCGCCCGGTGATTTCTGTGTTAGGGCAAATCACTTTCAATCCAATTCATGAGGCTCAAAATGACCCGTTACCTCAAGATCACTGGGATTGACTTCTTTGCAAAAAATAACATTAGGGAGATATATTATAATGCCTAAACAAAACGAATCACCTTACGTCTCTCATGTTTTTGTTTGTACCAATGATCGTGGAGGAGAAAGAAAATCGTGTGCAGACAATAACAGTCGGCTTATTAAAGCTAAATTGAAGGACGTTGTTAACGAGAAAGGTTGGAAAGGAAAGGTCAGGATTTCCACATCAGGATGTATGGGGATTTGCGACAAGGGTCCCAATGTGATGATTTACCCTCAAAAAATATGGTTTTCTGAAGTTTTTCCTGATGATGTGGATGAAATCGTGTCTACCATTGAACGTATCATGGCAGATGATTGAAAAGAAAACAGGGGACACGGCAAAAATCGCCTATCAATTGGGTCAACTAGGACGCTCCTTACGTCGCACCTGTTACCCAAAGCGTTCTGTACGAGGAGGAAGGCCATGATAATCCGATGCATCACAAAGACCGTCAGCATAGACGCACCCATTGAGCGTGTTTTCGCATACCTGGCGAATGCACAGAACTGGCCTCAGTGGGCCATCGTCAATGTCAAGGCAGTCAGTCCGCGCGATGACGACTGGTGGGACATGACAACAACGGCGGGGCCCGCCAAGCTGCGCATCCGCGCCAATGCGGAATACGGAATTCTCGACCATGATTTTGAGGCGCCCGATGCGTCCTGGTCCGTCCCCGCGCGTGTAGTACCCAATGGGACAGGGTCCGAATTCATGATCACATTCTTTCAACCGCCCCATTTCACGGACGCATTTTTTGACGAGCAAGTCAGTCTCGTGGACAAGGAACTCGCCAAACTGAAAGAGAACCTGGAGCAATGACTGAGCCGAACCGGTTGCTGCTCCTGCCCGGGATTCCGCTGCCACTGCATCCCGGCAGGAGAGCATCGCGTTATGCGCCGAGAAAGGTTCTTCCGAGACAACTGGTGATGAATGAAAAGCCGACACACTGATCTGACTCGAATTGGCTGGAATGAGTGGTTCGAAGAAAGGGCAGAATGCGGGCCTGAGGACACAATTGCTCGTGTTGCTGCGGTCGATCGTGACTTGTTATTGCTCATGGATCAAAACGGAACCTTTCGGGCAAAGCTGGCAGGCAGTTATCTATACCGACACCACCTGTCGCAAGTACTCCCGTGTGTAGGGGACTGGGTCTGTGTAGAAAAACACCCGACTGACGAATTAGGGCTGGTCCACATGCTTCTGGAGCGAAGGACTGCTCTGCGTCGAAAGTCAGCGGGAGACTCCATCGATTATCAGATGATCGCGGCGAACTTGGATTATGTGATTATCGTTCAGTCTTGCCATTATGACTTCAACCTAAAGCGACTAGAGCGTTATCTCGTTATGGTGAGGGATGGCGGGGCAGATCCTTATGTCCTTCTTAGCAAGACGGATTTGGTTGATCCAGAAGTTATAGCTTCCCAGTTGGCAGAGATCCGCGCTGCAGGTGTTACGGCGCCGGTGCTGACTTTGAGCAACGTCACCCGAGAAGGTATTGACGATCTTAAACGGACGCTGCTGCCCGCAAAGACGTATTGCTTTGTCGGGTCATCGGGGGTGGGCAAGAGCACGATCATCAACCAACTGATCGGCCGGGAAATGCTCCAGACAAAGGGCGTCAGCGGAACGGGCGAGGGAAGGCACACGACCGTCCGCCGGGAATTGATCATCCTCGACTGTGGCGCCTTGGTCATCGACAACCCGGGTATGCGTGAGTTCGGAATCCTGGGGGCCGAAAGCGGGATAGGCGGTAGCTTTTCCGACATCATCGGGTTCGCCTCTGGTTGCCGCTACAGGAATTGCAGTCATACAAGCGAGCCTGGCTGTGCTGTACTTGAAGCGGTGGATTCAGGCGATATTAGTCAAGAGCACTATGATAATTACATCAAGCTCAGGGAAGAGTCTGAGTTCTATCAAATGTCATATGTCGAGAAGAGAAAGAAAGATCGTAACTTTGGGAGATACATTAAGTCCGCCAAGAAGGATCTCAAAAATTCGTAGAGCGCCAGCGCGGCGCATAACAATTCGCTGCAGGCGCGACGGCCCTGGCGGGCCGCGGCCTGAGCTTCAAGGTTAGCTTTCATATAAAGACAAAGTAAATGACGAGTCGTTTTCTGTTAGATAATGAAACTGTAATTGATAGTCAGACGGGTTTGATGTGGACGAAAAATGCCTCTTTATTTGATTTTCCTATGAGTTGGGGTGAGGCGTTAAATACTGTTAAAGAACTCAATAAATCGGGCCTTCATGGTTATCAAAATTGGAAAATTCCCAATCGTAAAGAATTGTTCAGTTTGATGAGTCATAATACGATTAATCCATGTTTGCCTATTGGCCATCCTTTTACGAACGTATTTGCAAGTTACTACTGGACTTCGTCAACTTGTGTAAGGCTTCCTGACCAGGCGTGGTACATTCATTTGGGAGGAGCCAGAGTGTTCAAAGGAATGAAATATGGTTCATATATGGTTTGGCCTGTTAGAACCGTGGGAAACCATAATAAAAGTAAGTTGTTTCAAACCGGACAAAAGATCTGTTTTGATGAAGGTGGTAGTATTATAGATTGTCATGATACCGGTCAAGATGGTGAAATACAGGCAGGCTTGAAATTCTCCAAGAATCGTTTCACAAAACACGAACAGATTATCTATGATACTGATACAGGTTTGACATGGTTGCGAGATGCAAATGTCCATAAGGACATGATGGATTGGAAGACGGCTTTTGATTTGATTTCAAAGATGAACAGCGAAATGGCATATGGCCACAATGATTGGCGAGTCCCAAACATTATTGAACTGGAGAGTTTAACAGATATGGGCCAACATTCACCAGCGTTATCGGATGATCATTCATTCATATAAGACCCTAATCCCATCAAACCCAATAAACGGGGTTAAATGAAAGGATAAGACATGAATTGGTATCTTGCAGTATTGAAGAAATATGCGGTGTTCAGCGGAAGAGCAAGGCGGAAGGAATATTGGTTGTTCGTCCTTTTCAATCTTATCATAACATTCGTGCTTGGTTTCGTCGAAGGGCTTGCTGGTGGTCCCGGTGTCGTAGGCGTGCTTTATAGCTTGGCCGTGTTAATTCCGGGCATAGCCGTTTCGGTGCGGCGACTTCATGACACAAGCCGCAGTGGTTGGTGGCTGCTTATTGGTTTGATTCCGCTTATTGGTGCTATTGTGCTGCTGGTATTTGTGATTCAAGATGGCAAACCCGGCCAAAATCAATATGGTGCGAATCCAAAGGAGGCAATCGCCTAACATCCACCTGGAATAGACGGCATGAAAATTGCGGTTTTTCGTGAAAGTCTTTAATAGTCCGACCTTGATCAGCGCCGCTACTCAGGCGAAGCGTTATATTTTTCTATCCATAAAAAAATCTTGCCTTTTATTCCGACAATGCTTACAATGTATTACATTAAAATACATTGGAGGTGATGTATGAGCACAGCAATATCAGTGAGAATATCAGACGAGCTTGCATCAAAACTAAATGAAATTTCAAAGGAAACAGAAAGACCCAAATCTTTTCATATTCAAAAAGCTCTTGAATCCTATTTGTTGGAACTTGCCGACATTCAGGTTGCCATGGATCGGTTACACGACACATCTGACCCGGTTATTTCCATTAAAGACATGAGGAAAGAGCTTGAGCTATAAAATTGCATTCAAAAAGTCTGTTTCACGAGATCTAAAGAAATTAAGCAAAGATGATGCGGAAAGAATTCTTGATAAAATAGAACAGGATCTACCTGAAAAGGCAGATACTTTTCCAGTATTAACGGGCAAATTCTCAGGCATGCGGAAGTTTAGAATCGGGGACTATCGAGTTGTTTACACCATTATTGAAAATACGGCCCTTGTTCTAAGGATTAGCCATAGGCGGGATGCCTACAGATAAAATATAACCTCTATATGGCCTTCGGTTGTCAAGGGAAAAAGTACTCCCATAGAACGGAAACCTAAAAATAATGAATAAATCTTCCGTCTTCAGAATATATTTCAGTACCCTTAATAGAGGTTTATCCCGCTGGAAGCGGGACGCAGTCAAAGCGAATCAGCTTGGATCAAATCAATCTATTTTTGTTTTGCCGCCGTGGATGGCTTTCATGTATAATGTGTGTCCAAGGACAAAGGGTATTTTGTGTTCGGAATCCCACAAATCCCAGGCATGTTGGGCGTTCAGCCAGAATTCTGGAGAATTTCCGAAAAGACGAGATAGTCTCAGCGCCATGACGGGTGTTATGGCACGTCGTTCTCTTAAAAGCTGATTGATCGTCTGACGTGATACACCTAAGGCGATAGCCATCGAAGTTGCGTTCAGATCGAAATCCGGCATGAAATCTTCTCTAAGCATTTCGCCAGGATGCGTTGGGGGAAGTTCCCTTTTTGTTGTGTTTGGTATAGTCATTGTCTTATTCCCTAATGGTAAACGGTTAAGTTTAACTTTTTGAAATACGGCTGTGCCCATTGCGCTTGCAGTCGGACGCGTATAGAGCCGTGTCGCTGAAGCGCCCGTTATGGCTTGGAGATAGATATGAAAACAATAGGAATTATTGGAGGAATAGGCCCAGAATCGACAGTTGATTATTATAAAGAGATTATTGCAGCATTCCACACAAGGTATTCTGACTTGGCATACCCTGAAATTATTGTTTACAGCGTAAATATGAATGCACTCATGAAGTTCGTTGAAACTAAGAATTGGCCCGAACTTTCTGAGTGGTTATTAGAAAAAATATTATCTCTTCACCGTGCTGGCGCCGAATTTGCTGCAATCGCTTCAAACACACCGCATATCATTTTTGACGAAATTAAAACAAAATCACCTATACCACTGTTGAGCATCGTCGAGGCAACCTGCAATAAGGCCCAAGAAATGGGATTGAAAAATGTTGGTTTGATGGGCACAAAGCTCACAATGGAGGCGGAATTTTACAAAAAACCATTTATTTCAAAAGGGATATCAGTCGTTGTTCCTTCGGAGGAGGAACAACAGTTAATCCACCATAAATTATTCTCAGAAATTGAATTGGGAATCTTCAAAGACTCAACGAGAGAGGAATTATTGTCCATCGTCAAAAGAATGGTGGATGAGGAAGGAATTGACTCATTAATTTTGGGATGTACTGAATTACCGCTGATATTAACAGAAAGCAAATACCGTATTCCCTTTTTGAACACTTCGGCCATTCATTGCGATAGTATCATAACACATTGTATTGAATAGAAAAAGCCATAACATATCACTGCATGTAACATCGAGGGCCTTGCGGCACTCGGTGCCACGTGAGTTCCGCGTTAGTGTGCCCTGTGAGATCAAATTTACATTCTGATCTCTTATACGATGCCTTAATGATATAACTTGACAAAGCGTACGCAACAACGTACTCTTTAGGCAAAAACATAACTATTGCATTAGAGGTAAATCGTGCCGACACTTACAGCCACTGAAGCAAGATCAAAACTTTACAGACTTATTGACGAAGCAGCATCCTCCCATGAACCAATTATCATAAAGGGTAAGCGCGGGAGTGCTGTACTTATCTCAGAGGACGACTGGCGGTCCATACAGGAAACCATCTACCTTTTAAATATTCCTGGTATGCGGGAATCAATTCGTGAAGGATTGGCCACGCCAATCGAGGAATGCACCCGGGAACTTGACTGGTAATGTGGCGAGTTGTTTTCACAAAACAGGCTCAAAACGACGCCAAAAAGCTATCCGCTGCCGGTTTGCGTCCAAAAGCCGAAAAGTTGATTGAAATCTTGCGTGAAAACCCGTACCAGGCGCCGCCATCATTCGAAAAGCTATTAGGAGATTTATCAGGAGCCTATTCCCGGCGAATAAACATACAGCACAGGCTCGTCTATCAAATTCTTGATGAAGAAAAAGTGGTCAAAGTCATAAGAATGTGGACTCATTATGAATAACCGGGCATCACATTTCACTTGCATCGGACACGTCTAAAGCCGTGCCGCTGAAGCGCCCGTTAAGCAATCTTAGAAACCCGATATATTTACAAGCAATTATTTGAAATAGAAGGAATAAGGTTATGGCAGTTGGTTGGTCCCGCGAAGAGGCGGTGCAGAAACAAATAGATGCCACAGTGGAATCCGCTGTCCAGTTGGCGAAAAGCAGATTACCGGATGGCGAAAGCCTAACTCATTGTGAAGAATGCGAGGTTGAAATTCCTGAAGCGCGTCGCAGAGCAATGCCCGGAGTCCGTTACTGTGTCAGATGTCAATCAAGACGAGAAAAAAGACTGAAGAAAGATGAACTCTACAATCGAAGAGGTAGCAAAGATAGTCAACTAAAGTAAATATTTGGTTAAAGCCATTAAGCAACTTTTAAAACCAGACCTGCCACTATAAAATCGTTTGGTATTAAAGTATAATTGAAAAAAATTAACAGGAATTTTTCAAAAAATATTTCCTTCATGGGACAACAAAAAGGCTGCTGTGCGATGGAACAGAATTGGGGCAAAGGTTCAATAGAACGCCCATCTTAAAAATCCAGCGACGCAGAAAGCCGGGTCGCTGATTAAGGCGTTATGTTCATAGAAGGAATCCCGACATGAAAGATATTGCAAACAACTTAATGAAACCATAAGAAAATTCGAACCCAAATTATCCCTAATGAATGAAGACACTTTAGCTGTTAAGTCTTCTCCAAACGAGTGGTCAAAAAAAGAAATACTCGGGCATTTAATCGACTCGGCGGCAAATAATCATCAACGATTTGTAAGGGCAGTATACCAAGTTGCTGACCAGTTCCCCACATATGACCAGAATCAATGGATCAGAATTCAACAGTTTAAGTGGAAAACCCTGGAGGACTTTGGTTGCATTCTGGGTCGCGTTTAACAATCATTTGTGCCATGTCATCGAATGCATCCCAAGCGTGTTGAATCCTTTCCATGAATATCGGGAAAGAAGAACCGGTGCTTTTAAAATACGTTGTAAAGGACTATTTTCGTCATTTGTGCCATCACATGGAAGATATTTTGAACAAATAAGGCACAACCTTTTGAATATAGCGATTTAACCGGCATTTCTCAACTTAAAGCCGGACAATCGGTAAAAGGGGATATCCACATGCTGCGTGTTTTTAAATTCGATCTTACGGACCCTGATCATTTTGTGGTTACGTTGGAACTGGTGCCCGGACGGGAAGCCTCTGGTCGCGCCGTAGATACCGTCCTGGGTATTGCCCGCGACACTTTCAGCGACGGCCGCGTAACAGCCGTTTCTATCACAGACAATCCGGGTGGCAATCCGTCGCTGAGTCCTGATGTTTTGGGCCACGACATCTTCGAAATCGGAATGGATGTCATTGTTCATTTTACCTGTCGGGATATGAATCGCGTGGGTATGGAAAGTCGAGCACTTCAGCTTGCCATGATGGGGATGAAGAATATTTTGGCTTTGAACGGTGACTATTCCGGCAAGGGGTTCGGCGGACAGGGGGCCCCGGTTTTTGACATCGATTCAGTGCAACTACAGATCATGCTGGGCATGCTCAGCGAGCGCATTAACGCATCCGGTGATCCGGAGGGCTTCTTTGCAGGCTGTGCGGTCTCGCCGTTTAAGCGCACCGAAGGCGAATGCTTTGCCCAATACGCCAAACTGTGCCGCAAAGCGGCGGCCGGCGCTCAATTCAGCATCACCCAATTGGGCTATGATGCCCGCAAGTTCAAGGAATTGATTCAAATTCAAAAGTTTATGGGTATCGCATTGCCCAGTTTGGGGTCCGTCTACGTGCTGACCCCCAAAACGGCAGGCATCATCAATGCCGGAAAGGTGCCGGGTGCAGTGGTTACCGATGCACTTCTGCGACGCGTTCAAGACGAGTGGCGGGATTCGGCCTCAGGCCGTCAGGCAGCCATAGAACGCGCCGCGCGACTGGCGGCCGTTCTCAAGGGACTAGGCTATGCCGGGATCCACATTGGCGGGATCCATCGGAGCTTCGATATGGTCGGTCACATTCTCGATCGCCTGGCGGTTATTCAGAACCAGTGGAAGGAGTTCCTGGTCGACTTTGACTTCCCTCAACCCGGTGGATTCTACGCCTTTCCTACTCAGTCTGAGGAGGAATCGAAGGCTCCCGTCTTCGGCCTTGATCCGCCCCGGCCCGGCCTGCTTGAGCGCTTTCGTTACTTTCTCTTAAGACGCGTCCACGACACTTTGTTTGACCCCCGGCACCCCTTAGGTTCTATATGCCGCAGACTGTGTCAACTGATCGACGGCAAGCCGGGAAGCCGGCTGTTGATGGACCTTGTCGAAGATATGCCCAAGCGTATGACCCTCGGTTGCCTTAAGTGCGGTGACTGTGGTATTCAGCATGTGGGTTTTTTGTGTCCTGAATCCCAATGTCCCAAACATATCCGCAATGGCGCCTGCGGCGGCAGCAGCAACGGCCGTTGCGAGGTATTCCCGGACCGTCCCTGTGTCTGGGTCCGTGCCTATCGGCGTTTGGTCAATGCGGGGCGGACCCGGCAAATAATCGACGGATGTGTCCCGCCGCGGCTGTGGGAATTAAACCAAACCTCGGCGTGGCTAAATTTTCACCTCCAGCGCGATCATCAAGGGGTCTCCAACGAGATAGCCCGCCGATGCGAACTCATCGGCTGTCGGTTTAACCAACCGGCAGTCCGTTTGCCAAAAAGCAAGAGATCAAATCTCGACATTTGATAAGATGAAACAGAATTCTTTTTCAACAAATTTTTTAGATCGTGCGTCATTAAACCGAAGCAATGAAATGTGGATTAATGATCAATTTAATAATGAATCGGCTCGAATCATTCCAGTAAGTCATTCTAAAATTTTGTGCACATCAATCCAAAACCCAAGGACCATTTACCTTACAAAAAATGATTTCAGTGATTTTTCCAATGTATCCGAGTTATCAATACTTTTAGGAATTAGTGATCAAAAGACCTATTTTGCAATTGACATAGGATCAATGAAATCTGCTTCACTGTTAAGCGAGAAAAATAGTTCAGAATTTCGAGATTTTAAACAAGTCATGCCGTTGCTTAATTTTCGTGATAGTGCATTGTTGGCGATAGCCCGTTTTATGATAAATTGGCAATCAAGAAATCGATACTGCGGAAAATGCGGTACTCCGACTAAAAGCGCTCAGGCTGGTAATTTACGTATTTGTGAAAATCCTAATTGTGGACAACACCATTTCCCAAGTATGGATCCGGCAATAATTGTTCTTGTGTCATTTGGTGAGCATTGCTTGCTTGGACGTCAAAAAATTTGGCCGAAAGGCATGTATTCAACAATTGCCGGATTTGTCGAGCCTGGTGAGAGTATCGAGGATGCTGTGATTCGTGAAGTCAATGAAGAAACTGGGGTAACAGTTGAAAAATTAGAATATCAACATTCCCAACCCTGGCTTTTTCCCAGTTCATTAATGTTAGGTTTTACCGCCACAGCAAGGGGAGATGAAATTAAAATTGATAAAAATGAGTTAGAGGACGCCCGCTGGTTTTCGAGAAAAGAAATTAAAGATAACTTGAAAAAAGGATTACTGAAATTGCCAAACAAAGTGGCGATAGCTTATCATCTGATTAAAGAATGGTTTGATAAAGGTGATGCGGGTAAACTGGATGCCATATAACAATGGTTTACATTTAACGCAAAATGCTGTGTTTCGAATCCAACTTTCAATGATACGCTAGAGTAATCTGCCCTTAAAAACGCAAATTTTGACGAACTTGAAAAAAACAGGGCCGATTACCTTCCAATTGAAAAGAAGAAACAGCTGCCGGAACCAGGGTCACAAAATCGGAACATTAAGTGCGCATTTTCGCGGTAATATGTTCCATGCTTGTATATGTTCGGGTGGCTTTTTGCGTATGCATTCCATTGCTGCCAAGACCTCCAATGACCGTGATAGGCATACCGGTGCCCGCTATAATCGTATTGGTTGTAATGACGACGGCTATCATAGGGGCGCTGTCTGTATCCACGCTGATTTTGGTAATCCGGACGATTTTTATAGTTAGAATGACCGGGATTATCGGGACGCGCTTTGTAGTTACGACCACCTTGGGTATTGCGATTAACATCTTTAGACATCACGGGAATAGCAATTGCAAACAAAAAAAAGAAAGCACATGCTGCAATCATCATTTTTTTCATCCCACACCTCCTGCTGAATTTATACCTTCCCAAAACGCCATCTTTACCTGGTACTTGCATAAAAATGGAAGAAAAGGCAAGCAAAAACGTAAGCGTCTACACCCTGATGTTTTGGTTATTATGAAAAATGTTCCCGGGATCATATTTCTTTTTGATCTGTTTCAGTCGGGGATAGTTCACGCCGTAAGCCGCGGCCACCCGGTCGCTCTCGTCTTCGGTCATGAAGTTCACATAGGCGCCGGCTGAGGCATAGGGGGCGGATGCTTTAAAAAACGAACGTGCCCACGCGATACAGGTCTCATCCTGTGAGGCCTCATCCCATCGGCCGTGCACGTTCATGACAAACTTAGCATCCCGATGACCATATGCCATGGCATCGGAAGCAACGCGATTGGCAGCGCCTAAGACAAGTCCCACGAATATCTCGCACTGCGGTGAAGGGATTTTGCCTGCGAATTCAATAATCGAATCCAACACACCGTCACTGAGTTCGGTTAAGTTATGGGATTTCCAGTAGTTCCTCGCACCGGGCGTGAGCAGCGGGTCAAAGGCCTGCTGCCACTGGGCATATGGCTGAACGCCGATGTGTTCACCATAGGCGTCTCCGAAACCACGCAAAGGATCGATCAATTTCTCACCTTCCTGGACATCTCCTGCATAGAAGATGGCCAGCACAATAATATCTTTTCCATGTACCTTCTCGGAAAGAAAAGGCAATGGCGGCGCCTTGCGAAGGATGGCCCAGACATTGAGTTCCTCAGGAGCCGATTTTACAAATTCACGATACTTTATGAGCACCTGCTTTGCCTGATCGACAGGAAAAACAATCAATCCAGCCAATATTTCAGGTCCCACGGAGTGGAGCGCAAATTCGAACCGGGTGACAACGCCGAAATTGCCGCCGCCGCCTCGAATCGCCCAGAACAAATCCGTGTTTTCATCTTTTGAAACTTGTATCTTCCTTCCATCCGCCAATACCATCTCCGCTGAGACAAGATTATCGATGGTCATACCGTATTTACGCGTCAACCATCCAAAACCGCCGCCCAGCGTCAGTCCCGCAATACCGGTGGTTGAGTTAATCCCCACAGGCGTCGCCAAACCATGGGCCTGTACCGCTTTATCAAAATCGCCGAGGGTGGCACCGGGTTCGACAAAAGCACGTTTTTTTTGTGCATCGACTTTGACGGTTTTCATATTCGATAAATCGATCATCATGCCGTTATCGCACACAGCACTCCCGGCGATATTATGGCCGCCGCCTCTGATGGATATCTCCAATTCGTTTTCACGGGCGTAAGAGATGGCATGCGAAACATCATTCGCGTCTTTGCACCGTACGATGGCAGCCGGATGACGGTCAATCATGGCATTCCATATTTCTCGAACTTCGTTATAGTTCGAATCATCGGGAAGCACGATTTGACCTTTCACTTTGTCTTTGAGCTTTTTAATTTTTTCATTCAAATGTATTTTCATGGTGTCCATCCTTCGGACCTGCGGATCAGGCCTTGTTAAAGTAGTAAAACAAGCCTACATATAGTTGATATCCAGAGAATTTATTCGTCATCGAACTTAAGCGAATTGATTGTCTGAGCACACCCCCTGTGAAATAGGCGACGCCCCGGTTCATTATTGGATGCAGATTTAACTGGGCAGGTATTTAACCCCATTAAAGCAAGCATAAAGTTTCAAGGGGTGGGTGGGGCAATCGCAAAGATTGGCTAAACTATCATTTATGGATGAATACGATTCTAAATATTCCCATTAACATTAGCACAAAAAAGATGAAGTCAAGAAAAAAAAGAACCACAATGTGGTAGATTTGCTTGAAGGAAAGAGATCAGCCGATCACCTCAGGCGGCATTAGGTTTGAGGAGCGCTTCGCTTTAGGCTTAAGAGAAAGTGATAGAAGCAGGAAGACTGTCCTTGACACATCCATAGTCTGAGCCTAATAAATTAAATACATACAGATTTTAACATTCTGCATTCTCCATTTAACACTATTTAATTTCAATAATACACTATGGAACTTGAATCACTTCGCGCATATCTTCTCAAGAAAAAAGGTGCATCCGAGGATTTTCCTTTTGGTCCTGAGGTCATGGTTTTTAAGGTCGGCGGCAAAATCTTTGCCCTTGTTTTTTTGGAAGACTCACCCCTGAGTATCAATCTTAAATGCGATCCTGATCTTGCGATGCACCTTCGAGAATTCTATGAAGCGGTTCAGCCGGGCTATCATATGAACAAAAAGCACTGGAACACCATCTACTTGGATGGTTCGGTACCTGATGATGAACTATTGGCCATGATCAACGACTCATAAAATTCGGCTTCCGGGCCGTCTGATTTTCATGGACGCAAACACAAAGGAGGTTAAACATGCAGGCGCGTGCACCACTTATGATAGAACACCGTTTGATCGAGCGAATGATTGCGATCGTCAAGCGGACACTTTCACAAATCGAGAAAGAAAAAAAGGCCGATCCGGTATTGATTGATACAGCGGTTGACTTTATCCGTACATATGCCGACAGAACGCATCATGGAAAAGAGGAGGATATTCTTTTCAGAGACCTTAGAAATAGAAAATTATCCGAAGAAGACCAACGCTTGATGAATGATTTGATCGAGGAACATGTTCTTGGACGAAAAACAACCCGGAATCTTATAGAAGCCAACACCCGTTATCGAAACGGAGACGCAGCGGCCTTGCCGGAAATCATATCCGGTCTTCGCTTGCTGACCGACTTTTATCCGAAACACATCGAGAAGGAGGACAAGGTATTCTTTCCTGCCGCCAGACGCTATTTTTCCGAATCCGAAGACCAGGCCATGCTCGATGAATTTTGGGAATTCGATAAAAAAATGATCCATAATAAATATATCTCTGTGGTCGAAACATTGGAAAACCAATGACGCGTCCGAACGAGCGGCGTTTAAAACGTCTTCCAGCGCCCTGGTTCGGCGCTGGAGACAAAAATGAGCACACCGATTTGGAATATCTTGACAAAGATTTTACCCACAACTAAGCTTAAACATTAGGACGATGCGGGAAGTCCCCCCTTGATAACCCCCATATACCCTAAGGCGCTTGCCTTGCTGAGAATACAAGACCTGCCCCGCGTCCCGAAGATATGCAACAACCATGGAATCACTGGTTAAACCCGGCCTTACGACCCTGTTTTTACTGCAAAGAAAGAGAAGTCATACAGATCAATTGATCAAAGTTTTAAAGTGACGTGTCAGGTTTTCATAAAGGAGGGATACAAGATGCCTGAAACTCGAAAAATCCGGAAAGTCTTTAAGAGCAGGCCGACGATTGAAGGTGCCGGCGTCCACTTGAAAAGAGTGTTTGGATTCAGCGAAGTGCCCCTGTTCGATCCTTTTTTGCTCCTTGATGATTTTCGCTCTGATCATCCGGAGCACTACGTAAAAGGTTTTCCCTGGCATCCTCATCGCGGGATCGAAACCATCACCTATGTTCTGAAAGGAGACGTAGAACACGGCGACAGTCTAGGAAACAAAGGAATTATCGGCTCGGGGGATGTCCAATGGATGACCGCCGGAAGCGGGATCATCCACCAGGAAATGCCGAAAGGTGACGGAAACGGTAAAATGTACGGATTTCAGCTCTGGGCCAATCTGCCGTCTCGGCAAAAGATGATGGACCCGCGATATCGCGATGTCGTTGACGAACAAATACCCGAAGTCAAACTCGCCAATGGTACGACCGTCAAGATCATTTCCGGCGAGGTTTCCGGTATCAAAGGCCCGGTACAGGATATCGTCATCGAACCTGAATATATCGACGTGACAGTTCCTGCAAATTCGGAATTCAGACACGCCACGAAACAGGGTCATACGGTTTTCACTTACATCATCGACGGCCAGGGATATTTCTGCGAGGAGAAAAATCCTTTTACATACGAAGCCCAAGGATTAAACTACTTTGACATTCAACGCGATCCATTGGTCGGCAACGGGACGATGGTGCTTTTCGACGATGGTGACGAAATAGCGGTCTTTACCGAAGCGCATCAAGTGAGATTTCTCCTTGTTTCCGGCAAGCCCATTGGTGAACCTGTCGCTTGGTATGGACCCATCGTGATGAATACGCAGGACGAATTACAAATCGCTTTTGCGGAGTTTAACCAGGGGACTTTCATCAAGTACAAAGGCTGAGTGCCATTAGCGCATAACCCGTATCATTCAATATCGAGAGGAAGACTTTAGCGATGGAAACAGCACCAGAAGATCTGCCATGGCAATCGGTCTACAAAATTCTTATCGGTTCGGTGGTGCCGCGTCCGATCGGCTGGATTTCAACTGTGAATCCGGACGGACGGCCGAACCTGGCGCCCTTTTCTTTCTTTAATGCTGTCTGTGCCAATCCGCCTCATGTGTTATTCTGCCCCAGCGTGCGCATCGAAAACCGTCAACATAAAGATTCGCTCCGTAACGTTCGGGCGACCGGCGAGTTTGTCGTGAACATCGTCACGGAGGACCTGGCGGAAGCTATGAACTTGACCTCTACGGACCTGCCCGCTGAAGTGAACGAATTTGAAATCGCGGGTCTGGCCATAAGCCCATCCACAGTCGTACGGCCGCCGCGTGTTGCCGCGAGCCCCATCCATTACGAGTGCAAGGTGGTCCGCATCTTCGAACTGGGAGACCAACCCGGGGCGGGCAATGTGGTCATCGGGAGGGTCGTACACCTTCACGTGGATGAATCGGTTTTATTCGGGGGAGACAAAATCGATATCGCGAAACTCAAACCCATCGGTCGCCTGGGCGGCAACGGATACTGCAGGGTCACGGATCTGTTCAAGATGGTCCGGCCGCCATCTCGCATTAAAACGGGGTAGTTCCTTTGATATCGCAATGCAAAAAAGAAAAAAGACTTGACACCGGCGATTAAGCAATTGTATGCAATTTATAAGCAGCAGATACAGCGAAATCGCTGAGACGGCTGGGTATCTGCAAATAGATAACAAAAATATTTGTAATGATAATGAGTTATTATGTGGATCATAGGGAGGCATCCGGACCAATTTATCCCTTCCAATGGTCTGTATACAATATAAAGCGCTTTTGGTGGGCTATGAACAAGACTTCCGATAAGCCTCTGGCCACGCAGGTGGCGGAGGAGATCCGACGTCTCATCCGCGCCAACCAGTTGGTGAGCGGACAGCGGTTGAGCGAAAAGAGGCTGTGTGAAAGGCTCGGCGTCAGCCGCACTCCCCTTCGAGAGGCCCTGCGTATTCTCAGCGCCGAAGGGTTGGTGGCCATATCTCCCAACAAGGGAGCGCGCGTGGCCGAATCTTCCATTGAAGACACCTTTCACATGTTCGAGGCCATGGGTGTTCTGGAGGGAAGCTGTGCTCGCCTCGCCGCCGAACGACTGACGGACACGGATCTGGAAAAAATGGAAAGGCTCCATGAGCAGCTGGAAGCCTGTCACAGGAACGGCGATCCGGAAAGTTATATGAGCTGGAACAGGGAATTTCATGAATTTGTACAGGAAAAGGCAGGCAATCCAATATTGGGAAGAATCGTCTCCGGTCTGCGGGATGTCATCTTACTCCATCGCTATCGCCAGATTTATCGCCCGGGACGATTTGACGAGTCCATGGAGGAACATCGCAGGCTCATTGAGGCTTTTCGGGCGCGGGACAGCGAGCGCGCCGAACGGGTGATGCAGACTCATTTGCAAAAGCAGTGTCAGGCGCTTGTCACCTATTACGCCGAGAAGGGAAAGAAAGTCATTCATCCGGGCGATTGAATGATGCCGTCAGATAAGAAACGCTTTGGGGCCGTGAAGATAGGTCGAGACGGGCAGCCCATCAATACCCGTTTTATGGACTGGAAGGCTGTCCAACCACCCATTAACTAGTGTTCATCCATAAATGAGGATTTTTGTTCAAGATCAAGGCATACGAAAAACATAACCGCAGGCATATGGTTGATATTCCGAGGATTATTTTTTGAGCATAACGCAGAAATTGGGCAAAAAGACCATTTATGGATGGACACTAACTATCAAACCAAAAAAGGAGGGTTCCAAATGCTTGCAAAAAAAATCTATGCTTTTTTCACAATCACTCTTTTTGTAGCCTGTGGCCTGCTGTTTACTCCCAAACTTTCGCAGGCCGCCACGGTCACCTTGAAGGTTTCGCATCAATTTGCCGCCGGCGATGTGCGCGACCTGATGGCGCATGCTTTCGGAGATATGGTGACCCAAAAAACCCATGGTGCGATCAAGTTTCGATACTATCCCGCCGCCTCCCTTTTCAAAGCCAAGGAGCAGTGGGACGCCATGCGAAACGGCGCGCTGGATATGTCGGTCCTGCCGCTTGATTATGCTTCGGGAAAGGTTCCCCAATTGTCCATCACGTTGATGCCCTGCACCGTGACCAGCGTCGAGCAGGGCGCGACCTGGAGAAACAAACCCATCGGCAAGAAAGTTTCGGCTATTATGGAGAAAAACGGCGTCAAAAACCTGGTATGGGCCTGGTTTAACGGGGGTATCGGCAGCAAAGTCAGGCAGGTCGTGCTACCCGAAGACGTCAAGGGACTTAAGATGCGAGCTGCAGGGAAAAAGTTTGAGTACATGCTGAAGGAGGCCGGAGCATCCATAACGAGCATGCCTTCGTCCGAAGTTTACCATGCCCTTGCTACCGGCGTGCTCAACGGCATGCTGACCTCGTCGGCGTCCTTCGTCTCCTACAAATTGTATGAAGTGCTGAAGTACATCAACATTCCGCGTGACTATGCCATATGGTACATGGCGGAGAACCTGGTCATGTCCGAGAAGAGCTGGAACCGGCTGACACCCAAACAACAAAAGGTCTTTATGGAAGCGGCGGAGTGGATCCATGACAAGTGGATTCCCCAACACTTCAAAGGCCTGGTCGACACGGAGATAGATGCATTTACAAAAGCGGGCGCAGACATCCACTACATGACCAAAGGCGAATTCGATCAATGGCTTGCATTTGCCAAGAAGACTGCCTGGAAAAACTATGCCCAGACGGTTCCGGGCGGCCAGGAGCTTTTGGATCTCGCCCTCGACGCGATGAAATAAACGCTGCGGCTTGATCCTGGCTTTCTCCGGCACCCTCTCTGCGAGCCTGAGATCCAATGGGCGATCGATCGGGCGCAAGAAGGCTTGGTTTGCCCTGGCGGACAAAGATGGTGCCAAACCCGGAAGAGACAGGGAAGGAGACGATGAAGAAGGTTTTTCGCATACTGTTTCGGATTATTGACGGTCTGACCCTTTTCACGGGCTGGTTGGCGGCCTTGTCCCTGGTTGCAGCCGCCTTGATCATTACCGAGGCCGTTATTGTTCGAAAGCTCCTGGGAGTCTCAACCATCTGGCAAATCGAGGCTTCCGTATATCTGCTGATGTTCAGCGTATTTGCAGGTGCGCCTTTTGTGCAGAAGAATGAATGCCATCTGAACGTGGACCTGCTGATCATCCATTTTTCGCCCAAAATGCGTGAGATCATCCTGATCAGCGTCTCCATTGCCACCTGCCTGCTGGCACTCCTGTTGGCCTGGTATGCATGGCCCATGTGGTGGGAGAGCGTCGTGAGGCATGAGCATTCCGAATCCCTTTGGGGACCTCCCCTTTGGATTCCCTATTTTTTTCTGCCGCTGGGCATGAGCCTGCTGTTTCTTCAATACATTGTATACATTTGCAAAAAGATCGACGCATTGAAAAAGGGAAAACTGGAAACCGTGATTTTGCCGGCTGAGCTTGCAGACATAAAAAAACTCGCTGCCACTGAAGAGTCCAATTCTTCTCAACCGTGAACATTTTTTTATGCGCCTCGTTCCCACGCACCGCGTGGGAACGCCGGTCCGGCAACCTTCCGCATCTCTTCCCGGGTCCTAAACGCCGAAGGGCGGGGGTTACCGCCCAAAGAAAAGGCGCCGGAAATACGGCAAGGAAATTGTCATGAAATGTCTTTGGAGCAGGCGTAGAGGATATAAAAGATGAACGAATACCTGCTTGCCGTGTTGTTGTTCGGAAGCGCCTTTTTCTTACTGATATCCGGCATTCCCATCTGGGCCGGGCTTGCCGGGATATCTGTAGCGGCCATTCTCATTTTTTCGCCCAATCTGATGCAAACCCTGCCTTTCACGCTGTATGGCAGTATGGACAATTTTGCACTCCTGGCCATTCCGCTTTTCATTTTACTCAGCGCACCCATTGCCGAGTCTCAGGCAAGCAAAGATCTTTACGAAACACTCCACAAGTGGCTTCATAAAGTGCCCGGGGGAATTGGCATTGCCAACATGATCGGATGCGGCATATTCGCCGCCTTGTGCGGTTCGAGTCCGGCAACGGCCGCGGCCATCGGCGGAATCGGCATACCGGAGATGCGCCGGCGAGGATATTCACCGGCACTGGCGACCGGACTGATTGCCCATGGCGGGACCTTCGGCATTCTCATTCCGCCCAGCGTGACCATGATCCTCTACGGGGTTGCGACCGAGACATCCATAGGAAAGTGCTTCATCGCCGGTGTCGTCCCTGGGGTCTTACTGGTGCTAATGAGTTGTGTATGGGTGGGCGCGGTATTCGTTTACCGAAAATACCACCCGGCCAAGCGCGGGTCCCTGTATTACATCGATGTTGAGCAACAGGGTATTACGGAGACGTTTCACTGGCGCGAGCGATTCGCTTCTCTGGTCAAGGTATTGCCCTTTGTGTTTATTATTTTCGGTATCATGGGCTCTCTGTACGGCGGATGGGCCACGCCCAGTGAGGCCGGCGGCCTCGGGGCCGTGCTGTCACTGCTTTGCGTCATGATCATCTACCGCGTCTACAGGCCTCGCCAGCTGTGGCACATCTTCATCAAAGCCCTTAACGAGAGTACGATGATCCTGATGATCATGGCTGCGGCCTTGATTTTTGCCTGGGTCTCGTCGGATCTGTATGCCACCCAGACCCTGGGCGAGTTGATACTGAAGCTTCCTATGGGCAAATGGGGTATCGTCTTTTTCATCAATATATTTCTGTTGATTCTTGGCTGTTTCATTCCGCCTGCGGCCGTGATCTTGATGGTCGCCCCTTTGCTTTTGCCCATCATCCGGGGATTGGGGTTCGACCCCATCTGGTTTGCCGTGATTATGACCGTCAATTTAGAGATCGGACTGGTGACGCCGCCGGTCGGGCTCAACCTGTACGTGGTCAAAAGCATTGCTCCGGATATTCCCATGTCTAAGGTTTTGCTTGGCGCGGCACCGTTTGTGTTGATCGACTGCGTGCTCATCGTGCTTTTGTGTATCTGGCCCCAACTGGCGCTGTGGCTGCCGAACAAAATGATTGGTTGATAGTGGAGGAATCAATGCATAATGAATCCATTAGTTCCTGGTTTGAAAGTTCTTGTTCCAAATGGAATCAAAAGAAGGCGCTGACCTTCCTGCGTGACGGCAAAATCGAAACCGTTCTCACGTATTCTCAATTGGGACACGAGGTCGCGGGATTCGCAGAGACCCTGATCGCGCGGGGCGTCACCAGGGGGGAACGGGTCCTTTTGTACCTGGAGAAATCCCTGATATCCGTGGTTGCGCACTTTGCGCTGCAGAAGATCGGAGCGGTTTCCGTCCCATTGAATCCGGGTTTCAAAAAAGGTGAAATGCAGTACCTGTTAAAGGATGCGGACGCCACCCTTTTATTGGCCGATGAAGGAAAAGGCGACTCGATTCGAAAAATCGATCCGGACGTCCGAGTCATGGAACTTCCCACACTCAAGCCCTATGAGGAAGGGATGAGCTTCGAATTGTCTTCCCGTGTCCCTCTTGAGACGACCCGTGCGCCGGAAGACCCGGGCATGATCATCTACACGTCCGGTACGACCGGTGATCCCAAAGGGGCCGTCCTCACCCAAGAGAATCTGGTCCATGACGCAGCGAATGTCATCAAACTGTGGGAGATCAGTCATGAGGATGTTCTATGTCATGCCCTGCCGCTTTTCCATGTCCACGGGCTCTGTTTTGCGCTGCACACGGCGCTGCTGAGCGGCGTTCACGTGATGATGCTGAACCGGTTCGATCCTCCGAAGGTCTTGGACGTGCTGGCTTGTAAGGAAGAAGACCGGACCTGTACCGTCTTCATGGCAGTGCCTGCCATGTACACCCGGCTCCTTGATGTCCTGGAAGACCGGCCCCGAGATTTTTCCCACATCCGGTTGCTCACATCCGGTTCGGCTCCCCTGCTGGTGAAGGATTTCCATCGCATCGAGCGACTGTTCGGCAGACAGCCGGTGGAACGTGAAGGAATGTCGGAAACCGGCATGAACTTTTCAAACCCGCTGGAAGGTGAGCGGAAGCCGGGCTCCATCGGCCTTCCCCTGCCGGGACTGTCGGTCCGTATCGTCAATCCCGACACTTTTGCGGACGTTTCCCCCGGCGAAAACGGAGAAATTTGGCTCAAGAGCGCGTCCATCACCCCCGGATATTGGCGCAAGCCCAAAGAAACCAGGGAAAATTTCGAGGACGGCTGGTTTCGAACGGGCGATTTGGGATATGTCGATGAAAATGGCTTCTATTACCTGACGGACCGGATCAAACATATCATTATCACGGGAGGTGAGAACGTGTCGGCCAAAGAAGTGGAGAGCATCATCAACCGTCTGGACAAGGTCATCGAATCTGCCGTGGTCGGTATTCCTGATCCCAAGTGGGGAGAAAAGGTTGTTGCGGCGGTAGTGGCCGAGGCAGGATGTGGTCTCGATCCGGATACGATTAAGACCTTTTGCAAAGAACACCTCCACGACTGGAAGTGCCCGAAAGAAATCATATTCATCGCCGAGGTCCCCAGAAACACAATGGGTAAAGTGCTCAAGGATGACGTCAAAAAGATTTTCGGCAAAGTTTGAAGCCGAGGGCCAACCATGGTTTTGGCGGGTTGCCACCGGTTCATTATATTAATAGGTTGAGGTTCTTCAGCAAGCTTTTGACAAATCATTTCCCGACGCTTTGGTTCGGCATTAAAGATAAAAATGGGCACCTTGAATCGGTATATCTTGACAACGATCTTATTCATACCTAATTTTAATTTTTAAAGCGATGCGGGAAGCCCTCCTTGAAAACCCACCATATGCCAGACATCACTTGGCCTACTGAGAATTCAAGACCTGCCCGCATCCAGAAGATACACAAAAAATAGAAGGCATCTCAAAAAAGTCTTTTCGTTCGATTGCAGACACCTCAGCACTTAAGCCGGGGCTGGTACATGCAATAGAAACAGAAAAGAAAGCGGAATAAAAGGAGTCAAAAAATGGAGAACATCAATATCCTCGGAATTGCCGGCAGCCTCCGGCAAGGTTCATACAATCGCGCGGCACTGCGCGCGGCCAAATCTCTGACACCGGATGGCGCGACCCTTGATATCTTCGAACTTGACGGCATCCCGGGCTTCAACCAGGATGAGGAACAGAACCCGCCAAAGAAAGTCGTCGAGCTAAAGACCCGCGTGAGGGCCGCTGACGCGATTTTATTCGTCACGCCCGAGTACAACTATTCGATATCCGGTGTGCTGAAGAATGCCATCGACTGGGCCTCGCGTCCGTATGGGGAGAGTGTCTGGGACGGCAAGCCCACGGCCATCATGGGAGCCTCCATCGGCACGTTGGGCACGGCCCGTGCCCAGTACCACCTGCGTCAGTGCTGCGTTTTTTTGAACATGTTCCCGTTGAATACCCCGGAAGTTATGATCTCAAATGCGGCGGAGCGGTTTGACGCCGACGGAAACCTGGTCGATGACAAGTCCCGGGAACTCATCGCCCAATTGCTTCAAAGCCTCGTAACGTGGACACGCCGGCTCAAAAAGTAACGCAATCAATAGAAAATCTGACACGGCAACCATCGCAGGTTTACAAATAAATCGTACTTTTGAAACGCATCCGCTGGCAGTCCGATCCTTTGTCGGCGATGCGCATTAACCCCCAAGTGCGGCAGGGTGTATGAGCGATAAAACAAGAATTATTAATCCTATTTATGCTTTTTTCCCCACCGAAATCGAAGGATTCGACAAGCTGGCCGAACTGGCCCTTGATATGCGTTGGTCGTGGAATCACTTTGCCGATGAACTTTGGCAACAACTCGATCCGGACTTGTGGGAATCGACGCACAATCCGTGGGTTGTACTGCAAACCATATCGCGGGATCAGCTTCAGCGTGTTCTATCCGATCCGGTTTTTCACAACGAGGTAGACCAACTCTTACAAGCCAAACGTGACAGCGCCGAATCGCCGGCATGGTTTCAGAAAACCCATGTCCGGGCGCCGATAACCGGTGTCGCCTATTTCAGCATGGAGTTCATGCTCAGTGAAGCGCTGCCGATCTATTCGGGAGGGCTTGGTAATGTGGCCGGGGATCAGCTCAAAGCAGCCGGTGATCTGGGCATTCCTGTGATCGGCGTTGGGTTATTGTACCAGCAAGGCTATTTCCGGCAGGTGATTACCAAGGACGGCATCCAACAAGCCCTATTCCCCTATAACGATCCGGGTCAATTGCCCATTACGCCCGTGCGGGAACCCAACGGGGAATGGTTGCGGCTGCAAATCGCGTTGCCCGGCTACACGCTCTGGCTGCGTGCCTGGCAAGTGCAGGTGGGCAGGGTCAAGGCCTTTCTGTTGGACAGCAATGATGCCGCCAACCTTCCGGCCCATCGCGGCATTACCAGCGAACTTTACGGCGGCGGCCCGGAGCTGCGCCTGAAACAGGAGCTGGTCCTGGGTATCGGCGGCTGGCGCCTGCTGGCGGCCCTGGGCATCCATCCGGAGGTCTGCCATCTGAATGAAGGCCATGCCGCTTTTGCGGTTCTGGAACGGGCACACAGTTTTATGCAGGCCACCCAGCAACCCTTTGAGGTCGCCTTAGCCGCCACCCGGGCCGGCAACCTCTTTACGACGCATACCGCGGTGGCGGCGGGTTTCGATCGCTTCACGCCCTCGCTTATGGCTCAATACCTGAGCGGTTATGCCCGGGAACAGCTCGGGATCACCCTAAACGAACTGTTGGCCCTGGGCCGACAAAACCCCAATGATGCCAATGAGGATTTCAACATGGCCTATTTGGCCATCCGGGGAAGCGGCGCGGTGAACGCGGTGAGCCGCCTTCACGGCAAGGTCAGCCGGCGCCTTTTTCAGTCCCTGTTTCCGCGCAGGCCCTTGGAAGAGGTGCCGGTGGGACATATTACCAACGGCGTGCATGTGCCGACCTGGGATTCGGCTGAGTCCGACGATCTGTTCACCCAATCCTGCGGAAAGGGCTGCTGGTTGGAAGGCGATGAAGAATTGGAACATCGGATTCACAAGTTGCCCGACGATCGTATCTGGCGCATGCGCAGCGCATGTCGCCGTGCGCTCATCGACTACACGCGCCGAAGATTGACGCAACAGTTTATTGCATCAGGCGCCCACGCCGATGACGTTGACCGGGCCCGGCATCTTTTCGATCCCGATGCTTTGACCATGGGCTTTGCGCGTCGTTTCGCGACTTATAAACGACCCAATCTGTTGCTGCACGATCCTCAAAGGCTTTTGCGACTGCTGACCGATCACCGGCGTCCGGTTCAGCTGATTATCGCCGGGAAAGCGCATCCGGCCGATGAACCCGGCAAGGCCATGATCCGGGAATGGGTTCAATTTATCCGCGGGACACAAGCACGCAACCATGTTATCTTCCTCAGCGACTATGACATGCTGCTGACCGAACGTCTGGTACAAGGGGTGGATGTCTGGATCAACACTCCTCGGCGACCGTGGGAAGCGTGCGGCACCAGCGGCATGAAGGTGCTGGTCAATGGAGGTCTCAACCTTTCCGAGTTGGATGGATGGTGGGCCGAGGCCTACACCGATGATGTCGGGTGGGCATTGGGCGACGGCCGGGACCGGGGCGACGATCCGGCTTGGGATGCGGTGGAGGCCGAAGCGCTCTATGACCTGTTGGAATATAAAGTCATTCCGGAGTTCTACGCCCGCGACGCCAACGGCATTCCCGCAGCCTGGGTGGCGCGCATGCGGGAAAGCATGGCGCGCCTGACACCCCGTTTTTCAGCAAACCGAACGGTTCGGGAATACACGGAAAAGCACTATATTCCGGCGGCAGCCGCATTCCTCCGGCGTGCTGAGCATAACGGCGCGCTCGCCCGACGGATCGTTAAATGGCAACACGAGTGGGCCCAAAACTGGGAGAAGCTGCGTTTTGGAGATCTGCACGTCAAAGCCGTAAAAGCGCAGCATGAGTTTGAGGTTCACATCTTTGCGGAAGGTATCGATCTCGAAGGGTTGCGTGTCGAACTCTACGCCGATGGCCAAAATGGTAAAGACCCGGTGCGCCAGGAAATGATCTTAATCCGGGAGCTCTCCGATGGCGCCGGCGAGTTCGTGTATCGTGCGACAGTGCCCGCGATACGGCCGCCCGAAGATTACACCCCGCGAATGATGCCTTGCCGCGATGAAATTGCCGTTCCTCTGGAAGCCCCTTTGATCCTGTGGCAGCGGTGATATCGATATTTTTCAATAGGAGCGCTGAAACAAAAGCATGCAGACGAAATCCAAAAAGAACCCATTGAAGACAAGGACAAGGAAACTCGTCCCATGAACGGTGATCCGGCGGAAATTACGCTGTCGAGCCAACATGGTATCCGCAGCGATCAACCCAGTCGAAAAGTTCAGGTGATCGAGGTAGCGGTCTTTTTATTTTTGATCGTACCTTCCATGTCCACTTCTTTTTTAATCGGCAACCACTCCGGCGACCATTCCGGAACGGGTTTTATGACTGTCGCCATCCTATCCATCCTGAACGATCTGGGTATGGTGAGCCTGGTGTTTTATTTTGTGTGGCGCAACAAAGAAACACTGCGCCGAATCGGCTGGACCTTGCAGTCGCTCCCCAAGGAGGCCGGATGGGGCCTGGTGCTGTTTTTCCCGATCTTTTACAGCGCTAACTGGCTGGAAAGCGCACTGCATTCGGCAGGTCTTTCAGCGCCGTCCAAGCTGCCTTCATTTCTCGTTGCGACGGGCCATTTCAGAATGGTGTTGGCCGTCATTCTGGTCATTGTCGTCGCCATTGTGGAAGAAACCGTATTTCGGGGATATTTGATTCTGCGACTGAAAACAGTCACCCGCCGGCCTTGGGCAGCGGTCCTCTTGTCATCAGTCGTTTTCTCCATCGGGCATGGATACGAAGGCATGGCGGGAGTGATCAGTGTTTTCTGCTTGGGTGTGGTCTTCGCGGTCATTTACCTGTGGCGAAAAAGCCTGATAGCGCCCATAATCATCCACTTTCTCATCGATTTCAGCAGTATCGTTTTGGTTTCGCTGCTTTAGCAAACCCGTAAAGCATGTTCATGGTTTTGAAATCAATCGCCACTTGCAAGTGTGTTTCATGTGATTATTTTATAAAATTTAGGGGGACGTTCGCCGGACCTCATTTTGACCCGGAGGCGGCGATGCCGATAAAATATGGTTATGATATACCACTATAATTTGGCTGCGTGTTCAAGACCGTTCGGGTCTGGAGCGCCGGCATCAGCATTTGATAATCGAAAGGATACAAAATTATGACTTGGAGAATGATGATGGCGGCGCTGAGCAGCGCCTTATTGATGAGTTGTGCCGTCGGCCCCAATTTTCAACCTCCTGCAGCACCGAACACGCAGAATTATACGGCTAGAGCACTGCCATCGGAGACAGCGACCGCATCGGTTGTCGGCGGCACCGCCCAACGCTTCAAAATGGGCGAAAAGATTCCGGACCAATGGTGGATGCTCTTTCACTCCGAAGCTTTGGATCGTTTGATCCGACGCGCCCTTGCCGACAACCCCACCACCGTCGCAGCACAAGCCGCGCTGCGGCAGGCGCAGGAAATTTTGCGCGCCCAATACGGAGCAACGTGGTTCCCAGGGATAGACGCCGACCTATCGGCCAGCCGGCAACACTTTTCCGGCGCTTCCTTTGGGCAGGCATCCGGCGGCAGTTCGAGCTTTGAGTTGTATAATGCTTCGGTGAGCGTTTCCTATCTGCTCGATATTTTCGGCGGCGCGCGGCGCGAGCTCGAATCTTTGCAGGCCGAGGTCGATTACCAGCGCTTTCAGTTGCTGGGGACCTATCTGACGCTGACGGCCAATATCGTGACCAGTGCGGTGCAGGAAGCGTCCCTGCGCGCCCAACTTCAGGCGACGAAGGAAATTCTTTCGGATCAGCAGCGGGCATATGATTTGGTTGAGCGCCAATTCCAGTTGGGCGGCATTTCGCGCGCCGATGTGCTTGCGCAACAGACCCAACTGGCGCAGACTCGGGCCTCCCTGCCACCTCTGGAAAAGGCCCTTTCCCAAACGCGCCACCTGTTAGCGGTACTGGTGGGTCAGCTGCCCAACGATGCGGGATCACTCCCCGAGTTCGATATCCACCAGATAACGCTGCCAGGAGAACTCCCGGTCAGTTTGCCGTCTGTCCTGGTTCGCCGGCGCCCCGACATACAGGCAGCCGAAGCGCTGTTGCATGCGGCCAGCGCTCAAGTGGGAGTCGCGACGGCCAATCTCTATCCCCGCATCACGCTTACCGGCAGTTACGGGTCGGAGACCAACAAAATTGGTGATCTTTTCAACAGTGACACGGTCGTCTGGAATTTTGGAGGCGGGTTGCTGCAGCCGCTTTTCCACGGCGGTGAGCTAAGAGCCAAACGCCGGGCAGCCGTTGCCGCCTATGATCAGGCTTTGGCCCTTTACCGCCAGACGGTTTTGCAGGCATTTCTCAATGTCGCAGATGTCTTGCGAGCCCTGGAATCCGATGCGCGCACGCTTAAAGCCCAGTCCGAAGCGGAAACCGCGGCAAGGGATACGCTGGAGTTAACCAAAAAGCAGTTTCAATTCGGCGCTGTGAGCTATCTTTTGCTGCTCGATGCGCAGCGCCAGTACCAGCAGGTACGCATCAGCCTGATCCAGGCACAGGCCGCCCGATTTGCGGATACGGCTGCATTGTTCCAGGCAGTCGGCAGCGGGGAGTGGCATGCGGCTCCGGCAACTGAAAATAAAATCGCAAAACCAAAGGATTGATCGTTTTTGCATCATAACTCAATGTCGTAAACGGAGGACTCAATGTTCAAACGGATGTTTATTATGCTGGTGTGTGCCGGTGTGCTGTTCGGCGGCATTTTCGGCTATAAGGCTTTTACATCGCATCAGATGAAAAAGGCTATGGCCTCTCAACAGGCGCCAGCGGTCACCGTATCCACTACCACGGCCCGGATGCTGGCCTGGCAACCGCAGCTCAAGGCGGTCGGTACGGTGCGGGCGATACGGGGTGTTGATGTGACGTCCGAGATTGCCGGCCTGGTGCGAAGCATCTATTTTAAATCCGGCGATAATGTCCATGAAGGCCAGGTGCTGGTGCAGCTCAATGCCGATTCGGACAAAGCGCTTCTCAATTCATTGGAAGCTGAGGCCGAACTGGCGAAAACCACCTATAAGCGCGACAAACAGCAATTCGATGTCAAGGCCATCAGTCAGGCGACCCTTGATGTCTCGCAGGCCGATCTCAAAAGCAAAAAGGCCCAAGTGAATCAGCAGGCGGCCGTTGTCGACAAGAAGACCATCCGGGCGCCGTTTAACGGTCGTGTCGGCATCAGTACCGTCAATCCCGGTCAATACCTGAATCCCGGAGATCACATTGTTACGCTGCAATCCTTTGACTCCGTCTATGTGGACTTTTTTATGCCCCAGCAGGATATTGCGCGGATTATGTTGGGTCAGACGATTGTCGTCACCACCGATACCTATCCGGGGCGGAAATTCGAAGGCAAGATAACCGCTATCAACCCCAAAGTGGACCCCCAGACGCGCAACATCCAGATCGAGGCAACAATTGCCAACCCCAAGCATGATTTACTGCCCGGTATGTTCACTTCAGTGCAAGTCCAAGCCGGTGAATTGGAACACTACATCACGCTGCCCCAGACAGCCGTAACCTACAATCCCTATGGTGAAACCGTGTTTGTGGTGGCGCAGGCCGGCCAAGGACCGCAAGGCAAGCCCGAATGGGTTGCCGAGCAGACCTTTGTCACCACCGGCAGCGTTCGCGGCGATCAGGTTGCCGTTTTAAAGGGGATTAAAGTGGGTGACACCATCGTCACCGGCGGTCAACTCAAACTCAAAAGCGGCGTCCGAGTCATCATCAACAACACCATTCAACCCAGCAACGAGGCGGCTCCCCAGCCGACGGATCAATAACATGCAAGAAACTCCCACCCGATTTACCGACATCTTTATTCAGCGACCGGTGCTGGCCACGGTAGTCAGTCTCTTCATCCTCGTCTTGGGATTGCGCTCCATGGGACTCTTGCGAGTCCGCGAGTATCCGGAGACCCAGAATGCCGTGGTCACCGTCTCGACAGTATATACAGGGGCCGACCCAGCCCTGGTGTCCGGCTTTATTACGACCCCATTGGAGAATTCCATTGCCCAGGCCAACGGCATCGACTACCTCAATTCGTCCAGCACTCAGGGATTGAGTACGATTCAAGCCAATCTGAGACTGAACTACGATTCCAACAAGGCGCTGACCGAGATCAATACCAAGGTCAATGCGGTTATCAATCAATTGCCCAAGGAATCCCAACAGCCGGTGATCAGCGTTTCCATCGGTGAAACCATCGACGCCATGTATATCGGTTTTAACAGCAACACCTTACCGAGCAATAAGATCACCGATTATTTGATCCGGGTCGTGCAGCCCAAGCTGCAGGCGGTGGACGGCGTGCAAACCGCTGAAATTCTGGGCGGTCGTCAGTTTGCCCTGCGGGCCTGGCTCGACCCGGAAAAGATGGCGGCTTATGGCATAACCGCCAGCGATGTGAGCAATGTCCTGGCGGCCAACGATTTTATTTCCGCTTTGGGACAAACCAAAGGACAGATGGTAACGGTTAATCTGATCGCCGATACCGGGTTGCACTCGGTGGACGAGTTCCGCAATCTGGTGGTCAAGTCGGAAAACGGCGCCATCATCCGGCTGAAAGATATCGCCCACGTCACCCTGGGATCGGAAACCTACGACACGGCGGTGGCCTTTGACGGGCGGAGCGCCGTTTACATCGGCATCAAAGTAACGCCCAATGCCAATCTGATCAGCGTAATCAACGGCGTGCGCAAAGTTTTTCCATCCATCACCCAGCAATTGCCCGTAGGTCTCAACGGCCGAATTGTCTACGATGCCACCAAATACGTGGACAGCTCGATCCACGAAGTGATCGCAACCCTGGTTGAGGCGCTGCTGATCGTGACCCTGGTGATCTTTTTATTTCTCGCATCCGTACGGTCGGTGATCATACCCGTTATTGCCATGCCATTGTCCCTCATCGGCACGTTTTTTATTATGCTCGTGCTCGGTTACACCATCAATCTGCTGACCCTTCTGGCCTTGGTGCTGGCCATTGGTCTGGTTGTGGACGACGCGATTATCGTTGTGGAGAACGTGCATCGCCACATGGAAGAAGGCATCCCGGCCATGAGGGCGGCCCTTATGGGCGCGCGGGAACTCGCCGGGCCTATTGTGGCCATGACGGTGGTTCTGGTGGCGGTGTATGCACCCATCGGATTTATGGGAGGCCTGACCGGCGCGCTTTTTACCGAATTTGCTTTTACATTGGCCGGTGCCGTGACCGTATCGGCCGTTATCGCGCTGACGTTGTCGCCCATGATGTGTTCGCGTTTTCTCAAGACCAATAATAAGGGCAACCACCATCGTTTCATGAGTTTTGTCGATCGTCAGTTCGACCGTCTGCGCCGGACTTATGAATACCTCCTGCACGGCGCGCTCGACTCCCTGCCGGTCGTCGTTGTGTTTGCCTTGATCGTTCTTGGCAGTATCTATTTTCTCTATGTTTCTTCCAAAAGCGAATTGGCACCCCAAGAAGACGAAGGTATTGTCATCTCTCTGATTACCGGAGCGCCCGATGCTTCCCTTCAGCAGACACAGCTTTATACCCGGCAGGTATACAAGATTTTTGCCGGGCACAACGAAACCGACCATGTATTCCAGCTCGACGGCATCAACGGTGTGAACTCAGGCATCGCCGGCATGGTGTTGAAACCTTGGGACCAACGCAAGCTGACGACCATGCAGTTGCAGCCCATGGTACAAAAGCAACTCAATGGCATCGCGGGAGTTCGGGCCGTGGCCTTTCAGAGACCGCCTCTGCCGGGAGGGGGCCGGGGACTGCCGGTGCAGTTCGTCATCGGTACCACCGATTCCTTCGATAAATTAAACAAGGTGGCGCAGACGCTGATGGACAAGGCCCGCGCCAGCGGCATTTTCGCCTATATGGATACCGATCTTAAAATCGATAAGCCGCAGATATCCGTTCAGATCGATCGCAATCTGGCCTCCCAGCTCGGGTTGACGATGAGCGATGTGGGCAATGCGCTGGGATCGATGCTGGGCGGCGGCTACGTCAATTACTTCAGCCTTTACGGCCGTTCTTACAAGGTTATCCCCCAGGTCATGCAGCGCTACCGGCTCAACGCCGACCAACTCAAGCACTATTATATCACAACAGCCTCCGGTGCCGCGGTTCCGATATCCACCATCGTGAAATTAAAAACCACCGTTGTCCCGGAATCGCTCAACCATTTCCAGCAGCTCAACTCCGCTACAATATCCGCTGTGCCGCTGCCCGGAGTCACTCTCGGGCAGGCCCTGGACACGCTCAATAAGCTGGCCAAGCAGGTGCTGCCCAAAGGATACAGCATCGATTACAGCGGCCAGTCCCGTCAATACGAACAAGAGTCGAGCCAACTGATGATCACTTTTATATTCGCGCTGATCATCATTTTCCTGGCGCTGGCCGCTTTGTTCGAAAGCTTTCGCGACCCGCTGATTATACTCGTCAGTGTGCCCATGTCGATCTGCGGGGCCTTGATCTTCATCAGCCTCGGGGTGGGGAGTGCGAGCCTGAATATCTATACTCAGGTGGGGTTGGTCACCTTGATCGGTTTGATCAGCAAGCACGGGATCCTGATCGTTCAATTCGCCAACGATCAGCAGCGCGCGGGACGACCCAAGCGTGAAGCAATTGAGATGGCGGCCGGAATTCGACTGCGGCCGATTTTGATGACCACTGCCGCTATGGTCCTGGGCGTGCTGCCCCTGGTCGTGGCCACCGGGGCCGGTGCCGTGGGCCGCTTCAACATGGGCTTGGTGATCATGACCGGCCTTTCCATCGGGACCCTGTTCACGCTCTTTGTCGTGCCGGCCATGTATCTGCTGCTGGGTGCAGATCATACCCGACGCCGGGAATCCGAAGAAACAACGGTGAATGAACCGGTCCAAGGCTGATTATTGTAGTCCTGGTCCTCTGAGCCAGATCAGAGAAATCAATGGCTGTGCTCTAGCGCTTTGTAAGTTAAAATACAAATTCCAAGCATCAAATTACAAATAAATCTCAAATTCCAATATGCAATGCCCACAACAGAAATCGCGCATATACCTCCCAAACCTGATCGCCATAGCCGCCGGCCATCAAATAGGCCGCCGGTATGCGCAATTTCCGAAGAAATTGGTAGATCAGTCGATCACGGGCCAGCATCTGGTCCAAGGTAAGCTTCAATCCTTCGGTGGAGGGCAATTCATCCTTTTCATAAGGGTCCGCGCCGCTGACCACGATGGCGAGATCCGGCTCGCCCAGACCTTCCAATTGAACAAGTCCCTGCTCGAGACGTTCCAGGTAATGCGCTTCTTCTCCTTTTGCGATGGGAATATCGATATCGCTCGGTATAAAGCAAGGATTTGGGCGGCCGTCAGGCAGAACCGGTAGTCCGTCCAGGGGCCAACCATGGGCCATGTGAATGCTCAGCGTCGTTATGGACGCATCATCGGCGGTCAAGGCGGCAGTTCCGTCGCCTTTGTGCACATCCACATCGATAATCCAGACCTTTCGGACCACGCCTTCGGCCTGGAGTTTTCGGGCTGCAATGACAATGTCGTTGATGAGGCAGAAACCGCTGCCGTGATCATAATGGGCATGATGCATCCCGCCGGAAAAGTAGAAGCAGAAGCCGTGGGTCTTCGCTAAACGGGCGCACTGGATGCTCCCGGCGACCTTGATCCGTATGCGTTCGAACAGTTCCTCCAGGGGCCGGCTTGCCTGCTCGGGTGCATAGCGGTAGTATCGACCCTCGGAATCGATCAACTCGAAGGTTGAAATGATCTCGTCCTTCAGTTGATCTGAATACAGTCGGGCCACATATTCCGCCGAGTGGACCCGCAGCAGATCTTCCTTGCTGAGCGTTTCGCTGATCCGATCCCGATGCCAAAGATCTCGATGAGGTCCCACATGCGGGTCGCTGCACAATGCCTCAAAGGTTTTTGTGGCGCGACTGTCCCGAATGGGAATCAGGATGCCGAATTCCAGAAGACCGGCCGGTATGGTTGGATCATACAGAATCATAGTATTTTAATTTAAGGATGTTTTGGATCGATGTAAAGAAAAACATGACAATCTTATATCCCTCTCTTATCGCCGGTTGCCGATACTATAAGCTATCTCAAAAAAGTCTTTTCGTCCGATATCGGCGTTGACCCCTCGTCTCAAGTCCTCGACATACCAGAGTATGTCGTGTCGGTTTACAGGGGCGTTGATTCTCGGCATCGCGTTCTTGTCCCGCCGGTCTTGGCGGGAGATCTCAACCGAAAATCCTAATTTTGAGATGGCTTCTATAAAAAGGCAAAAATTTGCATCACTTGATTTCTGTATTATATTCATTTTTATCAATTAAGCATAATAATTTAGTGCGTTAAGCACCGATTAAAAATTTATCTATTAAATTTAAGCGCTCATCTTAAGGACTAATAATGATCATAAAACCTAAAATCTGGAACAATATATGCGTGACGGCGCATCCTCTGGGTTGCGCGGCCCAGGTCAGAAGCCAGATTGACTATGTCAAAGCAAAACGTAAAATTGACGGTCCCAAAAAGACGGTGGTGATCGGCGCTTCAAACGGTTACGGCCTCGCAGCGCGAATTGTATCGGCCTTCAATTCCGGTTCTGCGACCATCGGCGTTGCCTATGAACAGGCCGGCAAGGAAAAAAGACCTGCAACAGCCGGGTGGTACAACGCGGAATCATTCATAGCAGAAGCGCAAAAAGAAGGCCGCCCTGCCTGGAACGTCAACGGAGATGCTTTTTCGGAAGAGATCAAAACCCAAGTCGTGGAGTTGGTCAAGGAGAACTTGGGCCACATTGATTTTTTTGTATACAGTATTGCCGCACCAAGGAGGATCGATCCGATAACCGGCGAAATTTACGCGTCGGTAGTTAAACCGATCGGTGAAAAATTTACCGCTAAAACCGTGGATTTTCGAACCGGCAAAGTGAGCAAGGTTACTGCCGAACCTGCGACGGATCAAGAAATCGTGCAAACGATCAAAGTCATGGGCGGTGAAGACTGGATGCTGTGGATAAAGCGGCTTTTGCGGGAAAACCTGGTAAAAAAGGGATTTCTAACGGTTGCATTCTCTTATGTCGGGCCGGAATCCACCAAAGCAATATACCGCGAAGGAACCATCGGCCGAGCCAAGCTGGACCTGGAATCCAAAGCGGATGAAATCAATCGACTGATTGCACCGGTTCATGGAAAGGCGATCATCAGCGTGAATAAGGCGCTGGTAACCCGTGCAAGCGCCGTCATTCCGGCGGTCCCTCTTTATATTGCTTTACTTTATAAAGTGATGAAAGAAAAACATCTTCATGAAGGTTGTATCCAACAAATGTACCGATTATATCACGATGCTCTTTTCACCGGTAAAGATCCGAAGATTGATTCCAAGGGCAGGATTCGGATGGACGATTGGGAAATGCGAAAAGATGTTCAGCAATCGGTGCTTGCGCTCTGGGAAATCGTCGAAACCAAAAATTTAGATAATATTGAAGACCTCGGAGACATGAAAGGAATGCGGGAAGAGTATTTACGTCATCATGGGTTCGGCATGCCGGAAGTGGATTACGGCCAAGACGTGGTGCCGAATATATTTTAGCAAGAAGAAGATCGAATTTCTCTTTCTGTCTCAAGGCATGCCGTCAAACATAACGTCTTCAGGTTGAAATGCATCTATCAGATGCTTATTTTAAAATTATTATGGATGAGGCATGAAAGAATCCCTATTTGCATGAAAAATTGCAGAAGAGGGGATGGCGGAAAAATATATGAACAAAGGCAGGTGAAACATGACAAATTCGGTACCCATAAAAGCGCGTGGCTGCTGCTTAAGAGAAAAAAAGCAGCTGATGAAGACCCTGGAAAAGTGTGACACGTGGTCCAACAGCGTCAAAAAAAGACATAAATGTTATCAAAGTGCTGCACGGGAAAGCGGGAGGCGTTCGCGGCAGTGTATTATCGAATAAGCCTGAATTTAGGGACTTGAGAGGTAGAAGTGTTTTCCGAACAGGCGCTCCATGGATAATTTTTTTTTAAACCGCATGAACTCGCGGCAAGGGATCGTAAAGAAAGAACAGGAAACTATGTTTAGGATATCAATAGGTTCAATTCATTATTTTAAATTATTTTGAAAATACAATTTCGGACTGCGCCTGTTCTTTCTAACGATCCCTAAGCCACTCAAACAGCATCGGATTTAAAAAAAAGATTATCCATTCACGCTTTTATTAAGGATGTAGGAGAAAAACTCTCCGAGGGTTGAGGGACTTATTCCCCGAATTGATGCTAATGTGAGTAATATTCGATGACCAGCGGCCGTTTACCAAAATGTGGCGATGATTCACATAATGGATAAAGCTTGACGAAAATCGGCGGCGCCAATGTACTTATTTTTATTGATGGTCTGCCAAAAAACCTGCTATTGTTCAATCAGCGTCATTTTGAACATTTAACGATATTCCCATCCGGGCAACCTGATCCTGAGCGATACATATTATTCATTCTTTTTCACAATGCATCCTCAGCGAGACTTAAAATGCACCTTTATCATTCTTTGACATATCCCTCAGAAGGAGACCCAAATGCCTAGAAAAAAGATTAATATTCCCTGCAAAATGGAATATCTTTCCATATTGGACGAGAAAGGGACACTGGATAAAAGCCTTGAACCGGATATTCCCGAAGATTTTCTTTTAAAGCTCTATCGGGCGATGCTGTTGGGCCGAAGGTTCGATGAACGGATGTTGAGTCTTCAACGCCAGGGCCGTATCGGAACGTTTGCGCCCACTACCGGCCAGGAAGCGGCGCAAGTGGGTTCGGCTGCAGTGTTGCGTCCAACGGATTGGATGGTGCCTTCATTCAGAGAGACCGCGGCCCAGATTTTGCGCGGCACACCCATGGAAAGCGTTATCCTTTATTTTGGCGGCTATAATGAAGGCGGGCGGATTGACGATAATAGTAAAGATTTGCCCATATCCGTTCCGGTGGGCTCCCAGATTCTTCACGCCGTGGGTTTGGGATGGGCCATCAATTACAGAAAAACAGATGAGGTCGTTATGACCTTTTTCGGCGATGGCGCAACCTCTGAGGGAGATTTCCACGAAGGTCTGAATTTTGCGGGTGTCTTCCAAGCACCCGTCATTTTCTTGTGCCAGAATAATCAATGGGCGATCTCCATACCCCTTTCCAGGCAAACCCATTCAGAGACACTGGCCCAAAAGGCGCTGGGCTACGGCATCCCGGGCATCCAGGTAGACGGAAACGACGTCCTCGCGGTATACGCTGCTGCAAAGGAAGCCGTCGACAGGGCCCGGTCCGGCGGCGGTCCTACCATGATCGAGTGTGTAACCTATCGAATGTCGATGCATACAACAGCAGACGATCCCAAGCGTTATCGAACGGATAAAGAGGTGGAAGCATGGAAGGAAAAGGACCCCCTGCTTCGATTCGAAAAGTATTTAACGGATAAGGCGCTGGCAACCAAAGATAAATTCCAAACAATAGAGAGCGAAGTCAAAGCAGAAATTCAGACGGCCGTTGACCGGGCTGAAGAGCAGATGCGCCAATTTGATGATCCTTTGCAAATGTTCGAACATGCTTACGCTGAATTGCCTCCTTATCTGAAAGAACAGCGGGCGGAACTCGCCGAGGAATTAAAAGTCATGCACAAGGAGAAGCAACATGGCTAAAATGACAATGGTTCAGGCACTCAACCTGGCTTTGCGACAGGAAATGGAGAAAGATGACAGGGTGGTTGTATTGGGTGAAGACGTCGGCGTGGACGGCGGTGTCTTTCGGATCACCGACGGACTTATCGATCAGTTCGGGGATAATAGATCCTTTGACACACCTTTGGCGGAATCGGCCATTGTGGGGATGTCCATCGGTATGGCGATCTACGGGCTTCGGCCCGTGTGCGAGATCCAATTTTCCGGATTTTCCTACCATAATTTTCACCAGATCGAAAATCATGCCTCTCGATTCCGCTGGCGTTCCCAGGGGCGGTATCACGTTCCCATGGTACTCAGAGCGCCTTACAGCGGCGGCGTCAGGGCCCTCGAACACCATTCGGAAAGCCGGGAAACCTATTATGCCCACACGCCCGGTATTAAAATGGTCATTCCCTCAGGGCCGCGCAATGCCCGGTCGTTGCTGGTCAGCGCCATCCGGGACCCGGATCCGGTGATCTTTTTCGAATCCAAGGCCCTTTACCGTGCATTCAGAGAGGAGGTCCCCGAAGACGAGGAAACACTGCCCATCGGAAAATCTCAAGTGGTCCGGCAGGGCAGCGACCTCACCATGATCTCTTATGGCGCCATGATGCGACCGACACTCGAAGCCGCATCCGAACTCGAGAAAAATGACGGCGTTCAGGCCGAGGTGATCGACCTGCTGACCATCTCGCCGCTGGACGATGAAACCTTTGTCCGCTCTGTGAAAAAAACCGGTCGAGCCATGGTGATTCACGAGGCGCCGCGCAGCTTCGGGCCCGGGGCGGAGATTGCGGCGCGGCTGGTTGAAAAGGCGTTTTTCTACCTGGAAGCTCCGATTTCACGAGTCACCGGCTTTGATATCATCATTCCTTTGTTCAGTCGAGAAAACAGCTATATTCCGAATGCTCAGCGTATACTGCGCGAGGCGAAAAAGATATTAAACACCGCCTGAACGGAAAGTTAGGAAATGGTTGAGATGGTTAGGATCGTCAGAATAGTTTAACGATCTAAGCGAACTAAACCAGCAAACAAGGAGGCAACACCTATGGCCCAATCTTTCAAGCTGCCGGATTTGGGAGAAGGAATTCATGAAGGAGAAGTGATTGCAGTACTGGTATCGGTTGGCGATGAAGTGAAGGATGGGGATCTCATCATCGAAGTGGAAACGGACAAAGCAGCGGTAGAGATTCCGTCGCCTTTTACGGGAAAGGTCAGGGAAATACGGGTCAAGCCGGATGATGTGGTTACGGTGGGTCAGGTGCTGATGACCTTCGGCGATGGAGAAGCGACCGAACCGGGCCCTGCGGAAAAACCCGTCGAACCGAAAACCGAGAGAGTCTATCCACCGTCGGCCGGCCGGGAACAAGAACCTGTGCCGGCGTCCCCGGCCACACGGCGTCTGGCCCGGGAACTGGGCGTAGATATCCGGCAGGTTCAGCCCACCGGACCGGGAGGCAGGGTAACCGGTCAAGATGTGCGGTCTTTTGCTGAAAAGGCTGCGGCACCGGAAGTAAAGCCGGCGGTCGCCGAAAAATCGGCCAAGGCGGCGCTTTCCGTCACAGCAGAAGCGCCGGAATTACCCGATTTCTCCAAATGGGGCCCTGTGGAAAGCATCCCCTTGCGATCCATCCGGAAGACCACAGCCAGGCAGATGGGTCTGGCTTGGTCTCAAATTCCCCACGCGGTCAGCCAGGACATGGCCGACATCACTAAACTGGAGTCTTTCCGCCAAAAACACAAAGGGAACATCCAGGGCAAAGGCGGTAAACTGACCTTGATTGTCTTTGTCTTAAAGGCGGTGGTTACCGCTTTGAAAACGTTTCCGTATTTTAATTCCACCCTGGATAAGGCAGCCGGAGAGATTATCCTCAAGCGCTATTATCATTTGGGAGTGGCGGTGGATACGGACAACGGATTAATGGTACCGGTCATTCGTGACGTAGACCGCAAAAGTATCGAGGAAATATCCCTTGAACTCAAGGAACTGGTTCAAAAAGCCCGAGATCGAAAGGTATCCCTTGAAGAAATGCAGGGCGGCACGTTTACCATAACGAATGCAGGCGCCCTGGGCGGCGGTCAGTTTATCCCCATTATTAATTACCCCCAGGTGGCCATTCTGGGGATGGGCGCAGCCGGATGGCAACCGGTTGTCGTCGAGAATGAGAAAAAGGAACCTGAAATCGTACCGCGGCTGATGATGCCGATGGTGGTGTGCATCGATCACAGGGTGCTGGACGGATCCGATGCCATTCGATTTCTGAAGACGGTGGTCAACGCCCTTGAAGATCCTGAGGAGTTGCTGATGACAATGATCTGACCTAATTGAGCGAACGTTGCGGATGCCTCATTATTTTTACGATCAATTGATATCAGACTGGAGGTCCATCAATTATGGTAATGGGAGAGTTGGTTCAAGAGACGGATGTGCTGGTTATCGGGGGCGGACCGGGTGGTTATACCGCAGCTTTCAGGGCTGCAGACCTGGGTTTTGACGTCACCCTGCTCGACATGCAAATGAAACCCGGCGGAGAATGTCTATTCCAGGGCTGTATTCCTTCCAAGGCATTACTCTTCCTTGCAGAAGTTATCCATGACGCCCGTCGTACCGGATCCATGGGCGTCACCTTTGACGACCCTCGAATCGAACTGGATAAGGTGCGCGCGTGGAAGGAAAAAGTCATTGATAGATTGGCCAACGGCCTCGTCACTCTGGGCAACAAGCGCGGTGTCCAGCTGGTGAAAGGAGAGGCGGTTTTCGAAGGGTCCGACACGATACGCCTGCATGATTCAGAGGTCGGTCGAATCAAATTCCGCCATGCCATCCTGGCCACGGGTTCTGTCCCGAGATCTCTTCCGGGGATGGCATTCAAACCCAACGGTCGCATCATGAATTCCGCCGGTGCCCTGGAGCTCAAGGACATCCCCGAGTCCCTTCTCATCATCGGCGGCGGCTACATCGGACTGGAACTGGGAACCGTTTATGCAGCCCTGGGCAGTAAAATCACCCTTGTTGAAATGGAAAACAGGCTTTTGTCCGAAGTTGATCCGGATTTGGTGATGCCGCTGAACAGAAGACTTAGTGAAATTTTTAAAGCCATCCATGTATCGACCCGGGTCCTTTCCCTGAATGAACGTAAGGATCGGGTGGAAGCTGTTTTTGAAGGTGACGTGGATCACCCCGAACAGACCTTTGACCGGGTGCTCGTCGCCATCGGCCGGCAGCCCAATTCCAAAGGATTGGGGCTTGATACAACCAAAGTGACCGTCGATGCCAACGGCTTTGTCATTGTTGATGAACAGCAGCGCACCTCCGATGAACGGATTTTTGCCATCGGTGATCTCACCGGTGTTCCGCTGCTCGCACACAAGGCCTCGCACCAGGGAAAGGTGGCGGCAGAGGTCATTGCCGGAAAACCTTCTGCCTTTGATGTGCGCGTCATTCCCGCCATCATCTACACCGATCCTCAAATCGCCTGGTGCGGCCTTACCGAAGAGCAGGCCCGCAAACAGCATCGATCCATACGGGTGGAACACTACCCGTGGAAATTATCCGGTCGAGCGACCACCATGGGTGCTACGGATGGTCTGACCAAAATTATTACCGATACTGAAACACTGCGCGTGCTGGGCATGGGCATCGTAGGACGGGATGCGGAAGGGTTGATTTCCGAAGGCGCCCTTGCCATTGAAATGGGCGCTCAGTTAGAGGATTTGGCCTTGACGGTTCATCCTCACCCGACGCTGTCCGAAACCTTGGCGGAGACCGCTGAAATTTATCTGGGCCTTGCCACGCATATTCTGCCCGGACAGCACGGAGAACCTTCAACGCCTAAATCATCGGGATAGCGCCATATTCAAGAACGAATTTCTTCAATCAAACAGATCGTTTCAGATGTTAAAAGGGGGGATAAAATATGGAGGACACAGCGAATCAAATACTGCCTACGGTTGAGCAAGTTGAAGAGATTATGGAAGACTGGGGAAAGTTTTCGGTTGATGAGTTTGCAAGCCGTTTTCAACTGGGAAAAGATGTTATTGAGGCGACGGTGGCGTATCTTAGAAAATTGAAACGAATATCCGATGAGAATTCAATTTCCGTCATAGCCTGTTATCGCAGCGACAAGCTGGAATCCATAGTCAGATGCGCCGGTTCGAAACACGGCTATATCGGATAAAAGAAGAAAGATGCCTCATCTACTAGAAGCCATCTCAAAAATTGGATTTTTGATCGAGATCAAGGCGAGACCGAGGATCAACCCGCAGGCATACTCAAGTATGTCGAGGACTTGAGACGAGGGCTCAACGCCGATAACGGCCGAAAAGACTTTTTTGAGATGGCTTCTAATCAGTGGTTGACCGAAACGCTGCTTTTTGGTCAAAAATACGAAATACGGGTTTGCCTGTCCCGTTTGCCGGTTTAGGTCGTTCATGCGGCGCAAGCGCCTGCGCTGCGCGTAGTTCTTTATGATCGTTTAGATCTTTAAACCATCTTAACCGTTCTAATGATCCTAACCATTACCATATAAGAATATGTCTGACCATCCCTATCGTCGTCTGGAATTCACTGTCTTTGCACTCGTATCCGCTTCGTTTGCCAACATTTACATTACTCAACCCATACTGCCGGCGCTGCAAAAAGAGTTTTCGACGGATATGGTGGTGGTTTCTTTCACGGTTTCCGCCGTTATCTTCGGCATCGCCATATCCAATTTGCCTTTCGGCTTTTTGGCCGACAGACTGCCGATCCATCCGATTATTTTTGCCGGCGGCGTTTTGGTGGCTGTCGGCGGTTTGATCTGTGCGGCATCGAATGATCTTTGGATGCTCATCGGTGCACGTTTTCTCCAGGGCATCTTCATTCCGGCCCTGACCACCTGCCTTGCGGCCTATCTGGCAAAAACACTTCCCATAGCGCGATTGAGTGTCGTCATGGGGTCTTATGTGTCCGCAACCGTGCTTGGCGGGTTGGCCGGTCGCTTGCTTGGCGGCTGGATTCAACCCTCATTAAACTGGCGCTATGCGTTTATAACCGCTTCCGTGCTGGTTCTCATCGCGACCTTCACTGCCTTGCGCGGCCTTCCGAGAGCTATTGTCGATGCCGGACAACCGCGTCATTCAATCGGATTTTTGGTCTTGATGAAGCGCTGGGAATTATTGCGTATTTATTTTTGCGCCGCGGGCAGTTTCGCTGTTTTCTCATCCATTTTCAACTACTTGCCGTTTCGTCTGGAAGCACCTCCTTTTAATTTTTCAACTGAAATGACAACATCGCTTTATATCGTTTATGTGGTGGGTATCTTTATGGGACCGATATCCGGTCAACTCTGTAACCGCATCGGCTGCGGCAATATTTTAATCGGGGGATCAGTGCTTTTGGGAATTTCACTGGCGCTGGTCCTGCGCCCTTCGGTTCTTGCGGTTGTGGCCGGGCTTATCGGTGTTTGCGCCGGTTTTTTCACGATCCATGCTGCGGCCGTCGGTTGCCTTAACCGCAAGCTTTTCGGTGGGCAAGGCCGGGCGAACGCACTCTATGTGCTGTTTTACTACATGGGGGGATGGCTTGGCATCACGGGCACCGGATTCGCGTTCAAACACAGCGGCTGGAATGCCGTGATCTATATTTGCGCCTTTCTTTTGCTCATACCATTGGGTGCCGGTTTCGGCGAACGAAGAAACGGCAGCCGGTGAATATCCTAAAATCGTTACACAATGTTATTCAAACCGCACCTTTAATCATGATCTTCGATACCTGATTTTTTCTCAAAAATACGATTAAAGGGGGAATCAATACGGCAATATCAAAATAAAATGCCGGATAAAACAAAAGTATTCCACATATTATTAAAATAGCCCTTTCCCATTTGGAGTGCATTCGCCTTGAAAATCCTACGACTCCGGCATTTAAGAAGATTATTCCCGCAAAGGTCAAAATAAATTTTGAAGCAATTATTAAAATTCCGTTCAACGGGGTATGATACTCCAAGATCGGCAAAATTAATGTGGCGGTTCCATAATAAGAACAAATAAATGATAGTCCAATCAAGTACTTGGGAAGCGCTACCATAGCCGAGTATATCCCTGTCTTGATGGGATTGGTCTCAAATACGGAGGCTGCGGCATAAATGGATAATCCAACCGGCGGGGTCACCTCGGCCAGGACTGCATAGTAAAACAGAAACATATGCGTGGCCAGTAAAGCAGCCTTATCCGGAATTCCTGCTGCTACCGCCAATTGCTGAATGGCTGGCGCTGTTAGGGCAGCAGTCAATACATAAGTGGCTACAGGGGGAACACCCATGCCCAAAATCAAGCTAAATACAGCAGCAAAAATTAGGGCAATAAACAGATTCCCGTGGGAAAGAAGCGTAAGAAACTGAGAAAATTTTGCCGCCACACCGCTGATAACCATAATTGTCATCACAACATTAGCGCAGACAACGGCCACACCGATGTGAATAAGGCTTCTAAAACCATCAGATAGTCCGATTCCCAGTTTTTTTATCGGTGGCCTGATTTTTGGATCAATGTAAGCGATAATCACAAAAAATAAAATCGCCGCAAAAACGGAAACATTGATGGCAAATCCACGATAGATAAGTATAATGATCAACACGATCGGCACAAAGACATAAGAATATCGCAAATTGTATTTCTTGTTTATATCTTTAGCCACTTCTATGGGCTCGAGTCCTTTCTTTCTGACGTAAAATTCATTATACAACCAAATTCCTGATAAATATAACAGCATCGGACCAATCGCCATTGCGATGATCCAAGTATACGGAATGGAAAGGATCTCTACCATTATAAAGGATATTGATCCCATGATGGGAGGGGTGACATATGCTATGGAGCCGACTGTCGCGACGATCCCGGCTGCAATATACCGGTCGTATCCTGCTCTTTCGTATAAATCCTTTGTGATGGTAGCAACGAATTGAGTATCCGCGGCGCCTGATCCTGAAAACAACCCCATGAAAACAGCTAAAATACTTGAAGTCCTGCCGGGTGATGCAGGGCTTTTGCCGACCAGTGACAAAGCAATATTTGAAATAATTTCCCCAAATCCCAGTGCAGCGATCACAGAGCCAAGGATAGTGAAATATACAAGGTATTTTAGAGAAACACCTGTTATGATACCAAATAATCCGGCCTCCGTTTCACAGTATAATTTCCCGAGAAGCATATCAATACCGAAGCCGGGACCGGAAAAAACTCCCGGTATGTAGTTTCCGTAAATGTTATAAAGCATGAAGGCTAAGACCAGGGTGGGAAGAACGGAACCGATAGCTCTATAGGTAAGTCCAAGAACTAAAAAAGTTTCTCCAAATGCCATTGCCAGGTCAAGTGGTTCCGGAATAACGGCCCTATAGATTAAGGCATTAAAGTTTTTTACCATATATACAAAAGGAAGAATAATCAGGATTGCTGATACAAGATTAAGGAAGTGGAGTTTTTTGGGAAAGAGAACGGGACCTAAAGCTGAAAGCCAGAAAATACACGCAATCACTTTGAATTCTGCATCGATATCTAAATCTAAAAATGCATACAGGACAACAGCAGATAAAAGGACAAATATCAGTCCGCCGATTTTTAACTGTCCGGGTTCATGGCTATAATTTATTAAAAATCCTAAAAGGACCAAAAAGAAAACATGCGTTGCTCTTTGGAGCTGTATAATATTTAAGAGTTCAATATGGTACCTTGACCATGGGGTAAAGGGGTGAACGACAATATATAAATGATATATTGTTGCGATAAAAAGAATGATATAAATAATTTTCTTTAGAACAATTCTGTGCTCCACAGTAATTCGACCTTCAACGAATCGTTTTTTATGTTAAAAACTTTATCGGCCAGGGTTAGTTTTATTCCTTTCACTGATGAAAACGATAATACTCTCCGCCTTTCATTTTTCAGTCTCTCATTAATGTCATAGGTACCGCCGGTATAATAATTTTCGGTTTGCTCATTGGTTTTCATATAAAAATCATTAAAATCATTTGTAAGCGAGAAATAGATCTCAACTTTGCCTCCGGTTACTGAATTTACGAATTCAATTTTCCCTTTATCCCAGCTCCAAAACAAAAAAAACGACTTTCCTTGGTCAGAAGTGATTATTATCGGTCTTGAGAATTTGATGAAAAATACAACAAGCAGTATAGAAATCAAAAAGAGGACAACAGTCCTCTTTTTGATTTTATTCATAGCGAACAATTACTTAGTTGCTCCGATTTCTTTAAAATATTTGATAGCCCCCGGGTCAAACGGAATCGTTGTTTTACCGATGAATTTTGCCGTATTTTCAGCGGTCGTCATAATGGCCGGTTTAATGGCGCGATGCAACTGATCCAGGTGGGTGAAAACCGCCTTGACGATATCATACGCAACGTTATCAGGCAGGCTTTTAGGCGCCAACACCCAGTTCCAGAATCTTATGGTAGGGGTGTCCGAATTTGATTCATATACATCTTTCGAAATAACGCCGGGTTCTGCAAGCCCTGCAAAATTTGCATCAAAATATTTCACAACATCACTGTCTTTTTGGATGGAAACAAATGAAATGGTCTTATTTCTCCTTTTCAGCGTCGTCGCCAGCTCAACAATGGAACCGGTCGGCAATCCTCCTGACCAGAAATAAGCGTCGATGGTTCCGTTTGATAATGCTTCGGTTGATTCTTTGGCGCCTAATTTTTCCCACTTTTTGAATGAGTCGGCCTTAACACCTGCAGCCTTCAATACGAGCATGGCGGTAAACTCGGTTCCCGATCCCGGCGCTCCGGTAGAAACCCTTTTGCCTGCCAAGTCTTTTACCGTTTTGATGCCGCTGTCTTCAGTTGTGACAATTTGCAAATAATTGGGATACATCATCCATAAAATTCTTGATGGCGCAGGTTTTTCCTTAAACATTTTATGAGCGCCCGTATAAGCGACATAAGCCGAATCCGGCAAAGATGTTGCACAAAAATAGATTCCTTTCTCCGGATCTGTTTTGTCCCTTAAAAGCAGATTATCGTCAATGGATGCGGCTGTTTGAATGGCAGTGGCTTGATATGGCGTGTTTTCAGTGATGATGGCGGCTATTTGAGTTCCATAATAAAGATAAACGCCGCCGATTCCACCGGTTGCAAAAATAATTTTAATTTGTTTTGCAAATACCGTAGATGAAAACACCATCACCCAAATTAAGGCTCCTAAGAAAATTTTCTTTTTCATCTCGATCTCCTCCTGATTTTTTGGGGTTTATCCGACAAATGCCGGGGGATGAAAACTGTTGACGTATGAAGGCGACTGTGCAGTCGGTAAGGAAAAATCTTCGCCGGGCGGGTTTGGTTGACCAAATTTTTTTTTGAAAGTAGAAAAAGTGAGCAAAAGATGTGCATCGATTGTTCCCGGTTGAATCATGGCAGACCATCCGTTATGAAGTGACAATGATGCCTAAGATGCGAGATTCGTGTAATTAAAAAAACGATAGCGAAAGTCGGAAGTGTTGTCAATATGCAAATTTTTCAAAAAATTGCGAACGTTCGGGGGTTTTATTTAAAGTCTCGATGACCCTGGGGAAATATAATAGGCTCGGGGGTGAAGCTCGTCTATCGGTCGCCAGATTACAATTCGTAATCAATGACCGCCGACTAACGACCCGTCATCCCTGACAAACAGCCGACAATGGCCGCAAAAAAATCGAGAAGTTTATCGAACCAGTCGTTTTCGAATTGGTGGGCCGAGGCTTTTAAGGCTGTTAAACGGAATTGTTTTTTCTGCGGCTCTTTTTCTTGGCTTAAATCCGTATTTCCATTTGGTGCCACTATTTTTTGTTTCTCGCTATCAATGCGTTCTTGTACGGCAAGACCGGACGGCTGTTTTTGTGCGTCTATTTCAGGATGTTTTTCAACCGTGGTTAAGGATGACGACGCTTTCTTCTTGGAATTCGGTCGATCATTAATTTGATCGGTCTGAATTGATTTTATGTAGACCGAATGCCATGTCTTGAAAAGCTGTTCCTGAAATTTTGACCGGATTTCCGGTTTTAAATGGTCCATATTCCAGAGCATGTTTTTGTATTTGAGGCGGTTGGAAACAGATATGTGATAAAGATTGCCGGCAAGCTGGGTGTAGGTCGAGCGGAGTTCTTCCAGTGGCAAATCTTTCAGGTTTTCCTCATCCGCATATTCAGATACGATGTGTTTCAGATTTTCCAGGCATCTCTTTTCGTTAAACATTTGTCTTGCACTCCTTCCAATTTGCGTTATCTTTGGTTTTGAAGTTGGTGATTTTCAGTCGGCGTCCATTGCTGTTAGATGACTGCTTTTCTTACAACAGGTGGACAAAAAAAACAATATACTGATAGCTTGTATTTTTTTCTATCCGACGGTTCATCAAATTTGACGGCATTGGATTTTTTTGATATTTATTAAAAAGCGAGGTTCAGGGTTCAGAGATTCAGAGGTTCAGGGTTCAGAGGTTCAAGGTTCAAGTTATAGAGATTCAGAGATCAAAAACTCCGGTTAATATTAGGAGATAGCAGGTAGAGAATAGGAAAAGGCAAAGAGCAAAAATAAAAGCTCGTCCCAAAGGAGGGCAAAATGGCTGTTAAAGTGTTGATTAAACGAATCGTCCCGGAAGAGAAGGCCAGAGAGATGATACCGCTCTTCAGGGAAATAAGAACTCTCGCGGCAAATCATTACGGCTATATTTCCGGTGAAACCTTAAGAAGTATGGACCGGCCTGATCTGTTCTTGGTGATCAGTATGTGGCATTCGTCAGAAGACTGGAAAAAGTGGTTGGCCAGCGGGGATCGGAAAAAAATTCAAGACAAGATCGATGCGCTGCTGGGCGGGACGACCGAATACGAAATTTTTCACTACGGATTTTCAGAATAAATTTGGGTGAGAGTTACGAGATTTCGCCGGCAGAATCTTTTTCCGGGAAAATTTTGCCCGGGTTGAGGATCAAATTTGGGTCAAAGACTTTTTTGATTTCGGTCTGGAGCCGGATATTTTCGGTCGAAAGCTCCATGGATAAATACCGTTTTTTGGCCAGGCCGATGCCGTGTTCGCCGGAAATCGTTCCGTTCATCTGAATCACCCGGGCCAGAATGGCCCTTACCCCCCTTTTCACCTGTTTTAGGTTTTTCCGGTTTTGAGCGGTGATGTTCAGATGAATATTGCCGTCTCCTGAATGACCGAAAGCGTAAATCTTAAAACCGTATTCCGCTTCGAATTCCGGAAGTTCGGCCACAAGGACCGGAATTTTTCCGATGGGGACCACCACATCTTCGGGAATATAGAGCGCGTAATTGTCGTGAATCCTCAGAGAAACCTGGCGCCGGACGTTCCAGACGTCTTGGCGGTCCTTTTCGCTGGAGGCGGGCAAAACATGCGTTGCGCCGACCTCTTTTAAAATCTTTTCGATGTGGTTGATTTCTCGTATTGTCTGCTCCGGATCACCGTCAACCTCGATAATGAGCAGTGTGGATTTTTCACCGGGAACATGAAACGGTAAAATTTCCTTTACCAGAGAAAGACATCTGGCATCCATAAACTCCATGGCCGACGGCAGATGCCCTCTGTTCAGTATATCCGTCACGGCTTTCATGGCTGCCGGTAATTCCGCAAAGACGGCCGTTATGCCGCCAATAGCCGCCGGCAAGGGAATGAGCCTTAAAATTAATCCGGTGATGATTCCCAGGGTGCCTTCGGAACCGATCAAAAGTTGGGTCAGGTCGTACCCGACCACGCCCTTTCGGGTATGGGTTCCAGTGTTGATCATCCGCCCGGAAGGAAGCACCGCTTCAAGGCCGAGAATGTAATCTTTGGTAGTGCCGTACTTGACACATGACGGACCGCCGGCATTGGTGGCTGCATTGCCGCCGATGGTGCTTTGGTCCATCCCGGCCGGGTCCGGCGGGAAAAAAAGCCCTTTTTGCCGGACCGCATCCCGCAAAACCCTCGTAATGGTTCCGGGTTGAACTTGGGCAACAAGGTTTTCCGGGTCAATGGAAACAATACGGTTCAACTTTTCAAGGGACAATACCACACCGCCCAAAACCGGTAGACAGCCCCCGGCCAGCCCGGAACCGCCGCCCCGCGGGATTACCGGGAATCTGTATTCATTGGCGAGCTTCATCAACCCTTGAATCTGTGCCGTGTCCCGGACACGGACCACCAGTTCAGGAGGATAGCTCAGCCCTGAAGCATCCTTTGAATAGGGTTCAATTTCATCCGGATCTGCAACAAGGCATTCATCTCCGAGCGTATCGGAGATGCGTTTCCGGATGTCTTCGGTGATGCGCGTATATGTAGCCATGTTTCGCTCTCAACAAAACCAATCACGGAATCACGAAAGGACGAAAGCACGAAATAAAAAAAATTCTTTTTCGTGTTTTCAAAATTTCGTGCTTTCGTGATTAAAATTCTTTTTTTTGTAACCACGATAAAACGGGCTTTCGTTATGCTCAATTTATTATACAAAAGCCACCGACTTATGCGAGATTCAGGTCCTACGCTTTTCCAAAGCCCGGGATCTTGAGCTTTTCTTCGATCTTTTGCAAAAGAAACGAGGCCATGGTGACAAGAACCAGGTAATAAAACCCGATGACCAAAAAGACCTCGGTATATCGAAAGGTCCTTGTGGCGATGATTTTGCCTTCACCGGTCAGCTCGATACACGTAATGATGTAGGCCAGAGAAGAATATTTGATCAAATAGACGATCTCGTTGCCGCAGCCGGGCAGAGCCCGTCGAAGCGCCTGCGGCAGGATGATAGTGCACATGGTTTTAAAAGTGGAAAATCCCATGGACTGTGCTGCCAGGAGTTGTCCTTTCTTGATGGACAATAGACCGCCGCGAATATACTCGGAATGGTAAGCGCTGCTGCACAATATAAAGCCGGCAACCGCCGCGGTGTAGGCGTCCAGATAGATACCGAGAGTGGGCAGTCCGAAATAGAGCAAAAAAAGCTGTACCAAAAGGGGCGTTCCTCGGAAAATCGCGGCGTATCCGTTGGCTGCCTTTCGAATGACGGGATGGCCGAATGTACGTAACGTTCCGATCACGATGCCGAGACCAAGACCGATCAGCCCGGATGGAATGATCAGCTTTACGGACATGACCAATCCCCGGTTCAAAGCCGGAATCAATTGGGTTGAGTAAAATGCCGTGTCCATTTATTCGTTCTCTGCAAAGAGTTCATTGAGCCGACTGCAGAAATCCCGGGATCGGGTACATGCATTCGGAGAAAGGAGTACTTCGGGCGATCCCTGTTCAATAATCCGGCCGTTTTCCATAAAAAGTACCTCATCGGCCAAAGTCCGGGTAAAACCGATTTGATGGGTGGCCAGAACCATGGTCATGCCCCCTCGGGCCAAATCTCGAATCACGGTCAACACTTCGCCGATGAGTTCAGGGTCCAGGGCGGATGTGGGTTCGTCCAAAAGCATGATTTTTGGATCCATGGCAAGCGCTCTGGCAATGGAGACCCTTTGTTTCTGACCCCCGGACAGCTCGGCCGGGTAAAGACCGATTTTATCCGCCAATCCCACCCGTTCAAGCTCGGCAACGGCTCGGTTCCGGGCCGCCTGACGGTTCATCTTTTTAACTTTACGAAGCGCAACGGCGACGTTTTCCAGTGCATTCAGATGATCGAAAAGGTTGAAATCCTGGAAGATCATGCCGACCTGCTGGCGAAATGCATAGAGATCCCGTTTTCGCCGGCTTCGAATTTCATTCCCTTCCAGCCACACACGCCCCTTGTCCGGAGGAATAAGAAAATTGATGCACTGAAGGAGGGTGCTTTTGCCGGCGCCGGACGGGCCGATGAGCACCTTTAGTTCTCCTTTATGAAGACTGAGAGATACGGATTTGAGGATCTCTTTTCCTCCGAGCATTTTACAGATATTTTCGATACGCAGAATCGGCTCTTTGGGTTCCGTCATAGTTTACCTTTAGTGAGAATACCCCGGTATGCGCACCTTTGCTTCGAGTTTCAACAGCGCCCGAACCCCGATCCAGGTCAGAGCAAAGTAAAGGCATCCCGCCGTGATGTACAGAGGCAGATACTGATAGGTCCGTGAGGCGACAAAATGGCTGCGTGCCATGATTTCAGAAGTTCCGAGAACAAACGCAAGGGCGGAATCCTTGAGGATAATGGAATATTCATTGGACCATCCGGGGATTGAAAATCTCAGCGCCTGGGGTAATATAATGCCGATAATGGCTTTGATGTCGCTCATCCCTAATGCCCTTGCGGCTTGAAGCTGTCCTTTTGGCAACGAGAGGATTGCCCCTCTGAAGATCTGAGATTGGTAAGCGGCGGTTGTCATACCCAAAACAAGGGTGGATGCGGCAAAAGCGCTGAGATTCAGACCAACGAGGGTGAACAACCCGAAGTAAAAGAGAAACAGAAGCACCAGCACCGGTACACCCCTGAAGAACCAGACGTAAAGGCCCACCAACCAACGAACGGCGCGATTCCCGTAGACCTGGCCAACGGCCATGTGAACCCCCAGAACCAGACCGATTCCCATGGCGCCGATAACGATTCCCGACGTGACGAGGGCGCCGTTCAGCAGGTAGGGTAGTGCTTCAAAAATGGCCGAAAATGTATTAAGCATCGTTGAATAGAAACCTTTAAAAATTGACGATTTTCGATTGAAGATTGTCGGAGCGATGCGTAGATCCCGATTTATCGGGGAATTTTTCCGGAATCAAAATACTTGCCACAAAGGCACTAAGACACAAAGGATATATTTATTATTCGTTTTTAGTGACTTGGTGCCTTCGTGGCAGAAGAAATTCTTTCGATTTTCATTTTTCAATTCGGTTCGAGACCCGGCTATTTCCTGAGGTATTTCTTGACCAGTTCATTCCAATAGGGGTCCGCCATGAGCATTTTCAGCCCTTTATTCAGCGTATTCAGCAGTTTTGTGTCCTGTTTGCGAACCGCATAGCCGAATTGTTCGTTGGGCATGCCGAAGGTGCCGAGGATCTTTACGGGTTTCTTACCGGCGGCGTCTATTGCCGGTGCATCGTCCATTGCAGCGGCGGCAATGCGGCCGTTCAAAACGTCTTCAATGGCCAGAGGGGCGGAGTCATAGTAAACCAGTTCGAAATTCCACCCATTTTTAGCGGCTTTGTCTTTGAGCCATTCCGCTTCGCTGGTCCCGCGTTGAACTCCCAGACGCTTTTTGCCCTTCAACACCTCATCCACCGTCAGGGCGGAGGCTTTTTTCCCTACAAAGACCTGTTTGATTTCCCAGTACGGAATGGTAAAGTTGACCACTTTCTGGCGTTCGGGTGTGATGCTCATTCCCGAGGCGACAAAGTCGATTTTTTTGGCTTCCAGATTGGGAATGATGCCGTCCCAGTCCATGGGCTGGTGTTTGACGGTAAACCCCATTTTTTTGGCGATCCAGTTCACCGCATCAATATCAAAGCCGCCGGGATTTCCTGATTTGTCCACATAAGCAAAAGGTGGGAAGTTGGCATCGATGCCGTTGATAAATTCTTTTGCGAAAACATTGCCGCTTGAAATCAAAAAAAGTGTCAGAACAACTGCCATGAACCACGAAAATTTTTTCATCATGCTCTCGACCTCCTAATTTTAATCGTTAACATTGGAATCCGAACGGGTTTTGTCCATATTACTAACAAAACGTGATAGCCGCCCAAACAGAAAAACATCGTTTCATCGGGATAAACAGGCTCACTTTATTGATCAGGGTTACAATTTCGCTCGATAACAGTTGAGCCCCTAACTGTCAAGATGTATCCATCCATGAATGGTTTAACAAAAATGGTGTATTACGGCCTCGAGTTCTTTTATGGCTATTTGATCCACAACGGCTTTTCCGATCCCATCGAGAAAAACAAAATAGATATGATCTCCTTCGCGTTTTTTATCCTTTTTTAAGGCATCGAAAATCCTTTTCCGTTCCGCGTGGATGGTGATCGGGAGCCCGATTCTTTGAAGCAGTGTTTTGATTCTGCCGGCATCTTCGTCCGAAAGACGGCCCTTTTTTACGGAAAGCGCTGCTGCCGTAACCATGCCGGCGCTGACGGCTTCGCCATGCGGAACCCCGGCGGTCTTTTCAAACGCGTGTCCGAAAGTGTGCCCGAAATTGAGTTTCCGGCGTGCGCCCTTTTCCAGTTCATCCTGGTTGACGATGCCGGATTTGATGACGATGGAATCATAAACCAGTTTTTCGATGACGTCGATGTCGAGGGCCAATGCTTTTTGAAAATGTTTTTCCAGATACGCAAAAAGGCTGGCATCTTCGATGGCGGCATGCTTGACGATTTCCGCCATACCGTTCAGGATTTCTTTATTTGGGAGGGTGTTCAACAGCGCCGGATCGCAGATCACAAAGTCAGGCTGGTTGAAAACCCCGATCAAATTTTTATACCCCTTGAAATTGACGCCGTTTTTGCCGCCGACGCTGGCATCCACCTGAGACAAAAGCGTGGTAGAGACAAATCCGAATTTCATGCCGCGAAGAAAAGTTGAGGCCGCAAAACCGGCGATGTCACAGACAATACCGCCGCCGATCCCGACAATGAACGTGGATCGATCGGCCTCGAATTCGATAAGTTTTTCGTAGATATTGCGAACCGTATCGAGGGTTTTTATCGCTTCGCCGGTTTTAAGCGTGATCAAAGGATAGGACGGGAACTGATCTTCATAATATTTTTTGATATTGGTATCGGTGATTAAGACCGTTTTTTTCGATGGAATATATTTTTCCAAGTTTCTTAGGGTCTCACCCACGTGTATGAAGGAATCACCGGTGCTGCCGTGAATTTCAAAGGTTTTCATCCAAGGCTCCTTTTATAAAATCGTTAAACGATTTTATTTTATTACCAAAATGCTTAAAAACAGCAACAATAATCGCGACCATTTTGGGGGAAAAACAATTCTTGACAGATATAAAATATTAGCATAAAGAATCTTTACGATAAATAATCGGATAAGGAAACCTATAGATGAACCGACAATGCGTTTTTAGATGCCACACTGCCTTTGGGCGCTTCTTTTTTATCTTTAGAAGCGTCCATCCGGATCAATAACGCTACAGGTTAAAACACCCCGGATGGACCAATAAGGGTCTGTCCGGGGTTTATTTTTTTAAAGCCCCGGGAAGTCATTCTCGGGGCTTTTTTTATGAAAGGGGGGTTATCATGATTCTCGTACTGGAAAAGGAGATCACCCAGGATCAGAAGAACAATATCCGGAGCATCCTGTTCAGGGAAGGGTATATTGTTCGTGAAATGTCCGAGGCCGGACAGAACATTATCGGCGCTGTGGGAAAAGGGAATAAAGCAATCGATTTTTTTGAATCGCTTCCCGGTGTTGCCAGGGTGGTCCCGATTTCGACATCTTTCAAGCTGGTCAGCCGGCAGATGCATACCGGAGATACCCGGGTCAAGGTGGGAAATGTGGTGGTGGGCGGTGAGCGGATTACCGTCATCGCCGGCCCGTGCGCGGTGGAGAGCAGGGAGCAGGCCCTGACCATCGCCAGGGAGGTTAAAAGATACGGCGCTGTTTTGTTCCGTGGCGGCGCGTTTAAGCCCAGAACTTCTCCCTATTCGTTTCAGGGCCTCCAGGAAGAAGGACTTAAAATCCTGGCCGAGGTTCGAGAGATAACCGGGCTTGGCGTTGTGACCGAAATTACGTCTCCGGCCCAGGCGGATATGATGATGAAGTATGTCGACGTCGTCCAGGTCGGGGCACGGAACATGCAGAACTTCGAGCTGTTAAAGTGTGTCGGCCGCATCGGAAAACCCGTGATACTCAAAAGAGGAATGTCTTCTACCATAGAGGAGTGGCTCATGTCGGCCGAATATATCCTGTCGGAAGGGAACGACAACGTTATCCTGTGTGAACGGGGGATACGGACTTTTGAACCCTATACACGCAATACCCTCGACCTGTCCGCCATTCCCGTGCTCAAGACACTCACCCACCTGCCAGTGATCATCGATCCCAGCCATGCCACCGGCATCCGGGAGAAAGTCAGCCCCATGGCACGGGCCGCCATCGCCGCCGGTGCCGACGGGTTGATGATCGAGGTGCATCACGATCCGGACCATGCCCTTTCGGACGGTCCCCAGAGTCTTTATCCGAAACAATTCGGCCAGCTGACCCGCGATCTCTATGTGATTGCACCGGTTGTGGGAAAACAGGTCGATTTTGACTATCTGGATAAGGCCAGAGCCGTTGATCGCTTGAGCCGGACCAACGGTACCCGAGTTCAACAAGCTGCATTTTTAGGGGAAATGGGAACTTTTAGCCACAAGGCCTGCATGCAGTATTTCGGCACCCAGGTCGCCGGCGTGCCCGCACCGTCATTTAAAGCGATTTTTGAAGCGGTCAAGACCGGGGAAGTTGATTTCGGCGTGGTGCCCGTGGAGAATTCCCTCTCCGGCAGCATTCATGAGAATTATGATTTTCTGTTGGAATACGATTTTAAAATTATCGGTGAAATTAAACTCCGCATCATCCATCACCTGGTCGGCTATCGCGGCGCCGGGCTCAGCGACATCAAGCGGGTCTTTTCTCAGCCGTTGATTTTTCAGCAGTGCCGCCAGTTTCTCGACCAGCATCCGGACTGGGAACTGGTTCCGGTGAAGGATACCGCCAGCGCGGTCAAGGAAATCAGCAACACAAAAAATCCAGCCGATGTAGCCATCGCAAGCCGGGAAGCCGCCGATATTCACGGCATGGCGGTGATTGAGGAAGGGATTGAAACCAATCCTCGAAATTTTACCCGGTTTGTCATTATCGGGGCTCAACCATTCGTTAAAGGACCGCGCAGCAAGTCGTCGCTCATCTTTTCCACCGGGAATCAGCCTGGCGCGCTTTTCGAGGTTTTGAAAATATTTGCCGAAAACAGCATCAACATGGTGAAACTGGAATCACGTCCCATTCATGGAAAACCATGGGAATATATGTTTTATGTCGATATCGAGGCGGATTCCGAGTCGGAAGCGTTCCAGCCCGTATTCGATCAATTGACCCAAAAAACAGATTATCTAAAGATTTTGGGTAGTTATTGAGATCCAAGTATTTACTGACAAATTTGGGCTCGATGTTGACAATTGAAAGCTGGACGGTTAATATAAATTATATTTTTGAAGGAAAGCTTGTTCAACCCAGGATAGACGGTTTTGGGTTCAGAGTTCAGAGGTTCAGGGTTCAGGGTTCCAGGTTGAAGATCCTTCTTTTTTAAGAACTTAAGATTGTTAGAAGATTGGAGAGGCTGAGAGAAGCCGACCTTCTGCCCCTATATCATAACCCATGAACGTTGAACAAGGAACACGGAACCACTCAATTAAGATTTAACCATCATCGGCGAAAGGAGAAAGGCATGTTACGAAAAGCGACCTATAGATTGCGAGTGACCCGAAGGGAGTCCCTTTATGTTCATGATGATTTTGACCACCAGCTCCAGCTGGTTGAGCTGGAAGGCACGCCCGTTCATTATGAAGTGGGCGTTGCCGGAGAATTTGTCTCCCGCCGCAGCGTCAATTTCCATGACCGGATTGGCGGCAGCGGACATATGCAGGGTTATGCCGTCACCAATTTCCAATATGGCTCGGTTTACAGCAAGTTCGAAGGCCATCGCGACGGAAAAAGCAAACTCACCAACGGTACGTGGGAGACCTATAAGGGAACCGGCAAGCTGGACAACATCAAAGGCAAAGGCACCTTTAAAGTCACTTCGGCGGATCAGCCCGGTGACTTTATTCTTGAAATGGATGGAAAGTATGAGCTCTGATTAAAATTGCCGCTGTTTTTAAATTCAAAGGAAAAAAGCCGGGCTAATCCCCGGTTTTTTTTATGGCCCTGTGTTCTCGAACAAGCTCCATATAGTGTTCGGCGGTTTCTTTGCGTTTTTCGACGGTGGTCTCGGGGAGTACTTTTTTCAATTCACAAGGGGTGCCGGCGACCAAATGGTACGGTCCGACGACCTGCCCGTGTTTTACCACCGATCCGGCAGCGACGACCGTACCGGTTCTGATCTGTGCGCCGCCAAGGACAACGGCATTGATGCCGATCAGGCAGTAGTCTTCCACAATACAGCCGTGAACCACCGCGTTATGCCCCACCGTCACATGATTTCCAATGACTGTGGGTTTGTCATAGTCCGTATGAATGGTGCAATTGTCCTGGATATTGGTGCTTTCACCGATGGTGATCCGCTCCATATCTCCCCTGACCACCGTACCGTACCAGACGCTGGCGTTGTCTTTAATTTCAACATTTCCAATGATCACCGCCGTGGGTGCGATAAAGACATTTTTCCCGATGATCGGTGAACGGCCTTTAAATTCAAGTATCATGGTCTTTTTCCCTAAATTTTAAAGCTTTCGGTCATTCCTGCATACTTTTTACGGAGCTTCGGTTTTTCTATCTTTCCGGTGGGATTGCGGGGAACATCATCGAAAATGATTCTTCGAGGTCTTTTGTATCTGGGCAGCGCCCGGCAAAATGCATCGATTTCATCATTGGTGAGTTTTTGTCCGGCCTTTACCTGAATAATGGCCGCGGCGATTTCTCCCAGGCGGAGGCTGGGAAGGCCGATAACCGCAACGTCGTGAATATTGGGATGTGTCTGCAAAAAATCCTCAATTTCTACCGGATAAATATTTTCCCCGCCGGTGATGACGACATCTTTTTTTCGATCCACCAGCCATATAAAACCGTCTTGGTCCTGTCGTGCTACATCCCCGGTGAGGAGCCATCCGTCAATCAGCGTTTCCCGTGTCGCTTCAGGATTTTTATAATATTCTTTCATGACGCCGGACCCTTTGACCATCAGTTCTCCGGGTTGCCCCGGCACAACCGGATTCAATCGATCGTCGACAATCCGGACTTCCCAGTCAAAACCCGGCAGCCCAATGGCCCCGACCTTGTGGATGTTTTCCATCCCCAAATGGACACATCCCGGTCCGGTGCATTCGGTCAAACCATAGTTGGTATCATACTGGTGATGGGGAAAAATTCTTTTCCATTCCTTAATCAAAGACGATGGGACGGGCTGGGCTCCGATATGCATCAGCCGCCACTGGTTCAGGCGATAGTCTTTGAGCTTGATTTCCCCGCTTTGGATCGCAAAAAGGATATCGAGGGCCCAGGGGACCAGCAACCATACCACCGTCGCTTGTTCTTCGGAAACGGCTTCCATGATCCATCTGGGTTTAATTCCTTTGAGGATGACGCTCCGGGCACCGACAATGAAGTTTCCAAACCAGTGCATTTTGGCGCCGGTATGATACAACGGCGGGATACAAAGAAAGTTATCCTCATGGGTTTGCTGATGGTGCATATTTTCCAAAAAGCAGGAGAATTCGAGATTCCGATGGGTCAAAAGCGCTGCTTTTGGGGTACCTGTGGTTCCGGAAGTAAAGTACAGCGCTGCTTCATCAATAATGTCGATGTTGATTTTGGGATCCAGGGAAGGGGCGTCTTTAAGAATCTCTTGATAAGATTCGGCAAAGTCGGGTTTGAGTTCTTTTGGTCCGATAAATATGTAAGTTTCAACGAATTTGTCCAGATCATCTTTAACGGCGGCAATGCGCTCAATAAATTCCTCACCGAAAATAAAGGCTTTGGCTTCGGCGATTTGTACACACCGATGAATGGTTTTTGACACAAAACGGAAGTTAAGGGGAACCGCCCATGCTCCGGTACGGAGGATACCGAAATAGATAGGGAGCCATTCGATGCAATTGGTCATCAAATGGACAACCCGGTCCCCTTTCCGGATTCCCCGGGCGATCAGCGCCTGGGCCAGCTGATTGGCCTGGTCGTCGAATGCTTTCCAAGTGATTTCCCGGCGCCGATTTTTTTCCGGCTCCCTTTCGACAATCGCCGTTTCAGCCCCGTATACGCGCGCATTTCGGGCAAGTATCTCAGTAATCAGCATGCACTATCCTTTCAATGAATCCATGTACTACGGGTGGATATCAAAACTGTGGTCATCGGTCAAGATTGCTAGTTCGTCTCCATCCATAAATGGTCATGTTACTAAAAATCACAAATCATTTTAGAGGCATGATTATTGCATGTAACTGATTTCGGCCATAATCCTTTTCAAATAGAAAGAGGAGTTTCGATGGATATATACGTCGCCAGGCAGCCCATATTCGATATTAAAAAATGCATCTTCGGCTATGAACTTCTTTTCAGATCGAATATGACCAACTATTTTCCGGAAATTGAAGAAAATGCAGCAACATCCAAGCTGCTTTCCAACAGCTTCTTTAACATGGGGATTGAAAAGATTTCCGGTTCCAATCTGGCTTTCATCAATTTCCCCCAGGAGTTGTTGCTTAAACAGGTTCCCCTGATGTTTTCGCAGGACAAGCTGGTGGTGGAAATTCTGGAAGATGTCGAACCCATGAAAGACGTGATTGAAGCCTGCCAAGAAATTGCATTGAATGGATATATCGTTGTGCTGGATGACTTTTTTTACAAACCCTCACTGGAGCCGTTAATTGAAGTCGCGGACATCATAAAAATCGACGTTCAAGCCACCCCTTTGGAGGAGGTTAGTGATATTGTCAAAAAAATGACGGCAAAGGGTGTCGATCTTTTGGCTGAAAAAGTGGAAACCCATGCTGAATTCAAAAAAGCCCTTGACATGGGATTTCGATATTTTCAGGGGTTCTTTTTCAGTAAACCGGAAGTTTTGAAAAGCAAGGAAATTTCCACATCCCAGATGCATCTTATGGAAATTATGGCCGAGGTCAATAAAGAGGATTTCGAATTTAACAAGCTGGAAAAAATGATCGTCAGAGATGCGTCCATATCTTATAAACTGATGCGATTGATCAATTCGGCATTCTACAAACGGGCCAAAGAAATCTCCTCTATTCGGCAAGCCATTATTATGATCGGCGAGACGGGTGTCCGGCGCTTTTTGTCTTTGATCGCGATGGCGGGATTGGCCTCCGGCAAACCCGATGAATTGATAAAGGTTTCGCTGATCCGGGCGAAATTCTGTGAACTTCTGGGAAATCATATCGGCAGCAGAACGGATCCATCCGAGCTCTTCACTCTGGGCTTGTTTTCGCTAATCGATGCGATTATGGATGATTCCATGGAGAACCTCATGTCTCAAATCCCTCTGTCCAGCGGCATCAAGGAGGTTCTCATATCCAAAGACGGTGACTTGGGGAACTTTTTAATATTGATTGAATCCTATGAAAAGGGCGATTGGGAACAAATCCAAAAAATTACGGGCAATATTGGGATCGATGAAGACGATCTTCCCCGCCATTACATGGAAGCCCTGAACTGGTCGGACAGCCTGAACGTTCTGCAGTAGGTAGTTTCAAATCTTTTACTCGTGTCCATCCATCCCCTTGACACAAAACCATTCCCATTATACTAGTGTCTATATCCTATAATTCCTTGAATTTATCCGTTTAAATAAAGCGTCGGGGAGTTTCGCTCCTATAAATGCATTTATCAGCCTCTGGCACAAAAATTAATACCTTCTGATGTTAATTTAAGATCGACTTGTTACAAAAATCTTAACAGTTACCCGGAAACACGATTCATATAGGTTTTAGCAAATGACGATGAATGCGACGAGCCCGGTTAAAAAAGATACAATCGATATGGGAAGGTTGAAAATACTTGTCTCGGACAAGACCGATGCTGCTGTGAATCGGGATCTAAGGGAACTGTTTGAATCCATTATTACCAAAATTTTAATGAAGGATGGATATCGTGCCGACGGCATTCGTCTTGCGGAACCTCATCTAATGGAACTGGACATCGAGGGGAAACACCTTGAAACCGGCTTCCCGTTTTATGCGGTCTGCAGGTATTCAGAAACAGCCGTGTCGGAGCGCGACCTTCAGGCGCTTTACGGCAGATATATGATAAGATGGCATGACGACCACCAATGTCACGGTCTTTTCATGGTCTTGCCCGGTTTTGACGAAGCCGCCGGGAAGGTTTACCGGCAACACATCGAGAATAACGAGCAGATTACCACCTTTTTGTACGAAGAAGACGACGTCTTGAAAGCGATTTCAGAAATGCCGGGACATGTCGGCCCGAACCATCTTGCCGATCGAATACCTCCGGACAAGGGTGAAACCGGTGAAAGCATATTGCTTTACACGAAAAGGGGTATGTTCTGGGTCATGTTCATGACCTCTCATGGAAAGAACTTGCCGGATAAAATCGCCTTCTTTAACGACAAAGGTGCGCCGATATCGGATCGATCCGTCATTGATTTTCTTGTGAAACTGTATCCCCGGCTTGCAGAATTTGACCACATTCTGATGGATAAAACGGTTTTGCTTCAAGCGGATCTGTTCCCGGATGCGGATCCGGTTGTAGACGTCAGCGGAAGCGTTAACTGTTTCGAATATCCGTTCCCTGCATCACCGAAACATTTTGTGGGGAGAAAATCCTTTTTCGATATTCTCGATACCTTCACCAACCAGATCCTCCATCACCAGACAAAAGATCGGGGAATCGTGATAGAATCACCCTTGGGCTGGGGAAAAAGTTCAATGGTCCTGGCGAGTGTTGCGCATGTGCAAAAGAACGGTCATCTCGCCGTTGCCGTTGATTGCCGAACGGCATCGTCATCCACGTTCGTCCAAAGTGTCATCGATCATGCCGCTTTAAAATTTAGGGATTTTGATGGAGGAAACCGCCAAGAAGATCAAAAAAAATCGACACCGGCGTTTGGCGACGCCGTCCAATGGCTTCTCGATATCGGTCAGAAGCTCGAATCTCTGAACAAACTGATGTTCATCTTCCTGGATCAGTTTGAACATGTTTTCTTTCTGCCGAATATACTCCGGCGGGTTAAAGATCTTTTTCTGAGGATCATGGATAAACAAACGAATATCGTTATGGGATTCTCGTGGGACAGAGCGTCTGTATTTTCAGATCGGACGTTTTCCGACCATGAATTTGATGCGGTTGCCGATAACTGCCGGAAAATGATTTTGCCCGCTTTTTCAAAGGCTGAAATCGATGCGCTATTAAACAGACTTGCCAAGGAATTGGACGAGCCGTTGACAAAAGATCTTCGATCCTTTCTTCATAAATTTTCACAAGGATATCCCTGGCTCCTGAAAATACTTTGCTTTCATGTCAAGATTGCGCGTCATTCCGGGATACCTCAGCCGGTTGTGCCGGGGATTCTTTTGGGCATCGAAGAGCTCTTCCAGCAGGAATTTCAACATCTGTCCGATACCGAACGCCATACCTTGCATCAAATCGCCGAATCGGTTCCCGGACGATTTTCAGCGTCATTTGAAACCATCGATCATCAGGTGATTCAAAGCCTGGTCCGCCGGGGATTGATTAAACGCATGGGCATGACCGCGGACGTTTCATGGAATATTTTACGACATTATTTGAATGCCGGGAAATTGCCCTTTCGTGATCATTTGCTTTTCAATACCGCAGTCGGACCGATGGTCGACGCGCTGAAGATACTTTATGACGCCGGCGGCATTCTTGATATTCCCGGATTCAAAGTCCGGACCGGACTGCCCGGCCACGCATTTTATGGTCTTGCAAAGGATATGGATCTGGCAGGGCTTGTAACATTCAGTCAAGGCAAGGTGTTTTTGAAACTCGACATGTCCGACAAGGGTCAGGACCTGACCGTCGTGCTGAGAAATTCTTTGAGGCGCCGCTTATCCGAAAACCATTCGGTATCTAAGATCTTGAGAAGCCTCAAAAATAACCATGAACTGGCATTGCTCGATATCTCCACCCTTCTTGAGACATTGTCCCCCTCGATAAAGATCAAAAAACGCGCCTGGTTAACCCATGCACAAATGTTGGGCCAATGGCTGGATGCCGCCGATCTGGCGCTGTTGGACAAAATAAACAAAAAGCTGGTATACTTTAATCCGGAATCGGACATTCGTGAGCGAGACCTTTTTCTGCCCCGGCGGCGTGGGGGTAAAACCCCGAGGGTTCCCTATGCTCCGGTTGAAGACATTGCCGTACGTCTTGTTCAAGCGCTTCAGGGAGACGGAATTGTGGATTGGACGGGGCTTTCAAAAAATACGATCTTTGGCGCCTTGGCTGCTCTTGAGGATTTGGGATTCGTTCAAAGAAAGACACCATTGATCAAAGTATTGCCAAAAGCAAAAGCCTTTTTTGCCCATCCGGATCAGCGCCCGCAGCTGTTTGCAGAAGGTGCGCTGCAATTGAGGTCGTTTTCCGTGTTTATCGAAATCCTTAAATCCAAACAGACCATGGGAAGCACCCTTTCGGAACTGGGGCGAGAACTTCGTAAAAGACTGGGAACACGTTGGGAACAGAGCACTTCGGAAACCCTTGCCAAAATTATGCTGAATTGGGCTCGCCATGCAAATCTTGCGCCGGGTGCATTTAAAACGATTCGAAAAGGGCCGATCAAAGGCTGGAAAAAGAAAAAAGACACTCAAATGTCGCTTTTCTAAAGGTCTCTTTAGAAAGATGATTTTATTTTATTTGCGCTAATTAGGGTATAAAGCTTACGAAACATGGACTTATGAACGATAAAACAAGAAGCAACAGATTCTGGACAGGTGTCCCGCCGTGGATATTTATCGGCGCGGTGATCGTCTTGTTTCCGATTTTTGCGATTATGACCATACAGAACATTCACCGCCAGGATCAGAACATGACACGGCTTTTGCTCGAAAAAGGAGCGGCGCTGATCCGGTCTTTTGAAGCAGGCACACGCACAGGAATGGGATTGAGTTGGAATGAATTCCAACTGCAGAAACTTCTTACCGAAACCGCCCAGCAGCCCGATATTCGTTATCTGATGGTTACGGATGAAAATGGGACGATTCTTGCTCATGATAACCCCGACGATATCGGCCGAAAACATGGAAAAGGGCTCAACCTCAAGGAAATTTCACACAGTAAAACGGTTCATTGGCGAATCGTTCGGGACAAAGACGGCAAGAAAATATTTGAAGTTTTTAGTGAATTTTCTCCCATTGAACAAGGTACGGGTATGGGGAGCGACCACATGATGATGCACATGTGGTTTCAACGGAGAATGAATAAAAGGATGGATGTTCCTCCTTTGAAACCGATCATCTTTGTGGGGCTTGACATGGCGTCGGTTGAAGATGCCATCCGGTCGGATACCCGGCACACCATCATCATGGGAATTATTCTCCTTTTCATCGGATTTTGCGGCATTATCCTGCTTTTTTTGGCTCAGAGTTACCGGGCCGCTCGGTTGTCTCTTTCAAGAATCAAGGCATTTTCGGACAATCTTGTGGAAAATATGCCCATCGGCCTCGTGGCGCTGGACAATCACCAAAGGATCACCTCCTTGAATAATGCGGCGGCATCCATTTTAAAGCGGTTGCCGGCGGAATTGATTGGAGAAAGTGCTGAAACGTCACTGCCTGCCGAGTTGTGGCAATTGCTGGAGAATCTGAATGCTGAAAAAGGGGTTGTGGAAAAAGAAATTGACTGCGCCATAAAAGAAGGCAGCGTGATTCCCCTGGAAGTCAGCGCTACGTTGCTCCATGATGAAGACGGAACGTTTCTTGGGCATGTGGTTTTGTTTAAAGATCTCAGTGAGGTTCGTTCCTTGAGAAAAGAAATTGCCAGGAGCCAGCGTCTTGCATCGGTGGGGCGGCTGGCAGCCGGTGTATCCCACGAAATCCGGAATCCGCTGAGTTCGCTCAAAGGTTTTGCAACCTATTTTAAAGAAAGATATCATGATGTGCCTGAAAACCAACAGATTTCAAATCTCATGATCCAGGAGGTCGATCGGCTGAACAGGGTGGTTGGCGAACTCCACGAGTTTGCAAGACCCATCACCGTTTCCAAAAAGCCGATTCGAGTAAAAGCGTTTTTAGAGAGCTCTTTAAAGATGGTTGAAAGACAGGCAGCCGAATCAAAGATCACCATCAAGACCGACTTTGATCTCGAGTTAAGAGAAGTGTTGATGGATCCGGACAGGATCAACCAGGTTCTTTTAAATCTGTATCTCAATGCCATTGACTCGATGGATGGCGGAGGGCAGTTGACCGTCGCGCTTTCCGAAAGTGCGAAAAAAAATGGGGTAAAGATCAAAATTACAGATACCGGAACCGGCATTCCGGATAATGATCTGGGACATATCTTTGATCCTTATTTTACCACCAAACCATCCGGTACCGGCCTTGGGCTGGCTATTGTTCACAATATTATGGAAGCCCATGGCGGCGACATCAATATCGAGAGCCATCCGGGACAGGGAACCGGTGTTACCCTCTTTCTACCCGCTGTTGAAACAAGAGATGAGAAATGACACAAAAAAAGACGGTCTTGGTCGTTGATGACGACAATACCCATCGCACTATGTTGAAAACCCTTGTCGGGGGATGGGGATATGATGTCTCGGAGGCGGATGACGGTTCGACCGCCATCGAGAAGGTCCGGGAATGCCCCTTTGATATGATCTTGATGGATGTCAGAATGTTGAAAGTTTCGGGGCTTGAAGCACTGGAGCAAATAAAAGCGTTTAATCCCGCTATTCCGATAACCATCATGACGGCATACTCTTCCGTGGAAACGGCTGTTGAAGCCTTGAAAAAAGGCGCTTATGATTATCTCACCAAGCCTCTTGATTTCGACAAGTTGCGGTTAACCCTTGAAAGGGCGATGGAGCATGTTCGCTTGAAAGAGGAGAACCGTATTCTCAAGGAAAATCTCGGCAAACATTTTGATATGCAAAACATCATCGGTCGCAGCCGCGCCATGTTAAATCTTTTGGAAACAGTATCCCATGTGGCGACGTCCGAAGCTACCGTAATGATTACCGGCGAATCCGGAACCGGCAAAGAATTGATTGCCGGGGTGATTCATTTAAACAGCCCGCGGAAAGACGGTCCTCTGGTGAAGATCAATTGTGCCGCAATTACCGAAACGCTCTTGGAATCGGAACTTTTTGGGCACGAGAAAGGATCGTTTACAGGTGCTGATCGAAAAAAGGAAGGGCGTTTTTACCAGGCGAACAAGGGGAGTCTTTTCCTTGACGAAGTGAGCGAAATGCCGCTTTCCATGCAGGCAAAACTTTTGCGTGTATTGCAGGAAAGAGAAGTGACCCGTGTCGGCGGTGAAAAAGTCATACCCGTGGATGTCCGGGTGATTGCCGCTACCAACAAAGATTTGGATGATCTGAAAAATGAAGGTGCTTTCCGCGAAGATTTGTATTATCGCTTAAACGTTGTCCGCCTTGAAATTCCGCCGCTCAGGGAGAGAAGAGAAGATATTCCGTTGCTTGCCAGGTACTTTCTGGATATGTTTGCCGCCAAAAATAATAAAGAGATAAAAGGGTTCACACCCGGTGCTATGGACCGGCTGATTCGTTATGACTGGCCCGGAAATGTGCGGGAATTGATGAATGCCGTCGAAAGAGGGGTTGTACTGGCCCGAACGGAATATCTTGACGATCAGGATTTTGCCATGATACAGACGGCGATACAGAAACCTTCTGAGACATCACCTTATGTTGACCATAACCTGCCCCTTGAAGCGGTGGAAAAAACTGCGATACTGCGTATGCTGGAATCTGTTTCCGGCAATAAAAGCGAAGCCGCGAGACGACTGGGTATTACCCGAAAAACCCTTCATAAAAAACTTAAAAAATACGGGGTAATGGACTAGTGGGGGGTATATTCTAATCTAACATTGAAATCCTGGCCCGCTGGGCCAAATGTCAGAGATAATGGCTGTGCCTTGGAGTTTTGTGTCTAAAATTACAAATTCCCTCTGGGAATAACCAATGCCTGGCCTTCTGGGCCAGGATTTTTACTTAGATTTTTTTCGGATGAGGTCTTTCATTGATGCGGTTTTACAAAATTTTGTTTCTTCTTCTTTTTCTATTTTTTATCGGACAGATCGTGTCGGCGTATCAACTGCCGGCCAAAACAGCGTCAATGCCCGATGATTTGTCCTTATCTCTGGACGAGATTATAGCGCACGTTGAAAAGCGTTATTCAGTATCCGGATTTTCGGCACAATTTTTCCAGACCTCGACAATAAAAGCCATGGATATTGCGGATACTGCATCGGGAACCGCTTTTTTTAAGCGTCCGGGAAAAATGAGATGGGAGTATGAAACACCCGAACGGCAAATGATCATTACGGACGGCAACACGCTTTGGGTCTTTAGACCTGATGACAACCAGGTCATGATTGGAAAGGCTCCTTCTTTTTTTCAAGGCGGCAAAGGATTCAGTTTCCTGTCCGATATGAAGGAGATAAGACAAAAATTCACAATGAGTCTTGAAAAAAAGGGCCCGGAAGGTTTTGTTGTTCTAAAGCTTTTGCCCAGAGAAAAAACAGTCAATATTGTAGAAATCCTTCTTACGATTTCAAAAGCGACCTTTGATGTTGTCGAGATTGTGACTTATAATTCATACGGTGATGAAACACGGTTCGTCTTTAGCAATATTCAATTTAAACAAAAGATGGATGATTCATTGTTTCATTTTAAAATCCCCCAGGGTGTGGAAGTGCTGCATCTTGATGAACAGGGAGGCTCGTGAGAAGATTCCCTTTTTTATTATAATAGGAATTGTAGAATGAAAGATAAGATAAGACGTTTGCTGGAAAAAAGAAATGCCGTCATTCTCTCCCATAATTACCAGCCTCCGGAAATTCAAGATTTGGCGGACCTTTGCGGTGATTCTTTGGAATTGAGTATTAAGGCCTCCCAGACCGAGGCGGAGGTCATCGTTTTTTGCGGGGTTCATTTTATGGCGGAAACCGCTTCAATATTGTCTCCGGACAAGACCGTGCTGCTGCCTCGAAAAGATGCCGGGTGTCCGATGGCGGATATGATTGATCCGGAGGGTCTTCAGGTTATGATTGACAGGTTTCCTTCGATGCCGGTGGTGACCTATGTCAATTCAACGGCGGCGGTTAAAGCGCTCTCCACCATATGTTGTACATCGGCCAACGCCGTCGATGTTGTCAATAGCCTGGATGCCGGTGAGGTGATCATGACGCCTGACCGGAATCTGGCTCTGTATGCCGCCTCACGGACAAAAAAGAAAGTTCACACCTGGGACGGATACTGCCCGATCCATAATGGGCTTAATCCCGAAGATGTGCATAACGCCAGGAAAGCCCATCCGGAAGCAGTTTTTATGGCCCATCCGGAGTGCCGCCCGGAAGTTTTAGATCTGGCAGATGTGATTCGCAGCACCTCCGGCATGATCCGGTATGCAAGAGACTCCAAAAATACCTCGTATATCGTCGGGACGGAGAACGGGCTGATTTATCCTTTAAAAAAAGCAAATCCCGGGAAAAAATTCTATCCGGCTTCAAGCAAGATGGTGTGTGAAAACATGAAAAAGATCTCCCTTGAAGATGTTGCGAGAAGCCTGGAATTGATGGAAGGAGAGGTAAAGATTCCCGAAAATATTCGCAGGCCGGCGTTTCAAACGGTTCAAAGGATGGTCGATTTGTCTCTTGCAAAATAGCTCAATGAATCACTATACCATTTCTTCCGGAATGTCGGCATTGGTGTAAACTTTCTGAACATCCTCGCAGTCTTCGAGGGTTTCCATCAAATTAAGCATCTGCTCTGCTTCTTTACCCTGAAGGTTCACGGTGGATTGGGGGAACATGGTGATTTCAGCGACGATATAAGGGATTGACGCCTTATCGACGGCTGTTTTTACCACCTCGAAATCCTTTGGGGCGGTGATGATCTCGTAATTGCCGTTATCTTCTCTGACATCTTCGGCGCCGGCGTCAATCGCGACTTCCATTAAAGCATCCTCATCAACGGATTGATCTTCAACAACGATATATCCTTTTTTTTCGAACATCCAGGCCACACACCCATTGGAACCGAGGTTCCCGCCGGCCTTGTTTAAAATATAGCGGATATCGGCCACGGCCCTGTTCTTATTATCGGTGACCGATTCAATGTAAACTGCCGCGCCGCCGGGACCATATCCTTCGTATATGCTCTCTTCATAAAAAACCCCCTCCAGTTCTCCGGTCCCCTTTTTGACGGCCCGTTCGATATTTTCTTTGGGCATATTTTCACTTTTCGCTGCCTGGACGGCGGTTCGCAGCCTTGGGTTTGAATTGATATCCCCGCCGCCCATGCGGGCCGCCACGGTAATTTCTTTGATGAGTTTTGTGAAAATCTTACCGCGTCTGGCATCTGTGATGCCTTTTTTGTGTTTAATGCTGGACCACTTGCTGTGCCCTGACATTTTATCCTCCTATTTTTTTCGTAATCCGATCACATAAATTTCTTTGCTGGCTTTTCGGCTGCTTTTCGGCTTAAAAATCTTACAGCTTTCAAAGACAGGCCGAACCGAGTCGACAAATGTCTTGAAATCTTCTCCCTGGAATATCTTGCAGACAAACGATCCGCCGGCAATCAATGTCATCTGTGCAATGGATAGCGCTCTGCAGCAAAGATCAAAAGATCGGGCATTATCCACGCATTTATTTCCTGTTGTGGACGGTGCCATGTCGCTGACGACGACATTAAAACCGCTTCCAAGGGACTTAAAAAAATCGTCATCCATCAGGAAAATATCTCCGATATAAAGCGTCACATGGGAAGGGACGTTTATTGTGACAGGGATCTGATCGATGCCGATCACCCGTCCCGTGTTCCCGGTCAAGCCGGCCGCATAAAGAATCCATGATCCGGGAGCGCATCCCAGGTCGAGAACAGTATCTCCCTTTTTGATAACATTATGTTTATTTTGTATTTCTTGAAGCTTATAGACAGATCGCGCCGGAAATCGCTCCGTTTTTGCCTGTCGCGTGTAATGATCTTGCCAGCGGTTAATCCTTTTTGGAGATCGTTTCATTGAAATAAGAACTCAACATGTTGCATCCTAAAACAGTTCTTCCATGGCTTCGGAAACATTTTTCACGCCGACAAGCTTAATTCCTTTTATCCCGGCGGTCCGTTTCAGGTTGCTTTGCGGCAACACACATCGATTAAAGCCCATTTTTTTTGCTTCGGAAATCCTGGTTTCGATATGGCCTATGGCTCGGACTTCACCGGTCAATCCGATTTCACCCAATATAATGGTCCCTTGTTGAACCGGACGGTCTAAAAAACTCGAAGCAACAGAAGCCACGATTCCCATATCAATGGCAGGTTCGTCGATCTTAACGCCACCGGCGACATTGATGAAGATATCGTGTCCCATTAAATGCATGCCCAATTTTTTTTCCATTACAGCGACGAGCAGTGCCACCCGGTTGTGATCAATTCCCAGAATCGTTCTCCGCGGATTTCCAAAACTCGAACTGCTTGCAAGCGCCTGAAGTTCAACGAGAATCGGCCTTGTACCTTCCATGCTGGCCGTGACAATGGAACCCGGAGCATTGACGGGGCGTTCGGAAAGAAATACGGCCGATGGGTTGTCTACCTCATTGAGTCCGTTTTCATTCATTTCAAATACACCGATTTCATTGGTCGAACCAAATCGATTCTTTACCGCTCTTAAAATCCTGAATACGTGATTTTGATCGCCTTCAAAGTAAAGCACCGTATCGACCATATGCTCTAAAAGCCTTGGCCCTGCAATGGCCCCGTCTTTGGTCACATGGCCCACCAGAAATACGGGTGTTCCGGTCTTCTTGGCCATCAGCATGAGTTTCATGGTCGATTCCCGCACTTGGGAAATACTACCGGGGGCTGACGTCAATTCCGGGCTGAACACCGTCTGGATGGAATCAATGACCATGACCTTCGGCTGAATGGATTCGGCCATCAACAGGATTAACTCCATATCATTCTCCGAAACAACCATCAAGCCCGAAGATACCGTAGACAACCTTTGGCTGCGTATCCGCATCTGTCGGATCGATTCTTCCCCGGAGACATATAAAACTTTTGAATGATTTTCAGCAATACCATAGAGCGCCTGCAGCATGAGGGTCGATTTTCCGATGCCGGGGTCTCCCCCGATCAGGACCAGTGTACCGGAAACAAGACCGCCGCCCAAAACACGGTCAAATTCTTTGATGCCTGTTAATAGACGATCTTCATGATCGAGAGAAATATCAAGGATAGAGACCGGTCTTGTTTGTGAAGAACCCAAAAGCGGTCCCGTTTCCTGGGCGGATTTGGCGGTCTGAATTTCTTCCACAAAAGTCTGCCATTGACCGCAGTCCGGACATTTGCCCATCCATTTCGGGGTTTGATATCCGCAAGCCTGACATGAAAATATTGTTTTTGACGTTTTTTTCACAACCCCGCCGCTTCACGATTGAAAATTGACGATTGGAAATTGAAGAATTGGGGTATCGCTCTGCGCAGTTAAACCAACAAATCTTCAATTTTCAATCTAAAATCGACAATTCATTGTAATGAATTTGTTTCAAAGGCCTAAACCATTACCCGAAATCAACTGCATTTGTTTCAGGGTAAACGCTCTTGCTTTTTGATTCATAACATGTCATTTAATTCTGATCAATATGTGTCTTAAGACGAAATCTTAGGTCGCAAAAATCGAACCAAGATTTATGATCGATTACCATCTTCATACACTGTTTTGCAACCATGCCGTCGGCGGTATGGAACGGTATGTCCAAAATGCCGTCGATTTGGGACTTCGGGAGATATGTTTTTTGGATCATCTGACCATCCGGAAAACAGAACCCGGCCTTTCCATGACCCCGGAAGAGATTCCGTATTATTATTATGCCGTCCAGATGTTGAAACATAACTTTAAAAGCAAGATCAGCGTTAAGGCCGGTCTCGAGATTGATTTTAACCCGAAGCATACCGACGTCTATCAGGATATTGTCGACACCTATGCATTCGACGTCATCGCCGCCTCGTTGCATTTTCCGAACGGTTTGGATATTGTCACTCACCGTTCAGAATGGCGTCATGGCGAAATGGATACCGATGAGGTTTATGCGCTTTATTTCGAACAACTTCAAAAAATGCTGGAATATGATTATTTTGATGTGATATGTCATTTTGACCTTATAAAAAAATTCGGTCGAAAGCCTATAAGATCCTTTGAAAAAGAATGTGATCATATCCTTCAGATCATTAAAGAAAAAGATAAAACCATCGAAGTCAACACCAGCGGATACGATCACCCCGCCCGAGACATTTACCCTTCTATAGGAATTCTTCGAAAATGTTACAAGCAGGGGATATCGATCACAATGGGGTCGGATGCACATCGTCCGGCGAATGTGGGTCGGCATTACGAGCGGGTGTTGCCGATCCTGCTTTCAACCGGATACCGGCAATTGGCAATTTTCACAAAGCGGCAACGCGCCGAGATTCAAATAAAAGAGTAGGAAAAGAAGACACATGTTTGATAGCAGAACAATCCACGTTAAATTTACCATCTTTTTGACCTGTTTTTTAATGCTCAACTTTTTTGGCTTAACAAAAAATACAGCCGGATCAAGAAAGGACGGCAGATATTTTGAATCGTTACAGGATCGGTTGATAAAAGACGGTTTTGATAAAGACCGTATTTATCGCTTTACAAAAGACCTGAAGTCAATTTTGAGATAAAAGGGGTCTCCCGGTTTTTGGTCCATCGTGAGTCCACATTGAATTATGATCAGTTTTCCAGTAAAGAATCGATTCATAATGCATTACAGTATATGGCGCATCATAAAAAAGAGCTGGAAAGGACTGAAAAGAACTATGGCGTCGACAAAGAGATCATCACGGCGATTCTGCTGGTGGAAACCCGGTTGGGAGCCATGGTCGGAGGGCCTTTGGTATTGAATACGCTTTCTACAACGGCTGCGCTGGCAGATGCCCATGTTCGGGAAATGTTTTGGGATAGCGTATCAAAATCAATCCGGCTCACACGGAAACAATTCGATCGATGGGTTCGGAAAAAATCGGCATGGGCTTACAAAGAACTCAAAGCCTTTTTGGAATATACCACCGAAGAGCACATGGATCCCGCTGATATTCCGGGATCTTTTTCAGGGGCCATGGGAATTGCCCAGTTCATGCCGAGCAACATTCTTGTTTTTGCAAAAGACGGCGACAACAACGGGATTACGAATTTATTTGATCATGCAGACGCTATCAGCAGTATCGGCAATTATCTAAAGCATTACGGGTGGCATCCTGGAATCGATAGGGAAAAGGCTTACCACGTTATTTATCATTACAACCACAGCTCGCAGTATGTGAATACAATATTGAAAGTATCGGCAATTTTAAAATCGAAAACCTGAATTTAGATAAACGGGTAACAAACGGATAACATTGGATACAGCAACTGCAATTGCGTGGATAAAGATCGGCGTTGTTTTTTACCTGTTGACGGTGTTGGCGATTGTCGACATCGTGCGCAAAGATTTCGGCACCATTGGGAAGAAAGCGCTCTGGGGGCTCATTGCCATGATTCCGTTTTTCGGATGGCTGATTTATCTGATCTTCGGGTTCAGAAAGGGTAAAAAACAAGCGCATGGAGATCGGTAGACAAATAACGTTTGACAACGGTCGCCGTCTTCTATAATCATATATTTTTTTTAAGGTCCCATCGTCTAGCGGTTAGGACGCCGGCCTCTCACGCCGGTAACACGGGTT